>CAVUCI010000009.1:0-153741 GCA_963740025.1 uncultured Alphaproteobacteria bacterium
ACGACCCCATTGCTGACTCTTCACCGAACAGGGATCATAAGCAGGTTTGCGGAGTTCGAGCGCGCCAGTTCATCGATTACAGCCGCTCGATGATCGGCACCTAAGACGACAGCGATGCGCCGGCCAGGGTTCTCCTTCACGATCTTTGCCACCGCCTTAGCAATTCTCCGATCGCGTTTTGCGTAGAATGTCACGAGTGGTGCATACGGTGTCGCTGCCAGCTCTTCGGCAAGCGCTCGATAGTACGCTCTGGTCCCTGCATCGTAGCGGCCGTCGTTGAGCGAAGTCGCGGTTGCCGAGTTCAAGATGTCCATTTGCTGTTTCCGAAGCGCGTCGGCCTTGGGTGTCTGCACAGTGGGGTCGTGACCCATCTCGCGCTCAAGGCGCTTGACCCAACTATTCTCCTGCCACCACTTCTCGGGCACTGGCCGACCTTCTAGCTCCTCTCCAAGCCAGTCAAAGCCGAGAACAATGGCACGATAACGGCGGGAAAGCTCCACCATCTCAAAAGGGTAGTTGCGCGCCAGATAGGCCGCGTCTTCGCCGAGATCTTCCTGTCGTATCTCCACAGCGACGATGTCCGGTGAGAACCTGCTGACGACATTAAACAGATCGTCATAGGAGTATCGAGGATGCTCCTTATGTGCGGAGTGGATCGCGGAGATCACCATAACCCGAGTGCGCTCTGGTGTAACCGGCACAGAGCTACAAGCGGCAATAAGGGCAATCGCCACGACCAAGAGCAGTCTAACCACGATGACTTTCCTTCGAGCGTCTCTTAAGCGCCATCTGCCTCAGTAACCACCTAGGCCGGTGAAGGAAACCGACTCGCTCCAAACGGTCCCTTTGTAGAGAGCACACTTCATCGTGCGTTCTCCGGACAGAATAGGCTTCCGATGACCGGCAGATAAGATCGGGACTGGCCGCAGACGACTCAGTTGTGGACTTCGCCCAATTGATCTTAGCGGAGGTATCGCCTGAAAGTGATCGAGATCGCGGGCACCTCGCAAGTTTGATTGTCAGACGTCGGCTTACGGTCGCCTCCTCGATAGCCACACCACGATCACCCCTATGATTAGAATACGAAGCGCGGTGAAGACTACCTCTCCCCGCGTATCGAGCCCCAGAGGATAGGCGATGTTTGCCATCAGGTGCAGGAGGATCGCCGATAGAATGCTTTCGTTGGTGCGATTGTAGACGGCAGTGAAGACGAGCGAGGCGAGCATGAGCTGGATCACCCACGATACCGTGGCGAACCCGGCCCCCTTGGTATACTGCGAGGTGCCCTCAATCAGGAACAGCGGTGAGTGCCAGGCTGCCCAGGCTAACCCCAAGAGGAGGCTAGCCTTTACAGCGCCCATGCGTTCCTGAAGTGGTTCGAGCGCATAGCCGCGCCACCCCGGTTCCTCTCCCAAGGGGCCGCCGAGCAGCATGATGCCAAGGAGGAAGAGCGTGTCCGAAACCGACCCCATTCCCGAGAGGTAGTCGCCCGCCTCGGCAGCTTCGCCCCCGAATGCGTAATTGAGCGCGAGGCCAACGACGAGGAGCGCCGGAAAGAACAGAAGGATTGCGGGAAGCCAGCGGACCAGGCTCCGATCGACACGCACAAGCCGCTTGAGGAAAGAAGTCAGTTCGCCCCTTTCGCCCTTGGCCGCCAGCAGCACGAAGGCCGCCACCGCCGGTCCGAACGAACCTAAGAAGAGAACAGGCAAGAACAGTGCGTCCGGCAACGCCGCGACGAGCAGCAGGCCCCAGATCGTCCAGGAGAAAGCAAACGCGAGGAGGAAGAAGTGAATTAATCGGCGGCTGCCGAAGCGTAGGGCCATCGTTGTTGACGATCTTGCTCTCGGCATTGGGTCCAGTGCTCCTATGTACGTCCAAGCTTTCACTTCACGTCTCAACGAAAAGCGACGCGGCGGCATTTGGTTGCCCGCCATCTAGCATTCCAGTTCGGAGCTGCGCTAGCGAACGACCGTTTTCATTCAACTCTACCAGATTGTGTCGGGCCCGCATCATTCCGCGGCTGGAATCATTCCGCGGCTGGAGCCTAGCAGACGCGGGCGAGCGTCCGCTCTCCACCCCATAGCATACATTCGGTTCAGTTCGTTCCGTGCTCGAAAGCAGCCGTAGGATTGCTGCCTCTCACCCCCGTCCGCGGTAGCTCGCCACGCCCTGCTCGGGCACCCAGAGGCCTTCGGGAGGGGTGCCGGTCTGCCAGAAGACGTCGATCGGGATGCCGCCGCGCGGGTACCAGTAACCGCCGATGCGAAGCCATTGCGGCTTCATCTCCTCGGCAAGGCGCTGGCCGATGCCGACGGTCACGTCCTCGTGGAAGCCGCAGTGGTTGCGGAAACTGCCGAGGAACAGCTTGAGGCTTTTCGATTCGACGATCGTCTCGCCGGGGGCGTAATCGATTACCAGGTGCGCGAAGTCCGGCTGGCCGGTGACCGGACACAGGCTGGTGAATTCCGGCGCGGCGAAGCGCACGAGGTAAAGCGTGCCCTTGCGCGGGTTGGGTACGTAGTCGAGCACGGCATCCTCGGGCGAGGCCGGTAGCGCGCTGGATTGGCCGAGGTGCGTGGTGACAGGTGTGTCGCTCATGCCGCGCATCTGGCGTGAATCACGGTTTACCGCAAGGCGGCGGTGGACTTGGGCAGTTCAGTGCCTATTCAGCGCTCCGGACGCTTGGGAAGCCGCTTCGGGAGCCATGAAACACTTCGTATCCGCCAGTCTTGCCGCGCTTGCCATCGGCGCTGCCGCCGTACCCGGATTCGCCCAGGATACCGGCGCGCCGGGCGGATTCCGCCTGCCGACCAACCCCTCGCCCACGCCGACGGCGACCGACGTGCAGGGACCCGTCGATCCCGACGCCCCGATCCTGACCCGGCCGCGCGCCCCGACGCCGACTCCCACCCCGCGCGGCAGCGCCACACCCACCCCTGCTCCCTCACCGCAACCGACGCCGACCCCGCGCGTGGTAAGCCCGCCCCGCAACAGTTCGCTGCCGCCGCGCTTCACCCCGCCAGCGGCGCCGACGCCGCGCGAATCGGAAAGGGTTCTGGGAGGCGCGATACCGTTTCCGACCGCCACGACCGATTCCGTGCCCGTCCCCGAACCTTCGGTCGCGGCCGAGCCGGTACCCGGGACCACGCCGACCGTGGCGGCGCCGGCAGAGGTTCCCGACGAGGGGCTGCCCGGCTGGCTCTATGCGCTGGGCGGCCTGCTGATCGTGGGCGCAATTGCCGCGGCGCTATGGTTGCGAAGGCGATCGACGGATGAGGTTGTAGCGCCGAAGATCGTCCCGCCGCGCACGGAATCGCCCGGTGGCACGACCGCGCCGCCACCTGCCGCTTCACCGCCGTCGAAGCCCGTCGGGTCAGCGCTCGTCATTGACGCACAGGCAAAGCAACTCGCGCGCAGCATGCGCTTCGCCACGCTGTCGTACGAACTGCGCGTCACGAATCGCGGCGCCGTGCCGCTGGAAGGGGTGACCTTCGGTGCCGATCTCGTCACCGCCCATGCCCGCGTGCCGGCGCAGGCGCAGCTTGCCGATCCTGCCGTTCCTCTGGCGCCCGTGCAGACCATCGACCGCCTCGATCCGGGCGAGAGCGCCACCTTCAGCGGCGATTTCCGCCTGCCGATCGAGGAAATCCGCCCGATCCCGCATGGCAAGGCGGTGGTCTACGTGCCGCTACTGCGCGTCCGCGCCGAAGCGGCGGGCACCGACCCGGTGGCGCGCACGTTCATCGTCGGGCTCCGCAGTCCCGGCGCTCAACGGCTCCAGCCGTTCCGGCTCGACGAGATGCCGCAGATTTATCAGGCGATCGGCTCCACCGCGCTCGATTAGCCGCTGGATCGGGCGCGACCGTCCCGCTAGCGTCGCGACCATGGACAGCCTGGTTTCGACCGATCGACTGGCGCAGGAGATTGCGGCGGGCTCCGTCGCGATCCTCGACGCCACCGCTCACGCCACCGACCCTGCGCGCGATGCGCACGGCGAATTCGTCGCCGGGCACATTCCGGGCGCGAAATTCCTCGATCTCGCATCGCTCAAGGACACGACCTCGAGCGTGCCTTCCGCGCTGCCCCGGCCTGAACAGGTTGCAAGGCGCCTCGCCGAACTTGGCGTGGGCAGCTGCGACCGCGTGGTGCTCTACGATGACAGCGCGGTGAAGACGTCCGCCCGCGCGTGGTTCATCCTGCGAATGAACGGTGTCCGCGACGTCGCCATACTCGACGGCGGCCTTGCCAAGTGGAAGGCGGAAGGGCGGCCCATCGAGAGCGGCGAGGCAGTACCGGCCCCATGCGCCACCGAAACTCTGTCGGGCGACGACAGCCGCGTGCGCACGAAGTCCGACATGCTCGCCAACCTCGACGCTTGCGCCGAGCAGGTGATCGACGCGCGCGACGCCGGGCGCTTCACCGGCGAAACGGTGGATACCGTCCACAACCTGCCCGGTGGCCACATTCCGGGCGCGTGCAACCTGTTCTTCCGCGACCTCTATCGCGATGACGGGACCTTTCGATCGAAAGAGGAACTGCGCGCTGCGTTCGAGCGCGCCGGAGTCGACCTCGGCAAACCGATCGTGACGTCGTGCGGCAGCGGCGTGACCGCGTCGGTCCTGCTCTTCGCGCTCCACCTGATCGGCGTCGAGGATGGCGCGCTCTACGACGGAAGCTGGAGCGAATGGGGCGCGGACCCCGAAACACCCAAGGAAACCGGAGCGGCTGCCTGATGGCGAAAAAGACTGGTGACACGCGGCCCGGAACCCGGCTCGTCACGGGTGGGCGACGACCGGAATGGACGGGCGCGGCGGTCAACCCGCCGGTCTGGCGCACCAGCACGCATCTTTACGAAAACAGCGCCGACCTCGCGCAAGGTCGCCCCAACGAGGACGGGCACTTTTACTACGGCCGGCGCGGCACGCCGACCCAGTGGTCGCTCGCCGAAGCGCTGACCGAACTCGAGCCGGGAGCGGACGGTACGATCCTCTACCCGAGCGGTGTCGCGGCGATCGCCGGGGCGTTGCTGACGGTGCTGAAGCCGGGTGACGTGCTGCTCGTCACCGACAATGCCTACGAGCCGACGCGCAGCATGGCGCTCGGGCTGCTCAAGCGGTTCGGCGTGGAGGCGCGGTTCTTCGACCCGCTCGACCTCGACGAATACGAAGCCGCATTCTGCGACCGCACCGCGGCAGTCATGCTCGAAAGCCCGGGCAGCCTGACCATGGAAGTGTGCGACGTACCCGCGCTCGCTCGCATCGCGCGCGACAGGGGCGCGGTGAGCGTGATCGACAACACCTGGGCGTCCCCGCTCGGGTTTGCGGCGATCGACCACGGCTGTGACATTTCGGTGATGAGCCTGACCAAGCACGTCGGCGGGCACTCGGACGTGATGATGGGATCGGCGAGCGCGGGCAAGGAATGGCACCGCAGGCTGCGGCTCACCGCGCAGAGCCTCGGCACCGTAGTATCGCCTGACGACGCAGCGCTGGCGCTGCGGGGCCTCAGGACGATGGGCATCCGGCTCGCGCAGTCGACCGCCGCGGCACTCGAGATCGCGCGATGGCTTGACGCACGACCCGAAGTCGCCCGCGTGCTGTGCCCGATGCTGCCCGGCGCACCCGGGCACGAGCTGTGGGCGCGCGACTTCACCGGCGGTTGCGGGTTGTTCAGTGTAGTGCTCTCCGGTCGCGGCGTGGCGGAGCGCGCCCGGTTCATCGACGCGCTCGGCCTGTTCGGGATCGGTTTCAGCTGGGGCGGGTTCGAAAGCCTTGTCGTGCCCTTCGATCCTCCCCGAAGCGCGACGACGTGGCCGCCGGCCGATTTGGCAGAACAACCCGGTCCCGCTATCAGGTTCTCGATCGGTCTCGAGGATCCCGCGGACCTCATCGCCGACCTCGACCGGGCCTTCTCCGCAATGGACAACACATGACAGCCGTACCGCTGCCGACCGACACTGCGACCCCCGATGCATCCGGCGCCCTGGGTGACGTGCCCGCGGCATTTCCGCCGGCCACTCCGGTTCCGACCCCGACCGCCACCGAAACGGGCGTAAAGGCGGCAGAGGGCGTCAAGGAAGTCGTCGCGCAGAAGGGTGGCAGGGCGGCGGCCGGCATCGTCGACAGCCTCGACAGCGTCGCGCTCGACATCGGCAAATTCCACGTTTCGCTGTGGGACGCGATCGTCGTCGTCCTTGTCCTCGTCGCGATCTGGGGGCTCGCATGGTTCCTCAGCCGGAGCGCGCGGCGGGTGCTGCGCAGGATGACCAAGCTCGACCTTACCCAGCGGCTGCTCGCCGAAAAGCTGGTGACGATCCTGGTCTGGGCGCTCGCGATCCTGATGGGGATCGACATTCTCGGGATCGACCTCACCGCGCTGGCGGTGTTCTCGGGCGCGTTCGGCCTCGCGATCGGCTTCGGATTGCAGAAGACATTCGGCAACCTGATCGCCGGGATCATCCTGCTGATGGATCGCTCCATCAAGCCGGGCGACGTGATCGCGATCGCCGATTCGGCGGGTAACATGACTTTCGGGCAGATCCGCAAGATCGGCATCCGCGCGGTGTCGCTGGTCACCCGGGACCAGAAGGAATACCTCATCCCGAACGAGAACCTGATGGTGAACCAGGTCGAGAACTGGTCCTATTCGTCGCGCAACGTGCGAGTGCAGGTGCCGGTCGGCATATCCTACAGCTGCGATATCAAGTTGGCCGAAAAGCTGATGATCGAGGCTGCGAAGAACTGTCCGCGCGTTCTGGTTACCCCGCCGCCGACCGTGTGGCTCGATGCCTATGGCGACAGCTCGGTCAATTTCGTCATCCATTGCTGGATCACCGATCCCGAGGAAGGTGTCGGCAACGTCAGGTCCGAAGTGCTCAAGAAGCTGTGGGACCTGTTCAAGGAGAACGGGATCGAGATCCCCTTCCCACAGCGCGATCTGAACCTGCGCGACAATGCGGAATTCCAGCAACTTGTCGCCGCCATCTCGCAACGGATGGAAAAGCCTCAGGCGGAAGGTTAGCTTCGCCGGGGCATACCGCTGATTTCAAAATCGACGCTTCGCAGGCGCCAACCGCAGATTTCAAAATCGCGCCTACCTGCTCTGACAGGCAATCTGGCTGGCAGCGCTTCCCCCTCTCGCGCATCTCCTTGCCATGGCCGGAACAGGAACAGTCCATCTCGTCGGTGCGGGACCGGGTGACCCCGACCTGCTCACAATACGCGCAGCGCGCCTGATCGAGCGCGCCGAGTTCATCGTGCACGACGGCCTCGTCGATCCTGCGATCCTGGCGCTTGCGCGCGCCGACGCTGAACTGGTCTCGGTCGCCAAGCGCCGCGCGCGCCATACGCTGCCGCAGGATGCGATCAACGCGCTGCTTGTGCGCGAGGCGCTGTCCGGGCGCGATGTCGTGCGCCTGAAAGGCGGCGATCCGCTGGTGTTTGGTCGCGGCGGCGAAGAAGCCGAGGCCTGTCGCACCGCTGGAGTGCCGGTCGAGATCGTTCCCGGCATCAGTGCCGCCAACGGCGCTGCTGCCGCCGCGCAGATCGCGCTTACGCACCGCGATGCATCGAGCGTCGTCAGTTTCGTCGCCGGCCAGTGCAAGGGTCTGTCCGAGCAGGACTGGGCGGGCCTTGCCGGCAAGGGCCGCACGCTCGTCATCTACATGGGTGTGAAGACCGCTCCGCAAATCGCTGAAAAGCTTATGGCCGATGGCCTGTCGCCGGAATTGCCGCTGGCGGTGATCGAGAACGCCTGCCGCCCGCAGATGCGCGTGTTGCGCGGACCGCTCGCCGCGTTGCCCGAACTCGTCGACCGCGAGGCGGTGAAGAGCCCGGCGCTCATCGTCATCGGAGAAGTCGCCGCACGCGAGGACACAGCCCTCGCCGCGCTGGTGGAGACTGCAGCATGAGAATTCTCACTGGAAACGACCTCAAGACCGGCGCGGTTACCTGGTGGACCGGCTACGACTGGTCGCTCCACGTCGAGGACGCCGTCGACGCCGGCGACCAGGCCGAGGCGATCCTCGCCCGCGAGGCAGCCGCCTGCCGCGTGAACAACCCTTACGCCATCGATGGCGAGAAGACTGCCGACGGCAAGGTCCGCCCCGCGCATATCAAGGACCGCATTCGCGCCCTTGGTCCAACCGTGCGGCCGGATCTCACGCTCAAGCCCGCCGACCCCGAAGCACGCGACTGGGTGATCTGATGTACCGCTACGACAAATACGACCAGGCGATGGTCGACACGCGCGTGGAGGAATTCCGCGACCAGGTGCGCCGCCGCATCGAAGGCAAGATGGACGACGACCAGTTCAAGCCGCTCAGGCTGAAGAACGGGCTCTATCTCCAGCTTCACGCCTACATGCTGCGGGTGGCCATCCCCTATGGCACGCTGAATTCGACGCAGATGCGCGCGCTCGCAGAGATCGCGCGCAAGTACGACCGCGGATATGGTCATTTCACCACTCGGCAGAACATCCAGTACAACTGGATCAAGCTGGCCGAAGCGCCCGACATCCTCGCCGATCTCGCCAAGGTCGAGATGCACGCGATCCAGACGAGCGGTGAATCCATCCGCAACATCAGTTCGGACCAGTACGCCGGGGCCGCCGCGGACGAACTGATCGATCCGCGCCCGTGGTGCGAGATGCTGCGGCAGATGACCACCTTCATGCCGGAATTCAGCTACCTGCCGCGCAAGTTCAAGATCGCCGTGATCGCCAGCAGAGAGGATCGCGCCGCGCTGCGTTGGCACGATTTCGCACTGCGCATCGTGCAGGGCGCGGACGGCGAAATCGGGTTCGAGGTCTACGCCGGCGGGGGCATGGGGCGCACTCCGTTCATTGCCTACCGCATCCGCGAATTCCTGCCGACTTCGCAGATATTCAGTTACCTGCAGGCCGTTCTTCGCGTGTGGAATCGTCATGCGCGGCGCGACAACATCCACAAGCAGCGGATGAAGATCCTCGTCCACGACCTGGGGCAGGAAGAGTTCACGCGCCAGGTGGAAGAGGCGTTCCAGCACTTCCTCTCGCTCGGCGAAGACTTTCCGCAGGCCGAATACGACCGGATCGCGGCCTACTTTGAGGCGGCCTCGTTCGAAGAGGGTTTGAGCGACGAGATCGACCTGTCCGACGCAGCCTTCGCGCGCTGGGTGGAGCGCCAGGTCGTCGCCCATAAGGCGCCCGGCTATGCGATCGCGAACATCAGCCTGAAGCCAATCGGCGGCATTCCGGGCGACATCTCGGCCGAGCAGATGGACGTCGTCGCAGACCTCGCCGAACGCTACAGCTTCGACGAGCTGCGTGCGACCCACGCGCAGAACCTGGTCCTGCCGCATGTGCGTAAGACCGATCTCTACGCCGTCTGGCAGGCGCTGGTTGCAGCCGGATTGGCCGACGCCAATCTCGACCTCATCAGCGACCTGATCGCGTGTCCGGGGCTCGACTATTGCAGCCTCGCCAATGCGCGATCCATTCCGTTGGCGCAGAAGATCGCCGACCGCTTCGCCGATCCCGCGCGCCAGTCCGACATCGGCGAGCTCAAGATCAAGATTTCCGGCTGCATCAACGCCTGCGGGCACCACCACGCGGGCAACATCGGCATCCTTGGCGTCGATAAGAAAGGTACCGAGAACTACCAGCTCCTGCTCGGCGGATCCGGGGACGAGGACACCTCCCAGGCCAAGATCGCCGGTCCCGGCTTCGACGAGGACGGTATCGTCGACGCGGTGGAGCGTGCCGTGGAGCATTACCGCACCGTGCGCGAGGCGAACGAACGCTTCATCGACACCTATCGCCGGGTGGGGATGGATGGCTTCAAGGAGGCGATCTATGGCTAGATCCGGCAATCCCACTCCCGCTGCAACCGAGGATTACGGACGCAACCTGCGTTTCCGCGACGATGCGCCGGCCGACGAGCCGGCCGTTTCGCTCGACGCTTTCCTCGAACAGGACGAGGCCGATTCGGTGCGTATCGAAGCGGGCGAGGACGTCACCGTGCTATACCCTCACCTTTCGCGGCTGCGGTTGATCGAGGTGGACTTCCCCAAGTTCCGCGACGGTCGCGGGTTCTCGACAGCGCGGATGTTGCGCGAAGCCGGCTACACCGGAGAGATCAAGGCGACGGGCGACGTCCTCGTCGACCTCCTGTTCTTCATGCGCCGGTGCGGGTTCGACAGCTTTGCCCCCGACAAGCCGATCGATCCGGCCGATGCGAAAGCGGCGCTGAACAGGTGGGACCACGTCTATCAGCCCGCCGCCGACGCCCGCGTACCGATCTGGAAGTTGCGGCATGGCTGATCTCGGCATCGGCAGGATTGTGGACGCCATCCAAACCGGTCCGCGCTTCACGCTGGACGACGCGATCAGGCTCAACCGGCGGTTTCAGGGTTCGGACACGGCGGCCATGCTCGAAGGAGTGCTGCGCGAAGGTCTCGCCGGGCGGGTCGCCGCCGTATCGAGTTTCGGTGCCGAGAGCGCGGTCCTGCTCCATCAGGTCGCCCAAATCGCGCCCGACACGCCGGTACTGTTTCTCGACACCGGCAAACACTTTGCCGAGACGATCGCCTATCGCGACACGCTGGTCGAACGGTTCGGCCTCACCAACCTCATCGTGCTCGAACCCGATCCGGCCGACCTCGCCAGCCGCGACGAGAGCGGGCTGCGCTGGTCGTACGATCCCGATGGCTGCTGCGAGATTCGCAAGGTCCGCCCGCTGGCAAAGGCGCTGGCGGGGTTCGACGCGTCGCTCACGGGTCGCAAGGCGTTCCAGTCGCACACCCGCGCCAACCTGCCCCGGTTCGAGCTCGACCAATCGGATGCCGCGGGACGCCTGAAGATCAATCCGCTGATCGATTGGGATGCAACGCGGATCGCCGCCTATATCGCGGAGCACGACCTGCCGCCCCATCCGCTGGTCGCGGCCGGATACCCCTCGATCGGCTGCTCGCCCTGCACCAGCGCGGTCGCACCCGGCGAAGACCCGCGCGCGGGCCGCTGGAAGGGTTGGGACAAGACCGAATGCGGCATCCATTCGCCGGTCGAGCGCGGGCCCGACGGCGAACTGCCGCCCGGATACGAACCCTTCCTCTGACCGGAAAGCAAGACGGCGCCGGAAGCGCTTGGCTTCCGGCGCCGCATGGTCACTCCTTCCGGAGTTAGCTGTCCAATCGGACGACGGTGGCCTTTTCGCCGGTCTTCGGGTTATCCGAATGATAGACGCCGTCGACGACCTTCTCGTCATAGCAGACCTGCTCCGAGCCTTCCTTCGAGGAGGTCTCGCAGTACTGTTCGGGCGATTTCTGCTCCCAGGTCCCGCTATCGACGACCGCGCCCGAAGCATCGGTAACCTCGTAAGTGCCATCGGGCTTCACATTGGATACGAACTTGGTCCCGTCTGCCTGCGTCACTTCGAACTTGCCATACGAAGGTCCGCCGTCGGCAGCTGTCGTGGCCGGCGTGAGCATCCGTCGCCGCAGCCTCGGTGGTTGTAGCAGCGGTATCGGCTTCCGGCTCGGGAGCAGGCTTCGAACAGGCGGCAAGGGCGACCAGCGCGGCCGCCGCAACGATTCTTTTCATTGCATTCCCCTCTGCATGACGCGCCGGGAAAGATGCCCCCGGGGCGCGAATCGCGACCCACCCGCGGGACTATGCACGCTCGGCAGCCGGAGTTCGACTCGGGGCTGCTAAAGCCAGCCCTTTTCGCGATACCAGAGCGCCGTCGCCTTAAGGCCGTCGCGGGTCGCAATGTTTGGTGACCATAGCGCGGAGGGAACCTGCAACTCGGACCGGGCGACCCAGTCGGGGTGCGCTATGTAGCCCACGCGGTCGCGAGTCAGCCGCGCGCGCGAACGCCGCACCAGCCTGTCGGCGCGCGATGCGGTTTCGAGCAACGGGCGGGAAAGGTGGATCACCCACGGGCGTTTCCCCACGGCCCAGCCGATCAGCCGGGCGAGTTCGCGATGGCTCCACCCGCCCTTGTGTCCGTCATCGGGCTCAAAGGTAGCGTGCGTAACACCCTCCCCACCGGGGATCAGCGCTACGAGCAAATCCGCGAGATCCTCCACGTGGATTAACGAGCTGCGTCCCGGCGGCGGGACCGGCACCACGCCGCGCTTCGCCAGCTTGAACATTTCGAGATAGTCGCGGTCCCACGGGCCATAGACCCCTGGCGGCCGCACGATCGTCCAGTCGAGCCCACTCGCGGCGACCAGTTTCTCTGCCTGGCTCTTGGAAGCACCGTAGGCCGACAGCAGGGGTTCGCGGGCCGCAAGCGAGGACACGTTTACAAACCGCTGCACACCGGCATCGCTGGCAGCCCTCAGCAAGTTGAGCGTCCCGGTAACATTAGCAGCCTCGAACGCGGCGGCATCGGGCGCAGTAGTCAAACCGGCGACATGGATCACCGCCTCCGCGCCATCGACGAGGCGAGCGAGCGCATCGGCATCGGCCAGATCGCCCTGCGTCCACTCTCGCGTGCGAAGCCGTATCCGGAACATTGCGCGCCAACGCCCGCACCTGCATCCTCGGATTTCGCCAGCGCATCGAGGGTGGCGCGGCCTACAAAGCCGGTGCCGCCGGTCAGGGCAACCAGGGGACTCTTCCCCGCCGCCATCAAAAAAGAACCATGTGGTCGCGGTGCACGACCGCGGCACGCGGCGCGTAGCCGAGCAGGTCGGCTTGTTCGCCAGCCTTGCGTCCGGCGATCGCCCGGCATTCGGCGGAGGTGTATTCGACGAGACCCTGTGCAAGCCGATCGCCCTTCGCCGAGTGAATCGTCACGAGGTCGCCTCGCGCGAAATCGCCGTCGACTCCAATCACACCCGGGGCAAGCAGGCTCGAGCCATCCTCGAGCGCTGAGGCGCACCCGGCATCGACCGTCAGCACGCCCGCAGGCGCGATCCGCCCGCCGAGCCACGCCTTGCGCCCGCCGTCGCGCCGTTGCGGCACGAACAAGGTGCCGCGACCCGCATCCAGAGCGTGCGCGAGCGGGCGAATGTGGCTGCCATTTACGATCGCCAGCGCGATCCCGGCGCGGCCCGCAATCTCCGCCGCCTCCAGCTTCGAAACCATCCCTCCCGAACCAAGGCCTGAGCCCGAACCGCCGGTCGCCATCGCGCGGATCGCTTCGTCGACGCCCTGCACCTCGCGCACGAGTTGGGCGGCCGGGTCCTTGGGGTCCCGGTCGAACAGTCCGTCGACGTCGCTCAGCAGCACGACCGCGTCGGCGCCTGCTGCCTGCGCCACGCGCGCGGCGAGCCGGTCGTTGTCGCCAAAGCGGATTTCTTCGGTAGCGACGCTGTCGTTCTCGTTGACGACCGGAACGGCGCCTTGGTCGAGCAGCCGCGCGAGGGTGGATGAGGCATTGAGGTAGCGGCGGCGATCCTCGAGGTCGTCGAGCGTCAGCAGCAATTGCGCCGCGACATGGCCCTGCGCGCCGAGCAGTTCGTCCCAGGCGCCCGCCAGTGCGATCTGGCCCACCGCGGCGGCAGCCTGCGCGTCGGCGAGATTGGCGCGTCCACCCGCCTTGAGGCGGAGCTTGGCCGCGCCCAGCGCGATCGCGCCCGAGCTGACCACCACGACCTGCTGGCCGCGCCTTCGCATCTCGCCAATCTCTCCCGCGAGCGCCCCCAGCCATTCGCGTCGTAGCGCTCCGCCGCGCTCGACGAGCAGCGCAGAGCCCACCTTGAGCACCAGGCGGCTACAGGTAGCCGGATTGGCCAATTGAGAAAGGGCGGCGATGGTCATCGGGGCGGGGGTTAGCGAAGCCTCGCCCGCCAGTCACGCCGCGAAATCACGCGGGTATATCAGCCGAGCGGCGACCACTCGTCGCTTTTATCGGGCGCATCCTGGACTTCGCTGCCGCGGGTTTCGGTCGCGGTACGTTCGGGCAGGTAGCCTAGCGCCGCGTCGAGCAGCGCGTCGATCCCATCTCCCGTAGCGCCGGAAATCGGGAAAACCGCATCCGCTCCCGCCTCGCGCAGCTCGCGGGCGAATGCTTCGGCCAGTTCGGCGTCGGCAAGGTCGACTTTATTGAGCGCGATGAGACGCGGCTTGTCGGCCAGCCCTTCGCCGTATGCTTCGAGCTCGTCCTCGACGATCGCCAGCGCTTCGGCCGGATCGGTCCCGGCGATATCGATCAGGTGGATCAGCACTCGGCAGCGCTCGATATGGCCGAGGAACCTGTCGCCGATTCCCGCGCCCTCCGCCGCGCCGGCGATCAGCCCGGGGATGTCGGCAATTACGAACTCGCGCCCGCGGTGCCGCACCACGCCGAGCTTGGGCACGAGCGTGGTGAAGGCGTACGAACCCACCTTTGCCTGCGCATTCGATACCTGGTTGATGAACGTGCTCTTTCCGGCGTTCGGGAGTCCCACGAGCCCCACGTCGGCAAGCAGCTTGAGCCGCAGCCAGACCCACATCTCCTCCGAGGGAATGCCGGGCTGATGCTGGCGCGGAGCGCGGTTGGTGCTGGTCTTGTAGCTGGCATTGCCGCGCCCGCCCATGCCGCCTTCGAGCAGAGTGACGCGCTGGCCAACCTCGGTGAAGTCGGCGAGCACCTCTTCCTTGTCCTCGCTGAGAACTTGCGTTCCCACGGGCACTTCGATCACGAGGTCTGGAGCCGAGGCACCGGTGCGGTCCTTGCCCATCCCGTGCCCGCCGCGCTGTGCCTTGAAATGCTGGGTGTAGCGAAAGTCGATCAAGGTATTCAGGCCCTGTACCGCCTCGAATACGACGTCGCCGCCCTTGCCGCCGTTACCCCCGTCGGGACCGCCGTATTCGACGTACTTCTCCCGGCGGAAGCTGACCGCGCCGGGACCGCCTGCGCCGGACTTGATGTAGATCTTGGCCTGGTCGAGAAAATGCATGGGTTCCGCGCTACGCGTAAATGGCGACGCTTGAAAGTCGCAGTGGGTCGGGCTTGCTTCCAGCAAACCCGCAATGCCGAGTGCCGTGGTGCCATCTGGCGCGGGGGCGAGGAAGCTCGAAAGCACTTCGCCCGGCATTTCAGGCCGAAACAAACGAATCAAATCGATGAAATCGAGTTGAAACTGGTGGAGCCGAGGGGGATCGAACCCCTGACCTCGTCATTGCGAACGACGCGCTCTCCCAGCTGAGCTACGGCCCCGTTCCAGTTCCTGTTCGCCACGGCCGGGGTCGCGGCGAGCGCGCCCCTTAGGCGAAGCAGGGGCGGCTTGCCAAGAGCAAAACCGCCCCTTTTCTGTGCTCAGTTCGGTGTGGCCGAGGGAAGGGCGATCGGCGAAGGGTCGTCGCTCTCCTGCGTCTGAACAACCACCGGCGCGCTGCTCGGCTCTGGCGTCGAGGCATCGGTCGACGCGGGCTGAGTCAACACGATCACCGGTTCGGGCGCAGGCGTATCCGACGGCGGCAGCGCAGGCATCGTCCCCACCGTCGTCTGGCCCGGGGGCACCTTCACGGCAGGGTCGAGCGGGTTGACATAGCCGGTGACGGTCGTCGTCAGCGCGGTTGGGTTGTATTCTGAATCCCACGCGGCGACATCGATCCGGTACTGCTCGTACGCGCGGAAAAAGTCGTCGAAAGCCCCTTCGATCTTCGGCAGGCTGCGCGCGGCGAAGGAATCGATGTCGCCCACGGCCACCGCCGGCAGTTCCAATGCGACGGCCAGCGAGGCGTCGCAGAACGACTGGCGCGCGGGCGGCAAGGCGAAATAGTTGTAGACTTGGGTCATGTAGCTATCGAGCACGTCGCGATAGCCTGCGCCGTATTTCTGGCGGAACTCGGTGCCGAGCGTCTTGTTGGCCGACGACAACCCGCGCGCATGGGATTTGAGCAGGAGCTTGTAGGATTCGAGGATGGGCTCGTACCGCGGTTCGAGGCAGTTGAGCGCCGCGACGTTCAGGGCCGAGCGCAAGTTCCATGTCGTCTGCGCGGGTGTGAGCTGGTAATTGACCGTGTGACGCATCCCGTCGGCCTGGATCGCCGGGATCGCCATGCCGGCAACCGCGCCCATCGGCGGCATCGGGCGCGGCGGAATGATCTTTACCGGAGGCGGAGGAGGCGGCGGTGGCGGAGGAGGCGGCGGCGGGGTCGCACAGGCGCCTAGCGCGGCGAGCCCGGCGGCGAGAGCCATCAAACGGATACGCGAAACTGAAAACTGAAACATGCGGTGCGGCCCTCCTCTACCCGCACAAAGGTGGCAGGCACCGCCTTTCGCGCGCCTGAAGCATTGTCGCCTATCGTGCCCCCGGCCCAAAGAAAATGCCCGGGAGACGCTGTGTCCCCCGGGCACGATGAGATGAATCCTCAACGGGACGAAACGAGTCCCGATCAGCTGCGGCTGTTCCCCATGAAGCGCAGCAGGAAGAGGAACATGTTGATGAAGTCGAGGTAAAGGCTGAGCGCCCCCAGCACGACCGCCTTGCCGGCCCATTCGGTGCCGCGCAGGTGAGCGTACTGCTCCTTGAGCTTCTGGGTGTCGTAAACCGTCAGTCCGGCGAAGATCAGTACGCCGATGAAGCTGATCGCATACATCATCGGCGCAGAGCCGATGAACATGTTCGCGATGCTCGCCACGATCAGGCCAATGACGCCCATGAGCAGGAACTTGCCCATACCCGACAGGTCCCGCTTGGTGGTGTAACCGTAGAGGCTGAGCCCGGCGAACGCCGCCGCCGTGGCGAAGAACGTCACCGCGATCGAGCCGCCGGTGTAGACCAGGAAGATCGTCGACAGGCTGAGGCCCATCAGGACCGCAAAGCCCCAATACATCGCCTGCAGAGTGCCCTGACTGAACTTGGCGGCGCCGAAGCTCATCGCGAAAACGATCGCCAGCGGAGCAAGC
Source organism: uncultured Alphaproteobacteria bacterium (assembly GCA_963740025.1). GTDB lineage: Bacteria > Pseudomonadota > Alphaproteobacteria > Sphingomonadales > Sphingomonadaceae > Tsuneonella. The sequence goes on from CAVUCI010000009.1 coordinate 16,826, forward strand.
GCCACAAGCCACATCAGGGGACCGGTTGCGAACGTGTATGCGAGGCCCGAATTGGCAGTCAGAAGCGCGACGATGCCGGTCAGCAGCACGCCGCTGGTCATGTAGTTGTAGATCGAGAGCATGTGCTTGCGCAGGCCCTCGTCGAAGACGACCGCGCCACCGGCGCGCGGCACCGAGCCGAAGCTCGTCGTCGTCGTGCGGGGTTCAAAATCGGCCATGTTTTTCGTACTCCTCTGGCCCGCGACCGTGTTGCGCGGGCGACACAGCGAATATCGAGTGTTCGCCTCCGCTTTTCAAGCGAAACCGGATGAAATCGAATTAACCTTCGCCGCGGGCGTCTGCGGCCATTTCGCGGCCCCTGTCGCGGGCGGCGCGCAGCGTTTCGGTAACCAGCCTGGACAGCGCCTCGCCGTCGTCGAGCACGTCGAGGCCCTTTTGCGTCATTCCGCCCGGGCTCGCGACCTTGCGCGCGAGATCGCCGGGCGAATCCGGCGACGCGGCGGCGAGCGCGCTCGCTCCCTCGACCATGGCAACCGCCAGACGCTCGGCCTGATCAGCATCGAGGCCCAGCCGCGTCGCGCCGACGGCGAGTGCGTCGATGAAGCGATAGACGAAGCCCGGACCCGAGCCCGATAACGCGGTGACGAGGTCGAACTGGCTCTCGTCCGCCAGCCACTCGGCACTGCCGAGCCGCGAGGCGAGATCGGTCACCGCCGCGTGACGCTCCTCGTCGAGCCCTTGCTCCACGAGGCCGATGGGCGACTTGCGGAGCGCAGCGGCCAGGTTCGGCATAAGACGAACCACGCCCGCCGCGCGGGGAAAGCGCTCCGCGAGAATGGCGAGGTCGATACCGGCGAGTACCGAAATTACCGTCGTACCGGGCCCGGCCAGAGGCTCGATCGGCGGTCCTGCCTTGGCCAGCATCTGCGGCTTGAAGCCGAGCAGGACCGCGTCGAACGGTCCGTCTGGCAAAGTCTGCGTGAAGCGGACACCCTCGGGCACCGTCTTTTCGCCGGGATCGAAGGCAGTGAAGGTATCGGCGGGCAGGCCCGAAGCGAGCCAGCCGTCGAGCAAGGCGCCGGTCATCGCACCGTAGCCGGCGATCAGGATGGAGTTGAAACTATTCATGACGCCGCCTTAGGAGACGGGGCGCGGCGCGGCTACCCCCACCCGGCAGCTGGATCAGGCTTCGCCGGCGGCGTCGACCATCGCGCTCGCCAGCGCGTCGACCGGACTCTTGTCGCCCCACAGGACGAACTGAAACGCCGGATAGAACCGGTCGCATTCATCCACCGCGGTCTCGATCAAACCCTGCGCCTGGCTGAGTCCGAGCAGGCCCTCGTCGCCGAGCAGCAGTCCGTGACGATAGACCACCATACCACCCTGCGACCAGACATCGAAGTGACCCAGCCATAGCTGTTCGTTTACCAGCGCCAGCAGCTCGTGCGCCGCGGCGCGCTTGCCTTCCGCAACGCGGATGTCTGGCAGGCAGAGCAGTTGGAGCACATTGTCCTCGGCCCGCCAGATCGCGCGCACCTGATAACTGGTCCAGCTGCCCTGGATTTCGGCCGAGATTTCGTCCTGCGAGACGACTTCGTGGGTCCACCCGCGCGCTTCGAACAGCGCGGCGAGCATGTCGACCGGGGCCGCGTCGTCGGCTCCCGATCCGTATTCGCCTTGCCCGGCCCTCATCTCTGCGATCCCGTCGTGTCCATGGCTACGCTCGATGCCGGTCACTCCGCCGACCCGCAATCGCGGCGCGGTTAACGGCTGGGGACAACGCGATAACCCTGTTCACAGCTTGTGTAAAAACGGTGGGCGGCGCCTTACGGCCCTCGGGCGCGCTCACTTGAGCGGCGCGATCTCCTGCCCATCCTCGCTGGTGAAGGTGAACGAGTCGATTCCCGCCGCCTTGAGCTCGGCGACCAGCTTGTCCGCCGCCTTCTCCGTTCCGATCGGCCCTGTAAGGAGGCGCCGCGAAACGCCCCACTTGGTAGTGAACGCATCACGCTTGCCGAGCAGTTCGGGGGCTTTCTTGCCGAAACGCCGCCAGTCGAAAGCGAGCGCCTTCATATCCTTGCCGGTCGCGACCTGCACCCAGATCCGGCTCGGCTCCTTCGGCTTGGGCGGCGGCGGAGGCGGTGGCGGAGGAGGCGGCGGCTCGGCCACCTCGCGCTTCGGCTTGATGGCGGTGATATCGACAGCACCTGCCGCGGGCCTTGCCGGCGCACGTTGCGAGCGGCCCGAATTCGGCGAAGGCGTCGGCTACGCTCGCCGGTTCGGGCTCAGGCAGGGGCGCGACGGCGATATTGACTGGCGCGGACGGCTGTGAGGCGGACGCCGGGGTCAGCTCTTCCGAAGCCATTCCCTGGCTCTGCGCGTGCTTTACCGCGTCGAGGTTGAAGCCGGGAGCGGCAGCATCGGTTGCCGCGACCCCTTCGGGCAGGCGCTCAACGACGACCGGTTGAGGTTGCGGCTGCGGCTGCGGCTGCGGCTGCGATTGGACCTGCTCTGGCGCAGGCCGCTGGACTGGCGGAAGCTCGACGCCCTGCACTCTCGTCTCCCGAGCGGGAGGGGGCGGCGAGGGAGGGACGGCTTGCACGACCTTCGTCGAAGTCACCCGCCGCCGAATCAGGCTACCCGGACTCTGTATCTCCTCCGTGCGCACAACCGTCACCGGCTTCGTGGGGGTGGGCTGGACGGCAGCGACCTGCTTGCGGCTTGTCCGCTTACTGCTTCGGGTACTGGGGCCGAGCGGTTCGCCAGCCGGCGCCAGCCGGGAGTCCGAACTGCTCGCGGGCACGGCTGCCGCTCTACCGGAATACTGCGCGAACCGCGGATCATCACGGCCGATCTGCGCGGCTCGCGGGAAATTGCCGAGATTTGCAGCCGCAGCCTGCTGCGCACGGGTCAGCTTAGGCATGTATTCGAGGTAAGGCGACATCCGGTCGGCGAGCTCGCGCGGCATGACCGCCTCGACGATCGCGACCGCATCACCGCCCTTGCCGAGAATTGCCAGCCCGAATGCCCGCGCACGGTAGGCCGAGAGGTCGCGTTGCTGGAGCAACGGCAGCAGGGTTGCCTCGAACCCCTTTTCATCGCCCGCGATCGCCTGGCTCAGCGCGAGGCGGCGCAATATCTCTTCGTCGCGCCCCTTCGACAGCGCGAGCCGATATTGCGCCTGCGCCGAAGCGTTGTCGCCGACGAGATCGTAGGCAAGGCCGCGATCGGCCGCGATCGACACAGGCGGTACGCCCGCAGCCTGCGCCTGATCGAACAGGGCGAGCGCCTCGATCGGCCGGTCCGCCTTGAGATTGGCCGAGGCCAGCCCCGCCTTTACCCGGGGATCCCCAGCCCGAACACTCTCGGCGCGGCCGAAGAAACCCACTGCAGCGTCGACGTCGCCCAGTTCGAGCGACGCCTTGCCGGCGTCGACGAGCGCGTCGAAGTCCATGGGATTGCGGGCAAGGCGCTGCAGCGCGCTGCTGAGGTCCCGCGATTCGGGGCCCGGAATTGGCTGTACGACAGCGTGGCTCTGGGCTGCGAGCGGCGCGGCGAGGAGCGCGAAGGGCAAGGTCGCGAGCAACGTGGCCGCAGCGCGGCTACGGTTTCGGTTCGGACGATTGGTCATGTCTCGTCCCTGTAACGGACCGCGCCTGAACCCGCGACAAACGGGCGGCGCGGCACCGATTACTGGTTGTTCTGCCGGCCGAGGAAACGCGGGATGCTGAGCGAGGCGGAGCCATCGTCATCATCGTCGTCTTCGTCCTCGTCTTCCGCCTTGGCCCCGCCGCGCGAGAGGTTGGCCATCCGCTCGAACAGCGTGCTACCTGCGCCCGGAGCGGCGGCCGCACCACCCCCATCACCGGACACCAGGCCACGCCGGCGACCGCCGCCGAGGCGCGCCTGCACCGGCTCGTCCTGCTCGGCGAGACGGTCGGCGTCGAGCAGCAGCTCGTCCTGCGCTCCGGCAGAGGAAGAATCGCCGGACTCCGGCTTGTCACTGCCGGCGTCCCAGCTTTCGTCGGCGTCGTCGTCCTGCTCGTTCCGCAGTCCGGCGAGCGGATCGACGATACCGTCGACATCGTCGTAGTCGTCTTCGCTCTCGTCCTCGTCGTTCGAGGAAGCGCCCATGCTGGCGAGATCGAGCGGCTCGCGATCGTCGGCAGCACCCACGCCTTCGTCGCCTTCGGTGGCCGAAGCGGGTTCGTAAGGCGCTGGTTCGGCAGCGGAGGCCGCCGTCATCGACGGGATCGTGTCGAGTTCTTCCTCATCGTCGCCATCGAATTCGTCCTCGGCAGGCAACTCGAGCACGGGGCGCTTGGGCGCGCGGCTCTCACCGAGCGAGAACGAGCGCGGCGCGGCCTGTGCGGTCTCGCCGGTGCCGTCGATGCCGGTGGCAACCACCGACACGCGAATCTTGCCCTGGAGGTCGGGATTGAACGCCGAACCCCAGATGATATTCGCGTCCTCATCGACCAGCTCGCGGATGTGGTTCGCCGCTTCGTCGACCTCGAGCAGCTTCATGTCCTCGCCACCGATGATCGAGATGATCACGCCCTTGGCGCCGGCCATGCTGACGCCGTCGAGCAGCGGGTTGGCGATCGCGCGTTCGGCGGCCTCGAGCGCGCGGTTCTCGCCCTCGCCCTCGCCGGTACCCATCATCGCCTTGCCCATTTCCTGCATCACCGAACGCACGTCGGCGAAATCGAGGTTGATGAGGCCAGGCATCACCATCAGGTCGGTGATCGAGCGGACGCCCTGCTGCAGGACTTCGTCCGCCAGCATGAAGGCTTCCTTGAACGTGGTCTCCGCCTTGGCGACGAGGAACAGGTTCTGGTTCGGGATTACGATCAGGGTGTCGACATGCTTCTGCAGCTCCTCGATCCCCGATTCCGCCGCACGCATGCGGCGGGTGCCTTCGAACAGGAACGGCTTGGTCACCACGCCCACGGTCAGCACGCCCTTGCGACGCGCCGCTTCGGCGATGACAGGGGCCGCGCCGGTCCCGGTACCGCCGCCCATGCCGGCAGCGATGAAGCACATGTTCACGCCCTCGAGCGCATCCTCGATGTCGCCGACGGTCTCTTCCGCCGCCGCCTTGCCGACTTCGGGCCGCGCACCTGCGCCCAGGCCGCCGGTGATATCGGGGCCGAGTTGGATGCGCTTGTCGGCTGCAGCGTTGCTCAACGCCTGCGCGTCGGTGTTGGCGACGATGAAATCGACGCCTTCGATTTCCGCGTCGATCATGTTCGCAATTGCGTTGCCGCCGGCGCCGCCGACGCCGATCACCATGATCTTGGGACGAAGGTCGTCAGTGGCTGGCGGACCGATATTGATGCTCATGGGGTGCCCCTCCGGGGTAAAAAATACTCTGTCACAGTCTTACACGAACCGATTCGTCTCGGGATAGGACGATTTTCCTTATCCACAGGGGTAAATGGCCATTAAAAATACTCTTTCATGGCGCGCACCACCCGGTTGACCAGCCCAAGGCCCGAATAGCGCGTGGTCGGGGTGTGGCGCGGGCCGACGGAACGGATGTCTACGGGATCGTCGGCGGCATAGAGACACAGGCCCGCCAACGTCACGAAGCTGGGGGTCGCATTGGCCTCGCCAAGCCCGCGCAGCGCGGGGGGCTTGCCCACCCGCACCGGCCTGCCGAGCGCACTCTGCAGGAATTCGGCGATTCCCGCGAGTTCGGAGCCGCCGCCCGTAACGACGACCTGCCCCCCCTTCGCGCCGGTGAAGCCCATGTTCTTGAGAGCGCGACCGATCTCGTCGGTGAGCTTGGAAAGCTGCTCCGTGATGACCGAGACCAGCTCTGCGCGTGGCACGCGGTTCTGATCGTCGGCGCCGCGAGCGGCGGGGCCGGCGCCTTCATCGCCCGGACCGTTGACCGGGATCATGTCCTTGTAATCGCTGACCGAAGCGATCGCCGAACCGTATCGGCTCTTGAGCCGCTGCGCCTGCAACCGTCGGATACCGAAGGTGCTGGCGACCGCATCAGTGATGTCGGCCGATCCGAACGGGATCGCAGTCAGCCCAAGCAGCATTCCGCCGGCGTAGAGCGCGACGTTCGTGACCTCGCCGCCGATCTCGACCAGCGCGGTACCGAGCTCGCGCTCTTCCGGAGAAAGGCAGGCGTGTCCGGCGGCGATCGGCGCAGCCACCACCGCCTCGACGTCGAGATGGGCGTTCTGCACCGCCTCGATCAGGTTCCGCACCGGCGCGCCGTCGGCAAGCATGACGTGGATGTCGACGCCCAGCCGCTCGGCGTGGAGTCCGCGCGGATTGGCCACCCCATGCGCACCGTCGAGAGTGTAGTGCGCAGGTTGCGCGTGAAGCACCATGCGACCGTCGGGCTGGATGGAGTCGCGCGCCGCAACGAGCAGGTGCTCGATGTCGTCCTCCTCGATCCGCCGTCCGCCAATTTCGATCTCGACCTTCGCGACCCGGCTGGCGAGACCGGCACCCGAGCAACCCACCCACACGCTCGAGATCGAGGTGCCGGCGTTCTTCTCCGCCCGCTCGACCGCGTCGCGGATGGCATACGTCGCCGCCGCCATGTCGGTAACGTAACCTCGCTTGATCCCCTGGCTCGCGCGGTTGCCGCTGCCGAGCACGATCAGTTCGCCGGTTTCGGACAGGCCCATGATCATCGCCGAGATGCGGAAGCTCCCGACGTTGACCGCGCCGAATACGCGGGCGATGCGTGGCAGACCCATTACTCGGCCTCCGCCGCGCCAGGGCGGTTCGCATCCAGCGCCTGCTGTTGCGAGCGCCCGGGAATACGCATGTAAATCCGGTCGGGGGCGCGCATGTCGAACGCGGCGACCTTACCGCCGAGAAGGCGGTTCAGCCCATCGAGCCGGGCGAACTGGACGAGCGCCCCGGCCGAGGCGTCGGGACCGTGAGGCAGCGCAAGCACTTGCCCCGTCTTGAACGTCAGGTTCCACCGGCGATTGCCGACCCATTCGGCTTCGGTAACCCGGCTCTTCAGCGCGGGTGCGGCATCGAGCAAGGTATCGAGCGCGGCCACCTGCCGCGCGGCACCGGGCCCGGAAACCTTGAGCATGCCCTTGGCGTTCGCCGCGGAGATCGGTTCGAGCTCGTGTCCCGTGCCGTCGATCAGCACGAGCCGGCCCGGCTTCTTGAGCGCGGCACGCGGCGTGCGCTCCACCACGTCGACCACCAGCGTATCGGGCAGCTGCCGGCTGACACGCGCGTCGGAGATCCACGACAACGCGAGCAGGTCCGACCGAATTGCATCGAGATCGACCAGCGGCATCGGCCGGTCGCGTTCTGCCAGAACGCGCTCATATACCTTGAGCTCGTTCATCCGCTGGACGCCGGTAACCTGCACGCGGCGGACTTCGAAACCGGCGTCGGAGGCAATAGCTGCGACTTGCGCCTGCGCCAGCGCGGGCACGCCGGCAAGGCTCGCAAGGAACCACGCCAGCGCCACCGCGCCGCCGAGGATCATCGCGAGGAAAACCTTGTGCAGCTGTTCTTCAGTGAACGGGAGCAGGGCCAATGCGCCGCCAACGGCACCACTCGTTTTCGCCTTGGCCTTGCGCGCGGTCGCCGCCCTGCTCTGTGCCGCAGCGGAGCGGCGCACGCCCTTACCCTTGCGGTTGATCGTTTCAGTCATTGCGCGTGCCCCTGCTCAACGCCTCCTCGACCAGAGCCTCGACCAGGTCCTCGTAGCTCATCCCGCAATGCTTCGCCTGCTCGGGCACCAGACTTAGCGGGGTCATCCCGGGCTGGGTGTTGGTTTCGAGCACGAACAGCCCGTCCTCGCCCTGCTCATCGTCCCAGCGGAAGTCGGTCCGGCTGCAGCCGCGACAACCGAGCAGTTCGTGCGCCTGCACCGCATAAGCCTTGCAAAGGTCGAAAATGTCCTGCGGGATCTGGGCCGGGCAGACGTGCTCGGTCATCCCGTCGGTGTACTTGGCGTCGAAATCGTAGAAGCCCGACTTCGGAACCAGTTCGGTGACCGTCAGAGCGCGCGGACCGCTGCCGTCGTCGAGCACCGCCGCGGTCAGCTCGCGCCCGCGGATGTACGGTTCGGCGAGCAGGCGTTCGAATTCCTGCCACGGCCCCTTGGCATCGCGGCGAATGGGATTGCCGTAGTTGCTCTGGTCGGTGACGATCGCCACGCCGACTGAACTGCCTTCGTTGACCGGCTTCAGTACATAGGGCCGCGCCAGCGGGTCCTTTTCGTAAAGCGTCTCGCAATCGACGATCCGCCCGCCGGGCATTGGCACTCCGTGCGGCACAAGTGCATGCTTGGTCAGTTCCTTGTCGATCGCGATGACCGAGGTCGCGAGGCCCGAGTGAGTGTAGGGAATACCCATCAGGTCGAGCATGCCCTGCACCGTCCCGTCCTCGCCGGGCACGCCGTGGAGCGCGTTGAACACGACATCGGGCGCGGCTTCGGCAATTCGCGCCGCAACCTGTCGGTCCATGTCGATCCGCGTGACCTTGTGCCCGCGAGCCTCCAGCGCCTTGGCAACTCCCTCGCCCGACATGAGGCTGACCGGCCGCTCGTTGGCCCACCCGCCCATCAGGACGGCCACATGATGCATGCTCATGGGCGCCCCACCCGCTGGATTTCCCATTCGAGGCTAACGCCGGTTTCGCCGTAGACCTTCTTGCGCACCAGTTCGCCCAGTCCTTCGATGTCGGCGCTGGTCGCCTCCCCGGTATTGATCAGGAAGTTGGTGTGCTTCTCACTCACCTGCGCATCGCCGAGCTTGAGGCCGCGGCAGCCAGCGCGATCGACAAGCTCCCAGGCCTTCTCGCCCGGCGGATTCTTGAAGGTCGAACCACCGGTCTTGGTGCGCAGCGGCTGTGAAGCCTCGCGCGCGGCGGCGATCTTGTCCATTTCCTCGCCGATCTCGGCGGGTACGCCCTCGCGCCCCTGGAAGCGGGCGGCCACGACCACCGCTCCTTCGGGCAGGTTCGAATGGCGATAGCTGTATTCGAGGTCGCGCGCCGGCAGCGTCACGAAGTCGCCGGTCGGCATCACGACGTCGCAGTCGATCAGCACGTCACTGACCTCGCGGCCATAGGCGCCGCCGTTCATCCGGACGAAGCCGCCGACTGTGCCAGGAATGCCGCGCAAAAACTCGACCCCGGCCACACCGGCATCGCGCGCCTTCGACGACACGAGAATGCCGCTCGCCCCGCCGCCGCATTCGAGCACCTTGTCACGCCGCGCCTCGACCGTCGCAAACGCCTTGCCGAGGCGGATGACAACGCCGGGCACCCCGCCGTCGCGGACGATCATGTTGGACCCAAGGCCCAGCGCCATGACCGGCATCCGCCCACCTATGCGCAGCAGGAATTCCTTGAGATCCTCAAGGTCCGCCGGCTCGAACAGGAAGTCGGCGGTGCCTCCTGCCTTGAACCACACCAGAGGCGCGAGCGGGGCGTTCTGCGTCACCTTGCCGCGGATGCCACGGGTTGAGAACGGGACGTTCATCGTCTCTTCGATGGCCGAATTCGGGGCCTCGCCATGGCGCCAACCGCGCCGCTCGCCGATCTGGGGGCTCATGCCTGCGCCTCCGCGATCGCGCCAGGCAATTCCGCAGCCCAGCGGGTGATGTCGCCAGCGCCGAGACATACGACGAGATCGCCCGCTGCTATTTCTCGGGCGAGTTCGTGCGCCAGCGCCTCTCGATCGGGCACCGTCGCGGCCGAACGGTGCCCCCGCGACTTGAGGCCGGCGACCAGGGCATTGGCGTCGACCCCCGGGATCGGCTCCTCGCCTGCGGTATAGACGGGGGTCACATAGACCTGGTCGGCATCGTTGAAGGCATTCTGGAAGTCGTCCATCAGGTCGTTCAAGCGAGTGAAGCGGTGGGGCTGGACCACGGCGATCACACGGCCGCCGGTGGTCCCCGCGCTATCGCGTGCGGCGGCAAGCACGGCGCGGATTTCGACCGGGTGGTGGGCGTAGTCGTCGATAACGGTGGCACCCGAGACCTCGCCCACGCGGGTGAACCGGCGACGGACTCCGCCGAACTGCGCGAACCCTTCGCGGATCGTGTCGTCGCCACAGCTCATCTCGAGCGCGACGGCGATCGCGGCGAGTGCGTTCTGCACGTTGTGCCGGCCCGGCATGGGCAGTCGCACGTCGGCAATACGGCGGTCTTCCTCTCCGCGGCGGCGCACGATCACGTCGAACCGGCTGCCGGTCCCCTCGGGCACGACGTTGACGGCGCAGACGTCGGCCTGGAGAGAGAAGCCGTAAGTCACGACCTTGCGGTCGCGCACCTGGCCCATCACTGCCTGCACTTCGGGGTGATCGATGCACAATACCGCCGCCCCGTAAAACGGCACGTTGTGAATGAACTCCACGAAAGCGCGCCGAACGGCATCGAAATCGCCGTAATGGTCGAGGTGCTCGGGATCGATGTTCGTGACGACCGCGATCGTCCCGTCGAGCCGCAGGAAGCTGCCGTCGCTCTCGTCCGCCTCGACCACCATCCAGTCGCTGTCGCCGAGCCGCGCGTTGGAGCCGTATTGCTCGATCACCCCGCCGTTGATCACGGTCGGATCGACCCCCCCTGTATCGAGCAGGGCGGCGATCATGCTGGTAGTCGTGGTCTTGCCATGAGTGCCGGCCACGGCGACGGTGTTTTTGAGGCGCATCAGCTCGGCGAGCATTTCCGCCCGGCGCACCACCGGGATGCGCTGTTCGAGCGCGGCGACAACTTCGGGATTGGTGCGCTTTACCGCGGTCGAGGTGACGACGACCGCCGCCCCTTCCACGTTCTCGGCCGCGTGGCCGATGTGCACCGTGATGCCGCGCCCGCGCAGCCGCTCCACACTGGCGCTTTCGTTGAGATCGGAACCTTGCACGCTGTAGCCAAGGTTCTGCATCACTTCGGCTATGCCGGACATACCGATGCCGCCGATGCCGACGAAGTGCACGGTGCCGATGTCGGTCGGAACGCCCTTCACGCTGCCGCCCCCTGGCCGACTTGCTCCCGCTGGCTTGCGCCGCGGGCGTTGTTCCCCCCGACGCGGATGACGTCCATCAACTCGTTGCCGCCGAAGCTCTCGACGAGGTCCGCAAGGTCCTGCGCCGCCTTGGGCCTGCCGCAATTCCATGCGGCATGCGCGGCGTTGGCAAGCGTTTCAGGGCGCTGGGCCATCGCCTGGATCTGCTTGGCAAGTTCCTTGGCAGTGAACTTGTCCTGCCTGATCATCCGCGCGCCTCCCGCCTTCACGATCTCGCGCGTGTTGGCGGCTTGGTGGTCGTCGGTCGCGATCGGCAGCGGAACAAGGATAGCCGGACGGCCCACGGCGGTGAGCTCCGCGATCGTGCTCGCGCCCGCGCGGCCGATGAACAGGTGCGCGTCGGCCAGCCGCTCGGCCATGTCCTCGAAATAGCTGCCCAGTTCGGCGGGAATGTCATGATTACGATAGCGCTGGCGAACCGCGTCGAGATCTTCCGGCCGACACTGCTGGGTCACCTGCAACCGCTGACGCAGTGCAGGCTGCAGCATCGCGAGCCCGTCGGGCACGACTTCGGAAAGCACCCGCGCGCCCTGGCTGCCGCCGGTCACCAGCACGCGCAAGAGGCCGTCTTCGGTGAACGCCGGAAAGGGCTCGTCCCGCAGGGAAAGCACTTCCGCACGCACGGGGTTGCCGACGAGGTGGACCTTTTCCGCGTACCCGTCCTTCAGGCGCGCGATTTCCGGATAGGCGGTGGCGATTGCATCTACCTTCCCGGCCATCATCCGATTGACCCGGCCAAGTACCGCGTTCTGTTCGTGCACCAGGCTCGGTATCTCGCAGGCGAGCGCAGCGAGCAGCGCCGGGAACACCGGGTATCCGCCGAAGCCGATCACCGCCGACGGCTCGAAACTCTCGTAAAGCCGCATCGCCATCTTGCGCCCCTCGAGGATGGCTGAAATTCCGCTTAGCCATTTGAGGGGGTTCTTGCCGAGCTTGCTTGCGGGGATGACGTGCGCGGGCAGGAAATCGGGCTTGCCCGGCAGCGCCGCACCGCGATCGTCCGTCACCAGCGCAACGTGGTGGCCGCGCTGCACCAGTTCCGCGGCGAGCGCGAAGGCGGGGATCAAGTGGCCACCGGTGCCGCCCGCGGCAAGAACGTAATGTCGGGTCGCGCGGGTCACGCGGACAGCTCCTTGGTAATCAGGGCCTTCAGGCCGGGGGTCTCCCGGTAGAGGAATGGATTGCGCCGCGTCAAAGCGATCAGCAGCCCGACCGCCAGACAGACCGCTATCGTCGACGAACCGCCATAGCTCACCAGCGGCAGCGTCATGCCCTTGGAAGGGAACAGCTGCAGGTTGACGAGGATGTTGATGAACGCCTGCCCGCCGATCTGCGTGGTCAGTCCCGCAGCGGCGAGCAGCGTAAACAGGTCCTCTTCATCCGCCAGGCGCACCAGAACGCGTACGATGATCGCGAGATAGAGCATCACCACCAGCGCGCAGACGAGCAGTCCGAACTCCTCGCCGATCACGCTGAAGATGTAGTCGGTATGCGCTTCGGGCAGGTTCATCTTGCGCACGCCGAGCCACAGACCGGTCCCGGTCCACCCGCCGTTCAGCAGCGTGCGGCTGGCCAGGTCGACCTGGTCGAACGCGGTGCCTCCGCCGAAGAACGCATCGATGCGGTGGCGGGCATTGTCGTAAAGGAAATAGGTCGCGGTGATCAGAACGACGCCTGCACCCGCGAGCATCCCGACGCGCTTCAGTGGAATGCCCGCCAGCAGTACGATCACGAACCACACGCCCGCGAACAGGATCGTGCCGCCGAAGTCGGGCTGCATCATCATCAGTGCAGCAACGAGACCCATCGTTGCGGTAACGATAATGAGCACCGGCAGGTTTGGGTCGCGGAGTCGCCAGCTCACTATCCAGGCGAGCAGGATGGCGAAGCCGGGCTTCAGGAACTCGGACGGCTGGAAGCCCGCGATGCCAAGGTTGATCCACCGTTTTGCGCCGTTGACCTCGCTGCCGATCACCGGGACCAGCAGCAGGAACACCACCATCGCTGCGGCGAGCACGATGCCGACCCGGCGCGCGTTCTCGCGGCTCAAGGCCGAAGCGCCGAACATGAAGACGAGCCCGAGTGCCTGCCAGCGCAGATGGGCCCAATAGAAATAAAGCTCCGGCAGCTTGACCGAATGGGTCGACAACCGATGTGCGCTCGCGGGAGAAGCGGAAAACACAGCCGCGGTGCCAACCGCCATCAGCAACAGCACAAGACAGACGAGCACGCGGTCGACTTCGCGCCACCAGATTTTCACCTGCGCGCCGGTCGAAACGGGATACCGGTGTTGCGGCGTCGCGGCGGTCACACGCGGGATATAGGGCCGTTCGGTCACGCTGCGTCTTCCTGGCAGCAGATGTCGGCGTCGTCGCTTCCGGTCAGTGCTGCGACAAACTGGCGGAAGCGCTCGCCGCGCTGTTCGTAGTCCTTGAACTGGTCGAAGCTGGCGCAGGCCGGCGACAGCATCACGACATCGCCGGGCTCGGCGGCGGCGATGGCGGCGCGGATCGCCTCGCACAGCATCTCGGCGCGAACGACCGGCACATGGGGCGTCAACAGTTCGGCGAAGCGCGGACCGGCCTCGCCAATGGTATAGGCGGCCTTGACGTTGGCGAGGTATTGCCCGGTCGCGCCGAGCCCGTCCTCCTTGGGCAGCCCGCCGACGATCCAGTGGATACGCGGACCTTTGCCTTCAGGTGGAAACGCCGCAAGCGCGGGGGCCGAACTGTCGGTGTTGGTCGCCTTGCTGTCGTTGACGAACAGCACCCCGCCATGCGTGGCGAAGAGTTCCATCCGGTGGGGCAGGCCGGCGAAGGTTCCGAAGGCGCTTTCGATCTGGCTTTCGCTGATCCCTAGAGCGCGGCACACGTCGAAGGCGGCGGCTGCATTCTGTGCATTGTGGGGACCCTGCAGCGAAAGCGCTCCCGCGGGTACGGAAAAGTCGGCACGACCGCGAATGTGAACGCCGGAGGACATCAGGAACAGCCTCAACTTGGCCGCTCGGTACGCTTCGAAACTCTCGTATCGGTCGAGGTGATCGGGAGTCACGTTGAGGAGGACCGCCACGTCGCAGTCGAGGCTGTGCGTCAGGTCGATCTGGTAGCTCGACAGTTCGAGCACATAGACCCCGCCCTCGGGAAGCGCATCCTGCGACAGGATCGGAATACCGATGTTCCCGCCCATCGTGCTGGGAACGCCGGCGGTCTGGAGGATGTGGTGGACCAGCGCGGTGGTGGTGCTCTTGCCGTTGGTGCCGGTGATGCCGACGACCTTGTGTGTCGGCAGGCTGGCACGCGCCTGCGCGAACAGTTCGATGTCCCCGATCACCGGCACACCGAACTGGGCCGCGCGTTTTGCGATCGGGTGGGTGTTGAGCGGCACGCCGGGGGAAACGACCACTCCGTCGTAGCCGGACAGGTCGGTCTCGAGCGGATCGGCGAGCAGGACGTTGGCCGGGTCGACACGCTGACGCGCATTGTCCTGCCGGTCCCACGCGGTCACCCGCGCTCCGCTCGCCACCAGCAACTCCACTGCCGCCAGCCCGCTCCTTGCGAGGCCGAGGACGGCGTAGCGCTTGCCGGCGAAGGCAGTGCTCGTGATCACCGCAGCTTCAGCGTCGCGAGGCCGAGCAACGCGAGCACGATCGAGACGATCCAGAAGCGGATGACGACCTTGCTCTCGGACCAGCCGAGCTGTTCGAAGTGGTGGTGGATCGGCGCCATGCGGAACACGCGTTTCCCGGTACGCTTGAACCAGAATACCTGGATGATGACGCTCAATGCCTCGAACACGAAGAGCCCGCCGACTACGGCGAGCACGATTTCGTGGTGGCTGGCGACCGCGATCGCGCCGAGCGCTCCGCCCAGTGCAAGACTGCCGGTATCGCCCATGAAAACCGCTGCGGGCGGCGCATTGAACCACAGGAAGGCGAGGCCCGCCCCCATGATAGAGGCGCAGAAGATCGCCAGCTCGCCAGCGCCCGGCACGTGCGGGATGCCGAGATAGGCCGAAAAGTCCTCACGCCCGGCAAGGTAGGCGATGATCGCGAAAGCGCCGCTCGCGATGATCACCGGCATCGTTGCGAGGCCGTCGAGCCCGTCGGTCAGGTTCACCGCGTTACCCGCACCGACCATCACCAGCGCGGCGAACACGTAGTAGAGAGGTCCTAGCGGGATGCCGGTGCCGACGAGGAAAGGCACGTAGAGAAACGTGCTGATCTGGCTGACGACGATGAAACTCGCCACTCCCGCGACGATGAATTCCATCAGCAACCGAACCTTGCCCGACACGCCCTTGTGACTCGCCTTGCGGACCTTGTCGAGGTCGTCGAGGAAGCCGATCGCGCCGAACCCGACCGTCACAGCAATGCATGCCCATACGAACGGGTTCTTCAGGTCCATCCACAGGATCGAGGACAGCAGCAGGCTGACGAGGATCATCAGCCCGCCCATCGTCGGCGTGCCGCGCTTGGCGAGGTGGGTCTGCGGGCCGTCCTCGCGGATAGGCTGGCCCTTGCCCTGGCGCACGCGAAGCATGTCGATCATCCGCGGACCGATCAGCAAGCCGATGACGAGGGCAGTCATGATCGTCGCCCCAGCGCGAAAGGTCTGGTAACGGACGAGGTTGAACAGTCCCTCGAAACCCATCCACTCGGCGAGCAAGTACAGCATTCGTATCTTCGCCTAACGCCCGCGGTCGACGAGGTGCGCCACCAGCCTCCCGAGACCGATCGAATTCGATCCCTTGACCAACACCGCATCGCCACCGGCGAGCCCGAATTCCTCCAGCGCCGCGATCGCTTCGCCGGGACTATCGCAATGCGCGAAGCTGACGGGAGCGGCAACCGGTGCGCCGCCGCCTTTCCCCAGTTCACGCGCCAGCGCGCGCATCTCGTCGCCCACCAGCACAAGATGGTCCACGCGGGCCTCTGCGATCGGCTCGATTAACTGCGCATGCATCGCGGGGGCGAAATCACCCAGTTCCTTCATGCTGCCGAGCACCGCGATCCGCCGGGTCGCCGGCGTCTGGCCGAGCTGGCGCAGCGTCGCGCGCATCGAAGCAGGGTTCGCGTTGTAGCTTTCGTCGATCACCAGCGCGTGACCGCCGGGCACTGCGACCCGGTGACGCGCGCCGCGACCTTTGAGACCGCCCATTTCGGCCAGCGCCAGTCCCGCTGCGGCAAGGTCGCCGCCTGCTGCCTTCACCGCCGCCATGACGGCGAGCGAGTTCATGATCCAGTGATCGCCCGGCTCGGCGACCGAATAGCACAGCCGCGTCCCGTCGATGTCGGCGGTCACCAGCGAGCCGCCGTTGGCCGAGGGAATGGCATCGAGAAGCCGGGCGTCCGATCCGGCGGCGCGTCCGAACGAGAGGACCTGCGCGCCTGCCTGTCGAGCATGGACCAGCAGCCGGTCGTAGTGGACGCTGTCGGACGGAATCACCGCCACGCCGCCTTCGACCAGGCCGCCGAAGATCTCGGCCTTGGCGTCCGCGATCGCTTCCTCGCTGCCGAGGTTCTCGATATGCGCGGGTGCGATCGTCGTGACGACCGCGACGTGCGGGCGGACGTGAGCCGTCAGCACGTCGATCTCGCCGGCGTGGTTCATGCCCATCTCGAACACGCCGAACCTGGCCCTGGAGGGCATCCTGGCGAGGCTCAGCGGGACGCCGACGTGGTTGTTGTAGCTGCGAACCGATCGGTGCGCGGCGCCTCTGCTCGCGCGGTCGAGCGCGGCGAAGATCGCTTCCTTTACCCCGGTCTTGCCGACCGAGCCGGTGACGCCGATGCGCACGGCTTCGCCGCGGTCGCGCGATGCGGCCGCGAGCTTCGCCAGCGCCTCGCTGGTGTCCGCCACCAGCACGTGCGGCCAATCGACCGGCTGGCTGACGAGCGCTGCGGTGGCGCCGTTCGCGAACGCCTTGTCGACGAATCGGTGGCCATCGGTCGCCTCCCCTTGAAGCGCGACGAACAAGTCGCCGGAGCGCACATCACGGCTGTCGATCTCGACCCCAGCGCACTGGAATGCGCCGCTCGCGACGCCGCCCGTGGCCGCGGCGATCTCGTCCGAAGTCCACAGTGCCAGCCGCAGCTCGTCGCGCTTTTGCCGGGGCCATGCGCGCAGGGCCGACCGGCCGCTCATACCGTCACCTCGCCATCGGGGCCGGCGGCGGCAGCTTCGCGCGCCACGGTCACGTCGTCGAATGGCAGTACCTGCATGTTCTCTCCCGAGCCGACGATCTGGCCCTGTTCGTGTCCCTTGCCGGCGATGAGGACGATGTCCCCCGCCTGCGCCAGCGCGATCGCGGTGGCGATCGCCGCGCGCCGGTCGCCGATTTCGCGAGCGCCGGTCGCACCGTCCAATACCTGCCGGCGGATGGCCGCCGGGTCCTCGCCGCGCGGATTGTCATCGGTAACGATGACCACGTCGGCACGTTCGGCCGCGACCCGGCCCATTTCCGCGCGCTTGCCTTGGTCCCGGTCGCCGCCGGCGCCGAAGACCACGATCAGCCGCCCACGCGGGTTGTCGCTGACGTGCGGACGGAGCGCCGCAATCGCCGCTTCGAGCGCGTCGGCAGTATGCGCATAGTCGATGTAGATCGGCGCGCCGGCACGATTGAGCGCCGCCCGCTCGAGCCGTCCGCGCACCGGTTGCAGCCGCGCAAGGCCCTCGAACGTGCGCGACGGATTGCCACCGGTGGCGATCACCAGCCCTGCGGCGACGAGCGCGTTGGCAGCCTGATAGTCGCCGATCAGCGGCAGGTTTACCGTCCGGGTCTCGCCTGCATGCTCGATCGTCAGCTCTTGTCCGAGCCGGCCCGGAGTGCGGGCGACGAGGCGGATATCCTCCCCCTCGCCGCCCACTGAGAACACGCGCAAGCCCCTCGTCCGCGCGTGTCGCTCGGCGCGCTCGGCCCATCCATTGCCGTCGCGCCAGATAACTGCCGTCCCGCCATCGGACACGACTTCGTCGAAAAGCCGCATCTTGGCGGCGAAGTAATCGTCCATGTCCGCGTGATAGTCGAGGTGGTCGCGGCTCAGGTTGGTGAAGGCCCCGGCCGCAACGTGCAGCCCCTCGTTGCGGAACTGGCTGAGCCCGTGGCTCGAAGCCTCGTAAGCGACATGGGTCACCCCCTCGCGCGCGAGGCCGGTCATGTTCGAAAGGAACGTTACGATGTCGGGCGTGGTCAGGCCGGTCGAGACGCTCTCGTCGGGTGTCGTCACGCCAAGCGTGCCGATCGAGGCGGCGCTGACCCCGGCCATGCGCCAGAGCTGGCGCGTCATCTCCACCGTCGAGGTTTTGCCGTTGGTCCCGGTTACCGCGACGACGGTTTCGGGCACCGGCTGAAAGAAGGCGGCGGCGGCGTTGGCGAACATCCGTCGCGGGTGCTCGTCAACAATGTGGAGCGCGCCCTCGACGTGCGCTTCGGGACGCGCGACGACCGCGACAGCACCGGCGGCGATCGCAGCGGGGATGAAGTCCTCACCGTTGACCGCGGCGCCCTGGAACGCGCCGAAAACCGTGCCGGGTGCGACCTTGCGATGGTCTATGGCGAAGCCGGTCACCGTGGCGTCGGCCGCAGTGCCCGCATCGAAGCCCGCCTGGGCCGCTATCTTGCCCAGCTTCATTCGCCGCCCCCGTGGGGAACGAGCGGGTCCAGATCGGTGAGGTCGACGTCGCGGGTCGAATCCGGGGCGACGCCCAGGATTGGCCCGATGCGCGGCACCAGCCGGCCGACGATCGGCGCGGCATTCCAGGCGGCGGTGCGCTGGAAGCTCGAGGCGACGGTACCCTTGGGCTCGTCGAGCATGGCGATCACGACGTAGCGCGGTCGATCCATCGGGAATGCCGAAGCGAAGGTCGAAACGAGCGAATGCTTGCGATACCCTCCCGCGCCCGGTTTTTCGGCCGAGCCGGTCTTGCCGCCGACGCGAAAGCCGGGCGCGTTCGCCTTGCGACCGGTGCCGTAGACCGCGATCATCCGCAGGAGCTGGTTCATCCGGGCAGAGGTGCTCGCCCTGAAAACCCGGCGGCCCTTGACGGCGTGGCCGGGTTCGACCTTCCGCATCGTCGCCGGACGCCAGATGCCGCCGTTGACCATCGCGGCATACGCGCTGGCGAGGTGAAGCGGGGTCACCGCGATGCCGTGTCCGTAGCCGACCGTCATCGCCCGCAGCATCGGCCATTTCCCGTGCGCCCAGATTGGAAAGCCGCGGGCGGGCAGTTCGATATGCGCGCGCTCGTGCATGCCGAGGTCGGTCATCGTCTTCTGCAGCCGGTCCGGGCCGAGTTCCTGCACCACGTGTGCCGTGACCACGTTGGATGAATGGATCAACATCTCGGGCACGTTCAGGGAATCGCCAAGGTTGTGGCTGTCCTTGATCGTGAACCGGCCCATCGGGAACGGGCGGGCCGAATAGCGCTTCGAGAAATCGGTCACGACGCCGTTCTCGATTGCGGAAGCGACGGTCAGGGGCTTGAAGGTCGAGCCGAGTTCGTAGACCTGGTTGGTCACCCGGTTGAACATGTTGTCGACGCCGGCTTGGTCGATATGGTTGGGATCGAACTCGGGCAGCGAAGCAAGCGCGAGTACCTCGCCGGTATCGACGTCGAGCACTATGCCCGCGCCGCCGATCGCGTTCGTGGCGCGCATCCCGCGAAACAGTTCGTCTTCGAGCGCTCCCTGCACCCGCACGTCGATCGAGAGCGGCACCGGCGTGCCGCGCGTTGCGGGATCGCGCAGTTGCTTGTCGAGCACGGATTCCATGCCCACCCGGCCGTGCCCGTCGGCGCCAACGTAGCCGAGGACGTGCGCGGCCATCGACCCTTGCGGATAGTGGCGATCGGTTTCCTGCGGCAGCTCGAGGGCCAGTTCGCCGATCGCCTGCACCTTGTTGGCCTCTTCGGGCAGCACACGGCGGCGCAGGTAGCCGGCCTTATCCTTGGCCAATCGGTCGGCGAGCTCGGTCTCGTCCATGTCGGGGAAGATCGCGGCGAGTTCGCGAGCCACCTCGCGCGGGCCCTTCACGAGCGGGCTTCCGTCGCCGAGCGCCTTGGGGTTGTACCAAAGGGCGAAAGCGGGGAATGCGCGGGCCAGCGGTTCGCCGTTGCGGTCGGTGATCTCGCCGCGCGGCGGTAGCAGCGCGTCCTCGAACGAGGTGACCGACCGCCCGCTGCCAGTCACGCCGAGGTAGCCGATGCGCAATATCGCCGCGCCAGCGACCAGCGCGAACAACGCGGCAACCATCAGCACGCGCAGGCGCGCGGTGCTGAGCGAGCGTTGACGCATGGTCACCAACTGGACCCGCCCCGAATGGATCGCGGCGGTATAGGTCAGCGCGTTCACTGGCCCGCCTCGGCAAGAAACGCACCGCCGTTCGTAAGCTTTTCCGCGAGAGAGCGCGTGTCGTCAGCAACAGTGTGGACCGGCTTTCCGGTCAGCGGGCTCACCATCGCCGGAAAGTGCGCCTCACTCGCGTCGTCGGCAGCGCGGGCCACGCGGATCGGTGCGGGGGCGGTCGGCAGGCGGGATTCGCCCAGGCTGGCGAGCTGGCGCTCGCCTTCGAGATACTGGCCCGGCCCGGGCGCCTCATAGCCGAAGTCGACCGCGTTCCACTGGGCGAGTTGCTGCTGGCTGGCGCGGGTCTCGAATTCGGTCTCGAGCAGGATCTTCTCGCGCTGCAGCGTGAGGATCTTGCGCTCCGCGAGGCGAACCTCGCTGCGGACCGAATTGACCTTGAACGTAAGCGCGGCGAACAGCGCAATGCAGATCGCAAACGTTACGGCCCAGCCGAGTTGACGGAGGCGGCTGCCGGCAACCATCATGCAGCCTCCCGTGCGGGCGCCGCGGTGCGGATCGCATGGCGCAGCGTGGCGGAGCGAGCGCGCGGATTGCGGGCGATTTCGGCCTCACTCGCGCGGATGCCTTTCGAAACGCGCGTGAAGACAGCAGGCCCGGCCTCGGCCTGCGGCAGGTGGCGCGAGCCGCCTTGTACCGCGGAGGCATCGCGAAGAAAGCGTTTCACGATGCGGTCCTCGAGGCTGTGGAAGCTGACCACCGCCAGCCGGCCACCTTCGCCCAGCAGCGTCTCGGACGCCGAGAGTGCCGACTGCAATTCGTCCAGTTCGGCATTCACGTGGATGCGGATCGCCTGGAAGCTGCGGGTCGCCGGGTCTTTCGGAGCGCCCGGACGATATCCCAGCGCCTTGCGCACCACGCGGGCAAGGTCCCCGGTGGTCTCGAGCGGGCGCGCGGCGACGATCGCGCGGGCGACCCGGCGGCTCTGCCGTTCCTCGCCGTAAGTGTAGAGAATGTCGGCGATCTCGGCCTCGTCAGCCTCGTTGAGGAAGTCCGCGGCGCTCGGTCCGTCCTGGCTCATGCGCATGTCGAGCGGACCCTCGGCCGAAAACGCAAATCCGCGCGCCGCCTGGTCGAGCTGCATCGATGAAACGCCGATATCCATCACGATCCCGTCGACCCGCGCGAGTCCCGACTCGGCGAGCGCGTTAACCATTTCGGAGAAACGACGGGCGTGGAGAACCAGACGCGGCGGGTTTTCCGCAGTTTCCGGCCACGTGCGGCCCGCGGCGATTGCATCGGGGTCGCGGTCGAAAGCGTGGACAGTCGCCCCAGCTTCGAGCAGCGCGCGGGTATAGCCGCCCGCCCCGAAGGTCGCGTCGACGATCACGTCGCCCGGCTGCGGCGCCAGCGCCTCGATCACTTCGTCGAGCAGAACGGGGGTGTGGGGAGCGCTCACTTGCTCTTCCCCTCGGCCTGGAACTGCGCGCACGCGGCCTTCGCAGCGGCCCACGCGTCGTCCATCTTCATCAGCTCGGCGGGATTCCAGATCGTGAAGCTGCGCCCGCCGCCCTGGAAGAACAGCGCATCGTCGATATTGCCGAGCATCCGCAGGTGGTCCGGCAGCACGAAGCGCCCCGAATCGTCGAAAGGGACGCGGGCGAAGCCGAACAGCTGCGCGGCGCGCGTGTCGCGATCGAAATCGGGACCGGCGCGATCTTCCTCGCGGTCGAGTTGAGCCTCTAGCTCAAGCTGGCGCGACAGGCCGAAGCCGACAAGGCAGGTAAAGCGGGGATGCTTATCGAGACACAGGACGCGGCCGTCGCTCGATTCCTTGACCGCGCTGCGGAACAGCGGGGGCAGCACGAACCGACCCTTGTCGCCGAGGGGCGAAAAGGCCTGTCCGCTAAAGCCGCCGAAGAGCAAAGTCGCCACCTGTCCCCATTCCTCGACCCGGTTCCGCACGCCGGAAGGGCCACCCCCACGGACACGACTTTCCCGCGGCCACCTGCGCATGCGCCGGTGGCTCGCACCGAATCCGAGTCGGTGCGGCGGGAACGTGATGTCCGATGGAGAAGTGTATTAACTTTCAATGGGCCGGGATGGAAGGGAAAAGTGCGGGAAATTGCGGGATGAAGCGGTTAACGGCTGATTTTCGTGTGGATAAGACGCCCCGCTCCTCGGCGCAGGAATGGTTGCGAGAGGCTCCGAAAGTCGCGCAATCCGGCGATTTACCGTCGATTTGAGGGTTCGTCCCGCGATTTCCCGCGCGTCATTCGGGGACCGTCAATCGAGCGCGCGTGCAACCAGCTTTTCAAGGGCCGGGAGAGCCTTGCGACCATCGCGATCACGATCGAGCAGTGCCGCGTCGGCCACGACGGTCACTTTGCCTACACCGACTCGGCATGTGGCGAGCAGCCCCCCCGGCGCGATCGTGCAGTCAGACTGCGCGCCGGGCTCGGTGGCGGCGATTGAGCCGGCCATGTCGACCGGCAACGCCATCCCGTCGGCGATTGCTTTGCGTTCGCCCTGGGGCTGATCCTCGTCGAAGCGAAGCTCGAGGCCCCAACGCTTGAGGATCGGTGAGAGCAGCACCGTGCCCTGCGGCCGGCGCTTGTCTCCAAGCATGAAGCGCGAATGCTCGGTAAGGAAGGGGTCGGCGAACAGGAGCAGGTGCCCGCCCCCACGTACCCAGTCGTCGAGTGCGACGTTCTCGATCGGCGCGAGCGGCCGCGGCTGGGCCATGATCAGCCGGTCGATGCCCTTGAGCTCGATCCCGTCGAGCGTGTCCAGCGGCACGAGTCGGTTGTTCTTCTCGAGCGCCGTTCGCGCCCAGTGGTCGGGACCGGCGCCGCCGCTGTCCAGTGCCTCCGTGATGTCCGCACTCTCGCTCCAGTAGATCGGCAGCGACGTGAACAGCCCCAGGTCGCGCATTGCGCTCTGTTCGGCGTCGGATCCCGATTTCTCGGGGAGCGCCTGTCCCGCGCTGCACGCTCCCAGCATTACGGCGGCCAAGGTCGCCGCAGCGAGCCGCACCTTACGGTCCATCGGCAGGTTCGAGGTCTTCGGTCGCGGGCAGTGCATGGCTCGACGCGGCTTCCGCCGGCAAATCCGGCACCACGCCGGCATCGGCGAGCGGATCCTTCGCGGTAGTCGTCGGGCTCGGCGCCACTGTCGCCGCGGCTTCAGGCACGGCTGTATCGTCGCTCTGCTTGGCGCGATCCTCGATCACGTTGGCAAGACCGACGATCAGGACGATGCCGAGCAGCAGCGACACCCCCACCTGCAACCGCTGGAGCGCTTGCGCACGCGTGCCAGCGAGCGGCGAAATCTCCGTCTCGTCATCGCGAACCAGTGTGGGCGGTCGTCCGGCCATCGAGCGCAAGGCTAGCCGATGCCGCCATCCAGTCAACGCCGGGCGGCTCGAATGGGCCACCTCAGGCGGTTTCGAGCCACTCGAACACCGGCAGCTTCTTCGCTGTCAGCCATTCGGGCGAGTAGAGCGTCGAGAGATAGCGGAAGCCGGTATCGCACAGGATCGTCGCCACTCGCGCGTCGGGCCCGAGTTGCTTGCCGAGCGCGATTGCGCCCGCGACGTTGATCCCCGACGAAAGCCCAAGGCACAGCCCTTCCTCGCGCAGAAGGCGGGCGACCCACTCGAGGCCCTCCTCGTCCGACACGCGAAACTGCGTATCGATCGGCGCGCCTTCGAGGTTGCCGGTGATCCGGCCCTGCCCGATCCCCTCTGCTACAGAGCTGCCTTCCGACTGCAATTCGCCGGTCGCGTAATAGCTGTAAAGCGCCGCGCCGTGCGGATCGGTGAGCGCGATCGTCACGTCCTCGCTGCGCTCTTTCAGCCCCATCGCCACGCCGGCGAGCGTGCCGCCGGTGCCGACCGCGCACGTGAACCCGTCGATCCGCCCTTCGAGCTGGTCCCACAGCTCGGCGGCGGTGGTCTCGATATGCGCCTTGCGGTTGGCGGTATTGTCGAACTGGTTGGCCCAGATCGCGCCTGGCGTCTCCTCCGCGAGGCGACGGCTCGTGTGGACGAAGTGATTGCCGTCCGAGTATTTCGTCGGTGGCACGAGAACGAGTTCCGCACCCAGCGCACGGAGCGTCGCCATCTTCTCCTGGCTCTGGTTGTCGGGCATCACGATGATCGTGCGATAGCCGAGTGCGTTGCCGACCAGCGCCAGGCCGATGCCCGTGTTGCCCGCGGTCCCTTCGACGATCGTGCCGCCCGGTTCGAGGTCGCCCGCCGCCTCCGCGTCGCGCACGATGCCGAGCGCGGCACGGTCCTTCACGCTGCCGCCGGGATTGAGGAATTCGCACTTGCCGAAAATGTCGCACCCCGCCTCCGCGCTTGGGCCGGCAAGGCGGACGAGAGGGGTATTTCCGATGAGATCGAGCGCTTTCGCGCGAACTGGGGAAGTCATGCAGCCGAGCTAGGACCGCGACCCGTCAGCGGCAACGCAGTTCCGGTTTGCAACCTGCTATCCAGTCTTGCCGCTCGGCCCCGGGCTCAGTCCTCTTGCGCGATCGTCACCCGCAGCCCGTCGAGGTCGGGGGTAAACGGCATCTGGCACCCCAAACGCGAGTTCTCGTCGCGATGGTCGGACAACTCGAGCAGGTCGTCCTCGTCCTCGCTCATGGGCGGGAGCTTGTCCTTGAACGCCGGGTCCACGTGCACGTGGCAGGTCGCGCACGAGCAGCAGCCGCCGCACAGCGCGAGCAGTTCGTCGAAGCCGTTGTCGCGGATCGCTTCCATCACGGTCAGGCCGTCGGCGACATCGACGGTCGTTTCTTCACCGGCACGGTTGACGACGATCAGCTTGGGCATTGTGTTCGATGTCCTTCGGTTTGCCCTGTCGGGCGCTCGGCGCGGCTGCTAGGGGCTGCCCGCCGCTTTGGCAAGAATGGGAGATACGCGAGGTGGGTCTCACCGCGAGCCAGATCAAGGACGGCCTCGACGCCGTCGCCGCGCGCGAACCGGCGATGGCGCGCGCGCTCGAGGCGGCCGGTTATCCCGAACCGCGTATTCGCGAGCGCGGCCACGCGACGCTGCTGCGCGCGATCGTGGGACAGCAGGTCAGCGTCGCCGCAGCGGCGAGCATGTGGGCGAAGCTGGAGGCGGAGGTGGGCGCGGACATGCACCCGCACGAAATCCTGTCACGCGATTTCGACACGCTGCGCGCCTGCGGTCTGTCGCGCCAGAAGCAGGGCTATGCCCGCTCGTTGTGCGAGCTCGTCGATGCCGGCGCGATCGACTTCGACGCCCTGCCACAGGACGACGAGGAGGCCATCGCCGAACTGACCAGGGTGAAGGGAATCGGTCGCTGGACCGCCGAGATCTATCTGTTGTTCGCCGAGGGACGGCCCGACATCTGGCCCGCGGGCGATCTCGCGGTGCAGGCGGGCCTCGGCAAGATCCTCGATCTCGACGAACGGCCGAGCGAAAAGGAAACGCGCGTACTCGCCGAAAACTGGCGCCCCCACCGCGGCGCGGCGGCGATCTTCACCTGGCACTGCTACAACAATCCTGCCCTTTAAGGTTGCACCCGCGACCGGGCCTGTATTAGTCTAATAAGACACTCACGGGGAGAATCGCGTCATGGGGCTTATTCGCGCGTCGCTTGCCATCGCAGCTTCGGCGCTGGCGTTGACTGCATGCACCACCACCACCACCGCTACCGATGAGGCACCGATGACCGCTTTCGCCAAACCTGCCGCCGCAGCGGTCCCGCTGATCCCCCGCGAAGCCCTGTTCGGAAACCCGACCCGCAGCGCGGGACGACTGAGCCCCGACGGCAAGTGGCTGAGCTGGCTTGCCCCGCGCGATGGGGTCCTTAACGTGTGGCTGGCGCCGGCGAGCGATCCCGAGGCCGCGAAGCCGATGACGAATGCGACCGAACGGCCGATCCGCCAGTACTTCTGGTCGCCGGACAGCAAGAAGCTGCTCTATGTCCAGGACAAGGGCGGCGACGAAAACTTCCTGCTTTACGGCATCGACGTCGCGACCGGGAAGGAGAGCACCTTAACGCCGTTCGACAAGACGACGGTCCGGCTCGTCGGCACCTCCACGGTCAAGCGCGACAAGATCCTGATCGGTCTCAACAACCGCAATCCCAGCTATCACGACGTGCATCTCCTCGACCTGTCGACCGGCAAGACGACGCTCGTGCGAGAAAACGACGAGTACGCAGGCTTCCTCGCCGACAACGACCTGAATCTGCGGATGGCGATCAAGCCGAACGCCGCGGGGGGCCAGGACTATTTCGCGATCGAGGACGGCGAGATCGCCAAGGAGCCAATCGCCTCGACCGGACTCGAGGACGCGTTGACCACCACTCCGGCGGGCTACACCGCCGATGGCAAGACGCTGTACTGGATCGACAGCCGCGGACGAAACACCGCGGCGCTGATCGCACAGGACACCGCGACCGGCGAGAAGACGATACTCGCGCAGGATTCGAAGGCCGATATCGGCGGAGCGATGTCCAACCCGACGACCGGCAAGATCGAGGCTTATTCGGTCGAGTACCTCAAGACGGACTGGACCGCGATCGAACCGAGCGTGAAGGAATCGCTCGATTGGCTCGACGGCAAGCTGGAGGGCGATTTCGGTGTCCAGTCGCGAACCGACGAGGACACACGTTGGATCGTCTGGAACGATCCCGTCACGGGTCCGACCAAGACCTATCTTTACGATCGGTCGGCGAACACGCTTACGCCGTTCTACACCGCTCGGCCGGAGCTTGAAGGCGCCCCCTTGCAGCCGATGCACGCGCTCGAAATCCCCTCGCGCGACGGCAAGACGCTGGTAAATTACCTGACCTTGCCGCCCGGCGCCGACAGCGATGCGGACGGGGTGCCGGACGCGCCGGTGCCGATGGTCATGCTTGTCCACGGCGGGCCGTGGGGCCGCGACAGCTACGGCTTCAACGGCTATCACCAGTGGCTTGCCAACCGCGGATATGCGGTGATGAGCGTCAACTTTCGTGGCTCGACCGGGCTCGGCAAGGACTTCATCTCGGCTGGCGACCTGCAGTGGGGCCGCGCGATGCAGGACGATCTCGACGATGCGATGGACTGGGCCGTCGCCCGGGGCATCGCGCCCAAGGACAAGGTCGCGATCATGGGCGGCAGTTATGGCGGCTATGCCACGCTCGCGGGAATGACGTTCACACACGAGCGCTGGGCCTGCGGGGTCGACATCGTCGGGCCGTCGAACCTGGAAACACTGCTCAAGACCATCCCGCCCTATTGGGCGCCGATCGTCGAGCAGTTCCACCAGCGCATGGGCAACCCGAACACGCCCGATGGACTGGCCCTGCTGAAAGAGCGCAGCCCGCTCTACAGCGCTGGCAAAATCGTTCGACCCCTGCTGATCGGCCAGGGCGCGAACGACCCGCGCGTCAACAAGGCGGAGAGCGACCAGATCGTCGACGCCATGAAGGCGAAGGGCATTCCCGTCACCTACGTGCTGTTCCCGGACGAAGGGCACGGCTTCGCCAAGCCGTCGAACAACATCGCGTTCAACGCGGTTGCCGAAAACTTTCTCGCCACGTGCCTTGGCGGACGGGCCCAGCCAATCGGCGACGCGGTGGCGGATTCGACCGCAAAGGTGCTCGAGGGCGCGCAGTACGTGAAGGGACTGTCCGACTGACGAAGGCCGTCCGGATCCGGTAGCAATCCGCCACCGATCGCGCTATTCCTTCGGGATAGCGGTTGGGGAGGGGAATTGAATGAACACGCGCAAGGCGATCTTCATCAGCGGTGGAGGCTCGGGCATCGGCCGGGCGATTGCCGAATACTTCGCCGGGCGCGGCTGGTTCGTTGGCCTCGGCGACGTCGATGCGGCGGGCATGCAGGAAACCCAGGCCCGCATCGGCGATTCGGGAAATGGCGGCTTCACGTTCGCGCACCGTTTCGACGTGCGCGACCGCGAGGCATGGGACACTGCTCTCGCCGCCTTCTCGACCGCGGCAGGCGGGCGGATCGATGTGGTTACAAACAACGCCGGCATCCCGCTCGGCGGCGCACTCGATACGAATACGACCGAGGAGATCGAGCGCTGTCTCGACATCAACCTCAAGGGCGTGCTGTTCGGTGCCCAGGCCGCGCTGCCACACCTGAAGAAAACGGCACCCGGATCGTGCCTGCTCAACACCGCGAGCGCGGCGGGCATCTACGGCACCAGCGGGGCGAGCGTCTATTCGGCAACCAAGTTCGGGGTGCGTGCGGTTACCGAGGCGCTCGACGCCGAATGGGCCGAATTCGGCATCAAGGTCCGCGACCTGATGCCCGGTTTCATCGACACACCGCTGATCGACAAGACGCCCAACCAGGCGACCAATGAATCGATCCGCACTCGCGTGGTCGAAGGCGGGCTGGAAATCACGCCCGTGCTCGAGGTCGCGCAGGCCGCGTGGGACGCGGTGCACGGCGACCGGCTCCACACCCTCGTCGGCAAGACCGCACGCCGCGCCGCCTTCGCCAGCCGGTGGATGCCGGGCCAGATGCGGAAGCGCGCGCGCGAATCGTCGCGGCCGCTAGGCCACTAGCTCGTTCATCGCCTTTGCCATCGCCACGTCGCGCTGGCTGAGGCCGCCGGCGTCGTGGGTGGTCAGCGTGACTTCCACCCGGTTGTAGACGTTGAACCACTCCGGGTGATGGTCGGCCTTTTCGGCGATCAGCGCGGCGCGGGTCATGAATGCGAACGCCTCGCTGAAATCGGCGAAGGTGAAGGTCCGCTCGATCGCCTTGCCCTCGCGCGCCAACGCCCAGCCGGTAAGCTCTGCCAGAGCCGCATTGCGTTCGGTGTCGGTCAGTTCGGCGATCGTCATTCGGCTGGTTCTCCGGCAATCGGCGCCGCGGATTGTGCGCCCCTTCCTGCCGTCAGGAAATAGACACCCGCCATGGCTGCGACCAGCGCAAATCCGATCAGTGCATTCCACGGATCCTGGACGGCGAACACGGTCAGCAACACGGCGTTGATCGTCAGAGCGGCCAGCGGCAACCAGGGATGCAACGGCACGCGATAGGGGCGCGCAAGTCCCGGCTCCTTTCGCCGGAGAGCCCACATAGCCAGGATTGTCGCGACATACAGCGATTGCACCATCGCCACGCTGGTGGACGACAGCGCCAGATAGGTGCCGGAGAGCAGGAACAGCATAGACGCGCCCACGGTCACCAGCATCGCCGCCATGGGGGTACCGTTGCTGGCGACGCCGGCCAACCGGCGCGGCAGGATCCCGTCGCGCGCAGCGGCAAACACGATCCGGGTGGTCGTCATTACCGCAAGGTTGGTGATCGCCGCCACGGACAGGACCCCGAACACGGTCAGGGCAAGATTGCCGCCGGCCCCGAAAACGCGCCCCGCCGCATCGGCCGCGGCAAGTTCGGAGCCTGCGACTTGCGACGGGGGCATCACATGAAAGATCGCGAGATTGACGAGCAGGTAGAGGACCGTCACGCCAACGATTCCGCCGAACATGGCGCGCGGAATCGACTTGCCGGGATTTGCTATTTCCTCGCCATAGACGACTACGTCGGCCCAGCCGTTGTAGGTGCCTATTATCAGCAGGATCGCGGTTGCGAACGCTGCCAGGCTGCCTGGGTGGATACCTTCGGTACTGGGCAGTGGAGCGGCACCCGGGTGTGCGAACAGCACGACGACCAGGGCCATCAACATGAATCCCTTGGCCCCGGAAAGGACTACCTGTGCAGCGCCTCCGAACCGGGTTCCGGCCGCGTTTATCGCCGCAAAGAGACAGAGCGACAGAAAGGCCAGCATCGCCGGGGATAGGCGGTCATCACCAACTCCCAGCCGAACGAGAAACTCTCCGCAGACGAACGCCAGCATCGCGTTCGACGCGACGTTCGCAACGATCAGGATCATCGCCGCGACGATCCCTGCGCGCCTTCCGAAAGCCCGCTCGACGAAGGCCATCAACCCGCCCGCGCTTGGAATTGCGGCAGACAGTTCGGCGAAGGGCGCCGCGCTGACGAGAGCGATGGCCGAACCCGCGAGCCACAATGCGATAAGTACCCATTGATCGTCGCTCGCAAGGGCGACGGTCCCGGGTGATCGCAGGATACCCTGCCCCACTACCGAACCGACCACGGCCGCGAGCCCGAAAACGAGCCCCAGCACGCGCAGCAATCCGCTTTGCGACGTCATCCCTCGCCCCCCTTGCCTGAGGCGACCCGCAGGCACCCGGTGTGGTCCCCGCTGTGCGACTTGGCAAGCGAAGTCCCGCGCCGTATCGCCGCCGATGATGGAAGGGGCCCGTCTTGCCGTATGCGATCTTGCCTGCCGCCGCGGCGACCGCGTGCTGTTCGCGGGGCTTTCGTTCACGTTGGGGCCGGGCCAGGCGCTGCAGGTGGCGGGCGCAAACGGGACCGGCAAGTCGAGCCTGATCCGCATTCTTGCCGGACTGCTGCGCCCGTTCGAAGGGAACGTCGAGAGCGCGGGGCCGGTCTCCCTGCTCGACGGCAACCTGCCGCTCGATGAGCATCTGCCGCTCGGCGAAGCACTGGCGTTCTGGGAACGGATCGACGGCGTGCACGCCGCGCGCGACACGGGTCTGGCGGCGCTGGGCGAAGTTCCCGTGCGGTTCCTGTCTACGGGTCAGCGCAAGCGCGCGGCGGTGCTGCAGTCGAACCCGCGCGGGGGCATCTGGCTGCTCGACGAGCCACTCAACGGGCTCGACGCCGAGGCCGCGCAGGCGCTCGAAGCGCGGGTGGCGGATCATTGCGCAAACGGCGGCATCGCGGTGATAGCCTCGCACCAGCCGTTCACGCTGCCGGAATTGCGCTCGATCGCGATAGCGAAGTTTGCCGCGTGAGCCTTTTCGCCGCTCTGCTTCGCCGTGACCTTGGCCTCCTGCTCGGCAATGGGCGCGGGGGACCGTGGCTGCCGGTGCTGTTCTTCGTCGCGGTGGCGGTGCTGTTTCCTTTTGCGGTCGGGCCGGATGCGCCGCTGCTGGCGCGCACCGGCGGCGGGGTACTGTGGGTCGCCGCGCTGCTCGCCGCGATCCTGCCGATCGACCGCCTCGTCGCGCCCGACCTCGAGGCGGGGTTTTTCGACCAATTCGCCTTGCGCGGGATTTCGGAGGAGCTGGTGCTCGCCGTCCGCCTCCTCGCCCACTGGCTGAGCTTCGGGCCGCTGCTGCTGGTCGCCGCCCTGCCCGCGAGTGCACTGCTCGGCCTGCCGGGCGAGACGATTCGCACGCTGCTGCTGGGGTTGCTGGCGGGCACCCCCGGCCTCGCCGCGATCGGCCTTACGATCTCCGCCCTCACCGCAACCCTGCGCGGCGGCGCGGCGTTGGGCGGGCTGCTGCTGATCCCGCTGGCGGTGCCGGTGCTGATCTTCGGCGCGGGCGCGCTCGCCAACCCCGACGGCGCGGGGCTGGCGCTATGCGCGGCGATCAGCTTGGCGCTGTGTGCTGTGGCACCGTTTGCAGGGGGCGCGGCGGTGCGGGCGGCGCGGGAATCATGAGCTCAGTCCCCAATCCGTCATCCCAGCGAAAGCTGGGATCGCTGGCCTCCTGGTAAGACCGTGCGGAAAGGCGGCTGGACCTACATCCTGGCGAACAAGCCGAATGGCGTACTTTACATCGGCGTCACATCCGACCTTACCGCCCGGATGATGCAGCACCGCGAGGGTAAGGGCTCGGCGTTCTGCCGTAAGTACGGGTTGAAGATGCTGGTATACGTTGAGCGGCACGACGAGATCTCGGCGGCAATCGCTCGCGAAAAGGCGCTAAAGGCATGGAAGCGCGCGTGGAAGGTCGAACTGATCGAAAAGGCAAATCCACGCTGGGACGATCTTTTCGAGGTCATGCTCTAGCCGATATCGATCCCAGCTTTCGCTGGGATGACGAGGTGGTGCTTGTTTTGGAGCGATCCCAGCTTTCGCTGGGATGACGATTACCCGTAAGGCGGCTTGTCGCGCCCCGTAGGGCTCAGCGTGAAGATCTCGTTTCCGTCTTCCGTGATCCCGATCGAGTGCTCGAACTGCGCGGAAAGCGACTTGTCGCGTGTCACCGCGGTCCAGCCGTCGTTGAGCAGCTTCACCCACGGACGCCCGAGGTTGATCATCGGTTCGATGGTCATGAACATGCCGGGACGCAGTTCGGGGCCGGTGCCGGCCTTCGCGGCGTGGACCACTTCGGGCGCGTCGTGGAACAGGCGGCCGAGGCCGTGGCCGCAGAACTCGCGCACCACGCCGTAGCGGTGCTTTTCGGCGTGCGCCTGGATCGCGGCGCCGATGTCGCCCAGCCGCGCGCCGGGCTGCGCTTTCTCGATGCCGATCATCAGGCATTCGTGAGTCACATCGACCAGCCGCTTCGCCTTCAGCGGAACGTCGCCGACAAGGTACATCCGGCTGGTATCGCCGTGCCAGCCGTCGAGCAGCGGCGTCACATCGATGTTGACGATGTCACCGTCCTTCAGCGCCTTGTCCGACGGAATGCCGTGGCACACCACGTGGTTCACCGAGATGCAGCACGAATGCGTATAGCCGCGATAGCCGAGCGTGGCCGGAACGGCCCCACCGTCCAGCGTCATCTGGCGGACGATGTCGTCGAGTTCGCCGGTGGTCACTCCCGGAACGACCTTGTCCGCAAGCGCATCGAGGATTTGGGCGGCAAGGCGACCGGCCTTGCGCATCCCTTCGAACCCCTCGGGGCCGTGCAGCTTGATGGTGCCGTCGCGAATGACGGTCTCGGTGCCGGTGATAGTCTGGTATTCGGTCATCCGGCGCACATAGGAGTTCGGACGCGGAAAGTCACCGTTTCACGCTGAATGCCTTTGCATAGGCCGGCTTCACCGCGCCAAGCATCTTCGCGGTCATCGAGAAATCGAGCTCGTAGGCACCTTCGGCATAGGGCCCCGCGACATAGGGGCCGAACCACACGGTGATCCGGTCGAAAGTCTGGCCGTTCGAAGATCCGACTAGGACGGTCGCGTCCTTGATGTGCTGGCAGCTGTCGAAACCATACGCTGGCTCGCCGTCCTGCGCCGGCTTGTAATCGGGTCCGCGTTTCTTTCGCCGTTCGGCGTCGAGCGCATCGCACAGGCTCTGCCCCAGCGCGGCATCGAGTTCGCCCGCCGAGTTGAACAGGTCGATCCCGTCCAGCGATTGTCTCGCCTGCTTGTCCCACACCAGCGACTGGAGACCGTACATTCCGTGCGCCCCGCCGCTGTAGGTGGAGAAGTCGCCCGACAAGCTCAGGTAATCGGGAATGTCCGCGACAACCTTCCACTCCTCTCGCCAACTGTGCGGATGGAAGGGAAAGTCGTTCTTCTTCGCATCGACTTGCGCCTCCTTAGCCTCCGCGATCAGGTCGGCTTTTGCCTCGTCGGCATCGGCTTGGAGCTTCCTCGCCAGTTCGGGATAGGCACCGGCCTGCGGCGGGTACGAAAAGGCATAGCTGTAGAGGTCGTTGTCCTCCGACACCGCCTTCGCAGCCCCCTTTACCCCGGCGGACGATGCCGATGCCGACGACGATGCCGTCGCGCTTGCGTGCGAGGACGTCGGTTTCTCGACGCCAGCTCGCTCGGCGACCTCCTCGGGGGACGAACACGCGCCCAGCATCAACAGGGCAAGCGGCAGGAACGGGCGGATCGGCATTGGAATCCTCGCATTGGTCGCTAGGTGGGACCGATATGAGCAAGCAGCCCGAACTTATCCAGCCCGATCGCGGCCAGAAAGCCGTCTCCATCCACCTCGTCAACAAGGACGGTTTCGCCGACTGGGCGAAGTCGCTTACCCGCGGCCAGCGCGCCGCACTCGAGGCGCAGAAGTTCGACGGCAGCGGATACCAGGTCGGCATCGTGCCCGACGGGGACGACTGGTTTGCCGTCGGCGGCGTGGCCGATCCCGATAGCCTGTCGAGCTGGTGCATGGCCAAGCTCGCCGAAGTCCTGCCTGAGGGGACCTACCGCCGCGAGGGTGGCGAGCCCGGCCCCGCCCTGTTCGGCTGGCAAACCGCGCAGTACCGTTTCACCCGCTATCGCGAAGACGACAAGGCCACCGGCGCGCGCGTGCTGCTGACGAAAGACGCGAAGGCGATCGAGCCCGCTGTCGCGGAGGCGGCGGCGGCGATGAAAGTGATGACGCTGGTCAACACCCCCGCCGAGGACATGGGGCCCGCCGCGCTCGAGGCCGAGGTCGAGGCGCTTGCCAAAACGCACAAGGCGAAGCTCTCGGTCACGAAGGGCGAGGCGCTCGAACGCGAATATCCGATGGTCCACGCGGTCGGCCGTGCCGCCGCGCGCGAACACGCGCCGCGCCTGCTCCACCTCACCTGGGGTGACGAGAAGAATCCGGTCCTTGCGATCGTCGGCAAGGGAGTGTGCTTCGATTCGGGCGGGCTCGACATCAAGGGCGCGACCGGCATGGCGCTCATGAAAAAGGACATGGGCGGCGCCGCGCACGCGATCGCGCTCGCCGGGCTCGTCATGGGCGCCGGGCTCAAGGTGCGGCTCCATCTGCTGGTCCCGGCGGTCGAGAACGCGATCTCGGGCAACGCCTTTCGCCCGGGCGACGTGCTGTCCAGCCGCAAGGGGCTGACCGTGGAGATCGGCAATACCGACGCCGAGGGCCGCTTGATTCTCGGTGACGCGCTGACCCGTGCGAGCGAGGAAGAGCCGGACCTCGTCATCGATTTCGCCACGCTCACGGGCGCGGCGCGAGTGGCGCTCGGCCCCGACCTTCCCGCCCTCATGACCCGCCGCGACGAGACCGCGCAGGCGCTGATCGAGGCGGGCAAGGCCCACGACGACGAGCCGTGGCGGCTTCCCCTGCCGGAAGCCTACAACGAGTACCTCAAGTCCGACATCGCGGACACCAACAACGCAGGCAGCAACGGGTACGCCGGCGCGAGCGTCGCGGGACTGTTCCTGAACAGGTTCGTCGCTGACGACATCGACTGGGCCCACTTCGACACGTTCGCCTGGCGCCCCGCCCCCAAGCCCGGCCGACCCAAGGGTGGCGCGGCACTGGGCCTGCGCGCCGCGTGGCACATGTTGCAGGAACGCTACGGCTGAAACTTGCCGTTAGCTTCGCGGCGCTATAAGCGCCCCGCCACGCAATTTCCGGGGCCGAAACCACAGTGATCGACGCAACCGAGTATCCGCTTCCGACAGGGCAGCTTTCGCTGTCCGGCCCGGTCGCGCGTCCGGCGGTCGGCACCGTGGCAATCCGCGGCGACCTGGCGCACATCGCGCTCGCCGACCGGTATCTGTGCGCGCACTACGTCGTGCCGCAGATCCGAACGATCGGCGAAAACGGGGCGACGCTGCTGTGTCAGCCGCGCGAAGGATCGGACATAGTGACCACCCTGGAAGCAGGCACGCGGTTCGAGGCGCTCGATTACGCCGGGCCGTGGTGCTGGGGCTGCATCGGGCCGGAGGGACCGTCCGGCTACCTCCACCTCAGCGAACTCGTCATCGAGGGCTAGGCGCATGGCCGCCAGCGTTTTCATCGACGGCGCGGTGGGAACTACCGGGCTCGAGATCGCCGACCGGCTCTCCGGGCGCAGCGAATTTGCGCTCGTCACGCTCGACGACGCGCAGCGCAAGGACGCCGCCGCTCGCCGCAAGGCGATGAACGAGGCCGACTTCGCGATCCTCTGTTTGCCCGACGATGCCGCGCGTGAGGCGGTCGCGATGATCGAGGCTGGCTCCGGCACGCGCGTGATCGACGCCTCGACCGCGCACCGGACCGCCAGCGACTGGACTTACGGTTTTCCCGAGATCGTCGGCCGCGAGACGGTGGCAGGCGCGGCGCGCGTTTCCAACCCGGGTTGCTATTCGACCGGCTTCATCGCGCTGATCGCGCCGCTGGTGCGCGCCGGACTGCTGCCCGCCGACTGGCCCTACACCTGCAACGCGGTTTCCGGTTACTCGGGCGGCGGCAAAAGCCTTATCGCGCGGTTCGAGGATGATCGGGACATCGCTTGGCGCGGCTATGCACTGGCGCTCGGCCACAAGCACGTGCCCGAGATGCAGGCGCTGGCCGGGCTGTCGGTCGCGCCCCTGTTCTCCCCAGCGGTGATCCCCGCCCACCGCGGCATGGTGGTCGAGGTTCCTCTGCCCTTGTCCGCGATGCCCGGAACCGCTTCGCCCGACGCGCTGCGCGAGGCGCTGGCAGAGTTTTATGCCGGAAGCCCGATCGTCCACGTAGGCGAGCCTCCCGCCGGGGACGAGCTCCTGCTGCGCGCCTCGCGTCAACCTTCCGACGCGATGAGCCTATACGTTTTTGCGTCCCCTGACGGCTCGCAGGCGCGGCTCGTCGCGGTGCTCGACAACCTTGGCAAGGGTGCCAGCGGCGCGGCAGTCCAGAACCTCAACCTCATGGCGGGACTCGACGAGACCGCGGGGCTGCGTCTGCCCAATTAAAGGGCACGACATGCCTGTGCGGTAAGCAGGCGGATTATCGCAGCGGCGGAATGTTGCTTCTTGCGGGGCAAGGCGAGGCAGAATCTTGCCCGGATACCCTTTGACTCGGCGTCCCGATCGCTTAGTCCCCATGCAGCGATATTGGCACGATTCTTGAACCGCGGGAGGGGACGGAATGCCAGCGCGGTACAGCCATACCGATTTCGGGGGTCACGTGAAAAAGATCGAAGCGATCATCAAGCCGTTCAAGCTCGACGAGGTGAAGGAGGCGCTGCACGAAGTCGGCGTGTCCGGAATCACCGTGACAGAGGCGAAGGGCTTCGGCCGCCAGAAGGGCCATACCGAGCTCTATCGCGGCGCCGAATACGTCGTCGATTTCCTGCCCAAGGTGAAACTCGAGGTAGTCGTCGCCGACGATCAGGCCGAGCGCGTAGTCGAGGCGATCGCCGCCGCCGCGCAGACGGGCCGCATCGGCGACGGCAAGATATTCGTTTCCACCGTCGAGTCGGCCCTGCGCATCCGCACCGGCGAAAAGGACGATGCAGCCATCTGATTTCGCGGTCGGAACAGTCTTCGGCCGCACCAATCCCGCCCGGACCGACCGGGCAATCCAAGAGGTAAAGACATGTCGAAAGCTAAGGACGTCCTCAAGCAGATCGAAGAGAACG
This sequence comes from uncultured Alphaproteobacteria bacterium, assembly GCA_963740025.1. Classification (GTDB taxonomy): domain Bacteria; phylum Pseudomonadota; class Alphaproteobacteria; order Sphingomonadales; family Sphingomonadaceae; genus Tsuneonella. Next base: position 54,238 of record CAVUCI010000009.1, read on the forward strand.
AGGTCGAATGGGTCGATCTGCGCTTTACCGATCCGCGCGGCAAGTGGCAGCACCTGACGATGGTCTCGACCGTCCTCGGCGAGGACGAGCTGGAAGACGGCCTGATGTTCGATGGCTCGTCGATCGGCGGCTGGAAGGTCATCAACGAAAGCGACATGATCCTGAAGCCGGACCTCGATGCGGTCTACATCGACCCATTCAGCGCGACGCCGATGATGATCGTCTTCTGCGACATCGTCGAACCGTCGACCGGCGAATGGTACGCCCGCGACCCGCGTACGACCGCCAAGCGCGCCGAGAATTTCCTCAAGTCGACCGGCCTCGGCGACACCGTCTATGTCGGCCCCGAAGCCGAGTTCTTCATGTTCGACGACGTGAAGTTCTACGACGGCTACGACGGCTCGGGCTACAAGCTCGACGACATCGAACTGCCGACCAACACCGGCCGCGATTACGAGGCGGGCAACCTCGCCCACCGTCCGCGCGCCAAGGGCGGCTATTTCCCCGTCGCGCCGGTCGACAGCGCGGTCGACATCCGCGGCGAGATGGTCTCGACGATGATCGAGATGGGCCTGCCGTGCGACAAGCACCACCACGAGGTGGCCGCCGCCCAGCACGAGCTCGGCCTCACTTTCGGCACGCTCGTCGAAACCGCCGACCGGATGCAGATCTACAAGTACGTCGTGCACCAGGTCGCTCACGCCTACGGCAAGTCGGCGACTTTCATGCCCAAGCCGATCAAGGACGATAACGGCAGTCGGCATGCACACCCACATGTCGATCTGGGACGGCGGCAAGCCGCTGTTCGCGGGCAACGGCTATGCCGGTCTGTCGGACATGTGCCTCTACTTCATCGGCGGCGTCATCAAGCACGCCAAGGCGCTCAATGCCTTCACCAACCCGACGACCAACAGCTACAAGCGACTGGTCCCGGGCTTCGAGGCGCCCGTGCTGCTGGCCTATTCGGCGCGCAACCGCTCGGCCTCGTGCCGCATTCCCTACGGCGCGGGCGAGAAGGCGAAGCGCGTCGAGTTCCGCTTCCCCGATGCGATGGCCAACCCCTATCTGTGCTACGCCGCGCTGCTGATGGCGGGCCTCGACGGGATCCAGAACAAGATCCATCCGGGCGATGCGATGGACAAGAACCTCTACGACCTGCCGCCGGCAGAGCTCGCCGAGGTTCCGACCGTATGCGGCAGCTTGCGCGAAGCGCTCGAAAGCCTCGAGGCCGACCACGAATTCCTGCTCAAGGGCGACGTGTTCACCAAGGACCAGATCGATGCCTATGCCGATCTGCTGTGGGGCGACGTAAGCCGGTGGGAAACCACGCCGAGTTCGGTCGAATTCGACATGTACTACAGCGCCTGACGAGCGCGCTGTCGAGCGAAGGGGCGCCTGGGAACCGGGCGCCCCTTTTTCGTGAGGTCGCAATCTTCGGAAGACCGACGCGCGAATCCGTTTTCCTACAACGCGCGTTCGTGCTGAATACCTTCGCCTCGATTTCCATCACGGCGGGGCAGCACAATGCAGCGCAAATCCATTTTCGACGCAGTCCGACGGATGCTCGGACGCGGGTTCTCGCGGGCCGAGGTAGTGGCGCTCGACCGCGCAATAGACAGGGCTGTGGGGGCCGACGAAGGTTCTCGCCAGGACAGTGTGACAGGTGTGACAAGCCCGCAGCGACCACGCGGAGTCGGACCGGCCGGTATCGCGCTGATCAAGCGATTCGAGGGGGTCGCGAAAGTCCGCGATGACGGTCTGATCGAGGCCTATCCCGACCCGGGCACGGGAGAGGCGCCATGGACGATCGGCTGGGGCGCAACCGGACCGGGGATCGAACAGGGAACCGTGTGGACCCGCGCGCAATGCGACACTCGGCTCGCCGCGGACCTGGCGCGATACGCTGGCGAGGTCGATCGTGCGGTAGGCAATGCGCCAACAAGTCAGTCACAATTCGATGCGCTGGTCAGTTTCCACTACAACACTGGCGCAATTGGGCGCGCGACGCTGACCAAACGACACATATCGGGCGACTACTCCGGAGCGCGCGGCGAGTTCATCCGCTGGAACCGCGCCGGCGGGCGGGTTCTCGCCGGCCTCACCCGCCGCCGCAACGCCGAAGCGCAGCTCTACGCCTCCGAGGACTGAAACTTCGATTTCCCGCAAATATTTCAAGTACGTGCTGCATGTTGCTTCTCGTTCATGGAACCGCCGCCTCCCGCCCGCCGTTCACCGGGCAAAGGAGATGCAAAATGCGCAAGTTTCTGATGAGCGCGGCGGCCATCGCGCTTGCCGCGTCCTGCGCCTACGCCGACCCCGGAAACGGCAAGGGTAATGGCGGCAACAAGGGCGGCGGACCGCCCGAAGTGCCTGCCCAGGGCAAAGGCAAGGGTGACCAAGCCGGTCACGGCCCCTCGGTGAAGGGTCCTGCAATGAAGGGACCTTCCAGCAACGGGCCCGCGAACAAGGGTCCTTCGATGAAGGCCGCTGCGAAGGCCGACCGCGGTCCGGCAACGAAGCCCGACCGTGGCCCCGCTATGAAGGCGGCCAAGGGTCCGCCGGCGAAAGCTGCGTCTGGTAGCGTCGGCAACACGCAGAATCGTGCTGGCGGCGATTACCGCAGGGCCGAGAAGCGCGACTACGCACGCGACGGTTATCGGGAGGTGCGCACCACCGCCTTTCTCGACCGCGACCGATACAACTATGTCGAGGGGTGCCCCCCGGGCCTGGCCAAGAAGCACAACGGCTGCGTGCCGCCCGGTCTCGCGAAAAGTCAGGGCGCCTACTACCAGCCCTCGTACTTCGGCTATCGCTCGCCGGGCGACGGGCGCTATTACTACGACAACGGGTATCTCTACCGGACCGGCTCTAACGGTTCGATCCTCGGCTACATCCCGCTCCTTGGTGGCGCGCTGTCGGTCGGCAATCAGTGGCCGAGCTACTATCAGCCGGTCTCGGTACCCGACTACTACGTCGACTATTACAACCTCGGTCCCGACAACAGCTATCGTTACGCCGATAATGTGCTCTACCGGGTCGATCCGCAAAGCTCCGCGATCACCTCGATCGCGGCGTTGCTGACGGGCGATCGGTTCGCGGTAGGCCAGCCGATGCCGTCGGGCTACGATGTCTACAACGTACCCTACGCCTACCGCGACCGGTATTACGACACCCCCGAAAGCAATTACCGTTATTCGGACGGGTATGTGTACCAGGTCGATCCGACCACGCAGCTGATCCAGGCTGCCATTCAGCTGCTAACCTGAGCGAGGTGACCATGCTTACGATCAAACCGATCGCCGCCGCGGCCGCGCTCGCGGTACTGATGCCGCTCGCCGCCTGCTCGCAGTCCGATGCCGACACCGATGCGGAGGGGACCGCGACACCAGCCGCCAACCGGACGCTTGCCGCGACCATCGGCGGCGCGCCGGGGCTGACAACCGTGTCGAGCGCGCTGTCCGAAGCCGGACTGGCCGACGTCTTCGACGGGCCCGGCAGTTATACGATACTCGCCCCCGAGGACGACGCTTTCGGGGCGATGCAAAAGGACACCGCAGCGCTCGAAGATGACGCCAACCGTGCCGAGCTCGTCGCGGTTCTGCGCGGGCACATCCTGCCGGGGCACCTGACGCCGGATGCGATCCGCGAGGCCATCAAGGAGCGGAAGGGGCCTGTGAAGATGACCACGCTGGACGACGGCGAAGTGACCTTCTCCTCCGATGGAGACACCATCAAGATAACTGGTGCCGACGGATCGACCGCCACGATCGACGGAGAGGCACTCGTCGCCACCAACGGCGTCGTCCTGCCGGTCGATCACTTGCTCAAGAAGCCCGAGGTCGCTCCCGCGGCCTGACACCGCCCGCGTTTCGACAACGCCCGGGGAGCCATCCGCTTCCCGGGCGTTTTCGCGCCCGGCTGCTCAGTAGTCCTTGCTGACTTCCGCGACGATCGATTCGCGACCGATGGTCGAGATGCTGCCCAGGATCGAGAGCCAGCTGGTGATCCGGAACTCGGCCTGGGTGGCGCTGTAGCCGCGCCCATCGGTGATGATTTCCACATAGAACCGGCGGCCGATGTTCTTGCCCAGTGCGATCGAGGTGGCTCGGCCCAGCGCCGGATCGGCACTTACGATCCGCAGCCGGTCCAGCCCGATCGCGCTGCGCAGCTTGTTGATCGGGTCCATGCCACCGCCGCCACGCAGCGAGGCAAGCGCCGAACCGAGCTGGAGCACGTCTGTAGCGCTCAGTTCAGTGATCGAACCACCGAATAACAACCGGGCGAGAATTTCTTCCTCCGGCAGTGCCGGCGTCGATTGGAATGTAATCTCGGGCTGCTGCGCGCTGCCCTGGACCTTTACCGTCACATCAATGCCCTGCGACTTGCTTTCGGCGACGATGTCGAGCCGCGGGTCGACCGGCACGTTCTCGTCGAAGTTGATGACGCCGCGGTTGAGGTCGAACCGGGTACCGGCGAAGGTGTAGTCGCCGCGGATCATGCGCGCCTCGCCGCCGATGCGCATGTCTTCGGTCGTCCCGCGCACTCGTATGTTCGCACCCCATTCGCTGTCGAGGCCCATTCCGTCGACCGCCACGCGGCTGGGAGCGCGCGCATCTATGAGATAGCGCCAAGGGCGCGACGCCGCGCGCGCCGGGCCAATGTCGTATGGCAAGTTGATCTCGCGGGTCTTGATCTGCGGCAAACGCACGTCCGCCGCCGCGGTGCCGAGCTTCCAGCTCGCCCTATCGACCAGCACACGTCCCGCGATAGTGCCCCCGATGCCGTCGGACACGATCCGCAGGGGCCCGGTAACCGTCGCGCTGAGACCCTGGGCATTCACCAGCCGCGCGTTGCGTGCAGCCATGCGGATATCGAGTTGCGGGCCCTTCACCCCCAGGTCTTCGAGCGTGATCACACCGCTGCCGCTGACGGTGCCGCCATTCGGAGTCTCTCCGGTGAACTTGGTAAGCCGCAGGCGCGACCCGGAGAACCTGCCACGTGCCTTCACGTTGGTAAGATCGGTACCCGACAAACTCGAACGGAGCCGCAGCTTATCGCTCGCCACGGTCCCGCGCACTTGCGGTGCCGCCAGCGTGCCGGTCACGTCCGCAGCGACCGAGAGCGGTCCGGTAAGATCGAAGGCATCCACCGCAGCGAGCCGCCACAACGCGTCGGCCGGGCCCTTATAGCGCAGCTGTGCGAAAAGATCGCCCCTGCGCAACCGATCGAACAAGGCGCCATCGCGCGGCATGTTCGCGATCCGCCCCTGTACACGTCCGCGCCGCTCACCGCCCTCGTCCATTACCGCGCGCGTTTCGAGCCTGTCGGGCGTCAAGCGCAGTACCATCGCAAGGTCCATTGGCCGGGAAGTGAGGACGAGCCCGGAGCGGGTAAGCCCGTCGATCTTTATCTTCGCTTCACCAGTCAGGGGTGCACCCCCTCCGCTCGCGAAGTCGACCACCCCCGAGATCTTGCCGCCGAGCCCGAGCTCCATGACGATGTCGGCGACCGACAGCGGCATTTCCGCCATCTGGACGTTCATCGCAGTTCGACCACCGCCGAATTCGCCCGAACCGATCAACGATCCACCTGCGAAGTTGACCTGAGTAGGTTCGAGTCGCCAGCCGCCGTCGGGTTGTTTGAGCAGGACCGCGCGGCGCGGCATCGTTATCGTCCGACCGGCAAACTCACCCCGGGCAGCGACCGCGACGCGGTCGGGCGCGACGTCACCGTGGAGTTGCAACGAGAAGCGGCTCCCCCGTCGTCCAGCGACCGAGGCTGTTACCGTGCCCGCCCCGTTCTGCAGTTCGGCTCGTGCTGCCAGCCGTCCTACGAACAGGCTGCCATAGGTCACACCCCGCGCATAAACGCTGCCGCTGACCGTGCTGTTGCCATCGACGAGCAGACCGTTCGCGTCGATGTCTGCGCGACCGATCGAAATCGGCGTAGCGCCGCCGAAGGTTGCCTCGCGGACGGCAAGCTTGACGTCGAATGCTTGCCCCCCGTTGCGGGGACTGAGCGCGATGGTTCCATCGAGCCCTCCGCCTGAAACAGCGAGTGTTCCGTCCGCTGTTCCATCGACAAGCGTCAGGTTGCCGGTGACCGAGCTCTTCCAGATATCAAGCTTTCGGATGCTCAGGCGGGTCGGCCCTCCGGCGGGCGAAGCGAGATCAATCTGCCCGTTGAACGGGCCCAGCACGGACTCGCCACGCGTCTCGATCGCGAAGCCTTCGTCGGTGGGTACGATCGCAACCCGCACGTCCTTGAGCCCTGCGGCCGGCAGCGGATCGGCGAAAACCAGCACCGCTTCGGGACCGCGATCGGTGTAGGAGCCCTCGACCGTGAAGGGGCCGTATTGAACGTGACGCCCGCGTCCCGCGATGCTGGTGCGGCCTGGACGGATCATCCCGTCGAGCGCCAGGTCGAGCTTGGCTGCGTTAATCCGCACGCCGCGGAAATCCAGGGGTCGATCGCCACCTGTCATTATCCCGCCGCTAAACGCGATCGAGGGACCCGCCAGATTGGCAAGAGTGCTGTTGGTGACGTTGGGAATACGTCCCCGGAAATCGGCACGGAGGGACCAGGGCGCGCTGCCAAATGTCGCGTCGATCGTCGCTCCGCCGTTTACCTTTCCTATGTTCTCGAGCGTAATCCCGTTGGCCGTGACGGGACCGGACACGTGATAGACCCCGCTGGTCGTGTCTCCAGAGAGCGAGAGTTGCGCACTTGCATCCGGAAAACGGATTGCCAGCGCGTCGGAACTGAGCCTGGAACCCTGATAAACGACGGTCCCCGTGACGCGTCCATTCACCAGCCGCGGATCGATCTGGGCGGACCCCGTAACAATTCGTTCGACCTTCGCGTCGAGCGGCAGCGTCCAGCTCGTGCCGTCGTAGGTGGCCGTACCCTGCTGGGCGACCCCCGAAAGTTGGGTCGACCCGCTGACGAATTTCTCGACGGAAAGTTTGTGGTCAATCGTCAAGTCGCGGAACGGTCCGTCCAGCGTTGCCGATATCCGCGCGCCCTGAACCTGCGTATCGGGCCCGAATAACGAGCGATCCTTGATCCGCGCGCTTATCGCCAGCCCGTCCGCAGCGTTGTTGGCCAGGTCGAGCGCGCCTCTTGCGCTGCCCGCAACGCCGTCTCCGACGAGTGTCACGTGCCCGTCGAGCACACTGTTCTTGAGCGTGCCGGTCGCCTTGTACGACACGGTTTCGCCCAGCGCGTCGGCAAGCAGGCCAGCGCTCATCGCCGGCTGGGGATGCGCCTGGCCCAGTATGGTGTATTCGCCCGCCCGGTTCATCATCCGGAAGGCGGCGAAGTTCTCACCGTCGCGCTCGACTTGGCCGACGCCGTCCCACTTGCTCCACGTTCCATCGCCGCGAATGCTCGCGCTATACCCCGCCTTCGTACCGATCATCCCGGCAAGCACGCCGCCTTTCGGCGCGCGATAGTCGAGATCGATGTCGAACTTGTCGCCGTCGGGATAGGCATCCACCAGAGCGTGGATTCGGTCGAATTCTCCCAGTCGCCCGTCGACCTTCGCCATGACGCGTCCGTCGCGAATGTCGGCGCTCGCAAGTAGGTTCACCTTGTGCGCATCGGCATCGATGACGCCTTTCGCGACCGTCAGATCGTCGATTGCCAGCCTGTCGACTCGAATGTCGAAATTGGGCAGGATCGGCGCATTTGGATCGCCGGGATTGAGCTTGGGCAATCTCAGCAATGTGCCACGATGGGTAGTGAGCTCGCGCACGTCGAGACCGCTGGTGAACCAGCTCGTCGGTCGCCAGTCGAGGTTGACCAGAGGCACGCGGAGGAACGGCCCCTTCGGATCCGACAGTGTAACGTCGTGAAGAGTCGCCTTGCCGTAGAGGTTGCCTTCAATCCGACCGATGTCGATCTTCAGGCCCGAAGCCGGGGCGACCTTGGCGATCTGATCGGTGACCCATCGGTGCCCGATCGGGCTGTTGAGTACCGCCAGGGCGGCAACGATCAGCAGCACCACCGCGGCAAGCCCGCCAAGCAGCCACTTGGCGGCGGTGCGCCCTGAGTGCGAACGGCCCGCTGACGGCTCCTCGGGCGCGTCCGTCGCCTCGGTTACACCGTCCCCAACCATCAGAACGCCTGTCCAAGCGAGACGTAGACCGCGATACGGCTATCGCCCGGCGCGGGATTGATCGGGGTCGCGACGTCGAGCCGAAGCGGTCCGAAGCCGGTGTTGTATCGCACGCCCAGCCCTGCACCGAATCGCACCGTCTGGAAATCGGGCGTCACCGACTGGCTGACCGATCCTGCGTCGAGGAACGGCACCACCGACAGTGCGCCGTCGAAGAACTTCGTGCCGATCCGCGCCTCGATTGCGCCTTCGACGAGGCTGCGTCCGCCGGTCGGGTTGCCGTCGGCATCACGCGGACCGATGGCCTGGTAGCCGTAACCGCGCACCGATCCACCGCCGCCACTGTAGAGCCGGCGCGAGGGTGCTATGTTGGCGATCTCGGTGCCGGGGATCGCGCCAAAGCGCACCCGGCCGGCGACGACGATCTTGTCGGTCACCTGCTTGTAAGTCGAGGCATCGAGCTGACCACGCAGATAGAAGCTCTCGGTCGAATTGGTTCGCGAGACTTCTGGCGACAACCTAACGCCGACGCGGAAACCCTTGGTCGGGTTGAGCAGGCTGTCGGTCGTGTCGATCTGTGCATATGTCGGCAAGGCACCGACGAAATATGTCTGGCGCGGCTGCACCACTCCGCCGATCGGCGCCGGTCGTTCCTGCGTCGCGACGGCCTCCAACCCGAGGCTCCAGCTCAGCGGCTTCTGAAACAGCAGAGTGGACAACCTCTCATACGTGCCGATGAAAGAGACCGTCCGCGCGTCGTAAGCTTGGCTCGAGATAGTCGAGGCGAATGCATCGAGCGTCAGAACCTTGTCGCGCCCGCCGAAATTATTCTTGCGAAAGGTCACCCCGGCAAGTTGCTGCTGTGTGCCGGCGATGGCCCGTACGCGCAACATCCCCTCCGGCGGGAACATGTTGCGGTGTTCCCAGCTTCCTTCGACCCGGAACCCCTCTCCGGTGCCGTAGCCGATGGCGCCGGCTATCGTGCGCAGCTTGGCTTTGGTCATCTCGACGTCGAGAGCCACTTCGCCCGGTTGATCGCCGACCGGGTCGCTGACCTTTCGGCGGCTGATCGTGACCGACGAAACGAGCCCGGTCGAAACGATTGCCCGACGCAGGTCGTATTCGAGCGAACGCTGGTAGATGTCGCCGGAATCGAACCGCGCGATCGTGGAGAGATGCTTGCCCGACATGAAATCGGACAAGTTCGAAACGATGGGGCCGAAGGCGAACTTGCCGCCCGGTTCGACTTTCATCGTCAGGTCGCCCTCTTCGCGCGCATGGTCGACGAGCAGTTCGGGCTCGTCGATCGCAGCGAAGGGATAGCCCAACTCGCCGAGTGCCCTGTCGAGATCGAACTGCTCGGCCACGATCTTGTCGCTCGACATAGGGTCGCCAGATTCGATCTCGAAGGCCCGACGCAATTCTCGCGCGTCGGGCGCGGCCGAAAGATTCCCCAAGTCGATCTGGCCGAAGCGGTAGTGCGCTCCCGGGATCAGGTCGAAGCGAACCTTGGGGCTTTGGGTCGCCTTTCCCTCACCTGGATCGATCGCGCCGACCGTGCGCATCACCTGCCCGTCGTAGTAGCCATAGACGCGTAGCATCGTACCAAGCAGTTCTTCGTCCGCCTTCGCGCGCGCAGCGAGCTGGGCGATGTTGTCGTCCTTCGAATCGAGCTCGGCTATGGTCGAAAGTTGGGCGAACCGGTCGGCAAAAGCCTGCCTCTCTGGCAACGCTGCTTCGTCGGCCGGGAAGGCGAGCGCCAACTCCGAGGAAATGTTCACCACATCCGCATTGGCAAGCCCAGGGCGCGGGCGACCCTTGCCGACCGGATCGTCATACTCGACCGAATCGTCGGGCTCGAGGTTCACCAGTTCGGGGAGCTTGAGGTTGTCCGGCCACGGGACGTCGATCGGCGGCACCTCCGCGAGCGGCGCATCGGGATCGAGATCGGCCATCTCCGCGATCGCGGTATCTTCCTGCGGATCGGTTGGCGCGCCTTCGGCTGCCCAGGATTCCGGGTTCTCGACCGCCGAATCCGGGATCAAGTCCTCGAGCGAAGGGGGAGCCTGCAAGTCCTGCGCCCGGACGATGATGGGCGCGGTCACCAGCGCGGCTCCCGCCAGCGCAAGGATGGTCCGGCTAGTCGTTTTGGGCAAATTGCGGAAGCGATGCGTCCTTGGCAGGGCTGGCGTCTTCACGCACTCGGGAACGAGGGGCCATGGCGGCAGCGATAAGCGCGTCGTGCCGTTCGCGATCAAGCCGCTTCCAACCGTCGCGCCCGAGCAGTTCGATCGGCCGATAGCGGATCTTGTACTGCATCCGGTCGGATCCTTCGACCCAGTATCCGAGGTAGACGTACCCGAGTCCGTCTTCGGAAGCCCGGCGGATGTGGTCCAGGATGATATAATTGCCAAGACCCGTGCGCGCCTCATGTTCGGGGTCGTAGAACGAATAGATCATCGACAACCCGTCGCCCTGCCGATCGGTGAGGCACGCGCCGACGAGCCGGCCCGGCATCAGCCCATCGGAGGGCTCCCTATATTCAACGACATAGCTGGTAACCGGCGTGTGTTCCACCATGTCCGCGTAATCAATCTCGTCCATCGCGGCCATGCCCCCGCCGGGGTGGCGGACGCCGAGGTACTTGCGCAGCAAGTCGAATTGCTCGCCGGTAGCCCAGGGACGGCACTCGGTCGCCACGAGGTCGGAATTGCGCTTCAGGTTGCGCTTTTGCGTGCTCGAAGGGGCGAAATCGCGCACCGGGACGCGCACCGACACGCAGGCCTGGCAGTCGAGGCAGCTCGGACGGTATGCGACTGTCTGGCTGCGACGGAATCCGATGCGCCCCAGCGCCTCGTTAAGTTGATCGGCGTGCGGTCCCTTGAGTTCGGTGAAAACCTTCCGTTCGCTGCGCCCCGGCAGGTACGGACACGGCGCCGGGCTCGTGACGAAAAATCGGGGGAAGCGGACGGGAGCCGTCACGGTTTGCGCTGGTCCTCTCTCGCGGGCCGCGGGTTTGCGGCGTCGGGCGTGGCTACCGTATGCCCGCTTGGGCACGGCGGTAAAACACCTTTAACCATGTATCTCGGTTAACGGAAACTGAGTTTGCACAGTTGAGAGGCGGTTGCCAACCGCCCGACGCCGCTTCGTCCTCAGTTCAGTTCGACCTGGCTCACCGAGTATCCCTTGGCCCGCAGCGCCTTGACCAGGGCATCGATCTGCTCGCGGTCGCGCGCCTCGCACTCGATGTCGGTGATCAGGCCCTTGGCAGGAAGCGTCGTGAAAATGCGCTGGTGGTAGATCTCGATGATGTTGACGTTGTGCGCGTCGAACTCTTTCATCACCTTGTAGAGCGCGCCGGGCCGGTCCTGGAGCGTCACCCGCAGCCGCGCGAGCCGGCCCGAGCGGGCCAGGTCCCGCAGGAGTACGTTGGCGAGCAGGCGCGTGTCGATGTTGCCGCCACACAGCACCAGGCCCAGCGTGCGCCCCTTGAAGCGCTCCGGGTGCGCGAGCACAGCAGCAAGGCCGGCCGCGCCGGCCCCCTCAACGACGGTCTTTTCGATCTGCAACAACAGGCTGACCGCACGCTCGAGCGCGTCTTCCTCGACCAGCAGGATCTCGTCGACCCGCTCGGCGATCACGCGCGCAGTGAAGACGCCGGGATCCTTTACAGCGATTCCTTCGGCGAGGGTGTCGCCGCCGCATTTGACCGGGCGGCCATTGATACGCCCATACATCGAGGGGTAGAGCGCCGCTTCGACACCGACGACTTCGATCGGAGGCTCATGCGCCTTGGCGACTGTCGACATACCTGAAATCAGGCCACCCCCGCCGATCGGCACCACGAGGCAATCGATCTCGGGAGCATCCTCGAGCATCTCGAGTGCCACAGTGCCCGCGCCAGCAGCAACGTGGGGATCGTCGAACGGGTGGACGAAGGTGAGATTGCGCTCCTCTTCCAGCTTGCGCGCGTGCGCGTAGGCCTCGTCGAAGGTTTCCCCCTCCAGCACGACGTTGCCACCGACACTCTCGGTCTGCATGATCTTAACGCTGGGTGTCGTTCGCGGCATGACGATCGTAACCGGCACACCGAGCCGGGTGCCGTGATAGCTGAGACCCTGCGAGTGATTGCCCGCAGAGGCCGCGATCACCCCTCTCTTTCGCTGCTCGTCGGTCAGCTGGAGGAGAGCGTTCAGCGCGCCGCGCTCCTTGTAGGCGGCGGTGAACTGCTGGTTTTCGAACTTGAGCCAAATCTCCGCGCCGGTGATCTGCGACAGCGTGATCGAGCGCATGGTCGGGGTGCGAACCACCGCGCCCTCGATACGCCGTGCCGCCGCACGCACGTCGTCGATGGTCAGCGGGATAGCGGTGCTCTCGGGTTCGATAAGGCTTGTCGGCTGGGTCATTTCGTCCGAGCCCTAGGCCAAATGGACGGACGGGGAAACACGCGCGTTGTTCATTTGCTTCACAGGGAATCTTGCCTAACCGATAGCGCGATGACTCGCGCCCTCCTCTTCTCGCTCGCCATTCTCGGCCTAGCCACCCCCGCCTCAGCCGACACGCTCGTCGACAACGTGCAGGGCATCTCGGTCGATCGGGAGGGCAAGGTCACCCGCTTCACCGGCATCTGGATTGATGACGGCGGAAGGGTGAAAGCCCTGCTGCAGCGCAAGGACAAGCGCCCCGTCGGGACAGACTTCGCGGTCGACGGCAAGGGGGCAGTGGTGCTGCCGGGTTTCGTCGATTCGCACGTCCACCTGATGGACATGGGCTTTGCCGCCCTGACTCTCGACCTCTCGCAGACGAAGTCGCTGGCCGAGGCGCAGGCCACGATTCGCGCCTATGCGGCGCACTATCCCGATCGCAAGTGGATCATCGGACGCGGCTGGAACCAGGAATTATGGGGCCTCGGTCGCTTCCCCACCGCGACCGAGCTCGATGCGGCCGTAAGCGACCGGCCGGTCCTGCTCGAGAGAATCGACGGTCATGCGAAATGGGCCAACACGCTGGCGCTCAAGGCGGCGGGCATCGACGCCGGGACGCCCGACCCGGTGGGCGGGCGGATCGAACGCATCGCGGGCTCGCGCGCGCCTGCGGGCGTTTTCGTCGATAACGCGACCGACCTCGTCACCCAGGCGGTTCCGCCGCCTCGCCCCGAAGACCGCGACCTCGCGCTGGCAAAAGCGCAGGAGATCCTGTTGCACAACGGCGTCACGGCCGTGGCCGACATGGGTACGACGATCGAGGATTGGCAATCGATGCGTCGCGCCGGCGATTCGGGATGGCTCAGGATGCGGATCATGGCCTACGCCAAGGGGCCGGAGAACATGGAGCTGATCGGCGGTCCCGGTCCTTCGCCATGGCTCTACGACGACAAGCTCAAGCTAGACGGAATCAAGCTCTACATGGATGGCGCGCTAGGGTCGCGCGGTGCTTGGCTCAAAACGCCTTATGCCGACGATCCGAAGAACTCCGGCCTGCCATTGATGACGGGAACACAGTTGCGCAACGTGATGAGCCGCGCCGCGCTCGACAAGTTCCAGGTGGCGGTCCACGCGATCGGCGACCGTGCGAACGCAGAAGTGCTGAATGCGATCGAGGAACTGGAAGAAACCTACAAAGGCGACCGCCGCTGGCGGATCGAGCACGCGCAGATCGTAGATCCGACCGACATTGCGCGATTCGGCAAGCTCGGCGTCGTCGCCTCGATGCAGCCGGTGCACCAGACCTCCGACCGGGTCATGGCGGAGGCGCGGCTGGGGCCGGACCGGCTGACCGGAGCCTACGCATGGCGCAGTATTGCCGCAGGCGGCGCAACCTTGGCTTTCGGAACCGATGCTCCGGTCGAGGCGACCGATCCGTTCGCCGGACTCGCCGCCGCGATCAGCCGCACCGGACCTGATGGACAGCCCTTCGGCGGCTGGTTCCCCGGCGAGACTGTCAGCCGCGAAGCCGCGGTCGCGGCTTATACGGTCAACGGGGCCTGGGCCGGGTTCGGAGAAGGACGGTTCGGAGAACTGAAACAAGGCCTGCGGGCAGATTTCGTGCTTGTAGACCGCGATCCCCTGCTCGCCTCCCCGGCCGATCTGCGCGCCACACGAGTATTGCAGACATGGGTTGGCGGCGAGCGCGTGTTCCTGGCGAGCGAAATTTCGACTGACAGATAGCTGAGCCGGTAACCCAATCTTCACCCTTTCTGTCGCAAAGCCGGCTCCGCTCGTCGGAAACCACTGCGGCCAAGGGTTTACTTGCCCGGAACTGTCGCCGTAAAAATGCGTTTAATGGATGCTGGCTTTCATTGAAAAGCAGCACTGTTGCAAAATGGGGTCAAGCAACTGATTATTTCATGAATTTACCGCCGACCCGTCTTGTCAGGACAGATTGAGTGGATTAGGGCGCCCGAGACGAGATTGAAGACAACGACCTTCGAGGAGAATAGCTAATGAACTTCCGTAAGATTGCCGCTGCTGCGGCTGCTCTTTCGCTTACTGCCGCTCCCGTGGTGGCGCAGGCTGCTCCGGAGCGCGCCGCTGCTCCTGCCGAAGAAGGCAGCGAAATGGGCGGTTCGGCTCTGATCATCGGCATCCTCGCGCTTGCCGCGATCGTCGCCGCGATCGTCGTCGCGACCGACGGCAGCAACGATCCCGTCAGCCCGTAATGGTCTGATCTCGTTGATCGAATAGATTGAAACGGGGCCTTCGGGCCCCGTTTTTTTTGGCACGTATTGTCGTTCCAGTCGTGCGGGCGGGATTGCGATAAGCCATGGATCGTTCCACGGACTGCACGATGGATACTTATCCCGACCAGTTCGATCCCTCTGCCTTGTCCCGCTGGGCGTTGTCGCGAGCCCACCCTGGCTGGTTGGGTCTCCGGTATCGTTCGCATGGCCCGGACTGGTGCGAACTGGATCTTCCGTGGCGCGCAGATCTTGTCGGGGACGACGATCGCCCGGTCCTCGCCTCGGGCCCCATAGTCAGCCTCATCGACATGGCCGCTGGAATGGCGATCTGGGTTGCCGCCGGAGAGTTCCGGCCGGTGGCGACGCTCGACCTCAGGGTGGATTATCTTCGCCCGAGCCGTGAACACGCCCCCGTGACGGCGCGGGTAACTTGCTACCGTCTCACCCGCACCGCAGCCTTCGTGCGAGGGAGGGCGCACGACGGGGATCCCGATGACCTGATCGCGCAGGCGGCCGGCGTGTTCATGGTACTCGATCCTGCACGCATGAGGGCAGCATGAGCGACTACCTCACCGCATACGCTCGCTCGCTCGGTGTTGTCGTTGCCGATGGCGGGGCAAACGGCGAATCACCTTTGCTTTCGCTGCCCTTCGCACACGAGCTGGAGGGACGTCCCGGGGCCTGGCATGGGGGCGCAATTGCGGGGCTTTTGGAGACCGCAGGCTATGCTGCCTTGCGCAGCGCTATCGCGGAGCGTGGGCTTGTGCGACTGCTCAAGCCGATCAACGTGACCGTTCAGTACCTTTCGACCGGCCGCCCGCGCGAGAGCTTCGCCCGCGGGCGTATCGTGCGCCTGGGTCGCCGTAACGCCAACCTTTCGATCGAGGCGTGGCAGGACGATCCGGCGCGCCCGATCGCGAGCGCGGTGATGAACATCCTGATGGTCGACGAGACCGCCGACTAGCCTTCATTGTGGCGGTTGCGGGGGTGGAGGCCCGACAGGCTGACCGGTCTGTGTCTGTGCCCCGGGCTCAAGGCGAACCCCGTCACGTCCGATCCGCACGTCGATCGGCACGCCCTCTACGTCGGTCGACACTGTCACCCCCTGCCCACCGATCCGCACCCGGGATCCGCGCTCGTCCAGCGGAAATTCCGCCGTCGGTAGATCGGACGGGTCCGGCACATCCATCGGCTCTACCGGACCACCCGGATCATCGCTGACGTCGGGCGCGGGCGCCGGACGATTTGCGTCGCTGCCCATCGCCTGCACCATGAAATCGTGCCAAATGCGCGCCGGCACGCTGCCACCGCTGATTCCGCCAAGCGGGCTATTGTCGTCGTTGCCGATCCACACGCCGACGACGAGGTCGCCCGCGTATCCCACGAACAGCGCATCACGATAGTCCTGGCTGGTGCCCGTCTTGCCGTAATTGGGGATCGAGAGCGCCGCGGCGCGCCCAGTCCCGCGGTTGATCGCGGCGCGGAGCAACTGTTCCATTTCGTCGTGCGTTCGACCCGAAAGGCGCTCGCGTTTGCTCCAGTCCCACGCCTTGGCCAACCAGCCCTTGGCCGGCTCGGCAAATGCGCGCGGACGGACCGGGAAATCGTTTGCAGCCACCCCGGCGTAAGCAGAGGTAAGCTCGAGCAGGGTCATCGTCGACGTGCCGAGAGCGAGGCTGGGATCACCCTCCGCGAGCGGGGAGGTCACCCCCAGGTCGCGCGCGGTAGCTATGACCTTTTCACTGCCCACCTTCTGCAACAAGCGGACGGCGGCGACGTTGCTCGACTTTGCAAACGCGTCCTCGAGGGTGATCGTGTCGGAATAACGACCGGCGGCATTTTTCGGTCGGTACGAACCGGTTTCGAACGGCCGGTTGTCGATCGTATCCTGCGGGTCCATCCCTTCGCGCAGCGCGGTGAGCCAGACGAAGAGCTTGAACGTCGACCCGGGCTGCCGGTGGGCCTGCGTGGCGCGATTGAACGGCGACTTTTCGTAATCCTTGCCGCCGATCATCGCTACCACCTCGCCGTTGGGGCGCATCGCGACAAGCGCGACCTGCGCTTTGCCCGGCACGCGAGCGGTGACCCGCCGCGCAATTCCCTGCAAGCGGGAATCGAGCGTGGTGGTCAACGTCTGCCCGCCGTACCCCGCCTCAGCCAGGCTGCGGCCCTGCGGCAGGGCCCAATCCGCGAAGTAGGTGCCTGTTGGCAGGCTCGGCGCTGGCCGCACGTCGAGCCTGGGCGAACGCATTGCCCCGGCCTCCGCCGGCGTCAGATAGCCCGCCTCGACCATCGCGTTCTTGACCATCTGCATCCGCCTTACAGCGCGGTCGTAGTGCTTCGTCGGCGCGAATCGGGATGGCGCCTGGACCAGTCCGGCAAGCAAGGCAGCCTGGTTCGGCCTGAGGTTTTCCGGCTGGCGATAGAAGTAATGCAGACTCGCGGCGCGCAAACCGTACACGTTGTCGCCGAAGTACGCGTTGGACAGGTAGCGTTCGAGGATCTCGTCCTTGGTCAGCCACGCTTCGAGCCAGAAAGCGATCAGCATCTCGCGCGCCTTGCGAGTGAGGGTCTGTTCCGGAGTAAGGAACGTGAACTTGGCCAGCTGCTGGGTAATCGTCGACCCGCCACCAACACCCATGAATGCCGCGCGCGCGACCCCGCGGGGATCGACGCCCCAGTGATTGTAGAACCGCCGGTCCTCGATCGCGAGAAACGCCCCGACAACGTGGGGAGGCAGCTTTTTAACGACGACCGGCTTGTCGATCACCGCCCCGTTCCGGGCGATGGGGGTCCCGTCACTCGCGAGAAGCGTCAGCTGCGGCGCGGCGATCGGTTCGAGCGACTTAGACAGCGGCGCGGTGACTGCGAGCCAGGCGACGATCAGGATGAACAAGGCGAGGAGCGCAGCGACCCCGCGGACGATCCACCAGCGCTTGCGACGGCCGAGCCAGGTCGAGCGGGGCTTGGGTCCTGCTTCGTCCAGCCGACGATCCCAATCGTCGAACCGGTCGTCGACCGTCGGTCCGTCATCGTAAGCGTCGTGCAGCGCGAAATAGCCCGCGTGCGATGCGGAATCTTCGCGCGAGCGGGACCGGCCCAGGAGATCGCTCAATGCCATTCCAGCTGTATTAACAGGTCAATACAGTGATGGATAGACCGTCGCGCCTGAACGTCAGCCGACCGGGCGTGGCTCAGTTCCGGCCCACTACGCTTTCGGGAAGATCGACACCGAACACGCGCTGATAGTACTCGGCGACCAGTACACGCTCGGCCTCGTCGCACTTGTTGAGGAAGGTCAGGCGGAAAGCGAAACCGACGTCGCCGAAGATCGCGGCGTTCTGCGCCCAGGTGATCACCGTGCGCGGGCTCATGACGGTGGAGATATCGCCGCCGATGAAGCCCTGACGGGTCAGGTCGGCCACCTTCACCATGTCGGCAATGACCTTCGGGTCGGCATCCGGCGCCTTCGATTTGACGATCTCCTGCTCGGTATCGGCCGGCAGATAGTTGAGCGCGACCACCATGCTCCAGCGGTCCATCTGCCCTTGGTTGATCGCCTGCGTGCCGTGATAGAGCCCGCTGGTGTCACCTAGGCCGACCGTGTTCGCGGTGGCGAACAGGCGAAAATATGGATCCGGCCGGATCACGCGGTTCTGATCGAGCAGCGTCAGCTTGCCCTGCTGTTCGAGTACGCGCTGGATCACGAACATCACGTCGGGACGTCCGGCATCGTATTCATCGAAAACGAGCGCAACGGGATGCTGGAGTGCCCACGGCAACAGGCCTTCGCGAAACTCGGTCACTTGCAAGCCATCGCGCAGCACGATCGCGTCGCGCCCGACAAGATCGATACGGCTGATGTGCGCATCGAGGTTGATTCGGATACACGGCCAGTTGAGGCGCGCGGCGACCTGTTCGATGTGCGTCGACTTGCCGGTGCCATGGTAACCCTGCACCATCACGCGCCGGTCGAACGCGAAACCCGCGAGGATCGCGATCGTGGTGTCGGGATCGAACACGTAGCTCTCGTCGATGTCCGGCACGCGCGCATCGGCCTTGGAAAAGGCCGGCACTTGCCAGTCGACATCGACCCCGAATACCTCGCGGGCGTTCACGGTCGTATCCGGGGCGGCAAGGACGGTGCGCTGGGCCGTGTCGAGTGCGTCTGTCATGTCGTTCATCGTGCCGCGCGGCCTATACGCGCGCGCGCGGGCTCGCAACGGTATTTCCGCTTGGAACCGCCCAAGCGGAGTAAACCTACCTCAAGATAGGTTGGATTCTTGACCCTGTGGATAAAAAACTACTAATAGGTAGGTTCATGAAAACATCGCGCGAAGAACTGCTGGATCTCGGCGAGGAAATCGTGCGCCGTCAAGGCTTTGCCGGTTTCAGCTATGGCGCGCTCGCGGAACGTGCCGGTGTCCGGAAGGCCTCGATCCACCATCATTTTCCCGCCAAGTCGGACTTCGGCCGGGCGTTGATCGAGCGGCGCGAGCGACAGCTTCGACATGAACTCGATGCCCTCGGCGAAGATCGCCGGCGTGGTTGTGCCCTGATGCGAGGCATCGCCCAGATGCGCCGGGCGATCTGCAGCGATGGATCGGCTGTCGACCTCGTGACGGCGATGTCGGCCGACCCGACCGTCACCGACCCTTCGACCCGGGAGGCATTGAAGGGTACCCGAACAAGTCTCGTGCGGCAGATCGCCCATGCCTTGCAGATCGGGCGGCGCGACCGGACGATCGTCGTCGCCGGCGATATCGAGGAGGAAGCCCGCGCGGTCCTTGCCCAGATCGAGGGCGCCGAGCTTGCCGTCCGCGCGAGTGGCGACATTGGCGATTTCGACCGCGCGCTGGCGACGCTCGAGCGGCGCATGTCCGCCTACTGACGCGCGCGCCGGGCTGCGCTAGACAGGGACAATGCCGCCTTCCCCCGCCGAATTCGTTCGTCGCCGACTGGTCGGCAAGGTGCGCGGAGTGTTCAACGATGTCGCAGCCGGCCAGCAGCCGGTGACGATCAGCGACGAAGCCTTGTTCGAGCGTGATTCGCCGATCCGGATGGTCCACTCCGGGGTCGTCTCGATGATGGTCGGCGGAATTCGCTCACTGCTGCTGCAGATGCTCCATCCGCACGCGCTCCAGGGCGTGCTCGACCACTCGGACTTCCGCAGCGACATGCACGGCCGGCTCCGCCGGACCGCAAGGTTCATTGCGCAAACAACTTTCGCGCACCGGGACGAGGCGATGGCCGCCATCGAACGGGTCAACAGGATCCACGGAAAGGTCAGCGGCGTCCTGCCGGACGGGACCTCGTATGCCGCGACAAACCCGCGCACGCTCGCCTGGGTTCACGTGGCGGAGGCCACGAGTTTTCTCGAGGCCTACCTCGCGTACGTTCAGCCTGCCATGCCGCTCGCCGAGCGCGACGAGTATTTCCGTCAGTTCGCGGTGATCGCCCGCGCGCTTGGGGCCGGCCCGGTGCCGGAGACGCAGGCCGAGGCCGACGACCTGATCGCGGAACTGCGGGGCGATCTTGCGCCGAGCGATGCCGCACGCGAGATCGCCCGGCTGGTGCTCGAACAGCGACCCGAAGGTGCGCCGGTAGCGGTACAGCGGGCGCTCGGGACCGCCGCGGTCGATCTTCTGCCGCCCTATGCGCGCACAATGCTCGGCCTCGACCGACCGAGGGCGAGCGCCCTCCCCGCACGCCTGGTAACGCGGACGATGTCCGAGGGGCTGCGATGGGCCTTTCGACAGCGGTGATCAGGCCAATGGCGGGGGCAGGCTGAACAGCGCGACGTAGCGCATCGCCAGCTCGCGATCCCCTTCGATCACCAGGCCAGCATCGCGTTCAAGATCTGCCCACGGAATCCCGGCATAGATCCCGCCGGCGATCACTGCGGCGTCGAGTGTGCGAAAGACCGCATCTGCGCCCTCGACCGACGCACGCACGATCGGCAGCTCGCGTTCACCCGGCGTCGCAACGAAGCTCTCGTCGCCGATCACGAATCCGACACGGCCGCGAACAGTCGGCAACCCCGTCCGGTCGACCATTGTCCGCATCGAAAGCATCAGAGAAACCGGCGAAAGTGGCAGCGTCGGGTCGTGGGCGCTCGATTGCGCCGCCCAACGGCCCGCCTCCTGGATCAGCGGCTCGGCAGCATAACCCCACTTGGTCAGCTCGTAGACTTGAACCCTGGCAGGCGGCGCCAACTCGCGGCGGACGAGCACACCCGACTTTTCAAGCGATTCCAGCCGCTCGGCCAAAACCTTGGCCGAAATTCCGGGCAGACTGCCGCGAATATCCGAAAAGCGCCGTCCGCCGAGCATAAGTTCTCGCACGATCAACAACGACCAGCGCTCGCCGATCAGTTCCATCGCGAACGCCGTTCCGCAGGCGTCGCCATACCAGCGACCATGCCCTTGCGCGCGCTGTTTAGTTTCTTTTTGTAACTTCACAGTTGCTTTAAGTAACTCTTGGTGTCACCAATCGCAAGCGCCGAGTCGCCCCGGTGAGGAGAGGCCGCCATGATCCAGTCGATATTCGTGAACCTGCCTGTCAGCGACCTCGCCAGATCGAAGGCATTCTACGAGGCGATAGGCTTCACCAACGAGCCGAAGTTCTCGAACGAAGTGGCGGCCTGCATGGTACTGTCCGACGCGATCTACGTGATGCTGCTTACGCATGACTTGTGGAAGACGTTTACGTCCAAAGGCATTCCCGATGCGAAAAGGAGCGCCCAGCTCATGCTCGCGATCAGTCGAAACAGCCGCGAGGAAGTCGACGCGATCGTCGATGCCGCCGCCAGGGCCGGCGGAACGCCCGACTGCAATCCGAAGCAGGATCACGGCTTCATGTACGGGCGCAGCTTCGAGGATCCGGACGGTCATATCTGGGAACCCAACTGGATGGATCCCGCCGCGGTTGAGGTGGGTCCCCAGGAATACTCACAGGCAAAGGACTGACCCCATGTCCATGATCGATCCAGCCTCGGACTTGGCGATCTTCGCCTATCGATGGGTGCCCGGCTTCGCGCAGGGCTACGTCCGCGACCTGCGCCCAAGGTGGGCGTGCGAGGAAGCCGCGATTTCCTATCGCGAAGAACTCATCGACGTGATGGACAAGCCGAAAAGCTACTTCGACGAGCAGCCTTGGGGCCAGGTTCCCGCCCTGCTCGACGGCGATGTCCACGTGTTCGAAAGCGGCGCGACGCTGCTGCACCTCGGCGACAAGGGCGAGGCCCTGCTTCCCCGCGGCGGACAGGCCCGCTCGACCGCGATCTCGTGGCTTTTCGGCGCGTTCAACACCGTCGAGCCGGTTCTGATGGAACTGACCAACGTCAACGTCTTCGCGAAGGGCGAGGAGTGGGCCGAGTTGCGCCGCCCTTCGCTCGAGGCGTTCGTCCGGCGCCGGCTCGATCCAGTCGAAACGCTGGTCGCCAGGCAGGACTGGCTCGGGCAAAGGTTTTCGATTGCGGACATCGCCATGATCACGGTCCTTCGCGAGCTCGACAACAGTCCCCTGCTCGGCGAGCATCCCGCCATCGCGGCCTACGTGGAGCGCGGCATGGCTCGTCCCGCGTTCCGGCAGGCGATGGCGGACCAGCTCGCAGCTTTCGAGCGCCATCCGCAGCCGGCCGCACGGGAGGCCTGAACCATGAACGAATCTTCAGATCGGGGTGCGTTTATCTGGTACGAGTTGATGTCGAACGATCCCTCTCGCGCCAAGTCGTTCTACGACGCCGTCGTCGGCTGGGATATCCAGGCTGACGGCCAGCAAATGCCGACCGGGACGACCTACCACATGATCAGGCGCAGCGACGGGGGCATGGCAGGGGCAGTGCTCGGCATGTCGCAGGACATGCGCGACAACGGAGGCAAGCCGGTTTGGATGGGGTACGTCTGTGTGCCGGACGTCGACGGCGCGGTCGGCGCGTTCACCGACGCGGGCGGCTCGGTGCACATGCCGGCGATGGACCTGCCGGTCGGACGCATCGCCATGGTCTCCGACCCGTGGGGTGCGACACTCTACCTGATGAATCCGATCCCGCCGAAAGACCAACCCGATGCGAAGAGCGATGTCTTCTCGGTCACCGAGGCCCAGCACGTCCGGTGGAACGAACTTTGGTCAGCCGACCCCGAGGGGGCGACCAAGCTCTACTCCGGTGTATTCGGCTGGACTCAGAACGAGTCGATGCCGATGGGCCCGATGGGCGATTACCTCTTCATCCAGCACCACGAGACGGGGATCGGCGCAATCGGCAAGGCGCAGCCGGGCGGCGAAGGATCGCGCTGGCAATATTTCATCGGCGTCGACGATATCGACCGGGCCTGCGCGGCGACGGTCGACGGCGGCGGCAAGCTACTCGACGATCCGCAGCCGATCCCCGGCGGGGAATACACCGTCTACGGCCATGATCCCGAAGGCGCGACCTTCGGTCTCGTAGGCCCGCGAAAGGAAGCTTGAACAATGGAAAAATTGACGACCGTTCTGTGGTTCGACGGCGATGCCGAGGAAGCTGCGCGGTTCTACGCCGACACCTTTCCCGACAGTTCCGTCGGGAACGTGTTCCGCGCCCCGTCCGACTTTCCGGGTGGTAAGAAGGGTGACGCACTGACGGTCGAATTCACCGTGCTCGGCCGCGCGTTCTCGGGCCTCAACGGCGGCGACATGTTCAAGCCGAACGAGAGCGTCAGCTTCATGGTCGTGACCGAGGATCAGCGAGAGACCGACCGCTACTGGGATGCAATCGTCGGCAACGGCGGACAGGAAAGCGCCTGCGGATGGTGCAAGGACAAGTGGGGTTTCAACTGGCAGATCACCCCGCGCTCCTTGCTTGAATCGCAGAAGGCCGGCGGTGACGAAGCGAAGCGTGCATTCGAGGCGATGATGACGATGCGCAAGATCGACGTCGCCGCGATCGACGCTGCACGGCGCGGTAGCTGACGCCATGGCCCGCAAGATCACCGGCGCCGCGTTCCTTTCGCTCGACGGCGTCATGCAGGCCCCCGGCGGGCCGACCGAGGATACGCAGGGCGGCTTCGACGAGGGCGGCTGGGTCTTCAAGCTTTGGGACGAGGGCGTCGGCGAAACGCTCGGCGCGCTGTTCTCCGGCGACTATGATCTTCTGCTCGGCCGTAGAACCTACGACATCTTTGCCGCCTACTGGCCCTACGCCGAAGAGCCCGAGAACCGGCCGATGCGGGACGCATTCGGCAAGACAACGAAATACGTTCTCACCCGGGGTGATCAGCCGCTCGAGTGGGAAAATAGCCAACGGCTTTCGGGCATCGCTGATGTCGCGCGCGTCAAGGACGGGGAAGGTCCTGACATCATCATCCAGGGGTCGAGTGCTCTCTACCCTCCCCTTCTGAAAGCCGGCCTGATCGATGAACTGATCACGATGACCTACCCGGTCGTTCTCGGCAGCGGGAAGCGCCTGTTCGGCGAAGGTACTCCGACCGCGAAGCTGGAGATGACCGATCACCGGGTGACCGGACAAGGCACTGTCGTGGCGCACTACAAACCCGGCGGCGAACTTCCACCCTATCCGCCTGAGGGGCCGATCGCCGCCACGAGCGAACGGGAGAGGGTGCGCCAGCGGCGCATGGCGGAGGGAACGTGGTGAGCGGGCCCGTCCTCTACGGTCATCCGTTTTCCAGTTACACCTGGAAAGCACTGATGCCACTCTACGCCAACGACACGAAATTCGAATTTCGTAACGTCGATCCCGCCTATCCGGGTAACTGGGACTACTGCAAGACGGTTCATCCGGCCGGCAAATTTCCAGTGCTTACGGACGGCGATACGGTGATCGTCGAATCGACCGCGATCGTCGAGTACCTGGCAGTTCATTATCCAGGCGAGGCGCCGCTAATCCCGGCCGATCCCGCCGAAGCCGTGGTCGCGCGCATGACGGACCGGGTATTCGATCGGTATGTGATGGATATCGCCCAGCTCACGGTGAACGCTTACATCGCCGATGCGCAGAACCCCGATCCGGCACAAGTCGCCGCGGGCAAGGACGGATTGCTCCGCACGTACGCTTGGCTCGAAGACTGGCTGGCGAGTAACGACCTTCCGCCCCACGTCAGCCTCGCCAGCTGTGCGGCGATGCCGAGCCTCTTCTACGCCGACTGGGTCGAGAGAATCCCCGCGAGTTGTCCGCGTGTCGCTGCTCTGCGCGCCGAACTCCTCGCGTTACCGGCGGCGGTCAGGTGCATAGAGGATGCCCGCCCCTACCGCGCATATTTCCCGCTCGGAGCGCCCGATCGCGATTGAAGTGGGACGCAAATAATTTTTGGGAGAGCCGAGATGGCCGAATACACCTTCTACACCAACCCCATGAGCCGCGGTCAGATCGCCCGCTGGGCGCTGCACGAGGCGGGCGCCGACTACGAGCAGATGCTGGTCGACTGGCAGGACAAGGGCGACCTCATGGCGGTCAACCCGATGGGCAAGGTTCCTACGATCGTCCATCACCACGGCGGCCACGACCACGTGGTGACCGAGGCAGCTGCGATCTGCCATTACATTGCCGAAATGTCGGCGCCCGATCTGCTCCCGCGCGAACATGAGAAGGCGGACTACTTCCGCTGGTTGTTGTTCGCCGCTGGTCCACTTGAGCAGGCAGTCGTTGCGCGCGCGATGGGTTGGGAAGTACCCCCGGAGCGCGAAGGCATGGCGGGCTTCGGCAACTTCGACAGGACGATCGACGCTTTCGCCGGATGGTTCGAGGACCATGATTTCGTCTGCGGCAACCGCTTCACCATGGCCGACGTCTACGCCGGGAGCGCGGCCGACTGGGGACTCCAGTTCGGCACAATCCCGCCTCGTCCCGCGCTCGAGAACTACGTGGCGCGCGTCCGCGAGCGGCCCGCGTACCAGGCGGCGAAGTCCATCGACGAGAGGCTGATCGCCGAGGCCCAGCCGGACGACTAGGCCAGCGCGGTACTTTTCCGGAGAAGTTGGTAAGCCTCGACCACGCGCGTCAGCCGCGTTTCATAGCCCCGATCGCCTCCGTTGCGGTCCGGATGATAGCGGCGGACAAGCTCGGAATAACGACGACGTAGTGCGGTGCGATCGATATCGGGGGCAAGATCCATCGTCTGCAGCGCGTCCTGCTCGGCGCGAGTGAACCGGCTCGCCTGGGCGCGGAAACGCTGGGCGCCCTGCGCGCGGCGGCGGATATCGCCCGCTCGTGCGCCTATGGCGTCGAGCGGATCGCCGAAATCGGCCCATCGAGGCATCCCGTCCGCCCCCGCGTCAGCGCGGAATGCGCGCCGAGTGCTCGAATCCGCCCAACCTGCCGCCGGATGCTGCGCCTCGAGAATTTCCTCGGCGCTCATCCCCTCGAACCAATCGTACGCGGCATTGAATTCGCGCACGTGGTCGAGACAAAACCACAAGCTGTCTCCCGGCCCATCGAAACCCGACGAGCGGGCGCCTGGCGCGCGGAATTGCCCCGGTTCGTCGCAGCCGGGGGCCATGCATTCCTGTATCGAGTCTTCGTGTCGTCCGTGAAATCGTGTCGAGCGCATCCGGCCCGAGTTAGGCACCCAGACAAGCATGGACAACCCGCCTCGCAACTCCCAAGACTTCGGTCATGGAAGGTCCCTTGCAAACCGAAATTGAATTGCTGCTCTCGGCAGCCTTCTCCCCCACCCGCCTCGAGGTGATCAACGACAGCGCGAAGCACCGCGGCCACTCGGGCGACGACGGAAGCGGAGAATCACACTTCACCGTCGTGGTCGAAAGCGCCGAGTTCGCCGGCAAGTCGCGGCTCCAGCGCCAGCGCATGGTCAACGCCGCGCTGGGCGACATACCGGGACAGCGGGTTCACGCCCTCGCAATCCGCGCGTTCGCCCCGAATGAAGGGGATGGAGAATCCAGATGATCGAAACGACCATCCAGCCGGTCACCCATGATCTTGGCCAGTTCCAGGTTCGCCGCGTGCTGCCGAGCCGCGGGCGAACGATGGTCGGCCCGTTCATATTCGTCGACGAGTTCGGCCCGGCGCATCTCGATGCCGGCGGCGGGATGGACGTGCGCCCGCATCCTCACATCAATCTCGCCACGGTGACCTGGCTGTTCGAGGGAGCGATCGACCACCGCGACAGCCTCGGCACCTTCGCCACGATCCGGCCCGGACAGGTCAACTTGATGACCGCCGGGCGCGGAATCGTCCATTCGGAACGCTCGCCACAGTCCGAGCGAGCGGACGGGCCGAAACTCTACGGGATGCAGACCTGGCTCGCGCTGCCGGACGGGCAAGAAGAGATCGACCCCGCGTTCGAAGCACGAACCGACCTTCCGGGCGTCGAAGACAACGGGGCGAAGGCGATCGTCATCATGGGCGAACTGTGGGGCCAGCGCGCCCCGACCACCACGCACGCGGCGACGATCTATGCCGAAATCGCGCTCGAACCGGGCGGTGCGCTGCCCATCGACGCGGAGGCTGACGAGCGCGCGGTCATGCTGGTCGGCGGCGAGGCGTCGATCGACGGAAGTCTCGCTCGATCCGTTCGTGTTGACCGTGCTCGCCCCCGGAGCCGCGATGCGGCTGTCCTCCGAACGGGGTGGCCGCGTAATGCTGCTGGGCGGCGAAGCGTTCGCTACGAAGCGCCACGTCTGGTGGAACTTCGTCAGCTCCAGCCGCGATCGCATCAATACCGCCAAGGAAGACTGGCGTGCCGGGAAATTCCCGCTCGTCCCCGGCGACAGCGACGAATTCATCCCACTTCCCGAAATTCCCAAGACGGTGAGTTACCCATGAAACCCGAAGGAAAAGTCGCCTGGATCACGGGCGCATCGAGTGGCATCGGCGCAGCGCTCGCCCGCCAGTGGGCAGCGCGCGGCGGTCACGCCATCCTGTCAGGTCGCGATACCGCGCGATTGGAGGCGGTCGCCAAGCAAATCGAAGGCGAAACGCTCATCCTCCCCTTCGACGTGCGGGACGATGCTGCACTCGCTGGTGCAACGGCGCAGGCGATCGCGTGGAAGGGCGGCGTAGATCTCGCAGTCGCCAACGCGGGCATATCGCAGCGCTCGGCGGCAATCGAAACCGCCTTGCAAGTCTATCGCGAGATCATCGAGGTCGACCTGATGGCGCAGATCGCCTTCGCGCAAGGCCTGATCGGTCCGATGACCGAGCGTGGCAGCGGGGCGCTGGCGTTCATCTCGTCGATCGCGGGCAAGGTCGGCGTGCCGATGCGCACCGCCTACAGCGCGGCGAAGTTCGGCCTTGCCGGCTATGCCGAGGCTCTGCGCGCCGAGCTGTCGCAGAGCGGAGTTTCCGTCCACACGATCTTTCCCGGCTCGATCCGCACCGAAGTCAGCCGCAATGCCCTGACCGCGGACGGCAGCGCGCGCGGCAAGAGCGACCAGGCGATCGATGAAGGCCTCGACCCGGACTATTCGGCGGAGAAAATGCTGGATGCCATCGCAGACCGTGAGCGGGAAATTCTGGTCGCCGAGGGCGCCGAACTCGCCATGGGCGAAGCGCGCCGCGCACCCGACTGGCTGCTCGACCAGGTCGAGGCGATGGTCGCGCGCGGATACATGGAGCGGCTGAAGGAGGGCTGACGATGAAGCGGGTAAAGCTGGCGAGCGGGATCGAGCTCGATTGCATCGACGAGGGGCCGGAAGGCGCGCCCGCGCTCATCTTCCTCCACGGCTTTCCCGAAAGCCATCGCACCTGGCGCCACCAGATCGCGCACCTGAAGGATCGCTTCCGCTGCGTCGCGCCCGACCAGCGCGGCTATCGCGGCAGCTCCAAGCCGACGGAAGTGTCGGACTACACGCCCGACAAGTTGATCAGCGATATCTTTCAACTCGCCGACGCACTTGGGATCGAGCGGTTCACGATCCTCGGCCACGACTGGGGCGGCGCGATCGCCTGGGGCACGGCGATCGCGGGTCAGATGAACGGACGCGTGACCCGCGCCGTCATCGCCAACGCGCCGCACCCGGCGATCTTCCAGAAGCTGCTCTACCTCGACGAGCACCAGCGCACCTCGAGCCAGTACATGCGCGGCTTTCGCGACACCGCGAACGACGCGCTGGTGCGCGAGCAGGGCCTCTACGGCATCCTCGCTCAGGAAATCCGCTGGGACAGCGGCGACAAAATGGAGCCGGAAGAGCGCGCACAGCTGCTGGAGGACTGGCCGGACCGCGACGCGGCCTTCGCCATGCTCAACTGGTATCGCGCAAGCCCAATCGACATACCGCCACTCGATGCGCCCTACGCGCTGCCCGAGGGCTGGACCCCGCCGCCGCTGCCGAATCTGACGATACCGACGCTGGTGCTATGGGGCATGGACGACCTCGCCCTGCCGCCCGAGAACATCGAGGGTCTGGACGCGGTGGTCGACGACCTCACGCTGGTCGAGGTGCCGGGCAGCGGCCACTTCGTGACGTGGGAGGCGCCGGACGCGGTCAATGAAGCACTCGACGCATTTCTGGAGCGATAGAGAGCTATCAGTTTCGAAAGCGATCGAACCGATTTCTGAAGGCCGATCGAACCGTCGAACGTCGAAAAAACGACCACGGATTGAAAACACTCCCCGTTACCTTAATTGTCGGACCGATCCGATAAAGAATACTCGTCGCGATAGCGATTATCGGCGTTTTACATTTTTTCGCAGAGTCCCAGATAATGACTCGCTTTTTTCGATTGATTGCTTGGTTCTGCGCTTATGCGGCTCTAGCGGCTTGCGGAGGTCAGGCGGCGACCGCCGACCCCATCCCGCCCCATGAAAGCTTCATTCTGAAATCGAAATTGCTGAACGAAGACCGGGTGATCAATGTCTTCGTTCCAGAGCAGTACGCAGACAACGACGAAAAATCATATCCGGTCGTCTACATGCCTGATGGCGGGATCAAGGAAGACTTTCCCCATATCGCGAACACGCTTGCGGACTTGATGGCAAGCGGAAGGATCGATCCGGTCATGCTCGTCGGGATCGAGAACACCGATCGGCGGCGCGACCTGACACCTGCTTCAACCACCGAATATGATCGAGATTACGGTCCGGCCGGAGATGGAGCGAAGGTATTTCGTGCGTTCATCAAAGACGAACTCATCCCTGAGGTGGAAAGCAGATACCGCACGACATCGACGCGGACCATCGTCGGAGAGTCCGCGGCCGGTCTCTTCGTGGTCGACACGCTCTTTCGGATGCCAACTCTTTTCGACAATTACATCGCCATGGATCCAGCCCTGTGGTGGAACGACCACGAACTCGTGAAGCAGGCGAAAGCCCGGCTGGCGACGATCGACTTGGCGGGGAAGTCCCTGTGGTTTGCCGGATCGAATGCCAAGGACATTCAGCCCTACACGCGCCGCCTCGACAAGATGATCGAAGCTGAAGCGCGGCCCGAGTTTCGCTATTATTACGCCGACCGTCCTTCAGAAAAGCACACGACCATCTTCCGGGCCTCGAAAGAGCAGGCATTCGCCTGGGCGTTGGGGAACCACGCAAATGACATTGAGGGGCAGGAAGCTAACAAGGAATCGGACGATCCAGCTTTGGTGGCTCGGTAATCCTCCGGTACTTTACGCGGTGATTGCCGAGGGTCGGTTTCCGGCCATTCAGCGCGCACGACCAGCCACCCTCACCCCATCCATTCGATATCCGCGCCGTGCGGGTGCGACCAGGTGAGTTGCACCGCTTCCTCCCCGCCGGGCCAGTAGCGGACCGTAGTGCCGTGGCGGTGGACCGTACGGTCGGCCTCGACCGCGATCCACGCGAGCGGCTTGTCCGGGGTCGCCCGTTTGCCCGCTGCTTCCATCGCGGCGGTCACGCGGGCCTGCTGGTCCTTCGGCACGTATTGCCAGACGATCGAGTGCATGAGCACCCGCGTGGTGCCTTGGGCCTGCGGTTTCGACAGTTCCGCTTCGACGAATTCGGCTGCATCCATCCGCACGATGTCGGGTGCCCGCTCTTTAGCAGCGGCGATCGCGGCCTCCGTCCGGTCGAACCGGACCCGGTGTTCGGGCCAGATATACGCCTTGAGGCGCAGCGCCTGATTGGGATCGGTCAGATCGACCGGGGCAACGTCGCAACCCCTGAGGCTGGCGATCTCGACATCGGCCTGTGGGGGCGGCGCGCCCTTCCATTCGGGCGAGAAGGTCATCACCGGCCTGTCCGACCCGCAGCGCGTGCCACCCAGGTCATAGGCATAACGGTCCATCATCAGGTTGATGCCCGCCGACGTACCGATTTCCAGACATTCGAAGCGCGGCGGCAGGCCCTTGTCGGCCAGCCACAGCATCGCCGCCATGAAATTGACCGATCGCCCTGCCTCGTTGGTCTGCGGCGGGCCGGCCAGCCAGGCCATCAGCGGCGCCTCATGTGCTGCGATGGCGGCGCGAACGAGATCGACGTCATCGAGCGCCTCGCGCGTGGGATTCGGATCGCGGTAGATCGTCCCGAGCTCGGGCTGCGCGCCCGACAGCCATAGCGAGTGGATGCCGCCAGCGATGCGCAGCGGAAGCGCATCAGCGAGCGGCGCGCCGTGCCACTTGCGGATGCGGTCGAGCAGCGCGCCGGGCTCGTCGCTATCGAGCAGCTTGGCGACCGCTGCGACGATGCGCGCCGTGATCGGGGCGTTGGCGTGGGTGCAGTAGGCGACCTGGTTCTCGAAAGCGCGCGATACCGCGCCTTCACCGGTCAGATCGATATCGACCAGCTCGTACTTCGGCTTCCCCTCGCCCATATGCGTTGCCCTTTCGCTGTCCGCACCCTAAGTCGCGCGCGCCGTGAACAAGTCACTCACCTTCGCTGTCCCCAAGGGACGCATCCTCGACGAGGCGCTTCCGCTGATGGCGCGCGCCGGCGTCGTGCCCGAAGCCGGCTTTCACGACAAGAGCGACCGACGCCTTGCCTTCGCGTGCGATGACGAAGCCTATCGCGTGATCCGCGTGCGCGCATTCGACGTCGCCACGTTCGTCGCGCACGGTGCTGCGCAGGCGGGTATCGTCGGCGCCGACGTAATCGACGAATTCGACTATTCCGACCTCTATGCGCCGGTCGATCTCGGCATCGGTTATTGCCGCCTCTCGGTCGCCGAACCCGCCGCCGGTGCCGCCTCGATCGACGGCAGTACTCACGTGCGGGTCGCGACCAAGTACCCCAACCTCACGCGCCGCCATTTCGAAGCCAAAGGCGTGCAGGCCGAATGTGTCAAATTGAACGGCGCAATGGAGATCGCCCCTGAGCTCGGGCTCGCCGGGCGAATCGTCGATCTCGTCTCGAGCGGACAGACGCTCAAGGACAACGGCCTCGTCGAAACGTCGACGATCATGGAGATTACGGCGCGGCTGATCGTCAACCGCGCCGCGCTAAAGACCGATCCGCGCGTGGCCGCTCTGGTCGAGCGGTTTCGGGAGATTACGGCGTGAAGCGCTTGCACACCTCGGAGCCCGGCTTCGAAAGGGCATTCCGCCGCATCGTCGATGACCGCCGCGAAAGCGACGAGAACGTTGCGGGCGCTGTCGCCGATATACTTGCCCGGGTCAAAGCGAAGGGAGACGCGGCGCTTAGCGAATTCACCCATCGGTTCGACGATCACCGGCTGACCGACGAGGGCGATTGGCGGATCGACTTAGCCGACTGCAAGCTGGCGTTCGAAGCACTCGACCCCGAGTTACGCGACGCGCTCACCCTCGCCGCAGATCGCATTCGCGCCTATCACGAGAAGCAGCTCCCCACCGACCGCGACGAAACCGATGCGAGCGGCGTGCGTCTCGGCGCGCGCTGGCGGCCGGTGGACGCCGCGGGGCTTTATGTCCCGGGCGGGCGCGCGGCTTATCCTTCTTCGCTGTTGATGAACGCGATCCCCGCCAAGGTTGCGGGGGTAGAACGGCTTGCGGTGGTCACCCCGACCCCGGGCGGGAAGGCCAACCCGCTGGTCCTCGCCGCCGCCTACGTCGCCGGCGTCGACGAGGTCTGGCGAATTGGCGGCGCACAAGCGATCGCCGCCCTGGCCTATGGAACCGAGCGCATCAGGCGGGTTGACGTCATCACCGGCCCCGGCAACGCGTGGGTCGCCGAGGCCAAGCGCCAGCTGTTCGGTGTGGTGGGCATCGACATGGTTGCCGGGCCGAGCGAGATTCTGGTTATCGCCGACGGCGCGAACGACCCCGACTGGATTGCCGCGGACCTCCTGAGCCAGGCCGAACACGATCCCGACGCGCAATCGATCCTGATTACCGACGATCGGCAGTTTGCCGAACAGGTCGAGGACCGCGTCGACGTACAGTGCTCGATGCTCAAGACCCGCCAGGTCGCGCGGCAAAGCTGGGACGATCATGGGATGATGATCGTGGTCGACAGTCTCGAGCAGGCGATCCCCCTGGCCAACGCGCTGGCCGCCGAGCATGTTGAGCTCGCGGTTGCCGACCCTGCACCGTTCGTCGAAGGCATCCGCCATGTCGGCAGCCTGTTCATCGGTCGCATGGCGCCCGAGGCGGTGGGCGATTACGTCGCGGGTCCCAACCACGTTCTTCCCACCGGCCGACGCGCGCGATTTTCCAGCGGGCTGTCGGTACTCGACTTCATGAAGCGGACGAGTTTCATCGAACTAAGCGACGAGGCGCTCGCCGCCATCGGCCCCGCCGCAGCGGCGCTCGCCCATGCAGAAGGCCTCGAAGCGCACGCGCGATCGATCGAATTGAGACTGAAATGAACAACAATTCCCGTTCCCAAGCCCGATCAGCCGCTCGCCTCGCCGCAGTCCAGGCGCTTTATCAACATCAGATGGAGGGAACAGGAGAGGCTCGCCTGCTCGACGAGTTTCACCAACACCGTCTGGGGATGACGGTCGACGACGAAGAGATCGCGGATGCCGAGGTCGATTTCTTCGATGATCTCGTCAAAGGCTCGCTGGCGCGCAGGGACGAGATCGACGACCTGGTCGCGGGCAAGCTCGCCTCGGGCTGGACGCTCACGCGGCTCGACAAGACGATGCTGCAGATCCTCCGCGGCGGGACCTATGAATTGCTCGCCCGCGCGGATGTGCCGGTCGCCGCGGCGATCAGCGATTGGGTCGACGTCGCCAAGGCCTTTTTCGACGACCGCGAGGCGAAGTTCGTCAACGGCGTACTCGACGCCGTCGCCAAGGATGTGCGCGCCTGAGCGGCGAGGCCGCCTTCATCGACTCCCTGCGCCGCATCGCGACGCACCCCGCCGCCCGCAACCTGTCCGACGATGCGGCCGTTCTGGAGGTGGGTGGCGAAACGCTGATCCTGACCCACGACGCGATGGTCGAGGGCGTGCATTGGCTCCCTGGCCAGGACATGGCCGACGTCGCGTGGAAACTGGTGGCGGTGAACCTGTCCGACCTCGCCGCGAAGGGGGCCGATCCGATCGGGGTTCTACTGGGCTACGCGCTTGGCCCGGACGACGATGCTTTCGCACATGGCCTCAAGGACGTCCTCACTCACTTCGGGGTTCCCCTGCTCGGTGGCGACACCGTAGGCGGGGAAGGACGCCGTTCGTTCGGGCTGACCGCGCTGGGCCGCGCAACGACCGATCCCGTCCCATCGCGTGGCGGAGCAGAAGTGGGGGACGGTATCTGGCTCACCGGTGCAGTCGGCGGGGCGATGACGGGGTTCGAGGCGCTGCTGGCTGGGACCGACGCAGACAGCTTGGCCTATCGCAGACCACGACCATTGCTCGCGGAAGGTCGAGCCTTGGCGCCGCTCGTCAGCGCCATGATGGACGTGTCGGACGGGCTGCTGCTCGACGCCTCGCGGATGGCCGAGGCTTCCCGCGCGACGTTCGCAATCGACAGCACCGCGGTACCCATCGATGCTCCGGAAGGGCGCCGCGACGACGCGCTGCGCTGGGGTGACGACTATGCTCTGCTGTTCACACTGCCGGCGGGTCGGGAACCGGCAGTCGCGGCCGCTCGGATCGGCACGGTTCGGTCGCGCGGCGAGGCGGCCTTGCTGCTCGACGAATCCGCGCCAGAACCAGCCGATGCGCTCGGCTACCAACACAGGTAATCCAGCGCGCCGCGCAAACCCCGGCAAAACGCGGCGTTTGACACTTGCCAGCCCGAGTCGGTGCCTTATACCTCCGGCCCTCTGCACGTCGCTCGGGAGAGGCGGCGATCATCCACGTCAAGCAGGAGGGGACTTTCCGTGGACTTTGTAATGATATCGATAATACTCGGGTTGCTGGCTGTCGTGTACGGCTTCATCACCAGCCGCCAGGTGCTCGGAGCGAGCGCCGGCAGCGAAAAGATGCAGGAAATCGCCGGGGCAATCCAGGAAGGCGCTCAGGCCTACCTGAAGCGTCAGTACACCACGATCGCCATGGTTGGCGTCGTCGTTGCTGTGCTGGTTTTCGTTTTTCTTGGAGCCATCTCGGCGAGCGGGTTCGTGCTGGGCGCGATCCTGTCGGGCGTGGCGGGCTTCATCGGGATGAACATTTCGGTCCGCGCCAACGTGCGCACCGCGCATGCCGCCTCGACCGGACTGCAGGAAGGCCTGACAATGGCGTTTCGCGCGGGAGCGATCACCGGCATGCTGGTGGCTGGCCTCGCCCTCCTGGCAATTGCGGTGTTCTTCTGGGTGCTGACGCATTCGATGGGCTACGCCGCGAACGACCGCACCGTTATCGATGCCCTCGTCGCACTGGCGTTTGGTGCGTCGCTGATCTCGATCTTCGCGCGTCTTGGCGGCGGCATCTTCACCAAAGCCGCCGACGTCGGGGCCGATCTTGTCGGCAAGGTCGAGGCGGGCATCCCCGAGGACGATCCGCGAAATCCGGCGGTGATCGCGGACAACGTGGGCGACAACGTCGGCGACTGCGCTGGCATGGCCGCCGACCTGTTCGAGACCTACGTCGTAACTGTAGGCGCCACGATGGTGCTTACCGCGCTGCTGCTTAAAGGCCTCGGCGACTTGCTGATGCCGATGATGAGCCTTCCGCTGCTGATCGGCGGTGCGTGTATCCTGACGTCGATCATCGGCACTTATTTCGTTCGCCTCGGCGGCGGAAAGAACGTGATGGGTGCGATGTACAAGGGCTTCCTAGTCACCGCGGTCCTGTCGGTCCCGCTGATCTGGCTTGCCATCAACGCCGCAATCGGACTCGACACCGAAATCACCCGCAGCCTGGCCGATGTCACCGCCGGACAGCCGATCGCCGAGGAAGGGCTGGCCGAACAGGTCGTGACCTTTACCGGATGGGACCTGTTCTGGTGTTCGCTGCTCGGCCTCGTGATCACCGGTCTGATCATCTGGATAACCGAGTACTACACCGGCACGAACTATCGCCCCGTGCGCTCGATCGCCAAGTCGTCGGAAACCGGCCACGGCACCAACGTGATCCAGGGCCTTGCCATCAGCATGGAAGCGACCGCGCTGCCGACGCTGGTGATTGTGGCGGGCATCGTGATCGCCTACCAGCTCGCCGGCCTGATCGGCATCGCCTACGCAGCGACGTCGATGCTGGCGCTCGCGGGCATGGTCGTGGCGCTCGACGCCTATGGCCCCGTCACCGACAACGCCGGCGGCATCGCCGAGATGGCGGGCCTCGACGACAGCGTGCGTGACAAGACCGACCTGCTCGACGCGGTTGGCAACACCACCAAGGCGGTGACCAAGGGCTACGCGATCGGTTCGGCCGGCCTTGCCGCGCTGGTGCTATTCGCCGCCTACACCACCGACCTCGGTGAGTTCTTCCCGAACACCGACGTCGATTTCAGCCTCGAAAACCCGTACGTGATCGTCGGGCTGCTGCTCGGCGCGTTGCTGCCCTACCTGTTCGGTTCGATGGGCATGACCGCCGTCGGCCGTGCGGCGGGCGACGTGGTGATCGACGTGCGCGAGCAGTTCGCGAACGACGCGGGGATCATGGCGGGTACCAGCAAGCCGAACTACGCCAAGACGGTCGATCTCGTCACCAAGGCGGCCATCAAGGAAATGATCATTCCTTCGATGCTGCCTGTGCTGGCGCCGATCGTAGTCTACTTCGTGATCACCCTGATCGCGGGGCAGGCCAACGGTTTCGCCGCGCTGGGTGCGCTGCTGCTCGGCGTAATCGTCGGCGGGCTTTTCGTTGCGCTCTCCATGACCGCCGGCGGCGGCGCTTGGGACAACGCGAAAAAGTACATCGAGGACGGCAACCACGGCGGCAAGGGATCCGAGGCCCATAAAGCCGCGGTGACCGGCGATACCGTGGGCGATCCCTACAAGGACACTGCGGGACCGGCGGTGAACCCGATGATCAAGATCACCAACATCGTCGCGTTGTTGCTGCTTGCGGCGCTGGCGGCAGGCGGCGCGGCCGGCTGATACCAGCGCACGCTTTGCGGGCAAAGCACGACCCCCGCCCCGTTTCAAAACGGGGCGGGGTTTTGTTTGTCTGCGTTAAACCTTCTTCCAGCGCTTTGCCGTATCGCACGCGCATGGAACATCCGGTCGGCCTCAATCTACCGCACGACCTCGAAGTCGGCACATTCACGGTGCGGCCATGGCGTGCGCTTGTCGACGACGCCGGTTGGGACACGCTCGCGAACCATGCAGCCGAGCCCAATCCCTTCGCCGAGCGATGGTTTCTCGCGGCTGGACTGTTGGCATTCGGGCACCGGGACGAGCCCTTGCTTGCTACGCTGACGGTCGCAGGGCGCCTTGCGGGCATCCTGCCCATCGCTTCCAGTCGCTCGTACGGGCGCTATCCGCTGCATCACATGGGCAATTGGCGGCACGCGAACGCTTTCCTCGGCACACCCCTGATTGCCGCGGGGCACGAACATGCGTTTTGGCGGGCGCTGCTCGGCTGGGCCGATATCAATTCGGGGCTCGCGCTTTTCCTCCATCTCGACATGATGCCGACCGACGGTCCAGCCTTCGCGGCCCTTCGCGACGTATGCACCGCGGAAGGCCGCGCGGCAGCAGTCGTTCAGCGTTACGAACGCGCGCTCCTCCAATCGGACCAGGCACCCCAGGCTTATTTCGAGGCTTCGGTGAGCGGGAAGAAGCGCAAGGAACTACGCCGCCAGTTCACGCGCCTGTCCGAGCTTGGAAAGCTTTCGGTAGAGCGGAGCGACGATGCCGACGGTCTTGGCAAATGGTGCGAGGCCTTCCTTTCGCTCGAGGCCGCTGGCTGGAAGGGCAAGGAAGGCTCAGCGTTGGCATGCGATCCCGCGAAGACCACCTTCTTCCGCAGTGCGCTCTCCGGGGCCGCCAAAGCAGGAAAGCTCGAACGCCTCTCGATCTCGCTCGACGGGCGGCCCGTCGCCATGATCGCCAATTTCATCGCCGCGCCCGGCGCCTTCTGCTTCAAGACCGCCTATGATGAGAGCCTTGCCCGCTACTCGCCCGGCGTACTGCTCCAGCGCGAGAACCTGGCCCTTCTCGACCGCGACGAGATCGCATGGACCGACAGCTGCGCTGCCCCCGACCACCCGATGATCGAGCGAATTTGGCGTGAAAAGCGCGAAATCGCGCGCGTCAGCATAGCGCTTGGCGGTCGCGTCCGCCGGGCCGCCGCCTCCCTCCTCTTCCGCGCCGAGACCGGCGCCCCGCTCCAAGGACTGTAAATAGATGGACGCCCGCACCGGCTTTACCGCGCTCGATTCCGCCGTCTTCGGCCCGGCGTCACGCTGTGCATTCACCGCGGCCTATCCAGAAACGCCGCGCGTGATAGAGCACCGCCTGCGCGACCACCCGCTGCTCGGGCTCGAGGCGCTTGCCAGCCTCGCCGGCCGACTTCCCGAGCGGTCGATCGAATACAACCGCGGCGACCTGCCGATCGGGATCGACGGCAAACCCGGCGGGACCGGCATCGGAATCGAAGACACGATTCTGCACATCGCCAGCAGCAACAGCTGGGCGGTGCTCAAGAACATCGAACAGGTCCAGGAGTACGAGGCGCTGTTGCTCGCATTGCTCGACGAGCTACGGCCGGTCATCGAAGCCAAAACGGGAAAGATCCTCAGACCCCAGGCCTTCGTGTTCATTTCCAGCCCCAATGCGGTGACGCCGTACCACTTCGACCCGGAGCACAATATCCTGCTGCAGCTGAGCGGTAGCAAGGTGATGACACAATTCCCCGCCGGCGATGCGCGCTTTGCACCTGACACGCTGCACGAAAGTTATCACATGGGCGGCCCGCGCGAGCTTAGTTGGCACGACGAACTGGCGAGCGGCGGAAGGGAATTCCCGATCGGCCCGGGGCAAGCGTTATTGGTGCCGGTAATGGCACCGCACTTCGTCCGCAACGGTCCCGAAAGCTCGATTTCGCTGTCTATCACCTGGCGAAGCGACTGGTCCTTTGCGGAAGCCGACGCGCGCTGCTGGAACGCGCTGCTGCGCAAAGTTGGGCTTTCTCCGCGCGCGCCGCGGCGCTGGCCAGCGGCCAATCGGTTCAAGGCCTATGCCTGGCGTGCATGGCGGCGAACGACCGGCGCGAGTTGACGCGCGCGTAAGCCTGCCGCAAGGCGCGCGGGCCATGACCGACAAACCAACCGACGCCGCGCTCGTCGCCGACCTCGTATCCCTGCTCGATCCCAGACCGCTTGACGACGACCGGTTCGAAGGCGCTCGCAAAAAGGGCGGCGTCGGGCGTGTGTTCGGCGGCCAGGTGATCGCGCAGGCGCTGATCGCCGCGGAACGCACGGTCGACGAAGATCGCGCCGCGCATTCTCTCCATGCCTATTTCCTGCGCGGCGGGAACGAGGAATACCCGATCACGCTCGAGGTCGATCGCCAGCTGGACGGTGGAAGTTTCTCCAACCGCCGCGTCGTCGCGAGCCAACCGGGGGCGAACGGTGCGATGCAGCCGATCCTCAATCTGGCAGCGAGTTTCCAGAAGCATCAGCCGGGGCTCGAACACGAGCGTATCGAACTGCCGCAGGTCCCGAAGCCTGAAGAGCTTCGCACCGACGAGGAACTGCGCGCGGAAATCGCTCCCTCCTTGCCCGAGCGGGTACAGCGCATGTTCAACGAACCGCGCCCGATCGAAATCCGCGCAGCCACCGGCCGTCACTGGCTGACGGAGGGGCCGCAGGAGCCGTTTCAGAACTCATGGTTCCGCGCCCGCGCCCCGCTGCCCGACGATCCGCGGATCCACCGCGCGGTGCTCGCCTATCTGTCCGACATGCAACTGCTCGGGACCAGCATCATGCCTCATGGACTGTCGTGGATGAGGGGAGAGGTCAAAAGCGCGAGTCTCGATCACGCCATCTGGTTCCACGCCCCGTTCCGTGCCGACGAGTGGCTGCTGTATTCGTGCGACAGTCCGTGGTCCGGGGGCAGCCGGGGTTTCAACCGGGGGCAGATATTCCAGGACGGACGGCTGGTCGCCAGCGTCGCGCAAGAAGGCATGATACGCCGGGTCGAGCCGCGCGCGCGTTAGAATTCGCAATAAGCTAACCCGGTCTTAACCCCGCTCAGCGATTTTCATCCGCGTAATTCCCGCGGAGAAGAATCACGTGTCCATCGAAGCCCGTTTCGACAGCGAATTCAGCGCCGATCCGCGCGGCGCGCGCCGCCGCACGCTCCATCTCGGCGTCAGCGGCCGCTTTTCATCGGGTAGCGATGGGGCCGTCACCGTCCACAACATCTCCGCCACCGGAATGCTTATCGAAACCGCGACGACACTGGCCGAAGGAGAGACGATCGTCGTCGACCTGCCCGAAGCGGGTGAGCGCGAGGCACGCGTCGTCTGGGTTGACGCCCCGATGCACGGGTGCCGCTTCGACGAGCAACTCGGAACGGGCGCGCTCAGCGCTGCACAACTTCGCGGCGCCGTACGTGAGGGTACGCAAAGCGCGCTTCCGGTCACCGAGGACTTCGGAGCTCGGCTACACCGCTTGCGGACCGAGCGCGGATTATCCCTCGCCGACATCGCCGACCGGCTGGGCGTGAGCAAGCCCACCGTTTGGGCGTGGGAGCACGGCAAGGCGCGTCCGGTCGAGCGCCGCCTGTCCGCCCTTGCCGAAGCACTCGGCGTGACCCCCGGCGGCCTCGAGCCAGCGGCCTCAGCTCCGGTTGAAGCGGTCGAAGCGGGCCGGCGTCAGATCGCGGAAGCCTATGGCGTCGAGCCGGCGCGCGTACGGATCATGATCGAGCTGTAAGTCAAGCGATCCCCAGATTTCGCTTGCAACTTTTCCACAATTGGCAAAGAAAAACGTGGTTAATAAATCGCGTTTTGTCTCTCATTTATAGATCGTTAGTTCGGTATAACGGCAGGTCTAACGCGGTTCTTTGGCGTATCGAGAGTAGGAATACTCTTTTCGATTAGTTGCGTTAGCGGGATCTGGCGCAACGGGGGCAAAGTTAGTCTTTCGAATCGGCGATTGCGCGATTCGGAGCACGTCGAACGGGGGCGTTTGAGATGTGGGGCGCAATTTCGCCGGGGGAAGCCTCGGCACTCTATCGGCTCGTGGCAGGCAGCCCGTCTGATCTGGTGCTCAAAACCGATCGGATGGGCCGGATCGTTCATGCCACCCCCGGATCGGGTGGACTAACGCTTGCCTCTTCCGGCGACCCGGTTGGGCGGCACCTGCTCGAACTGCTGCATCCCTCATGTAGCGAGGCAGTACTCGCCGAGCATGCCGCGGCGATTGCCGGTCGCGACGGCAGCGGCTGGATCGAGGTAGTTGCACTTGGACAGGACGGCTCACAGTGCTGGATGGAAATGAAGCTGGGCGCCCTGTCAGAAGGGACCGGAGCGCTCGCCCTGCTGCGCTCAATCGACGAGCGGCGTGCATTGGAAGACCGGCTGTTCGTCGCTTCCATGACCGATCCGTTGACCCGGCTCACCAACCGTGACGCCTTCGTGCGGATGCTCGGCCATCTTGTCGAGAGCGGCTCCGCCGGCCACCTCGCGCTGTTCGACCTCGACCACTTCCGCACGATCAACCTGCGCCACGGTCACAGCGGCGGGGACAAGGTTCTTGTCGCGTTCGGGCGGCTACTGCGGAGCCTGTTGCGCGCCGACGATATCGTCAGCCGGGTGGGCGGCGGCACCTTCGGCGTGCTGCTGCCCGACGCCAACGCGGCTATCGCCCACAGCGCTTGCGTGCGTGTCATCGCAGCGATGGGCGAACTCAACGAGGGGGCCGGACGTCATCCGCTGACCGCCAGCGCGGGCGTCGCCCGGTTCGCCGTCTCGGCCGATGCTACCTTGCGGGAGGCCGAGCTTGCACTGCTTGCCGCCAAATCACGCGGCCGCAATCGGGTCGAGCGCGCCGCCCGCTGGCACTAAGAGAACCGAATAAAGGGAAAGGACGCCCAGCGGTGCCGCAAGCGGGACAAGCCTCTTGAAACAAGGAACATCACCACGGTCGCTTCGATTGGTTGAGTACGATCGACCCCAACGGGTCGAACGGTCGCAAGCTACACAATCAGGAGAGTTACCTTGAAAAAGATCATGATTAGGGGGCCTATATACCTGTGTGACCCATTGACACGGGTCACATAAACACCTATAAGAGGGTATCGAAAGCGGAGATACCCGGTGCTCAAGACCTTCAACAGCCTGATCGAAATGATGGAGAAGATCCCCGACGAACAGGCGGCGATCGATCACATCCGGGCCATCCGCTGGAAGAACGGCGCGTTCTGCCCGCATTGTGGTTCAACCCGCGTCTATCACTTCTCCGACAACCGCAATCACAAGTGCGGGGACTGCCGCAAGCGCTTCTCGATCCGCGTCGGCACCATCTTTGAGGACAGCAAGTTGCCGCTCCGCAAATGGCTTCTCGCGATCTGGCTTATCACCTCGCACAAGAAGGGCATCGCGAGCACGCAGCTGGCGAAGGACATTGGCATCACGCAAAAGTCGGCGTGGTTCGTAACGCAGCGCCTTCGCGAAGCGGCCCGCACACAGTCATTCAATCGCCCGCTTGCCGATGATGTGGAGTCCGACGAGACTTTCATCGGGGGCAAGGAGAAGAACAAGCACGCTTGGCAGCGCACCGGCGGCAAGCAAGGCGGCAAGGGCAAGGTCGCCGTGCTCGGCATCCTAGAGCGTGGCGGTGAGCTCCGCACGATGGTGACGCCGAACCTCCGCAAGGGCCAGGTGCAGGGCGCTACGCGCCAACGTCGCGAAGGGTGCGGGCCTCTACACCGACGAACACCCTGCCTTCGATGGACTCCGCGACGACTATATCCACCTTCGAGTGAACCACAGCGCCGGGGAATACGTCCGCAACTACCTGATCCACACCAACGGAATTGAGGGTGTGTGGTCCTTGTTCAAGCGCCAGATTGTCGGCACCCATCACTATCTCTCGCCCAAGCATATTGGACGCTACCTTTCGGAAATGACGTGGCGCTTCAATGCTCGCGCGATGGAAGAGGGCGAGCGCGTAAATGCTCTGATCGCCCAAACCGCCGGGCGGCTCACCTACAAGGAACTGATCGCATGACAGGGAAGAGGGAAAAGCCGCTGCATCTGGACATGAATCCCGACGAGGCGCTGGAGAGAATTCCTCCAGATCGACCCGGCTGAACTGAAGCGGCGGCTAGACAAGAAAAAGGCCCCGCCGAAGCGAGGCCAAGGAGCCGCAGGGAGGGGGCGACCGAAGCCGCCCCCTGACGATTAGTGCGCTACACTACCGTGACCGGTAGTGCGCCCGGACGTGTTCGACACGTCCGAAGCGGATGCGGTAGTAGGAAGAGATACGAACCATGTCGCATTCCCCTTGCGGTTGGCGCGGGAACATGCGATTCCTAGAGGTGCAAACGGAAGGATCGCAGTGCTCCCGCACTGGGTGTTTCCAGGGGGCCGGCCGCGAGGTCGGCCCTCGTCTTTTCGGCTATCGAATGCCGAGGCCGTTTCACGATCTCATACGCACGCACCGCCTTCCTGCGATCCCGTTCCGGGATTTAGCTGAAGCGATGTTCCAGCACGCGCCGAGCGCAGAGTCTAACGCTGATTATGCCAAACGGCGTTTATTCTGGTGGATTTTTCCTACCGCGGCCGCTATATGGCGGTTTGCATGTAAGGAGAGACGGTATGTCCCGGATGCGTAGCCCAAGTTACCCTAGCGTTTCGCTCAAGCAAGCGATTGATCTAGTGAGTAAAATTCACCAGTCTAACCGCACCAATGTGATCGACCGGGAATTTGCCGCCCGCGACATGGGGTATTCTGGCCTCACTGGACGTTCGCTAAAGGTTCTTGCAGCTTTGCTCCAATTCGGCCTGTTGAGCAAGGCTGGGAAGGGCGAAGTGAAGGTCACGCAAACGGCTGTGGATATTCTACACGGCATCGATCCTGCGGACCGAGACGCAGCCCTACTCCGCGCGGGCACGTCGCCCTCTCTCTTCCAGGAACTTCACGAGCGGTTTCCAGATGGTCCGCCGTCAGAAAATGCGATCCGGTCGTATTTGATACAGCAAGGGTTCGCAGATGTAGCAATCGGTCCAGCCATCTCGGCTTATATGGACACTTACCATCATCTGGAGAATATCTCGGAAAGCGAAAGTCATGGAACAGAGCCCGCTGGCGGGCCAGAATTGGCTCCATCAGCAACGGAGCGTCACATGCAAACACAGCCCTTGATGGCAACGACCCAAGCCCCACCGGCGCTCGGGTTCGCTAACTCGCCGCCCGGTGATCTCAACAAGATCAACATGAACATTCGAGGGGATCAGGTAGAGATCAGCGGATTGTTCGACCTTCGCGGCCTGCGCACCTTGGAGA
This sequence comes from uncultured Alphaproteobacteria bacterium, assembly GCA_963740025.1. Lineage (GTDB taxonomy): Bacteria > Pseudomonadota > Alphaproteobacteria > Sphingomonadales > Sphingomonadaceae > Tsuneonella. Next base: position 98,709 of record CAVUCI010000009.1, read on the forward strand.
AGAAGGTTCAAGGGCTCAAAGCCCTAATGGGGGCCGACGAAGAGGAAGAGAATTTCGCGCCAGACGACGAGGACCGCGACCCTCAGGATTAGATGGGGGCCCGGCCATCGCGCGCTGGGCTCCCAACCGACGGGTCACACAGGTATATAGGCCCCATGATTAGCGCCGCCGCCCTCGCGGGCCTGGTCGCCGCCCCCGCCGCCGCCGACACACTCGAGGGCTTCTTCTCCGGAGAAACGTCTTCCAACAAGGGCCAGTGCCAGTCGGCGCTGATGGCCGAGCGTAACAATCGCCGGAACAACGATGGTAACACGGGTTCGTATAGCGACCCCGAATACAACCAGGTCGTGCACGCCAAGTATGCCTGTTTCGAAGACGAGAACGGCGACTGGTACGTCGACATCGTCGACGGTTGGGACAGCTAAGCAAATATCAAGCTGATACCACGCGAAAGGGTCGCCCACGCGGGCGGCCCTTTCTTGTTTCAGGACATATCAGACGTCCAGCTTGCCCTTGAGCAGCTGATTGACCACCGCGGGGTTTGCCTTGCCCTGCATCGCCTTCATCGTCTGGCCGACAAAGAATCCGAACAGCTTGTCCTTGCCGCCGCGGTACTCCTCGACCTTGTCGGCGTTGTCCGCGATGATCTGGTCGATTGCCGCCTCGATCGCGCCGGTGTCACTGACCTGCTTGAGGCCTTCGGTCTCGGCGATTTCGCCCGGGTCCCGGCCGGTCTTGAGGACAATCTCGAAGATCTCCTTCGCCTGGCCGCCGCTGATCTCACCCGCGGTCTGCATCGCGAGGATCGCTGCCTGCGCGGCTGCGGTGGCATTGCCGGGGTTTGCCTCGCTGCCGAGTGCGTTCATCACGCCGGGCGCGACGGAGAGCGACCAGTTGGCTACTTGCGTGGCGACGTCCTGTTCGCTCTTGCCGAGCTTCCTCGCGGTTTCGGCCAGGAGTTGCTCGAACCGTGCGTAAGTCTCGACCTCGGCGGTCAGTTCACGCGCGTTGTATTCCGACAGGCCCAGGGCACCGACGTAGCGGGCGCGCTTGGCGTCGGGCAATTCCGGCAGGCTTTCACAGCACTCGGCGAGGAACGCCTCGTCGAGCTCCAATGGCAGCAGGTCGGGATCGGGGAAATAGCGATAGTCGTGCGCGTCTTCCTTCGAGCGCATCGAACGCGTGGTGCCGGTGCCCGGATCGAACAGCCGCGTTTCCTGTACCACGACGCCGCCGTCCTCGATCAGGTCGACCTGGCGACGCGCTTCGTGCTCGATCGTCTGCATGACGAACCGCACCGAATTGACGTTTTTCGTCTCCGTTCGGGTGCCAAATTCATCACCTACCTTGCGAACCGACACATTGACGTCGGCGCGCATCGAGCCTTCTTCCATGTTGCCGTCGCACGATCCGACATAGCGCAGGATTGCGCGCAGCTTGCGCACATAGGCCCCGGCCTCGGCCGGCGAGCGCATGTCGGGCTTGCTGACGATCTCCATCAGCGCGACGCCGCAGCGGTTGAGGTCGACGTAGGACATCGACGGGTGCTGGTCGTGCATCAGCTTGCCCGCGTCCTGTTCGACGTGGATGCGCTCGATGCCGATGACCTTGTCCGCGGGAATCCCGGCCTTTTCGTCCGCTTCGATCGTCAGCGAGCCTTCGCCCACGATCGGGTGGTATAGCTGGCTGATCTGGTACCCTTGCGGCAGGTCGGCGTAGAAGTAATTCTTCCGGTCGAACCGGCTCCACGCATTGATCTGCGCGTCGATCGCCATGCCGGTGCGTACGGCCTGCCGGATGCATTCGCGGTTGGGCACCGGCAGCATCCCCGGCATTGCCGCGTCGACCAGGGAAACCTGGCTGTTCGGCTCTGCCCCGAATGCGGTCGCCGCTCCGCTGAACAGCTTGGCGTTGGATGTGACCTGCGCGTGGACTTCGAGGCCAATCACGACCTCCCACTCGCCCGTGGCGCCCTGGATGCGGTAATCTGACATGACTGCCCCGATAGTTAAACGGCTGGAGATTGCAAAGAGCTGGCGCGTGCCGGACGGATCATACGGCTTTCAGGACGAACCAGCCCTGGTCGCCCTCGCCGCGCCGGTTGAATTCGTCCGCGCGCCGATCATAGGCCGCCGATCCGCCTTCACGCAGTGGCAACTCGTTGGGCAAACCGTCCGGGGCGAACATGGGAACATCCTGCGCGTAGGCTTCGCTCCAGGCGTGTGACCAGCCGAGCCCGTCGAAGCCGCTCGACGCGCAGCGCAGGCCGGCCCTTGCGGCCATGTCGCGAAATGCGTCAGGCGTGAAAAGGTACAGATGGCGTGGTGGGTCGATCTGCGACCAATCGATGCCATAGAGATCCCACACCGCCTGCTGCATCAACGGAATCCGGACGAAGATGCTGCCGTCCGGCGCGAGCAAAGCGCGCGCATGTTCAAGCTGGGCCAGCGGATCGGGAAAATGCTCGAGCGAGTGGTGCATCGTGATGAGATCGAATCGGCCTTTTACGTCAGCGAGTTCCGAACGCATCAGCAACGGCCCGCCGCCCGGGCTCGACCCTGCCTTTTCGGGTGGAAGGAAGGGGTCGGCGCCGCTGAGATTGGTGAAGCCAAGCCCGGCCAACTTCTCCAGCCGCCCGCCCTCTCCGCATCCGACATCGAGCACGGACGAATCGCGGCGTAACCCCTCGATGCACGCGATCCATGGCTCGGCTCCGGCACGGACCCGGTCGATCGGCGAGCGGGTGGCGGGATAGAGATCGGGCCGCCCGACCATTTGCGCGGCGGCTGCCCGCGTCAGCCAGCGCTTCCAGAAAGGCACGCTCTGGCGATTGTTGAACGAATAATAGTTCTGACCGCTGTAATACCGGCCAAGGTCTTCGGGCACGTCGGTGATCTGGAAGGTGCCGCAATTTCCGCAGAAGAAATAATCGAATTCCTCGCGCGTGCCGAACATCATCTCGCGGACGCGAACCGTAGGCCCCGCTTGCGGGCCCTCGCAGATGCGGCAGCGATGCCCGGTCGATCCGGTCACCACCAACGTTCGGGCTTGGCGTCGAACCCCGCCCGCTGCTCGATCGCGAGGCCGGCGTTGAGTACACCCTGCTCGTCGAAAGCGCGGCCGATTACCTGAAGCCCGAGCGGCAATCCGTCCGAGTTCAATCCGGCGGGAACGCTCATCGCGGGAAGGCCCGCGAGGCTGGCGGGGACCGCGAACACATCGTTGAGGTACATCGCTAGCGGATCGTCGACCTTGTCGCCGAGCGGGAAGCTGGCGGTGGGGGTCGTCGGCGCGAGAATCACGTCGCACTCGCCGAACGCGGCCTTGAAGTCGTTCGCGATCAGCGTGCGGACGCGTTGCGCCTGGTTGTAGTAGGCGTCGTAGAAGCCGGCGCTGAGCACGTAGGTGCCGATCATGATGCGGCGCTTGACCTCGTCGCCGAATCCGGCAGCGCGGGTGGCGGCGTACATGTCCTGCAGGTTCGCGCCGCTCGGCAGGTCGCGCAGCCCGTATCGCACACCGTCGTAGCGGGCGAGGTTGCTGGAGGCTTCAGCCGGGGCGACGATGTAGTAGGCGGGCAGCGCATACTTCGTGTGCGGCAACGATACGTCGATGATCTCGGCGCCTGCGTCCTTCATCCACGCGATGCCGTCATCCCAGCTCTTGAGGATGTCCGCGTCGGTCCCGTCCATCCGGTATTCACGCGGGATGCCGACTTTCTTGCCGCGCAAATCGGGGTTCAGACCGGCTTCCCACTCGGGGACGGGCATGTCGAGACTGGTCGAATCCTTCGGATCGAACCCCGCCATCGCTTCCAGCATGATCGCGCAATCGGTGACGTCGCGCGCCATCGGGCCGGCCTGGTCGAGGCTGCTGGCGAAGGCGACGATGCCCCAGCGGCTGCAGCGACCGTACGTCGGCTTGATCCCAGCGATGCCTGTGAAGGCGGCCGGCTGGCGGATCGATCCCCCGGTGTCGGTCCCGGTCGCCGCCGGGCACAGCCGCGCCGAAACCGCGGCGGAGCTGCCGCCCGACGAGCCGCCGGGCGCGAGCCCCGCATTGCTGCCTTCCTTGCGCCAGGGAGAGATGACGTTGCCGAAGTAACTCGTCTCGTTCGACGAGCCCATGGCGAACTGGTCGAGATTGAGCTTGCCGAGCATCCCCGCGCCCGCGCGCCACAGGTTGGCGCTGACGGTGCTTTCGTACTGCGGCACGAAACCTTCGAGGATGTGGCTCGCCGCCGTGGTCTGCGTCCCTTCCGTGGCGAACAGGTCCTTCATCCCGATCGGCACGCCGGCCAGCTTGCCGAGGCTTTCGCCCTTCGCCCGGGCAGCATCGACCGCCTCGGCGGCCACGAGCGCCTTTTCGGGCGTCGCGACGATGAAAGCATTGAGCGCGCCTTGCGCGGCGGCGACGTTGGCGTTGAAGCCTTCGGCAACTTCACGCGCGGTGAAATCGCCCGCGGCGACGCCATCGCGGATCGCCTTGACGCCGAGTTCGGTCAGGTCGGTCATTTACTCGATCACCTTGGGAACGCCGAAGAAGCCGTGCTCGGCAGCGGGCGCATTCGCGAGAACCTTGTCGCGCACGCCGCCACCGGTCAGCGGGTCGGCATCGACCACGTCGTCGCGCAGGCGCTGGTGGTTCGGGATCACCGCGGTCATCGGTTCGACGCCGCTGGTATCGACCTCGCCGAGCTGTTCGACCCAGGCCAGGATGTTGTTGAATTCGGGCACCAACCGGTCGAGGCTCGCCTCATCCATCTGGATGCGCGCGAGGCTGGCGATCTTGGCCACTGTTTCGCGGTCTACGGACATGTCCGCGCCCTAGCCGCGAGGGCGCGGCGCTTCAAGCGGCCTGCACCGCTATTCGAACGGCTCTCCCACGGGTTTTCCATCGACGTAGATTTGCCGAATGGTCCGCTCGCGCACTTCGACCTTTGCAGAAGCGATGTCCTCGACGAAGGAGTCCATCTTGAGCGGCGGCGGAGGATAAGGCACCCCGTCCGAGGCCCGGAACGTGACCCGCTGCACACCGTCGGCCGCGACCAGCGCGGCCCGGCGGGTTTCGCCTTCACGCCCGAGGTCGAGCGCGACGCAGCCGCGGCGGCAGAACCAGCGCTGCCGATCGACCTGCTTCGCGACCATCGCACGCAATTCGGCATCGTCGAAGCGGTAGTCGATTTCGGGCATCCTATCGAAGTCGGTGCGGCTGCGGATCTGGTCCTCATCGAACCGCCTCGCCCGCTCGATAGCGGAGGCCGCTGCCTTGGCGATCGCAGCGTTATCCGACTTCGCAAGGCGCGCGACGGTCTTGCGGCCCGCCGCTCCGAATTGCGTCTGCAGGGCATAGAAATCGAATTTGGCCGCGCTCACCGTGCCGCTTTCGAGGCGCGCGACCTGCTGGCGGGCACTGATCGCGCCAAAATCGAGGATCGGGAGGGCGAGCAACAACGCGACGGCTGAAATGAGCACCGCGAGGTGAAGGTTCGCGCGGCGCAGGTTCTCCCGCCAACCACCATTCCAGCCGCGCACTACGGCCACGAACCAGGCCAGCCCATATGCCGTGGCCACCGCAATGGCGACGAGGCCCCAGAGCCGCTCCGGGCTGAGGCCGTGCTGCGCCACCCGCGTCCCCATCGAGATCGCGGCGAACACGGTGAGCGGCAGGATGCTGAGGGCGAGGACTTGTCCCGCCACGCGCAGCACGCGATTGCCACTCATCGCCTCGTCGTCGTCGCGCACGATCGCATTGGCGAGCACCCATGCGCCCGCCGCGCAGCTCAGCAGGACCGGGGTCGCACTTCGCGTTGCTTCCCACAGCACGTCCGGACCGGACACGATCATCGCCGCAAGAAACACGGTCAGTCCCGCCGCAAGCGGCACCGCGAGGATCGACAGCACCACCATAACCGCGTTCCGCAGCGTGCCGATCACCCCGATCTGGTTGCGCAGGGTGCCCAGCGCCGCGCCGACCGCGGCGCCCGAGAAGCTCCAGCCGAACCACCCATCGTTCATCAGGTCCCGCAGGAAATCGATCTTCAGCAGGTGGAACAGCTCGGACAGGAGCAGGAGCATCAGCCACGATGCGCCGAGAAAGGCCAGGCTTCCGGCTGCACAGATCGCGTCGTTCCACACGTTGCGATGCACCCGCTCGTAAGACGTCGCCCAGCGGGAACGATGAAAGTCCGATTGGAACAACGGCAGCGCGAGTGCCGTGGCGATCAGTCCGGCAAGGAATCCGTACTCCGGATCGGCGACCGAACTGCCCGCGCCCACGGCGCGCCAGGCGAGGCCCGCCATGACCACGCCGACGATCACTGCGAAGGCGAGTGGTTCGATCCACCGTTTGCGCTCGCCGGTGAATCCGAATGCGACCGGGCCGAAAAAGCACAACGCGCTCACTGCGGCCTGCCAGCCGACGTGCGTGCCGGGACCGTTTCCTCCGCCAACCAGGTCGATCAGCAGGCCGGCCACGAGGCCGATGGCGGCCAGCAGCCAGGGGAGCATCGGCCAGTCGCTGTGCTCGGCTTGGGTATCGGTCATACGCGCTCCTCGGCCTCTTACCGGAACGCAATTAGCCTACCCAAGCCGCCTGCGGCATGAGGAATGTCTGAGCTTTTGCTGAAAAGCGTCTTATTGCGGCGCGCTCGGCCCTGCCGGGGCACCCTCGGCCTGCGGAGCACCGGGCTGCTGACCCTGCATCATCTGCTGAAGCACCTGGAACCGGCGCTGGGCGTCTTCTTCGCTCATGAAGTCGACCAACTCGACTTCGAAGGTCAGGTCGGCGTTCGGGGGGATCGGCGCGCCCTGCGGCGGGGTGGCGCCATAGGCTTTGTCCGAAGGGATGTGGAGGATGTATTTGCCGCCCTTCTGCATCTTCTGCAGACCCTCGGCGAACCCGGAAACGACGCCCGAAACCTGCATCGGCATGCCATCCGGGATAATGCCGTTGGTCGGGAACGGCAGCTCCCGCGACTGGTCGAACACCGTCCCATCGGCCAGTTTGCCGGTGTACTTCAAGAACACGACGTCGTCTGCCGACGGGCTCGGCCCGCTGCCCTCGGCGATGGTTTCGACCTCGACGCCCTCGGGCACACTGGCCCACGCGATGCCGGCACCGATCAGGATCGCAACGGCGATGCCGAGCCAGAGCTTGGCGAGCGAGCCCTTGGCGATCGGCTGAAGGGGAACACGGGTAATCTCGGTCATCGGGAAATCCTGAAGAAAAGAGCGCTTATACGACGCTGATACGACAAGGGGCGCGGATTGCTCCGCGCCCCGATGCCTTAGTGCCGTGTCCGGTGCAAGTCGCGCCTACTTGGCCCCGTCACGCTCCGCGCGCTTGCGCTCGAGCTTGCGGGCGCGGCGAACGGCGGCAGCCTTCTCACGGGCGCGCTTTTCGCTCGGCTTCTCGTAGTGGCGGCGCAGCTTCATTTCGCGATAGACGCCCTCGCGCTGCAGCTTCTTCTTGAGCGCGCGCAGGGCCTGGTCGACGTTGTTATCGCGAACGATGATCTGCATAAAAAGTCCAACACCTCACAGCAAAAGCCCAGAGCCCGCATCGGTCGGCGGGGTATCGCCTTTGTAAACATACGAAAAAAGCGGGGCTTCCGTTCCCGGGAGCCTCCGAACCGGGGCGCCCCTAGCGCGTGTGAAGCGATTCTGCAAGCGTTGGCGAGGGTTTCGCGAGCGGGCGGCTGCGGCTAAGGGCGCTCAATGGCTGTTCCCTCTCCCCTATCCGCCAGCGCCATGGTGTTCGCCGGAGGCGGTGCGGGCGCCCTGCTGCGTTACCAGCTCGGCCGCTCGATGACGTACTGGCTCGGCCCGGCGGTCGTCTCCGCCTTTCCCTGGGCGACGCTGGCCGCCAATGTGATCGGCAGCCTGTCGATGGGCCTGCTGGCGGGATGGCTCGCGCGATTCGGCACCGGGGGAGAGCACTGGCGGCTGCTGATCGGGGTCGGTCTTCTCGGCGGTTTCACGACCTTTTCCTCTTTCAGCCTCGAGCTGATGCTATTGATCGAGCGTGGGCAGGCGGGCAGCGCCTTCGCCTATGGCGCGATCTCGGTCCTCGCGGGCCTTACCGGTCTTTACATCGGCCTCATCGCAATGAGGCTCGCATGAGCGACGCCAAGACCGACAGCGTCCGGCAGTTCACCGTCGTCGCGGACGATGACGGCGTGCGGCTCGATCGCTGGTTCAAGCGCAATCTGCCGCAAGTCGGTTTCGCCACCGTCAGCCGCTGGGCGCGCACAGGGCAGATCCGCGTCGACGGCAAGCGCGCCAAGCCGGAAGATCGCCTAGCGACAGGACAGGTACTGCGCGTGCCGCCGGGCGGCGACATGCCGAAGGGCAAGCCTGCCGCCAAGCGCCGCGAGCTCTCGGCCGAAGAGATCGCCCAGGCGCAGGCAATGGTGATCGAAGAAACCGCCGCCGCGATCGTGCTCAACAAGCCACCGGGCCTCGCGACGCAGGGCGGAACGAAGACGACGCATCATGTCGACGGCCTGCTCGACGCCTTCGTCGAGGACGGCGACCCCCGCCCGCGTCTGGTCCACCGGCTCGACAAGGATACCTCGGGCGTGCTGCTCGTCGCGCGCACGCCCGGCAGCGCGGCATTCTTTTCCAAGCGGTTCTCGGGCCGTAGCGCCAAGAAAGTGTACTGGGCGCTCGTAACCGGACGGCCGGAGGTATCTCACGGCATGATCGAGGCGCCGCTCGCCAAACAGCCCGGCACTGGCGGCGAGAAGATGCACGTCGACGAGGAGAACGGCCAGCCCGCCAAGACCCGCTATCGCGTGGTGGACCGCGCGGGCAATCGCGCCGCCTGGGTAGAGCTGGAACCGCTGACGGGTCGCACGCACCAGCTGCGTGCGCACATGGCGGCGATCGGCCACCCGATCGTGGGCGACGGCAAGTACGGCGGGCAGGACGCCTTCCTGACCGGCAGCGTCAGCCGCAAGATGCATCTCCACGCGCGGCGGCTGATCATCGACGATCCGAAAGGCGGAAAGATCGACGTCGTTGCCGATCTTCCGGAACACTTCGCAGCGAGCATGGAGCAACTGGGTTTCGACGAGAGCCTAAGCGATGCCTTGCCGACCGAGGGCCCGCCGGAGCGAACGAAGGAAGAGAAGAAACAAGCCGCGCGCCAGCACGCCAAGCAGGTGCGCAAGAGCAAGCCGACCCGGCGCGGTCGCACAACCGCCCAAGGGAGCAAAAAGCCTTCCCGCCCGAAGAAGGCCAAGCGCTGATGCATCCAAACCCGCTGTTTCGCAGCGAGGATCGCGCACTGTTCGAAGCGCTGATCGAGGAAATCGGGTTCGGGATGGTCTTCGCCGCCACGCCCGACGGCCCGCGTGTGGCGCACGTGCCGCTTGTTTCGACCGGGGACGGCGCCGTGCAGTTTCACCTTGCGCGGGGCAATGCGCTGACCAGGTGGCTCGACGGCGAGACCGCGCTGATCGTCGTCAACGGTCCGGACGCCTATGTTTCCCCCCGCTGGTACGCCGATCGCGCGACAGTCCCGACATGGAATTACGTCGCGCTCGAGATCGAAGGGCGCGTCCGGCGAATGGACGCCGATGGGCTCGAAGGGCAGCTCCACACCCTCATCTCGCGCAACGAGGCGCGGCTGGGGGGTGATGCGTGGACCGCTGACGAGACCCCGCCCGACACGTGGCGCAAACTGTTCTCGGGCATCGTCGGCTTTGAGATGGAAATCCTCGCCTGGCGGCCGACGCTCAAACTGTCGCAGAACAAATCGGCGGCCGAGCGCGAGGCGATCGCCGGCAAGCTCGAAGCCGCCGGCTCTCCCGCCCTCGCTCAGCTGATGCGGACGCTCGTACCGTGAAGCTGGCCGTTTTCGACTGCGACGGGACGCTTGTCGACGGGCAAGCGGCCGTTTGCGACGCGATGGGCTCGGCCTTCGCAACCGCCGGGCTCGCGGCGCCCGATCGCCACGCCGTTCGCCGGATCGTCGGACTCAGCCTGCCGCAGGCTGTGCGCCGCCTCGCCCCCGAAGCTTCGGCGGAGCGTCAGGCGGCGGCGGTGGACGCCTACAAGCGCGCCTTTCGCGAAACGCGCGAGGCCGGGCGACTGTACGAGCCATTGTTCGACGGAATCGAATCGCTGCTACGGAGCCTTCGGAACGAAGGTTGGGTGCTCGCTGTCGCGACCGGAAAATCCGACCGCGGCCTCGCCGCGTGCCTCGCCGGGCACGGGATCGCCGATCTGTTCGTATCGTTGCAGACCGCCGACCGGCACCCGTCCAAGCCTCACCCCGCTATGCTCGAAGCTGCGCTGTTCGAGGCCGGAGCCGCCGCGCACGAAGCGGCGATGATCGGCGACACCAGCTTCGACATGGCGATGGCCTGTGCCGCCGGGGTGCGCGCAATCGGGGTCGATTGGGGTTATCACGCAGCTGACGAACTGATGGACGCGGGAGCCGTGGCGGTCGCTCGCGATGCCGCAGAACTGAAGGACCTGCTCGATGGCTAGCCGACCACCCGACGATCGCATTCGCGCCACCCCGCCGACCGACCGGGAGCGCGCGCGCTTCATGGCTCTGAACGCGGTGCGGCTGGGTGGCGTGGCACTCGTCGTAATCGCGCTGCTGATCGTGAACCGCGCGATCGACCTGCCCGTCGTGGTCGGCTGGGTGTTCCTCGGCGTGGGGCTGATCGACGTGTTCGTGATCCCGCAGCTGCTCGCCCGGAAATGGCGGACGCCGCCCGAATGAAGCGGTTCTGGAAGGATGTTTCGGTCGACGAGACCGATGGGGACTGGCGCGTGCTGCTCGACGGGCGGCCGATCCGCACCCAGGCGGGCGGCGTGCCACAGCTGGTGCCGACGCGCGCGGCGGCCGATTTGCTGGCGCGGGAATGGGCTGCGCAGGGCGATACCCTCGACGCCAGCGCCTTTCCCTTGCGAGACATGGCCGATTACGCGATCGATAGTGTCGCTCCCGCCCGTGACACCACGATCGAGACGCTGCTCCGCTACGGCGAAACCGACACGCTCTGTTATCGTGCCGACCCGGATGAGCCGCTGCACAAGCGCCAATGGGAGATTTGGGAGCCTCTAGTCGCCGCGTTCGAGGCGCGCGAGGGCGTCACCCTGGAACGAGTGAGCGGGGTGCTCCACCGGCCGCAACCCGAAGCGACGCTTTCGGATTTGCGCCGACGGCTGGAAGACCTCGATTACTTCACGCTCGCCGCGCTGGAAGTGATGACGTCATTGTCGGCTTCGCTCTGCGTCGGCCTGTCCGCGCTCGATCCGGCTGCCGATGCCCAGGCCCTGTGGGATGCCGCCGAGCTCGAGGAAGCATGGCAAGCCAAGCTGTGGGGCAGCGACTACCTCGCGCAGGAACGGCGCGACAAGCGCCGCGCCGATTTCCTGCGTGCCCACGCCTTCGCCGCGGCGCTTGCGGGATGACCGGACTGCGGGCGGCCGCGCTCGCGCTGCTCGCGCTTGCCGGATGCAGCCGCGCGCCCTCTACGCCCGAAGCCGTCACCGAGAAGACGACGATCGATTTCGCGCACGTCGCCAATTACTCCCGGCCCGATCTGCCCGATTATTTCGACGAGACCGTCGCCGCCCTGGACAATACCCCGCCCGGCAACCGCCCGAACGATCGGGTCGCCACGCTCGGCCGGGTGCTGTTCTACGATCTTGCCCTCAGCACCAACAACCGCGCCGCGTGCGCTTCGTGTCACCAGCGACCGTTCGCCTTTACCGACCCGATGCGCTTCAGCAACGGCATCAGCACCGCCGCGACCACCGACTTCCATGCGATGCGCCTGAACGAAATTCGCTACTGGCAGCCCGGCACGATGTTCTGGGACCGCCGCGCAAAGAGCGTAGAGGCGCAAGTCAGCCAACCAATCCACAGTCTGGTCGAGCTGGGTTGGGGAGGCGCTGCGGGCGGGATCGACGACCTGGTCGCGAAACTGCAGAAGACGGCGTACTACCCGCCGCTGTTCGAATGGGCGTTCGGCGACCCGCACGTGAGCGAGGCACGAGCGCAGCGAGCGCTCGCCCAGTTTCTGCGAGCGATGGTCTCGCACACCAGCAAGTGGGACAAGGGGTACGCGCAGGTCTTTTCTGCGGATGCGCCTGATCGGGCGCTAGGCGCGGACCTGCCGAATTTCTCGAAGCAGGAGAACCGCGGCCGGCACCTGTTCATGGCCGCCGTTTCGCAGGGCGGCGCGGGTTGCGCGGCGTGCCACCTGCCGCCCACTTTCGCGCTGTCGAAGGACTCGCGCAGCAATGGGCTCGATGCAGGGGAGACGCGGCTGTTCAAGGCGCCCTCGCTGCGCAACGCGGCGCTTACCGGTCCCTACATGCACGATGGCCGCTTCGCGACACTGGCCGACGTGATCGATCATTACGATCACGGGATCCAGCCCGGACCGGCGCTGGACGCGCGGCTGATGAAAAACGGCAAGCCCCAACGCCTGAATCTGAGCGACGCAGACAAGGCCGCGCTGGTCGCCTTCATGGCAACGCTGAACGACGCCGCGTTCGTGGCTGACGACCGGTTCGCCGACCCGTTTCGCCGGGACTATCCGACCAGCCCTTCGTCTACCGGTCCCGCGCGTGCTCCGGCCCCAGACTAAGTCCTGATAGCGAAAAGCGTCGCATTGTTGATCGCGTAGACCCCGCCGTCGGCCCCCACCAGCGTAGGGGTATAGGCCTCACCGATCCCGTTCGTCAGACGGATCGACTGCGACAGCGTGTTGGTCGTCAGGTCCCAGCGATACATCACCCCGTCTTCGTTATTCGCAAGGAGCGACTTGCGCTGAACGTCGACCGCCATCGTGTTGATGCACCATTCGGTCCGGCCGCCGTTCGTCCCGGCCTCGACCGTCGGCCCGACGATGGTGAGAACTTCCTTCATCACCGTGACCGAAGGGACGATCTTGTCCGCCTGGGTCGATCCGGGATCGATGACCGCAATCTGGTTTTGTCCGTTGCCCGTACCGACACCGGCATAGTTGTTGTACTTCAGCGCTAGGAGATAACTCGACGGGCCGGTATAGCTCGGCACCATCGCCCTTGGCACTACGCTGGGCGTAACGTCCCAACCGAAGCTGCCGGGCGCGCCGGCGGAATTGAGATTGGCGTCGAACTGCAGCAGCCAGCCCCGCGCGTTGTGCGACGGGAATGTCGCCTCGAGCACGCCGTAGAACACCTTGCCGTCGGGGCCGACCGTTGGCGCTGCGGTCCCATCGTCGCTCACCCGCGCGCCGGTTTTCTCGTTCGGATCGATGAGCGCGACCTTGGCCTTCGTGGCCAGCGTCGTGCTGTCAAGCGCCAGGAGCATGCCGGTCTGGGTTGTGCCCGAGACGCGCGGACGATTGACCGCGATGTAAACCGTGGTGCCGTCATTCGATATCGCCGGCGCGCAGTTCAGAGCTGGCTTCTCGATCGAATTGTCGCCTGCTGCTGCCGCGGCGCCGACCCATTTGCCCGTGCCGTCCGGTGCGACGCGCGCAATCCCGCTGACGAGGCCGGCTGGATTGCCGCCGGTGACCTGGAAACCGAAATAGACGTTGCCCGCAGCATCGGTGGTGAGCGGCGTATTGATGAAAACCGTCGCGTTGTAAGTCGCGCTGGCCGATGCATAGGTCGCCGCGCCGTAGAACACGACTTCCGCAAGTGCACCGCTCGCTGCATCGACGTCTGTGCGCACCAGCAGCTTGCCGCCTGCGCCAGGGGCGTAGAGGCGGCCTTGCTGAGTGAGCGCGAGGTTGTATGGCGGAATCCAGTTATGCGGCGGCAGAACGTAGTCCGTCGACGCCGACCAGATCAACGATCCGCTCGCTCCGTTGCGTCCCTCGATCCTGTATCCGCCCGAGGCTGCCGTCTTGACTGGCAGGACGACGGTATTGCTCGCCGTGACGACTGGCGAACCGTAGTGGGTCAGCAATGCGCCCGAGGTAGTATATTGCGGCGCAAGGTCGACCGGGGTGGACCAGGCGATGCGGTTCAGGTCTTGCGAGGCGACCGCGCTTTGTGCGGTGTGCTGTGCGTCGTGTCCGTAACCGTACCAGGGCGGGCCTGATACGGGTGCTGGCGTAGGCGTTGGCGTGGGAGCAGGCGTCGGGGAAGGTGCGGGCGTCCCCCCGCCCCCGCTATTGCCACCTCCGCCGCCACACGCCGCAAGCGCGACTGACGACGACAGCATGAGGATTGTCCTGCGACGTGAAAACGCCGCGGCGGGCCCGATGACGGGCGCGGTCTCCCTGCGATCCATGCCGGGCAGATTATCACTCTTGTGCGCGAACGCACGGACAAAATCCGATGGGAAAAACCGACTGTATGAGGGAAAAGCGTTGCGAGCCGTGCGAACAGGCTAGCCGATCCAGTCCGCAACTTCTGCTGCAACCTCGTTTGCCGCCTGATTGAGCGCGGCGCCGACCGGAGCGGCCTCTGGCGTAACCCCCGGGACCGAAGCCGAAAAACGCTTCGTCGTGACCTGCGTGCCGTTCACGTCGCGCACCGCGTCGAAAGTCACCACCGCGCTCGATGTGCGGGCGTCGTACCCGAAATCGACCAGCGTGCCGCGCAGCTGGTTTTTCGGCGTAAGCGCGGGGTCGTCGTAATCGATGACGAGCCGGCCAGTCTTGGCACGGATCGTCTCACCCAGCAGCTTGCGGAAGAGCCGCGTCGGCCGGTCTGCCCAGACCGCATCCTTGACGTAAGCTATCTGGGTATCGTCGATCTGCACGGGCACGCGCGTAACCGCCAGCTTGGCCGGGGCGTCGGGCTCGTTAACCTGGATCGCCTGCGCGATATCGCCGCTGCTGGTGGCCCCGGCGGCGACGGTCGCCGTCGGAGTGAGTCCGAGCAGGCTTTCCGGCGGCTTGCTGCCGAAGCTGACACAGCCGGCAAGCAGGAAGCTCGCGCCGGTCGCCAGGGCGAGGGTCCGTATCTGCATCGCTAGTCTCACTTTTTCGGCTCGTAATCCGGCAGCTTCTGGCCGCCGAGAAGGCCGCCCGCGCCCTGGCTGTTGATCTTCTCGGTCACCTCGCGCAGCGCCTTGCTCGTTTCACGCAAGTCGCGAATCGTCGCCTCTGCGGCGGGCAACGTACTCTCGCTGAGCTCGCGCGCGGCGGGCCGTGCATCGTCGAGCGTGGCGGACAGCGACTTGGCCGCGCTGTCCGCAGATTTGAGCGTCGTGCGCATCTGCGCGGCCAGGCTCTGGCCCTCGTTGTTCAGCAGGTTGTCGGCCGATCCCATGACCTTCTCGAAACTGTCGAGCGCCTGGCTTGCCTCGCCCAGCGTCACCTGCAGTTCGGTCAGCGTGCGCTGGACCTGCGGAGTCGCCTGCGCGAGGTCGGCGGTCATCCGGTTCGTATTCGCGAGGATACCGGCGATCGACGCCTGGTTCTTGTCGCCGAGAAGTTCGGTCAGCCGCTCGGTCAGGGTCGCCAGCCGCTCGAGTAGCAGTGGCGCGTTGGAAAGCAGTTCGCCGAGGCCGCCCGGCTTGGTCGGGATCACCGGAACACCTTCAGGGCAGGCAGTCTTGCCGACGCCCTTGCCATTGCAGGTGAGTGGCGGTGCCCCGCGGCGCGCGCCGTCGAGCTGGATGGTGGAGACACCCGTGAACGACCCCTGGATCGTCGCCGTCGTGCCGACGAGAATCGGCGTCTCTTCGTCAACCTTGATCCGGACGCGGACGAATTCGGGATCCTTCTTCCACAACTGGATTTCGTTCACCTGCCCCGACGGCACGCCCGAGAAGCTGACTTCCGATCCCTTGGCCAGGCCGGACACGGACTGCTTGAAAAAGATGTCGTATTCGTTCTGGGCGCCCTTGTTCAGCCCGGCGAGCCAGACGATCGCGCCGGCGATGAGCGCGAGCAGGACAAGCGTGACCGCCCCCACCCAGACATGATTGGCTCTCGTCTCCATTCGCGTGCGCTATGCCTTCTTGTCGCCGGACTTGTCCAACGCTTTGATTGCGTTGAGCGCCACGGGTTTATCCATGTGACGACGCAGTTCGTCGAGCGCCTGCGCGGTAAGCGCCGCCCGTCCGCGCGGCCCGTTGAAATATTCCTGCACCCACGGATGGTCGAGTTTCATCAGGTTAGGCACAGTATCGACCGCGATGACCTTGCGGTCTGCGATCACCGCGACCCGGTCGCAGATCTCGTGTAGCGTATCGAGGTCGTGGGTAATCAGGAAGACGGTCAGCCCGAGCGTTGCCTGCAGTTCCTTGGTCAAACGGTCGAAGGCCGCGGCACCGATCGGGTCGAGGCCCGCGGTCGGCTCGTCGAGAAACAATAACTCGGGATCGAGTGCCAGCGCGCGGGCGAGACCGGCGCGCTTCTTCATGCCGCCCGACAGTTCACTCGGATACTTCGCGACCGCATCTTCGGGCAGCCCGGAGAGCATGACCTTGTAGCGCGCGATTTCGTGCATCAGGTCGGGCTCGATGTCGGGGTAGAACTGCTTCAGCGGCACCTCCACGTTCTCGCCCACCGTCAGCGTTGAAAACAGTGCCCCGCCCTGAAACAGCACGCCCCAACGATTGCGCACGCCGATCACCTGCTCGGGATCGCCATCGGTTATCGAGCGGCCGAATACTTCGATGTGACCTTCGTCGGGCGTCTGCAGGCCGATGATCGAACGCATCAGCACAGATTTGCCGGTACCCGACCCCCCGACCACGCCCAGAATCTCGCCGCGGCGGACCTTGAGCGACAGGTCCTCGTGAATGACGTGCTCGCCGAAACTGTTCTTCAGCCCTTCGACGATGATCGGATATTCGCCTCGGAACCGCTCGTGCGGACGATTTACATCGGCGTTGCCATATTCTTCGACCGCCTCGGCGACCTGCGGATCGTCTGCAATCGGGTCTTCGTTCGACGGATCGTGATCTTCAGCCATCATGCCCACCCGATGTTGGTAAAGAACACCGCGAAAAACGCATCGAGCACGATGACCGTGAAGATCGCAAAGACTACCGCGTTCGTGGTCTTGAGGCCGACTTCCTCTGAATTGCCCTCCACCTTCATGCCCTGATAGCAGCCGGTCATCCCGACGATGAGGCCGAACACGGGTGCTTTCACGAGGCCGACCCACAGGTCGTAGATCGGCACAACGTCCTTGATGCGGCTGAGGAACGAACCGAACGGGATGCCCAGCTGGACGTCGCCGATCACCGCGCCGCCGATGATCGCGACGACCGAGGCGTAGAATCCCAGCAGGATCATCATGAAGGTGACCGCAAGCACGCGCGGGATCACCAGCGCCTCCATCGGCGAGATGCCGATCGTGCGCATCGCGTCGACCTCCTCGGTCAGCTTCATCGTGCCGATCTGCGCGGCGAAGGCGCTGCCCGAACGGCCCGCGACCATGATCGCGGTCATCAGCACGCCGAGCTCGCGCAGGGTGATCCGCCCGACCAGGTTCACCGTCAGCGTCTCTGCCCCGAACTGGGCCAGCTGCACTGCGCCTTGCTGCGCAATGACGATGCCGATCAGGAAGCTCATCAACCCGATGATCCCGAGCGCAGACACGCCGACCAGTTCCATCTGGCGCACGAACGCCTTGGTGCGGAAACGCCGCGGATGACGGATGAGAGTGCCCGCCGCGAGGATGAACTGCCCGACGAAGGCGATCGCCCCGGTGGCGCCCCTTTGCGCGGCGGCGACGCGCATCCCGGTAGCCTCGAAGACGCGCGAGAAAAGCGGCGACCGCTCTGCCGCCACTCCGCCGTTCTCGACGGTCTTGTCGAGCGCATTGATCAATCGGGTCGCGCGGTCGCTGGCGCCGACGATCTCGCCACCCGTCGCACGTCTCAGGCCGAGCGCGATCCACGCGCCGACGGTATCGATTTCGGTCACCTGCGACAGGTCGATTTCGGAAAGCTGCTCGTCGATCGCGCGCAGGTCCTGGTCGACCGGGCCGATCGTGGAAACGAGGTATTCGCCCGACAGAACCAGCCGTCGACCGCTGCCGCCCCCTTCGCCGTCCTCGATCGCGTAGTTCGCCCCTTCACTCATGCGCTGGCCTATGCGGGTAAAAGCGGCCCGCGACAAGCGGATGCGTCAACCGCTGTTGCACCTGCGAAGGCGCGCTGGCATGGCGCCTTCCCGAAATGACCCAGGAACTCGACAAGACGTTCGACCCCGCTGCCATCGAGGCGCGCTGGTACGACCATTGGGAAACGAACGGGCTGTTCCGGCCCGATCGGACCGAGGCCACGCCGTTCACGATCGTCAACCCGCCGCCGAACGTGACGGGCAGCCTCCATATCGGCCACGCGCTCGACAACACGCTGCAGGACGTCGTCGTGCGGTACGAGCGGTTGCGCGGCAAGGACGCTTTGTGGGTCGTCGGCACCGACCACGCCGGCATCGCCACGCAGATGGTCGTCGAGCGCCAGATGGAGCTCAAGCAGGACAAGCGGACGAACTATTCGCGCGAAGATTTCATCGACAAGGTCTGGGAGTGGAAGGCCGAAAGCGGCGGCACGATCACCCGCCAGTTGCGCCGCCTCGGCTGTTCGATGGACTGGTCGCGCGAGCAGTTCACGATGGACCCGCACTTCACCCGCGCGGTGGTCAAGGTGTTCGTTGATCTCTACAACAAGGGCCTGATCTACCGCGACAAGCGGCTGGTGAACTGGGACCCCGCGCTGAAGACCGCGATTTCCGATCTCGAGGTGGAGAGCCGCGAGGTCCAGGGCCACATGTGGCACTTCAAGTACCCGCTGGCGGGCGGCGAGACATACACTTACGTCGAGCGCGACGAAGACGGTAACGTGACGCTGGAGGAGGAGCGCGACTACATCGCGATCGCCACCACCCGCCCGGAAACGATGCTGGGCGATGGCGCGGTCGCGGTGCACCCGAAGGACGCGCGCTATGCGCCGATCGTGGGCAAGCTGTGCGAGATTCCGGTGGGCCCGAAGGAGCACCGCCGCCTGATCCCCATAATCACCGACGATTATCCCGATCCCGACTTCGGATCGGGCGCGGTGAAGATCACCGGCGCGCACGACGAGAACGATTACGGCGTCGCCAGCCGCAACGGCATCCCGATGTACCGCCTGATGGACGAAGTCGCCGCGATGCGAACCGATGGCGCGCCTTACGCCGAGGCCGCGGCCCGCGCGCGAGAGATCGCACAAGGCGCTTCGTTCGATGCGAAGGAAGTCGACGCCCTTAACCTCGTCCCCGACGAATACCGCGGGCTCGACCGCTATGCTGCGCGCGAGCGGGTCGTCGCCGACATCGATGCGGACGGCCTGATGATCGGCGTCGAGGACAAGGTTATCATGCAGCCCTTCGGCGACCGCGGCGGCGTGGTGATCGAGCCGATGCTGACCGACCAGTGGTACGTCGACGCCGAAACGCTCGCCCAGCCGCCGATTCAGGCGGTGCGCGACGGGCGGATCGAGATCGTCCCCAAGTCGTGGGAGAAGACCTTCTTCAACTGGATGGAGAACATCCAGCCGTGGTGCGTAAGCCGCCAGCTGTGGTGGGGGCACCGGATCCCGGCTTGGTATGGGCCGGCTCCCTCGGAACTCGGTCTAGAGATTACGCATGATCAAAAAAGGGGTGCTGCTGCACCAGTTTTCGTCGCCGAGGACTTTGAAGCGGCAGCGCGCCTAGCTGCGACATTCTATGAGGTTGATGAAGCAAGGGTTTGGGAAGCAGATGACAGCTGGGAGGCGGCGGGCGTGGGACCGCCCAGTGAAGCTGCACGCAAATACGTTATAGGCGAGGGTCTTGCAGACAAGTCTCGCATTCCTCTGTGGCGCGATGAGGACGTTCTCGACACCTGGTTCTCCAGCGCGCTGTGGCCATTCGCCACGCTCGGCTGGCCCGAGAATACCGAACTGTTACAGCGCCACTACCCCAACGACCTGCTGATCTCCGGCTTCGACATCCTGTTCTTCTGGGACGCGCGGATGGCGATGCAGGGCATGGAGTTCATGGGAGAAGTGCCGTGGAAGCGGCTGTATCTCCACGGACTCGTGCGCGCGGCCGACGGCGCGAAGATGTCGAAGTCGAAGGGCAACGTCGTCGATCCGCTGATCCTGATCGACAAGTACGGAGCCGATGCGCTGCGCTTCTTCATGTGCGCCATGGAAAGCCAGGGCCGCGACGTGAAGATGGATGAAGGCCGGGTCGAGGGATACCGCAACTTCGCCACCAAGCTGTGGAATGCGACCCGGTTCTGCCAGTCCAACGGCATCGGCGCGTCGCAGACCGTCCACGCTCCGCCAGCCACCAACGCGGTCAACAAATGGATCGTCGACGAAGTCGTCGAGACGCTTGGCCAGATCGACAAGGCGATGGCGGACCTGCGCTTCGATGCCGCCGCGAATGCGATCTACCACTTCGCGTGGGACACGTTCTGCGACTGGTACCTCGAACTCATCAAGGGCAACGTCGACGACGAGACGAAGGCCGTCGCCGGCTGGGTGCTCGACCAGATCCTGGTCATGCTGCACCCGTTCATGCCCTTCATCACCGAAGAGTTGTGGCACGCGCAGGGCGAGCGTCCCTACGAACTGATCGTCGCGGAGTGGCCCGAGCCGAACGCCTCGTCCGACAAGGCGGCAAAGGCGGAAGTGGAATGGCTGATCGACCTCACCCGCTCCCTGCGCACGGCGAAAAACGAACTCGGCCTCGCGCCCGGCGCGAAGCTCGAAGCGTGGCTCGCCACCCCGTCGGACACCGCGAGCAAGGTGCTTGCCGGGAACGCAGGGGCAATCGAACGCGTCGCGCGGCTGACTGCGGTACACATATCGCCCGCCCCGGGCGGCGCGGCGATGCAGGTTGGCGCGGGCTCGGACGCACTGGTGATCCCTCTCGAGGGCCTAATCGACATCGAGGCCGAAAAGGCACGGCTGACAAAGGCGCTCGCCGTATCCGAAAAGGAAGCCGCCAGCCTTGCCGGTCGCCTGTCGAATGCGAACTTCGTCGAGCGGGCCAAGCCCGAAGCGGTTGAAAAGGCCCGCGCGGACCACGCGCAGCACGCTGCGGAGGCCGAACGGCTGAAGGCGGCGCTAGAACGGCTGGGGTGATCCCCTCGGCTTCGCGGAGGATTTTCCTACACGGGCCGATTGTGCCAAGGCGAATCCATGTTCGCCGCCGCGCCTGAGTTGCTCCGTTTTACGCGGTCGGGAAATGCTCCGCAGGATAGTACCCCGGACACTGTGACAAGTGTGACAGGCCCTCGATGAACCTTACCCTCGCCACCGACGATTCCGGCGGGCCGGAGATCTTCGCCTCGCTGCAGGGAGAGGGACTGTCGGCAGGGATACCCTGCACCTTCATCCGCCTCAGCCGGTGCAACCTCGCGTGCGAGTGGTGCGACACTGCCTATACCTGGCATTTCGACGGCGATAACCGTCCCCACCGCAGCGGCACGACATACGAGCGAAAGGCGAACCAGGTCGCGCTTTCCCCGCTCGAGGCCGCCAGGGCGATCGACCTGCTTCCGCCGCGCCGCCTGGTCGTGACCGGCGGCGAACCGCTGTTGCAGGCGGCAGCGCTGGGTGAGATGGCATCGCTTCTACCCGAACACGCGATCGAGGTGGAGACCAACGGAACCGTTGCCCCGCCTGCCCGGTTCGACAGTTTCGTGGAGCATTACACCGTCAGCCCCAAGCTCGCGCACAGCGGCAATGCCGCCGAACTCGCGCTGCCGCCCGAACGGCTGGCGGCGTGGGCCGCGGACCCCCGCGCCTGGTTCAAGTTCGTGGTTGCCGCGCCGGGCGACGTGACGCAGGTGCTCGCGCTGCAGGCCGGCTTCGGCATTTCGGCAAGCCGCGTGTTCCTGATGCCCGAGGGGACCGACAGCGCCACCCTGCGCGAGCGAGAAGACTGGCTCGCCCCGCTTTGCGTCGAGCACGGCTTCCGCATGAGCGACCGCCTGCACATCCACCTCTACGGCGACACCCGCGGGACATGAGCGAGGCCGATGCCCCTCGCCCTGCCCGTGTCGGCGCACCGCCGCGCAGGGGCACGCGCGACCTGACCAGCGGACCGGTGCTCAAAACGCTTGTGCTCTTCGCCTTGCCGACGCTGGGGTCGAACCTGCTCCAGTCGCTCAATGGCACGATCAACTCGATCTGGGTCGGGCGGCTGATCGGAGAGGCGGCACTGGCCGCCACCGCCAACGCGAACATCGTGATGTTCCTCGTGTTTTCGGCCGTTTTCGGCTTCGGCATGGCGGCGACGGTCAAGATGGGCCAGTTCTTCGGCGCGCAGGAGGAAGATGCCGCGCGGCGAACCTTCGGCAGTGCGCTGGGGCTGTGCCTCGGGCTGGCGATACTTGTCGCAGCGCTCGGATGGATCTTCGCGCCGGCGTTGCTCACCCTGCTGGGCACGCCCGGCGAATCTTATGCGCTGGCGCTGTCGTACCTGCGGATAATCTTTGTCTCGATCCCCGGCGGCATAGTCACGGTGATGATCGCGATGGGCCTGCGCGGAGCGGGCGATTCACGCACGCCGTTCCTGTTTATGGCGCTGACGGTGACCCTCGACGTCGTGTTCAACCCATTGCTGATCTCAGGCGTCGGACCCTTCCCGAAGCTCGGCATTGCCGGTTCGGCCGCCTCGACGGCGTTCGCCAACTATGCATCACTCACCGCGCTGCTAATCTACGTCTACGCCCGCGACCTTCCGTTACGGCTACGCGGCGCGGAGCTTTCCTATCTGATCCCGCGCCGCGAGGAGCTGGGTTACATCGTCGGCAAAGGGCTGCCGATGGGTGCGCAGATGCTGCTCGTCTCCTCGGCCGGGATCGTATTCATCGGTCTCGTCAATCGCGAGGGGTTGCTGGCGGCGGCGGCCTATGGCGCGGCGCTGCAGCTATGGACCTATATCCAGATGCCCGCGATGGCGATCGGCGCTGCGAACAGCGCGATGGCGGCGCAGGCGATTGGCGCACGGCTGCCGGAGCGGCTCGACCGGATCAGCCGCGCCGGCATTATCGCCAACCTCGTGATGACCGGGGTGCTCACCGCGCTCATGCTGCTGTTCGACCGGGCCGCGCTTGTCCTTTTCCTCGGCCCCGACAGCCCGGCGGTGCCACTTGCGCGACACATCCAGTTCCTCGCGAGTTGGAGCTTCATCCTGTTCGGCGTCACCATCGTGTTGTTCGGCACGATGCGCGCGGGCGGCGTGGTATGGGTACCGCTGATCGTGCTCGGGATCGCGATGTTCCCCGCAAGGCTCGGCTTCTACTACGGTTTTCGCGGCGTGCTCGGGCAGGACGCGCTTTGGCTCGCTTTCCCCTTCGGGTCGGCGGTCTCGGTCCTGCTCGCGATCTGGTTCTATCGCCGCAAGGGCTGGCGCGAGAAGGGTCTCGCAATCAGCCCGGAGCGTGCCGCCGAGGAAAGCCAGACCGACGGCGAACCCGCCGGTCGATTCGCGCCCGATATCTGACCAGAGCCTACTTGCCCTGGGAGCGCCACCGCTGGACGATCCGGTGGACCCGTTCCTCCTCGCCGCCTGACTGGCGCCAAAGTTCGACGAAGCTGGGGTCTTCCGAGGCCGGCCGCTTCTGTTCTTCCAGGTTGTCGAACGCGACGCGGATCGGGATCGCGACACCCTCGCCGCAGATGATGCACTCGCGGTTGCGAAGCGCCGGGATGCTGTCGAGGAAACCGCGCGCGCCTTCGGGCATGGCCGCCTTCACGAATGCCTGGTCGCGATCGTTGTTGAGGCGCATCGAGATGATCGTGCCGCATTGCGACAGCACGCCTTCGGCAAGATCCGACGGGCGCTGCGTGATGAGGCCTAGGCTGATGCCGTACTTGCGCCCTTCCTTCGCGATGCGGCTGAGGATGCGCCCGACGCTCGAACCGTCGGCGTTCTTCTCGCTCGGCACGTAGCGGTGCGCTTCTTCGCAGACGAGCAGCACCGGACGGGTCTTTTCCTCCCGGCCCCATATCGCGAAGTCGAACACCAGACGGCTGAGCACCGCGACAACGGTCGAAGTGATGTCGGACGGCACGCCCGACACATCGACGATCGCGATCGGCTTGCCGTTCGACGGCATGCGGAAGATCTTGCCCAGGAAGTCCGCCATCGTGTCACCGACGAGCATGCCGGAGAACATGAACTGGTACCGCGGATCGCCCTTCAATTCCTCCAGCTTCGTCTTGATTCGCTGGTACGGCGCGGTGTTCGTCGCCTTGTCCAGCTTGCCCATCTCGTTCTGGATCTCGTTCGAAAGATCCGAAAGCAGGTACGGAACGGGCGAATCGACCGTCAGCTTCCCCATCGATTCGGCCAGGCGGTTCTTCTGTCGCGCCTTGAGCAGGCACTTGGCGAGGATGTCCGCATCGATCTGGCGATCGTTGCCGTTGGTGGTGAGCAGCACCTCGCAGTGCTCCTCGAAGTTCATCAACCAGTACGGCATCTGCAGGTTGCTGACGTCGAGGATCAGGCCGGTGTTGCGGAACGCCGCCGAGTACTCTCCGTGCGGGTCGATCATCACGATGTGCCCGTCGGGCGCGGCATCGCAAATTCGATGAAGGATCAGCGCCGCACTGGTCGACTTGCCGGTACCGGTCGATCCGAGCAGCGCGAAGTGTTTGCCCAGCATAGCGTCGACATACAGGCCGGCGCGAATGTCCTTGGTCGGATAGACGGTGCCGATCTGGATGTTGGAACGGCCGTCGCTGGCGTAGATCTGCTTCAGGTCCTCGGTCGTCGCGGGGAAGATCAGCGCGCCCGGAACCGGATATCGGGTGACGCCGCGCCGGAAGCTGTTGATCCGGCCGGTAAGCTTCTCCTCGCTCCCCTCGCCCAGGAAATCGATGTTGGCGAGCACGCCGCCGCCCCGGCGATCCTGCTTCTGGTTGCGCACGCTCGCAAGCAGCCAGGTATTTCCGACGCGGATCTTGACCTGGCTTCCTACCTGGCCCGCCAGTGCGACTGAGGGGTCGGCATCTTCCATGCATTCGTTCAGCCGCTCGAGGTCGAGCGCGATCTGCGATCCGGAACCGGCAATTTCGAGGATAACGCCGATCGGCTGGCTCGCGTTGTCGCCGCCCGCACCCGCCGAAGCGCCGTCGCTCCCGCTCGCCGGCTGGAAATCCTGAAAACTCTGCTTGTCCATGTCGCCCATTGCGCGATGACCCCTATACTGAACCCGCGCGGACCATGCCGAGGTGCGGTTAAGATCGCGTCAACGATACGGACGATCGGGTTGGGTGGTCGGGGCGGCTATACCAGTGCGAACAGTCGACCGGCCATCCACCCCATCCCGACCGAAAGCGCGACCGCCAACAGGCCGTAGAGTAGCGATTGGGTATGGGCGAAGACCTCGACGAAGCGCTCGAAGCCGACTTTCTTTACCTCGACTTCGGCAATGGCCGAAGCGACCACGCGCCCATCGGTCACAGCGAAGGTTTCCGCGGTATAGGTGCCGGTCTGCACGCGCGATGGCAGGTCGAACCGCGCCTGGTAGAGCACGCCCTGGCTTATCGTGACCCCGTGATTGTCTTCCTTGTACAGGCCTTGCCGCTCGCGCAGGTCGACGAGCCCGGCGGAAAACCGCGCCTGCTCCTCAGGATCAATCTCACCGGTGGGCGAGAGCTGGATGAAGTTCGTGCCCAATTCGTAGATCGCTGCAGTCTTCTGGTCGACGATCTCGTCAATCGGCCGCGAAGAGGCGACGGCGAAATACGAAGGTGCGGACTGGAAGTCGGTGCTCGCCGCGTTGAGCCACATGCCCCCAACGCGCGACTTCTCGCGCAGCCGGATCGGCTCAGCGGGGCCTTTGAGGACGATTACCACGTCGTAGCCCCGGGTCGAGCGAGTGCCGGCCGGGTCGAGAATCGCTCCAAACAGGAGCAGTTCGGTGCCCGTGAAGCCCTGCCGCACGCGCACTTCGTGCTGGCTGACTTCGGGCACCAGGATCGGGTCGCGCGCAGCACGCGCATCCTGCGCCGGAAGCACAAGCAGCGTCGCTAGGATGAGCAGGAGACGCTTCACAGCGGATTCACGGTATAAATCTCATCGGGCGTGACGCCGAGTCCGTAGAGCATCCGCAAGGCGACCAGCAGCACGATCCCCGCAAGTACCAATCGCAGCACCTCGGGTTTGGCCTTCTGCGCGAACTGGGTTCCGATCTGCGCCCCCGAAACCGAGCCGAGCAAAAGCAGCGCGGCAAGCACGAGATCGACCGCATGCGTTGTCAGGGCGTGCATCATCGTGGTGACCATCGTCACGAACAGGATGTTGAACAGGCTGGTGCCGACGACAACCCCGGCGCTCATCCCGAGGATATAAAGCATCGCGGGCACCAGGATGAATCCGCCGCCCACGCCCATCAACATCGTGAGAATGCCGACACCCATGCCGAGGAGCAGCGGCGCCAGCGGCGAGATGTAGAGACCCGAGCGATAGAACCGCCAACGCAGCGGCAACGCGGCTACGACAGGGTGGTGGCGACGCTTGGCCGCCTGCGGGCGTTCGCCGGTCTTGCTCGCACGGATCGCAGCCCACGCCTCGCGTGCCATCAACGTGCCGATCGTTCCAAGCATGACGACGTAGAGGATCGAGATGACCGTATCGATCTGGCCGATCGACTTGAAGAAACGGAACAGCAACGCGCCGATGCCGCTGCCGATCGCACCGCCGACGACCGTCACCGCCCCAAGCTTGTAATCCACGCCCCCGCGCTTGTTGTGTGCGAGCACGCCAGAAACGCTAGCGCCGGTAACCTGCGTCGAGGCCGAAGCGGCGGCAACCGTCGGGGGAATGCCGTAAAAGATCAGTAGCGGCGTCGTCAGGAACCCGCCGCCGACCCCGAACAGGCCGGACAGCAACCCGGTGATCGCGCCGAGCGCGACGATGACCAGCCCGTTGACCGAAAGGTTCGCAATCGGGAGGTACACGTCCATCGCTGCCGCTTACGCGAGAGGTGCTGGGAGCGAAAGGCGTCCGGGTCCTAAAATCCGGTCGAAAACGTAAGCGCGGGGCCATTGTTCGGCTGGGCACGACCCGCAACGCGCATTCGGTAGTCGAGCGAAAGGCGCGCAGGGACGCCGGCCTCACGCAAGTCGAGTGTCAAGCCGGGACCGACATCGAGCCGTTCGGTATATTTCTGCGCCCCGCCCCAAGCGCCGCCGCCAAGTCGCAAATCGGCCATCCCTAGCGTTAAAAGAGCGCGATCGACGCGCACCTGCCCGTCGACGAACGCGGTCGCTTCCCGCCCGCCGACATAGCCAGCCTGCGCATAGGCTTCGACCCGGAAGCCGAGCGGGGCATCGGCGGGCGCAAGTTCGGAAATCGCGACCACCGCCGGTCGCACCTCCGTCTGTCCGAGCATGCGTGTCGCGCGGGCTTCGGCCTGGATGTGAACCGGAATGCCTGCGACCGGTCGCAGACCCAAACCGATGGCAACGTCGGCTTGACTCGGCGGCGCAGGCGCGTGCGTGGTTCGCACGTAAAGTTGTGGCCGCCGAGCGTTGGCGGCGAGGTCGTATCGCACGACGAGCCCTCCTTGCGTGCCGCCATAAGCAGGCGCGCGCGGACCTCCCGCGACTACGCGAGGCTGCCCACTCCCGGCGCGCCATGCGTACCAGCCATCGACGTGCCAGCGCGTGGACCTGCCGGAATAAACGGGAGAGCGTTCGGCCGCATCGTCGATCTCCGTCGTCGGCTCGGACGGTGCATCGGCGCTGCTTGCAAATGCCGCCGACGCAAGCACGACGCGTTGTCCCTCAGAACGTACCGCGACATGCGGTCCGACCGTCTCTGGTTGCATTTGCCAATTAGGCAACGGCGGATCAGTCCGCGACTTGCGCTTGGCATACTCTGCCGCCCTGGCGAGCGGCACGCTCGCCTTCGGGGCGAGCGCCGAGACGCCGTTCGACGGCAATACGGGCGCTGCATCGGCAAATTCGGCCCCGATCGCACCGGCGTCGATCCGCGTAGCATCGTGAACGAGCGGGTTGCTCCAGATGGCCGCGCGCATCGCGATCCACCCCAAGGCCACCGCAAGGAAGACGATGACGGGCTGGCCGCGGCGGCGGTGGAGCACGGTTGCTTCGCTCACCGGTTCACGTTGCCTTGATCGCGGGATGGATCATGTGACGCGTCTTGTCCCAGCGTGGAGTCTGACCGAGGAGCGAGCGCACGTAATCGAAGAACGCCCGCCGCCCCGCCAGTATCGCGATCGCATTGGACAGCGGAATGCGAAGAACTGCTCGCACCCCTTCTCGCCAGCCATACTCCCGAGCGGCGAATGCGAAGCGCCACCCGGCGCGCCACAGGAAGCTGACGGTATTGGCGGCGATCAGCGCAGTCATCAACGGAGCGCTGGAAACGCCGGCGCAAGCCCCGCCCGATGAGCGCCCCACCCGATCGCCGCGATGAAAACGAGGAAATATGCACTCGCCAGGACCAGCGCCGTCAGCGGACCGCGACGGTCGCGCAGGCGCATCCACAGATCGGCGGGATTGCTGCTCCAGCCAAGCCGGTCCCATGATTGGAAAGCAATGCCGTGGACCCAGCGAGTCTTCTGCCGCACCGCGCTGCCGAGTTCGGCCGGAAAGCAAGCCCGCGTCGCGACCAGCCGCCCGTCGGGATGGCGATAGCGGACAAACTTCGACCGCCCCCCGATCGAGGCCACCGCGAGCCCGAGTTCGTAATCCTCGGTCAGGCATTCACTGGCGAAAGGCCCATCACGCCCACGCCTGGCGGCAAGCTCCGTGAGTATATCCCGGGCAACGGCAAAGCCGACGCCAGCTGTCGGAATTCCCGCACCGAGCGCATCGCGCACGACCATGGCCTTGCCGTGGGATTCAGCAAATTCCTCGCAATAATGCGAGGCGATCCATTTCGATTGAGGCAGTGGCTCAGGCAACACGGGGATCTGGGCCAGTTCAACCGTGCAGAGCGCCTCGTCGAGAAGGCTCAGAGCGACCGGATCGACCATGTCCTCCGCGTCGTGCATGACCACCATGCGGAATCGGCGGCCCGCGCTCCTTTCGTCAATCTCGAGCGCGCGATACAGGCAATTGAGGCAATCGGCCTTGGTGCTCGGACCGTCGCGATCGTGAACGACCAGCCGTAGGCGCGGATCGCCTCCGGCTGCTGCAATGACCGCGTCTGCGGTCAGCGGATCGTTGCGATAGACCACTACATAGAGCCGCATGTCGGCGTGCGGCCACACCGACAGCGCATGGCGCACGGTCGCCCCGATCACGCCGGCTTCGCGCCAGGCCGCGATGAATACCGCCGCGTGACCCAAAAGCGGAGCCGGCGGCCCCTTGCGGTCCTGAACAGGATGAGTTCGGGCACGCCCGGAAACGCGTAAAGCGATCCAGATTACATCGACGATAAATTCGTCGAGTGCGCCGATCAGAAAGAATACGCCGGCAAATAGAAGCAGCTCGTACTCAACGAGCACGAGCCATTCGCCCGGCACCACGACTGCGTCCGGCAAGTGCGACCCCCGAAATCCCTTCGGGTGTCGCTAGCGACTTCCAAATACGGTTGCAACGGCGAAGCAATCACAACCAGTCTGTACTTGCCGTTTCGTTATCTCCATTCGCGCAATGCCATGCCCAAAGGAGCGGGAAGCGCCGAATCAGGCGGGGCAGCGGCTGTCGCGTATCGGGGGAGCGCTGGTGCGGGTCTGCCAACTGCCGTCGGGCGCTTGATACTTCTCGCCCGGCACGGTGCGCGCGATCGCCAGACAGCCTGCGGTGAGCGCATATTCCTCGAGAGTGGCGTTCGCCGCCCGCGCCTTGTCGGCATACACCGCGCGCCGCTTGATGTTGATGTCGTCGACGATCCGCTGAAGCGCTGGGGTGCTCGCCCCGACGATACCGAGGTAACCGTCCATCTTCTCGCCCACCTGCCCGGCCGAACGCGCGGCCTCGTACGCGGGATCGCGCTGGGCGAGAGCGGGTGCCGAGACGATCAAGCCCGCGGCAAGTGCAGTGGCGGTGATTGTCCTGGTAAGAATGTGCATCAGAAGATGTCCTTGTTCTGCTCGATCGTATTGCCCGCATCTTCCGCGAGCCGGTAGATCACTTCCTGCCGGATGTTGACGTTGAGCTCGATCACGATCGGCTTGTCGGGTGCCGTCACCTGGACGCAGCCGCCGAGCGCAATGAGGGGCAACATCGCCACCGGCAATGCCCCGCTCCTGCTCAGCTTTCGCAATTCCCTCTGCACGGAGGAAATAGTCGCAAGCTCCGCAGGCGGGGTCAATTCGGTCCGGATCATGGCTTGGTCTCGCTTTCCGAGGTCTGAACAGTCGGGTTATCGGTGACAAGGTCTTGCGGTTTCACGTCTGGAGGAGGCGGGGTCGCGGTGCGTTTGAGCACGCGGCCGTCGTCGCTCAGGAGACCCAGATCGCGCGGATCCCGCACCGACGCCGGGTCGTACATCGCCTTGATAGAGGTGATCAGCTGATAGAACGGCGCCTTGATATTGACGTTGAAGCGTATCGGCAGGTTCGCGAACCGCCGGGTGATGAAATTGCGCTTGGCTCCGGCCCCCTGCTTGACGCCGTCGAACCGCACGCGGGTAACGATCTCGCCGGTCAGGCTCCCATCCATCGCGATCGACATCTGCTTGTAGTCGAGCGATTTGAGCGCATCGAACGCAAAATTCGCCATCGTGCCCAGGTTTTCGCGACTTAGCGCACCGACATACGAGATATTCCCGCCCGGCGCGCGCGCGATCAGCAATCCGCCCTCAATCCGGCCGTTACCGTCGCTGTCGAACACGATCGGAACGGTTCCGTCGAAAGTGCCTGTCGCGGCGATGTTCGACAGGTCCATTCGCTGTACGAACTGCGCGGCCTCTAATCCCTCGATCTCGAAGACGTAGCGGCGTTCCTCGCTCTGCCCGAGGTTGAGCGCGGTGGACCGAAGGGTGAGCGTGCCGCCCATGAAGGGCCACGTCGCTCCTCGGACCGCGAGAAGCCGTCCGTTCGTGAGCGAGAACAGGAGTTCACCGTCCTCAACCAGGATGCCCGGATTGACCGAAGCGATCCGCAAACGCTGGTTCGGCGCGGTGGTAAGATTGATGAGGTCGGTGAACTCTACCGTGCCGCTTGCGCCTGTTACCGGGCCGAAGGCAGCCGCGAAATCGAGGTTGTCGGTGCTGAACCGCCCGCTGCTGGTCACTCCCTTATCTGTCCAGTCGATGCGGCCGGTCCCATCCACCGTCCCGCGCATATTGGCGACGACTCCCAAGGCGAGCGGGCTCAACGTATCGGGCTGCAGCCGGCGGTCGAACAGGAGGTCGTCGACGGCCAGATCGGCATGGCCCACCCCGGTCGCGAGGTTGTGTACGATATCGACGTCGGTCACCTCCCGTCCCGACGCGGGTTCGCGCAGTGTCGCCTCTGCGCGGATGACGTTATCGCGCAGCGTGAGCGTGCCACCCTCGGCAACGAGCGGGTTAAATCGCGGCGAGGCCTGCCGGTCGACCAGGCGGAACGAACCGTCTGCGATCTGCAGCGCGTCGCCCGCATAGCGCCAGTCGCCGCTTGTGTTCTCCAAATTCATCGGCACCACGAACAGGCGCACATCGGCATCCTCGAACCGCCCGCCGATCTGCTTGCCGAAAGTTGCGGTTAGGTTGGATATGCGAAACGTGCTGGCGGTGTCGGTGGGGCCGAGTGCGACATCGACCGCCTTAGCGCTCATCGCGCCGGGATAGGCGAAGCCAACCGGACCACTGCGCAGACGGATGGGCGTATCGGCAAGCCTGCCCGACAGGTCGAGCGACGGTGCGCCGGCTGAGATGCGCAGGCCGCTCGGTCCCTGCCGGACGATCGGCTGGCCGCGGCTGGGACACAGGGTCAGGCCACGCTTTTCGAGCGTGAGAGAGGCGACCGCGAATCGATCGAAGCGCACGTCGATGCACCGGTTCCACAGGGTGAATCCGCTTCCCGTCCAGTTACCGTTGATCGGCAAGGCAAGTCCGCGCGTGCTGCCGCCGGGCAACGGTCCGCTGGCGATCGCGCGGCCGGAAAATCCAAGCGCGCCAGAGGGTGACTGCGCGAGCACGAGCTCCGGGATGGCGAGCGAACTGCCGCGTGCGGTGTACTCCGCCATTCGCAACCGAAGAACGGCTTTGCCACTGGGCACGCGCTCCATTCGGCCGACGATCCGCGGCAGCCCCGCGCCGCCGGTCGAAAGGTTGCCGGCAATCCGCGGCAGGCCGTCGCCCGTCGCATCGATCTGCATCCGGCTCAGCGCCAGCAGGGTCGCCCCGCCACCGCCCCGAAGCGAGGCCTGCGGGACTTGCAGGCTATAGCCCTCGCTCGTCTTGCGCGCGGACAATGCCGCCTGCAGGCTGCTCGCCCGACCCTCTCGAGCGAGCGCGCTGCGCACCTGAGCAATCAGCGGAGCGAGCAAAGTGTTTTCGGTCGAACGAACCGCGCCAGCAAGCACGCGATCGAGCCCTGCACCCATGCGCAGACCGTTGCCCTCGACATCGCTCTGCAGTTCCAGTGTCGAGAAACCCGAGCGCGCGCGCAGGCTCCCCTTCGCGGTCAGCAGCGCCGCACGCACCCGCGGATGCTCGAGACCGCGAGCAGCGAGCGAATAGCGCGCCACGAGGGCGTCGTTGCGCCACGCCGCGCGGACCGTTCCGTTGACACCGTTCGAACGCATGCCCGCGGCAGCCAGAGCGCCAGTGGCAATTCGCGCATCGCCTTCGATCCCCGCAAAGTCCTTGTCGGCAGTAACATCAAGCGCGATCGCAGCATCGGAAAGCTGCGCGCCATTCCCGCAATCGAGCGAGGCCATCCGAAGCGGCCCCTCGATCGTCGGCTTTCCACCGGAAGTCGATATTTTGCCGTAGAGCGTTGCTCCAAGCGCCGAGCAGCCGCCTCCGTCCAGCACTGGTGCGGCGGCAGCGAGGATGCCGGAAAAGCCGTCGTCGAGGCGGCCGGCGCCGTCGGCCTTGATACCGAAGGGGCCGTAGTCGCTCTCGAGCAGCGCACGTCCATCCACGAGGCGCAGGTTCAACTGCGGCAACCCAGGCGGCCGGCCGGTCTTGCGGAACAGCGCCTTGTCGAGCGTCCCGAAGCTAAGCGTTCCGCCACGCAAGGTTCCGAACAGCCTCGGCTTCACCAGTGTGACGCGCCCGAAGGTCGGGGTGCCGAAACGATACTTGATCGCGATTTCGGCACGCTCGATCGTCAGATCGGGTGCGTCGGGATTACCTACGACGACATGGCTCAGAATCTGCTTATCGGGCCCGATATGATCGATATCGTAAGTCGCCGGGATGTCGTACTGGCGAAGTTGGCCCTCGATGACGTTTCCGGCAATGCGCTCACGCGAAAGCCACAGGGAGGCGAACGCCACGACGAGGACGATCGCAAAGCCCGCGAGTACGCGCGGCCAGCGCCGGCGTGGTTGCGCCGCGACCCCAGTTTCAAGCTCACTGTCGGCCTCGGCCATCGACCCCCACTTGCGTGTCCGCGAGCCCCAAGGCAATGCGGTGCAAAGCACAACGCGATGACGGGGGAAAGGTTGCCGCAGGCTGAAGAAGAAGCTGTTGCGGCGGGCCACACCGGCCATCGGGCACGCTTGCGCCAGCGACTGCTCGCGGGCGGCGCGGAGGCGCTGGCCGACTACGAAGTGCTCGAATACCTGCTGTTCGCAGCCAATCCGCGCGGCGACACCAAGCCGCTTGCCAAAGCACTGCTTGCTCGTTTCGGAACCCTCGCGGGTACGCTCAATGCCGAACCCGGCGCACTCACCCAGGTCAAGGGGATGGGCGAAGGCGGTGCGGCCGCGTTGAAGGCGGTCGCTCTCGCTGCCCGCCGCATGGCGCGTGCCCAGGTCCAGGACAAACCCGTGCTCGGCAGCTGGCAGGCTCTGCTCGACTACCTGACGATCGACATGGCGCACCTGACGGTCGAACGCGTGCGGGTGCTGTACCTCGACACCCGCAATCGGCTGATCGTCGACCATCACGTCGGCGACGGGTCTGTCGACGAGGCGTCGATCCATCCGCGCGAGGTTGTGCGCAAGGCATTGGACGTCGGCTCGACCGCAATGATCCTCGTCCACAATCACCCCAGCGGCAATCCCGAACCGAGCCGTGCCGACATCGAGATCACCCGCCATATCGCCGAAGCAGGGCGGCTGCTCGGCATCGTGGTTCACGATCACGTGATCGTAGGGCGCGACGGGCACGTGAGCCTCAAGGCCAAGGGGTTGATCTGACCCTTCGGCAGCCCTAGCGGCTCGTCACGTCCAACCGGAGTCTTTCATGGTCCCCCGCTACGCCCGTCCCGCCATGTCCGCGATCTGGGAGCCGGAGGCGCGCTATCGCATCTGGTTCGAGATCGAGGCGCACGCGACCGAGAAGCTGGGGGAGCTCGGCGTGGTGCCCGAAAGTGCGGCGAAAGCGCTGTGGGACTGGTGGAAGACCGATCCCGAAATCGACGTTCCCGCGATTGACGCGATTGAGGCGGTGACAAAGCACGACGTTATCGCATTCCTGACCTGGGTGGCCGAGCAGGTCGGCGATGAAGCGCGCTTCATGCACCAGGGTATGACGAGTTCCGACGTGCTCGACACGACGCTGAGCGTCCAGCTGGCCAAGGCGAGCGACATCTTGCTCGAGGACCTCGACCTGCTGCTGGCGGCGATCGAACGGCGCGCGCAGGAGCACAAGTATACGCCCACTATTGGGCGCAGCCACGGTATTCATGCCGAGCCGGTGACCTTCGGCCTCAAGCTGGCGCAGGCCTACGCCGAGTTCTCGCGTTGCCGCGAGCGGCTGGTTAACGCGCGGCGCGAGATTGCGACCTGCGCGATTTCGGGCGCGGTCGGCACCTTCGCCAACGTCTCGCCCGAAGTCGAGGAACACGTTGCCGAGCGATTGGGCCTCGCGGTCGAGCCGGTGTCGACGCAGGTCATCCCTCGCGACCGGCACGCGATGTATTTCGCCACGCTGGCGGTGATTGCGGGAAGCATCGAGCGGCTGGCCGTCGAGGTGCGGCATCTCCAGCGCACCGAGGTGCTCGAGGCCGAGGAGTACTTCTCGCCCGGTCAGAAGGGTTCGTCGGCGATGCCGCACAAGCGCAACCCGATCCTGACCGAAAACCTGACCGGCCAGGCGCGCATGATTCGCGCCTATGCCCTGCCGGCACTGGAAAACGTGGCGCTATGGCACGAGCGTGACATCAGCCACTCTTCGGTCGAGCGTTTCATCGGGCCCGATGCCACGATCACGTTGGACTTCGCGCTCGCACGGCTGACCGGTGTGGTCGACAAGCTGCTCGTGTACCCGGAACGGATGCAGAAGAACCTCGACCGCATGGGCGGCCTCGTCCACTCGCAGCGGGTGCTGCTGGCGCTCACCCAGGCCGGGGTCAGCCGCGAAAACGCCTATCGGCTCGTCCAGCGTAACGCGATGAAGGTGTGGGAATCGGACGGCTCGCTGAGCCTGCTCGACCTGCTCAAGGCCGACGACGAAGTGACTGCCGCGCTCACGCCCGAGCAGCTCGAGGAGAAGTTCGACCTCGACTACCACTTCAAGCACGTCGACACGATCTTCGCGCGGGTGTTCGGCGAGTAGCCGCCCTTCCCAATTTCGCGCATCGCGGTTAAGCCCGCGGGCAAGCGGCCACAACCGGGGAGCCAGAGACCAAGATGCAGATCGTCCGCACCATCGCCTGGGTTGTGCTGCTCGTGCTGCTGCTCGCCTTCAGTTTCTTCAACTGGAAACCGGTCGAGGTGCAGATCTGGGATAACCTCGTGCTCGAGACGAAAGTCCCCGCTCTCGTGGTGGTTTCGTTCCTGCTCGGACTCGTGCCGATGTGGCTGGTCCACCGCGGGGTGAAGTGGCGGCTCCAGCGTCGCATCGCTACTCTGGAGACCGCGGCGCGCAATGTCGCGATGACACCGGCTGCCACGACGGCTCCGCCCGCCGCTTCGGCCGCGACCACCCGCGCTGCTCAACCCCCCAGGCCTGACCCGGAAGACGACGACGACGCGCCCGTGCGAGACCCGCGACTGCCATGACGAACCCAGTCTACGTTGCACTCGACATTCCCCATCTCGACGACGCAGTCGCGCTCGCCCGCAAGGTCCAGGCGCACGTCGGCGGGATAAAGCTCGGCCTCGAGTTCTTTTGCGCGCACGGGCACCACGGGGTGCGCGAAATCGCCCACCTCGGGCTGCCGGTCTTCCTTGACCTCAAGCTGCACGACATTCCCAACACCGTCGCGGGCGCGATGCAGTCTATTCACGTGCTCGAGCCGGCAATCGTCACGATCCACGCAAGCGGCGGACGCGCGATGATGGAAGACGCCAAGGCTGCGGCCGGCGAACACTGCAAGGTCGTCGGCGTAACCCTCCTCACCAGCCTCGACGAGCGCGACCTGACACGCACCGGGATCGAGGGCAGCCCTCACGACCAGGTTATGCGGCTCGCGGAATTGGCCGAGGCTGCCGGTCTCGACGGCATCGTCTGCTCGGGCCGGGAAGTCGCGGCGGTTCACAAGCAATGGAAGGACGGCTTTTTCGTCGTGCCCGGCATTCGCCTGCCCGACAACGCGGTGGGCGACCAGAAGCGCGTCGTGACCCCCCGGCAGGCGCGCGACGACGGCGCCAGCGTGCTCGTCGTCGGTCGTCCCATCACCCGCGCCGAGGACCCGGTTGCCGCCGCCCGATCGATCGAGGCGACGCTCTAGCGCCATGGCGAACACACTGGTCAAAGTATGCGGGTGCAATACCCCGGAGGCGGTCGACGCGGCGGTTGACGCGGGCGCCGATTACATCGGTCTCGTTCACTACGAACCCTCGCCGCGCCATGTGTCGCTAGACGCTGCCAGGCGCCTGCGCGCTCGAATCCCGCGGGAAATCAAGGTCGTTCTCCTGCTCGTCAACATGCAACCGGTCCCCACTGCGCAGGCTGTCGATGCGGTGAAACCGGACGTAATCCAATTCCATGGCGGCGAGACAGCCGAATGGCTCGGACTTCTCAAGCCGATGGCCAGGCAGGAATTGTGGAAGGCAATCGGCTTGCGTAGCGCCGAATCGCTCGAGAGTGCGCTGCGCTTCATGGGTGCGATAGACCGACTGCTCTACGATGCCGCGCCGGGCGTGCTGCCAGGCGGAAACGGAGTGCCTATCGACTGGACGCTCCTGCGCGATTTTCCCCACCAGCTCCCCTGGGGTCTGGCGGGCGGCCTGACCCCGGACAACGTGGCCGAGGCGATCCGAGTGTCGGGCGCGGAACTGGTCGATGCCTCCAGCGGGTTGGAGAGTGCGCCCGGGGTGAAGGACGCGGGCAAGATACGGGCCTTCGTACAGGCTGCCAAAGCCGCCTAGAACCTTTCCTGTCTCGACTTGGCCGCGCTTGGTCGGCAAGGGACACCGCGATGGAATCGACACCTAACTCCTACCGCAACATGCCGGATGAGCGCGGCCACTTCGGTGACTACGGCGGCCGCTACGTCGCCGAGACGTTGATGCCGCTGATCCTCGAGCTGGAGACCGCCTATCGTGCGGCCAAGGCCGACCCGGCGTTCCAGGCGCAGTTCGATGATCTGATGGAACACTACGTCGGCCGCCCCAGCCCGCTTTATTTTGCGGAGCGGCTGACCGAAGCGCTCGGCGGGGCGCAGGTGTGGTTCAAGCGCGACGAGCTCAACCACACCGGCGCGCACAAGATCAACAACTGCATCGGCCAAATCCTGCTCGCGATCCGCATGGGCAAGACGCGCATCATCGCCGAGACCGGCGCGGGCCAGCACGGGGTCGCCACCGCCACCGTCTGCGCGCGGTTCGGGCTGCCCTGCACGATCTTCATGGGCGCCACGGATGTCTCCCGCCAGCAGCCCAACGTGTTTCGCATGAAGCTGCTGGGCGCCGAAGTGGTCCCGGTCACCAGCGGCGCGGCGACGCTGAAGGACGCGATGAACGAGGCGCTGCGCCACTGGGTCGCGAACGTGGAGGACACGTTCTACATCATCGGCACCGCCGCCGGCCCGCACCCCTACCCCGAGCTCGTCCGCGACTTCCAGAGCGTGATCGGCAAGGAAGCGCGCGCCCAGATGCTGAGCCGGACCGGACGCCTGCCGGACCTGCTCGTCGCGGCGATCGGCGGCGGCAGCAACGCCATCGGCCTATTCCACCCGTTCCTCGACGATCCCGACGTCAAGATGCTCGGCGTCGAGGCGGCGGGGCATGGCCTCGACAAGCAGCACGCCGCCAGCCTCGCGGGCGGGTCGCCGGGGGTGCTCCACGGCAACAAGACCTACCTCCTACAGGACGAGGACGGCCAGATTACCGAAGCGCACTCGATCAGCGCGGGGCTCGACTACCCCGGTATCGGGCCCGAGCACGCGTGGCTCAAGGACATCGGCCGGGTGGAGTACACCTCCATCACTGACGACGAGGCGCTCGACGCCTTCCAGATCCTCTGCCGCACCGAAGGCATCATTCCCGCGCTTGAGCCGAGTCACGCAATCGCCGCCGTCGCCAAGCGCGCCAAGGAAATGGACCGCGACGCGGTGATCCTCGCCAACCTGTGCGGGCGGGGGGACAAGGATATCTTCACCGTCGCCGAGGCGCTGGGAGTGGAGATGTGACCTTCTCCCCTGTGCGCTCCATGATCTTTTTCATGATTGGCCTCCCGATCGGGTTCATCCTGTCGGCGCTGATCTTCGTCTCTCTCGGTCGGCCTATCGAGGCGGCGGCGTTAGCACCATTCGCCCTCGCCGTCGCAGTTGTCATCGGAACTGTCGCCGGTTTTCGGAGGGCTGCACCCTGACCCGCCTCTCTTCCGCCTTCGCCAAGGGCCGCCCTGCGTTCGTCGCCTTCATCACCGCGGGGGACGGCGACACCGCGGCCAACCTCGACGCGCTGGTCGAAGGCGGGGCGGACGTGATCGAGCTTGGGATGCCGTTCACCGATCCGATGGCCGACGGCCCGGCGATCCAGGCGGCGAACTTGCGCAGTCTCGACGCGGGCACGACCACGCGCGACGTGCTGCTGATCGCCAACGAGTTCCGCGAGCGCCACCCCGAAGTGCCGTTGGTGCTGATGGGCTACGCCAACCCGATGATCCGCCGCGGCCCTGAGTGGTTCGCTGCCGAAGCTAGCGCGTGCGGCGTCGACGGGGTGATCTGCGTCGACATTCCGCCCGAAGAAGACGACGCGCTCGGCCCCGCTCTGCGTGCCGAGGGAATCGACCTGATTCGTCTCGCCACCCCGACCACCGACGCTGCGCGGCTGCCAAAGGTGCTCGAGGGGTCGTCCGGCTTCGTCTATTATGTCTCTGTCGCGGGGATCACCGGCTTGCAGCAAGCCGCCACCGATTCGATCGCCAGCGCCGTCGCGCGGCTGAAGGCGGCGACCGACCTGTCGATCGCGGTCGGCTTCGGCGTCCGCACGCCCGAGCAGGCCGCCGCTATTGCGCAAGTCGCCGACGGCGTGGTCGTCGGTTCTGCACTGGTCGAACTGTGCGAGAAGCATGGCGCAGACGCGCCGGAACACATACAGGCCCTGGCCGCTTCGATCAGCGAAGCCGTCCACGCCGCAACACGAGAAACCGCATGAGCTGGCTCAGCCGCGTCCGCAATCGCCTCCCCTTCGTCGCCAAGCGCGACACGCCCGACAACCTGTGGGTCAAGTGCCCCAGTTGCCAGGAGATGATCTTCGCGAAGGAATACGAGGAGAACCTCAACGTCTGTCCGCGATGCAATCATCACGGACGGATCAATGCGGACCGGCGCCTCGGCATGATATTGGATCCCGGATTCGAGCTGCTCCCGCAGCCGACCGTCAAGGAGGATCCGCTCAAGTTTCGCGACACGGCGAAGTATACCGACCGCCTGAAGAAGGCGCGCGCGAACAACGCGCATAGCGATGCCTTCAGCGTCGGA
Organism: uncultured Alphaproteobacteria bacterium; assembly: GCA_963740025.1. Taxonomy (GTDB): domain Bacteria; phylum Pseudomonadota; class Alphaproteobacteria; order Sphingomonadales; family Sphingomonadaceae; genus Tsuneonella. Next base: position 138,581 of record CAVUCI010000009.1, read on the forward strand.
TCGAGTGCGATCGACGGTCGACCGGCGGTGGTCGGCGTGCAGGACTTCACGTTCATGGGGGGCAGCATGGGGATGGCGGTCGGCACTGCGTTTTGCCAGGGAGCGGAGCGCGCGCTCAGCCGCAAGTGCCCCTACATCGTCGTCACCGCCGCGGGCGGCGCGCGGATGCAGGAGGGTATCCTCTCGCTCATGCAGATGCCCAAGGCGACCGTGATGACCCGCCGGCTGAAGGCCGCAGGGCTGCCCTACATCGTCGTACTGACCGATCCCACCACCGGCGGCGTCACCGCAAGCTATGCGATGCTAGGCGATGTCCATATCGCGGAGCCGGGCGCGCTGATCGGCTTTGCCGGCCAAAGGGTGATCCAGGACACGATCCGAGAGCAGTTGCCCGACGGCTTCCAGCGCGCCGAATACCTGCACAAGCACGGCATGGTCGACATGGTGGTAGAGCGCAAGGACCTGAAGGGAATGCTCGCAACGCTGATCGACTATCTCGCGCCCAGCAAGGCTGCCTGAGGGCGCGACCTTGAAGGACTTCGCGCGGTCGGACGATCCGGCGGTCCAGGCGCAGCTCGACCGGCTCGCGGCACTGTCGCTGCCACAGGGACGCTTCGGACTCGAAACGATCCGCGCGCTGCTCAACCGGCTGGGCAACCCGCAAAAGCGGCTTCCCCCGGTGTTCCACGTCGCGGGGACCAACGGCAAGGGATCGACCTGCGCCTACCTGCGCGCGATTCTCGAGGCGGATGGCAAAGTGGTCCATACTGCGACCAAGCCGCACCTTGTGCGCTACAACGAGCGCATCCGGATCGCCGGCACGCTGATCTCCGACCCCGAGCTGGCCGAGCGACTGAAGGCGGTGCTCGATGCGGGCGAGGACCTTGGCCCCAGTTTTTTCGAAGTGACGACTGCAGCGACTTTCCTCGCCTTTGCCGAAACGCCCGCCGACGCCTGTGTGATCGAGGTCGGTCTCGGCGGCCGTTTCGATGCCACCAACGTGATCGACGAGCCAGCCGCCTGCGGCACTGCCAGTCTGGGTATCGATCACGAGGCGTTCCTTCTCGCGCCTGAAGAGGGCACACCCGAAGACCCGATCGCCCGGATAGCGTTCGAAAAAGCGGGCATCGTGCGCCCCGGCCGTCCGCTGGTGACGCAGTCCTACCCCGAGGGTGCCCAGCTCGAGATCGAGCGTGCCGCGATGGCAGCCGGTGCGCCACTCCATATGCGTGGGCGTGATTGGACCGCGGCTGGGGGAGCTAAAATCGAGTACGAGGATCGCCACGGTCGGCTGACCCTGCCGCTACCCGCCCTTCCGGGAGCGCATCAGGTTGACAATGCCGCGCTCGCGGTCGCGATGCTGCGGCACCAGGACTTCGTCACCGCGAGCACGGAAGCGATGGCCGAGGGCATTCGCGCGGCCCGCTGGCCCGCGCGGCTCCAGCCGCTGGCGGCCGGTCCTCTGACGAACCTTGTCTCCGGCCGCGAGGTTTGGCTGGACGGCGGCCATAATCCGGACGCAGGTGCCGCCGTCGCGCGATTCTTCGGCGATCGGATCCACCTTGTCGTTGGAATGCTGGCCAACAAGAATCCGGGCGCAATCGTCGGCCCGCTGGCCGACCGGATCGCCTCGCTATCGGTCGTCCCCGTACCCGGCAGTGAGAGTTACAGAGCCGCGGCGTTCGGCCGGATCGCCCTGCCCTACGAAGATGTCGCCGCGGCCCTTCAAGCAATCCCCGAAGATGGATTGCCAATCCTGATCGCAGGGTCGCTGTATCTCGCCGGTGAAGTCCTGCGAGCGAATGAAGAAGTGCCCGACTGATCGTTCAGGGGAGAAAGAATCCCTCAGACTTGCGGATCGCTCCGCGCATCGCCCTCTCCCACTTCGCCCGCGGTCCCCATCGCCGCATCGACGAGCCCCGCGCGCATCATCCACCAGAACAGGACGATACCAGGCAAGGCGACGACGGTGGTGAGTAGATAGAAGTTTACGTAACCATAGGTCTCGATCAGACCGCCGGCCGTCGTACCGGTCAGAAAGCGACCGACGATGGAGGCGCCGGCGCTGATCAGAGCATACTGCGCGGCGGTAAAGCGCAAATCGCACAGCGCCGAGAAGTACGCGACGACGACGACCCCGCCATAACCGCTGGCGAAGTTTTCGAACCCGATTGCTCCCGCCATGCCAAGGTTGCTGTGTCCAGCAGCCGCAAGCGCGGCGAAGCTCAGATTACTGATTGCCATTAGCACCAGCGCGATCAGCACCGATCGCTTCAGGCCGAGTTTGGCGTAGAGAATCCCGCCGACAAACACGCCGACGATCAGCGCCCAGAAGCCCACGCCGACGTCGTAGAGCGCAATCTCATCGTTGGTGAACCCGAGATCGTCGAAGAGCAGACGGAACGTGAGGTTCGCCAGCGTGTCGCCGATTTTGTGAACGAGGATGAACAGCAGGACGAGCCATGCGCCGGTGCGCCTGAAGAACTCGACGAAGGGACCGGCGATCGATTCCCAGATTTCGGCGAAGCCCCGCTTCTCAAGAACGACCTTTCTCCGTGGCGGCTCGCCAAGGATGAGTGCGGTCAGCATAGCCGGGAGTGCGAACACGGCACAGACCATGTACGCAAGCGACCAACCACTGCGGGCCGCGACGACCAGCGCAAGTGCGCCGGCGGCCGCCGCGCCGATCCGCCAGCCGTACTGGCTCATCCCGGAGCCGGTGCCGAGCTGGTAAGGCTTGAGCAGTTCGATCCTGTAGGCGTCGATCACGATGTCGAAACTCGCTCCGGCGAGCCCTAGCAGCACTGCGCTCGTCGCCGTCCAGTAAATGTCGACCTTGGGTTCGGCGAGCGCCAGGTTCACCACCGCAAGCATTACCAGGACGCCGATCACCAGCATCCAGGACACGCGCTGGCCCAGTCGGCCGATCAGTGGTAGCCGTACACCGTCGATGATCCATGCCCAAAGCGGTTTCAGGTTGTAGACGAAGAACGCCAGCGTGAAGGCGGTGATGGTCGATTTCTCGATGCCGTCCTGTGCCAATCGCGTGGTCAGCGTGGCGGCGAGCAAGGCAAAGGGAAATCCGGACGAAACCCCGAGGAAGAACGAAGCCAGAGACTCTTTTTCGAGGTAGGGGCGGACGGAATCCCAAAGCGACCGGCGTTCCTCGACCACAGCTTCAGCCATTCCCTAGCGTCCTTTCCGTACGACCCAATTCATGCGACACTTACCGCAGGGAGAGGATTAGGAAAGCGTCCGCCATGAACGAGACCGCAACGCTCGGGGGAAAACAGCCGACCAGTGGCCAGCTTGCGCTCGCGGAAGCCCTCGCGAGGGGTGAAACGCGGCCCGAGAGCGGAGTCTCGAGCGTCCCGGCCGAAGTCTACACCGATCCCGATCACTTCGCACGCGAGAAGGGCGCGCTCTTCGACCGGCTGCCGCAGGTTCTGATGCCGAGCGCGCTGATACCCGATCCCGGAATGGCGGTGCCACACGACCTGACCGGCAGACCGCTGCTCGTCACCCGCGACAAGTCGGGTGAAGTACACGTTTTCCTCAATGTCTGCCGGCACCGCGGGACACGCCTCGTGGAGGGCAACGAGGCCGAATGCGCCGCGCGGCTGATGTGCCCATACCACGCGTGGACCTACCGGCTCGACGGCGCGTTGCTCGCCCTGCCCAGGCCCGACAGCTTCCCCGGCCTCGACAAGGGCGACTATCATCTGAAGGAACTGCCGAGCCGCGAGGCCGGAGGGCTGATCTGGTATTCCCCTCGGGAGGACGAGGCCGACTTCGCGCACGCCGACGCCCTCGGCGCAGATATGAATGCCTTCGGCGCCGCCGACCATTTCCTGTTCCGCCGCAAGACGCACAGCGTCGCGGGAAATTGGAAGCTGATCATGGACGCCTTTCTCGAAAGCTACCACGTCACCCGCCTCCACGCGAAGACGATCGGCCCCTTCTTCAAGGACGGTGTAACGAGCGGCGACATGATCGGACCGCACGCGCGCAGCGCGGTGGGCCGGGTAGACGAACTCGACGGGATCGATCTTACCGACATGGCGGCGCTTCGACGGCGTGTGACTTTCGCATACCAGCTACTCCCCGCCACTATCATCATCCCGAGCCCCGACTACATCAACGTGATGACGCTGTGGCCGCACGCGGTCGACCTCACGCTGGTCGAAGATTTCATGCTGATTCCCGAGCCGCCCGCCACCGACAAGGCGCGCGACCACTGGGAACGGAGCTGGGCGCTACTCGATGGCGGCGTGTTCGCCAGCGAGGACTTCCGCGCTGCCGAACTCGGCCAACAGGGCCTGTCGACGGGTGTCGTCTCCGAGCTGATGCTCGGCACACTCGAAGGCGGCATCCGCCGCTTCCACGAGACCGTGAGCGAGGCGTTGCGCGCGGCCAATTAGAGGCCTAGTTGCGCGCAATGCCCCAGACCGACAGACCCGAAGGCGAACGCATCGCCAAGCTGCTCGCGCGCGCCGGTGTCGCATCCCGGCGCGAGGTCGAACGAATGATCACCGATGGCCGGGTAGCGATCGCCGGCAAGGTGCTCGACACGCCGGCCACGATCATCCCCAATCTCAAGGGCGTGACTGTCGATGGAAAACCAGTTGCGAAGGCCGAACAGATCCGCGTGTTCGCGTTCCACAAGCCCTCCGGCTTATTGACCGCGGAGCGCGATCCGAAGGGGCGCCCAACGATCTACACGGCACTGCGCAATGCCCTGCCCAAGGGCGCGCCGCGCGTCATGCCGGTGGGTCGGCTCGACATGAACACCGAAGGTCTATTGCTGTTGACCAATGACGGCGAATTGAAGCGGGCGCTCGAGCTGCCGTCTTCGGAAGTACCCCGCACTTATCGTGCGCGCGTCTTTGGTGAGGTAAGTCAGGCGCAACTCGACGAACTGATCGAAGGGGTGGAGATCGAAGGCATCCGCTACGGCAAGATCGAGGCGGACCTCGACGGGGGAAAAGGTCGCAACCAGTGGATTCTGCTCACGCTGACCGAGGGCAAGAACCGGGAAGTGCGCAAGGTGCTCGAGCATCTCGGCTTGCAGGTCAGTCGCCTTCTGCGCGTCGGCTATGGGCCGTTCAATCTTGGCGACCTTCCGCGCGGAGCGGCGGTCGAGATACCGCAGGCGCAGGTCGAAAGACTGCGCAAGAGCCTGCGCAAATGAGGGTGATCGCCGGCGAATGGCGTGGCCGCAAGCTGATCGCTCCCAAGGGTGAATCCACGCGCCCGACCGCTGATCGGACGCGCGAGACGCTATTCAACATGCTTGCAAGCCGGATCGGTGAATTCAACGGTCTGTCGGTCGCCGATCTTTTTGCCGGGTCCGGTGCGCTCGGGATCGAAGCGTTGTCGCGGGGTGCGGCAAGCTGCCTATTCGTCGAGCAAGATAAAGCCGCTCTCGACGCGATCCGTGCCAACGTCGCGACGCTCGATGCGCGCACGCGGGCTACGGTGAGCGCCGGCTCGGTCATGGCGCTCGGTCCGGCCAAGACGCCGCACGACCTCATCCTGCTCGATCCGCCGTATGGCATCGGGGCTGCAGGCGTCGCGCTTGACCGACTGCTAAGGCTCGGTTGGATCGGACCCGGTACCTGGATCGCGGCCGAGACTGCGGCAAACGAGGATCTGACGGTGAAGACACTCGCAATCGAAGCGGAGCGAAAGGTCGGCAAGGCCAAGCTGCACTTGATGCGGCTCGGCGAATAAGGGACATGTAACGAAAGGGGCGCCTCCTTCGACAGGAGACGCCCTTCGATTCGCCGTCAGAGCGGCAATATCAGCGATTACATCTCGCTCGCAGGCTTGCCCGGCCAATGATCCAGCGGACGCGTTACGCCGGGCCCGCGCTTGCCGGCTTCCCAAGCATTCATGCAGTTGTCGGTTTGACCCTTCGAGCAAATCGGCACGTCGCCGGTCGCAGGGCCCGCATCGCCCGGGGTCGTCTGAACGACCTCGTTGCTTACGAAACGTGGGCTCATCGTGCTGGCGGTCGCCGCGGCAGTGGTTGCGGCAGTCGCCGTGGTCGAAGCTGCAGGAGCAGGCCCGCCGCTCATCTGCGCAGCGATCGAATTCCATGCCGCAACCCGTTGCTGGGGTGTCATGGCATAGACCTTTGCGCGCTGTTCATCATTCAATACCCACCAGCCTTTCTGCTGATCGGGTGTGAGCGTCCAGTAGTAAGTCTGATAAGTATTCGGCCACCCGGTATAGATCGTCTGGCGTTCGGGCGGCCAGGCGTCGTAGTCCGACTGCTGAGCATCGGTCATTACATACACATCGCCGTCCGACGTTACGGCCATGTCTTGCGCTGCGGCAGGCACTGCGAAGGCCAGCGCTGCGGCACCGGCGAGTATCAGCTTGTTCATTTGTCACTCTCCGAAATTGCTTCGTCGCGCAAACTACGCGTAAGAGCGGCGGGCGGTTCCGTCCCCGCCCTTGCGTGAGGAGCGCTTGTTCCCTAGCTGTTCGCGGGTCCCATGCCCGATAAAGCCGCCCATCCCAGCACAATCGATCAGGAAATTCCTGTCTACGCCCAAGGACTTAACACGCCTCAGCGCGAGGCGGTGCTGACGACCGAAGGCCCCGTGCTAATGCTCGCAGGCGCGGGGACGGGCAAGACTGCGGCGCTCACCGCACGCTTGGCACATCTCGTCGCAACCCGCCGTGCCTGGCCAAGCGAAATTCTTTGCGTCACCTTCACCAACAAGGCCGCGCGCGAGATGCGCGAGCGCGTGGGACGACACATTGGGCAGGCGGTCGAGGGGATGCCCTGGCTCGGTACGTTCCACTCGATCGGCGCAAAGATGCTGCGCCGCCACGCCGAACTTGTCGGGCTGCAATCGAACTACACGATCATCGACACCGACGATCAGTTGCGGCTGCTCAAGGCGATGATTTCCGAAGCCGGCCTTGACGAAAAGCGCTGGCCGGCGCGTCAACTCGCCGGGCTGATCGACCGCTGGAAGAACCGCGGCCTCAATCCGAAGGACCTCGATGCTGTCGAGAACGAGGCTTACGCCAACGGTAAGGGGCAGGAATTCTATGCCCGCTACCAGGATCGGCTGAAAGCGCTCAACGCCTGCGACTTCGGCGACCTGCTGCTGCACATGCTGAACATCTTCAGGACCGACCGCGAGGTGCTCCAACAGTATCAGCAGCGCTTCAAGTACATACTCGTCGACGAATATCAGGACACCAATCAGGTCCAGTACCTATGGCTCCGCCTGCTCGCGCAGGAGAGAAAGAATATCTGCGTGGTCGGCGACGACGACCAGTCGATCTACTCGTGGCGCGGCGCGGAGGTTGCCAACATCCTCAAGTTCGAGAAGGACTTCCCGGGCGCAGCGGTGATCAAACTGGAACAGAATTACCGATCGACCCCTCACATCCTCGCCGCCGCCTCCGGCCTTATCAACGCCAACAGCGAGCGGCTCGGCAAGACGCTGTGGACAGAGATGCCGGCTGGCGAGAAGGTCCGCGTTATCGGCGTCTGGGACGGTCCTGAGGAAGCGCGCCGTATCGGCGAGGAGATCGAGCGACTAGAGCGCGAGGGCGCGGGGCTCGACCAGATCGCCATCCTGGTACGCGCGCAGTACCAGACGCGCGAATTCGAGGATCGCTTCATCCAGATCGGCCTCAATTACCGTATCATCGGCGGCTTCCGGTTCTACGAACGCGCCGAGATTCGGGATGCGCTGGCTTACCTTCGCGTGATCGCGCAGCCCGCCGATGACCTGGCTTTCGAGCGGATATACAACCAGCCCAAGCGCGGGCTTGGCGCGAAAACGCTCGAACTTATGCATCGGTATGCGCGCGCGACCGGCCTTCCGCTTGCCGCCGCCTCGCTGCAACTGGCCGATACCGACGAACTGCCGCCCCGCGCGCGTGGCACGATCGCCAACCTTATGGGTCAATTCCTGCGCTGGCGCGAGATGGCCGAGACCACCGGTCCCGCAGAACTCCTGCGCACAGTCCTCGAGGAAAGCGGCTACGAAGCCATGCTGAAGGCCGATCGCAGCGCCGAGAGCGCTGGCCGGCTGGAAAACCTTAGCGAACTCGCCCGCGCGATGGAGGAATACGACAGCCTCGGCGATTTCCTCGAACATGTCGCGCTGGTGATGGACAACGATCGTGGCGACGACGGGGAAAAGGTCACCATCATGACCATCCACGCGGCAAAGGGCCTCGAATTCGACCACCTGTTCCTGCCCGGCTGGGAAGAAGGCGTCTTTCCCTCTCAGCGCGCGCTCGATGAAGGCGGACTCGCCAGCCTCGAGGAAGAACGACGCCTCGCCTACGTCGCGATCACCCGCGCGCGACGACGCTGCACGATCGTCCACGCCGCCAACCGCCGCATATACGGTCAGTGGACGAGCAGTATTCCCAGCCGTTTTGTCGGCGAGCTGCCCTCAGATCACGTCACCGAAGAAACCACGCTCACCGGCGGGGCGTCGCTGTGGCGTGCGCAGATGAGCGAGCGGGACGATCCCTTCGCACACCTTGCGCGCGAACAACCCGCGCGCACTCTCACTCGCGGCCCCGGCTGGCAGCGCGCGCTCTCCACCGGATACGACAGCAAGCCCGCCCGGGTGAAGGAGAATACCCGCAGCGCGGCGAGCTTCGCCGCCAGGCCGCGGTCAGACATCGCGGTTGGCCAACGGGTTTTTCACGACAAGTTCGGTTATGGCGAAGTGATCGATCAGGAAGGAAACAAGCTCGAAATCGAATTCGAGCAGGCCGGCCGCAAGCGAGTGATCGACAGCTTCGTGAGCGCGGCTTGAAACGGATTCAGCTGCCCGTTTTTGCATCCGCGCGGCGAGCGACTACCTGGTTCAGTTCTGCACCCAGCAGGACGATGTATCCGGACAAGTACAACCAGGTCAGGAACACGATGACGGCACCCAATGCGCCGTATGTGGCGTTGTAGTTGCCGAAATTGCCTACATAGAATGAAAACGCCCCTGTCGCGGCGATCCATACCAGCGTCGCGACGGCCGAGCCGGGCGTGACCCATTGCCACTTCACGCATTCACGATTTGGAGCCCAGGCATAGATCGCGGCGAGCACGAGGCTGAGGCATAGCGCGGCCAATACCCAGAACGCTACCTTCAGAATTGTTTGGGTGGCACCGCCAAGAGCTGGGAGCAAATCGCCCAACATACTGGCGATCGACACACCAATGCTCGCGAGAATGAACGCCAGTGCACCTCCGAACGTAATCGCAACCGCCGTCATCGTCTGATGCAAGAAGGACCTGCGTTCCTCCACCTCGTACGCGATATTGAGCGCTACCATTAGACCGGTTGCCCCCCGCAGCGCCCCGAAAAGCGCGACGGCGATGGACGCGATCAGCCCGAGTCCCACGCTTGTCCCGCCGGCTTGCGCAATTTGCCGGAGCTGATTGGCCACCAGATTGGCTGCATCTTGTGGAAGCGTACGAGTCAGTACGCCAATGTGCTTGGCAACCTCCTCCGGCGAGGTCACGAGACCGTATGTCAGCACAACGACAGTCAGAAGCGGAACCATCGCCAAGAAGGCGTTGAACGCAATTCCAGCTGCCAACAAGCCGAGGTTGTCATCGGCGCCCTCGGTCCAGGTTTGCTTTGCCGCTCTCCACCAACCTGCAAGACCTGCTTCAGCGGGATCGTCTTGTTTGATTGCGGTTACGCGGCCGCCTTGTGCTTCATTCTCCATACCCCTTGGCGAATGCACCAGCCATGACGGGAGTTCCTCCGCAAGCGGAAACCCAGCGCACGCTGATCGTTGGAAGGAGGAAAGGAGATTTCTTCATGTCCAGCGACACTGGCAACACGCAAGGGAAAAAAGAGCACCGCGGCAGCGACAATCCGAATATGAAGCTGCAGAAAGAGGAAGCGCGCGATCCGAACCATTCGGACGGTCGTGACAAGACCGGACGCAAGGGCGGGGACAACGCGGAAGCGCTGTAACACCTGCGCTAATCGACGGTGGGTTAACCGACCCCGACGGCGAGGAAGTCCGGGACAGGGCCATTCCATTCGCCAGGTTTTGCAGGTGTCCCTTCGTATCGCTCCTCCCGGGGGCCACGTTCATCCGGCCGGAAATCGCGCGGGCTTTCCGCGTCCGGGTTGCGAGCGCGACGGGGTTTGCTTTCAGACGACTTGCGATCCTCGCGATCCTGCCGGGCCCGGCGCGGCTTGCGCTGTCCCTCGCTCTCCTCTGCGCGCCCGCGTTCCTTTTGGACGTCGCTCTCGCTCTCGCGATTTTCCGTCGTCTCCGGCGCCTTGAGTTCGACCCGAACGTCGCTCTTGCCGAACACCGGCACTTCGGACCCCGTCAGCTTTTCGACGTTCGCGATCGCTTCGGAGTCCTCCTCCGTAACGAACGTGAAAGCGCGCCCCTTGTTGCCCGCACGACCGGTGCGGCCGATGCGGTGGACGTAATCATCGGGATGCCACGGGGTGTCGAAGTTAAAGACGTGACTTACGCCCTTTATGTCGAGTCCGCGCGCCGCCACGTCGCTGGCGACGAGAATGTTGACCTCGCCACTCTTGAACCGGTCGAGCTCCTTTACCCGGCTCGCCTGATCCATGTCGCCGTGAATTTCGCTTGAGCGGAAACCATAGCCCTGCAGTCTCTTGTTGATTTCACGCACGGTCGTCTTGCGGTTTGCGAAGATGATGGCTGTTTCCACGAGATCGTTTTCAAGAAGCCAACGCAGCGTCGAGCGTTTGTCGCGCGCCTTCACCGGCACCTTGAACGCGGTGATGTTCTCGTTTGTGGTTGCCCGCCGGCTGACTTCAATCCGCTTCGGATTGTTGAGAAACTTCTTCGACAGATTCTCGATCGGCTTGGGCATCGTGGCCGAAAACAGCATGGTCTGACGCGATTCTGGCAGCTTGGAACAGATGAACTCGATATCGGGGATGAATCCCATGTCGAGCATCCGGTCCGCCTCGTCGATGACGAGCAACTCGCACCCGTTGAGCAGGATCTTGCCCCGTTCGAACAAATCCATCAGCCGGCCAGGCGTGGCAATCAGGATGTCGACGCCTTCGTTCAACGCCTTGAGCTGATCGCCCATCTGCACGCCGCCGATCAGCAAAGCCATCTTGAGATCGTGGTTGATGCCGTACTTCTCGAAGTTCTCGGCAACCTGGGCGGCGAGCTCGCGCGTGGGCTCCAGAATAAGCGAGCGCGGCATGAGCGCGCGGCGTCGACCGTGGCTCATGATATCGATCATCGGCAGCACGAAGCTGGCGGTCTTGCCGGTCCCCGTCTGGGCAATACCGATGATGTCCTTCATCATCAGCACCGGCGGAATGGCCTGCGCCTGGATCGGCGTAGGTTCGGTGTAGCCGGCCGATTCGACCGCCTTCAGCAATTCGGGAGAGAGGCCGAGATCGGCAAATGTCATGCGGTATCAATTTTCCGGATTAGGGGGCGTCGAGCGCCCGAAGCGATTGCGGACGGGTCGCCCACTACCTTCCGCGCGCGCCCCTGCGCGGAAAACTGTGCGAAGTCAAGATTTGGCGGCTGTCAATCGTCGTCCGCGACGAGTTGCCGCATTCGGCTGATCGCGCAGCTCACCCCGGCGCGCGAGTGCAATTTATCTCGACCGACGCACAGTAGCCCATCGCCCGTCCGCTCAAGGTAGAAGCCCGAATAGAAGTCTCGCGCCCTGCACGCGTTTTCCAAGCTCGCGCTGACAAGCCGCTGGTCGCGCATGAACAGCAGCAAACGGTCGGAAGAATCGGGTTGGACAGCAGCGATGCCGGAAATCGGCACGCATTTGCCCATCTTGCGCTCGGACAATCGCCCGGTATCGCCATTGGGCGCCATGCGCGCGAGCATCGACGGGCGGAACGCAGGATCGCGCGGGACGATCCGGATCGTCACGCGCTGCTCGATGCGAACCTGGTGAACCGACGGATCGTCGTAGACGATGGTTCGAGCCGAAACCGGGACCCCCGATGCTTCTACAGCCTGCTCCTCAGCTGTCCGAGGCGGCAGCAATTCACCCTGTGGCGTGTCGATGATCGTCCCCGCTAACGAGGGAACAAGCAGCGCCAACGGGGCAAGGAGTGCGTAAATCGGGTTCATCGTCAGGTCGGCATTCGAATGCGCAGATAGCGCAGTGGGTTGAATAGCGGCTTAATCTTCAAGCGGAACCCCGCGCAGCGCTGGCATCCACGGGCCGAGCCGTGGCATAGCGCGCGGCCATGGCTCACGATCACTCGCAATTCATCACCGCCGCCACCGATCTGTTAGGCCCGCGCGGCCTGACCCGACATGAAGACCTGGTCTCTCCATGGCTGACCGACTGGCGCGGGCGGTTCACCGGAAAAGCGCTCGCCATGGCCTCGCCTTCCTCGACCGAGGAGGTTTCGGCGCTGATGAAGCTTTGCACGAAGCACGGAGTGTCAATCGTCCCGCAAGGCGGCAACAGCGGGATGTGCGGCGGGGCGACCCCGGACGAGAATGGCGAGGCGTTGCTGCTGTCGCTCCGACGGATGGACCAGATACCCTCGCTCGATACAGCCGCGCGGCAGGTCGTCTGCGAGGCGGGGGTCGTGTTGCAAACCCTGCACGAGACTGTCGAGGCGGAGGGGCTGCGCTTCCCGCTTACACTTGGCGGAAAGGGTTCTGCCACCGTCGGCGGGCTCATTTCGACCAATGCCGGCGGCACACAAGTCCTGCGTCATGGGTCAATGCGCGCGCAGGTTCTCGGGCTTGAGGCAGTGTTGGCCGACGGCAGCGTATACTCGGCGCTCACCCCACTGAAGAAGGACAACCGCGGGTTCGACCTGAAGCAGTTGCTGATCGGTTCGGAAGGAACGCTCGGCATTGTCACCGCTGCGACGCTGCGGCTGCTCCCTGCAATAGTCGACCGGCGTGTGCTGTGGGCCGGGGTCCCCTCGCTCGCGACGGCGCGCGAATTGCTGCTTCATGCCCAGGGGCTGGCAGGCGATGCACTCGAGGGATTCGAGGTCATGGCTCAAGAGACCATGGAGAATGTCGTCGACCATCTGCCCGGCGCGCGCGCGCCGCTGGCGGGCAAGCACGCCTGGCACGCGCTGATTGAACTCGTCGCCGACAAGGGAGGGGCCGACAAGCTGCCCGCGCTTGCCGAGGAAGTGCTGGCGACTGCCTTCGAGGCAGGCCTCGTCGAGGATGCCGCGATCGCTGCCAACGAAACCCAGGCGGAAGCGTTCTGGGCACTGCGCGACTCGATCGCCCCTGCCGAGCGGGCGCAGGGCCCGGCGGTCCAGCACGACATCTCGGTCGCAGTCGAGCGAATGCCAGCCTTCGTCGCGGAAGCGGTGCCGCTTATTGAAGCCGAATGGCCAGGCACGCGGGCGGTCGCCTTTGGCCACCTGGGCGATGGCAATATTCACTTTCATGTCATCGCACCCAAGGGAGTTGATCCTCTCGTGTGGCAAGAGGGCGACGGCAAGGCGATCAGCGATCAAGTCTATGCGATGGTGACCGAATGGAATGGATCTATCAGCGCCGAGCACGGGATTGGTCAACTTAAGCGCGATACGTTGGCAAAGCTAGGCGACCCCGTCTCGCTGGCGTTGATGAGCAGTATAAAGCAGGCGCTGGACCCCGACGGCCTTCTCAATCCCGGCAAGCTTGTGCCGCTTGCACCGCAAGGCGGCAGCCACTAAAGCGCGCCCTCCCATGCGCGGCGCTCAGGCTGCTGTGCGAATTCGAAATTCAGCTCACCGGAGAGACCGATGGCCAGCGCGCCGCAGCCCACCCTGCCCCTGTTTTACAACGACCTCATGCCGCTCAATAGCCGCGACCATGCCAAGTGGAAATCGAAGCAAGTCGACAAGATCGACTGGCTTAAGGACCAGCACGCGGTGCCTCTGACAGTCGAGGAATTCGCCTCCGCGCAGCGCGATTTTCCGATCGTTTTCAGTTCCGGCGATCAGCCCGTGCCGCTCGCGCTGATGGGCCTTAACGAAGGCGTGAACACCTTCATCGACGACGAGGGAAAGCCGATTGGCGACTTCTACCTGCCGGCATACGTCCGCCGCTATCCCTTCCTGCTCGCGCGCCTGACGCCCGATGCGGAAGAACTCTCGCTCTGCTTCGATCCGACATGCGATGCGATCGGCGATTTCAAGGATGGTGATCCGCTGTTCGAGAGCGACGGCCAGCCTGCCGTTCCAGTAAAGGCCGCTCTCGAGTTTTGCGAAAACTTCGAACAGGCCGGCGCCAAGACGCAGACTTTCATGGACGAGATCAAGAAGCACGACCTTCTGATGGACGGAGAGATCGCGATCACTCGCAACGACAATCCGGACAAGCCGTATGTCTACCGCGGGTTCGGCATGATCGACCAGGAAAAGCTGCGTGCGCTCGACGGCGATACGGTCAAAGCGTGGAACGAGAATGGCATGCTGCCACTGATCTATGCCCACATGTTCTCGCTGGACCGCATGCGGGTGATCTTTGGCCGTCAGGTGGAACAGAACAAGATGCCAGCGCCCGATGCGCAGGCTGCCATCTAGTCGCGGCGAACCGCCTCTTCCGGGCGACCGGACGGGGCTTGAAACCGGAATCAACCAAGCCTAACTAGGCTTTACCCGATCCGCGCTTCCCTCATGGCCGGATTGGGCTGGTGCACTGCGGTGCACCTCCTCCCTGAACCTTGGCCACCTGGTGCACCGCACCAGGTGGTTTTTTCTTGAGCACCAGGAGCAAATGCATCGAGCAAGTCGCTGCGAACGTCAGCAGGAGGAATACAATGGCGGCCGAAACCAATCTTTCGGCGATCGTCCCACCACAGCCGAATCGAACCTCGCGCGTAAACTCGACCGGATAGCTACGTTTGAACTATCTGGACCGGCGCATCGCTGGACCGGCGCATCGCGGAGATGCGAACGAGCGCCGCGTAACATGAGAAGACACCCGGCCGACTTGCGTCGGCCGGGCACATCTGACCGCAGGGTCCATCAGAAAGCCGCGATCGCACCGATCGAAATTACGTTGGTCGACAAACCGTTTGCAGCCAGCCTGGCTCTTTGATCCGCTACATATGCAGCGATACTCCCGCGCAGCCTCTCAAGTTGTGCGGGAGTGTCAGCATAAACGATGATGGCCTCGTAAAGCTGGTTTTCCGACACTCCCTCCAAG
Organism: uncultured Alphaproteobacteria bacterium; assembly: GCA_963740025.1. Classification (GTDB taxonomy): domain Bacteria; phylum Pseudomonadota; class Alphaproteobacteria; order Sphingomonadales; family Sphingomonadaceae; genus Tsuneonella. Next base: position 153,737 of record CAVUCI010000009.1, read on the forward strand.
GGAGG
>CAVUCI010000010.1:0-139040 GCA_963740025.1 uncultured Alphaproteobacteria bacterium
AATTCGCCCTGCTCGCTCCATTCTTCTTTGGCTTGCTTTTCAGTGTCGTTTCAATCGGCATCTACATGCAGAATTATAACGCTATCCGATCACTTGCGACCGACTCGTCGCGCTTTGCCACCGTCGAATTCCAAAAGAATAAGTCGGGCATTTCGACGTCGGCGCTGGAAAACAATATCCAATCCATGGGCGTCTCTTCTCCCTACTTTCTCAACCCAAACCAGCTTTCGGTTAGCGTTGTCGAAGTAACCCCGAGCAGCGTGAACGGTGCGCGGCAATTCACATTGAATCTCAGCTATAAGCTCCCTCAGATTACCGGTGGGATCGCAGTAGACGCCCTCACACTGACCCACTCCCGGCCCATCTTCGTCCTGAAGAGCTGAGCGTCATCCGCAAGTATGTCGTCAGCTTCTGCAAGGCTTGAGAGCTGACCATTCGACGCCCGACTAGTCGCGATAGCAGACCTTCTTTGCGGCAGTGACGATCCGCGAGGCGTCGATCAGCGCGAGCTTTTCGAGATTCGCGGCGTAGGGTAGCGGCACGTCCTCGTCGCAGACGCGCAGGACCGGAGCGTCGAGATGGTCGAAGCCCTCGACCATGCAGATCGTCGTCACTTCGGACGCGATCGAGCAGGTCGGCCAGCCCTCCTCGGCGATGATGAGCCGGTTGGTCTTGGCAAGGCTGGCGAGGATGGTTTCCTTGTCCAGAGGACGCAGGGTGCGCAGGTCGATGACTTCGGCATCAATCCCCTCTCCCGCCAACGTCTCGGCCGCCTCGAGCGCGAGGCCGACACCGATAGAGTAGCTGACGATGGTCACGTCGCTGCCCTCTCGCACGATCCGCGCCTTGCCGATGGGCAGGACCCAATCGTCGATGTCCGGCACGTCAAAGCTGCGCCCATAGAGGAGCTCGTTCTCGAGGAACACGACGGGGTCCTCGCTCCGGATCGCTGCCTTTAGGAGGCCCTTGGCGTCGGCCGCATCGTAGGGAGCGATAACGATCAGGCCCGGCACGCTCGCGTACCATGGTCCGTAGTTCTGGCTGTGCTGCGCGCCCACCCGGCTCGCCGCCCCATTAGGGCCGCGGAACACCACCGGACAGCGCATCTGGCCGCCCGACATGTAATTGGTCTTGGCAGCCGAATTGATGATGTGGTCGATCGCCTGCATAGCGAAGTTGAACGTCATGAACTCGACGATCGGGCGCAGGCCACCCATCGCGGCACCGGTGCCGATCCCGGCAAAGCCGTATTCGGTGATGGGGGTGTCGATCACGCGCTTCGGGCCGAATTCGTCGAGCAGGCCCTGGGTTACCTTGTAAGCGCCCTGGTACTGCGCGACTTCCTCGCCCATCACGAATACGCGCTCGTCGGAGCGCATCTCTTCGGCCATCGCGTCGCGCAGGGCCTCGCGGACGGTGACCGTGGTCATAGCGGTGCCTTCGGGCACTTCGGCATCGCGAGCTGGCTCGGCCTTCGGATCCCTGGCGAGCGCAGGTTCACCCGGCTCATCACGGCCCACGTCCTTACCTTCGCCCGGCACGTCCTTGACGGCTTCAGTCGATCCAGCGTCAACAGGCTTTTCCTCGCCGTCTTCACCCAGCAGGGTCGCGATCACTTCGCCGACCTTCACGTTCTCGGTGCCTTCGGGGACGACGATCTTGCCGATCGTTCCTTCGTCGACCGCCTCGAATTCCATCGTCGCCTTGTCGGTCTCGATCTCGGCGAGAATGTCGCCGGCGCCGACCTCGTCGCCTTCCTTGACGAGCCACTTGGCGAGCGTGCCTTCTTCCATCGTCGGAGAGAGCGCGGGCATCTTAAGCTCAAGGGCCATCAGTAGCTCTCCACCAGGACGTCGGTGTACAATTCGGTGGGCTCCGGTTCGGGTGAATTCTCGGCGAAGTCGGCTGCTTCCGACACCTGCGCGCGGATGCGCTTGTCGATTTCCTTCAGTTCGTCCTCTTTCCTGCCCATTTCGAGCAATTCCTTCTTCGCTCGCTCGATCGGGTCATTGTGTTCGCGCTGGTCCTGTACCTCCTCGCGGGTGCGGTACTTTGCTGGATCGGACATAGAGTGTCCGCGATAGCGGTAGGTGTTGAGTTCCATCAGCACCGGCCCGTTGCCCTCGCGCACGTGCTTGAACGCGACCTCGGCCGCCTGTCGCACTTCGAGCACGTCCATTCCATTCACATCCATGCCGGGGATACGGAACGCTGTTCCGCGACGGTAGAATTCGGTTTCGGCCGAACTGCGCGCGGTGCTAGTCCCCATCGCATACTGGTTGTTCTCGATCGCGAACACGATCGGCAGCTTCCACAGCGAGGCCATGTTCATCGTCTCGTAGACCTGGCCCTGGTTAGCCGCACCGTCGCCGAAATAGGCGAGGCACAGGCCGCCGTCGTCGCGGTACTGGTGGCCGAGCGCCAGTCCGCCACCGAGCGAAACCTGCGCACCGACGATGCCGTGCCCGCCGTAGAATTTATGTTCGGTCGAGAACATGTGCATCGACCCGCCCTTGCCCTTGCTGATTCCGGCTTCGCGCCCGGTCAGTTCGGCCATGATGACCTTGGGATCGATGCCGTAGGCGAGCATGTGGCCGTGGTCGCGATAACCCGTGATGACGCTATCGAGCCCTTCGGTCAGCGCAGACTGCAGGCCGACGGCGACCGCTTCCTGCCCGATGTAGAGGTGACAAAACCCGCCGATCAGGCCGAGACCGTACAGCTGACCGGCCCGTTCCTCGAAGCGGCGGATGAGCAGCATCTGCTCATAAAGTCTGAGAAGTTCCTCGTCTTTCGCCTTGTATCGCGGCGACTTCGCATGCGCTTCCTGGAGCGAGTGGAGGACGAAGTCCAGGTCTTCCGCCGGCGAATGCGGTGCCGCCGGTTTCGCCGGGGCTTTTTTCGGAGAGGCGGGCTTGCGGGCTGTGCTCTTGCTGGCGGGTTTGGCCAATGGGAGGTCCTCAGATCTGCGCTGCCGGGGAGGTAGCAGGGTATCGAGAGCCTATGGCGCATGCCCCGCGCGCGTGCAATCCACGTGCATACGAAAACCCGCATGCCGTAACGGCGAAAGCTGCCGGTTACTTCTTGTCAGCAGGGTCCAGCATGATCACGACTTCGTCGGGATGCATGACGTTCAGCTTCTCGCGGATCAACTCCCCGGCGAAATCGGGGTCGGCGTGCTTGGGATTGAGCGCATCGACCTGAAGTTTGAGTTCGTCCCGCTCGTGCTTCAACGCCGCGATCTGCGCGTGGCGCTGGTCGAGCAGGCGCAAGTTGTCGCCCCAGGATAGCAATCCACTCGGACCGACAATCGCCAGCCCGCCGAGGATTAGCAGCACGGCGAGTGCGATTCCCTGCATCAGCCGATCCTTCGACAACTCTATGCGATGCCCTTCCCGTGTCATGAACGTGACAGAATCACAGTTAACGCGCCGATTCAAGCGCTTTCACTATCGTTTTGCGACGTAGCGTGAAATGCCTGGGCCGGCCACCTTGGCCAACCCGGCTTCCGGGAGTCGAGCTCGCGAAGCGCTGATAGCGTTGCTAGGGGAAGCAGGATGACCCGCAGTCCCGATATGATCCGCGCCTACCTCGACGGCCAACTGGACGACGCGACTGCGGCGCGTATGACGCGTGAGGCGAAAGCCGACCCGGAGCTTGCCGAGGCGATTACCGCCGAGCGCCGTTTGCGCGATACACTCGGCACGCATTTCGGCCCCATGCTAGCCGAACCGATGCCCGAACGGCTATCCGCGCCTATCGATGCGGCGCGCAAGATCCCGAAGTCCGGCGGTGTCCGAACGCGACGCCTTGGCTTCGATGCGCGGACGTTCCGCCGGTCCGGGCTGCCGATCGCGGTCGCACTGGTTCTGTTGATCGCGGTCCCCGCCATACGCGGCGGCGGGCAGACGGAGACACGGGACGGCCTTACATTTGCGGCGAACGATCTCGCCCATGCGCTCGACACCCAACTCGTCGCCGATCAGCCACAAGGCGCCATGACGCGGGTCCTACTAAGCTTTACCGACGAGGACGGCACACTCTGCCGCGGGTTCGTTCGGGCAGAACTTTCAGGCATCGCCTGTCAAGAAGACGGCGGCTGGCATCTTCGCGTCCAGCGGGACGGGGTCGACATTTCGGCAAACGACTATCGCCAAGCCGGGTCGGTCGATGCCGCGATAATGGAAACTGCGCGAAACATGGCGGCCGGTTCGACGCTAGATGCCGCGCAGGAGAGTGCTGCGAAGGCGCGCGGCTGGACGGGGGGCTGAACAGTCTCTGGAACTTCCAGTGCGCCCGCTCATATCATTTATAATGAGGGGGTTTTCATGAGCGCCGCGCCGCAGACCGTACAGCCGCTAGCCACGCTCCAGATCCAACTCGTCGAGATGGGTCGCGAACTCGTGCGGGCATTGCCCAACATCGTGATCGCGCTCGTCGTCCTGCTAATCACCTGGCTGATCGCCAGATTCGCCTCGCGGATCGCCGACATGCTCATCGGCCGCTCATCTCTCCGCCCGAGTCTCAATAACCTGATCGACACGCTGGTGAAGCTTACGATCTGGCTGGTTGGGCTGATGGTCGCACTCATTGTGGTCATGCCCGGATTCACGCCCGCGAGCCTGATAGCCGGGCTTGGTATCGGCGCGGTGGCGATCGGCTTCGCCTTTCAGGACATTTTCGAGAACTTCCTCGCCGGGGTGCTGATCATGCTTCGGGAAAAGATGCGTATCGGCGACGTTATCGAGTGCGAAGGGATCGTCGGCAAGGTCGAGCATATCACCTTGCGCGAAACCCACGTGCGCAAACTCTCGGGCGAGGTAACGCTCGTGCCCAACTCGATCCTGTTCAAGAACCCGGTGATGATACTGACCGACGAGGTTCAGCGACGTCACGATGTGGTCGTAGGTGTGTCCTACGACACGGATCTCGATCAGGCGGCCGAGGTGATCCGCAAAGCGGTCGCGGCCACCGAGGGCGTCGATGCGGCCAAGGGTATCGACGTCTTCGCGCAAGAGTTCAATTCGAGCTCTATCGATTTCAAGGTTCGCTGGTGGGCTGGATCGAAGCCGCGCGACATGTGGGAAACTCGCGACAAAGTCGTCCGCGCTATCAAACGCGGTCTGGACGAGGCTGGGATCGAGATCCCGTTCCCCTACATTACACACACCTTCAAGGAACGGGTTCCGCTGGGCGGAGAAGCGGGCGAGCCAATCGATCACTGATTGTCACCACGAGGGCGGGCCGATATGGCGCTCCTCAGACGCGCCCGTAGCTCAGCAGGATAGAGCACCAGATTCCTAATCTGGGGGCCACAGGTTCGAATCCTGTCGGGCGCACCATTTTTCAAGGACTTAGTGTCCCTATAGGTCACTTGCTGCCCGAATCAGGTAACGCATAGGTAACAAAACGCAGATGGCCACAACTCTCCGCGCTGATTGTCCGCGCTGCGGAACCGAGAAAATTACCTTCGATGTGCATGCCCGCAATCAAATCGGCGGGCTCGAATATGGATGGGTCAGTTACTTCGAGACATTCGGCGTTTGTCGCGATTGTCACGCGTCAACGGTGCATGTCGTGCGGCTTCGTGAGATCGCCGGGAAGACTGTGGTGCTCAAAGACGCATTTTGGTCGGGCGACAACCACCTGAACGATCTTATGGAGGTTAGGGGCTTCATCTCCCTCAAAGACCGAGTGGCATTTCAGCCGCCGGAACATATTCCGGACCAAATCGCGGCGATCTATCGGGAAGGTGCAACATGCACGTCGGTCGAGTGTTTCAACGCGGCCGCGACCATGTTTCGCCTTTGCCTCGACTTAGCCACCAAGCCTCTCCTTCCCGATCCTGCCGACCCGGCGGTTCCGCAACCGACAAAATATCAACGTTGGAATCTCAAGCCGCGGATCGAATGGTTACTCGAACAGCGGCTGCTGCCTGGAGAGCTGGCAGAGGTGCTGGATAATCTCCGGGAAGACGGTAACGACGGCGCTCACGCCGGCACTCTCGGTAGCGAGGATGCCGCCGACGTCGCAGACTTTGCTTACTTGCTGCTCGAGCGCCTTTATACCGACCCTCAGCGACTGAAGCTCGCGCGAGAGAGGCGGGAGCAGCGTCGCGCTCCACCTAAAGTACAGGACGCCTAGTCACGGTTGAGTGCCAGCACGATCTCAGGGCACATATTCCGCAATTCCAACAACGCCATGTAGGCGTCGCCGCGTACCATGAAGAACGCGTCCTGCTTGCCGGCCTCGGGAAAGGCTTTGCAGCGGTCGTAGGCAACCTGGATACGATCGGCGAGTTCGCGGGACATTTTTCCCACATAGCGCGCCGGAACGATTCGGGAACATTCCGAAGGATAGGATGCTCGCTCAACGGACGCGAGGTGGCCGTGGCGTTAACCGATCAAATTTCCTGAATGGTCCTGCCGTTCGTCCCATATTGGGACAAGGTAGGTACTTGTAAACATGGTATTAACTGAATACCAACGCCGTACGTTAGGGAGAATCGGCGTGATAAAGAAATATCAACTTGCGCTCGCGGCTGCGGTTTCGGTGGGCGCGACGAACTTACATGCCGCTGAGGTAATTGTAGAGACGACGGTAGATCTCAATAGTCCAGCCGGCTTGAGCAATAGTAACCACTTTGGTTTCAACCTCAATGTGGATCCCTTTGTTCTCAGCGAGGGCGATACGCTGAATCTTCTAATTAATTTCCTTCCTGGCCAGAGCCTTTCTGCTAATTCTATCACGAACATTTGGGCGCTTTTGTTTTCGTCTGATAGTGCGACCGTCAATCAAACAGGGACGCTAACCTACATCAATCCGACCGGCGCGTTGTCCTCATCCGTCTTGGACCAGGAACCAGATGCCTGTTGCGCACATGTGGGAAATTATTATTCGAGCGGGCTAACGACCGGATCGGGCCCTTTTTCCTTCACCGGAATCCGGACTTAGGTCCAGGTGAACGACTACGATAACCTGGTCTCACGTAACTATAGCGGCTCGGGCTCGCTTATTTTCAACGGCTCGGGATTAAACGTTCAGAATGCGATCCAGACCGCGGTGCCAGAGCCTGCTACTTGGGCGCTCCTCCTGATCGGTTTCGGCTTTGTCGGTGGTGCGATGCGCAGGAGAAAGCAAACAGTCCAGGTTTCTTACGCATAAGTCGGTGACAGTGAGGATCCAAGCGAGCGATTCGTTCACCGTTTCGGGCGTTACTGCTCAATCCGCCCCTTCGTAACTCCCTGCCACCAATCCTTCACGGTCTTCGGGTCAGCCGAGCGCGCCTCATGCACTACGCAAAGCGGATCCCGCGGCGGCTGATAGCCGCTTGCGAGGCAGTCGGAGGTGAGCGGCTTGTTCGCGATCGACGACTTCGCGAGAGATTTGAGATCTCATGGCGCCGCGGAACGCTTCGGGAACCTCCCTGATTTCCGCGAGGCATCTGAGCAAGATCGTCGAGGTGTGGGCACTCGTCTGAATTTGTCATGGGGGCGACTGTCTCATGACGGGGACATTGTGATTTCTGGCTTGATATACCGAAGGTTAACGGTCACCGTTAGTTTCTGGCAACGCGAGTCGCCGGGGGTACGCACAAATCGCAATTCCTGATTCATCTGATTTAGCTCGGAACCCGTGGTTGCGAGCGTCGGCCTTTTTCCTTGGAGGACCCATGCGAAAATCACTCGCTCTAGCTGTCGCGTCGCTTGCGTTCACTGCATTTGGCGCAAGTTCCGTATCTGCAGGCCCCCTCGAGGGTCCTGGAAATCCTGATAGTGATCCGGCCCTGACAGGCGGTACCGTCATCGACTTCACCGGCCTAGAGGGCACTTACCCATCGGGTCTAACAATTGGGGGTGTAACCTTTGGGGGAGGCACACTCCAGGTCGCGAACGACTCCAACCAGGTGTACGTGGGAAGCCAGGGGGCGTTTCTTCAGAATAATTACGGATCCACATCAGCCTTTACTTTCAGTTTTGCCGATCCGGTCGATGCCTTCGCGTTCAACTTGGGAGCGATGAATAGCCCGTGGACACTTACCGCATTTTCGGGTGCATCAGTCATCGATAGCCTGCTGATTAATGATGCTTGCTGCATTCAAACTGCGAAGTACTTCGGGATAAGCGGCGCCAATATAACCTCGGCCACACTGTCACACGCCGGTGGTGATTGGGTGATCTTGGATAATTTCACCTTCTCAAGTGAAGGGACTCCAGCTGTCCCCGAACCCAGCACCTGGGCTATGATGCTCTTCGGTTTCGGCGCAGTTGGCTGGGGCATGCGTAGCCGGCGTTCCAAAAAGCAGGGGAACGTCAGGGTTCGTTTCGCCATCTGAGTACTTCAGAAAAAGATTTGCGCCGCTGCTTGTGGAAACGCCAGCAGCGGCGCATTAGAGGCCAGTAACTCGCTCAGCGCCTCATCGACTGCGATGCCATCGGCAATCTTGCGCAAAAAGGTCATCGCTGATTTTTGGGGATGCCGCCCATCAAGCGGCTCTATGCGATCGGGTCAAGGCCGCGCGGAATTTGCGCAGCAGCGCGGCCGGTCTTCACCTGCTCTTTCAGTGACGGGGCCGGCTCTTCGTACGGCTTGAATGGATTAGCTCGTGGCGTTCGCATAGCCGTCAGCCGTACGGCGTTCCCTTGAGCAGGTTGGTCGGACCCTTGCCGTAGTTCGGCTTCATGGCCGCGTATTGCGACGCACTGCCGAGGACGGTGGTTCCGAAGTCGACTGCACCCTTGAAGAGAGCGCCCGTCCCCGCCTGGCGCTGAGCGGATGCCTCGCCCATGTAGTTCGAAGCGCCGATGTCATGCCCGCGAAGGTTCTGATTGCCGCTTTCGTAGATGCGCTTCACGTCCTCGCGGCTGAGCATGTCGGTATCGGCAAGCACGTCGGCGGCCGTTCCGAAATCGATCGCCACGCCATTCGCCGCCGCCGCAACGCGCTGTTGCCCCTTGAGCTTGGCGACCTGACGGTAAAGGTTCAGCGCTTCGGTTTGCGTGTTGAGGATGCCTTGCTGCGCTGCCTCTCGTTCTAGCGCCGCGTTGCGCTCGGCGAGCTTGGCTTCGTAATTCGCCTGTGCATTCGCCTGCAGTGCGCCGAGACCCGTCCCGACGGCCGACATGACGGTCGAAGCGATGAGCATCGGCGCTGCGGTTGCAGGTCCACACATCAAACACCCACCTTTCGCGCGTCTTCACGGACGCCAAGACGCCCACCGCGCAACCAGTTCTCGCGATGCACCCGCTCCGGGTCCGCATGGGTCTTCGCCCACTTCTCGCGCCCAGCGGCATCAAGCGGCTCTAGCTTCCAGTTCGGAGGCCCCTCGTACCGGACCAGATCGCCCGCTTCGAATTGCGCGCCATCGTACAGCCGCATGAGCAGTTTGTGCGTCTCAGGACGGCCCGGGAAAACTACGGCCATCACGCGGCCTCCTTCGCGCAATCGGGCCGCATTTCGCTCATTGCGCCGTGGGCGTCGCTTGGCAGCGAGCGCATCTTGTCCTGCAGTGCACGCAGCGCCTTGACGGCGTCGCGTGCCGTCTCGACGTCCTTGCCCGCTGTCATGTTGAAAAAGGCGAGCGGGTTGCTGGGGCTGCGACCCTTGATGCCGAGCGGATATTTCGCGCTGAACTTCCCAAGATCCTTGCTTACCGTCGAGCGGCCGCTGCAATAGGCGTTCACCAGTTCATCGACCTGTTCGATAAGCGGCTCAAGACTGTCATCCGCGGCCTTGCTAACTTGCGCCGTGGCCTCATCGATCGCTCTCTCGGTCGCGAACCACGCCTGGCGCTTTGCTTCGATCTTCTCTTTCTGCCGCCGCTTGATGAGGCCGCTTTCCGCAGCGGCCAGGCCGGCGAGTTTCTGTTCGATTTTCTGAGCGTAGTTGAACGCCTCATCGTGCGCATCCTGCGTGCCTTCGCCTGTGGCGGCATTCAGCGCCGCAAGTTCGTTGGCGGTTCGCGCCTGACGCAGCGCCGTCGTGAGTTCGCTGCGGCGCTTTGCGATATCAGCTTCAGTAAATGTGAACATGTGCGGACCTCCGTTATCAAGCCGTTCCACGGCTACGGTTGATTGCTCCGCTTTTGAATCGCGCGAATACCGCCCATGCTTCCACGCATTGCGGTTGCCCTTCGGAGGGCCCGTCGACTTGCCTCCGTGGAAGTGGCAGCGGCCATTCGCCATCGGTCGACGTCGGCACGGCTCCCCTCGACGATTGCGTGCCCCGCAAAGGCGCCTAGGTGTCGAGATCGGCATAACGATCGTAGTCCTTCACGATCCCGAACTGGGTTGGATTGTAGAACGTCGCGTCTTCGACTGGCATCACGGGCTCAGCGAAGGTCAGCGCGAGGGCATCAGCGTCGTCCGGCGACGGAAGCCCGCGGCGCTTCATCGTCTCTTTCTTCTCAAGCTGGATAGAGACCTGGTCGGCCGCATAGCCGTACTCAGGCCCCGTCAGGTCCGCCTCGAGGTTGTCGTCGTCCGGGATGGCGCCAGAAGCCAACCAGGCGCGCATGGTCGTCCAGATCTCCGCCCTCTTGTTCGCCGTCTTCACCCGCACGTCGCCAGCCCAGACCGCATCCCGGCCCTTGCCGCCGAACCACACCTCGAAGACGTTTTGGACCCCAAGCTGACGCAGCCGATCGATCACCGCCGCACCGATGTTACCCGCGTCCACGAAGATCGCCTGGGGCGACCACCGACGCGCTTCCATTGCGATGTCGCCGGCCAGTTGCATCGCGTCCTGATCGTGCCACCTCTTCCATTCGAGGCTTCTCGCATCGCGTCCGCGACGAATGGCCAGCGTCGAGTGGTCATTGCCGAAGCGAGCGCAGTCGACGCCGAAGATAACCGGGTCAGAGGCGAGCTCGTTGACCTCCCGCTTGCGAGCGCCCTGCACGAGCTCGGAACTGATAAACTGATTCGAGGTGGCGCGGGGAAACTGGCCCTTCACGCGCGTTCGAACAAAGTCGCTGTCTTCGCCGTACGCCGCGATGAACTCCGCCAGGAGCGCCTTGTTCGTCCGCTTGACCTCGCGGCTGTCGACCATGCGGTGCGTCCACTGATCCCGAAAGCGGCCCACGATCACATCCTTGAAGCGCCCGGTATTCTTCACGCGGGTTGCCGTAGGCCAGCCAGAGCGCCTCTGTGTCGGCATCGGTCAGCGCGCCGCTCGCGGTCTCCCAGATCGCCTCGGCAGATGCCGCTCGCCTCGTCAAAGAGCAGCACCACGCGCTTGCCGGCGTTGTGGAGGCCCGCGAACGCTTCGACGTTACGCTCGCTCCACGGAATGGCATCGATGCGCCAAGTGCGCTCGTGGCCGCGCTTCGGTCGGAGTGGATCGAGGTTACCTCGACCGCAAACATCTCGCGAAGGCAATCGAACTGCAGGAGCGAGTACCACTTCCAAAGCTCCGGCCAGATCTTCGTGCGGAGCTGGCCCTCGGTATTCGCCGTCATGACGCCGCGCGTGTCCTCGTGCGTCATGATCGACCAGAGGATGAGCCACGCGATCTGACTGGTTTTGCCGATGCCGTGCCCGCTGGCCGTGGCATCCTGAATGGGTGTGTGCGGATCCGCGCGCAGCTTGCGGCCGATAAGCTCGAGTTGCTCGCGTTGCCAGACGTCCGGGCCATCCTCGGACGCGAGCGACGTTCCCTCCTGTCCCCATGGGAACGCCCAGAGGACGAAACCCAAGCGGATCGTGAGTGAACCGACCTAGATCGGCAATGACTTCGGCGCGGACTTCATCTGGTGACATGCGCGCACGATGGCGCAGTTCATTCATGGGGTTGAATCGCGGGGCTGAAGATGCTGGAGCCCAGATAGTTGGGGGTGCGCATGGAAAGCTTCACAGACTTCGATGACGAGTACCAAGATCGAGTTGACGATGTGCTCCGGTCTGACTTCCGGAGCTTTAGTCTGCGGCTGTCCGATTGGCTCGATCTTCTTGACAACTCGCCCTTCTCCGGATCTCCGGTCCGCCGCCTCGAGGCAGGCTTTGACTTCGCGGAGTGGTACAACGCTGCGCTTACGACCCGGGGTGGGATGGTCGGCAGTGGTAATCTGAACTGGGCCCGCGATAGGATTTAGTACCTAGCCCAGCAGCTCGGAACCATCCGCCTTCTTGCGGTGAAGGAGATGGCTTTCGCCAGCTTCTCAGAGGACTTCATGTGGGCCGGCAGACAGTTTGACGATATCGTGATGAAGATCAACGAACAGCTTTTTGAGCCGCTCGCTGCGATCTGCTAAAGTACGTGAAACGAGAGCAAGTACAAGAGGTTGCGGCCCCGGCGTCCGATCGTATCGTCGGCCTCGACCACAACTCCCTCCCGATCAGCCAGCTTCAGGCGCAAATTAAGGCGATGGAGGATACGTTATCCCGCAGCAATAGCCTCAAAAGCGAGGCGGGCTACGAACGGATCCTTGCAGAAATCGGAGCCGCTAGCCGCTTGTTAGACGCGCCCGAAGTGAGAATTTCTGTCTTCGAAAGGCTTATTGTCCCGGCTCTGAAATGGATTGGCGTGAGAACCGCGGCCGCGGCCCTCGGTCTGTTGGTTACGAGCGTCGCTACCCTCTTGGCGTCGATCTTTGGAATCAGCATTCCCGGTGTCGGTTAAACGCCCAACACGGCTCGAGATCGAAGCCTGGGTGCTCGGTATCATGACTGTGCTTGGCATAGGCTCTTACGCCTGGAACGTGCTCTCGTGAGCGCTGCCAGCGGCAATCGTGGACTCCTCGCCCTAGCCACCCAACCGCGCGAGCAAGTTGCGGACGCTTGAGGCGTGCCATTGGCCACCGCGCGCGGTCACCATGCCGGCTGCGTTGATCTCCTTCGCCATCGCGCCGAGCGATACGATGCCGCGGCTCGCGCATATCGTCGATCACGGGCCGTAATTCCTCAGCACGTTCGCTCGACACGCGGCGCGTGATAGCCTGCAGGGCGGCGCGTGTTGCCTCGTTGAGCGCGTTTCAGCGCCGCTGCGCCGTTCGGGTTGCCAAGACGTTGCCCACGCGCCTTAGCGGCTGTCAGCGGCCTCTTTCGTGCGCTCGCGAGATCGCCTTGCGCTCAGCTTGAGCGACAGCCGCCATGATGTGCACGGTGAGTTCATTCGCTTCCGGCATATCGGCAGCGATGAACTTGACGCCGCTGTCCTGCAGCGCTGCGAGGAATGCCACGTTGCGCGATAGACGGTCGAGTTTGGCAACCACGAGCGTGGAGCCCGTCACCTTCGCGCGATGCAGCGCTTTCGTGAGCTCCGGCCGATCGGCGCGCTTGCCACTCTCGACCTCTGTAAATGGCGGCGCGATGATCTCCCATCCTCGCGATGTGCAGAGGCTTTCAACCGCTTCGCGTTGCGCTTCGAGCCCCAGGCCGGAGCGGCCCTGAGCCGCTGTCGAAACGCGATAATAGGCCACTGCTTTCATCGAAACCGCTCCATACAAAATGCTGTAACGAACGTTAGGCCGTTTTGTATGGTATGGGAAGCCTATTGTGCAGGGAGCAGTTTTGCCCTCTGTCGTGCCTGTTGCAGCAGCGTTGCGGTCGCGTCGTCCGACTTCATCTCGATACCGAGATCCTGCCGCGGACGGCCCCAGCCGCGATCGAGTAGCGCGGTAGCCGCGAGACTTGCGCGGCTTCGCTTTCACCAGTTGTCGCGATTCGCACGAGCGTCTCGACAGCCTCTGGAGTGTGCTCACGCGCAAGATCCGTCAGCGTCCGACCATCAGCCATCACTTTCGCTTTGCCGCCTGGATTGCCGCTCTGGCCCTTCTTGAATGGCATCGCCTAGCTTCCCGCTCCTGATCCGTACCAATTCGCATTACCGCCGCCGCCGAGTGTCGGCTTGGCCACCAAGGGAGCGCCCAGCACGCCTTGGGGACTTGTCACCAGCCCAGCCATGATCGCGCGTCGCCACCGATTGCGCTGATCGTCCTGCAGCCCACGCAAGCCACCATCGGGCAGTTTCATCGCCTGGCGTTCGGGCACGGTCGGAATGTTTGGCGTCGAGCACATGGAGCGCGTCCTGAATGTTGAAGCAATGAACTAGGCGAGGGACGCGCCTCCTTGAATCGCGATCACCCACTTGCGGGTAAGGCGGGTAATTGCGGGGATCGTTTTCAACCGTCTCTAAGAAAATGCACTGACAGTTCCCTCGCGTAGATGGCCCCAATACCCGCACATACCCGCTATACCCGCAAAATCCGCCAGACCTTCTGCTTGCTGTGCGCGTCGAACTGATCTTCCGAGCTTGAGTCCGTCGATGATCCTGCCTCGGTGCCGGCCGAGAAAATGACCCAGACGTCTTGCGTCAATTCCGCCGCCCCTCCGTTCCGCGACCTCGGTGAGCGCATCGTGCAAATCACTGTGAGTGAGGTTGCCGATCGGGCTTCTTTCCTCTGCCAGCGCCTTCAACTCCCCGGTTGTACGGCCTGAGGAACCGACTTCATCGTGCCAGGCACGGAAGAGCGAACGGAGGGATGAAGTGATCGGATCATCGGCACGCGCCGCCTCCATGGTCTCGATCGGATCGGCGCGGCCCAGCCACACGATGGCAGAGCGTACCAGGTCGCTCCACTCAGAGAATGATGCCAAGCTCGGCTTCCTGTCCGGCTGACCGGCAACAACGTACGCACGCACCACCGTCAGGGCGGCAGCGATGTAGCGCCCGCGATCGGCAATGACCGTCTTCGTAGGGCTCGCCCTTGAATTCACGGAGCTCTGGCCGCTCAGTATTCGGATCGAGGGTGCAGAGCAGCACGCGCCGCGTCATGTCGCCAAGGAGCTGGATATTGTTGCCCGTGGCGAAGGTTGTCGCCCGAACTCTCGATGCGTTCGTTCTTGGAGACGCCCAGGATGCGAGGCGTGACCACCGGTCGCTCGATCATCTGGCAGAGGAAATCGCCCCCGAGTTGCCCGTTCACATTGTCGATGGAAACAATCGGCTGGCCACCGAGCAGTGCTGCCACGAGGCGCTTTTCGGTTTCTGCCTCGTCCCGCCCCGCCGCGATGACCGGCGCGCGTTGACCGAGACTGATCGCCGCGGCGACGTCGATGATGTAGGATTTGCCGGCGCCAAGGTGCAGCGCGATCATGGGAGGAATAGACAGACCGCGGGTAAGGCGGTATGGTTTCCCCAGATCATCGCTTCCCTTAGCGCCTCGATCGTAGCGCCCGGCGACCGACCCCGCCGGGCCTTTATTTTTTCACGGATCTCATCGAAATCCTCCGCGAGCTTGAGCAGTGCGGGCGCCCCAACAATCTTGGTCATCATGGGGCCGGTGAGTTCGTGCAGCGCCTTCGCGTACGAGTTGGCACTTTCCCGGGTGGCGAAATCCCAGCAGTTCGTCGGCGGTTCGTTCGAGGTAGCGTGTGCGAACGAGCCACTTTGCCTCATTCACTTCGACAACCTCGAGCACGACGGGGCTCGCCCGGCACGCGCGGAGAGCGGTGGGCGCGCTCACGCCGCTTCTCGCTCAGCTATGCGCTCCGCAGCCCAAGCCTCGATTTCTGCTTCGGGCCAGGCGATCGCGCGCTCACCTATCTTGCATGGCTTAGGGAAATCGCCACGATCGATCATCTCGTAGATCGTCGGATCGTCTCAGCCCTGTCGCATCGACAACAGCCGGGAAGTTCGAGAAAACGGGTCATTTTGCCGCTCCGGTTTGTTTCGGACGGCAATCCAATTAGACGGACAACTCGGGTGTTTGAATCGCGCTATTTCGGGCGTCTTTCCGATCGGTCGTTCCGCACCTGAGCGAGCACTGCTTGGAAGTGTTTCGAAATGATCTCATCGCGAGCACGCTTTCTCCCTCGATAGAAGGCGGCTCGCGCATCGGGCCCTTCCATCAGCCATTGGTCTCGCCGCGAAAGACGCCGCTTAGGTCCGCGGCGGCTAAATACAGCGGAGCGCACTTTCCGCGAAATATGAAGACAAGACGTGGCACCGGTATCGGTCCCGTTCCGGTATCAGATCCACGAAGAAGAGTGCCGTCTCCCGCCGGAGCCTCAACGCCCGTCTCTTGCGGCGCAAGTGAATGAGCATCTCGTCAACGAACTGCAAATCGGTTTGCTCGAAGTCTCCACGGTCTCGCTTCCACTCGAGCCAGGAGACAACAGCCCCGCCGACCGAAGGCTCATAAGGAACGGGGATGGTGCCGGCCTTTGTCACCGCTCCATGCGAACAACGTTCCCGCCGCGCTCCCCGTTCACTGCACGATCGACCTCAGCCGCCCACGTATCGAGCGCGTGGCGCTTCTCCGGCGCGTAAGAGTGCAGCGCGTAGACTTGCGCCGTCACTCCCTGCATGAGCGTGATTGAGAACCCGCGAAACGACGGTTTCGTTTATCCCGAGCCTCACCATGTGCGTTGCGGCCGATCGCCGAAGATCGTGCAACCGCCAAGGCGCCGAGAATTTCCTCGCCGGCTGCGGTCAGAAATCGTCGAGCTGCTGTCTTGCCCTTCGCGAAACTACGAATATGCGTCTCGCCGTCGGTTGTGAAAGACATAGGGGCCCATTTGCGGGCATCCGTCGAGCATGCTTGACGACAGCGGGAGACAGCGGCACAAGGTGCGTCCTCTCTGCCTTCGTGTCGTCCGCAGCGCAGCACCCACGTCGCGCGTTCTCAGGTCAACATCTGCCCACCGCATCGAAGCAACCTCAGCTGCGCCTCTGAGCGGTCAGGAGCAGCATCTGCGCACAAGGAGCCAAAGGGATAGCCGAGCAACCCCGCAGACGCGCCAGACGCGCTTGATTTCGTCCATGTCGAGCACGCGGTCGCGCGCGCGTTTCGTCTGTTCGGCTTTTCGATGCCCTCAACCGGCGAGGCGTCAAGCCAATCTCGAGAGAGCGCGAAACGGAAAATCGTTTTGATCGATGGCGAGGACGCGATTGGGCAGCACAACACCTTCGAGACCATCGATCAGTTCGCGCACGTCGGCGCGCTTGATCTCGGCAATCTTGCGGTCTCGCCAATGCGGGAAGACGTGCATTTCGAGTTGGCGCTCTTGATCGTGCCAGCTGTCGTTTTTCCCTTGGCGACCTTCTCGATCCAGTAATCGGCAACGTCTCCGAACGTCCGGTCGATGCCGCTCGGTCGTCCCCATCGCGTTCAAGCGCATCGATCATCTTTTCGGCGGCCGATCGTGCCGCGGCGAGCCCCATCGCGGGATAGCTGCCAAGCTTGCGATTAATGATTTTCGGACCAACGCGGCGGCGGAGCGTCCAACTCTTCTTGCCGCCAGATCCGACACGAAGCCGCAGCCCCGTCACCTTGTGGTCAGCGTGCTCTTCTTGCCCGCTGGCGGGTGGCTTGATTGCCGCGATCTTCGTGTCGGTCAGCATACGTTGGACCTCTCAGTGTACGGTCACGCCTTCAAGGGCGCGATCGATCTTGGCTTTGACTTCGGCGAATACGAGCGCCTCAATCTCTAGCCAGCGCTCTTCTCGTTGATCGGAGCGCTCGACGGTATCGTACAGGCGGCGGGCTTCGTCGTGCTCCTCGAAGCTGTGCCCGTCGATTTGCCATCCGACGTGCATGTCCTTCGGTCGGGGGAACCAACAGTACCCGCCAACCGCCCGGAAGCTCGACAGCCATTCGGTTGCGCTGAATGGAGTGGGAGGGATCATCGCTCATGCTCCCTTCTCGTTGTAGAGCGCCGTCTCAGCTTGATCGACGCTGTTCTTCGCCCCGGTCGCTTGGTCGTGGGCCATGTAGACAAGGTTCAGGCCGTGAGAGACCTCCCCCCGTAGCCTCTCCTTCGCGCCCTGCGAGATGGTGTCGGCGAAGTCGATGAACCCCCTGATCTCCTCGAAAGAATGCTCCACCGCTCGATGCAGCGTTTCGAGGTAAAGAAGGGGAAGAGTGGCGTCGCTTAGCGCCGACTTCTTCGATCAGAATGTCGCGCGGGTCAGCCATGACGACGCTTCTCCGCCGCGAGACGCGGCATGCGCTTCGAGGAAAGTCTCCTTGGCGGATATTTCGCGCGCGGTGTTTCCGCAGGCGCATTCCCCCTCTATTCCGTAGCCATGATCGATCTCCTTAGGATCGGTTGTGGTGAGAGCCGGGCTGGACGGTACCAGCGTCCGCTCGGCTCGCCTGTTACCTTTTCGGCATCAGGTAACGGAATAGGTAACAGAGCGTCGGATACTAAGCAATAGCAATAGACGCTATCGGACCGCTCCTCTCTCGGTGAAATGTCGCCTCGGACCTTATCGGAAACTACTCGACGGGATTCCTAATCTGGGGGCCACAGGTTCGAATCCTGTCGGGCGCACCATTGATGTCTCTGCGCGACACTCCCGGTGGCGGGTAAACGCAGGCTGATCCGCTTACAAAAAAAGTCGACGCCTCATCAGAAATGATGATGCGGGCTACGCATGCGGCAATCATCCCGAAGCACATCGAGCCGAGATCGCTCGGCTGGATCGGATGAATGCGGATAACGAATGCTGGCCGGACAAGAAAGCGACGCGTCAAACCGTCACGAGGTCCAGTCTTCCGCGAATCTCACGAAGAAAGGAATTTGCCGTGACAAAACTCATTCTATGTGCGCTACTTTTGGGAGTCGTGTCGACGCCTGTCGTTGCAGGTGAGATAACGGGCAATGGCAAGGATCTCGAAGTAAAGGGCCGATCATCCTGCGCATTCTCGGGACTGAACGATACGCCATTTGGCGATCCGGCGACCAATGATCCAGGCGGCAGGGTTCAGTCCTACGGGTACTTTTATGCCCAAACCTGGCTAGCGGACTTCCTCGATCCGGCGGTCAACGACCCGCGTGAACCTTCGCTCAGCCCGGGATGGTCGTGCAATCCCCAGCGGGGTGGCGCCTTCGAACCGGGCGGGTGATGTTCGGACTTGGATCGAGGACCTGACGCGCTCGGCCTAAAAACTTCGAGCGAGGATCAGTCGGGGTTGCAGAGACTGGGCAACCTCGATTGGTCTCATCAGGTCGAAGCCAATGGGATTGGCAGCGACGTGTCCCGCAGGCATTCCTCGGCCATGACCGCCGATCGATTTAGCGACGAATACTCGTCTCAGTTGATATCTTCGGGTGATGCGACCGGAAACGGTAGCGGGGCGACCGACACGCCTTCTTCAAGCAGCGCCCTTGCCTCCTCGGGCGTAGCCTGGCCGTGGATCGCAATCTGATCGCGTTCGCCGTAGTGCATCGCGCGGCTCTGCTCGGCGAATTCGGTACCGACCCAAGTGCTTTTTTCAAGCGCCTTTGCCTGCGCCTGCGCTAGCGCTCTAATCGCCTTGTCGACTTCGGGCGGAATGCGGGTCGCGAATTGCTGCGATAGTGAAACATCGCTGTCCGAGTTGCCTTTAGCTGGCACAGCCGGCGCCATCGGGGCCTTGATTACCTCAACCGAGCCGCACTGCGGGCATTCGACGAGCCCGTGCGACTGCTGCTCGGCAAACGCGTCGGAGGAGGCGAACCACCCTTCGAAACGGTGGCCGCCGGCACAGGCGAGGTCGAACACGATCATGGCATTTTCTACTCGGGTATATCGCGTCGATTGGCAAGGCTGGGGAGCTGCGCACGAACCTCGGCCGTGCGATCCGCGTCGATTTCGGCGAACCCCACCCCTGAGGCCTCACCGCCCATGTCGAGGACGATTTCGCCCCACGGATCGACCACGAGACTGTGACCATAGGTCCGCCGCCCGTCGGCATGCTCTCCCACCTGCGCGGCAGAGATTACCCACGCACTCGCCTCGACAGCCCGCGCGCGCTGGAGCAGGTGCCAGTGCGCTTCTCCAGTCGGAACGGTGAAAGCGGCAGGGATCGCGATTACGTCGCAACGACGGCGACCGAGGGCCTCGAACAACGCAGGAAAACGGATGTCATAGCAAACTGTCAGACCCAGACGGCCAACCGGCGTTTCGTCTGCGGTGACCACCTCGCAGCCTGGCGCATAAGCGTTAGATTCCCGCCATCTCTCGCCGCTAGCGAGATCCACGTCGAACATATGGATCTTGTCGTAACGAGCCGCGATTTCTCCCGATGGTGCGATCAGCAGCGAGCGGTTGGCCCACCTATCCTCTTTCCCCGCCAGGGCCAGCGATCCGAGCGCCACCCAGATCGTGTGCTTCGCGGCTGCCGCCCGCGCGGCGGCGAGAACCGGATCGTCTTCCTCGGCGACGATATGCTGAGCAGCCCGATTTCGGTCGCGATCGAGCATCCCGCTCATTTCGGGGGTAAACAGCATTGCCGCCCCTCCCCGCGCCGCCTTCGCTACGCCGTCAACGATGGCCGTCGCGTTTGCCGCCGGATCGATGCCGGCCGTCATCTGGAGGAGAGCAATGCGGGTCATCAGCCCTCCAGCAATGCATCGAGCTTGCCCGATCGCTCGAGGGCGTGGAGTTCGTCCGACCCGCCGACGTGAGTGTCGCCGATGAAAATCTGCGGCACGGTTCGCGCCCCGGGCGCTCTTTCCATCATCTCGGCTCGCTTCGGCCCGCCCATCGTCACGTCATGCTCGGTATAGTCGACGCCCTTCGCATCGAGCAGGCACTTGGCCCTGAAGCAATAGCCACATCCGAACTTGGTGTAGATCACAACGTCGGGCGCGGTCATAAAATATCCTTTATCGCCAGCATGTTATTGGTACTTGAAACCGCTCACGCGGTACCTATCTCCTTTGCGTTCTCGTGCCGCATGGCGGGCGGGAATGCAATCGCGGCGGCCGCCGGGTTCCGGGGCCGCCCACCAGTTCAAATTGCTCATAGGAGGATTTGTTTCATGTCACGTCTCGATTTCACCCCTTATCGCCGCACCACTGTCGGTTTCGATCGCTTGTTCGATTTGCTCGAGACGCAGGTGCGCAACAACGCCGGCGACAACTATCCGCCGTTCAATATCGAGCGGAACGGCGAAGATGAGTACCGCATCACGATCGCGGTCGCGGGATTCAAGCCGGGCGACCTCGACATTACAGCGCAGCAGAACCTGCTCGTGGTCCAGGGCAAGAAGCGGCCGGAGGGATCGCAAGGCGAGATGCTCCACGTCGGCATTGCCAACCGCGGGTTCGAGCGCCGCTTCGAGCTGGCCGATTTCGTGCGTGTTGCGAATGCCGACCTCGCCGACGGACTGCTGACGATCGATCTGGTGCGAGAAGTGCCCGAGGCGATGAAACCCAAGAAAATCCACGTCGGCGGCCAGCCCACACTCGAAGTCGTGAAAGACGATGAGGGCGAGGACGGCGGTAATGAAGCTGATGCTGCCTGACGGTTGCATGCTCTGAAACGATTCGGGGGCGGACCTTGCAGTCCGCCCCCACGACGACTGAACGCCGTCTCGTGCGAAATTGACCGTCCGGGTCGCAGAAGACGATCAAGTCCGCGCCAAGCTTGTGTAATCCGGATGCCCCCGAAAAACCACCGTTAACTTAGCAATTGCTAAGTTTCCCCCGCGCCATGCCCCTAGTCGGACCGTGCGCTGTGAGCAACATATAAACGAGTTCTAATCAAGCGACTTGTAAGAAATGACCACTTAGGGACATTCCGTGACAGGAAAGTGCTGAAAAATCAGACCAGCCGCGCCTGCTGCAACGCCGCTCTGATGAATCCCGCGAACAGGGGATGGGGATCGAACGGTTTGCTCTTCAACTCGGGGTGGAACTGCACGCCGATGAACCAAGGATGGTCGGGCCGCTCCACGATCTCGGGCAGCAGGCCATCGGGCGACATTCCCGAGAAAACGAGCCCGTCCTTTTCCAGCGAGTCGCGATAGGCCGAGTTAACTTCGTAGCGGTGGCGATGCCGCTCGCTGATCGTGGTGGCGCCGCCGTAAAGCGCCGAGACATGGCTGTTGCCCGAAAGGCTCGCCTCGTAGGCACCGAGCCGCATCGTGCCGCCAAGGTCGCCTTCCGCGCTACGCTCCTGCAGGCCTTCCTTGCTCATCCACTCGGTGATGATGCCTACCACCGGCTCCTCGGTCGGACCGAACTCCGTCGAGCTCGCCTTTTCATGGCCCGCCGCGCGGGCGCCCTCGATGCAGGCCATCTGCATGCCTAGGCAAATGCCGAGGAAAGGAACCTTGCGTTCCTTGGCGAAGCGGACGCTGGCGATCTTGCCCTCGCTCCCGCGCTCACCGAAGCCGCCGGGGACGAGAATTCCGTGCATCGGCTCGAGCCGGGCCGCGATTTCTTCGTCGTCCTGCTCGAACAACTCGGCGTCGATCCAGCGGATATTGACCTTCACACGGTTGGCCATGCCGCCATGGACGAGGGCCTCGTTAAGCGACTTGTAGGCATCGGGCAGCCCGACGTACTTTCCGACGACCCCGATCGTGACCTCACCCTCAGGGTGCTCGTACCGGTCGAGTATGTCGTCCCATCGGGCGAGATCGGGCGCAGGCGCGCTCATGCCGAAGTGCCGCAGCACCTCATCGTCAAGCCCCTCCCGGTGGTACTGCAGCGGCACCGCGTAAATGCTTGTGGCGTCGAGCGCGGGGATGACCGCTTCCTTGCGCACGTTGCAGAACAGCGCGATCTTCGCGCGTTCGGTATCGGGCAACGGCTTTTCGCAGCGGCACAGCAGGATGTCGGGTTGGACCCCCAAACCCGTCATCTCGCGCACCGAATGCTGTGTCGGTTTCGTCTTCAACTCCCCCGCTGCCGCGATGTATGGCACCAGCGTGACGTGCACGAAGCAGGTATTGTCGCGACCCAACTCGTTGCGCAGCTGGCGCAGCGCCTCGATAAACGGCAGGCTTTCAATATCGCCGACGGTGCCACCGATTTCGCAAAGGACGAAGTCGAGATCATCGGTATCGCTTTGGGCGAAATCCTTGATCGCGTCGGTCACGTGGGGAATCACCTGCACCGTCGCGCCGAGATAGTCGCCGCGCCGCTCCTTCGCTATGATATCGCGATAGACGCGTCCGCTGGTGATGTTGTCGCCTTGGTGCGCCGACACCCCGGTGAATTGCTCATAGTGGCCAAGGTCGAGGTCGGTCTCCGCCCCGTCGTCGGTCACGTAGACCTCGCCATGCTGGTAGGGACTCATCGTTCCCGGATCGACGTTCAGATAGGGATCGAACTTGCGAATCCGCACACGGAACCCGCGCGCCTGCAGGAGAGCCGCGAGGCTCGCCGCCATGAGACCTTTGCCGAGCGAGGAGACCACGCCGCCGGTGATAAATATATACCGCGCCATGGGAGTCGGGCCTTAAGCGTGTGTGGGGCCTGCGCGCAAGCGGCTGTGTGCGGCGAAAGGCCGCAATCCACAACCGGCTCGTCGCAAGCGGTTAGCGAGTGACGTCGGCTAGCGGGTCGTCGGAGGGAGTCGGCTGAGCGGGTTGCACAGGCCCGGTTGGCGCGGCCGGCGCGCGGTCGAGCGTCGATTCGACCGAGATGCCACCACCAGAGCTCTTTGCCGCGATCGCCGCCAGGATGATCGAGAGCACTACGAAAACGATCGCCAGCCAACGCGTCGAGCGGGTCAGAAAATCCGCCGCTCCGCGCGCGCTCATCATGCCGCTGGGCGAACCGCCGATGCCCAGACCACCGCCTTCCGATCGCTGGATCAGAATGATGCCAACGAGCGCGGCGGCGATTACCGCCTGGACGACGAGGAGAAACAGGAAAAGCGACATGGATTGGTTATCTCGTATTCGTGTGTGTACGCGCACTTAGTGATGCGCGGTGTCATGGGCAAGCCGCCGCGCCCGATCACTCGTGACTCAAGCGTCCTGGAGGTCTGCCGCGCCCATGACGATGCCGAGGAAGCTCTCCGCGGTCAGACTGGCCCCGCCGACCAGCGCACCACCGACTTCCTCCGCGCCAAGCAGTTCGCGCGCGTTCCCGGCCTTTACGGAACCGCCGTAGAGTATACGCACCATGCCGCCTTCTTCCTCGCCATAGCGCTCGACCAGCAGCGCGCGGATCGCGCGGTGTATCGCCGAAATATCGGCCACAGTCGGCGTTCGTCCGGTACCGATCGCCCAGATCGGCTCATACGCGACCGAAAGCCGTTCGCCCGCGCCGTCGAGCGATTCGGGCAGCGATCCCACGAGCTGGCGGACGACAAAGGCTTCCGCCCCTCCTGCGTCACGGGTCGCCTCGGTCTCGCCGCAACAGACGATGAGCTTGAGGCCGGCCTCGATCGCGGCGGCCGCCTTGGCCTGCACCAGCGCATCGCTCTCACCGTGGCCCTGCCGCCGCTCGCTGTGACCCAGGATCACGAACTTGGCACCTGCATCGGCGACCATCGCCGCCGATACGTCTCCGGTAAATGCGCCATCGGCTTCCGGGCTGCAATCCTGCGCGCCAATGCCGATTTGCTCGGCTTCTTTGTGAACCGCGTGAATCAGGGTGTACGGCGGGGCGAGCGCCACCTCGACTTTCATGAGGCGTTGCGCCGACCTGTCGATCGCGCGCGCTTCGGCAAGCATCGCGCGCGTGCCGTTCATTTTCCAGTTTCCGACGATATAGGGCCGCAGGGCCATGACGTGTTCCCAAGGGTGGTCGTGTGAAGTGGCCGCGGGCCATAGACATCAACGAGCCGCGGCGCAAAGACCCATGTTGGATGCCGCTTCAAAACGGCGCGGGACCTGTTGCGGCAAGGTCGCAGGCCCTCTAAAGCGCCCGGCGAAAGGCGCGCGGCATTTCCACCCGCACCTCGTCCCTCTGGTATCCGGATCGCCATGCTCCAGTTCTTTCGCAACATCTTCAAATCCAAGGTGGGCCTTGCCATCACGATTGGCTTTATCGCCCTGATCGGATTGGCATTCGCGGTAGGCGATGTCGCTTCGAGCGGCTCGTTCGGCGGAGTCGCGGGGGGCGACAACGTGGCAGTTGTCGGAGACGAAAAAATCGGTGCTGGTGAATTCAGTGACGCCGCCACCGTCGCTGTGGACCAGATGCGCCAGCAAAACCCCACACTGTCGATGCAGGCATTCGTCGAACAGGGAGGGCTGAATGACGTGCTCGATCAGTTGCTCGACCGCCGCGCTATCGCGTGGTGGGCCAAAGAGCACGGGATCGTGGCCGGGAGCAACCTGGTCAACAGCGAGATCCGCCGTATTCCCGCGTTCGCAGGCCCCGATGGCAAGTTCAGCGAGGCTGCCTACCAGCAACTTCTGGCCCAGCGGAAACTGAGTGATGCGACCGTCCGTCGCGACATTGCCGAGGGTCTCCTCGCGCAACAGGTCCTTGTGCCCGGGTCGTTCGGCGCAATGATGCCTTCGAAGATCGTCGCGCGCTACGCTGCGCTCACAAAGGAGCGCCGCGAGGGCGCGATCGGCGTGATACCGAGCACGGCATTTGCGCCGAAAGGCGATCCGACCGCCGCCCAGCTCGAGGCGTATTACAAGGCCAATCGCGCCGACTATATCAGGCCGGAGCGGCGGACCTTGCGCTATGCGGTATTCGGCGCAGACTCGCTCGGTAACATCGAACCAACCTCTGCGGAAATCGCGGCGCGCTACAACCGCGACAAGGCGGAAAAGTACGCCGGGCGCGAATTGCGCTCTTTCACCCAGTTGATCGTCCCCACCAAGGCGGCCGCGGATGCGATCGCAGCCAAGGGAGCCGCAGCTCTCGAAACCTCGGCGCGCGAGGCGGGGCTGGAAACGAGCAAGATCGAGAAGGTCGACCAGACGGCCTACGCGGGCACCGCTTCGCAGGCAGTCGCCGCAGCCGCTTTCGCTGCCGGCAAGGGGACACTCGCAAAGCCCGCACGAGGTGGTCTTGGCTACTACGTCGTTCGCGTCAATTCAGTCACCGAGACGAACGCGCGCACGCTCGAGCAGGCAAAAGACGAGATCGTGGCCGCGCTACGCGAAGAGAAGCGCGTCCGCGGGCTCGCCGATCTCGCTTCGGAAGTCGAAAACCAGATCGACGAGGGCGCTGCGCTGAGCGATGTTGCCCAGTCGCTTAACGTCGACGTCGAGACGACAAAACCGATCGTCGCCGACGGGCGAGTGTACGGATCGCCCAGTGAAACCGCCCCTGAAGTGCTGGCTCCGGCTCTGTCCGCAGCGTTCGAGATGGAGGAAGGCCAGCCGCAGATCACCGCCGTGCCAGGAAGCGACAGGTATCTGGTATTCGAAACCACGCGGATCACGCCATCGGCCGCGGCACCGCTCGCAGAGATCAAGGATGACGCGACGGCGGGCTGGCGCCGAGATGTAGGGCAGAGGGCCGCAAAGGCCGCCGCCGACCGCGTCGTCTCCCGGATCTCCAAGGGCGCAACCCTTGCCGCTGCACTTGCCGCAGAAAAGGTTGCACTGCCCCGGCCTGAACTCGATCAATATGACCCGCGGAGAACTGGTCCAGCAGGGTCAGCGCGTTCCCCCGCCGCTCGCGCTGCTGTTTTCGATGGCGAAAGACAGCGTCAAGCGGCTCGAGGCACCGCGCGACGCGGGCTGGTACGTGGTGACGGTCGACACTATTGAGCCCGGCAAGATCGAAAAGGACGATCCATTGCTTGCACAGGCTGCAACCAGCATGGGCAACTTGCTTGGCCGCGAATATGGCGATGCACTGCGGAGCGCGATTCGCAAGAACGCAGGCATCGAGCGCAACGCCAACGCAATCGCCGCGGTACGCAAGCAGCTCACCGGCACGAGCGAAAACTGAGGATCGCGCGCTGAGCGGCGCCGCGCCCGATAATGCCGAGGCGGCACGCGCCGCGTTGGCCAATGGGCGGCCAACGCTCGTGTGGCGGCGCGTTGTCGCCGACACCGAGACGCCGGTGGGCGCAGCACTGAAGCTGATCGAACCGGGCCGCGGCGACTTCCTGCTCGAATCGGTAGAAGGTGGCGAGGTTCGCGGACGATATTCGATGCTCGGCCTCGATCCCGATCTGGTGTTTCGGGCAGAGGGCGAGAGAGCCGCGATAAACTCGCAGTGGAAGACCGACCGCGAGCAATTCAAGGGGCTGGAGGGCAACGCACTCGCCGAGCTGCGCGCACTTGTCGAGCGCTGCCGTATCGACGTGCCGGACGGCCTTCCCCCAGCGCTTTCGTTTCTCGTCGGGTATTTCGGATACGAGACGATCGGTCTTGTCGAGAAGCTGCCGCGCGCTGCCGGCCCCGGGCTCGGCCTGCCCGACATGTTCTTCGCTCGTCCGACTGTGCTGCTGGTTTTCGACAGCCTGACCGATGAACTCGTCTGCGCCGCGCCACTCTGGCCCGGCGAGGCCGTTCCTGCTGCGCTGGTCGAACGGGCGGGCGAGCGGATCGACGAGGTCCTGCGCCGGCTGTCCGCCCCCGCATCACCCTCCCCGCGCCGCAGTGAGCTTCCCGAGATGGCGCTCGAACCCGCGATGCCGGCGGAAACTTTCAAGGCCATGGTCGACCGCGCAAAGGGCTACATCGAGGCGGGTGATGTCTTCCAGGTGGTGCTTTCGCAGCGGTTTACCTGCCCGTTTCCCCTTCCCCCGCTCGCGCTCTATCGTGCGCTGCGGCGCGTCAATCCGAGCCCGTTCCTCTACTTCCTCGACCTGCCCGGCTTCGCCGTAGTAGGGTCTAGTCCGGAGATTCTGGTTCGCGTTCGTGCTGGCGAAGTCACGATCCGCCCGATAGCGGGAACCCGCCCGCGCGGCGCCACGCCAGAAGCCGACCTGGCCGCCGAAGAAAGCTTGCTTGCCGACCCGAAGGAGCGCGCGGAGCATCTCATGCTGCTCGATCTCGGCCGCAACGACGTTGGCCGCGTGGCGGCGAAAGGCACCGTCCGGGTAACCGAGAGCTTCACGGTCGAACGTTACAGCCACGTCATGCACATCGTGAGCAACGTCGTGGGCGCGCTCGATCCCTCGAAGGACGCGCTCGACGCATTGTTCGCTGGCTTTCCCGCGGGGACGGTCAGCGGCGCGCCCAAGATCCGCGCCTGCGAAATCATCGCCGAGCTCGAGCCGACCGCGCGCGGGCCCTATGCCGGAGGGGTCGGCTATTTCGCGCCCGACGGCTCGCTCAATTCATGCATCGTCCTGCGCACCGCGGTGGTGAAGGATGGCGTCATGCACGTGCAAGCCGGCGCCGGGATCGTTGCCGACAGCGATCCGATCTACGAGCAGCGCGAGTGCGAGGCGAAGGCCGGCGCGCTGATCGCCGCGGCCCGCGAGGCGGCCCGACAGGCACTTCAACCGGGGTTCGGTCAATGATGGCCGGCAGGGGACTCACTGCCATTCCGCTCCTCGTCTTGCTCGCAGCTTGCAACCAACAGGCGGGAGGCAAGGCGGTGACGCGCATCGACCTCGACAACCCGGACAAGATACTGGGCACTGCAACGCCCTCGCCCACCCCGACCATCGCTTCCGCCTGCGAGACCGTGACGTTCGAGGATGCGCGTCTGACCCACTGCATCGCCGATCCGGCCAAGCACCGCATAACGACGATGCTCGGCAACCCGCCTTATCGCGGATTCAAGGCCTTTGCCGAGAAGTCGCCCGACGAGGCCGGGACCGTCGTCTTCGGCGTGAACGCCGGGATGTTCGACGGCGAAGGCAAGCCGATCGGCTACTACGTCAAGGACGGTGAACGGCTCAAGGAACTCAATCGCAACGACGGTGCGGGTAACTTCCATCTGAAGCCCAACGGCGTGTTCTTCGGCGGCGGCGGCAAGTGGCGCGTGATGACGTCGGACAATTTCTACGCGCAAGTCGGCGACCGTCCCGATTTCGGCACGCAGAGTGGCCCCATGCTGGTGGTGGACGGCAAGCTTCATCCCGAGATCACGGAAGACGGGCCCAGCCGCACGATCCGCAACGGCGTTGGCGTCGACGCGGCGGGACGCGCGCACTTCGTGATCAGCGAGGGACCGGTCAGCTTCGGCAAGATCGCGCGCTATTTCCGCGACGTGCTCAAAACGCCCAACGCACTGTACCTCGACGGAGGGGTGTCCGAGTTATGGGACCCGGCAAGCGGACGGATCGATTCGCGTGCGCAGATTGGACCGATGCTGCTCGTGGAGGACAAGCAGGCACCTATTTCCGCCTCGTCCGCTCAGTCGTCTGAAGTGAAATAGTCGGGCAACTCGATCTGGTCGCGCAGGCTCGCACTGAACATCCGGTCGGCGAATAGTCGCACGTCGAGCAATCCGGCCAGTTCATCGCGCAACCACACGCCCCAGCTCGTGCGGGGGACGAATGCCGTCGCCAGCCCGTGCGCTGCCTTCTGCTTGGATGCCATCAGCGGTTTGAGCCGCGCCTCGTAGGCGGCAAACGCGGCTTCTACATTGCCCGTCCGCGCCAGTTCGCCCGCGAGCACGTAGGCGCCGATCATCGCCAGCGCCGATCCCTGCCCCGCGAGGAAAGACGGCGCGAAGGCGGAGTCGCCCACCAGTACCGCGCGCCCCATCGACCATCTGTCCATTTCGATCTGGCTCACGCGGTCAAGATAGAGATCGTCGGCCGCGTCGAGTGTCGCCAGCATCTGGGGTACCTCCCACCCACCGCCTGCATAGCGCCGCCGCAGGAACGCGCGCCGCCCTGCGCCGTCTTGGAGCACGGCCTCGCCATGGTTTTCACGCCAGATCAGCAGCACGAGCGTGCAATCGCCGCGCAGGGTAAACCGCGCCGCCTGACGCCCGGGTTCGCCGTGCATCATGTAGACGAGATCGTCGCGGCGAGAATATCCCTCGACGGTCCATGCGGCGAACGCATAGCCGAGGAAGCGCTCGAATATTAGTCCCGGGCCGAACGCGAGATCGCGTACGCGCGAGTGGATACCCTCCGCCCCAACGACGAGATCGGGCTCAAGCCTCGCACCGTCCGAAAGCGTCACGCCTGCTCCATTCCCGTACAGTTCGAGCGTGGCGATCTCACACTCGAAGCGGGTCTCCACTTCCGGCGGCAGGGCATCATGGATCGCCCGTGCAAGTTCGCCGCGCGGCAGGCTCACGAAGCGCCCGCCGGTCGCGCGCTCGAAAACCCGGCTGTCGAAGCCTCCACGGCGGCGCCCCTCATCATCGACGAAGCGCACTTCGCGCACATGGTAGCCGACATCCTGCAGGCGCGGCATCAATCCCATGCGCTCTGCAAGATCGTAGCCTTTACCACAGAAGTCGATCACGTAGCCGCCGGTTCGCAATGACGGAGCCTTCTCGACGATCGTCACCTGGTGCCCGCCGCGCGCGAGGAACCACGCGAGCGTCGGGCCGGCGATCCCGCAACCGCTGATGAGGACATGCATGGAAACTGCCTATGCTTTGCCGCGAAGTCGAGGCAAACGGGCACCTTCCGCCGGGGATCGCAAGCCGCTAGGGACCATATATGACTGACGAACGCCGCACGCTTTATCCCGAGATCGAACCGTACGAGAGCGGGCATCTCGACGTCGGCGAAGGTCATTCGATCTATTACGAGCGCGTCGGCACTCCCGGCGCCAAGCCGGCGGTGTTCCTCCATGGCGGCCCCGGCGCCGGGATGAGCCCCTCGCATCGCCGCCAGTGGGATCCCGAGCGCTACGACGTGCTGCTGTTCGACCAGCGGGGCTGCGGCAAGTCGCTGCCTTTTGCCGAGATCGAGTACAACGACACCTGGCAAATCGTGGAGGATATCGAACGACTGCGCGTGATGTGCGGTCATGACGCGTGGCAGGTTTTCGGCGGCAGCTGGGGCGCGACACTCGCACTCGCTTATGCCGAAACCTATCCGGACCGTGTGACCGAGATCGTCTTGCGCGGTGTGTTCCTCGCTCGCCAGAAGGAGATCGACTGGCTCTACCGCTACGGCGCGAGCGAAGTGATGCCCGAAAACTGGGACCGTTTCGCGGGCCAAATCCCGGAGGAAGAACGCGGCGACATCATGCGCGCCTATGCCGAGCGCCTGTTCTCCGACGACGAGCAGACGCGGCTGGCGGCGGCGAGCGAGCTGTCTCGGTGGGAGGGCGTCGTCGCGACGCTGCTTCCCAATCCCGAGCTGATCGAAGAATATGCCGATCCGCACAAGGCGCTCCCATTCGCCCGCATCGCCGCGCTCTTCTTCCTTGAGCACATGTGGCTCGATGAGGGGCAATTGCTGGCGAACGTCGACCGGATCCGGAATATCCCGGCGATCATCGTCCAGGGTCGTCACGACATCTGCACACCCCCGACTTCGGCTTGGGACCTCAAAAAGGCCTGGACCGAGGCCGAGCTGTGGATCGTGCCCGACGCAGGCCACTCTGCGAGTGAACCGGGCATCGTCGACGGCCTCGTGCGTGCGACGGACAAGTTAGCGAGCAGGGCTTGATGATTCTTGTCGTCGACAATTACGACAGCTTCACCTTCAACCTAGTCCATTACCTGATGGAACTGGGCGCCGAAGTGCGCGTCGAGCGAAACGATGCGCTGAGCGCGGGTGAAGCATTGCGCACGAACGCTGCGGGGTTCCTCATAAGCCCCGGCCCGTGCACGCCGAACGAGGCTGGCATCAGTCTGGATCTCGTCGCTGCCTGCGCCGATGCGCAGATCCCTCTGCTCGGCGTGTGTCTGGGCCACCAGTCGATCGGGCAGCACTTCGGCGGGCGCGTCGTGCGCGGCGGGCTGATGCACGGAAAGACCTCGCCCGTCTCGCACGATGGCAGCGGCGTTTTCGCGGGCTTGCCTTCACCGTTCGCCGCCACCCGCTATCACTCGCTCGTGGTCGAGAACATTCCAGATACGCTGGTTGTCAATGCGACGAGCGACGACACGCACATCATGGGCTTCCGCCACCGCGAATTGCCCATCCACGGCGTCCAGTTTCATCCCGAAAGTATCGCGACAGAGCATGGCCATGCGCTGCTCGCCAACTTCCTTTCGCTGTGTGGGATTGAATCCGGAGTCCCTGCATGAGGAGACTGCCCCAGGCCGAACCCCACCTCGATGAAGCGCAGGCCGAGGAAGTATTCGGCGCGTTGCTCGACGGCGAAGCGAGCGAGGAAGAAATCGCACGCTTTCTCTGCGATCTGTCCGACCGAGGCGAAACCTCCGACGAGATCGCGGGCGCGGCACGCGCTTTGCGCGCGCGGTTGATTCCGATCGAGGCGCCCGACGATGCAATCGACGTTTGCGGAACAGGCGGTGACGGGCATCATACACTCAACGTCTCAACCGCGGTCAGCTTGGTGGTCGCCGCCGGCGGGGTGCCGGTGGCCAAACATGGCAACCGCGCGGCTAGTAGCAAGGCGGGCGCCGCCGACACGCTCGAGGCGCTCGGTCTCGATATGGAAGCGGCGGGAAGGACTGCCGAAAAGACGCTGGAAAAGCTCGGTATTTGCTTCCTCTTTGCGAAAAACCATCACCCGTCGATGGGGCGGATTCAGCCGCTCCGCCAGCGCCTCGGTCGGCGCACGATTTTCAACCTCATGGGCCCGTTGTCCAACCCTGCCGGGGTCCGGCGCCAACTTATCGGCATAGCGCGGCCGGCGTATGTACCCATCTATGCCGCGGCCAAGGCGCGACTTGGCAGTGATCGTACATTGATCGTGTCCGGCGACGAGGGGCTCGACGAACTCAGCCTGGCGGGCGGCAACGAGATAGCCGACGTACGGGGGAACGACTGGGAGATGCGCCGCGCGCGCGCCTCGGACGCCGGCCTGCCAACCGCACCGATAGAGGCGATCCGCGGCGGCGATGCGGCGCACAACGCCAAGGCGCTCAGGGCGCTGCTGATGGGCGCGCCCGGCCCCTATCGCGATGCGGTGCTCTTCAATGCCGGGGCCGCCTTCATGGTCGCGGGCAAGGCGGACGCCTATGCAACCGGCGCCGTGATGGCGGCAGAAGCGCTCGATTCTGGCCGCGCCGAGCGTCTCCTTGCCGACTGGATCGAACTCGCAAAATGAACAAGCTGGATGAAATCTGCGCGACGAAGCGCGACGAAGTCGCTGTGCGCAGGACGCTGGCGACGATCGGCGACCTCGACCGGTTGGCCAGTGAGCAAAGCGCGCCGCGCGGATTTCGCGACGCGCTCGCGAAGAAGGCGGCGGATGGCTTCGCGCTGATCGCGGAAATTAAGAAAGCTTCGCCTTCCAAAGGTTTGATACGTCAGGATTTTCGCCCCGGCGAACACGCAGTCGCCTACCAGCAAGGGGGCGCGGCGTGCTTGTCGGTGCTGACCGACGCCCCCTATTTCCAGGGCCACGAGGACTATCTCTCCGATGCACGTCGGGCCTGTACGCTGCCGGTATTGCGCAAGGATTTCATGGTCGATCCCTGGCAGGTCGCCGAGGCCCGCGCCATCGGCGCCGATGCAATCCTGATCATCGTCGCCGCACTGGATGACGGCGTGATGGCCGAAATCGAGGCAGCTTCGATCGAACGCGGCATGGACGTGCTGGTCGAGGTCCATGACGAAGCCGAAATGGAACGCGCGTCGATCCTCCGCACGCGGCTCATCGGAGTAAACAACCGCGATCTCAGAACCTTCCGCACTGATCTTGCCACCACCGAACGCCTCGCTCCGCTCGCGCCCAAGGGCACGCTGCTGGTTGGGGAAAGCGGGATCAGCACTTGCGCCGACTGCGCGCGATTGGCGCGTGCCGGCGTGCGGACTTTTCTCGTAGGAGAAAGCCTGATGCGGCAAGACGACGTTGCAGCGGCCACCCGGGCATTGCTTGGCGTGACCCGCGCATGAGCCTGACGCACCTCAACGATGCAGGCTCCGCGCGGATGGTCGATGTCGGAGACAAGGCCGAAACGGCCCGATCAGCGACTGCCACCGGACGCATACGGATGAGCGCCGAGGCCCTCATCGCGGTGCGGGACGGGAGCGGTCCGAAAGGCGACGTCCTTGCGGTCGCTCGAGTCGCTGGAATCATGGCGGCCAAGAAGACCGCCGATCTGATCCCGCTTTGCCATCCGCTGACCCTCAATGCGGTGACCGTGGAATTCGCGTTCGAGGAGGAAGCGATTGCCGTCACCGCCCGGGCCTCCCTCACTGGCAGAACCGGCGTCGAAATGGAGGCGTTGACAGCGGCTTGCGTGGCATTGCTCACGGTTTACGACATGGCCAAGGCACTCGATAAGGGAATGGTGATCGAGGCGGTTCGGCTTGCGAAAAAAACCGGCGGCAAGTCCGGCGACTGGCGTGCAGCGAACCAAACCTTTCCGCGGGTTGACGAACTGTAACAAGTTGCCTAATTGTTCCGCGTTCGTTCCCGAATTGGAACGGTTGTCGGGGAACTAGGTCCCATGCTCACGGCCAAGCAGCGCGAACTCCTGCAGTTCATCACAGTTCGTCTCGAAGAGAACGGAATTTCCCCTTCGTTCGAGGAAATGAAGAAAGCGCTCGACTTGAAGAGCAAGTCGGGCGTCCACCGGCTGATCTCGGCCCTTGAGGAACGTGGTTTCATCCGCCGCTTACCCAACAGGGCTCGGGCACTCGAGGTAATCCGCCAACCCGAAGATTCCGTGGCCACTCCGCGCTCGAAAGCCAACGACAACGTGGTGCAAATGCGGACGCCGGCGGCAAAGCCGGAGCCGGCAAACGACATCGTCGAACTCCCGCTCCACGGCCGCATCGCCGCGGGCATGCCGATCGAGGCGCTGGAGGGGCAGAGCACCTTACCCGTCCCCGCCGCTCTCCTTGGTCCCGGCGAGCACTACGCGCTCGAGGTCTCGGGCGATTCGATGATCGAGGCCGGCATTTTCGACGGCGACTTCGCGCTGGTGAAGCGCACCGACGTCGCTCGCGACGGCGAGATAGTCGTCGCGCTCGTGCGCGACGAGGAAGCGACCCTCAAGTACTTGCGCCGGCAGGACGGCATGGTCCGACTCGATCCCGCGAATGGTGCATACGAGCCGCAGGTCTACAGCGCGAACGAGGTGAAGGTTCAGGGCAAGCTGGCCGGTCTGCTGCGGCGATATCATTAAGGAAATTGCGGGCCTATCGCCCACGAGCCGTCCACCAGGGATGGTCGCCCTGCCCGCTGGCCACGGTCGTAACCTTGTGTGACGCGAGGTTTATCGCGAGCCCGCCGGTGTGTTGCAGGTACCCTCTATCCGCTTTGAGCCAGCGCGGCCGGCAACTGCGCGGGAGGAAGCGATCAGCGACAACGATGTCCGAGCTGTCGCAAGCCGCGGCCAGCGCTCGCTCCCCAATTCGCGATCGGCTGCGCGCGAGGAGGAGCGTCCAGTCGCGCCCATCCCGTTTTATCGCGATGCTGCAGAAGTCCGCGCTGCAGCGGGCGGCCGGCCAGTCCTCGAGCGCGATCGGCTTTCCGCGCAGTCCTGCGAGTTCGAGCAAATTGTCACGGGCAAAGGTGCTCCTCCCCTCTCGCAGCACCAAGAGACGGTTGCCCTCTCCTGCGATCCCGACATTGCGGCCGTCGCTCCCGATCAACAGGTCCGGCGCGGGCGTTGCGATTAGGAGGCCTGTCGCGAGCGCGGCCGGGACTAACCCGACCAGTCTTATTCTTCCCCGCCATAGGGCGAGCCATGCGGCCCCTGCGAGGAATAGCGCATAGGTATCCCACCCCATCTGCGGCATTAGTCGCACCGCTCCGGGCTGCTCCGCTGTGAAACGGGCGATCGCAAGCAACAGCTCGAGCGACTTGCCTACCAGCCACCATACCGGGGCACCCGCTCCTACCAGGTCAAGCGAAAGCGCCAGCGCGATGAGCGGCATCGAAACGAACGAAACCAACGGAATGGCCAGAACGTTTGCAAAGGCCCCGTAGAACCCTGTGCGGTGGAAGTGGAACAGGACGATCGGCATCAACGCGATCTCGATGACGAACCCCGTCATCAGAAGTATGCCAACCCGTCGCCCGGTCCGCGCAAGCCAGCTTTCATCCCGCGTAGCGAGGAAAGTGCGCACTGGCGCGGTTTCGTGGAGGACCACGATCGCGACGACCGCGGCGAAGCTCATCTGGAAGCTCGGGCCGACGAGTGCCTCTGGCCATGCCAGCAGCACGGCGAAGGCGGCGGTGGCGACCATCCGCAGCGACAGCGGTTCGCGGCCGAGTGCGAGCGCCCCGAGCACCAGCATCGCGCCGATACAGCTACGCACGGTCGGCACCTCCGCGCCCGTGAGCAAGGTGTAGCCCACTCCTGCGAGTGCTGCGATCAAGGCGGCGACCACCGGCAATCGCACTCTAAGGACCAACCACGGCCAGAGCGCCAGCAGTCGGATCGCAAGAAAACATGCGGCAGCGATAACCGCGCTGACGTGGACCCCGCTGATCGATAACAGGTGCGTCATTCCCAAATCGCGCATCGCCTCCTCATCCGCGACCGCGATGCCACCCCGGTCTCCGCTGGCAAAGGCAGCCGCGATCGCTCCTTCGGATCCGCTCAGCCGCATGTGGATGTGCGCTGAAAGCGACCGCTGCGCGCGCGCGATCGTACCGCCCGAAGGTGCGGGCTCGAGCGTCTCGACCGGAGTCATCGCGCTGCCCGTGGCGGCGAAGCCCGCAAACCAGGCCGTGCGCGCGAAATCGTATGCTCCGGGTACCAATGGCGCACCGGGAGGCATCAGGCGCGCACGAAGCCTAACTCGAGCACCTTCCTCTATTCCTTCGTCGAGCAGAACGGGAGCGACATTGATGCGCACCTTCCGCGCACTTCCCGCTTCCGCGTCACGGTAGGCGAGCGTCAGCCGTACGCGCTCTCCGCTGGCTGATCCTCTCGCACCAATACGCGTGCATCGATCCATTGTGCTCGCGGAAAGGCGAGCGGCTGCGCACCCACCACTTCCGACCGAGCCCAAATCAGGGCTGATCCGAAGGCGAGCAGCACGCCCACGGCGATCACGGCACGGCGCAAATGAGTGCGCTCGCCGTTCGGGCGCCAGATCGCAGGCGCAGCGATCGCCAAAAGCAGCCCGGCGCAAATGAAGGCGATCCAGGCGAGCGGGCCTGGAAGGACGAACCATGCCGCGATTCCGCCGGCGAGTGCGACAGTCAGCCATGGCGCGCGATCGAATGCGGCGCGTTCGAGAAAGCCTTCCGCCAATTCCCCTGCACTGGACAAGGCGCGCGCCTTGCGCCAAGGCCGCTGCAGTGCAGCATCGGCAGGCTTCACGCCCTCCCAGTCGTCATCCGACAGGGGAACCAGCCGCGCAGTACGGGTCGCCATGAAGACATTGAATAAGGACGAGATTTCGGATGGCAAGCGATAGCGCGAAGGTGGTCACACGCTTTGCCCCTTCGCCGACTGGATTCCTCCATATCGGGGGCGCGCGTACCGCGCTCTTCAACTGGCTCTATGCCCGCCACCACGGTGGCAAATACCTGCTTCGCATCGAAGACACCGACCGCGCGCGATCGACCGAACCGGCAATTGCGGCGATCTTTGACGGACTCGGCTGGCTCGGTCTCGAGGGCGACGAAGAGCCGACGTTCCAGTTCGCCCGATCCACACGCCACGCGGCGGTTGCACACGAATTGCTCGAAAAGGGAGCGGCTTATCGCTGCTATCTGAGCCCCGCGGAACTCGCTGAGCGCCGCGCCAAGGCGCAAGCTGAACGGCGCACCTTCCGCATCGACAGCGAGTGGCGCGACGCCGACCCCGGAACCTGGCCCACTGACGCGCCCTACGTCGTGCGCATCAAGGCTCCGCGAGACGGCGAAACCACCATCAATGACGAGGTCCAGGGCACGGTAACGGTTGCCAATTCCGAACTCGACGATTTCGTCCTGCTACGATCTGACGGGACGCCCACGTATATGCTGGCGGTAGTCGTCGACGACCACGACATGGGCGTGTCTCACGTCATCCGCGGCGACGACCACCTCAACAACGCATTCCGCCAGATCGTTATCCTGAACGCGATGGGCTGGCCGGTGCCCGTCTATGCCCACGTGCCGATGATCCTTGGCGCGGACGGGGCGAAGCTGTCGAAGCGCCACGGCGCGGTCGGCGTCGACGCTTATCGCGACGAGATGGGCCTGCTGCCGGAGGCGGTGTTCAATTATCTGCTGCGCCTTGGCTGGGGCCACGGCGACCGTGAGGAACTCTCCCGGGAGGAGGCGATCGAACTATTCGATCTTGCCGGCGTGGGCAAAAGCCCGAGCCGGTTCGACACCAAGAAGCTGCTTAATCTCAACGGTCATTACATCCGCGAAGCGGACGATTCCAGGCTAGCGAAGCTGGTCTCCCCACTGATCGGTCCCGAGGCCGACGTGGCACTGCTGACCCAGGCAATGCCGCAGCTCAAGCTTCGTGCAAAGACTCTTCACGAACTCGTTGCGGGAGCGGCATTCTTGTTCAAGCAGCGCCCGCTCGAACTCGAAGAAAAGGCAGCTGCGCTGCTCACCGACGATGCACGCAGCCTGCTCGCAAGGATTTCTGAAAGACTGCACAGGATAAGCGACTGGACGGTCGAGGCACTGGAGGCCAATCTAAAGGAATACGCCGAGGACCAGGGACTGGGGCTCGGCAAGCTCGCGCAACCGATGCGAGCGGCATTGACGGGGGCGACGACGTCCCCCGGCATTTTCGACGTACTGGTCCTACTCGGCCGGGATGAAGCGCTCGCGCGGCTTGACGCGCAGGCCAGTTCCGCCGACGCGGACCATAAAGTTTAAGGAGACCCGACATGGCGGATAAAGCGGCGACGCTCAATTACGACAACAAGAGCACCGACCTTCCTGTACTCCAGGGAAGCGTGGGTCCGGAAGTCATTGATATCCGCAAGCTTTATGGACAGACTGGCGCCTTCACCTACGATCCGGGTTACAAATCGACCGCCAGCTGCGAAAGCGCGCTGACCTACATCGACGGCGACGAGGGCGTCTTGCTCCACCGGGGGTACCCGATTGGCCAGCTGGCCGAAAAGTCGAGCTTCATGGAGGTCAGTTATCTGCTGCTCAACGGCGAACTGCCGTCGAAGACCGAGCTGGACACGTTCACCTACACGATCAGCCGCCACACGATGCTACACGAGCAGTTGATGACGTTCTACCGCGGTTTCCGCCGGGACGCGCACCCGATGGCGATCATGTGCGGCGTGGTCGGCGCATTGAGCGCGTTCTACCACGACAGCACCGACATCTCGGATCCCGAGCAGCGGACGATCGCTAGCCACCGACTCATCGCCAAGATGCCAACCATTGCGGCAATGGCATTCAAGTACGCGGTCGGGCAGCCGTTCCTGTACCCGGACAATTCGCTGAGCTATACCGGCAATTTCCTGCGCATGACCTTCGGCGTCCCGGCCGAGCCGTACGAGGTGAACCCGGTTGTGGAGCAGGCGATGGACCGGATTTTCATCCTCCATGCCGACCACGAACAGAACGCTTCGACCTCGACCGTGCGCCTGGCCGGTTCGTCGGGCGCGAACCCTTTTGCCTGCATCGCAGCGGGAATCGCCTGCCTGTGGGGTCCCGCGCATGGCGGGGCGAACGAGGCCGCACTCAACATGCTTCGCGAGATCGGCACACCCGACCGTATCCCGCACTATATCGAGCGGGCCAAAGACAAGAACGACCCGTTCCGCCTGATGGGCTTTGGCCACCGCGTGTACAAGAACTACGACCCCCGCGCGACGGTGATGCAGAAGACCGTGCGCGAGGTGTTCTCCGCACTGAAGGTCAGCGACCCGGTGTTCGAGACCGCGCTGCAACTCGAGGAGATCGCGCTCAATGATCCCTATTTTATCGAAAAGAAGCTGTTCCCCAACGTAGATTTCTATTCAGGCATAATCCTGTCGGCGATCGGCTTCCCGACCACGATGTTCACGGCGCTGTTCGCGCTGGCCCGCACAGTCGGCTGGGTGGCCCAGTGGAACGAGATGATCTCCGACCCCGCGCAGGTGATCGGGCGTCCGCGCCAGCTCTATACCGGGCCGACCCAGCGCGATTACGTGCCAGTCGAACAGCGGTAGGTCGCGCGTGCGCACTGTTCGGCTTCTCGCACAGGTTCTCGGCGTTGCTCTCGTCCTTTCGGGCGGTTTGTGGTCCTTGCAAGGCTTGGGCATCGTGATGTGGCCCGCACAAAGCTTCATGCTCGCCGAGCGCCAGTGGGCCCTCTACGGTGCGATCACGATCCTGATAGGCGTCTTGCTGTTCTGGTGGGGCAGCCGGCGCCGCTGACCGGCGAGCAGCGCTGATCAGTCGGTCACCGGCAACTCGAGCGTGAAGCGCGCGCCCTCGCCTGTTGCGCTCTCCAACGTCAGCTCACCGCCCATGGCGCGGGCAAGTCGCCGCGAGATATAGAGGCCAAGACCCGAGCCGCCGTCGCCGCCCCGCCCCAAACGCTCGAACTTTTCGAAGACGCTGTCGACCTTGCCCTCCGGTATGCCGGGACCATCGTCAATCACCACAGCGCGCGCGCGGTCGCCCTCACTCGTGACCTCGATCCGCACTGTCGACCCGTCAGAGGTATAGGAAATCGCATTTCCGACGAGGTTGAGCAGTATCTGCAAAACCCTGCGGAATTCTCCTGTGGCAGGAACTGTGACACCGCCTTCCGGCGCGATCAGCCGAGTCCCTCGCTCGCGGGCCCGCACGCCGAGGATGCCGACCGCCCGGCGGGCAACATCAGCAAGGTCGATCCGATCGGGCGCGGTGCGAAAATCCTCGGCCTCAACCACCTCGAGGTCGGAAAGGTCCTCGACCAAAGACAGCAGGTGCTGACCTGCCGCGGCGATGTCAGCTGCATAATTACTGTATTCCTCCGCCAGCGGCCCAGCTAGGCGCGAGCGGATGGTTTCGGCGTTTGCGATGATCCGCGAGATCGGCTGGCGCAGGACCGGGGTCAACTCGCGGCCGAACGAAGGCCCTTCTGTTTTCGGTCCATCCGCGACCGGAGCCACCTCTGGAAGCGGCGCATCGGCGACGAGGAGCAGTTCGAAGCCCGCGCTTCCCGGGTCGGGGCGGCCGAGCGGAACCAGCGTTGCCGTCCACCCGCGCTGCGAGCCGGGCACGACGCAGCGCGCGCCGTCGACCAGACGCCAATGCATCGGCTGATGGTGCGCAAGGTCGGGCAGCTCGACGAACTCCGTCCAGGTTGTGCAGGGCCTGGAGCGCATCTTGCGGACGAGGGATGAGAGGTCGGGTGCCGAACTGTCGACGGTCAGCACTTTCTGTCTCGTATCTAGCCGCGCCGACAGTTCGGCCACCGCGCGATCGATCGCGATCCGCAACGCCGCGGTCTCTTCTTCCGACGGACCGGTGCGCGGCGAAGTGGACCAGGCCCCGATCGAGATAGCACAGCCGCCGTTTTCTCCTTCGGCGTCGGGATCGATTTCGACCCAGGCACGCACAGTTTCATCGCCATCGAGAGCCTCGATCGTCCGCGCGACCTTGAGACCGAGCCGCCGGGCCTTGCGCACGATCTCAAGCAGGGCGGGTACCGCTACGGTGCCGGGAAGATCACCGCCACAACGACGCTGAAGACCGGCGAGCGGCTCTTCGGCCTCTATCAGCCGATCGTCCGCATCAGTACGGGCGCGCGCAAGTACGACTCCGTGTCCCATCTTAGGCGACCGAGTTCCGGGCCGAACCGCCTAGGAGCGCCGCGGCACGATCGGCGCGCAGATGGTCGAACCCATCTGGCAGGGCGATGTCGGGGTGGATGTGCAGAAACTGCTCCTCGACCTCGCGCGGTTTGAGCCCCGCTGCGCGAAGCGACAACGCCAAGCGGGCAAACTGGCGATCGTTCGTGGCGATCACTGCCATATCGCGGTCGTGACGGGACGAGGCTGCAAGCGCGGAGAGGAACAACGCCACGCCCCCATGAGCGATCTCGAGCGCGGCGCGGGCGCCCCCCCCCATCCCCGTCACCAGCCGCGACAGCAACGCGAGGCGGCCCGCGCTCTCGTCGAACCGATCGCGAAGGGTTGCGGTCGCTTTGATGGAGTCAGGACTTGTCGAATGGTCGAGTGTGTCGCTCCAGATGGCCACTACCTGATGGAACAGGTCGGACGGCAATTCCATAAGCGGCAGTTCCATTCGCCGTTGCGTCTGCGTGAACCGCGACTGCGCAGCGAGAGTGGACATGGCAGTCGCCGCCACGGGCTCATCGTCCGAAGCGATCAGGGCCTGCAGAAGGGGCGATAGCACGGAGTCGACGGCCGAGCGCGTTTCTAGCCGGGTCGTCAGCTGCCATTCGAGAGACAGCGCGTGGCAATGCGCGACGAGCCGCTCGTCGGCAAGGAGGCGTTCGGCGAGAACCGCGCGTCGGCTTTCGGCGTATTGGCGCGGGTCGGCGGCGTTGCCGGCCTGCGCTTCTACCACCAACACTTGGCGAGCGAGGTCGGAAACCATGCCTTGGATCCGGCTGACAATCTCATCGCTGAAAAGTGAGTGGTCATGATTGGCGAGCAGGTGACTGAGCACCGGACCAATCGTACCGATAACGGCATCGCCCCGCGCGAGTTCGTCGCGCAGGACTGCCTCAACGGGCGCATCGCTCGACTGCATCGTCACCGCTTCGCTCATGGACCGTCCATAGCGGTCCTTGGTTAAACCCGCGTTAGCTTCGATGCCGCGTGACGAACAGCTTTCCCGCTAGTGCGGCAAGCCCGATCGCGGCCATCACGGGCACGAAGCCGTCGAAAGCGGCCGCGACGCCGAGTCCCAGGTAAACGAGGACACGGTCGCCTAGTACTCGCAGCGCACGCGGCGTTCCTTGTTCGCGGAGCAATCGCATTGCGGCGACGAGAACTAGCCCGACGAACGGCGCGTGCCACCCGGCGAATTCTTGGGGACTGGCCGCGATCGCGACGAGCGCGACATCGAGAATCCCGTCGCGCACCTCGGCAAGGCGCGGCGAACTCGTAGTGCCCGAGCCGGCACGGTCGAACCTGTCGAGCCGCTCGCCGGTCTTCGATGCAAGTGCGCCCAATACCAATGCGACAAGCCCCGCCAGGACGTAGCCGAGATAGCCCATCGCACCACCCGCTGCGGCGAGCGCAGTGCCACCGATGGAGAGCAAGGGCGCGAGCACCGGGCGCCCGGCCGCTCGGGGTGCGAGAACGCGTGCGATTGCGTGTGCCGCGGCCTCACCGGGGCGCTCAATTCCCGGCGCAGGCACGTGCCGCGCCAGCCAGCTACGCTCGAGCCGTTGCGCTTCCGCGTCGTCGCCCAGAAGGACCCAGCGCCCTTCGTCGATCCAATGCTCCGGCACTTCCACGCAGCGGCCGCCACGCTGGAGTGCGACACGTAGCAGACCCGCGATCGGGTCGGCGTCAGGCGGCAATAGGGCCAGTGCCTCGACCGAATCGCCTCGCGTGGCGAGTACCCCTCCCCACGCCCGGTCGCGATCGATCCTTTCGAACCCGCGTTCGACCGCCTCGTCTGCGGAAAACACAGCGATCCCCGCCCGCGCGCCGAGTGTCTGCATGAGCCACTCGCGGTCGGGCATCACGCCCGGCGCAAAAACGAACAGTGTATCCGCCGCGCTGACGTGTCCCGAAAGCGCGCGAGAATGGGTGATTGCGCTGAACTTCGCATCCCGCGCTTCCGCCTCGCGCTGAAGAGCGGAGAGCTCCGGTCCAGGCGATTCAGCAAGGCAGACCACTCGCTCGCAGCCAAGCTTGAGCGCAGCTTGGAGTTGGTGCCAGGCGACAGGCTTGCCTCCAAGCCTCACAGCCGCCGCGCCGTCTTGCATCAATGCCATCAGCGCGACCCGCACGCGCAGACCTCCCTGCCACTCGAAAACTCTGCCTAGGGTGCGGGAATTGGGTTGGCTAGTGGCGACTGCGAGACGGTGTCAGGCGCCAAGGAAGCGATCGTGGAATTGCTCGATCCGGCGGACAACGCTGGGGTCGCCCGGAGCACCGTCGATAGCCTCCCCGGCCAGCGCTACCAGTTCGGATGCGTGGAAACTGGCGGCCAAACCCCGCAACCTCTGCGCAGCGACTGTCCAGTTACCATCGCAGCGTGCTCGTTTGAGGAGGTCGAGGTGCCTTTCGAGGC
The DNA here is from genome assembly GCA_963740025.1 of uncultured Alphaproteobacteria bacterium. Taxonomy (GTDB): domain Bacteria; phylum Pseudomonadota; class Alphaproteobacteria; order Sphingomonadales; family Sphingomonadaceae; genus Tsuneonella. Next base: position 43,778 of record CAVUCI010000010.1, read on the forward strand.
TGTCGCGGAACGCATCGCGCAGTTCGACGATGAGCGCGGGATCCTCACCCGCGGCTGCCGCGATCGTCGCGTCGAATGCCCCGCTTTCGTATGCCATCGCCGCGTTCCCTAGCATTGCGATGATTAAGAGACTGTTGAACACGGCCGGAAATGTGTAGATTCCGCACCATGACCGGGGGATCACACATTCGGGCCGTCGGGCCTGAGAGCGGCGCGGATGCGCCTGGCGAAACCGACCGCGCGACGGACGAGCCACTGACACTCGATGACAGCTGGGTCGAGGATGCTCCCTCGCAAGAGCATTGGAATGACGAAGACGAGGACGAGGTACAGCCGCGTCGAACCGGCTGGATCGTGCCGACAGTGGCCACCCTCGCCGCACTCGGGTGGAGCGGGTTCTTCGTCTTTGCGCACTGGTCCCAGCTTGCGGGCAGCGTGACTCCCGCAACAGGTTCGGCGCTCATCGTCGCCTGGACGGTACCAGTGCTCCTGATCGTTGCTCTCATGCTGCTGGCGCTCAGACTGAGCACGCGCGAGGCCGCGCGTTTTACGGATGCAGCATACGCACTGCGCGGCGAATCAGTCGCACTCGAGGCGCGCCTTTCGGTGGTCAATCGTGAGCTCAGCCTTGCGCGCGAATTTCTCGCCGCACAAAGCCGCGAGCTCGATACCCTCGGTCGGGTAGCGACGCAGCGGATTTCGGAGCACGCCGACAGGCTCCAGTCGCTGATCCACGACAACGCCGCTCAGGTCGACAAGGTCGCCGGGGTCAGCCGCGCCGCGCTCGACAACATGGACAAGCTGCGTGACGATCTTCCGGTCATCGCCAATGCTGCGCGCGACGTGTCGAATCAGATCGGCGCTGCGGGCAATACTGCACAGGACCAGCTCGAAGGGCTGGTGGCGGGGTTCAACCGGCTCAATGAATTCGGTCAGGCGAGCGAACGTCAGGTCGCCAGTTTACGCGGCAAGATCGACGATGCGCTCGCCGGCTTCGACTTGCAGATGCGCCAGCTCGACGAGCTCGTCGGCACGCGCTTTGCCGCACTGCGCGAACGGAGCGATGCCTTCCGGTCCGAACTCGACGGACGAGAGGTGGAAGCCTTGGCTGCAATGCGGCACCGCGCCGATCGGTTGCGCGATGAGATCGCGGGAGCCTCGCAGGCGCTTGAGGTCAGCGAAGAGGAGTTGCTACGCTCCCTGCAGGCGCGCGTCACCGCGGTGCGGGAAGGCGCGGACACCGTATCTGACAGTTTGACGGGGACGGAGCGAAACGCGTTGGCGGCGTGGAATGCACGCGTCGAGACGCTCAAGACCGACCTTGAAGCGGCTATTCGACACGTCGAATCGATCGACAACGCCGCCAAGACCGGCGCGCAGAGACGCCTCGCGCTCATTAGCGAGGAAGCGACCCTGGTCGACGCCAAGCTGACCGAATCGCATTCCCTGTTTGTAACGGAGGTCGAAAAGCGCCGCACGGAAGCGGCCCAGCTGGCCAAAGAGCACGCGGGAATTATTGCGAACCTGCTTGCCGAGCTCGACATCGGCCTCGGCGAAAGGCGCGACGAACATACTCTCCGGACGAGGGAGTTCGTCGAGCAGAGCGAAGCGATTGCCTCCAGGCTCGAAGCGCTTTCACATGAAATGGCTGCGGTCGCCGATCACGGGCGGCAGGCCGAAACGGCGCTATCTGCCGCGATCGACGCGCTCGGACAGAAGCTCGGGGCGAGTTGCGAAGCGCTTGCCGACACCGACCGGGCGGTTGCAGACCTGACCGACGCCAGCGTGCGCCTGCTCGAACTTATTCGGGCCAGCGTCGAACATAGCCAGACCGAGCTACCTTCCGCACTTGCGGAAACCGAAACGAGGCTCGCGGCGCTGGGCGAACGCGGCGAAGCGCTGGGTCTCATGCTGACCGGAGCGGGCGAGAAGAGCCGCGAGGTTTCCGATTATGTGCTCGCCGCGCAGCGCGACAGTGCGGACGCGATGGAGACTCTCAAGGACCTGCAAGGCCAAGTAGCCAATGGTCACGAGATCAGCGCGCGCCGGATCGTCGAGCTACGCGGCCAGCTTGCCGAGCTGGCCCGCGATAGCGAAGCGGCCTCGACCCAAGCGCAAGGCGCGCTTCGCGATGCAGTTGCCGAGCTGGAGAGTGCCGCTCGATCGGCGCTCGCGCTGATCGAGGAGGAGGCCGGCGCCAAGGTCACTGCACTCGCCAGTCGAATTGCCGGTGATACGAATGCTGCCCTCGATATGGCGTTGAAGGAGCACGTCGGCTCGGCTCTGGTCGAGCTGGAGGAAAGCGCTGTCAATGCAGCTGGCACCGGACGCGAGGTGACGATCCAGTTGCGCGATCAACTTGCCAAGGTCAACGAACTCGCCGCCAACCTGGAAAGCCGGGTGGCGCTGGCCCGCCAGCGAGCCGAGGAACAGGTAGATGGCGATTTCTCCCGTCGGGTTGCGCTGATCACCGAAAGCCTCAATTCGAACGCGATCGACATCGCACGCGCGCTATCGGCCGATGTATCCGACACTGCGTGGACGAGCTATTTGCGCGGCGACCGGGGCATATTCACTCGCCGCGCGGTGCGCTTGCTGGAGCCGACCGAGGCGCGCGACGTTGCCGAACTCTACGATAACAACGGCGATTTCCGCGAACACGTCAACCGCTACATCCACGACTTCGAGGGAATGTTGCGCACGATGCTGTCGACGCGCGACGGCCACGCAATCGGCGTCACCCTGCTGAGCAGCGATATGGGCAAACTCTACGTCGCGTTGGCCCAGGCGATCGAGCGACTGCGCGAGTGATTGCACCCGCCGCGGCGCGGCTCAGTTGCTATCGATCGGGAAACCCAATTTGGCGGGGGTGATCCATCCATTGTCGTAGTTCGCCACCCACAGCGCCGTCAGAACGACCGCTATCACGGTCGCACGCAGCACCAGCTTACGCGGCTGGAAGTTAGCCGGGGCGCTGTCTGCTTGCCCTGGGACCTTGTCCAACCCCAGCTCTTCGTGCGTGCGCACGCCGAATGGCAACAGGATGAACGCGCTGGCTACCCAGAACAGGAAATAGATCGCGACTATCGAAGTCCAGCTCATGCGGCGTCTCCCGGAATGATTACGCGGACCTGCGGTCGCTTGCCGCTCCAGCGCCCGGCAGCGCGACGCGCTGCGAGACGCGCCGCTTCGACCAATGCATCTCGGTCGCGTGCGGCCGGCCCCCTGAGCTTGCCGAGCGCCTGCGCAACGTCGCGCTCGGCCTCCGCAACGAAAGCCGGGTAGTCCTCGTCGAGCGGGAGCCCGACGCCTTCGACGTAGATTCCGCCCTTGGCCCCGACGACAACGATCACCACGCCTTCGCGCGCCAGGCGGCGGCGCATGACGATCGCATCGCCATCGGCGGGCGAGATGATATCACCATCTAGGACTAGGCGGCCGCAGCGCACTTCGGCGATTTTGCCCGGCTTGCCCGGCGCGAGCCGCACGAGATCGCCGTTGCCCTGCACAACCGTCTGAGGAATACCGTTGGCCCGCCCGAGCCGCGCCTGTTCGGCCATGTGGCGCATTTCGCCGTGGACCGGGACCAGAATCTGCGGTTGCAGCCAGCCATAGAGCGCCTCCAGTTCGGGTCGCCCAGGGTGGCCCGAGACGTGAATCATACTCTGCCGATCGGTGACCATAACGATCCCGCGCTTGGCCAGCTGGTTCTGCACCCGGCCGATCGCCAGTTCGTTGCCGGGGATCTGGCGACTGGAGAACAGCACCACGTCGCCCGCCGTCAGTTCTATCGGGTGGTTCTCCTCGGCGATTCGGGCGAGCGCGGCGCGCGGTTCGCCCTGCCCTCCGGTGGCTAGAATCAGCACTTCACCACGCGGCAGGCCCATCGCGGTGTCGAAATCGATCAATTCGGGAAAATCTTCGAGGTAGCCGTTGTCCTGCGCGACTTCGATGATGCGATCGAGCGAGCGGCCCGCGACGCAGAGCTGGCGCCCGGTCGCCTGCGCCACTGCACCCAGCGTGTGCAACCGCGCGACGTTGCTGGCAAACGTCGTCACCAGCACACGGCGTCCGGTCCACTTCGCAACTTCTTCGTGAAGGGCACGATATACTGCACCCTCCGACCCGCTCTCGATCGGATTGAAGACGTTGGTAGAGTCGCACACGAGCGCGAGAATGCCCTCGTCACCGATGTGGCACAGCTCCTCCTCCGTCGTCGGCACACCGACGATCGGCTCCTCGTCCAGCTTCCAGTCGCCGGTGTGGAACACGCGACCATAAGGCGTGTCGATCAGGAGCGCGTGTCCTTCGGCGATTGAGTGAGCAAGCGGAACGTAGGAGACGCCGAACGGCCCGAGTTCGAACCGCTCGAGATCCTCCACCACATTGAGTTCCACCACATCGAGGAGTCCCGCTTCCTCGAGCTTACGTCTCACCAGCTCGGCGGTGAAAGGAGTTGCGTAGAGCGGCACGCCTAGTTCGGCGGCGAAATAGGGCACCGCGCCGATGTGATCCTCGTGAGCGTGGGTCAGGACGAGACCTTCGAGTGCGTCTGCGCGATCCTCGATGAATTCGAGGTCGGCGAAGACGAGATCGACGCCTGGATACTCGTTACCGCTGAAGGTCATCCCGAGATCGACCATCAGCCACCGGCCCTCGCAGCCATAGAGGTTGACGTTCATCCCGATCTCGCCCGACCCGCCGAGCGCAAGGAACAGGAGTTCGTCTTCGGGAGTAAAATCCTTTTTCAAGTCAGTTCGCCTTTTGGGAAGCTCGCTCCGCGAGGATCGCGAGACCCTCGAGCGTCAGGTCGGTGTCGACCGCGTCGAATATCTCGGTGTGTTCGTCGAACGGAATCGCGAGCCCGCCGGTGGCGACGACCTTTGCCGGGCGGCCTATCTCGGCCCGCATACGAGCGATAAGGCCTTCCATCATCGCGACGTAGCCCCAGAACACGCCGATCAGCATCTGGTCTTCGGTGTTGGTGCCGATAACGCTGTTGGTCTTCGGTGCCTCGATCGCGATACGCGGCAGCTTGGCGGTGTTTCCGACAAGCGCGTCGAGCGACAGGTTGAGGCCCGGGCAAATGATCCCGCCCTTGTAGGCGCCGGTGAAATCGACCGCGTCGAACGTCGTCGCGGTTCCGAAATCGACGACGATCAGGTCGCCGTCGTACTTCGAGTGCGCGGCAATCGTGTTCAATGCCCTGTCGGCTCCCAGCGAGCTTGGCTGGTCTACATCGACCGATATGCCGTAAGCCGCCCTGCCCTCGCCCGCGATGAGCGGTGTGATGTCGAAGTATTTTTCTGCCAACACGGTCAGGTTGTGGATCGCGCGCGGCACGACCGAGCCGACTATGATCTGGTCGATCGCGTCGCGTTCGACGCCCTCGATCGCGAGCAACTGGAGCAACCATACCGCGTATTCGTCGCCAGTCCTGCGGGCGTCGGTCGCAATGCGCCAGCGCGCCTTGATTTCGCGTCCCTCAAAGAGGGCGAAGACCACGTTAGTATTGCCGACATCGGCGGCGAGCAGCATGGCGGTTTCCTTCAGCCGAGCATTACGTCGCCGGCATGGATAGGGCGCAACTGCCCGTCTTCCAAGCGCAGCAGGAGCGCGCCGGTCTCATCGAGCCCAGCGAAAGCGCCGTCCGCGACCGCCCCGCCTGGTTCGTGCACGGTAAGAGGGCTGCCGATAGGCAAGGCAGCCGACTGCCAGCGCCGCAAGAGCGGTTCGATTCCGACCGTGCGCCAGCGTTCGAGCTCGGTATCGAACGCGGCAGCAAGAGAGCGCGCGAAGTGATCGCGATCAGGCGCCGGACCGAATGCGGTCAAAGCCGTCGTCTCGCGCCCCTCCACCGAGGGCGTGGCTGCCAGGTTCACCCCGATCCCGACAACGACAGCTTCGCCCTCTCGTTCGAGCAAAATGCCCGCGAGCTTCGCGCGTCCGACCAGAAGGTCGTTGGGCCACTTGAGCGACAGGTTAGACGGATCGGCGAGCAGGGGGACCACGGTTTCATGAAGAGCGACGCCCGCAAGCAACGCAAGCGTGGCCGGCGGTGGGTCGTGCGGCCCGGGCCACACTACGGTCGAGCCCATGAAATTACCAGCGCCGTCGGACCAGGCGCGTCCCTGTCTGCCTCGCCCCGCAGTCTGGCGATCGGCTACCAGCCAGTCGCCTTCGACAACGCGCTCGCCGGCGCGGATCGTCGCAACCAAGTCGGCATTGGTCGAGCCGGTTTCAGCGACGAAATGGATCGTTGCCAAAGACCTAGGCGGTCAGGAACAGCGCGGTCGAGGCGGTGTCGGCAAGATTCCCGAGCCATCCGGTGAGCAGATAGCCCAGTGGCGAGATGATGACCGTCGTCCCCACCAGCAGCGTCCAGTGGGCCAAATCGCCGTCCCCTTTCGCCCGGTCGGTAGGTTCGTCGAAGAACATCACCTTGACGACCTTGAGGTAGTAAAACGCACCGATCACGCTGCCCGCGATGGCGAGCAGAGCCAGCGGCAGCAGGTCAGCGGCAACCGCGGCGTTGAATACCACCAGCTTGGCGTAGAAGCCGAGCAGCGGCGGGATGCCCGCAATGCTGAACATCAATAGCGCAAGGCACCAGGCGATTGCCGGCCGGGTTCCGCTGAGGCCAGCAATGTCGCCAAACGTCTCGTACTGCTCGCCTTCGGCATCGCGCAACATCAGGATCGCGACGAAACTGCCGATCGTCATGACGACGTAGATCGCGAGATAGATCAGCATCGCACTCGCCCCTGCCGGCGTCGCCGCGGCGAGGCCGACGAGAATGAAGCCGACGTTATTGATGGACGAGTAGGCGAGCAGCCGCTTGAGGTTCTCCTGCCCGATCGCGCCAAGCGCTCCGACCACGATCGAGGCGAGCGCGGCGAAAGTCACGATTTGCCGCCAAGCGTCTACATGGCCCCCGAACGCGTCGAGGGACACCCGCATGAGTAGCGAGACCGCGGCAACCTTCGGGGCGGTGGCGAAAAAGGTAGTAACCGGGGTGGGCGCACCTTCGTAAACGTCGGGCGTCCACATGTGGAACGGCACCGCGGATATCTTGAAGGCTAGTCCGGCGAACACGAAAATGACGCCAAACAGGGCTCCGGTCGAAAGCTCGCCCGCGAGCGCGGCGCGGATGCCTTCGAAGTTGGTCGTGCCGGCAAATCCGTAAGTCAGACTTATGCCGTAGAGCAGGATGCCGCTCGCAAGCGCACCTAAGACAAAGTACTTCAGGCCAGCTTCTTCCGAGCGTGCGTCAGTTCGCAGGAACGCCGCGAGGACGTAGGCGGCCAGACTGTTCATCTCAAGACCGATGTAGAGCGCCATCAGGTCGCCGGCCGAGACCATAATTCCCATACCGAGAACGGCGAACACGACCAGCACCGGATATTCGGCTCGCATGGCCTTCCAGCCATCGAAGAAGCGAGGCGCGATCATCAGGCACGCGGCCGCCGCTACATAAATTAGCAGCTTGGAAAACGCCGCGAAGGCATCAACGCGCAGTTGCCCGAAGAACGCCATCGTATCGGCGCCCATATCCCCGCCAGTCAGGACCGGCACGGTGAATGCGGCCGCGGCAACGAAAAGGGCGACCGCAGCGATCGAGATCGCCCGGCTTGCCTTGTCGCCTAACCACGCCGCTGCAAGGAGGAGAAGGAGGCCGCCTACAGAGAGGATTTCCTCAGGTACAATCAGCGAGAGAGAGTGCTGGAGGTCCATCACTGGTGGCCCTCCTCTTCACCGGCGCTTGCCGCGTGCGGCATCGCGTTCGCGGCCTCCTTGCGCACCTGCTCGGGCCGCGGGGCTGCGAGCTTGCTGTCGAACATGGGCTTGGCCCGGGCGACCCGCGCGTCGAGCGCGGCGATGTCCTTGCGCATGGGGGCGAGGAAGCTTTCCGGATAGACGCCCATCCATAGCACCGCCGCGGCGATCGGAGCGAGCATCAGCCACTCGCGGGCGTTAAGGTCGGGCATGGCGGCCGCGTCGGCATTCTTCTGCACACCGAAGGCCACGCGCCAATAGAGGTAGAGCATATACGCCGCACCCAAGATGATGCCCGTCGTGCAGACCAGCGTCACGAAGGTCGAAACCTGGTAGGTGCCGGCAAGGCTCAGGAACTCGCCCACGAAACCGCTCGTGCCGGGCAGTCCGATGCTCGCCATCGTGAACAGCATGAAGAAAATTGCGTATTTCGGCATGTTGATCGCAAGCCCGCCGTAACGATCGATCTCACGCGTATGCAGCCGCTCGTAGATCACGCCCACGCAGAGGAACAGCGCGCCCGAGACGAGGCCGTGGCTCAACATCACGATCATCGCGCCCTCGAGCCCCTGCACGTTGAATGCGAACAGCCCGATGGTCACGATCGCCATGTGCGCGACCGAGGAATATGCGATCAGCTTTTTCATGTCGTGCTGGACCAGCGCGATCAGCGAGGTAACCACGACCGCGATCATCGACAGCGCGAAGATCAGCCAGGCGAGTTGCGCGCTCGCTTCGGGGAACATCGGCAGGCTGAAACGGATGAAGCCGTATCCGCCCATCTTCAGCAGCACGCCGGCCAGGATTACCGAGCCGGCAGTCGGCGCCTGCACGTGCGCGTCGGGCAGCCAGGTGTGAACCGGCCACATCGGCATCTTAACTGCGAAGCTGGCAAAGAATGCGAGGAAGAGCCAGGTCTGCGCCTGCGCCGGGAAATCGTATTGCATCAGCGTCGGGATATCGGTCGTTCCCGCATCGTTGATCATCCACAACATCGCGACCAGCATCACCACCGAGCCGAGTAATGTGTAGAGGAAGAACTTGTAGCTCGCGTAGATGCGGTCCTGCCCACCCCAGATGCCGATGATCAGGTACATCGGTATCAGGCCGGCTTCGAAGAAGATGTAGAACAGCAGCAGGTCCTGCGCGCAGAACACGCCGATCATCAGCGTTTCCATGAACAGGAACGCGGCCATGTACTCGCCCACGCGCTTTTGGATCGCGTCCCAGCTGGCGAGGATGCAGATCGGCATCAGGAATACGCTGAGCACGATCAACAGCAGCGCGATGCCGTCGATGCCGAGCGCGTACTGGAAACCCGCGAACAGCGGCGCACGCTCGGTGAATTGCCACTGGGCCCCACCTATGTCGTAATTCGCCCACAGCAGGATGCCGAGGCCGAGGTCGATCAGCGTCGCGACGAGCGCGACCATGCGCGCCGCCTTCGCATCCAGGAAAAAGCACGCGAGGCCGCCAACGACCGGCACGAGAAGCATGAGCGAAAGGATCGGAAAGCCCCCCATCAGAGCAGAACCCAGGTAATCGCGGCGACGAGGCCGACCAGCATCCACAACGCGTAGGTATTGAGGAAGCCCGATTGAATGCGCTTGGCGCCCGCGGTCCCCTGCGCCACGACCCAAGCCGCGCCGTCAGGCCCGAACCGGTCGATCACGCCCTTGTCGATCCAGATCCAGAACTTGCGACCGAGCCAGACGGCCGGGCGCACGAACAGGAAGTTATAGAGCTCGTCGAAATACCACTTGTTGAAGAAAAACCGGTAGACCGGCCCCAGCTGCTCGGCAGCGCGGCGCGGCATGTCCGTGTCGCGGATGTAGCCGAGCCAGGCCACAGCGAAGCCGATCGCCATGACGATGAACGCCGAATACTTGACCAGCACCGGAACCGCGTGGCGCGCATGGAGCAGCGCCTCGTTGAAAAAGATCGATCCGCGCCAGAACCCTTCGGTATCGAGGAATGTCGGCGCGAAGATTTGACCCGCGGCGATCGCGCCCAGCGACAGCACGCCGAGCGGGATCAGCATCGACAGCGGGCTCTCGTGCGGGTGGTAGCCTGCGGTGCCGTCGTACAGCTCGGGATCGGGCACCCTGTGTGCCACATCGTCGCCGGCATCCTCCTGCGAGGGCGGATTGGCCTCCTCGGGTTCGTCATGACCGTGGTGGACAGCGTGCTGGATGTGCTCGCTCTCGGCCCAGCGCGGCTTGCCAAAGAATGTCAGGAACACCAGGCGCCAGCTATAGAAGCTGGTCAGCAGCGCCGCGATCACGCCCATCCAGTAGGCGAAATGCGCCATTTCGGTCCCTCGCGCATAGGCGACCTCGATGATCGCGTCCTTCGACCAGAAGCCGGCAAAGCCAATGCCAAGGTCCGCGAGGCCGACACCCGTGATCGCCAGTGTGCCGAAAGTCATCGCCCAGAAGGTAAGCGGGATCTGCTTACGCAGGCCGCCGTAATAGCGCATGTCCTGCTCGTGATGCATCGCGTGGATTACCGAACCTGCGCCAAGGAACAACAACGCCTTGAAAAAGGCGTGCGTGAACAGATGGAACATCGCCGCGCCATAGGCGCCGACGCCGGCGGCGAAGAACATGTAGCCGAGCTGCGAGCAGGTCGAATAGGCGATGACGCGCTTGATGTCCCACTGCGTCGTGCCCACGGTCGCCGCGAACAGGCAGGTCGCCGCGCCGATGAAGGTGACGAACATCAGCGCGATCGGCGCCGCCTCGAACATCGGCGACAGGCGGCAGACCATGAATACTCCCGCGGTCACCATCGTCGCGGCGTAAATCAACGCGGAGACCGGCGTCGGGCCCTCCATCGCGTCGGGAAGCCAAGTGTGGAGCCCCAGCTGCGCCGATTTGCCCATCGCACCGATGAACAGAAGAATGCACAGCACGTCCATCGTATCGACGCGGTGGCCGAGGAAACCGATCGTGCTGCCGGCCATGCCCGGCGCGGCGGACAGGATCTCGGGTATGGAAACGGTGCCGAACACCAGGAACGTGCCGAAGATACCGAGCATGAAGCCAAGGTCGCCGACGCGGTTGACGACGAAAGCCTTCATCGCTGCGGCATTGGCGCTCGGCTTTTTGAACCAGAACCCAATCAGCAGGTAGCTGGCGAGGCCCACGCCTTCCCAGCCGAAGAACATCTGGACCAGGTTGTCCGCCGTCACCAGCATCAGCATCGCGAAGGTGAACAGGCTGAGGTAGGCGAAGAACCGCGGCTGGTCCGGGTCTTCGTCCATGTAGCCCCAGCTGTAGAGATGGACGAGCGCCGAGACGGTTGTGATCACCACCAGCATCACCGCGGTCAGCGTATCGACCCGCAGCGCCCAGTCGAAGCTCATGGTGCCCGATTGGACCCACTGCAGCACCGGCACGACGGCAGGATCATAGGTGCCCTGCAGAAACGCGATGAAGATCGGCCAGCTGAGCGCGCACGACAGGAACAGCGCTCCAGTGGTGATCGACTTGACCACAGTGTTGCCGAGCGCGCGGTTGCCCAACCCGCCGACGATGGCTGCCAGCAGGGGTCCGAAGACGATGATAAGTATCGGATGCACGGGCTCGCTTACCCCTTGAGCCGGTCGACGCTATCGACCGCGATGGTCCCGCGGCCGCGGAAATAGATGACGAGGATCGCAAGCCCGATCGCCGCTTCGCCAGCGGCGACCGTCAGCACGAACATCGCAAAGATCTGCCCCGTCAAGTCGCCCAGCGCCGCGCTGAACGCGACAAGGTTGATGTTTACAGCGAGCAGGATCAGCTCGATCGACATCAGGATGACGATCACGTTCTTCCGGTTGAGGAAGATGCCGAGCACGCCGAGCACGAAAAGGACCGTGCCGACGACGATGTAGTGTTCGAGCCCGATCACAGCTGCACTCCTTGCCCGACTTCCGGCTTTACATTGCGCGTCGCCTCTTCGGGGCGGCGGCGAATCTGTTTCGAAATGTTCTGCGGACGGGTGTCCTTGCGTTCGCGATGAGTCAGCACGATCGCCCCGATCATCGCCACGAGCAGGATGATCCCCGCGCTTTCGAACAGGAACAGGTACTGGCCGTAGAGTACCGCACCGATGGCAGCGATGTTACTCGCCGCCATCGCGGGAACCTGGTCGGCAGTGCCGGTCGCCAGTTCGATCCTGCCGGCCTGGTACGCGCCGATGCCGAACACCAGCTCGGCCAGCAGCACGAGCGCGATAAGCAGCCCGAGCGGGAAGTTCTTCACGAATCCGGCGCGCAGCTCGGAGAAATCGATGTCGAGCATCATCACCACGAACAGGAACAGCACCGCGACCGCGCCAACGTAGACGATGACCAGCAGCATCGCGATGAACTCGGCACCGGCGAGCACCATCAGCCCGGCGGCGTTGAAGAACGCGACGATCAACCACAGCACCGAATGGACCGGGTTGCGCGCGCTGATCACCAGCACCGCAGAGGCGATCGTGAGGGCGGCAAAAAGGTAGAAGGCGATGACCTGGATCATGTTTCGGCGCGGCCCCTATCGGTAGGGCGCATCGGCTTCAAGGTTCGCGGCAAGCGCCCGCTCCCACTTGTCCCCGTTGGCCAGCAGTTTTGCCTTGTCGTAGAGCAGTTCCTCGCGCGTTTCGGTCGCGTATTCGAAGTTCGGCCCTTCTACGATCGCATCCACCGGGCAGGCTTCCTGGCAGAAGCCGCAGTAGATGCACTTGGTCATGTCGATGTCGTACCGGGTGGTCCGGCGGCTGCCGTCCTCGCGCGGTTCGCTTTCGATCGTGATCGCCTGCGCAGGACACACAGCCTCGCACAACTTGCACGCGATGCAACGCTCTTCGCCGTTGGGATAACGGCGCAGCGCATGCTCGCCGCGGAACCGCGGGGATAGCGGGTTCTTCTCGAACGGGTAGTTGATCGTCGCCTTGGGTTTGAAGAAGTACTTCAACGTAAGGGCGTGCGCCTTCACAAACTCCCACAGGGTGAACGACTTGACGATATGCGCGAGGCTCATGCCACGCCTCCGTAACGGGTAAACATCAGCCAGCCTGAAACGAGCACCACGAACAGCAGGGAGAGAGGAAGAAACACCTTCCACCCGAGCCGCATGAGCTGGTCGTAGCGGTACCGAGGCACGGTCGCCTTCACCCAGCTGAAGATGAAGAAGAAGAACAGGATCTTGATGAGCAGCCATACGACGCCTGGGATCCAGTACAGGAAACCGATCTCGAACGGCGGCAGCCACCCGCCAAAGAACAACACGGCGTTGAGCGCGCACATCAGCAGGACGTTGGCGTACTCGCCGAGCCAGTAGAGCGCGAAGCTCATCGAGCTGTATTCGGTCTGGTACCCGGCGACGAGCTCGCTCTCCGCCTCGGTCAGGTCGAACGGCGCGCGCGCGGTTTCGGCCATGCCGCTGATGAGGAACATGACCCACATGGGAAACAGCAGCAGGTTGAACCAGTAGCCGTTTACGATCCCGAGCCCGTGCCCGCGCTGCGCCTCGACAATTGCGTTCATGTTGAAACTGCCGGCGTAAAGCACCACGCAGATCAGGATGAACCCGATCGAGACCTCGTACGAGATCATCTGCGCGGCGGCGCGCATCGCCGAAAAGAAGGGGTACTTCGAGTTGCTCGCCCAACCGGCGATCACCACGCCGTAGACGCCGAGGCTACTGATCGCGAGCACGTAGAGCAGGCCTACGTTGATGTCCGCCAGCACCGCGCCCGAGTTGAACGGAATCACCGCCCAGGCCATCAGCGCGACGGTGAAGGTGATGATCGGCGCGATCAGGAACAGGCCCTTGTTCGCCGCCGAAGGGATGATTGTTTCCTGCAGGAAAACCTTCAGCCCGTCGGCGAAGCTCTGCAGCAGGCCGAAGGGGCCAACCACGTTCGGCCCGCGCCGCAGCGCCATGGCCGCCCAGATCTTGCGGTCGGCATAGATGATCATCGCCACGCCGAGCATCAGCGGCAGCGCGATCAGCAGGATGCCCGCGACGGTCGCGAGGAACCACGCCCAATCGTAAGACATGCCCCAATCGACGAAAGTCTCGGTCATTCCGCGGCCTCCGCCATTTTATCATCGTGGAGCAGTTCGGCCGAGCACTGCTGCATCACTACGCTTGCGCGGGCGATCGGGTTGGTGAGGTAGAAGTCCTTGATCGGATAGCCAATCTTGCCCTTTGTCTTGCCCTTCCCGGGTTTCGGCAGCTCGCCGTAATCCGCGAGGCCCTCGACGCCCAGCGCGGGCACTTCTGCGATCATCGCGGCCTGGAGTTCGGCGAAGCTGTCGAAACCGACGCCGACGCCCAGCGCATCTGCCAGCGCGCGCAGGATAGTCCAGTCTTCCCGTGCGTCGCCCGGGGCGAACACGGCCTTTTCGGCAAACTGCACGCGGCCCTCGGTGTTGACGTACGTGCCGTCCTTCTCGCTGAAGGCGGCGGCGGGGAGGATCACGTCCGCCGCGTGCGCGCCCTTGTCGCCGTGGTGGCCGATGAAAACCTTGAGGCTATCCCCGAACGCCGACCAGTCGACCTCGTCCGCGCCCAGCGCCAGCACCACCTTCGGCGCGGCCTTGGCGATATCGGCAATGCCGCCCTTCTGCGCGTAGCCGAGCATGAGCCCGCCCATCCGCGCGGCGGAGAAGTGGAGCACGTTGAACCCGTTCCAGCCATCACGCTGCACCGGCAGCGCCAGTGCGGCGTCGAGGGCACCGGCAGCCAGCCCCGCCCCGCCGACGATCACCGCGGGCCGCTCGGCCTTCTCGATCGCCTCGGTCACGTGACCGGGAAGATCGTGCAGCACGGCCGCGTCGTCACCGAGGAATTCGGCCGGGAAGGTCGTCTCCCAACGCGGGCCGATTACGAAAACCTTCGCACCGCGCTTCACTGCCTTGCGCAGGCGCACGTTCACAAGGGGCGCTTCCCAGCGGACCATGCTCCCGACGATCAGGATGGCATCGGCGGTTTCGATTCCCGCAAGGGTCGAATTGAAGTTGACCGCAGCGAGGTTGCCGGTGGGATAGCTCATCCCCGTCTGACGCCCTTCGAGCAGGTCCGAACCCAGCGCGTTCACCAGCTTCTTTGCGGCGAACATCGTTTCGCAGTCGACCATGTCGCCGGCGATCGCCGCTATGCTGCCTTTGGGTTTGGCGTTGGCGATCGCCTTGAACGCCTCGTCCCAGCTCGCCGCCTGCAAGTTGCCCTTCTGGCGGATCCAGACCTTGTCGAGCCGCCGACGGGTCAATCCGTCGACCATGTAGCGGCCCTTGTCGGAGAGCCACTCCTCGTTGACGTCGTCGTTGATGCGCGGCAGCGCGCGGAGCACCTCGCGCCCGCGACTGTCGAGTCGGATGTTCGCGCCTACCGCGTCGCTGACGTCGATCGAGAGCGTCTTCTTGAGCTCCCACGGCCGCGCCTCGAACGCATAGGGACGGCTCGTGAGCGCCCCGACCGGGCACAGGTCGATCACGTTGGCCGACAGCTCGTGCTTCGCCGCCTGCTCGAGGTACGTGGTGATCTGCATGTTCTCGCCGCGGTAGAGCGCGCCGATCTCGTCCACGCCCGCGATCTCCTCGGAGAAGCGCACGCAGCGGGTGCAGTGGATGCACCGGGTCATGATCGTCTTGATCAGCGGACCCATGTACTTTTCGGTCACCGCGCGCTTGTTCTCGTGGTAGCGCGAGGCGCCCCGCCCGTACATCAGGCTCTGGTCCTGCAGGTCGCATTCGCCGCCCTGGTCGCAGATCGGGCAATCGAGCGGGTGGTTGATGAGAAGGAATTCCATCACGCCTTCGCGCGCGGTCTTGACCATTTTCGTGTCGGTGCGGATTTCCTGGCCCTCGGTCGCGGGGAGCGCGCAGCTCGCCTGCGGTTTGGGCGGTCCGGGCTTCACCTCGACCAGGCACATGCGGCAATTGCCCGCGATGCTCAGCCGTTCGTGATAGCAGAAACGCGGGATTTCCTTGCCGGCAAGCTCGCACGCCTGCAGCACGGTCGCCCCATCGGGAACTTCGATCTCCTGGCCGTCGACGGTAACTTTGGGCATCAGGAACTGGCCTCGGAATTCTGGATCGTGCGGAAAGCGGCGGTGGCCAGCATCGCGCGCAGGCCCGCCGGATTGACGGAGATCGGCTTCTTCGCTTCGGCCGCCTTCGCGCACATCGCCATCGGTCCGGCGATTACCTGCAGCTTCTGAGCTTCGAGCGCGCTGTCGACGGGCGTCGCAAACAGGTCGGCGACCTGATCGGGTACCGATCGCACGACGCAGATCGCCACCCTGTCGGTAAACGAAAACGCAGTAGTTGCGGGCTGTCCGGCAGCGAGCGCAAGGCGCTTCACGACCGGGACATCGCTCGCGCCGACCATGGCCTCCGCCAGGCTTCCGGCGAAAAGGAGGCCGGCGGTGCGCAGCGTGGACCCACGCATCTTGCCGTTACCGCAAATCTCCGCATTGTCCTGCGCCAGCGACGTGAGACCGCGGCGATACCCGGCGTCCTTGAAGTCCATCGTCAACAGCCGCGTAGCTTCCGCCCCGTCCTTCTTCGCGACGCAGCTCGCGAATTCGGAAAGCGCTTCCCGAGCGCGCGCAGTATCGACCGTCTTGGAATCCCGCTCGACCTCGTATTCGGCGAGCGTCCGGTCGCGCATCTCCGCGGCGTTGACACCGCCGTCGGGATTAGGCGTCGGATTAGACTGGGCCAGAGCCGCTGCCGGCGCAGTCACTATCGCGATCGCAAGAAGCGCCTTCATTCCGCGGCCTCCGCCATGTTTCCGGCCTCGGCAATGCGCCGCTCGATTTCGGGCCGGAAGTGCTTGATAAGTCCCTGGATCGGCCACGCGGCCGCGTCACCGAGTGCGCAGATGGTGTGGCCTTCGACCTGCTTGGTGACCTCGTGCAGCATGTCGATCTCCTCGACATTCGCGTCGCCCACCCGCAGCCGTTCCATCACGCGCCACATCCAGCCCACGCCCTCGCGGCACGGGGTGCACTGGCCGCAGCTCTCGTGCTTGTAGAAGTAGCTGATCCGGCTGATCGCACGCACAATGTCGGTCGACTTGTCCATCACGATCGCCGCCGCGGTGCCGAGGCCGCTGCCGACTTCCTTGAGCCCGTCGAAGTCCATCGGGCAGTCCCAGATCTGGTCCGCCGGAACGAGCGGGACCGAGGAACCTCCGGGGATCACCGCAAGAAGATTCTCGCGCCCGCCGATGATGCCGCCGCAATGCTTCTCGATCAGTTCGCCGAAGGGGATGCTCATCGCTTCCTCGACGACGCAGGGCTTGTTCACATGCCCCGAAATTTGGAAAAGCTTGGTGCCCTTGTTGTTTTCGCGCCCGAAGCTGGCGAACCAGCTCCCCCCGCGCCGCAGGATCGTGGGGACGACCGCGATGCTCTCGACGTTGTTGACCGTGGTCGGGCAGCCGTAGAGGCCCGCGCCCGCCGGGAACGGCGGCTTGAGGCGCGGCTGGCCCTTCTTGCCTTCGAGGCTTTCGATCATCGCGGTCTCTTCGCCGCAGATGTAGGCGCCCGCGCCGCGGTGAACGAAGACGTCGAAGTCGTAGCCCGAACCCGCCGCGTTCTTGCCCAGCAGGCCCGCGTCGTAGGCCTCGGCGACGGCCTTGAAGAGCGTCTCGGCCTCGCGGATGAACTCGCCGCGGATGTAGATGTAGGCCGCCCGCGCGCGCATGGCGTAGCCGGCGACCAGCGCGCCTTCGATCAGCTTGTGCGGATCGTGCCGGATGATCTCGCGGTCCTTGCACGAACCCGGCTCGGATTCGTCGGCGTTGATGACGAGGAAGCTTGGACGGCCGTCCTTGCTCTCCTTGGGCATGAACGACCACTTCATGCCGGTCGGGAAGCCCGCCCCGCCGCGGCCGCGCAGGCCCGACGCCTTGATTTCGTCGATGATCGCATCCTGGCCCTTGGCCATCAGCGCCTTGGTATCGTCCCAGTCGCCGCGATGCTGCGCCGCGTTCAGGCCCCAGTCCTGATAGCCGTAAAGGTTGGTAAAGATGCGGTCCTTGTCAGCGAGCATCGTCGCCACTCCGCTTCGATTGGTTAAGGATGATAACACCCGCCGCAGAAATAGTCGCGGCGGCGGCGAACAGATTGCTACCTTCTCCGTTAACGAATTTCTGCCACAGCGCGATTGCGAGCACCGAGAGTCCAACGACGAGGAATATTATGCCCAGCACGCGGCCGTCCTTGCGATCGGTGTTCATCAGCCGAGTCCCCCTGAGAGAGGAACCACACAGCGGCGACGATGATCAGGATGATCGCGCCGAACTTGACCACGCCCATCAGCACCTTCCACGCGAGGAAGATCAGCACCAGCGCGACGAGGATGGTGACGATGCTCACGAGGCATACCCCTTCCCCGTCACCCCAGCGAAAGCTGGGGTCGCGTGCGGCAGGCTCCGGCGCTGGAGGAAAGCGATCCCAGGTTTCGCTGGGATGACGGAACGGGCCATCACCATTCCCCCCGGTAATCGTGGTTCTCGGTAACCATTCCCTTGAGCGTCGTCGGGCCGCCGACCGGCTCGACGGTGTGCCGTTCGGGGTCCTGCGTCCCTTCCTTCGGCGTCTCGCCGCGTTCGAGCGCGTCAAGCACCGCGTCGAGGCGTTCGGGGGTCAGGTCTTCGTAGTTGGCGTCGTTGATCTGGACCATGGGCGCGCTGGCGCAGTTGCCCATGCACTCGACCTCGGTGAGCGTCCACATGCCGTCGTCTGTGGTGTGGCCCTTGCTCATCCCGCGCTTCTTGCACGCGGCCAGGATGTCGTCGGAGCCGCGCAGCATGCACGGCGTGGTGCCGCAGACCTGCACGTGGAAGCGGCCGACCGGCGCGATGTTGTACATCGTGTAGAACGTCGCGACCTCGAGCACGCGGATCACCGGCATGGCAAGCTCGGCGGCGACGAATTCCATCACTGGTAGCGGCAACCAGCCCTGCGTGTTCGTCTCCGCGCCGACCTGCCGCTGGGCGAGGTCGAGCAGCGGCATCACCGCCGACCGCTGACGCCCTTCGGGATAGCGCGCGACGATCTCCCTGGCCTTGTCCGCATTCTCGGCGGTCCAGGCGAACGAGCCCCACCGCTCGCGCAGTTCGGGCGTGTCGGGTGCGGGGGCGCGGTCAGCCATTTGCTGGCATTCCTTCTTCACCTACCCGCGACCACAACTTCGCGCGCCGCGTCCACAAAGAAATAATGGTCACGATTGGAGTCACGATCATCGCTGCACCGAAGAGGTAATAGAGAGTGCTTTCAGGCTCGATCGAGAACAACCACTCCAGCGCAATCATGATCGCTACGACAACTGCTGTGTGCAGCACGATGATCCAGTGCTGGTTCCAGATGTACCGAAAGCCTGTCACCCCGAGAGCAGGGTCAACCTTCGAGTCCAGCCAAGTCCGATAACTCACCGGTCGCACTCCCCGAACACCACGTCGATTGCGCCGAGGATGGCGGTCGCGTCGGGGAGCATGTGGCCCTTGGACATGAAGTCCATCGCCTGCAGGTGGCTGAACGCGGTCGGGCGGATCTTGCAGCGGTAGGGTTTGTTGCTGCCGTCCGACACGAGGTAGACGCCGAATTCGCCCTTGGGGCTTTCGGTGGCGACGTAGACTTCGCCCGCGGGCACGTGGAAGCCCTCGGTGTAGAGCTTGAAGTGGTGAATCAGCGCTTCCATCGACTGCTTCATCTCGGCGCGCTTGGGCGGCACCACCTTGCGATCGTCGCTCGCCACCGGGCCTTCGGGCATCTCGGCGAGGCACTGCTTCATGATGCGCGCGGACTGGCGCACTTCCTCGACCCGGACCATGAACCGGTCGTAGCAGTCGGAATTTGTGCCGACGGGGATTTCGAAGTCCATCCGGTCGTAGACGTCGTAGGGCTGGCTCTTGCGCAGGTCCCACGGAACGCCCGCGGCGCGGATCATCGGGCCGGAGAAGCCCCAGGCGACCGCGTCGTCCTTGCTCACCACCGCGATATCGACGTTGCGCTGCTTGAAAATGCGGTTGTCGACGACGAGGCTCATCGCGTCCTCGAACAGGCGCGGCAGGCGGGTGTCGAGCCAGTCGGCAATGTCGGTCAGCACCTTCAGCGGCACGTCTTCATGCACGCCGCCGGGGCGGAACCACGCGCTGTGCATCCGCGCGCCCGAGATCGCCTCGAAGAAGTTCATGCAGTCTTCGCGGATTTCGAACAGCCACAGGTTCGGCGTCATCGCGCCGACATCCATCACGTGGCTGCCGAGGTTGAGCATGTGATTCGAGATGCGGGTCAGCTCGGCGAACAGCACCCGCAGGTACTGCGCGCGGATCGGCACCTCGATGTTGAGCAGCTTCTCGATCGCGAGGACGTAGCTGTGCTCCATGCACAGCGGGCTGCAGTAATCGAGCCGGTCAAAATACGGCAGCGCCTGCAGGTAGGTCTTGTGCTCGATCAGCTTTTCCGTGCCGCGGTGCAGCAGCCCGACGTGCGGGTCGATCCGTTCGATGATCTCGCCGTCGAGTTCCATCACCATGCGCAGCACGCCGTGCGCCGCGGGGTGCTGGGGCCCGAAATTGATCGTGTAGTTGGTGATGACATCGTCGCCGGTGGTCGGCGAATGTTCGAGTTGCATGCTCATGCCGTGCAGCTCCAGGTTCCCGGCGAGAACGTCGTCTCGCCCTGCGGACCGGCGACCTTGAGGCCCGCGGTCCATTCATTACGTCCGTCCTTCACTTGCGGCGCCCCGTCGGCGCGCAGGACCGAGACGGTATAGCCGGCCCCGCTCAACGTTGGGCCGCTTTCGACGACCTGCGTGCCGCCCGCGGCGGTGCCGGGAAGCACAACCTGCGTCCCGTCGATCACAAGCACGCCCTGCCCCTTGGGATCGGTGCCCTCGCCCGAGCCCACGACCAGCAGCGAGCGCCCCTGGTAGACGAACGAGCACCCGCCCGCGATCGAGCCGAGCGCCTTGGGCGCCTCGGCCGACAGCGGCGTCAGCTGCGCCGCACCGGTGGGCGCGACGACCGGCTGCGCGTTGACCTCGGCCACCAACGGCACTTCGCCGTTCGGCCCTTCGACGCCCGCGCGCTTAGCGAAATCGTCGGCACTCTCGCCGCTCGGCGTCTCCGGCGACTTCGAGCAAGCGGTGAGCGCGAGCATGGCTGTCAGAGCGAGGACGCGGCGGCTCATGCGTCGTCGCCCTTCTTCTTGCGCGGCTTGCGCGGTGCTTTCGTCTTTTGAGGCTCGGTCGCCGGCTTGTCGTCGCGCGCGGTCGCCTTACGCGGCTTGCGCGCGGGGCGGTTCTCCGTGGGATTGGGAGCGTCGGGGTCCTTCTTGCCCGTGGCCTTCTTGGCGGGCGGCGGAGCCGACTTCTTCTGCGCGGCCTTACCGTTGGCCTCTTCGCCTGCGCCGGTATCCGATGGCTCGTCTGTGGTCTTCGGCACGTCGACGTCGGGCCCGCCCCTGGTTTCAGGCTTCTTGGCGGCGACGTCTCCGTCTGCCTTCTGCACTGGCTTCGGAGCGGGCGCCGGCGGAACCGGAGCGCTCTTCTCATCACCCGGCAGAACGTAGTCGGCGCCTTCCCACGGGCTCATGAAATCGAACTGACGCAGGTCCTGCGGCAAGTCGACCGGCTCGTAGACCACGCGCTTCTCGTCCTCGGAATAACGTAGCTCGGTATAGCCGGTAAGCGGAAAATCCTTGCGGAAGGGATGCCCTTCGAACCCGTAGTCGGTGAGGATGCGGCGCAGGTCGGTGTTTCCGTCGAACAGGACGCCGAACATGTCGAACACTTCGCGCTCGAGCCAACCGGCGTTGGGCCACAGCGTGGTGACGGTCGGCACGGGGGTATCCTCGGCCGCGGTTACCTTCACCATGATCCGGTGGTTCTTCGTCAAGCTGAGGAGCATGTAGACGACTTCGAACCGCTCCGCGCGGCTGGGATAGTCGGCGCCGGCTATGTCCATCAGCTGCTGGTAGGCGTGCTCATCGCGCAGCTTGCGCAGGACTTCCTCGATACTGTCGCGCGCGACGGTGAGCACGATCTCGCCGTGCTCTTCCTTAGCCGAGACGAGCGACTTGCCGAGCGCCTTCGACAGCGCGTCCTGCACGCCCTCGTTGGAGGAAATTTTTGGAGCGGGATGGAACACGGTCGCCATTACCGCTCGATCGTCCCTTCGCGGCGGATCTTACGCTGAAGCTGCATCACGCCATAGAGCAGCGCCTCGGCCGTCGGCGGGCAGCCGGGGACGTAGATGTCGACCGGCACGATCCGGTCGCATCCGCGCACGACGCTGTAGCTGTAGTGATAATAACCGCCGCCGTTGGCGCAGCTGCCCATGCTGATCACGTACTTGGGATCCGACATCTGGTCGTAAACCTTGCGCAGCGCGGGAGCCATCTTGTTGCAGAGCGTGCCGGCGACGATCATCACGTCCGACTGGCGCGGACTGGCGCGCGGGGCGACGCCGAAGCGCTCCATGTCATATCGGGGCATGTTGACGTGGATCATCTCGACCGCGCAGCACGCGAGGCCAAAAGTCATCCACCACAGCGAGCCGGTGCGCGCCCACTGGAACAGGTCCTCGGTCGACGTGACGAGAAAACCCTTGTTGTCGAGCTCGGTCGACAACGCGTTGAAATAACCGCCGTCGGGCAGTCCCTGCGCCGGGTTCTCGTTGGGCCCCGACACGGTGCTCGCCGCGGGATTGGCCATGCGGTGATCGAGCGAAGGCTGGCGATCTACTCCCATTCCAGCGCTCCCTTCTTCCACGCATAGGCCAGGCCGATGGCAAGCTCTCCAAGGAACACCATCATCGTGATCCAGCCCGGCCAGCCGGTCACATCGAGGCTGACCGCCCAGGGAAACAGAAATGCCGCTTCGAGGTCGAAGATGATGAACAGGATCGCGACGAGATAGAAGCGCACGTCGAACTGGCTGCGCGGATCCTCGAACGCGGGAAACCCGCACTCGTATTCACTCAGCTTCTCAGCGTTCGGGTTGTGCGCCCCGGTCAGGCGCGCGACGCCCATCGGAAGGAACACGAAGAGCGCAGAAAGCCCGAGGGCGATGCCGAGGAATATCAGGATCGGCAGGTATTGCGACAGGTCGACCAAGCGTCCGTACTCGTTTGCTTGCGGTTTCAGGGCGCGCCCTAGTCCCCGCTGCATTGCAGCGCAAGGCCGCGGGGCGGCAAAAACCGACCCTTTTCCGCCGAGCTTACTTCATCATCCCCTTGATCGCCTTGTCGGTCGCGCTGCCATAAGGTGGTTTGAACCCGCCCAACTTGGCGACGTCGATCTTCGGCTGGGTATAGACGCTGCGCGCGTGGCTGAATTCGCGGAAGCCCTCGATCCCATGATAACTGCCCATGCCTGACGGACCGACGCCGCCGAAAGGCAGGTCCTCCATCGAAACGTGGAACACGACGTCGTTGACGGTCACGCCGCCGCTTATCGTTCGGGTAAGCACCTTCTCGCGCTCGGCCGAATCGTCCCCGAAGTAGTACAGGCCGAGCGGCCGGTCGTGCGCATTTACGTAATCGATCGCCTCGTCGATGTTGCGATAGGTCTTCACCGGCAGGACGGGTCCGAAGATTTCTTCCTGCATGGCCGCCATGTCGTCCGTCACGTTGCGCAGGATCGTCAAGGGCATCTTGCGGGTATTCGAGTTGGCGAAGTCCTCGTCGGCCGGATTGACTTCGATTACCTCGGCGCCCTTGTCACGCGCATCGGCGACCAGGCCCTGCAGCCGGTCGAAATGCCGGTCCGAAACGACACTGGCATAATCGTCGTTGGCGAGAAGCGTCGGGTACATGTCGTGCACGCCCAGCTGGACCGCAGCGACCGCGCCCTCCTCGATTTCTTCGGGTACCATCAAGTAGTCGGGTGCCAGGCAGATCTGCCCCGCGTTCATCATCTTGCCCATCGCAATGCGCTCACCCGCCTTCCATAGGTCGGCGCCCTTTCCAAGGAACACCGGGCTTTTGCCGCCAAGTTCCAGCGTCACCGGCACGAGGTTTTTGGCCGCCGCTTCCATCACCTTGCGTCCCGTGGCGGTCGAACCCGTGAAAACGAGGTGGTCGAACGGCAACTCGCTGAATGCATGCGCCACTTCGGGACCGCCGGTGACGACCGCGCACTCGGTCGCATCAAAGCGCTTGGCCACAAGTTCGGCCATCAGGTCGCTGGTGCGTTCGGTGAACTCGCTCGGCTTGATCATAGCGCGGTTCCCCGCTGCAAAAACCTGCATCAGCGGGCCGAAGCTCAAATTCACGGGAAAGTTCCAGGGAGAAAGAATGCCGATCACCCCCTTGGGCTCGAACCGCAACTCGGCCTTCGCGCCCAGTAAGCCGAGCGGGAACTGGACCTTGCGCTTCTCCGACTTTGCCCATCCGGCAAGGTTCTTGAGGCAATAATTCCCGAAGCCGACCGTCCCCGCGATATCGGTGATCATCGACTGCTGGATCGATCGGCTGCCGAAATCCGCGCTCATTGCGCGGCACAATTCTTCGGCATTGTCCTTCAGCAGCGCCATGGCCCGTTCGATTCGGTCGCGCCGTGCCGATAGGTCCTCTGGTCGCGCATCGGTGAAAGCCTTGCGCTGGCCTGCAAGCAGATTGTCCAGTTCGGTCTTGCGGTTCTCGGCCATTGTCAAACGTCTCCACCCGTTTCGCTTTGCCACCGGTTGTCGAACATTGCGCGCAGCAAGGCAAGTTCGGGCTTCATCGACGTCAAGTCACGCTCGTTTGCCTTTGCCGCAGTGCAGCACTAGATCGCTCGCAACAAGAAACCAGAAAGGCCCGACATGCCCATGTTCTCCGAAGCCGATCCCGTCGTCATCCTGTCCTACGCCCGCACTCCGATGGGCGGCATGCAGGGCGCGTTGTCTGACGTTTCAGCGACCGATCTCGGGGCAACGGCGGTAAAGGCCGCGGTCGAACGCGCGGGCGTCGCGGGTGAGGACATCGAGCGGATCTACATGGGTTGCGTACTGCCTGCCGGCCTTGGCCAGGCTCCCGCCCGCCAGGCCGCCATCAAGGCCGGCCTGCCCAAGTCGGTCCAGGCAACCACCGTCAACAAGGTCTGCGGCAGCGGCATGCAGACGATCATCATGGCGTCCGAGGCGCTCGCCAGCGGCAGCATGGATATGGCCGTCGCCGGCGGCATGGAGAGCATGACTAACGCGCCCTATCTGCTCAAAAAGCACCGTTCGGGCGCGCGCATCGGTCACGACACCGCCTACGACCACATGTTCCTCGACGGGCTGGAGGATGCGTACGACGCGGGCCGCGCGATGGGTACATTCGCGCAGGATACCGCGAACGAATACCAGCTCACTCGCGAAAACATGGACGACTACTCGGTCGAATCGCTGCGCCGCGCGAACGAGGCAATCAAATCGGGCGCATTTGCGGACGAGATCGTCCCGGTCACCTTCTCGACCCGCAAGGGCGAAACCACCGTCGACACCGACGAACAGCCGCCCAAGGGCAACCCGGAAAAGCTGCGCCAGCTGCGCGCCGCCTTCGCCAAGGACGGCACGATCACCGCCGCTTCGTCGAGCTCGATCAGCGACGGTGCAGCTGCAGTCGTGCTGGCGCGCGAGAGCGTGGCGAAGGACAAGGGGGCTACACCGGTTGCGAAGATCGTCGCGATGGCTGCGCACGCGCAGGAGCCGAAAGATTTTACCGTTGCCCCAGTCGGGGCGATCAACAAGGTCCTCGACAAGGCCGGTTGGTCGATCGGCGATGTCGACCTGTTCGAGGTGAACGAGGCGTTCGCCTGCGTCGCGATGTTCGCGATGAAGGACCTCGGCATCCCGCACGACAAGATCAACGTCCACGGCGGTGCGACTGCTCTCGGCCATCCGATCGGCGCAAGCGGGACGCGGATCGTCGTCACTCTGCTTAACGCTCTTAAGCAAAAGGGCCTGAAGCGCGGTGTAGCATCTCTGTGCATCGGCGGAGGCGAGGCGACCGCAGTCGCGTTGGAGCTGGCTTAAACTCACCCATTTGCCGATTGCGGCCACTTTATGACAAGCGTATGCCGGGCATCCCTCAAACGGGAGAGCCTGAAATGAAGAAGCTTATTCTTATTGCAACCGTCGCTGCGCTGTCCGCCTGTTCGCAGAAGGCCGAAGAAACCCCTGTTGCGACCGACACGACGATGGCCGAGGCAACTCCTGCCGCAGACACCGGCGTCACCCCCGGCACTTACGACGTTACGAACGCTGAGGGCCAGAAAGGCACGACCACAATCAACGCCGACGGCACTTACGAGGACACCGGCTTCGACGGCAAAATCACCAAGGGCACCTACGCCCGCAAGGACGGCAAGGATTGCTTCGACGAAGAGGGCGATGCAGCCGAAGTTTGCTGGACCGTCTCGTCGCCTGACGCGAATGGCAGCTTCACCGCGACCAGTGAGGACGGCAAGATCGTCCTGACGGTCGCTCCCGCGAACACCTCGGCGGCGGCCACCGGTGAAGCGACTGCCACCGCCACCCCTACCACCTGATTTCTGAAACCCGCGACGGGCGGTTCGCATTGGACCGCCCTTCGCGAACTTCCGGACACTCGCCGCTGTTTGCTCACTCGAGAGCGCGGTTTCCCACTCTCTTCCCCATATGCTACGCCCTATCCGGGTCGCCTCAGTAGAGAGGGGATTGCTCATGCGAATTTTTGTGATTGGTGCAGCGGCCATGGCTCTTGGCGCGTGCAGCCAAGCTGAACCGGCAGCCGAAGCGACGTCCGACACGGCACCGGCCGAGATGCCCGCCGCCAGCTCGACAGTCGCGAACGGCTCGCCAGCCGGTGCCTACCAAGTTGCGTACGCCAATGGTCAGGTGATGACGGCAAACATCAATGCAGATGGCACGTATTCCGACGTCGATGCCGACGGGAAAGTCACCGAGGAGGGCACCTGGGCGGTGAAGGACGGTAAGACCTGCTTCACGCCCACGACCGAGGGCGCGAAAGGTATGTGCTTCACAGAAACCCCGCCAGCTGCCGACGGCTCGTTCACAGCTACCCCAGATGAGGGCGACCCTGTGACCGTAAAGCCCCAGCCAAGGGAAACGACGGCAATGTGATCATGTAATGTGGGGGACCGGGGCGCTCTGGGCCCCGCCTTCAAGACTCGCCGGTGCCCCACAATCGATCGGCCTTAACATACCCGGCTCGGCCGCCGACGTCGAACTCACACCAGCCCGCCGCGCAATCTCCCAGCTTTCCGATAACGCCCGGCTCAGCGTTCCATCTGAGCTTCGCATCTTCCGAAGGTTCAGCACGGATCGCCGCTAGTCCCTGTCCCACAACGAGCGCGGCCCGCTCGCGGCTTAACAGATTCGCGGTCACCCAACCTTCGTCGCCCGCAGGATCCTTCACCAGCCGCCATCCTTCGTGGACTCGGATGACCTTCAATGGCAGGCCGGCGCGAGTGTAGACCCAACGAATGGGAAAATCGCGCCCCGGCCCCGCGCGCATGTTGAGCTTTTCCGCCTTGATCGTCGCCCAATAAGGCACTTCTCGGTCTTGCGCGACAGCCGGCACGGCAAGCAGCATCGCGGCGAGAAGAATGGAAAATCGCATATCGTCACCGCGTTAGCGCGGATTCCCGGTTTCGTTCAAGCGAGCAGCGCTTGACCGCCCCGCCCCGTTCCCGATAGCTCCGCGTCGATGACCGATCGTCCCCAACCCCGTCGCACGGCGAGACCCAGCGTCGTGGTGACCCGTCACCTGCTTCCTTCGGTCGAAGCGCGGATGAGTGAGCTCTTCGAAACGACGCTGAATGTCCATGACGTGCCAATGAGTCGTGACGCGCTCGCCGCCGCCATGCGAAAGGCCGACGTCCTGGTCCCCACCGTCACCGATAGGATCGACGCTGCAATGATCGAGCAGGCGGGGCCACACTTCGGATTGATCGCTAGCTTCGGCGCCGGAGTTCGATCACATCGATCTCGAAGCCGCGCGCGCAAAAAAGATCGTTGTCACCAATACGCCGGGCGTGTTCACCGACGACACTGCCGATCTGACGATGGCGCTGATCATTGGCGTGCCGCGCCGGTTGCGCGAGGGCACCGCCCTGATCCGTCGCGGCGAGTGGACCGGCTGGGCGCCGAGTGCGCTACTCGGACGAAAGTTGTCGGGTAAGGTGCTCGGCATCGTCGGCATGGGGCGAATTGGCCAAGCGGTCGCGTTCCGCGCTCGCGCTTTCGGGCTGGACATCCGCTACCACAACCGCCGGCGACTGCCACAGGCGGTCGAGACGATGTTCGGCGCGACCTGGGTCGACAGCCTCGACGAAATGCTAGCCCAGTCCGATATTATCACCCTCCACTGCCCCTCGTCGGCAGAAAACAGGGGTATGATCGGCGCAGAACGGATTGCCGCGATGAAACACGGCGCGATCATCATCAACACGGCGCGGGCAGACCTGCTCGATTATGATGCCATGATTGAAGCGTTGGAAAGAGGCCATCTCGGCGGCGCCGGTCTCGACGTCTTTCCCGAAGAACCACGGGTCGACGAACGGATAGTCGCGCTGCCCAACGTCATAGCCCAGCCCCACATCGGCAGCGCGACGATCGAGGGGCGCGAACAAGCCGGCGAAAAGGTCATCGCCAACATTCGCTTCTGGGCGGACGGCCATCGGCCACCCGACCAGGTGCTCGAAGGGCTCGTCTAACGGCTCTTGTGCCGCGCCTTCGCTTCGCTATCGCTCTTTAAATGAACGACTTCGCATCGTGGATCGAAGCACTGGAGCATCGCTGGATGCGCGCGTGGATCGCGCGCGACCGCAAGGACATGAAGGCGCTGGCCGTTCGCGACCTCGTCGTCCTTTTCGGAGGGGCTCACCCGGTCATTCTCGATCGCGTGAGTTGGCTCAATGCCACCGAGACTCGCTTTCGCTGCAGCGGGTACCGCTTCGGGAGCATTTACGTCCGCAGGCAAGGCAAATCGGCGATTTTTGCCGCGCCGATGTACCTGGACGCGAGTGTGGACGGCAAATCCGTCCTCAAGGACGCATTCCTGGTGTCGATATGGCGGCGGACAACGGTGCGGCGACAATGGCAATTGATGGAACGCGTGTTCGCCGGTCAGAACGCAGACGCGAACTTGCCCGGTGAAGTGCGTTCCATGCAATTGTGGCGGTAATGCCCGCGGGCTTGGCCTGGCTCCTCAGTCGCCCGTCAAGATCCGCTCGACGAGCTGCTTCACGGTCGGTGTGAAGTTGTTGGAATAGAACGGATCCTGCTTGAAGCGATAAGCCGCGTGTCCTGCAAAGGCGAGGTTCTCGTCCGGGTCGCCGCCGTGGGCGATGTCCTGCAGGGTTTTCTGGATACAGAAGCTACGCGGATCGGCCAGGCGACCGGTCGTGTGGTTGTCGTGGTCCTTCCAGCTTGAGAACTGGCAGTGCGACAGGCAGCCCATGCAGCCTTGCTGGTCGGCGCGGATCTGCTCGGCGCTCTCGGGCGTCACGAAAACTACCGTATCGTCGGGAGTCTTGAGCGCCTCGGTGAAGCCCTCGTGCATCCAGGCGAGCGCTTTGCGCTGGTCACCGGGGTGGACCCAGAAATACTTCGCCTTGCCGTGATCGAGCAGCGGCATGGTCCCTTCGACTTCGTCCCGCTTGAAGATCGGAATCTGCCGTTCAGATCGGTGCATCAAGTCGTAGAGGAACGGCGTCTTCACCGCGCTCGAATAGAAGCCGGTGGGTGAGAATTTGTGGAGCAGCACGTCGCCCGGCTCGACCGTGCGGAGCATATCCTTCCAAACTTGCGGAATCGGACTTTCATGGGTCAGGAGTGGGCGCGTGCCGAACTGGAATACGATCTTGCCGAGCTCCGGATTGTCGATCCAGTCGTTCCATTCGCGCAGGAACCACACGCCGCCGGCCATCACGATGGCTGTATCTTCGGATACCCCTTCGGCACGCATGGTATCGCGTAGCGCCTTCACCCGGGGATACGGATCCTCGGGGCGCGTCGGGTCCTCGGCGTTGGAGAGGCCGTTGTGCCCCCCGGCGAGCCACGGGTCCTCATAGACGACCGCGGCCATCAGTTCGGGCACCTTGGAATAGCTGCGCTTCCACAGCGCACGGAACGCGCGGGCCGAGCTCACGATCGGCAGATAGTTCACATTGAAACGCGCCGCGATCTCGGCAAGCTTGTACGGCATGCCCGCTCCGCACGTGACGCCGGTGACAAGACCCTTGCAGTTCTCCAGCACCCCTTCGAGCACGCGCTGCGCGCCGCCCATTTCCCACAGGACGTTGATGTTGATCGCGCCTTGTCCGTTCGCGATTTCATGCGCGCGCCGCACCTGTTCGGTGGCGCCGTCGATCGCGTAGCGGACGAGTTGTTCGAACCGCTCGACCCGGGTGGCCTGCGGATAGACCTGCAGGATCGGATTTCCGTCGACATCGTAGCTATCGGCATTAACCGCACTGACGGTGCCGATACCGCCCGCCGCCGCCCATGCACCCGAGCTGGCGTGATTGGTCGCGGATACGCCCTTGCCGCCTTCGACCAGCGGCCAGACTTCGCGACCGCCGTAAAGAATGGGCTGCAACCCCTTGAATGACATTGGCTTGTGCTACCTCTCAGGAGCTTTACTTGGTCGCGGCACCTTCGTGGGCCGCGTCGTGTCGGCATGGCTTTATCGCCGCCGGTTCGGGCCTCGTAGCGGCTCGCTTGAACTGTGCATAGTACCCTGCCAGTTCGGGCGCGTCCTTGAACTGGTCGAGCTTGAAGCCGACCCGCTCGAACTCGCAACTCAGCAAAAGTGGATCGATACCATGTTGGCCGGTGGGACGATCGACATCGACCACGACGACGATCCCGCCTTCCCTCAGCGAAGGCCAGAGCCGCCACAGGAAGGCGTACGGCTCTTGCACCTCGTGGTACATGTGCACCATGAATACCCGGTCGAAACTGTTTTCGGGCAGCTTCGGATCGTCGGGCGTACCGAGGCGAATAGAGACGTTTTCTAGCCGCTCGCGCTCAACCCTCTGCCCAAGCCGCTCAAGCGCAGAGCGATCGATATCTTCCGCCAACACCCGGCCCTTTTTACCGACCCGCTCGGCCAGGCGGACAGTGTAGTAGCCTTCGCCCGCACCTATGTCGGCGACGGTCATGCCTCGCTTGATCTCGGCGAGGTCCATGACCTTTTTTGCCTCACCCACACTGTCGCGCTGGGTCTCATTTGAGAACTGCGTCCCCGCAGCCGCGGCGACATCGCGATGTGCGCGTGGAAAATCCTGCGCCGTATCGGGGCGTGTCGAATCGCTGTCAGCCCAGCGGCACCCGCCGACAGCCAACACAGCCAGAGCGAGCGCAGCCGCGCGGCCCATCAGTCGGCGTCCTCGACCTCAACGGTCTCGCCGGTCACGCGCTGCGCGAGCGCCGCCGAGATAAACGGATCGAGTGCACCATCAAGCACGTCGTCGGGCGTTGGCGAAGTGTGCCCGGTCCGCAGGTCCTTCACCATCTGGTACGGCTGGAGAACGTAGCTTCGGATCTGGTGGCCCCAACCGATTTCGCTCTTTTCCTGGTATTCCCCGCTGGCGGCTGCCTCGCGCTGCGCCATCTCGCGTTCGAACAGACGCGCTTTGAGCATGTTCATCGCGATATCGCGGTTTTTGTGCTGGCTACGATCCTGCTGGCTGGCAACGATGATCCCGCTCGGCACGTGGGTTATGCGCACGGCTGAATCTGTCGTGTTGACGTGCTGTCCGCCGGCTCCCGACGCGCGGTAGGTATCGATTTTCAGATCCGCGGGGTTGATGTCGATCTCGAAGCTGTCGTCGATGACCGGATAGACCCAGACCGAGCTGAAGCTCGTGTGGCGGCGCGCCGAGCTGTCGTAGGGACTGATGCGGACGAGGCGATGCACGCCGCTTTCGGTCTTGGCATAGCCGTAGGCGTTCTCACCCTTGATCAAAAGCGTCGCGCTCTTAATCCCGGCCTGGTCGCCCCCGTGGTAATCGACGAGTTCGACCTTGTAGCCTTTGCGCTCGGCCCAGCGGGTATACATCCGCTGGAGCATCTCTGCCCAATCTTGGCTTTCCGTCCCGCCGGCGCCGGCGTGGATTTCCAGATAGGTGTCGTTCGAATCCGCTTCCCCCGAAAGCAGAGCCTGGACCTTGTCGGCATCGGCACGCTCGGCGAGACGGGCGAGCGTCTCCAGCCCTTCGGTCTCGATCTCGGTGTCACCTTCGGCCTCGCCCATTTCGACGAACTCGATCGCGTCGGCCATCTCCGACGAGATTTCCTTCACGGTACCGATTGCGCTTTCGAGTCGCCGGCGCTCACGCATGACTGCTTCGGCGTCCTTTGGATCGTCCCACAGCTTTGGATCCTCGACACGAGCATTGAGCTCGTCGAGGCGTCGCAGCGCGCGCTCCCAGTCCAGCGACTGGCGCACAAGCGCCAACGCAGCTCCGATACGGTCGATATGGGCCTGCCCCTCGGCACGCATGAATTCAGGTCTCCAGCAGGAATTGCCCGCCGCTTAGCGAACGGTGAGGACGGGCGAAAGGGTGTGCGATCAGGACTTGCTCTCGGCCCTACCCTTGTTCTTGGCCTTGAGCTTCCTGACCGCGTCGAGCGTCAGGCGGACGTGATCCTTGTAGTCGAGATCCGAGTGCACGAATACGATCCGGCCCGATTGATCGATAACGTAGCTTGTGCGCTCGGTCATGCCGGTGCTCTTGCCGTCGCGCACGAGATCGGCGTCGTAGGCTGCGACGATCTTCGAAGTCGCAGAGCCGACTGCAAACTTGTCGCGGCATGCCTCGGTCGAGAAGCGCTTGAGGGTCTCAATGTCGTCATTGGACATTCCCACGACGGTGGCGCCATATTTCGCGAATTCATCTGTCGCTTCGGCAAAGGCGTGGGCCTCGAGGGTACACCCTTGCGTGAAAGCCTTGGGATAGAAATACAGTACGACCGGTCCTTTCTTCAGGGCGCTCGCAAGACTGAATCCAAATGCCTTGCCCCCCTTTGCCGCTTGTGTCGCGAACATCGGCGCTCTCGCTCCAGCCGGAAGGCTCGCTGCAGCAGGTGCCACCAGCAGGGTAAGGGCAGTAGCGAGACCAATCAGCTTCTTCATATGGCCATCCTCTCGGGTAAGGGGATCAGTATATCCCACCCTGCTCCTCAACAAAATCGCGCGGACGTTCTTCGGTTTTGCGGGCCGAATTGCTGCTTTCGGCAGCCTGACGGCCGCGACGGATCATCTCAAGAATTTCATTGCGCTTGGCCGCTATCTCGTCCTGCCGGGTCGCCCGCGGCGGTTCGGTATCGGGCTTGAAGGCTTCCCAAATGACCGCGGGCTTGGGATCGTTTGTCGGCCACGCGTCGAACACACGCTTGCCGCTTTGCCGATTGATGCGGACCATCCGCACGCCAGCAGGCGCGACGAAGGGGTCGTCAGACCATCGATCACGGGTCGCCTTGACGAAATCGATCATCATCGGGGCGGCGGTATTGCCGCCCTGCACCCACCCGCCCAGGTTCCGCGGCTTGTCGAAACCGATGTACATGCCGGCGACGAGATCCGGGCTGCCGCCGACGAACCATGCGTTGGTGGGGCCGCTCGTCGTGCCGGTCTTGCCGAATAACGGCAGATCGAGGACGCGCAGCCGCACTGCAGTACCGCGCTGCACAACTCCTTCGAGCATGTGGATCACCTGGTAGGCAGTCCGCGCATCCATCACCTGCCGACCGGTCGCTGCCAGGCGAGGCATTCCCTTGCCGTCCCATTCGGGCATGTTGCATTTGGCGCATTCGCGCTTGTCAGCACGCCAGATCACCTTGCCGTTGCGGTCCTGCACGTAGTCGATGACCGACGGGTCGTGCATTCGCCCGAAATTCGCCAAGGTCGAATAGGCATTGACCATGCGCTCTACGGTCGTGTCCCCCGCGCCCAGCGCAAAGGCGGGATAGTTCTCGTACTTGCCGATGCCCATCTTCTCGAAGGTGCGGGTCACGTTGGGCATGCCTGCGTCCATCGCGATGTGGACGGTCATAAGGTTGCGACTCTGCTCGAGTCCCCAACGCATCGTGTGCACCCCGCCTCCGCCGCCGCCGAAATTGCGGAAGCACTTCTCGCCGAGCGCCGCGCCCTGATAGAAGCAATAGGGTTGGTCAGGCACTTCGGTCGCAGGAGTCATGCCCTGGTCGAGCCCGGTCGCATAGACGAACGGTTTGATGGTCGACCCCGGCTGACGCATTGCCTGCGTCGCGCGATTGAAATCCGAGAGTCGACTGTCGAACCCGCCCTGCATCGCGAGCACGCGGCCCGTCGCCGGCTCTTCGGCCAGGAAACCGCCCGAAACCTCGGGCACGGTGCGCACGGTGTAGCCGTTTCCGCTTGGGGCAGCGGCGATGACGTGACCTGCCTTCAGGCCGTCGGGAAGCCCGGTCAAAGGTGCGGTGTCACCGTCGGAAAAACCGATCGTCGCGCTCGAACCGTCTCGCTTGGTGACGACGCCGATGCGCCAATCCTTGTAGTTTATACCGAGCGGCGATGCGGCGAGCTGCGATTGCCAGGTGTCGTCCGACACGTCGATCGTCGCCAGCGGGCCAGGCCAGCTTTTCCCCGCGTTATAGCGCAGGATGCCGCCGCGCAGCGCATCGCGTGCCGCGTCCTGCAACTTTGTGTCGAGCGAGGTGCGCACCCACAACCCGCCAGCGTAAACGCTATTTTTGCCATCGTCGTCGGTTTCGCCGAACTTGTCGATCAACTGGCGCCGCACTTCCTCGAGGAAGTAGCCCGCGTCGGCCGATGGTACCATCGAGCGCGATTTCTTCAGCCCGAGTGGCTGCGCCTTGGCCGCAGCGCCCTGCGCCGGTGTGATGAAATCGTTCTTGACCATTTGGTCGAGCACGAAATTGCGTCGCTCGATCGCCGCCGCCTCGTGCTTCTTGCGTCCATAGCGCTCTGGCGCCTTGGGCAGGATGGCGAGGAATGCCATCTCGTGCAAGTCGAGGTCCCCGACGTCCTTGTCGAAGTAAGCCCTGCTCGCGGCCTGAACGCCGAAACTGCGCCGGCCGAGCGGGATCTGGTTGAGATAAAGCTCGAGGATTTGCTGCTTGGTCAGCACGCCCTCGATCCGCCGCGCGAGGATCATTTCCTTGAGCTTGCGAGTCACCGAATATTCGTCGCCGAGCAGGATGTTCTTCGCTACCTGCTGGGTGATAGTCGAACCGCCGACCGCCCGCTCGCCGGAGCCGAACTTGGTCGCATAGTCGACCACCGCGCCGATCGTGCCGGTGATGTCGACTCCGCCGTGCGTGAAGAAGGTCTTGTCTTCGGCAGCGAGGAAGGCCTCGATCAACTCTTTCGGGAAATCGGCGTACTGCAGTTGCACACGCCGCTCGCGGGCATAGGAATGGACGATCTCGCCGTCACGGCCGCGCACCATGGTTGGTAATGGCGGCTGATAGTCTACTAGCGTTTCGGCGTCAGGCAGCCCGCTCGCCAGCACTGCCCATCCGCCAACGAAGAACAGTAGCCCTGCGGCGAATAGCGCCGAGAACCAACGAAACCAGCGCTTGCCTTGCCAATTTTCGCGAAACCAGGCGGAGACGCCTTGAGCATCGCGACGGATGCGATAGCGGAAGTGTTCGAGGGTTTTGGTGTCGGCCATGATCGCGCCGGGCCTTAGCACGGCGATTCCGCGCCGCGCCAGTGGCTTGGTCAGCCGATATTCGCGGTACGCGCAAAGTAAACGCGGATTGCCCTGGCGAGTACCTCGGCAAATTGCTCGCGGCCTTCTGGCGACGCCATCCGCGCTGCTTCGTCCGGATCGGTAATGAAGCCCGCCTCGTAGAGTACGCTCGGCACGTCAGGGGCACGAAGGACCGCCAGGCCGGCGGAGCGACGGGGTTGCGGGTGGAAGCGCAGCACACCCTTGCCCTCTCGTTCTATAAGTCGAGCGAACTCTGCGCTGTCGTCCTGAGTGCGACGCTGCGATAGCTCGACGAGAATCGTGCTCACGGCATCGGTTTTGTCTTCCAGCGATACGCCGTTGACCGTATCGGCGCTGTTCTCTCTCGCCGCAAACCGCGCGGCCGCTTCGCTCGATGCCTTGTTCGAAAGGGTATAGATGCTGGCGCCCGTCACCCCATCTACATCGCCGGAAGAGTCGGCGTGAATCGATAGAAACAGCTCCGCGCCGAGCGCGCGAGCGATAGCAAACCGTTCACCGAGAACGAGAAACCGGTCGTCCTCGCGGGTGAGCGCAACGCGGATCCCGCCCTCCTTGACCAAGTCGTCGCGCAAGGTGGTGGCAAGACCCAGGACGATGTCCTTTTCGCGCAAGGTTCCAGCGCTTGCACCAGGATCGTGTCCGCCGTGACCCGGATCGATCACCACAAGAGGGCGGCTCCTGTCTTGCGGGCCGTAAATTCGGGGAAGGTCCGCGGGTTCGCCAGTTTTCGGCAATTCGAAGCGCAAGACGTAGTTGCGTCCGAGCACGGGCACCGGCAAGGTTACGCCGGACGCATACGCCGCCCCTACGAGGACGATCGGGGCCAGGAAAACCAGCCAGACTAACTTGCGCATCGACATTGGCATGAATGGTTAGGGACATGTCGCGCCAGCGCAATATGGTTGCTAGGCGAAACCCACGGTGCTAGCACTTGGGTAACCGGAATTCTTGGACCGTTTCCTGTCGGTAGTGCGATTTGCACACCTTTCGGTCGGTCCGACCGGCTTCAATTTCCCGGGACCTTTCGTCCCCGCCGACTACCAGGTTGATGCAAGCGATGAGCTTTCCCTCCCCGCAGATCCCGTCACCGCCGACAGGCGGCCGACGGATCGTGACGGGCCGGGCCGCGCACGAACTGCGCACGCGCATCCTTGCAGACACATCACCCCGGCCGGCCGCTCTCGAGCGTGTCTGCCGTTCCGCATTTGCCAACGGAACTCACTCCTCCGACGGCGCATCACCAACAGTTCGCGCGCACCTTTATCCGACCGGTCCAAACCGGTCCGCACTGGCGCGCGCACGGAGAATTATAAATGGCTACGCGCATGCTCATCGACGCGCGCCACCCGGAAGAAACCCGGGTCGCGGTACTGCAAGGTAACCGGATCGAAGAATTCGATTTCGAATCTGCCGAACACAAGCAGATCAAGGGCAACATCTACCTGGCGAAAGTAACCCGGGTCGAACCATCGCTTCAGGCAGCGTTCGTCGACTTCGGCGGCAACCGCCACGGCTTCCTTGCCTTCAGCGAAATCCACCCCGACTATTACCAGATACCGAAAGAAGATCGCGAGCGTCTGCTCGCCGAAGAGGCCGAGGCTGCCGAGGAAGAGGCCAAGCTCCGCGCCGAAGAGGAAGACGAAGGTCACGCACCTGGTGACGAATACGACGCGGACGACGAGACCGGTAAATCGCTGGTCGAGGAAATCGCTGAGGACGGGGTCGAAGAAATCGACACGTCGGAAAAGGACGACGTCGCGACGATCGAGGATGGTCAGGTCGACAGGGACGACGGGGACAATTCGGACTCCGACGAAGACGACCAGTCACGGGGCCGGGGTCGCGGTCGTGGCCGTCGCCAGGGTAAGGGCGGCAGTCGCAGCCGCGCCAAGGAAGTCGACGAAGTGCGCGCGAAGCGCATGGCGCTGCGCCGTCGCTACAAGATACAGGACGTCATCCAGCGCCGCCAGGTTCTGCTTGTTCAGGTCGTCAAGGAAGAACGCGGCAACAAGGGTGCGGCGCTTACTACGTACCTTAGCCTCGCGGGCCGATACTGCGTCCTCATGCCTAATTCGAGCCATGGAGGGGGCATTAGCCGCAAGATCAGTTCGGCCGCCGACCGCAAGCGTTTGAAGACAATCGTCAGCGATCTGTCGCTGCCCAAGTCCATGGGACTTATCGTGCGCACCGCCGGTCTTTCGCGCACCAAACCCGAAATCAAGCGCGACTTCGATTACCTCGCTCGCCTGTGGGACGAGATCCGCGAAAAAACGCTCAAAAGCACGGCTCCCGCGCTGATCCATTCCGACAGTGATCTCATCAAGCGGGCGATCCGCGACATCTACAACAAAGAAATCGAGGAAGTCGTCGTCGAGGGTGAGGCGGGCTACAAGTCGGCGAAGGAGTTCATGAAGCTCCTGATGCCGAGCCATGCGCGTCGGGTGAAGGCCTATTCCGATCCCGTGCCCTTGTTTCAGCGCTATGGCGCCGAGGACCAGCTGCGCGCGATGTACGACCCGGTCGTCCAGCTCAAGAGCGGCGGTTACCTCGTGATCAATCCGACCGAGGCGCTGGTCTCGATCGACATCAACTCGGGCCGCTCGACCAAGGAGCACGGGATCGAGCAGACCGCGCTCGCCACCAATATCGAGGCGGCGCGCGAGATCGCCCGCCAGCTGCGCCTGCGCGACATGGCCGGCCTTGTCGTAATCGACTTCATCGACATGGAGTACAACTCCAACATCCGTAAAGTCGAAAAGTGCATGAAAGATGCCCTCAAGAACGACCGGGCACGGATCCAGGTGGGCCGTATCTCTGGCTTCGGCCTGATGGAAATGAGCCGCCAGCGTCTGCGCACCGGCGTGCTGGAGGCGACCACCCGGGAATGCCCGCATTGCGACGGAACGGGCCTGGTCCGCACAGCGTCGTCGGCGGGCCTGTCCGCCCTGCGCCTGATCGAGGACGAAGCGGCCAAGGGTAAGGGTAGTACCATCACACTCTACGCCTCTACCGAGGCGGCGGTATACCTGCTCAATTCAAAGCGCTCCGACCTTGCCGAAATCGAGGATCGCTACGGCGTCACAGTCGAGGTTCTGCCGGAAGGCGAAGACGAAGGCGCCAAGATGCGGGTCGCCAGCAGTGGTCCCCGCCCGACCAGCGCTCCGAAATTCGAGCCGATCGTCGACGAAAGCGACGACGAACCGGTCGAGGACGACATCGACGAAGGCGATGCGGAGAGGGACGAGGACGACCGAGGTTCACGCGGTCGCCATGACAGCGACGATGAGCGCAGTGGGCGCAAGCGGCGCCGACGGCGCGGCGGGCGCAACCGGCGGGATCGGGACGATGAGGATAGCTCATCCGATTCGGAAACGAACGACGACAACGAGGAGGACGGGCGCAACGAGCGCAATGGTCCCGAAAGTGAAGACAGCGACGAGGATCGGCCGAAGAAGCGCCGCCGCCGCGGCGGACGTCGTCGGCGCGGCCGCGGCAAGGGCGACGGCGATAACGCCGTGTCCCAAGACGAAGCCGACAAGCTCGCGGACACGGTAGGCGATACCGTGGAAGAGAGCATGTCGGTCGTGGCCGGGCCTGAAGATACTCCGAAGACCGCCGAAGCGGCCGCCGGCGAGAAGCCGGCCAAGCCCAAGCGCGCACGCCGGAAGAAAGCTGACTCCGAAGCGCCAGCTGAGACTGTGTCCGAACCGGCAACCGAAGAAGCTCCGGCGAAGCCCAAGCGCACTCGCAAGAAGAAGGCCGACGTCGAGGTCGTTACTCAGGCGACCCCCACCGACGACACTCCGCCTGAGGACAAGCCCGCC
This sequence comes from uncultured Alphaproteobacteria bacterium, assembly GCA_963740025.1. Lineage (GTDB taxonomy): Bacteria > Pseudomonadota > Alphaproteobacteria > Sphingomonadales > Sphingomonadaceae > Tsuneonella. The sequence goes on from CAVUCI010000010.1 coordinate 83,089, forward strand.
AAGCCCAAGCGCACTCGTGCCAGGAAGCCAAAGGCTGACGAGACTGTAAGCGCCGATCCCGTGACTGCTGCTCCTGCCGAAGAGCAGGCATCCGCAAGCGACACGGATGGTGCAAGCGGAAGTGAGGAAGCCACGCCTGCCAAGCGCGGCGGCTGGTGGCAGCGCACATTCGGCGAGTAATGCCATCAGCGGGATGAAGACCAGCGAAGCCGCCGCCGAACGTCCGGATCACCACCGGCCCGGCGGCGGCTTTCGCAATCCTCCGGGCAGTCCGCGCCAGAGCGCGTCCCTGCGCGACTTCCTCAAGTTTCTACTGGTCGATATGCGGCGCGCAAAGCCGCCCTCGATCCCCGCTGGGCACGTCACTAAAATCCCGCCAGACCTCGAAGCACTGAGGGAGAACGAACTGGCCTGGCTAGGTCACGCGTGTTTTGCCATGCGAATGGCTGGCCAGCTGATCCTCACCGATCCCTATCTCGGTCCAACCGCCGGACCGCTCGGTTTCGGCCCCAAGCGTTTCATCCCGGCCGCTCTACGGGCGGAGGACCTGCCACGAATCGACTTGATCGTGATCAGCCACAATCACTACGACCATATCGATATTGGCGCGCTTAAAGCCTATCGCTGGCGTGCCGAGACCCTGGTCATCTGCCCGCTCGGCGTCGCGCCGCTGATGCGCCGGTGCGGATACCGCGAGGTGATCGAGCTGGATTGGTGGGATGAATGGTCGCTCGGCCGCCTCTCCGTGGCGTGCCTGCCAGCGGTTCACTTTTCGGGGCGCGGATTGTTCGATCGGAACGAGACGTTGTGGGCCAGCTTCAGCTTGCGGTCTCCCCTTCGCAACGTGTGGTTCGGCGGTGACACGGCACCGGGCGAAATCTTCCGCGAAATCGGGGCGCGCGCGGGCCCATTTGAACTGGCGATCGTTGGCATCGGCGCTTACGAACCGCGATCGATCATGCAGGCGAGCCATGCAACTCCGGAGGAAGCGATCGGCATCGCCCGCGACCTGCGGGCCTCTGCTGCCCTGGGGATGCACTGGGGCACGGTGATGCTGACGCCGGAAGACCCGTTCGAAGCACCCGAACGTTTCCGCCGTGCAGCTCTGGAGCAGCAGTTCGGTGAAGCTAATGCGTGGACATTGCCGATTGGCGGCGTCCGCGCGTTCTAGCGCCCTAAACTCCCGATTTGCGGGCCACGCCCCACTCCATCCACCCCATGATCTTAGGCGCCTTGTCGAGATAGCCCTGCCCCAGCGGCTCGACCGCCATGCCGCCCCCGCGCAGCGCGGCGCCGACCTGACGGGTTAGGTGACATCCGCCCGCAAGCGGCCTCCATACGGGTTCGACGCGGTGTTGCCATCTCTCGACGCTCGCGTCGGGCGCCCGTCCATGCTCGAGAAAGAGCATCTTTCCTCCCGGTTTCAGGACGCGGCGTATCTCGGCGATCGCCTGCGAATGGTCGGCGACCGAGCACAGCGTATAAGTGCACACCACGGTGTCGAAGCTCGACGCTGGGAACGGTATGTCCTCCGCTACACCGAGCCGGATGTCGGCGGGCCAACCCGTGTTCCGCGCCGCGCGGCGGGCCCCCTCGAGCAGCGGTTCGCTGGGATCGAATCCCGAGAACTCGGTGACTTTGTCCGTATCGTAGAATCGCTGGTTCAGGCCGCCGCCACAGCCGACTTCGAGAACGCTTCCCTCGGCCAGCGGGACGACCTGGGCCCGAAGCCGTTCAATGGGCTTCTGTCCGCAGGCCAGAGTGATCAGGCGCGGCATTACGTGGCCATCGTACCAGCTGCGCAGTCCCATCGGACCTCCGTCATCGCGTGCTACCGCAAGGCCATCCTAGCGCTGGCGCAACCGCAGGCAATCGGGCAAATGCGCGGGCGTGAAAATATCTCTGTCGACCTTGGTCCTCGCAGGTTCCCGCCCAGGATCCGATCCACTGCTGGCGGGCACTGGGTTGCAAAGCAAGGCATTGCTGCCGATTGCGGGCAAACCGATGCTCGCTCACGTCCTGCAGGCCTTGGCGCGCTCGCCTGCGATCGGCTCGATAACCGTCGTTGCCCAGGACACCGCCGCGCTGGCAAGCGACCCCGATATCGCCGCAGCTGCGCGATCTGCCGAGTGGCGCAGCTGCGACGGATCGATCGCCGACGCGGTTGCGCACGCCCTGAAAGTTGCCGGCGGCCCTCTCCTCGTCACGACCGCGGACAATGTTCTTCTGACCTGCGACATGGTCGAGCAGTTCCTTGCGGATAGTGCCGGAGTGGATGTCGCCGTCGGTCTGGTCGAGCGCGATAAGCTGGCACGGGCCGGTCACTCGACGCAGCGGACCTGGCTGCGCTTCCGCGGCGGCGCCTGGTCGGGGGCGAACCTGTTTCGCCTGGATGGCCCTCAAGTACTGCCATTAGTCGAATTCTGGCGCGCACTTGAGCAGGACCGCAAGAAGGGGCGCAAGATGATCGGTGCGTTCGGGCCCGCGCTACTTCTGGGTGCTGCGCTTCGGCTGATCGACATACAGACGTTCGCCGACCGGGTAGCCGCGCGCTTCGGACTCAGAGGAAAAATAGTCCCGATGGAGGCCGCGGAAGCCTGCATCGACGCCGACAAACCGGCCGACATCCCGGTAATCGAGGCGATCCTCTTGGACCGTCAGGCCGCCGCCAATACTTGATCGATCAACCTGCGCGCCAGTGTGCGCTCGGCAGCATAGTCCATCGTCGCGTCGATCTCTTCTATGCGTGCGCCACCGAACGTAAGCCGCGGTGTGATCGCAATCTTTCTTTCAACCAGCTCCCGCCCGTGCTCGGGCTTGCGCGCGAGCGCGGTGTCGGCATCCACGTTTAATCGCAGAACCAGGGTGGGTATGTGCCGGGCCATCCTGGCATATAACCGCGCCTCGCGGGCTGCGAGCCAGCGAACCAGAGCGCTATCGGCCCGCGCCGCCGACAGTCCTGGGCCATCGTAAAAGCCCGGCACCTCGATCTGCGGGTATCGGTCGGTGATGACCACAACGCCCCGACGCAGCAGATCCATCATGGCCTCGAAACGCATCACACGCTTACGCGAAAACCAGTAGACGACGAGTGCGGTAAGAAGCCCGGGAATCTTGTCCCTGGGATCTCGGGTGCGCCCGGCGCGCCTTTCGATCAGGGAGGCGGCCAGCGGGCCGATCACCGGCAGCGCCGCAATCTTGTGCCCTATCGGGCCCGAACCCATGCCCAGATAAACGTATTCAGTCGGCCGCACGCGATCGATCTCGGCGGCCAGATCTTTCGCCAGGGTCGTCTTGCCCGAGCCGTCTGCGCCGATGATTGCGATCAGCGGCGCTAGCCGCTGGTCGTCGCTCACCGCATATCCCTGTAGTAGCCGGTCCAGGAACCGATTTCGGTGAGCAGGAACAGCCCGGCCACGAACAGCCATCCTTGCAGGACCCACATCCGGTCGGCCGGAACGGCGTCAAGCTCGAAGCCGTAATACGCGAACAGGGTCCCCGCAATCGAGGTCGCCAGGAGAAACACCTTCTGTCGTTCGCGCCAGATCATGCGCTTCCACCAGAACTTGTATTTCGGCCTAACCCATCCGTGAAGGCGGGGGAGCAGCGCGGGCACGTCCTTCGCCCAGTCGGCGTGCGCCTGCCCGAACTTTCCGCGCAGGAATTCCTCCTCGTAGATCGATACGCGCTCGTAGATCAGGATGGAGAGCAGCAGGACGATGGCGGCGAAGGCCCAGCTCCCGCTGAGCATCGCCATCCCGGTATAGTTGATGATCCGTCCGACATAGAGCGGGTTGCGTACCAGCGAATAGGGTCCGGTGGTGTTGAGCTCCGCCGCTTCGGCGGCAGTCTTGACGCGGCCCGATGTGCCTAGCGCCGCCCAGCCGCTCGTGAAGATGCGAATAATCGCTCCCAGGGCGGCGATAGCGATCCCGGCGGCGAACCACGTGCGGTCCGCCGCTTCTCCGGCGAAGGGACCGAGGTCACGGTTGATCCCCATGATCGCAATCGCACCGGCGATCGTCGCGTAAATATAGGCTCCGCGGATCACAAAGAGGAATTTGCCGCTTCGCGCCAGTTCGTGCTGATACATTGTAGTGTCCGTATACCTGGCGAACCGCGCCGCCCCTCTTGCCGACGCCCTCTAGCCGTTTTCGCTGACTAGGAAAGGGGACAGGGAGGGAATCTACACAAGGCGAAGCACGCGTCCGAGTTTGCCGAGTGCCAACAGGTCCTCACGTGGCAATGCGAAGCGGCAGGCGACCCATGTCGAACCGAGCATGAGCACGATCGTCAGCGGAACCGAGAGAAGGTCCGGCAGTAAGTTTCCGATCCAGCCCAGCGTCGCACCCCCGGTTGCCACCGCGAGCGATATTGCGATCGTTCTCGTGGAATGGTCGGTGAACGGTTTCAATCCCTCGTCGAACCACATCTGGATGACCGGCAGGACAGCCCCGGTGACCAATCCGGCGGTTACCGCGATTGCCATCCCCGTCAGTCCCCATTCGGGAAGCAGAAGCCACCCCACGAGCACCGCGACGATCATCCCTGTGTTAGCCGCGACGAGCTGCGCGCGGTAGCTCGAAATCACCTGCTGGATCGGTTGCGCCGCGCCCGCCATCGCCTCGACAATGCGCGACCCGACAAGAATCATGACCGCCGGGACTGCCGGGTCGGCCTGCTTGCCGAACAGCGACAGCACCGCGGGCGCGGCCGCGGCTAACACCATTCCCGCTGGCAGTGCGATCGCGATGAGAACACCGGTGGCAAAGCCGTACATTGTCTGCACTTCCTCACGCGCGCCGCGCGACACTGCCGATGCCAAGGGCGCCAGCACGTAGGCGAAAGCCAGCCGGATCGCCTGGATCAAACTCGAAATCTTGCGAGCAATCGTGAACAGTCCCGCCGCAACGGCGCCCGAAGCTCCGGGCAGGATCCAGTTGAGTGCAATTACTCCGCCGTCGCTATAGAAGCGCTGCGAAGCGTTGGCCGGCATTATCGCCAAACCGGCACGCGCGGTTTCCCAGAATATCGGCCCTTCCGCCCTTCCCCAGATCAGGTCCCTGGTGCTGAAATACCGCAGCGCCAGGCGTGCGGCCAGCATGGCGGTGATGGCAAGGGAGATCAGATGGGCAACCAGCAGGCCGATGAAACCCCATCCAAGCAGCCAGAAACCGGCCGCGCATATCACCCGGATGATCTGCTCCCAGAACACCCGTAGCCGGATCTCCGGCCCGAACACCCGTTGCGCGCGCAACGACGAGGTAGCGATCTCGACGAAGGCCCACAGTGGCAGGGCCCATGCGAAGATACGAATGGCGTACTCGAGCCGATTCTCGTCCTCGGGCGATGCGTTGAACAGGTGTGCAACTTCAGGCGCGAACAGCACCGCGCCGATCGCAATCGCGAGGCACGGCAGGACACCCAAAATCAACGCCGCGCGAAATGCATGCGCCTCTTCCCGCCGGCTCGCGGCCTGTGGGACGGTGCGCTGCATCGCGCTCGTCATGCCAAGATCAGCGAAGTTTTCGACCAGATTCACGATGCTCCAGAGGACGGCGTAAAGCCCGAACGAGGCCAGGCCGTACATCCACACGTAAAGCGGCTGAGCGACGACCTCGATCACGCCCGCCAGCCGGGCGAGCGACGATACCCCCAGGTCGCGGGCGACGCGGGTATTGTCGATCTTTTCGGAAATATCGTCGGACGTCGTCATCGGCAGCGCGCCCCTAGTGGCAAATGCCTCCCATGGAAAGCGTGCCGCACGCGCGCGCGTGACCGACACGGCGTAGCCTCTGCCCTTGCTCTCACCCAATGAAGCGCTAGATGGGAGACACGTCTCCCACCCGAGGACTTCGCGCACCCATGGCCACTTTCACCCTTCCCAAGAATTCCAGGATCACCGGCAAGGGCCGCAGCCATACCGCCGATGGTGCCGGGCGCGTCCGCAAATTCAAGATCTATCGCTTCGATCCGGACAGCGGGGAAAATCCCCGATACGACACGTTCGAGATCGACCTCGACGATTGCGGGCCGATGGTCCTCGACGCGCTGATCAAGATCAAGAACGAGATCGACCCGACGCTCACTTTCCGCCGCTCTTGCCGCGAAGGAATCTGCGGCAGCTGCGCGATGAACATGGACGGGAAGAACGGCCTCGCCTGCACCACCGCGATCGAGGACCTGAAGGGCGAAGTGCGCATCACGCCGCTGCCCGCAATGCAGGTTATCAAGGACCTCGTTCCCGATTTCACGGATTTCTACGCACAATACGCAAGTATCCGGCCCTGGCTGCAGACCGTCAGCCCGACCCCCAGCGGCAAGGAGCGGCTGCAGACCCCCGCCCAGCGCGAGAAGCTCGACGGCCTTTACGAGTGCATTCTGTGCGCCTGCTGCTCGACCGCGTGCCCCAGCTACTGGTGGAACTCTGACCGCTTCCTCGGCCCGGCCATCCTGCTGCAGGCTTATCGCTGGCTTGCCGACAGCCGCGATGAAATGACCGGCGAGCGACTGGACGACCTCGAGGACCCCTTCCGCCTCTATCGCTGCCACACGATCATGAACTGCGCGAATGTCTGTCCCAAGGGATTGAGCCCGGCCAAGGCGATCGCCGAGATCAAGAAGATGGAAGCCGAGCGGCACATCTGACACCTGGCGCACTACTGATGGCATCGCGGGACGACGTATTCGAGCACGGGCCCGACCCGGATAACCCGGGCTGGCGGCACTGGAATTTAAAGGACCAGACGCTGTTCAACGGCGCGGTGATGGGCAAGCTCGTCACTCGCGTCGATGAAGACGGGCGCAGCCGACTGCGGATGTTTCCCGAGCGGCGACATGAGAACCTGCAGGGCATGATCCACGGGGCGGTGACCCTGTCGCTGATCGATATTTCGCTTTTCACCACGATGCACACGATCGGAACCGGCAATGCGGGCCCTTCTGTGACGATCGAACTTTCGACCCAGTTCGTCGGCGCGGGCGATCCCGAGCGCCCGCTCGACGCAGTGTGCCAGATTGTCCGCGAGACCGGCAGCCTCGTGTTCGTTCGCGGAGAGGTTGTGCAAGAGGACGACGCGGTCGCTTCGTTCTCGGGGATCGTGCGCAAGATAAAGCCGCGCCCGGGCCCCACGACCGGAGCATGAGCGGCCTGCTCGCTCGGTACGAGCGACTGATCGCGGCGGGTGAACTCAGGCCCGATGCCGATCAGCGCCGCGCCGCGGAACGGCTGGCCAGCCTCGAACGTGAGCTCGAAGCCGACAAGCCCGGCGGCCTGTTCTCGCAGTGGTTCGCCCGAAAGAACGCCTCTCCTCGAGGCGTCTACATGTGGGGCGGCGTGGGGCGCGGCAAGTCGATGCTGATGGACCTGTTCATCGAGACTTTAGGAATCGCGGAGAAGCGCCGGGCTCATTTCCACGCCTTCATGCTCGAAGTGGACGCCATGATCCGTGAGGAGCGCGCACGCGAAGCAGGCGATCCGATCGCGCCCGTCGCAGCGCGGATTGCCCGGGACGTGCGCTGTCTCGCCTTCGATGAGATGGTTGTGACCAACACCGCCGACGCGGCGATCATGGCGCGGCTGTTCACCGCGCTGATCGTCGAGGAAGGGGTGACCGTCGTCACAACCAGCAATCGTCCGCCGCACGACCTCTACAAGGACGGGCTCAACCGATCGCTGTTCCTACCATTCATCGCGCTGGTTGAAGAACGGCTTGATGTCATTCCTCTGGACGGCCCTACCGACTATCGGCTCGACCGGCTCGCGGGGATCGAGACGTGGCACAGTCCGCTGGGGGACGAGGCGACAGCGCAAGTGCGCGAGGCGTTCTTCCGTCTCACGGACTACAAGCCGGAAGATGCCACCAACGTGCCGAGCGGCGAGCTCGATCTGGGTGGCGGTCGCACGCTCCACGTGCCGAAGAGCCTCAAGGGCGTGGCGGTCTTCAGTTTCAAACGCCTGTGCGGCGAAAATCGCGGCGCCGCCGATTACCTTGCGATTGCGCAGGCCTATCACACGGTCATCGTTGTTGGCGTGCCCCGGATGGGGCCGGACAACCGCAATGAGGCGATCCGGTTCACCAAGTTGGTCGACGCGCTTTACGAGAACAACGTGAAGCTGTTCGTCACCGCCGCAACCGAACCCGACGAGCTTTACACCGAAGGCGACGGTGCGTTCGAGTTCGCTCGCACGGTCAGCCGGCTCGAAGAAATGCAGAGCGCCGACTACATGGCGCACGGCCACGGCGTGGAGGGTTGAACCGGTAGCGCAGGGCACCACATTGGTCGCATTCCGGCGGTAACTCCCCGCCGAGGTAGGCTAACGAAATGATCGACATTCGTCCGCGCGAAAGCCTCGCGCATCGCAATCACGGCTGGCTCGACACCCGCTACCACTTCAGTTTTTCAGACTACCACGACCCCGACCGCATGGGCTGGGGCCATCTGCGAGTCTGGAACGACGATCGGATCGACGCGAAGAGCGGCTTTCCGCCCCACCCACACCGGGACATGGAAATCGTCACGTTCGTTCACTCGGGTGCGATCAGCCACCAGGATTCGCTCGGCAACAAGGGCCGCACGGTCGCCGGCGATGTGCAGGTGATGAGCGCGGGCACGGGAATTACCCATGCAGAGTTCAATCTCGAGGACGAGAAGACCGATCTGTTTCAGCTCTGGATCATCCCCGACCGCGCCGGCGAGCAGCCGAGCTGGGGCACGCGCGAGTTCCCTAAAGACGACCGTTCGAGCGCGTGGACCGTACTTGCCAGCGGCACGCCAGAGGCCGACGACGCCTTGGCGATCCGTGCCGATGCCAAGGTCTTGGCGACCACGCTCAAGGCCGGGGACACGGTGCGGTTCGACGCCGATCCGTCGCGCCACCAGTACCTTGTGGCCGTCGATGGCCGCTATCGCGTCAACGGCCGGGAAGCCGCAGCGCGCGACGGCGTTGCGATCACTGGCGAGCAGGCGATCGAGGTGGAGGCGATCGAAGACGCCGAACTCGTGCTCGTCGACAGCCGCTAGGCAATCTTGAGGGCCGCCAGAGAGCGGTCGAGCATCAACAGCTGCCACAACAGCCGCGAATGGTCGGAGCGCCCCGAAATGTGCGCTTCGGCCATCGCGGCGATCCTCTCGCCGTCGAACCACCCGGTGCGGGCGAGCGTCGCACTTCGGCCGATGCTTAGCGCGTCGCTCGCGAGCGGTCCGCGCAGCCACTGCGCGATCGGAGTCACGAAACCCTGCTTTGGCCGGTAGAGCACGTCATCGGGCAAGTATCGCTCCATCGCGTGCTTGAGCAGCCACTTGCCTTGGCCGCCCCGGATGCGCAGCCGCTCTGGCAGGGCGGCAGCAAATTCGATCAGCCGGTGGTCGAGCAGCGGCTCTCGCGCTTCGAGGCTGACAGCCATGCTGGTGCGATCGACTTTGGTCAGGATATCCCCGGGCAGCCAGAACGTGAGATCCGCGTATTGCGCGCGATCGAGGCCCGAGCGAGCCGGAGCTTTGCGCATCAGTTCGATCAGCGGCTGTTCGGCCCGATAATTGCCCAGGTCGCTGCGCATCTGCGCCGAATAGAGCGGAGAGCGGAGTTCATGCGGTGTGACGGAAAGAGCCCGCGCGTATCCCTCTTCCCCGCTCGCCGCGAGCGACTGAAAGGTCGCCTTCGCGCGCAAGGGTCGCGGCGCCCAGTCGGCCTTGGGCCAGAGGGCGCCGAGGGCGCCGAATGTTGCGCTTCGAAGGCGCGGCGGCAGCACCGCCCTCGCCCGCTCCTCCGCCGCGTGAAAGCGCTGGCGCCGGTATCCGGCGAAAGCCTCGTCCGCGCCGTCGCCCGACAGCGCGACGGTCACCGTCTCGCGCGCGAGCTGGCAGACGCGCCACGTGGGGAGCGCCGAAGCGTCTGCAAACGGCTCGTCGAACATCGCGGCGAGCCGCCCGATCTCGGCGAAGTCGTCGCTGGCGACGACCCGCTCGCGGTGGTCGGTGACGAATTTCATCGCCACTTCGCGTGCATAATCCGTCTCGTCGAGTGCGGATTCATCAAAACCGATGGAGCAGGTGCGCACCGGTTCGCGCGAGCTTTCCGCCATCAGCGCCACGACGCTCGAGCTGTCGACCCCGCCCGACAGGAATGCGCCCAACGGGACGTCGGCGATCATCCGGCTCGTCACCGCCTCGCGCAGGTGGAACAGAAGCTCCGCCTCGAGGTCGGCGGCACTCTCTCGCCTGCGGTCGGCAAAGCTGACGTCCCACCAGCGCACCGGCGCGGCAGGCGGTGCGTCGTGCTTCAGCAGGCGGTAATGCGCCGGCGGCAGCTTGCCGACGCCTTTCAGCATCGAACGATGGTCGGGCACATAGCCCCAGGTCAGGTAGTCCTCGACCGCGAGGGGATCGACCTGCCGTCGCAGCAACGGGTGTGCAAGCAGACCCTTGAGCTCGGACGCGAAGGCGAGGCTGCCGTCGCTCAGCATCGCGGTGTAGAGCGGTTTTACACCAAGGCGGTCACGGGCGAGGAAAAGCGTGCGCTTCTCGAGGTCGTAGAGCGCAAAGGCGAACATGCCGTGGAGCCGCGAAAGACAGTCCGTCCCCCATTTTTGCCACGCCGCGAGGATCGTTTCGGTATCGCCTTCGGTGCGAAAGCGTGCACCTGAACTCTCAAGTTCGCGTCGCAACTCCCTGAAATTGTATATTTCACCGTTGAAGACGATCACCGCCCGACCGTCGGCGCTCCCCATCGGCTGCGGCGACCCGGCGAGGTCGATGATCGACAGCCGCCTGTGCCCGAGGCCGACCCCGGGCGCGGTCCACACGCCTTCGCCGTCCGGCCCGCGATGCGCCAGCGCGTCGGTCATCGCCCTCACCCTGGCTGGGTCGACCGGCTTGGGCGTGCCGCAATGGAAGATCCCCGCAATCCCGCACATCGGCGGCGTGCCTAGACGAGGAGTGCGAGCACCGCAAAGCCGATCGCAAGCCCGGCAATGGCGGCGAGCGCACCATGAGGTGCAATGGCCAATCGCTCGAAGCGCGCAAGCGGATGGGCAGCCGCCTCTTCCGCGGTCAGCCCTGCTTCCACCGGATCGCGGTCGAATTGCCGCCATGCTGCACCCAGCACCAGCGTGATGACGAGCGCAAAGAATACCCAGCCGTAGACGATGTGATCGAAGCCCCCCGCCCGCTCGGCGCCAACCCATTGCGCCACGAAGATCGTTCCCCAGGCGCGCACCGCGTTGGCGAGGATCGAGACCAACGCCGCGCCTGTCACCAGCAGGACCCGCGGTCGGCAGCGCCGAAAGCCGGTCCACGCGGCGAGCGTCGTCAGCGCGACCATCGCGATGAGGAATTTCACCCCCGAACATTCCTCCGCCACAAGGAACTTGCCGCCAGGCGTGTCGATCGTCAGGCCGTCGATCACCGCCGGCACGCCCGACAGGTTAGTGAGCGCGACGGCGAACTTCGCGGTCACGTGCTGGAGTGGCGCGATGATCTCGTCGCCGAAAGGAACGAGGAAGCCCGCAAAGATCAGCGGAAAGGCCAGGATGAGCGCCGCCCGCAGGCCGAGCAGCGTTATCGCCGCACCCTGGAATGCCATTATGACCCCGCCTTGAGCGAGGAGATTCACGTCGGTCGCGCGTCCTGCGAGGCAGAGGCAAAGACCGGCTGCCAGCCACGCCAGGCCCGGGGCCCAGACTTGCGGCACGATCTTCGCCAGTTCGTCGCGACGAAGCCAGACCAGCCAGCCGAGAACGGGCAATACGAGCAGGATGTGGGTGTAGGTATCGATGTCCCACCACTGGTGGGCCATCTCGCGCCATTCGCGCAAAGTCAGCCCGAACAGCCCGCCCAAGACCGCGGCGAGCCGGGTCAGAGCGGCGCCCCAGGCCGAGGGCGCCTCGCGCGGCGATGCGGCAAGTTCAGGCAGCATCGCGCGACGCCCCGGCATTGGCGATCAACCCGGCGATCGGTGCGAGCATGGCCCGCCAGCTCTTGTCGGAGACGACGAAGCGACGCGCTGCGCTGCCCATCGATGCCGCGCGCGCGCGATCGGCCACCAGCGCAAGAAGTTGGTCGGCGATCGACTTGTCGGTGGCGCCGATCGCAAAATGGACGTCGTCGGTTGCGCCGATGCCGGTCGCCGCCTCCGGCGAGAGCACTACCGGGCGTGCCATTGCCATCGCCTCGAGCACCTTGTTCTGCACCCCTCGCGCGATCGAAAGCGGCGCCAGAATCGCGTCGGCGGCGGCAAGGAACGGCCGCACATCAGGCACTTCGCCCCACACTCGCGTGCCGTTCACTCCGTCGAGCGCGCGGACTTCGTTCGAAGGCGCCCGGCCAACCACGTGAAAGCGGGCCTGCGGATGCCGTTGGCGCACCAGCGGCATGATCGCGCGCGCCGCCCGAACCACCGCGGCGACGTTGGGCGGATAGTCCATCTGCCCTGTGAAAACGAAATGCGGACCTGCCTGAGAGAGAAGCGCGGGATGAGGTTGGGCGACAGCCTGGGTCGAAGAAGGCGCTATCGATGCCGTTGTCGACCGCGCGAATGTCGGCACCGGGCACGTGCACGCGGTTTCGCAGCAAGTCCGCCTCCGCCTCGCTGGCGAGCAAGGTCGTATCGGCACGCGCGACAAGCCGCGCCTCCTCGGCAGCCAGCAGCTCCGCCTCGCGAGCGTCGATCCAGCCCCGGGCACCTCCGCGATCGCGGGCGTAAGCTTCGAATTTTGCCGAATCGACGTCGCACAAGTCGACGATCACCCGGCCCGTGAAACCCGCGGGCACGTATTGTCCCATCTGGCCGGAGAAGACGAAAATCGTGTCGATCGGGCGTTCGTCCAGGGTGCGGGCGATCCTACGGCGCAGAACCGCGCTGTCGAAAGCGGTCAGGCTCACCGGCTTGCGCGCCAGCATCGCCCGCACGCCCGCCAGCGGCAGGTTCATCGGGCGCCGGGCGAGGCAATGTGTCGCCGCGACTTCGGCCAGCAGCGGCTCGGCGGCAAAATCGGCAGCGGTCTCGCCCAAAGTCGCGACGTGGACGGGACCGAGGGACGCAAGTGCCTTCAGCAAATGATGCGAGCGGATCTTGTCCCCGCGATCGGGCGGAAACGGAATCCGGTGCGCGATGAACAGCGTCTCGCCCATCACGCAAGACCCCGCGCGATCGGCGGCCCGAGCGCGATTTGCGATCGAGAGCGGCAGGCGCTTCCAGAGCGCGATCTTCGCGGAGTAAGCCTCGCTCGTCGGATCGACGTCGCGCGCCTCCGTGCCCGTGGCCTTCCACGTCGCGTAAGCGAGCGGCCGCGGCTCGAAGCCCCAGTTCTTCTTGTAGGCGAACGCCCCGCTGCCGACTTTCGAACGCCCGAAATCGAACGTCTCGCACCCGCGGTCGCGGGCATGGCGCATCAGTTCGAAATACATCCGCTCGTTGGCGCGGGCAGACCGCGCGGCAAACGTCCCTCCGCCCCAATACGGCATCACCGCGCCTGCGTGATAGAGGCTCAGGACACTGGCGATCGGGGTACCATTCAGCCGCAGCGTCAGGATGTCGGCGTCGATCGCATCAAGCACAGCTTCGAACAGGCTGCGCGGGAATACCGGCGTACCAAGGTTGCGGACGCTTTCGGCATAGACGGCGTAATGCGCCGAACGGTCGCGTTCCGACGTGCCGATCTCGACGGTGAAGTCGTTGGCCAGTCCCTTGCGGATTTCGGCGCGCTGCTTGCGCGGAATGGCAAGCAGTTGCGCCTCGTCGTTCGCGGCCAGGGGGGCTGCGAATCCGGCGTGACTATCGGTGCGGGCGGGCCAGTCGTCCGGCGCCTCGCCGCCGCGCAGTTCGACCGAGGCGCACGCGCGACGGGAAGCCAGTTCGCGCGCTGCGGCGCAGAGGCGGTGGGCGGTGGCGGGACGCCGTGCGAGCGCGCCCCCGCCAACCGCAAAGCCGCTCGAAACCAGTGCGCGGGGGAACAACGGGGAGTGCACTTCGGTCAGCGGCAACCAGCCGGTGAGCAGGCCGTCCTTTTCCGCGACCAGGCCGAGCGCGCTCTGGCCCGTCCCCTTTTCGACTGCGCAAAGCCACGCCGGGCGGTGAAACGGCGTGCCGCCGGCCCTTGCCACGAAGCGTTCGATGCGCGCCACCTCGCCCGGATCGGACAGGTCGGCGATCGCGATCGTCTCGCCCGCAAATGCAAAGGGTGCATTCATGCCGCGAGGCTCGTTGCGCGGTCCGCCTCCCGATGGGCGAGCATGTCCATGCGGCCCCACTGGAACTCGTGAACCAGCTCGCGAAGCTTGGCGGCCATCTTCTCGAGGTTGGTATAATGGCGCAGCTTCGACCGCATGGGGGCGGCCGGTACCCGCGGCTGGTCGGGATCGACTTCCCAGGGGTGGAAATAGAAAACCGCCGGACGGCCCTCTGTGCGGTTGACCTGACGGATCGCCCACCGGCTGAAAGCGTAAGGCAGCACGCGGAAGAACCCGCCCCCGCCGGCCGCAACGCGCTTGCCGCCGAGCATCGCGGTAGTCACCGGAATCTCGACCAGCGGGCTCCACGGCAGCGGATTGAACGCAAATCGCGGTGCCTCGCGCCAGCCATAGTGATCGTGCGCGATCGGTGCGACCGACGAACTGTAGGCATAGCCCTGCTCCGCCAGCTCCATGTAAGCCCACGGCGTTCGCTGGTCGATCGAGAAGCTGGGCGCGCGGTAACCCGTCACCTGCACACCCGTCACATCCTCGAGCACCATTCGCGCCCTGGCAATGTCATCGCCGAAGCTTTTGCGATCGAGAGTGTGGACGCGGGCATGGTCCCAGCCATGGCTGGCAATCTCGTGCCCGGCATCGGCGATCCGGCGCATAAGTTCGGGATTGCGCTCTCGCGACCCAGCCAAGGGTGAAGAAGGTTGCTTTGGCATCGGCTTCGGCGAACAGGTCGAGCACGCGCAGCACGTTGTCCGATACGCGCAGCGGCAACCGTTCCCACGTGTCGCGGGCAATCACGCTTTCGAACGCGCCGACCTGGAACCAGTCTTCGACGTCTACCGAGAGACCGTTGACGATGCTGGGCATGGGGACGGTCGGGGCCGCCATATCGGCAGTCCTTTCGTCAGGCCGCGGCGCGCGGCGCGGTTTCCTCGAACCATTCGATCAGGAGGTTCAGGACGTGGCGGACGGCGGCTTCCTGCTCGGACACCCGCTCCTCCAGCAGTGCAAGGCGTTCGCTCGTCTCGGACTCGCGATCCGTGTTTGCCGCTTCGTGCTTCCGGGTAAGGTCGGCGATCGCTTTCTGCAGCTCGTCGATCCGGGCGTCTCGCTCCGCCAGCAGCTCGCGAAGATTGCTCTCGGACGAGGTTGCATCTGGTTGAACTTTGGGCGCGGCTGCGGAGAATGCGTGCTTGACGGGACCTGGAGCGGGCGGCGCGTCCGCGCGGGTGCCGTCACCCCGACTACCCACCGGCAGCGCGTTCTCCTTCGCCATTTCGCTCAGGACGGTTGCGAGCATCCGCCGGTCGATCCGCTCCCGCTGTTCCACCGCGCCAAGCAGCATCAGGCGGCTCATGATCTGGTTGATCCGGCGCGGAATGCCGCCCGCCGCGGCGTGTATCTCGGCGAAGATGTCGATGTCGAAGTCAGGGTTGCCCTTCCAGCCGACGCACTGCAGCCGGTGCGCGACATAAGGCTCGATCTCGTCGATCTCCATCGCCTCGAGGTGGTGCGCGGCGATCACGCGCTGGCGCAACTGTTCAAGCTGGCTGTGATCGGCAAGGACCTGCTTGAACTCGGGCTGGCCGAGCAGCAGCGTCTGCAGCAGCGGATGCGCGCCGAGCTGGAAGTTCGACAGCATCCGCAGCTCCTCGAGCGCCTCGACGCTGAGGTTCTGCGATTCGTCGACGACCAGCAGGCAGCGCCGCCCGGCGCGTGCCTCGTCCTGCAGGAAACCCTCGATCGCCCCCAGCGCCGCGGTCTTGTCCGCGCCTTCCAGCTCGATCCCGAAAGCCTGCGCGGCGGCGAGGACCATCTCTCCACCGTCTAGGTTGCTGGTCACGATCTGGCCCACTGTAAGCTGGGCCGGATCGATCTTGCGCATCAGGTGCGCCACCAGGGTGGACTTGCCTGCACCCGACCTCGCCGGTGATGACAATGAAGCCCTCGCCCTGCGCCAGGCCGTAGCCGAGATAGCTCAGCGCCTTGCGGTGCGTCCCGCTCTCGAAATAGAAATTCGGATCGGGCGTCAGCTGGAAAGGCCGAGCGGTGAGGCCGTAGAAATCGTCGAACATCGTTCTTCTCTCGTTATCCGTTCCGTCTCGCCGTCAAAAATCGTAGCGCAGGCCGAGCAGCGCGGCGGCGGTGGCCAGGTCCTCTCCCGCGTCGCTGTCGAAGCGATCCACGCTGACCGCGGCATTCGCCGACAGCCCTTCGACCAGGTACCGTCGATAGGCCGCCGCTGCACCGAGCACGGTTGCGTCCCCCGCCCCGACGAAGCCGCTGCTGATCCACTGCACGTGGGAATTCACCGTGAAGCTGTCGCGCGGGCCGAGTTGCCCCGAAAGGTAGCTGGCGATCCAGTAGTTCTCATCGACGGCGCCGTTCGCCGCGGCGAGCACGGTTTCCGGCGCGCCGATGAACTTGCGCCGGTCGTAGCCCGCACCGAAACCGCCGGTTATCCGCCCGATCTGCCTGGAAACGCTCAGCTGTACGCCGCGTCCTCGAAACACCGCGGAGCGGACCGAGCCGAGCACGCCGGTAAGGCAGTTCGCGCCTTCGACGCTGCCGACGCAGCCCTGCAGGTCGCCGGTCACGGGATTGCGGATAGCGGCAAAATCCGTCGGCAGAGCGCCGAGCGCGTTCGTCAGCTGGCCGCCGAATCCGGTAATCCCGCCGTAGACCGAAAGATTGACCGAAGTGCGCACGTCGGGCGCCCAAGCGAAGCTGCCGTAGTATGTCGTCGAATCGTATCGCTTGCCGACGTGTGCCTCCGCCGCAGTCCGCCTGGACGGGCGCCACATAACGCCCACGTCCCAGATCAGGCCCGAGACATCGTAGGCAAGCTGGCGCGGGCTGGACTTGTCGGTCACGAGGCGGCCATCGGCGCCAACCACCGGATTTCCGGCAGAATCGCGAACGGCATCCCGGTTCGAGATCTCGACGTCCTCGTAGCCGACGCCGCCTACCAGAGCGAGGCTGGGCCCGACCGGCACGGTGACGTCGCCACGCCAGTGCAGATCGCGCACGCGACTGTCGAGATTGGTGGTGTCTTCCTGGTAGAAACCGCCGCCGACGCCCAGCCCCACGGGAAGCGGAGCGCCCGGTCGCAGACCGGCATGGGCGTTGGCGCTTTGCACCACGCTTTCGTCGAACACGTCGAGCGGCGCTGCGCCCGGCGCCGATACGACCGCATCGGGCGCTTCGACGCGGGTATATCCGATACGGTAGTTGGCGTTGATCTCCGCATCGCCGGCAGCGGTGTGCACGGTGGGGCCGGCGTAAGCCGAGTAGATCCGGCTCTCCGACGGACCGCGGTAGGGCGAGACGGCACTGCCGCCGCCATTGCCGTCGACGCGTGTGCGGGTCGCGAGCGCGCCCGCTTCGATCGTCAACGCCTGCGGGACGACCGTGGCATAGCCCCGCACGAGCCCGCTCAGGGTCGAGCTGTCGGACACCTTTCTGTCGTAGCCGAAGGTCCGCTCGTACCGCACCGATGCCGATCCGCCGTTGTGACGCCCCTGGATGCTCGCATCGACGCCGGCGGCGACTTGGGTGTAAGTCACCGTGTCGTCGCCGGGCGAGAGCTCGGCGGCGAAAACCTGGTTCACTTCGATATACGGATCGACGCGCGCCGCCTTGCGGCCTTCGCCCCGATCGCGGTCCTGCGCATGGGCCGGCAAGGCAGCGATAGCCGCAATCACTCCAAGGGAAATCGCCATGCGTTTCATCGACTTATTCGCCATACCCGTAGTAAGTTCCGAACTTCCGACCGCTCGGGCTGAAGTGCGCCGCGTTGAGCAGCAGCTTGATGTCGGGACAGGCTCCGAGCAGACCGACGGCATCCTCGAGCGCACTGCGTCCGGTCCGATCGGCGCGGCAGATGAGCAGCGCCTGGCCGACGTGCCTGGCAAGCTCCGCCGCGGGAGAGGCGGCCAGCGCCGGGGAACTGTCGAACACGACCATCCGGTTCGGCGCGCCGCGCGTCAGGCGATCGAGCACCCCGGCGGTGCGCTCACTGGCGAGGAATTCGCTATCGGCTGTGCTCTGGTCCCCGGCAGGCAGCACGAAGAGCCCCGGAATGTCGGTCGCCAGGACGAGGTCCTCGACCTTGAGCGCCGGATCGGCCAGCGCGTCCATCAGCCCGGGTCCTTTCGGAAGGCCCAGGGTAGAGAGCACCGAGGGCTTGGCGAAATCTGCATCGACGAGCAGCACTTCGCCGTCGCGCTCGCCCGCCATCGCAATGGCGAGATTGATGGCGCAGAAAGTCTTGCCCTCTCCCGGATGAGGCGAACAGACGAGCACACGCCGCGCGTGCGGTTCGCCGGCGGACTGCGCGCACGCGAGGATCTGCCGCTTGACGATGCGAAACTCTTCGAGAAGCGCGGTTGCGCCGACCTCGGGCACGATCATGCCGCGGTCGGCAAGCCTGTCGCGATCGACTTCGTGCCGCGGCCCGCCGAAGCGGACCGGCTGCTCGATCACGCGCGAAGGCGCTGCCGCGCGGGTCGGCGCCGGGGCGGGAGGCAATGCTTCGACTTCGGCCTGCAGACCTTCGGCGGACTGCGCCCCGCTTTTCGCCACTTTCGCGCGTTTCATCCGCGGCTCGTCGAGCTCTGCGGGCATCTTCGCCGGGCGAAACGGATCGAGCCCGAAGGCGCCACTGGCGCGCTCGAGCAGCGAGCTCGGGCCGGTGGACCCGTCTGTGGGCTTGCCGGGAAGCGGGATCTTGCGGTGTTCGGTCACTTCGCTCGCCCCTTCACGCGACCATGCCGCGCTGGACGAATTCGATCCCCAGCAGCAGTACGAACAAACCGGCGAGCGATCCGCTACCGGCGTAGAACATCTTCATCCGCTTCGCCCGCAGCGCCCTCGCGCCCTCCGACAGCGTCTCGGAAATCGATCCGACCACTGGCAGGTCCAGCGCCCGCTCGAGCGCCGACGCGGTGGCGAACGTCGACTTTACCTGGGTGAGCGCGAATGCGCTGCCGACACCCGCGGCCAGTCCGGCGACCAGCACGCCGAACAGCAGCAAGGGGCGATTGGGCGAAGCTGGCTGCCGCGGAGTAGTCGGTGGGTCGACAACGTCGAACTTGAAGCTCGAACGTTCGCTTTCGACCTGTCCGCGCAGCCTCATCTCCTCGCGGTCCTGCAGGAGCTCGTCGTATTTCTTCTTGAGCACGTCGTAATCGCGGCTGATGCGGTTCGCTTCTGCCGATACTGCGGGTTCGCTCGCCTGATCGGCCATCGCCCCGCTGATTTCGGACTGCAGTGCGGCCTTGCGCGCCATCAGCGCCTGAACGTTCGCCTCGCGCTCCGCCTTGATGGAGACGAGGGAGCTGTAGGCCGGATTCGGCGCCCCGGCCGCGACATTCGCGCCGCCGTTCTTCTGCAAAAGGGCGATCTGGCGCTTCAGAGCAACCACGTCGGGGTGACTGTCGGTGAGCCCCCGCGCCTGCATCGCCGCGAGCTGGCCCTGCGCCTGGCTCAACGCGCTGCCGTCACCCGTGCCGGCGAGCGTGCGCGGTGTTCCGGCGAGTTGCCCGCTGATCGCCGCAAGCGCACTCTGCGCGGCGGCAAGGTCCGCCTCGACCCCGCGAAGTTCCTGCCGCGTCCCCGAAAGGCGCCCGGCGATCGCGGTCGATCCGCCGACAAGCTCGGGGTGTTCGGCCTCGAACTGCGACAACTTGCCTTCCGCCGCCTCCAGCTCGGCCTTGCGCTGGTCGAGCTGCTGGTCGAGGAATACCACCGTATCGGCGACTTCGCCGCGATTGCCGGCGATGTTTTCCTCGCGGAAAATATCGATCAGCCTCTGGACGACGTTCTGCGCCAGCCTGGCGTTTTCCGCGTCGGAGAACTTGCGCTGCCCTACCCTCGCGGTGATCGTGAAGAGGTTGTCTTCGACGCTCTCGACCTTCACGTCCTCGGCCAGCGAGGCGACCGCCTTGTCCATCTGACGCTGGCTGCCGATATCCCTGCCAAGGTCGGTGCTGCGGACGACTTTCTCGAGGTTGACCGCACCGGCCAGCGTCTTCTTGACCCGCTGAATCTCGTCCGCGCCGCCGTTGGCGATCTTGAGTTGCTCCGACAGCACATCGTCGAGCTGGACGTAGATCCGCGCTTTCAATTCGTAGGCATTGGGGATCATCGCGACCGCAATCCAGCCGAGCAGACACACGCCCCAGGCGACGCCGAGCACCAGCCAGCGGCGCGCCCAGACCGAGTGCGCCGCAGCGCGCAGTTCCTCGAAGACCTCGTTCATCGCCGCTTCGGTCCTTTAGAACATGCTTTCGGGGATGATGATCACGTCGCCCGGCTGAAGCATGACGTTCGCCTTGCTCTCGCCGCGCTTGAGCAGGTCGCCGAGGCGCAGGTCGTATTCCGTCTGGCGGCCGGCCTGCTTGTCGAAGCGGATCAGCTTGGCCTTGTTGCCCGCGGCAAATTCGCTGAGCCCGCCAACCGCGATCATGGCGTCGAGCACGGTCATGTTGGCGCGGTACGGCAGGCTCGCAGGCTTCTCGGTCGCGCCGATAATCCGGACCTGCTGGCTGAAGGTGCCCGCGAAATCGGTTACGATCACGCTGACGATCGGATCCTCGATGTATTGCGAAAGCTTCAGTCGGATGTCTTCGGACAGCTTTGCGGGCGTCTTGCCGACGGCGGGCATGTCGCTGACGAGCGGGGTAGTAATGCGCCCGTCGGGCCTGACCTGGATCTTCTCGGCGCTCAGTTCGGGATTGCGCCAGACGCTTATGGTCAGTTCGTCGAGCGGTCCGATGACATAATCCTCGCCCGGGCCTTCCTTGGCCGCGACGAACGAGGCAGGCGGCAGCTGGTTGCCCCCGCTCGTCGCGCAGCCGCTCAGCGCAAACGCGGCGAGCGCGGTGCTCGCAAGGAGGCGGGAGGGTCGGGAATTGAGCATCGATGCAACCTCGAGATCGTTGAGCGCAGGCAGGGTGCATCGACCGGGAGCGACCCGGTGCACCGCACAGGCGCGGGGTACCGGCGGCTTGTCTCGCCGAAATTGGTGAACATACCGTTAGGTTTGAACGGCCTTGCAAGGGCCGGTCCCGCAGCGGGACAGTGCTGGCGAAAACGTTAAACCAGCAACTCGCGCGCCGGTCCCTGTCCCAGGAAATTGGCGGGTGAAGCGCTGGCACCGTAGGCCCCCGCGCAGAACACCGCGACGAGGTCGCCGACCTCGGCATGAGGTAGCATCGCCTTGTCCGCCAGCCGGTCGAGCGGGGTACACAGGCACCCGACGATGTTAGCTTCCTCGTCAGCTTCGGCGCCGAACTGCGTTGCGATGGCTACCGGATAGTTGCGGCGCACGACGGTGCCGAAATTGCCGGAAGCCGCGAGCTGGTGATGCAATCCGCCGTCGGTGACGAGGTAGGTCTCCCCGTGACTTTCCTTGCGATCGACGATTTCGCACAGATAAACCCCCGCCTCGCCGACGAGGAAACGGCCGAGTTCGATGCAGAGCTTCGTCTCGGCGAGCGTATCCGGCAAGTCCGCGAACCGCTCGGCGAGCCGCTCGCCCACCAGTGCGAGATCGACCGGCGTGTCGCCCGCAAAATAGGGAATGCCCAGCCCGCCGCCCATGTTGAGCTTGGGTAGCGGGCCGTTGCCAATCTCCCGCGCCAGCCGGTCGGCAAGGTCGAGCACGTTGCCCTGAGTTTCGGCTATCGCTTCGGCATCGAGTGCCTGGCTGCCAGTGAAGATGTGGAGGCCGCGCCACTCAGCCCCCGCATCGATTATCTCGCGCGCCAGCGCGGGCACGCGATCGGCATCGATACCGAAAGGCTTGGCTCCGCCGCCCATTTTCATCCCCGAACCACGCAGTTCGAAGTCGGGATTGACCCGGACCGCGATACGAGGCGTCCTGCCGAGCTGTTCGCCGATAGCGAGCGCCCTGCGCGCCTCGTTCTCGCTTTCGCAATTGAGCGTAACGCCCGCCGCGATCGCCGCTTCCAGCTCCCAATCGCGCTTGCCTGGCCCTGCAAAGCTGACGAGTGCCGGATCGATGCCCGCCTCGCTCACCAGCGCCAGTTCGCCGCCGGAGGCGATGTCGAAGCCGTCGGCAAGGCCAGCCATGTGCTCGAGGACCGGGCGCCACGAGTTCGCCTTTACCGCGTAGTGGATCGCCAGCCGCTCCGGCATCGCCGCGCGCAGTTCCGCCATGCGATCGGTCATGTGCTTGCGCGAATAAACGAACAGCGGGGTGCCGCCGGCCTCCTCGACAAGCTCGCGCGCGGTTCGTCCGCCGATTGCGAGCTGGCCGTCTTTCGCATGGTACCCGGCAGGGATTGGTCCGAGCGGCTTCATCTGGCCAATTCCTCCGCCAGCGCATTCCGATCGAGCTTGCCGTTCGGATTGCGCGGCAAATCGGCGTAGGGCCGGATCACTCTGGGCATCATGAAGTTCGGCAGCGCTGCGGCAAGTGCCTTGCGCAGCGCGTCCTCGTCGAACGCACCGACGGGGCGCACGGCGAGACAGACCGCCTGACCCAGCCGTTCGTCGGACACGCCCACCGCGACCGCTTCGGCGGCAAGGCCCGTGGCGACGGCAGCGTCCTCGATCTCCTGCGGACTGATACGGTTGCCCGCGCTCTTGATCATGGCGTCGCGGCGACCGACGAAGTAGAGCAGCCCGTCCGCCTCGCGGCGCACGCGATCGCCCGACCAGACGGCCATGCCTCCATATCGCGAAGCTTCGGGAGCGGGCCTGAATCGCTCTTCGGTGCGCTCCGGGTCCTGCCAGTAGCCGAGCGCGACAAGCGGGCCGGCGTGCACAAGTTCGCCCTCCTCGCCGTCGCTGGCGACCGAGCCGTCGTCGGCGATCACGAGAATTTCGGCGAACGGGATCGCAGCGCCCATCGAGGTCGGGTGGCTGTCGACCAGCGAGGGGTCGAGGTATGTCGACCGGAATGCCTCGGTCAGGCCGTACATGGGGAATACCCGCGCCTGCGGAAATATCCGCCGCAGCGCGCGCACCAGCGGTTCGGTCAGCGCACCGCCGCTGTTGGTCAGGCGGCGCATCGACGCGGTGGCATCCTCCGGCCAGTCGATTTCGGTCAGCTGCACCCACAGCGGCGGCACCGCGGCCAGCGTGGTGACGCCGTGCTTCGCGCAAGCCTTCACAACATCGCGCGGCATCAGGTAATCGAGCGGCACGACGCAGCCGCCAGCGTACCATGTGCTCAGAAGCTGGTTCTGCCCATAGTCGAAACTGAGCGGCAGGACCGACAGCGTGACGTCGTCTGCCGCCATCCCGAGATAGTCGGCCACACTCACCGCACCGAGCCACATGTTCGCGTGGCTCAGCACGACGCCCTTGGGCTTCCCGGTCGAGCCGCTCGTGTAGAGGATGGCGGCCACATCGTTCGGATCGTGATCGGACGCATCGAGCGGGTCGCATTTGCGGGATGCCTGCAGCATGTCTTCTTCCGCCAGCACCTCGCAACCGGCGGGGGCGTCACCCTCCTCCAGGCTTGCCAATCGCGCCTGCGTGGCAACCAGCAGCACCGCGCCGCTATCGGCAAGGATATGCGCGACCTGAAGCCGTTTGAGCAGCGGATTGATCGGCACATGAACCATTCCCGCGCGGGCGCAGGCGAGCGGCAGCAAGCATGTCGCCTCGCCCTTCGCGGCCCAGCTCGCGATGCGATCGCCCTTGGCCGCGCGCCCCGTGAGCCAGGCCGCGATCTGTCCGACACGGGTTCTTAAGTCCTGATGGTTAAGCGTGCCCCCGCGCAAGACCAGCGCCGGTGCCTCGCCCTCGCCCCGTTCGGCGAGATGATCGAGCGGCCTGGGCCGGGTATCGAGCGCGGGTGGCATGGTTACTCCGAAGGGACGAAATGGCGTCGAGCGCGGTCAGCTATCACGGCACGGTTAACGTCTTGCAAGCCGTCGATGCGTCCGGCCCGTCGGATTGTGGTCCGTTCGACCGCGGCGAATGGTTCGCGCTGCTCGCCGACGCCGGACAGGAGCCGCTCGTCGTGCAGGCGGGCGACGTCTCGCTTACGCTCACGCGGGCGAACGGCCGGATCGAGCCGCTGCTCAACTGGTACAGCTTCACCTGGCGGCCGCAGGGCGACAATCCAGTGCTGCTGGCCGCGATCGCCCAAGCCCTTCGCAATCGCTCTCACCGCGTCACGATGTGGCCGGTACCCGACGAAGACGGCAGCGCAACGCGCCTCGCCCAGGCGTTTCGTACCGCGGGCTGGCGCGTCCGGATCGAGCAATGCGACCACAACCACGTGCTCCCGGTCGCGGGACGCAGCTTCGCCGAATACTGGGCCGATCGCCCTGGCCAGATGCGCACCACGCTCAAGCGCAAGGCGAAAAAGGTATCGGTGACGATCCACGAGCGGTTCGATGCTGCTGCCTGGGCCGACTACGAGGCGATCTATGCCGAAAGCTGGAAGCCCGAAGAAGGTGATCCCGCTCTCCTGCGCCGCTTCGCCGAAGCAGAGGGGGCGGCAGGGCGCGTCCGGCTTGGCGTCGCTTATACACCCGAGGGGCGAGCAGTCGCCGCGCAGTTCTGGACGGTCGAAGGCGGCACGGCCTACATCCACAAGCTCGCTCACCGCGAAAGCGCCAAGGCGCAGTCGGCCGGGACGACGCTGAGCGCCGCGCTGTTCGAGCAGGCGATCGATTGCGACAAGGTCGACCTCATCGACTTCGGGACGGGCGACGATGGCTACAAGCGCGACTGGATGGAGATCGACCGCCCCCGCTACCGGATCGACTGCCTGGACCCGCGCCAGCCGCGCGCCTGGCCTGCGCTCGCCAAGCGCGTGCTTGCACGCACAACCGGCCCTCGCTAGGGCGCAGCCCGCGAAATCGTTAGGGGAATTAGCCCGGATGACCGACGGCCACCATCTCGCGCCCAGCCGTAGCGCGATCGACGCGCAGCTGCGCGCGATCCTGGGCGACGTGCTCGGCCTCGATGCGCAGCGGGTCGCAGGTTTCGACGCCGACACCGGGCTGTTCGGGCACTTGCCCGAACTCGATTCGATGGCGGTAGCCGGCCTTCTCACCGAGATGGAAGACCGCCTCGATATCGTCATCGACGACGACGATGTCGACGGCGAGATGCTCGAAACCTACGGCGGCCTGCTGGCCTTTGCCGAGGGAAAAGCCGCCGAAGCGTGACTCCGTTCGATCTCGTCGACTGGCCGTGTCCCGCCCCCGGCGGCGGCACGCGGGACGAACTCGCGCTCGTATTCGACAAGGGGCGCGAGCACCGTTTGCTCGTCCTGCCCGCATGGTTCGACGAGGCGAACAAGCTGCGCCGCCTGACGGTCGAGGTCATGCGACGGCTCGACCTTTCGGGAATCGATTGCATCGTGCCCGACCTGCCGGGCTGCAACGAGAGTACCGCGAAACTGGCCGACCAGACGTTGGCTGGCTGGCGCGAAGCGGCCGAGGCTGCTGCCGTCCATTTCGCCGCGACGCACGTGCTCACCGTCCGCGCCGGGGCTTTGCTGGCGCCCGACGGGCTACCCGGCTGGCGTTATGCTCCCATTTCCGGCCGCCAAGTCCTGCGCGGCATGCTTCGCGCGCGCATGATCGCCGCGCGGGAAGCGGGGCGGAGCGAGCGGACGGATGACTTGCAGGCGTTTGCCCGCGAAGAGGGGATCGAACTCGCCGGGTGGAGCATCGGCGCGGAGATGTTCCGCGATCTCGAGGTTGCCGAGCCGGGAACCCATCTCGTCGAAGTCGAGCAGGCGGCCCTCGGCGGTCCCGCGTTGTGGTTGCGGGCCGAACCGGGCGAAGATCCGGAACAGGCCGATGCGCTGGCCGCCGTGCTCGCGATCGGGATGACTGGCGACATGAGCCGGCTCCAGCTTACCTTCAACTGCGAGGGTACGACGCTTGCAGGTACGCTCGATACGGCGCCCAGCACGAGCGGCTTGCTGATCGTGAGCGGGGGCAACGAAGTGCGCAGCGGCGCCTTTTCCGGCCAGGCGGCGCTCGCCGCGCGGATCGCGCGCAAGGGCTTCCCGGTGTTTCGTTTCGACCGGCGCGGGGTCGGCGACAGTGGCGGCGAAAATCGCGGGTTTCGAAAGAGCCGCAAGGACATCGAAGCCGCGGTCGCCGCATTCCGGGCGATCGCCCCCAATGTCGACCGCGTGGTCGGTTTCGGTAACTGCGACGCCGCAAGCGCGCTGATGCTGGCGGAGGGGACGGGCTTCGACGCGCTGGTGCTATCGAACCCGTGGACCATCGAAGTTTCGAACGCGGCGCCGCCTCCAGCGGCAGTACGCGCACGCTACGCCGGGAAACTCAAGGATCCCAGGGAAGTCCTTCGCTTGCTGAGCGGAGGAGTGAACCTGGGCAAGCTCGCGCGAGGAGTGGTGCAGGCCGCCCGGCCCGGCGCGGCGCCGTC
This sequence comes from uncultured Alphaproteobacteria bacterium, assembly GCA_963740025.1. GTDB lineage: Bacteria > Pseudomonadota > Alphaproteobacteria > Sphingomonadales > Sphingomonadaceae > Tsuneonella. The sequence continues at coordinate 109,672 of CAVUCI010000010.1, forward strand.
CAGCCTCGCGGGGGAAATCTCGGCTGGCCTCAGCGCGTTCGACGGGCCGGCCAGGATCGTGCTCGCCAGCGCGGACCGCACCGCGCAGGCTTTCGAGGCGAACTGGCCGCAGGTTGACCCGCGCGTGGCCCATTGTGCGGGCGCGACCCATGCCTGGGTAGAGCCGCACGCTCGCGACTTCCTCGAAGGAGAGCTGCTCGCGATGTTGCGGGCGTAGGCTACCGCACGAACAGGCTCGCGAGTTCTACGTGAGTGGACCACCGGAACTGACCCACGGGGCGCAGTTCCGCGAGGCGGAAACCGGCATCTACGAGCGCGCGAGCATCCTTCGCCCAGCTCGCCGGGTTGCAGCTGATATAGACCACGCGCTTCAACGCGCTCGCGGCGATCCAGGCGACCTGCTCGCGCGCACCGGCGCGCGGCGGATCGAGCAGGACCGCGTCGAAAGCGTCGATTTCGTCGGGCTGGAGCGGGTTGCGAAATAGGTCTCGGTGGTAAGCGCTGACCCGCCCCCCGGTCCGCCCCGCTGCAGCGCGGCACGCAAGGTGTGCATCGCGCGCCGCCTCGAAAGCGGCGACCGGACCATCGAGAGCGAAGGCGAAAGTGCCAAGACCGGAAAACAGGTCGGCGGATCTGCCAAAACCGGCCAGCCATTCGCGCGCGGCCGAGACGAGCGCCGCTTCCCCGTCCCTAGTCGCCTGCAGGAACGCGCCGGAGGGAAGCGCCACCGCCGATTTCGCCAAGTGTCACCGTGACCGGCAGCGGCTCCCACACCGGCTCCGGTCCGAAACCGAGATCGACGGTCAGGCGGGCGAGCTGGTGGTCCTGCGCAAATCCAAGCGCCGCCTCGGTCGCCTCAAACCCTTCCATCGCGAAGCCCTTGAGCCCGCAATCGACGCCCTGGTCGGCTAGCGTAAGCTCGACATCGACCGCCCAACGTCCCTTCTGGGCTCTCAGCATCCGCCGCAGGGGCGCGACGAGTGCGAAAAGCTCCGGGCGCAGCACATGGCACTCGTGAATGTCGACAATCCGGTGCGAACCCGCCTCGCGGAAGCCGAGCAGGACCTTGCCGCCGGCGGGCTGCGCGTGGAGCGTCGCGCGGCGCCGGCTGCGGGGCGGCGACAGGTGCGTCTCTCCGAGTACTTCGGGCTCGATCTCCTGCGATCGTGCGGCGTGGAGCACGCGGTCGCGCACGAACGTCGCCAACGCTGCGTCGTCAAGGTGCTGGAGTTGGCACCCGCCGCAGACCGGAAAATGGCGGCACGGCGGTGTGGCGCGGTGCGGTCCAGGCTCCAGCGTGCCGTCGGGCAACACGGTGTCACCCGGCGCGGCCAGTGCGACATGGCGGCCGCTCGCCGTTACGCCATCGCCTTTCGCGGCGACGCGGATAATCTCTTCGCCTTTTATCACAGGAATCGATCGTAAGCGGCTGGCAAACAACGCACAAGATCATCGGCGATCAGGTCGGTTCCTGCCTTGCGAGCGGCCTCGGAATGGAGCCAGACCGCCTCCCCGGCAGCTTTGAACGGCGCACTGCCGGTGGCGAGACGGCTCACCGCCAGTCCTGCGAGGACATCTCCCGTGCCGGCGCACGCGAGCCAGCTGGGTGCGGGCGGAAAGAATGCGAGCCGTCCGTCGGCAGCCGACAGCACGGTATCGGGGCCCTTTGCCAGAACAGTCAGACCCGTAATCGCGGCAAGCGAACGGGCCCGGTCGACCTTGCCCGGCGCGGTGACGCCGAACGCGTCGCACAGCCGAGCCAGTTCGCCTTCATGCGGCGTCAGCAGCAGGCGCGACGCATCGACGCCCTCCAGCAGGTCGTCGTCGAGCAGATGCAGCGCGTCGGCATCGAGCACGGTCGGAACTCCCGCCTCCAGCACCGCCCCAAGCCGCTCGCGCGCCCCTTCGTCGCGCCCAAGTCCGGGGCCGACGAAAGCGCCGACCAGCGCGGGTCGTCGAGCGAATCTGCAATATCGCTGTCGTCCACCACGAGCGCGGCGGGGGCCGCCGGATGAGAATGGGGCGACAGAAGCTTCACGTATCCCGCACCGCCGCGCATCGCCGCCATCGCCGAGAGCATGGCGGCGCCCGGCATCGCGCCTGCGACCACTCCGGCGAGCCCGCGGGTGTACTTGTGCGCATTTCTCGCAGGCGGTTCGAAGTGCGGGCGGGGGAACACTTCCGCAGCCCCGTCCACCGCCTCCACACCGATGTCGATCAGCCGGGTTTCGCCGAGCCGTTCCAACGCCGGCGCAAGGAAATGCGCGGGTTTCCACGCACCCAGCGCAAGCGTCAGATCGCAACGCTGCACTGTGCCGAGCAGAGCGCCATCGTCCGTGGCCACCCCGCTCGGGAGGTCGATCGCCACCGCGAAGGCTTGGTGAGCCACCAGCGCTCCCAACAACGCTTCGTGCTCCTGCGACAAGGGGCGCGTCAGGCCTGATCCGAACAGGCAGTCGACGAACACGCCGCCATGCGCGCCCGTGCCCGAGGTCGCGACGGCGCCGCGCCACTGCGCCCGCGCATTGTGCGCGGCGTCGGTCTTCGGTTCGATCGGAGCAATCACCGAGACTTCGATGCCGCGCGCGCGGAGCGTCTCGGCGATCACGTATCCATCGCCGCCGTTGTTTCCCGGACCGCAAAGCACGGTGACAGGACGCCCCGCCGCCACGCGCCAGACCCACCCGGCCGCGCCACGGCCCGCGCGCTGCATCAGCTCGTCGACCGAGGTGCCCTGCGCAATCAGCGCTTCTTCGGCCGCGCGCATCTGCGCGGCAGTGAGCACCTGTTCAGCGTGCCGCATCGATGTCCTCCGGAAAGCGATAGCGGTCGGCGCCAACGGTGACCTGCAGCACCGGGGGATCGCCGGCGAGTTCGTTCATCGCGTCGTCTGCGCCATCGATCGCGACCATGCCATGCCGGTCGGGTGCGATGCGGAAGCGGCGGAACTTGCCATCGGGATGGCGGACGACGAACTCGCGGCCTTCCTCTCCGGCCACTCTCTCGACGAGGCAGTCGGGGCCGAAATCGCTGCCTTCGCCCAGCGCACAATCGATGGGGGTCGCGCCTTCAGCGGCCTGCGGCTGCGTCTCGCCGCCGCACGCAGCGAGCGCCAGCGGGGATGCCACGAGCGCCAAACGCATCAGCGGCGCAGCCGGCTCACGTCGCGCACCGCACCGCGTGCGGCGCTGGTGGTCATCGCGGAATAGGCCTGCAGCGCCGAGGACACCGCGCGCGGACGCGGTTTGGCCGGGTACCAGCCCTTCTCGTCCTGCGCGGCGCGGCGGCGGGCAAGTTCGTCGTCGGGCACCACAAGCTGGATCGAACGGTTGGGAATGTCGATCTCGATCCAGTCGCCATCCTGCACGAGGCCGATCGTGCCTCCCTCGGCCGCCTCGGGACTGGCGTGGCCGATCGAGAGGCCGCTGGTGCCGCCGGAGAAGCGCCCGTCGGTGACGAGTGCGCAGGCGGCGCCAAGACCCTTCGACTTCAGGTAGCTCGTCGGGTAGAGCATTTCCTGCATTCCCGGTCCGCCGCGCGGCCCTTCGTAGCGGATCACCACCACGTCGCCCGAGACGACCTGGTCGGTCAGGATCGCCGCGACCGCCGCATCCTGGCTCTCGTAAACCTTGGCCGGGCCGCCGAAGCTGAGGATGCTCTCGTCGACCCCTGCGGTCTTCACGATGCATCCGTCCTTCGCGAGGTTGCCGAACAGCACCGCCAGCCCGCCGTCCTGGCTGAAGGCGTTGTCCTTCGACCGGATCACCCCGCTCGTGCGGTCGGTGTCGAGATCATCCCAGCGACGCGACTGGCTGAACGCAGTCTGCGTCGGCACCCCGCCCGGCGCGGCGCGATAGAAATCCTGCACCGCCGGGCTATTGGTCAGCCGCACGTCCCAGTCGGCGAGCGCGTCACCCATCGTCGGCGAGTGGACGGTCGGCAGCGCGGTGTGGAGCAGCCCGGCGCGGTCGAGCTCGCCTAGGATCGCCATGATGCCGCCTGCGCGGTGCACGTCCTCCATGTGCACGTCGCTCTTCGCCGGGGCGACCTTGCACAGGCACGGCACCTCGCGGCTGAGGCGGTCGATATCCTGCATCGTGAAGTCGACCCCCGCTTCGTGCGCAGCGGCGAGAAGGTGGAGCACGGTGTTGGTCGATCCGCCCATCGCGATGTCGAGGCTCATCGCGTTCTCGAATGCCTCGAACGATGCGACCGAGCGTGGGAGAACGCTGTCGTCGTTCTCGCCGTAGTAGCGGCGGCAGAGTTCGACCACGAGGCGCCCGGCGCGCTCGAACAGGCCCTGCCGGTCGGCGTGAGTGGCGAGGACCGAGCCGTTGCCGGGCAGCGACAGCCCCAGCGCCTCGGTCAGGCAGTTCATCGAGTTCGCGGTGAACATGCCCGAGCATGACCCGCAGGTCGGGCAGGCGGCTTTCTCGATATCGGCCACTTCCTCGTCGGTGAACTTTTCATCGGCGGCAGCGACCATCGCGTCGACGAGGTCGAGCGCGACTTCCTTGCCCTTCACCACGACCTTTCCCGCCTCCATCGGCCCGCCGCTGACGAAGACCGCGGGGATGTTGATCCGCATCGCCGCCATCAGCATGCCCGGAGTGATCTTGTCGCAGTTGGAGATGCACACCATCGCATCGGCGCAGTGCGCGTTGACCATGTATTCGACGCTGTCGGCGATCAGCTCGCGGCTCGGCAGCGAGTAGAGCATCCCGTCGTGCCCCATCGCGATACCATCATCGACGGCTATCGTGTTGAATTCCTTGGCAACCCCGCCCGCCGCTTCGATCTGGCGCGCGACGAGCTGGCCAAGGTCCTTCAGATGGACATGTCCGGGGACAAACTGTGTAAAGCTGTTCACGACCGCGACGATCGGCTTGCCGAAATCGCCGTCCTTCATCCCCGTCGCGCGCCACAGGCCGCGGGCACCGGCCATGTTGCGGCCGTGAGTGGAGGTGCGGGAGCGGAGTTCGGGCATGGGCAACGGTCCTTGGCTGTCGGGGCCCGGTTAGGCCAGACGCCGCGCGAACCCCAACGGCTTTTCCTTAGGCCGCCTCAAGCATCAGTGCCACCCGGCCCGCGATATCGGCGATCATGGAAGCCCAGCGCGCCTGGCCGGCCTCGGTAACGATCTGGTCCTGCCGCACCTCGATCGCGATGTAGTGCCGCCCGTGCGCCTCGGCATGGCGGTTCATCGTCGCGTTGAGGTCCTTGCCCGAATAAGGCTGGTTGTCGCCGACGTGGAGCCCCTGCTCGCCGAACAGCCTGATGGCGTGGCGCGCTGGCAGGTCGTCGTTGTTGTAGAGTAGTGCCACCTCCCACGGCCGCTCCTCGACTTTGCTCGAAAGGGCGGGCGTAAAGCTGTGCAAAGAAATGATAAGCCCGGGATCCGCCTCGTCGATCCAGTCGGCCATTGCCCGGTGATAAGGACGGTGAAACCGCTCGAGCCGCGCTTCGACGTCCGCGCCGATGTTGCCTGGGATCAAGTGGCCGTCGCTGGTCGTGGGCACCACCGCCGGGTTGTCCTCCTCGCGGTGGAGATCGCAGACGAGGCGGCTAACGCAGGCGAGGTGCGCGGACACGCCGTGGCGGCGGGCCATCCGCTCGGCGACCCCCTCGACCCCGATATCGAGCGCAATGTGTTCGTCGAGCAACTTCTTGTCGATGCCGAGTTCGATATCCTCGGGCACGAAGTTCGATGCATGGTCGGCGACCACAACAAGGCCCTTCTTGCGTGGCTCGGGCCCGACATGCCGATAAGGCTGCCATTCGGTGATCAAGGACGCAGGCTCCCACTCATCTGCCACCAGTCGGGTCGATCGGCAGCCAGGCGCGCGGCGGCTTCGCGCAAGGCGTCCACGGACGGGTAGAGCGCGAAGCACGTCGCCCCCGAACCGGAGATACGGGCGAGCGAGGCGCCAGTTCCGCGGAGAGCCTCGAGAACCGCGGAAATCTGCGGGACGAGCGCGATGGCGGGCGCTTCGAGATCGTTCCGACCCTCGGCCGCGATCAGCGAGGCGGGGCCATCGGGCAGCGGCCCGCGATCCTTGCCTTCCCAGCCGGCAAACACCGGCCCGGTGGCGAGCGGCACACGCGGGTTCACGAGCAGGACAGGAGCGCCCTCCAGATCGTTGACCACGCTCGTCAATTCGGTGCCGGTGCCGTGGCCCAAGCACATCAGGCTCTCTACGCAGGCGGGCACGTCCGCGCCCAGCTTCGCGGCCCGCTCGCGCCAGTCGTCAGGCAGCCCGTGCAGCGCCTCGACGATCCGGAACACCGCCCCCGCATCCGCCGACCCGCCTCCGAGTCCGGCTGCAACCGGAAGGTTTTTCTCGAGCGTCAGCGCCAGCCCCTGCGAACGCGGCAGTACGCTGAGCGCCTGCGCGACAATATTACCAAACGGATCAGCGAGTTGCGGGGCGAACTCGCCAACCACCGTCAACTCGTCGCGCTCGGCGGGGCGCGCGGTCAGCCCGTCCCCCGCATCGACGAACGCAAACAGCGTCTCGAGTTCGTGATACCCGTCCTCCCGCCGCCGCCGCACGTGTAGCGCGAGGTTGATCTTGGCATAGGCGGTTACGTTCACCGTGGGCGAGATCACATATTCGGATAGTTCGGTCCGCCGCCACCTTCGGGCGTGGTCCATTCGATGTTCTGGTTGGGGTCCTTGATGTCGCAGGTCTTGCAGTGGACGCAGTTCTGCGAGTTGATCTGGTACTTCGGCGCGCCGGTGGCCTCGTCGACCAGCCATTCATAGACGCCCGCCGGGCAGTAGAACTGCGAGGGGCCGCCGTAGACGCCCAGCTCGCTGCGCTTCTGCAATTCCATGTCCTTCACCTTCAGGTGGACCGGCTGGTCCTCGGCATGGTTGGTGTAGCTGAAGCTGACGCTCGTCAGGCGGTCGAAGCTGATCTTGCCGTCCGGCTTGGGGTACTCGATCTTCGGGAAAAGGTCGGCGCGGCCGGTCAGTTCGTAATCGGGCTCGTGCTTCATCGAAGGAATGATCGGCATCTTGAGATAGCGCAGCCACATGTCGAGGCCGGCGACGATCGTGCCGAAGTCGCCGCCGAACTTCGCGACTGCGGGCTGCGCGTTCTGCACCAGCTTCAGCTCGTGCGCGATCCAGCTGTCGCGCAGGGCCGCGTCGTAGTCCATCAGCGCGGTCTTTTCCTCGCCTCGCCCGATCGCAGCGGCGATCGCCTCGGCGGCCAGCATCCCACTCTTCATCGCGGTGTGGCTGCCCTTGATTCGGGGCACGTTGACGAAGCCCGCCGCGCAGCCGATCAGCGCGCCGCCGGGGAACGCGAGCTTGGGCACGGACTGCCAGCCGCCTTCGTTGATCGCGCGCGCGCCATAGGCCACGCGCTTGCCGCCTTCGAGGTATTCGCGGATCGCCGGGTGCTGCTTCCAGCGCTGGAATTCCTGGAACGGGCTGACCCACGGGTTCTTGTAATCGAGCGCGGTGACGAACCCCAGCGCGACCTGCCCGTTCGCCTGGTGATAGAGGAACCCGCCACCCCAGCTTTCGCTTTCCGACAGCGGCCAGCCCTGCGTGTGGATCACGCGGCCGGGCACGTGCTTGTCGGGATCGATGTCCCACAGTTCCTTTACGCCGAGCCCGTAGACCTGCGGCTGGCAATCCGCCTCGAGGTCGAATTTCGCCTTCATCTTCTTGGTGAGGTTGCCGCGCGCCCCTTCGGCGAAGAGCGTGTACTTGGCGTGGATCTCCATGCCCGGCTGGTAATCGGGCTTGTGCGAGCCATCGGCCGCGACGCCCATGTCCTGCGTGATGACGCCCGCGACGTTGCCGGCATCGTCGAACAGAACCTCGGCCGCCGGGAAGCCGGGGAATACCATCACGCCCAGCGCCTCGGCCTGCTCACCGAGCCAGCGGGTCATGTTGCCGAGCGAGCCGGTGTAACAGCCATCGTTCGACATGAAGGGCGGCATGATCGCGTGCGGCAACGCGCGCTTGCCGTTTTTCGAAAGCATCCAGTGCCAGTTGTCGGTCACCGGGGTCTCGGCCATCGGACAACCCTGGTCGCGCCATTCGGGCAACAGTTCGTCAAGTGCCCTGGGATCGACTACCGCGCCCGACAGGATGTGCGCACCGATCTCGCTGCCTTTCTCCAGCACGACCACCTCGAGGCCGTCGTTGAGCTGTTTGAGACGGATCGCGGCGGATAGGCCCGCAGGCCCTCCCCCGACGATCACCACGTCGCACGGCATCGATTCACGTTCGCTCATTGCCTTGTCGGTTCCCCGTTGAATTGCCGCACCGGCTTGATTGCAGGCGCGGGTGAGGTCAAGACCCGAAGCCGACAGTTATGCCGCCAGCCCCGCAATCTCCCCTATCCGCCGACTTGAAGGCGATGCTCGAGTGGTGGCGCGAGGCGGGAGTCGATGCGGAGTTCTCGGACGAACCGCACCGGTGGCTCGCAGACCCGGCAAAGGCAGGCGAGCCCGAACGACCTGCGCGCCCGGTTGAAAAGCCGAAGCCCGCGCCCGCGCCCGAACCCAGGATCGGCGGGCCACGCGCCGGCTGGCCGCAGGACGCCGACGCCTTTCGCAAGTGGTGGCTCACCGAACCCTCGATCGACGAAGGCGGCCTTTCCCCGCGCGTGGCCCCTGTGGGTGAAGCGAATGCGGATCTGATGATCCTGGTCCCGATGCCCGAAGAAGAGGACCGCGACACCCTGCTGTCCGGCCCGCATGGAAAGCTGATCGACGGGTTCCTGAATGCCGCCGGGATCCCGCTCGAGAAAGTCTATCGCGCCTCCGTCCTGCCGCGCCACACGCCGCTCGCCGATTGGGAACAGATCGGGCGGCAGGGCATGGGGGCGGTGCTTTCGCATCACGTCGCGCTCATACAGCCGAAGCGGGTCATTGCGTTCGGGCGCAACATCCTGCCGCTTTGCGGGCACGATCCGGCGCAAGGCACTCAAAAGTTACGCTCCTTCAACCATGAAGGCATCAGGGTACCCGCGCTGTTCGAAGCGGGGCTCGAACGGCTGCTCGGCAATTGGCAGCTTCGGGCCCGGTTCTGGCAGCGCTGGCTGGAATGGACGGATACCGAAGAATGGCGCGACGCGCACGGATAGCTGTTTTCATCGCGAGCGCGCTCGCCTGCGTATCCGCGTCCCCTGCCCTCGCGAACTCCAGTGCCGCCGAATACTTCCGCAACCGCGCGAACACGACGAACGTGCCGGAACTGCTCAGCCAGTCCGAGCGCGAATGGTACAAGTCGCTGTTCTCGGCCATCGACGCCAAGGACTGGACGCGGGTCGACGCGATGTTCGCGGAAAAGCCCGATGGTCCGCTGCACCAGGTCGCGCGGGCTCAATACTACCTCGACGCGGCGAGCCCGAAGGTCGAACTGACGGCAATCCAGTCGTGGCTCGCGAACGGCACCGATCTGCCGATGGCACAGCAGATGGCCAGCCTCGGCCTCAAGCGCGGCCTCACCGAAATGCCGTCCTTCCCGCAGGAACAGCGCCTTGTCCCGCAAGGCTATGCTCCGCGCCGGGTCTTGCCCTCCTCGGTCGACGACGGGACGATGCCGGGCGAGGTCAAGGCGGCGATCCTGGACCGGATCAAGAACGACGACCCGGGCGGTGCCCGCGTGCTGCTCGACGGCGTCGATGCCTCGCTGTCCTCCGCCGCGCGCGCCGAGTGGCGCCAGCGCGTGGCGTGGAGCTACTACATCGAGAACCAGGACGCCGCCGCGCTGGCGATGGCCAACACCGTGCGTGACGGCGGCAGCGGCGCCTGGGTCGCCGAGGGCGACTGGGCGGCCGGCCTCGCGGCATGGCGCCTTGGCGATTGCGCGCAGGCCGCCGACGGTTTCCAGCGTGCCGCGACCTCCGCGCAAAACTCCGAACTGTCGGCCGCCGGGTACTACTGGGCTAGCCGCGCCCTTGTCCGCTGCCGGCAGCCCGAGCGCGCCGCTGAACAGCTACGCGGCGCGGCGCGGATGGACGAGACGCTCTACGGAATGCTCGCCCGCGAACAGCTGGGAGAGGACCTGCCGGGCGGCAAGCGTACCGCCGACTTCGACCTTGCCGATTGGCAGCGCTTGCGCGACCAGCCGAACGTTCGCACCGCAGTCGCGCTTGCGGAAATCGGCCGCGACTCGCTTGCCGACGAAGTTCTGCGGCACGAGGCGAAGATTGGGCCGGCGAAGGAATACGACGCGCTCTCACGCCTGGCTCGCGAACTCGGTCTTCCTTCGACGCAGCTGTGGATGGCGGCCAACGCGCCGCGCGGCGCCAGGGTGGAAACCGCGCTGCGCTATCCCGCGCCCCGGTGGCAGCCGGCAAACGGGTGGCAAGTCGATCCCGCGCTCGCGTTCGCCCACACGTTGCAGGAATCGCGCTTCCAGGTGAATGCCGTCAGCCCCGCCCAAGCCAAGGGCCTGATGCAGATCACTCCGATCACCGTCCGCCAGCATGCCCCGCGCCTGAACATGAGTGCGAGCTACGTGAACCTGGCGGACCCGGCCACGAACCTCGCTTTCGGGCAGGAGAACCTGGAAATGTTGCGCGACAGCGCGGCGACCGGTGGCCTGCTGCCCAAGATCATGGCCGCCTACAACGCAGGGCTTTCGCCGGTCACGCGCTGGAACACCGAGGTAAACGACCAGGGCGATCCACTGCTCTACATGGAGAGCATCCCTTACTGGGAGACTCGCGGCTACGTGGCGATCGTGATGCGCAACTACTGGATGTACGAGCGGCAGGCTGGCGCCGGCTCGGATAGCCGCCATGCGCTTGCGCAGGGGATGTGGCCGACCTTCCCCGAGCTTTCGGGCAGCAAGGGCGTGCGGATCACGCGGCGCTAGATGGCGATCGATCCCGACCGCCCGTTCACGCCGATCAACATCGCGCTGCTTACGGTTTCCGACACGCGCACTCCCTCTGACGATACGAGCGGCGACATTCTCGCCGAACGGATCGGGGGCGCTGGTCACACGCTCGTCGCGCGTGCGATCGAGAAAGACGATGTGGACGTTCTTGCGGGTCGACTGAACTCCTGGATCGACGATTCGCAATCGACGCGATCGTCACGACCGGCGGCACCGGCCTGACCGGGCGCGACGTGACACCCGAAGCGCTCGACCGCGTGAAGGACAAGGACATCCCCGGGTTCGGCGAGCTGTTCCGTTGGCTCAGCTACAGGTCGATCGGCACCAGTACGGTGCAGAGCCGTGCGCTGGCGATCGTCGCGCGCGGGACTTACGTGTTCGCCTTGCCCGGCTCGAACGGCGCGGTGAAGGACGGTTGGGACGGCATCCTCGCCGAGCAGCTCGACAGCCGCAACCGGCCCTGCAATTTCGTCGAGCTGATGCCGCGACTGCGCGAGAAGTAGCCGGTTAACCCCGCGCAATGTTCCGTGTATGTTCTCACGCATGGAACGCCGATTCGAGCCCGAGATTGCCGGTCGCGGCGCGCAGGGATCACGGGTTCCGACGCGTTTCGGGCTGGCGGAGCGCGAGATCGATGGCGACTGGCGCGACTACATGGAGCAACTGGCCAGAGATGATGGCGGGCCGCCGGTAAAGCTCCGCACCTCGGTTACCGAGGAACGGCCCAAGACCATCCTCAGCTTCAACACATCGCCCGACATCGGGTTCGACCGGTCGGTCAACGCCTACCGCGGGTGCGAGCATGGGTGCGTCTATTGTTTCGCGCGGCCGACACACGCTTATCACGACCTGTCGCCCGGCCTCGATTTCGAGACACGGCTATTTGCCAAGCCCAATGCCGCGCAGCTGCTGCGCGAGACGCTCGCCAAGCCGCGCTACCGCCCTCGACCCATCGCGATGGGGACCAACACCGATCCCTACCAGCCGATCGAGCGTCGCTACCGGATCACGCGCCAGGTGCTCGAGGTGTGCCTCGACGCGCGGCATCCCGTGACGATCACCACCAAGTCCGACCGCGTCCTCGACGACCTCGATCTGTTGGCCGAAATGGCCCGGCGCAGGCTGGTGGCGGTCTGCATATCGGTCACGAGCCTCGACCCGAAGCTGTCGAGCAAACTGGAGCCGAGGGCAGCTGCGCCTGCCAAGCGGCTGGCAGCGCTCGGCAAACTGATCGAGGCTGGGGTTCCCGCGCATTGTTCGGTCGCACCGATCATCCCCGCGATAACCGACGAGTTCATGGAGGAGATCGTGGTCCGGGCGGCCGCTCTCGGCGTCCGCTCGGCAGGCTGGATCCCGCTCAGACTGCCGCACGAGGTCGCCCCGCTCTTTCGCGAATGGCTCTCGGTTCATTTCCCCGAACGCGGCGACAAGGTGATGAGCATCGTCCGTTCGATCCGGGGTGGGCGGGACAACGACCCGGATTTCTTCACCCGAATGAAGCCGTCGGGCGTATGGGCCGACCTCTTCCGCGCCCGGTTCGCGCTCGCGTGCAAGCGCGCCGGGATCGGCAAGACACGCTTCGAACTAGATTGCACGAAATTCCGCCCGCCCGAGATCGGCGGGCAAATGCGATTGCTCTAGGACTCGCGCTCCATCCGCATCGCTTCGTAGAACGCGATCGCCGGATGATTATCCGCGCGAACCTTGAGGCGCAGCGTGTCGAAACCACCGCGCCGGAAAATCTCGAAGACATGGGCCAGCAGGGCTGTGCCCGTGCCGCGCCGCCGCCAGTCGGACGCGATGGCGAAATCCTTGATGAACGCGCTGGTCCAGCACTGTGCAAAACCGATCGGCTCGCCGCTGTCGTCGAGCACGACGAACACAAGCTCGGCATCGCATTCGCCGTCGCTGCGCAGTATCTGCCACCAGGCTTCAAACGGGGGCACCTCGCCCTGCCCCTGGGCATACGCCCCTTCGAGCAGCGCGTGGCACGAACGCGGGTGACGCTCCTCGTCAAATGCGGCAATCCGCGCGCCAACCGGCCAGTTCGGCGTGAAAGGCTCGCCGCCCAGCGATTTTACGAGGAGAATTGCAGGATCGTCGGTCATCGCTGCGCTATCCGGCGGATGACGGCGGTCCGCAAGCCACAACGGTGGCGAAGGGGCGGCTTGCGTATTGAACCCGCAAGCCGCCCCGATTGTCCTACATCCCGTCGACAGCCTTGCTGACGAGGATGTTGACCGCCACGCGGCGGTTCTGCGCCTTGCCGTAGGCGGTCGAGTTGTCCGCCAGCGGATCGGCCTCGGCCATACCGGTAGGGGTCAGCATACGGAACGGCTTCCAGCCGCACTGCTGCTGAAGGTAGTTGACCACGCGGCTCGCGCGCTTCTCGCTGAGCTCCTGGTTGATCTCGTACCCGCCGGTCGAATCGGTGTAACCGACGACGAGCAACAGGGCGTTGTCCATTCCCTGCGCCTCGTTCGCCGCCTGGCAGAGATCGGCCTGCGCTTCGGGCGACAGGTTGTATTTGCCGGTGTCGAAGAACACGTTCGTCGTGCCCTTGATGTTGTAGTTGTCGATGTCGGCCACGCGGCTGCGCAGGGCCTCGGTCGCGGCGGTCTGCTCGGCAAAGCCCTGTTCGGTCCCGCGATCGATCATGGCGGCGGTCTTGTAATCGCCCTTCTTGAACTTGACCGCGCTGGCGACGAGCCCGCCGCCCCAGCGGACGGTCTTCACTTCGACCGGCAGGCCGTTGAGGAGTGCATCCGAGCTCAGCTTCGTGCTGCCGAGGCCGAGAAAGCCCCCGCTGCCCTTCACTTCGGTGGCGGTGCTGATGCCGATCACGGTCTTCTCGCCGGTTTCGCCAGTGACCTGGAACCGGTCGCCCTTGCGCGCAGAGATGAAGCCGTCGACGTCCGGTCCCTCGGGCAGACCCTCAAGTTCGGCCGGAGGGGTACCGTAGACGGTCAAACCGTCCTGGTTATAGGCGGTCGGCTGCTGGTCCTGTGCGGCGGCACCAGCCGTCATCGGCAGCGCGAGGCTGGCTAGCAGCAGCGGCAGCGCCTTCTTGCCGGAAAATGCGTTCATCGGTTTACTCCTTGATCCATTCCGGCCGGCCACGGTCTGGCGGTCTTCCCTCCCGCCCATAGCGAAGACGTGGTCGGCGTCGCGAACCCCCAACATGTTCGAACGACGGACACGGGTTGGTCAACCCGCCCGGCGCGGGCGACCGGTTGTTGCCTGCCGTGTTTCTGCCACATTAACGGAACTGCATGTCGGGGCGATTTTCCGGTTGGCTTGAGCATGCTACGCGGTGAACCGTGCTCGACCGCGATGGCTGCTTAGCCTTCCGACAGGTCGCGCTGCATGTAGAGCGTGTCGAGCACCTTGCCGAACTTGCGGCCGACATTGCGCATCCTGCCCGCCTCGACGAAGCCAGCCTTTGAATGGAGCGGCACGCTGGCGGGCTCTGCGCCGCCGATAACGGCGATCATCTGTTCGAAGCCCCGCGCGCGCGCTGCGTCGATCAGCGCGGACATAAGCGAAAGGCCGATGCCTTGCCGTTCCTTCCCGTCGGCAACGTAGACGCTGTCCTCGCACGTTCGTGCATATGCAGGGCGGTCGCGGAACTGGCTGGCGTAAGCATAACCGACGACCCGGCCTCGTTCCTCGGCGACCAGGAAAGGCCAGCCGCGTGAAACGATCGCGCCGATCTTCTCGGTCCAGAAATGCAGCGGCGGCGGCTCGGTATCGAAACTCGCCGTGCCGGTGCAAACGTGATGCGCGTAGATCGCCGCGACGGCCTCCGCATCGGCCGGGCTGGCTGCGCGGACGATCGGCGGTGCCACCGGCAATCAGGCAACGGTGAGAAACATGTCTTCGTCCAGCGCCATCATCGCTTCGCCGCCAGCCTCTATCTTGCGGCGGAGCGCCCCGGCATCCGGACCGAAACGTTCGAAGAAATAACGCGCCGTGGTCAGCTTGGCCTCGTAGAACGCCTTGTCTCCGGTGCCGTCGGCGATCCGGGCCTGGGCCACCAGAGCCATCTTCAGCCACATCCATCCGAGCGAGACGATGCCCATGATCGTCATGTAGTGGTGCGCACCCGCGCCGAGGTTGTTCGGGTTCGCCATCGCGTTCTGCATAAACCACATCGTCGCGGCCTTCTGCTCGCCGACGGCCTTCGACAGCGCATCGCCGAGCGGCTTCAGGTCGCCATCGGCTGCTGCTGCCTCATCGTCGACCAGCTTGAAGAACGCCTGGATTGCCGCCCCGCCCTTGCTGGCAAGCTTGCGGCCGCACAAATCCATGGCCTGAACACCGTTGGTCCCCTCGTAGATCTGGGCGATTCGCGCATCGCGAACGAACTGCTCCATGCCCCATTCGACGATGTAGCCGTGGCCGCCGAACACCTGCTGCATCTGCACCGCGGTGTCGAAACCCTTGTCGGTGCCATAGCCCTTGATGACCGGGGTCAGCACGCCGAGCAGGTCGTCGGCTGTGGTACGCTCTTCCTCGGTCTGCGCCTTGTGAGTCGAGATCGACCTGCAACGCGGCGTAGAGGTATAGCGCGCGCATCCCCTCGGTGAACGCCTTGGCGTCCATGAGCATCCGGCGCACGTCGGGATGAACGATGATCGGATCGGCCTTCGCCTCGGGATCTGCCGGACCGGTCAGCGCGCGGCCCTGCCGCCGGTCGCGCGCATAGGCGACCGCGTTCTGGTACGCGACTTCCGCCTGCGAAAGGCCCTGAATGCCCACGCCGAGTCGCGCGGCGTTCATCATCACGAACATCGCGGCAAGGCCCCGCATTTCCTCGCCGACCAGCCAGCCTTTCGCCCCGTCGTAATTCATCACGCAGGTGGCGTTGCCGTGGATGCCCATCTTGTGCTCGATCGAACCGCACTGGACCGCGTTCCGCTCACCCAGCGAGCCATCGTCGTTCACCAGCACCTTGGGCACGACGAACAGGCTGATGCCCTTGCTGCTATCGGGAGCGCCCGGAGTCTTGGCGAGAACGAGGTGGATGATGTTCTCCGTCAGGTCGTGCTCGCCTGCCGAGATGAAAATCTTGGTGCCGGTGATCGCGTAGCTGCCGTCTGCCTGGGGCTCTGCCTTCGTGCGGATCAGGCCCAGGTCGGTACCGCACTGCGGCTCGGTCAGGTTCATCGTCCCCAGCCACTTGTTGGCGATCATGTTCGGGACATACCGGTCCTTGAGCTCGTCGCTGCCGAACGCGATCAACGCGCTTACCGCGCCGTTGGTGAGGCCGGGGTACATCCCGAACGACTGGTTCGCACTTGACACGAATTCCTCGAGCACGAAGCCGAGCACGTGCGGCATATCCTGTCCGCCGTAGGCCGCAGGCGCCGCGAGCGTGGACCAGCCGGCCTCGACGTACTGGTCGAACCCCTGCTTGAAGCCCTTGGGTGTGGCCACCGATCCGTCGGCATGGCGTGTGCAGCCCTCGGCATCGCCAACCTGGTTGAGCGGCGCCAGCACCTCGGCGCAGAACTTGCCGCTTTCGTCGATCACGGTGTCGATGAGGTCGGGCGTGGCGCTCTCGAAACCGGGCAGGTTACCGTATCCTGCAAGGTCGAGCACTTCATTCACTACGAACTTCGTGTCGCGGGTCGGGGCGGTATAGGTGGGCATCGTCAGTCCTCGTTGGTCTCGTCGACCACGCGTTCGACGTGGCCGATGAATTCGGTGAGTTCGGCGATCGCCGAGTCCAGGTCGTCGCGCTGTTGCTTCATCTTTGCGACGTGCTCGCGACATTTCTCGATCGTGACCCGACGCTGTTCGGCGCGGTTGTCGCCAAGGTCGTAAAGATCGATCATTTCCCGGATTTCGCCGAGGCTGAAGCCCACGTTCTTGGCCCGCATGATCCACGCAAGTCGGGCGCGGTCGCGCTTGGAGTAGATGCGCGCAAGACCCACGCGGCGCGGCGCGATCAATCCTTCGTCCTCGTAGAAGCGCAAGGCGCGGGCGGTGCAGCCGAATTCTTCGGTCAGATCGGAGATCGAAAACTGTTCGCGGGCAAGCAGGTCGGGGCGATCGATGTGGGCACCGCGATGCTCTGACGCCGGCGCGGAAGCTGTATTGCGGTCGGGTTCGGCCATGACTGCCGGATAGCCCCCTCTTTACGTTTGCGTCAAGTTTTGACGGGCCGGAGAACGTCGCCTTCCAACTCGCGGTAGAAGCAGCTTTCCTGACCCGTGTGGCATGCCGGTCCCGCTGGCCGGCATTCGAGGATCAGAGCATCCTGGTCGCAATCCACCAGGATGCGCTCGACGGTAAGGGTATTGCCCGACGTTTCGCCCTTCATCCACAGCGTGCCTCGCGAACGCGAGTGGAAGTGGGCGAAGCCGGTTTCACGCGTCTTTGCCAGCGCTTCGGCGTCCATGTGCGCCAGCATCAGGATCGCACCGCTCTCCGCGTCGGTCACGACGGCGGTGAGCAACCCCGCGGCATCGAACTTCGGCGTAAACGGCGCGCCGGCCGCTTCGGATGGCTTGTCAGAGGTTTGTTGCACGATAACAACAGACCTCCTCCAAAATCGGGTATCGCGCAAGATGTCCCTTTGATGAATCCCGCAACAATGAGACACATCGCTTCGTGGCCCGCATGGACCGCAAACCGGAACGCCGGTGCCGAAAGAGCGCCAGGTTCAGGGATAGCTGCCGGATGCACCGCGCCCGTTTGAGGGGACGGATCGCGACTTTCGGATGGCCGACGATTGAGGGATCGGACCAAGGTTGCCCAAAGGGGGTGGCAGCCGGACGTCCAAAGAATTTCGTCACGGTACGCCCGGGGCTTCGGCCCCGGGCGTTTCGTTTGTAAGATGTAGTTTCAGGCATCGTCGATCACCCGCGCGAAGCACGCGACGACGACCTTGCTCGCTCCCGCCTGTTTCAGGACACGAACGCAGGCGTCGCTGGTCGCTCCACTCGTGAGCACGTCGTCGACGAGGATGACCTGCCGGCCCCTCAGCGCCAGCGCGCGGCTTCCGGCGACGGCGATTGCGCCCGACAATGTCCGCGCCCGCGCCTTGCGGCCCAGCCCGCCGAGCGGCGGGGTGCGTTTCGTGCGGACGAGCGCGTCCACGCTCAGCGCCGCACCGGTCCGCCGCGCAATTTCCCGCGCGAGCAATGCCGCCTGGTTGTATCCGCGCGACCACAGCCGCCAGCGATGCAGCGGGACCGGCACCACGATCCACTCACCTTCGAGTGCCGGCAGGCGGGCGACGATGAGCCGCGCCAGCATCGGTGCGAGCGCGATCCGGCGGCCATGCTTGAAAGCCAGCACCAGCTTGCGCGAGCCTTCGCCGTAGAGCGTTCCGGCGGCTATCCCGTCGTGGCGGGGTGGCTGGGCGAGGCATGGCGCGCAGATTGCCCCCTCGCCGACGTCGGCCTCGCCAAACGGGCGCTGACATCTGGCGCAGGACGGCTCGCCGGGAATGACCAGTTCGCTCCAGCAATCCGGGCACAGGCCCGTCTGCGCACCGATCGCCGTGCCGCATAGCGGACAGCGAGGCGGGAACACGAGATCGACCAGTGGGGCGAGGCCCTCGCGGACCGCAGAGGCAACGCTCACCCTTGCCTCGGCACCGCCAGAGTTGCAGGGACACGGGCATGGCCAGCGACCTGCCACCCGAGATATTCAGCGCCGCACGCAAGGAAGCTCGCGCGCATCGTGCACGCGTGCTTCAGCGCAAGGGCGAGGCGGCCGATTGGCTTCCCGTGGCGCTGGTCGAGGATGCGCTGGAGCGGATCGACTTCATGCGCCTTGCCCCCGAGCGCGCCCTCGTAATCGGAACCGGCGGTGAGGAACTGGGCCGCGTGCTCGAACGCAAGGGCGCTCGCGTGACCGTAACCGAACCTGGCGCAATCGACCTCGAGGCGCCCTACCCCGCCGGTGGATACGGGCTGATCGTCAGCCTCGGCGCGCTCGACACGGTCAACGACCTGCCCGGGGCGCTGATCCACCAGCGCGCGGCGCTCGGCGAAGGCGGCGTGATGATCGCAAGCATGGTCGGCGCGGGCAGCCTGCCGCGACTGCGCGCCGCCTTGCTGGCCGCCGACGGCGAGCGGCCCGCAGCGCGGTTGCATCCGGCGGTCGATGCCCGGTCGGGCGCGGGTCTGCTGCAACGCGCCGGGTTCGCACGCCAGGTCGCCGACAGCTGGACGCTGCGGCTGCGCTACGGATCGCTCGATGCGCTGATCGCCGACTTGCGGTCGCAAGGGCTGACGAGCGCGCTTGCCGACAGCGCCCCGCCGCTGACCCGCGGCGGCCTTGAACGAGCGCGCGCGGTATTCCTCGAAGATGCTGACCGCCACGGCCGGGTCGTCGAAACGCTCGAGATCCTGACCATGACCGGCTGGCACGATTAGGACCTGAGCGCTGCCTGTGCTGCGGCCAGGCGGGCGATCGGCACACGATAGGGGCTGGCCGAGACGTAATCGAGGCCGACTTCCTCGCAGAACGCGATGCTCGCCGGGTCGCCGCCGTGCTCTCCGCAGATGCCGAGCTTGATGTCGGGCCGGGTCTCCCGCCCCCGCTCGGCGGCAATCCGCACGAGCTGGCCCACGCCGTCGATATCGAGGCTGACGAACGGATCGCGGGCGAAAATGCCCTTGTCGACATAGGCGTTGAGGAACCGCCCCGCATCGTCGCGGCTGACGCCCAGCGTCGTCTGGGTGAGGTCGTTGGTGCCGAACGAGAAGAACCGCGCTTCCTCGGCGATTTCGCCCGCCATCAGCGCGGCCCGCGGCAGCTCGATCATCGTGCCGACCAGATAGTCGAGCGTGCGCCCCTTTTCCTCGAACACCGCGTCGGCAATGCGGTTGACGAGCGCGCGGAGCAACTCGAGTTCGCGCCGCGTGGCGACGAGCGGGATCATCACCTCGGGGATCGGCGCTTCCCCGCCCTCGGCGGCGACGTCGCACGCCGCCTCGAAGATCGCGCGGGCCTGCATCTCGTAGATCTCGGGATAGGTGATCCCGAGGCGGCAGCCGCGATGGCCAAGCATCGGGTTGAATTCGTGCAGCTCGCCCGCGCGGCGCTTGAGGTGGTCGACGCCATAGCCGGTCGCGTCGGCGAGTTCGGCGAACTCCTCGTCGGAATGCGGCAGGAATTCATGGAGCGGCGGGTCGAGCAGGCGGATGGTGCAAGGAAGGCCCGTCATCACGCGAAATATCTCGGCGAAGTCGGCCCGCTGTTCGGGCAGCAGCTTGTCGAGCGCCTTGCGCCGCCCGGTCTCGTCCTCGGCAAGGATCATCTGGCGCACCGCGCTGATCCGGCGGGCGTCGAAGAACATGTGCTCGGTACGGCACAGACCGATGCCCTCGGCGCCGAACTGGATCGCCATGCGGCAGTCTTCGGGCGTCTCGGCGTTCGTCCGCACCTTCATCCGGCGATGGCGATCTGCCCAGTCCATGATGGTGCCGAAGTCGCCCACCAGCTCGGGCTCGATCGTCGCGACCTCGCCCGCCATGACCTGTCCGGTCGAACCGTCGAGCGTGATCGTGTCGCCTTCCGCCAGTTCGCGGCTGCCGATCCGCAGCGTGCGCGCCTTTACATCGATAGACACGCCGCTCGCGCCCGAAACGCAGCAGCGACCCATCCCGCGCGCGACGACGGCGGCGTGACTGGTCATCCCCCCGCGCGCGGTGAGGATGCCCTGGGCTGCGTGCATGCCGTGAATGTCCTCTGGCGAAGTTTCCACTCGGACAAGAATCACCTTGTCGCCCCGCCCCGCCCATTGTTCTGCGGTATCGGCATCGAGGACGATCTTGCCGCTTGCCGCACCCGGCGAAGCGGGCAGTCCGGTGGTCAGCACGTCGCGCTTCGCATCGGGATCGAGCGTAGGGTGAAGCAGCTGGTCGAGCGCCATCGGATCGATCCGCAGAACCGCGGTCTTCTCGTCGATCAACCCCTCGCCCGCCATTTCGACCGCCATCTTGAGCGCCGCCTTGGCGGTGCGCTTGCCAGTCCGGGTCTGCAGCATCCACAGCTTGCCGCGCTCGACGGTAAACTCGATGTCCTGCATGTCCTTGTAGTGCGCTTCGAGGAGATCGAAGACCTTTGCGAGCTCGGCGTAGGCTTCCGGCATCGCCTCTTCCATCGACAGCGGCTTTGCGCCGGCCCTCTCGCGCGCCGCCTTCGTCAGGTACTGCGGGGTACGGATGCCGGCGACGACGTCCTCGCCTTGCGCATTGACCAGCCATTCGCCGTAGTACTCCCGCTCGCCGGTGGCCGGATCGCGGGTGAATGCGACGCCGGTGGCGCTGGTATCGCCCATGTTGCCGAATACCATCGCCTGCACGTTGACCGCCGTGCCCCACCCCGCCGGGATGTCGTTCAACCGGCGATAGACCTTGGCGCGGTCGCTGTCCCAGCTATCGAACACCGCCGCGATCGCGCCCCAGAGCTGCTCGGTCACGCCTTGCGGAAACGGCTTGCCCATCTCTTCTTCGACGATGGACTTGTACTGGGCGACGAGCGCTTGCCAGTCCTCGGCCTCCAGCTCGGTATCGTTGTAGAAGCCCTTGTCTTCCTTCGCGATTTCGAGCGCTTCCTCGAACAGGCCGTGGTCGAGGCCGAGCACGACGTCCGAATACATCTGGATGAACCGGCGGTAGCTGTCCCAGGCAAAGCGCGCGTCTTCCGACACCTTGGCCAGCCCCTCGACCGTCGCGTCGTTCAGGCCGAGATTGAGGACGGTGTCCATCATGCCGGGCATCGACACCCGCGCGCCGGAGCGAACCGAGACGAGAAGCGGATCGTCCGCATCGCCAAACCGTTTGCCGACGGTGCGTTCGATATGCCCCATCGCCTCGCCCACCGCGCGGCGCAGTTCGACGGGAAACTCGCCCCCTTCCGACAAGTAGCGAACGCATTCCTCGGTGGTGATGGTAAAGCCGGGAGGGACCGGCAGGCCGATCGAGGCCATTTCGGCCAGGTTCGCGCCCTTGCCGCCGGTCACGGTCTTGTCCTTCACCCGGGGGTCGCTGGTGTCCGCGCCGCCGCCGAAAGTATAGACCGTCTGGTTCATGTTAGCCCCTGTCTGGCTGAATTTGACCGGCCCCATGTCACACCTGTCACACGGTCCGGACGAAGAAAAACTACCCCTCGATGCGGCTGAAATCGGCCACTTGATGAACCGCATTGCGGAACCGGGCGAGGAGTTCGAGCCGGGCCGCGCGCTTGGCGGGATCGGCATCGTTCACGGTCACGCTGTCGAAGAACGCATCGATCGGCGCACGCAGCGTGGCGAGCGCGGCCATGGCCGCGGCGAAGTCCTCCTCCGCGACGGCAGCGACTGCGGTGGGTTCGGCGGAATCGAGCGCTTCCATCAGCGCCTTTTCCGCGGGCTCTGGCGTGTAGGAAAGGTCTTTCGCATGGCGCTGCGCCATCTTGGCATCGACCACCGCCTTCAGATCGGGATCGTCGACCAGCGCGAGGGGATCCTCCTCGCCGGTCCGCGCGATCTCGCCCTCGATGCCGACCCAGTCCTCCTTCTTGAGGATGTTGGCGGCGCGCTTGTACCCGGCGAGCAGGTTCGCACCGTCTTCGGTAGCCATGAATTCCTGCAATGCCTTCACACGGGAAAGAAGGCGCACGAGGTCGTCTTCGTTCCCGAGTGCGAAAACAGCATCGATCAGGTCGTGGCGAACACCGGCCTCGCGCTGCTGGACCTTGAGGCGGTCGGCGAAGAACTTTTGAAGAGCACCGATAGTCATCGGGGTATGTTCGAGACGATCAGGATAGGCATTGTGGGGCTTATCCCACCCGTAACCCTCTTGAATTTGCGCCCAAGATTGCGACCAAAACCGTCGCTTCGTTATATCCATCAACTCATCGTCCGAACCGATAAAGTTGATAAGCCCAGCCAAGATAGCAGCGAGATTAAATCGCAGCTGACTCTCTTGCAGTCAGCGCTAATACGCCGAATGCTGAGCTCGCGAGGGCAAACGGGTCTTTCGATCCGGTCGGAGCTTGGTCGACGCAAAAAATGGGCGAGCTATCCAGCTTATCCGCCAGGCTCACCGCCACCGTCACCGGCGCGGTCGGGACCTCGTCGCCCTGCCCGACGGGCTTGTAATGATCGCGAATGGCGTCGGCGACGGTATCGGAAAGGCCCTCGGCGCGGGCGTAGTAGCCGCCCATCAGACCCTGTAGCTCGGGGAATTCACCGACCATCTCGGTGACGAGATCGGCCTTGGCGAGCCGCGCGGCCTGCTCGGCCTGGTCGGGGTCGGCGTTCTTGACGATGCCTTCCTCGGCCAGCCACCGCGCAAGCTTCGCAACCCGCTCGACCTTGTCAGCCACAGTGCCGAGCTTTTCGTGGAAGGTGATCCGTTCCAGCTTCTTCGCGTGGGTCTCGAGCGAAGTCTTGCGGTCCTGCTCCCAGAAGAATCGCGCGTCGGACAGGCGCGCGGCGAGGACCTTGCGGTTGCCGTCGACGATTGCCGCGCCGCCGTCGGCCGCCTCGATATTGGCGGTGCAGACGAAGGCGTTGGCGAGGTTGCCGTCGCCGATCGTTGCAGACGAAATACTTCTGGTTGGTCCGCGCGGTGAGCTGGATCACTTCGGGCGGGACGTCGAGATAGTCCTCGTCGAATCGGCCGAGCAGCGGAACCGGCCATTCGGTCAAACCGGCGTTCTCGATCGCCAGCCCCTCGTCCTCGACCAGCGTCAGGCCGGCGTCGGAAGCAGCTTTCGCCGCGCCCTCGCGGATAAGGTCTTGCCGTTCTTCGTGGTCGACGATCACGTGGCACGCCCGCAGCTTCTCGGCATAGTCGTCCGCGCCGCCGATGGTGATCGGACCGTCATGGTGGAAGCGGTGGCCCATCGTCGCGTATCCGCTGGCGATCCCGCCGACTTCGCATTCGACGAGGTCTTCGCCGAGGATTGCGACGATGCCCGACAGCGGACGGACCCAGCGCAAGCTCTCGGTCGAGAGCGACGCCTCGCCCCAACGCATCGACTTGGGCCACGGGAACGCGCGCACGATCGCCGGGGTCGCTTCTGCCAGCACGTCGCGCGTGGCGCGGCCGGGCTTCTCGATCACCGCGAAGTAGGTGTTTCGGCCCTTGACCTCGCGCACCTCGAGCTGCTCGCGAGTGACGCCGGCCTTGCGGCAGAACCCGTCGATTGCGGCGTCGGGTGCACCTTCGGGCGGGCCCTTGGCTTCCTCGCTGACCGCTTCGGTGGCTTGGGGCAGGCCTTTCGCGATCAGTGCAAGGCGGCGCGGGGTGGACCAGACGACGACTTCGCCCACCGCGACGCCCGCTGCGTCCATCTCGGCGCGGAACAGCCGCTCGAGGTCGGCGCGCGCGCCCGCCTGCATCCGCGCGGGGATCTCTTCGCTGCGGAGTTCGAGGAGGAAGTCGGCGCCGCTCATGCCGACCACCCGGGATATTCCTTTTCCCACCGATCGGCTTCCTTCGCCATGTAGGCCTCGCAGGACCCACGGGCCAGATCACGCACTTGCGCCATGTAGCTCGCACGTTCCTGCACGCTGATCACGCCGCGCGCCTGGAGCAGGTTGAAAATGTGGCTCGCCTCGATCGCCTGCTCGTAAGCGGCAATAGGCACATCGGCGTCGAGCGCGTTGCGGCACTCGGCGGCGGCTCTCTTGAACAGGTCGAACAGCGAGTCCGTGTCGGCGACTTCGAAGTTCCACTTCGACATCTGTTTCTCGTTTTCGAGGAACACCTGCCCGTAGCTAGTCCCGCGCCCGTCGAAGTTGAGGTCGTACACGTTGTCGACCCCCTGGATGTACATCGCGAGGCGTTCGAGGCCGTAGGTCAATTCGCCGGCCACCGGCTTGCAGTCGAAACCGCCCATCTGCTGGAAATAAGTGAACTGGGTCACCTCCATTCCGTCGCACCAGACCTCCCAGCCCAGCCCCCATGCGCCGAGCGTGGGGCTTTCCCAGTCGTCTTCGACGAAACGGATGTCGTGTTTCAGCGGGTTGATGCCGATTTCGACAAGCGATTGGAGGTAGAAATCCTGCAGGTTCGCGGGGCTTGGCTTCAGGATCACCTGGTATTGGTAGTAATGCTGCAGCCGGTTGGGGTTCTCGCCATAGCGGCCGTCGGTCGGGCGGCGGCAGGGTTGCACGAACGCCGCGTTCCACGGCTCTGGCCCCAGCGCGCGCAGCGTCGTCGCGGTATGGAACGTCCCTGCCCCCATTCGCATGTCGTAGGGCTGGAGGATCAGGCAGCCGTTCGCGCTCCAAAAATCGTGGAGGGTCAGGATCATATCCTGGAAGCTGTTCGCCGGGTCGCGCGTCATGGTGCGGCGCGCAATGGCGCAGGCGCGCAGGGGCGTCAACCGCGCCCGGCGCCCCAAGCCAGAAGGCAGGAAATAGCGACATTTTGTCAGGTTATATTGACATAGTCAGCGAATCACGACATATAGTCAAGTAAACCTGACACGAGGGACGCATATGAACCGCTCGCTTTCTACCGCCGACACCCGCTCGGCGCTCTTCTTCACGATGGTCCACCTCGGCGCCATCGCGACCCTCCTTCTGGTGGCGACGCTGGTCGTCGATTTGCCCGATTTCATCGACGGCCTGGCCCAGGGGCTGCTGCTCGCAAGCGTGGGAATGATTCTATTACGCCGTCTCCGAGACGAATACATCGAGGAACTCTGGCGCGCAGGCACGACAGCTGCCTTCGTACTCGGTTTTGCAGCTCTTCTTCTCCTTCCGCTTCTCGTGACCGGAGTGGAGCATTTCCTGACCGGTAGCGGCGACCCGCGCGATCTCTCGGCGGTCATCCAGTGGCCGCTCGCGGTGATGCTGACTGGCTTTTACGGCGGATTCTATCGCCGGATGATCGCGGATCGCGCCCGGTGAAGAATCAGCTCAAGGTCCTGCGCGCCATGCGCAACTGGAGCCAGGCCGAACTTGCCCTTCATCTCGATGTCTCGCGGCAGGCCGTGAACGCCATCGAGACCGGCAAGCACGATCCCTCCCTCCCCCTCGCCTTTCGCATTGCCCGGCTGTTCGACATGCCGATCGAGGAGATTTTCGATGACTCCGAATGACAATGCCGTGCCCATCCATGACGAGCCGACGCCAACCCCCGCGCGACTCGCTATGGCGGTGCTCGGCGGCCTGCTCGTCCTCGCCCCTCTGGGCGGCCTTGCCGGATTTACCGTCGCGATTTTCGAGAACGGGGTGCGACACCCCTGGAAGGCTGCAACGGTCGTTGCGGTCATGCTCGCGATGATCGCCGCCGGTGTCGCAATCCTGAGGCGGATGGCCCCCTATTTCGTGTCGGGTCCGGTGTCTCCGCGAACCAGGCGATCCCGCAACATGGTGGTTGTTTCGATGCTTCTGGGCGCGCTTATCGGGGCCCTGCTGGTGCTGGGCGGGATCAGCGACGATCCCTTTAGGCTTGTCGATTCGCCCCTTCCCCCTCTCGTAGCTGCGCTCGCCATCGCCGTCTGGCTGATCATCGTACCGGTGGTCACGTGGATCTGGTGGAAGAATATCGATGAGGTCGAGGCCGAAGCATACAAGGATGGCGCGCTGCTCGGAATCTACGCCTACTCGTTCATGGCCCCAAGTTGGTGGATCGGCTGGCGCGGCGGCCTTTTTCCCGAACCTCGAGAGATGATCGTATTCATGATCGTCATGGTGGTCTGGAGCATCGGCTGGATGCGCAAGAAGCTCTGACGCCCCAATTTTCATTGTCCCTTCACGCACGAATTCCCAAAGGAGCTATCGCTATGACCCTTTCGCTACGCACAATCGCCCGCTCGCTCATTCCTGCCGTCGCATTGCTCGCGTCACCCGCCTGCGCCGAAACCCCAGCTGCGGTCGAAACCGTCAAGGCGGCCCCGGCTCCTGCGGGCCCCGCACTGTGGAAGGTCGCCGACGACGACACCACGATCTACCTGTTCGGCACGGTCCACGTACTGCCCAAGGGCGGCGAATGGTTCGACGACCGCATTTCGAAAGCGCTCGCTTCGGCCGATACGATCGTCACCGAGCTCCCGCCGTCCGCAATGACCGATCCCGCCGCGCAACAGACGATCATGGCCCTCGCCATGCTGCCACCTGAAAAAACCCTTCGAGGGATGCTCACCGACGAACAGCGCCAAACCTACGAGGCAGCGCTCGGAAAACTCAAGATGCCGCCGCAGGCGCTCGACCGGTTCGAACCGTGGTTTGCCGCCATGACCCTGTCGATGTTGCCCCTTCTCCAGAACGGATATGCCGCCGACAGCGGGGTGGAAAAGGTGCTCGAGGCGAAAGCCGGGCCGAACGTGAAGCGCGACGCGGTCGAGACTCTCGAAGGTCAGCTCAAGCTGTTCGACGAGCTGCCCTCGGATGAGCAGGCTAACTTCCTGACCGATGTCTCATCGCACGTCGACGAGGTTGTGCCCCAGCTCGCCGCGATGGTCGCCGCGTGGCAGGCGGGGGATGCCGACAAGCTTGCCGCGCTGATGAACGAATTGATGAAGGACGACCCCATCCTTGCGGATCGCCTGCTCTACGGCCGCAATCGCAACTGGGCGGAATGGATCGCCAAGCGTCTCGATCAGCCAGGCACCGTGTTCATGGCGGTCGGCGCCGGGCATCTGGCGGGCGCGCAGAGCGTGCAGGACGCGCTAGCCAAGCGCGGCATCGAAAGCGTGCGGGTGCAATGATCCGCCTCGCCCTGGCGTTGTTGGCAGTTCTCGCACTTTTGGGGTGCGAGAAGACCCCGCCGCCCGATCTTCCCCCTCCTGATCCCGCCCTGTGGACCGTCACCCTCGCCAACGGCCAGCCTGCGGGCTGGCTGTTCGGCACGATCCACGCGCTGCCCGAAGGTGCGAAGTGGCGCACCCCTGAAATCGACAAGGCGATTGTCGATGCCGATCTTCTGGTGGTCGAGATCAAGGACCTCGACGATCAGGGCAAGCTCGCCTCGACCTTCACGCGCCTCTCGCATTCCAGCGGTGACCTGCCCCCGCTCACCGATCGCGTCACCGCCACATTGCGCGACCGGTTGCGCGCGTTGCTGCAGAAGGGTGGCTACCGAGAGGCCGACTTCAAGTCGATCGAGACCTGGGGTGCGGCGCTCATGCTGGCACAACTCGCCGACGATTCGATCGGCGAAAATGGCGTCGACCGTGCGCTGCTGCGCGATTTTCGCGCGCGCGACATCGTGGAACTCGAAGGGATAGAGAACCAGTTCGCGATCTTCGACCGCCTGCCGGAAGCCGACCAGCGCGACCTGCTTGGGGCGGTGGTCGAAGACGATACGATGGATGCACAGGACAGCGCTCGCCTCGCCAGGCTCTGGCTCGCCGGTGACATGGACGCGATCGCCAAGGAAGGCGATGAAGGGATGCTCGCCGATCCGGAACTCAAGCGCGCACTGCTCACGAACCGGAACGCGGCTTGGGCCGCCAAGCTCGACGGCCTCTACAGGACCGGGCAGAGGCCGTTCGTCGCGGTCGGCGCGGCCCACCTTGCCCCGCCCGCCGGCCTGCCCGAACTTCTTGCAGCGAAAGGCTACACGGTCCGCCGCGTGCGCTGAGCTTGCTTTTCCTCCCAGCGAAGGCTAACGGCGCGCCCTTCGGCGTCATGGTCATCCCTGGAGGCGTGACGGACCGAAGTTCAAAACGCATTCGAAAGGCATCAAGATGAGCGACGCTCTGACCCTGCCGGCCGAGGCGCGCGAACGGGCTGGCAAGGGAGCCTCCCGTGTACTGCGCCGCGAAGGCCGTGTTCCCGCCGTTATCTACGGCGGCAAGGAAGAACCCACCCCGATTCATGTCGAGGCCAAGGAGCTGATCCGCCAGCTCGGCACCGGACACTTCATGAATTCGATCGTGATGATCGACGTCGGCGGCAAGTCGGTTCGCACGCTCCCCAAGGACGTTGCGTTCCACCCCGTCACCGATCGTCCGATCCACGTTGATTTCCTCCGCCTGTCGAAGGACTCGAAGATCCAGGTGGCGGTCCCCGTCGTGTTCCTCAATGAGGAAATGAGCCCCGGCCTGAAGAAGGGCGGCGTGCTCAACGTAGTGCGTCACGAGCTCGAACTGGTCTGCGAATCGGACAAGATCCCCGACGAGATCGAGATCGATGTCACCGGCAAGGAAGTGGGCGATTCGATCCACATCAGCGAAGTCTCGCTGCCCGCCGGGTCGGAGAGCGCGATCACCGATCGCGACTTCACCATCGCGACGCTCGTCGCTCCTTCCGCGCTCAAGAAGGCCGAGGGCGCCGAAACCGCCGCATCGGGCGAAGGCGCCGGAGCCGATATGGAAGCCGGCGAAACTGCCGCGACCGAACAGGGTCCCGATGACGACGCGGCCGACGAGCAGGAAGAGAAGAGCGAGTAACGCTCCATCCCTTGCGCCTTGCGGCACAGCAAGCGCCGGTCCTCGAAAGAGGGCCGGCGTTTTGCTTTTTCGGACAGGAGGCGGCGACGTCCGATCTCTTAGCTTTTCACGCCAAAGCGGACAGTCAGCAAACGAC
>CAVUCI010000011.1:0-465000 GCA_963740025.1 uncultured Alphaproteobacteria bacterium
CGCGCGAGCACCAGCTGGTCCTGAAGGTTGAACAAGGTCTCACCGGAATCCGACTGGCCGGATACCAACCCTCCGACCGCATTGACGAACGTCAGCGCACGGTCCGGTTTCGGCAAATAGGTTTCGGCAACCCGCGGTGCCGTCGTCAGGAACCGCGGGTTGAGGAAGATGTCCAAGCGAAAGTGGTCCTTGTCGAGGGCGATCCCAACAATGTCGGGCTCGCGGCGGCGGCATGCCTCGGCTTCGCTCGCGGGCTCGCACGGCGCGTCGGTAAGGGTCGGCAAGCGCCCCCCCGAAAGAGCCCCCAGCACGGCGCCAGGGTCGGTGAGCGGCGGCAGCAACGCTAGGACACCCCTAGGCTCGGTGAACTCGACCGTGTCCGGCGTCACGAGGACGCGTGCTTCACCGCGCAGCACTCCTCCAAAATAGAGATCGACCACGAGATCGCGCTCGCGCGTCAGCTCGGCGAACCCCTCGGGCTCCGCGACCGAAATTCTCGCGGCATCGGCGTGTGCCGGAGCCGGAGTCCACATCGGCAAGCAGAGCGCGCTTATCTTCAGCGCGCACCGTGCGCGGCGCCCGAAGCCGAGGTTGAGACGAGCGGCACCCACCACCGTGTCACTCCGGCGCGATCGTTACTTGAAGAAGGCCGAAGTACGATCCAGCACGCGCCTGCTGGAGCGTCTGGTCGCGCAGGACAATCGTCAGGGTGGCGGAGGTAGGAGGTCCGCTCTTGCAGCCGTGCTGCTTGACCGGGGACGAAAAGCCCGCCGTCAGCGCGTTGGCCGCCAGCATCGTTCCACCCGAGGCGCCGGCATAATCTGCCCACAACACGTCGTAAGGCATGTCGAAGGCACCGGAATTGAGCACGAACTGGCCAGCGGCACCGCTGCCGACGGCCATCACGGTGTATCGCTCGGTGCGGCTGGACGTGAAGACGCAGAGGCTTTGACTGACGGTCTTGTCGCCGGGGCTGGCAACTATCCCAAAGGCGACATCCGCCAGACCGGAAATGTTCGCCTTTTCCTGGCTCTGCGCCGCCGATGACAATCCAGCTAACACGCAGATACCCGCGATCAGCGCTCGCCTCAGGATGTCTACGTAGTTCATCCCATCGTGGTAAAAAGGTTTGGTTAAGATAGTCTTATAAAACGAAGAAGGCCCGCGCGAGATCTGCTCTCGCGCGGGCCTTTCTGGCGATCGGATCGCTGTGGTTAGAGCGGCGTCACAAGCAGCGTGAGGGTGCCCGCGTAATCGGCTCCCGCACTCATCGTGCTGAGGTCCGCGGGATCGATACCGACGATCAGGCTGGCGCTCGCGGAGGGACCAGTCGAACAATTCTGGTTGGTGGCGGTCGAGGTGAACGAGGCCGACGCGGAGCCGGCGGTAAGGACCGTTCCTGTCGTCGCGCCCAATGTCCCGGCCCACTGGACCTGGTACGGAACGCTCGACCCGCCGCTGGCCAGGGTAAAGGCCGAGCCGGGACCGTCCCCGCTCGCGGTCACGCTATAGGTTTTGGTCGCCGTATTGCTCCATACGCATACGCTCTGCGCGTTGCTTGCCGCGGTAGCGGGGTCCTGGCTCGCAAAGACCACGTCCGACAGACCCGAGATGCGCGCCCGGTTGGGGACCGACGCGGTGATCGAAATGCTCCCCGTGGACGTTGCACCCAACGAGCCATCGGTGGCCGCCACCGCAGGGCTCACCCAGACACCACTCGCCATGAGTAACAGGCCAAGGCAGGTCGGCCCCGCGCGGCGCCGGACGAAAGTACTAAGCATGATGGCAACTCCAACTCGTTCAATTACGGTGATCGGGGTTACTACCTAGGTAGGGTTAACATCTTGTTTGCGCTGTTGGCTTTCGTCGCGAAGAAATGCTGGCAGCCGCGTTGGACCGGACACGCAATCCAGCAACGCGTGCGCGAACGTTCATTGCCGCGCCAGCTGCCGCCGGGTAATGTGGATCGATGCCGAAAGAAAAAAGCGCGAGCTCGGGCTCAACTCGATGACCCGCCGAAGGGATCCTATCAAATCGGAACCCGATCCGCACCATCCAGGCGACGGTCCCATACCCATCGAAGCGTGGCTGATCGTCGTGTTCGTGCTCGGCACGTTCGTCGCAGGGGCTTTCGCGTTCGCCAAGCTGATCGGCTAGGCGGTACCCTCTCGCCGAACCCTGCCACCCTTCCAGAGCCTAACGAGTCGAGATCGGCGTAAAGACATCACCGGGCACGCGAGATCGAAACGTCGTGCGTCGCGTTTCAGCGTGAAAGGGGGTGGAGCGTCCCCAGCCGGTGCATGGCGCTGGGCAAACCCCCGGTTGGCTGCGCATTCCCTTGCGAGAGGAATGGAGAGACAAGCCATTTGTCGTCGGCAACGCCCCCGAGCATCTCCGCCGAGACCCGACATGCGTCGCCGCGTCGTCGAGAGATACGAGCACAGCCATTGGGCCGAGGCTCCGGACCGACACATAGCGGTGCGGTCCAATTACGATTGGCTCGCGGACACCCCCGCATAAATTCCGATGGCCACCGCCTCGGCGGTGGATCCCGCCTCGAGCTTGCGGAAGAGGTTGGCGCGATGGATTTCTACGGTTCGCACGCTGATCCCGAGCGCCTCGCCCATTTCTCTGTTCGAAAACCCGCCCGTGAGCAAAGCCAATACTTCGCGCTCGCGGGGCGACAAGGTTTCCACCTTCCGGTGAGCAGCTGCCTCCTTTGCTGACGATCCACCCGATTGCGCAATCCGCTGAGCAATGCGCTCGAATGCAGCTTCGAGATCGCCAGATTCGATTGGCCAAACTAGGTAATCGAGCGCCCCGGAAAAAACGGCTTCGACAATGCGCTCGGTGTCGTGCCGGGACGAATAGAGTGCGATGGGTAAGTCGCTCCCGCCCTGACGCAGTGCGCTCTTCAAGGTGGGCAACGGCAGCTTGAGATCGTCATCGTTGGCCAGTACAAGACCTTCGGATGGTCCAAACGAGGTAAACTCTTCCAAGCTCTCATAGACTTGGGCTTGATAGCGCGTCCCCGCCAGCACGTACGAGAGACGTGCCCTACGCCGGCTATCCCGGTCCACTACATGAACCTTGCTAATATTCATCACCGTTTGCGGCCCAGTTTTGTTTTCCACGTGAAGATTACCTAAGGAAGTACCCTTAATCCAGATAATTCATCCCCGTAGGTATTAACCCGTATACTCCGCGTGTCGCCTGCTTGCTAGCGAGACAGCGGGGGGGGGGGGCCGTTTGGATTAACGCACCGGCGCCGCGACTAGTTGAAAACCGAGGGCCGTGCACAAGTCAGTGCTGCGTTGGCGAACCTTCTTCGAGGGGGGTGTGCGCGCAACTCGAGATCGGGCCCGGCACTTTTCTACTTTGGGTCTGCAGCGTTAGGACCGCCTGGCACCAGGCGCCGATCAATGCGCGAGCGGGATCGGTGTCGATATCCTCGCCCGGGCTCGGCGCACCGAGGATCTCGATACGCACTTTCGCAGATTCGCTGGCTGCTTCGCGGATGATCCAGACCTCTGTTGGCGGCGCGAAGAGCGCATAAGCAGCCGCCAACTCGGCTTTGTCTGCAAGCCAGCTTTCGAGCTGATCTTCGGAAATGCAAAGCGGAACGATGCCGCGCAGCGCGCGCGGTGCAAGTTGCACGAGATAGAAGACCCGCCGTAGAAGCATCTCGGTCGAAGTTCGCCCACGTGATCGAGCGGCCAAGATGCGCTCGATCTCCTCCAGCCACGTCTGCGGGTCGAGCGGCTCAATATCGTTCACGAGCGGACATCTGCAAAGAACCTCGAAACATCGCGGTACCCCCGTCGGATGCGGCCAACCGCTTCAGAGCAGGGTGCGGCGCCTCGATCCGTTCAAGACCGGTCCAGTTGCGTCCGCTGCCAAAGCCATTGATCGTTAACCCGACCGGGAGATTTTGACAAACAAACCGGACGGACCGGGTAGCGACTGTCGCGAATCGGGACACTCGGGATTCGAGCGCCGAGGCGAGACTCGGCCGATAGGCAAGAAACGGTATCGCAAAGCCCCGCCATTACTTGGCTGTGCGCGTGCTTGCCGAGCGCCCTATTCAAGCGGATGCTCGTAGATGTCCTCACGAGCGGTTTACCACGCTTTCACCGAGAGCGCGTACTGCGTTGATCGGGAGGTCGCCTCAATGCCGATTAGTCAGCTAACCGATGAGATGCGGGTTGCCGCTCTCCGCTCGCTCAAGATTCTCGATACGCCGCCCCAGAAGTGTTTCGACGACATTACGCGCTTCTGCACCAGGCTGTTCGATTGTTCGATCGCGCTCATCAGCCTTGTCGATACCGATCGACAGTGGTTTCTCGCTCGGTCGGGCGTCGATATCCGCGAGACTTCGCGCAACGTTTCCTTTTGCAGCCACGCGATTGAGGCAGGCCGCAGCCTGCTGATCTCCGATGCGCTCGAAGACGACCGCTTTCGAGCCAACGCGATGGTTACGGGCAAGCCGCACGTTCGCTCGTACCTCGGGCAGCCAATCGCGACGTCTGAGGGAGCCCTCCTGGGCACCCTATGTCTCGCTGATCAGCGTCCGGGCCGCTTCAACGAAGAACACCTCGACCAGCTGCGGTATTTCGGCAGAATCGTCGAAGAGCTGATCGAAGCGCATTATCAACGAGTGGCGTCGGCTCAGCTCACGGCCGATCTGCTCCAGCGATCAGATCGCCTCGAGCAATCCAACCGCATTTTCGCCCAAGCCGAGAGGGTCGCAAAAATGGGGTCGTGGGCGCTCGAACTCGAGACCGGCAATCTTGTCTACTCCGACGAAAGCCTCGCCATCCTCGATCTCCCCTATGACAAGCCGTTTTCGCTTGCCAGCGCACTGGACCTCTACGTTCCCGAAGATCGGCCGCTCGTCGAACAGGCATTGCAAGAAATCATCGTCGGCCGAGGCTCCGCCGGCCTCGAGGCCGATGTCATCACTCGGGCTGGGAAAAGGAGGCGGATTAAGGTCGTCGGAGAATACATCGAACCCAGCAGCAGCGATAACCTGGCCCGAGTAGCCGGTATTCTCCAGGACGTGACCGAAGCCTACCACGCGCAGATGGCCCTCCAGCGAGCAGCGGACTACGACTCGCTGACCAACCTCTTAAACCGCCAGGCGTTCGATCGCCATCTGGGTGACCGGCTCAGGTCGCAGCGCCAGTCAGGCGCCGACTTTTTCGTCCTGATGCTCGATCTCGACGGTTTCAAGGACATCAACGATACGTTTGGCCACTTGGTCGGCGACATTGTTCTCGAAGAGATCAGTTCGCGGATCGTTGCAGCGGTACCGTCTAATGCTTTGGTCGCGCGCTGGGGCGGAGACGAGTTCGCGGTGATCACGCCCGCCGGAATCCGGCTGGAGGAAGCGACCCAAGTCGGCGAAGATCTTATCCGGGCGGTCTCGGAAGAGGTGGAAATCGCCGGCCGCAAGGTGGCCGTAAGCGCGACCTGTGGTCTCGCGCGGAGCGGAGAAACCATCGTTGCTCACGAACTTCTCCGCCGCGCAGACCTTGCACTTTACCACGGAAAGGTGCGCGAGCCGGGCCGCACGCATCACTATCGCGTGAGCCTCGAACGCGAAAATCGGTTGCGCCAGGAAGCGATCGGTCTGGTCCGCAATGCGGTGAGTGAAGGTCGGCTTTTCGCCGGGTACCAGCCCATTATTCAGCTTGCGAACAATGCGGTTGTGGGATTCGAGGCCTTGATGCGCGTGACCACGCGGTCGGGCCAGAAGCTGACCGCGTCACAGGTCCTGCCCGCAATTCTCGACCCTATCCTCTCGCGCGAAATCAGCGAGCGCATGACCGACCTTATGTGTTCTGAGTTCGCCGAAATCCACGCCGCGCAACCTGGTGTTCAGTTCATTAGCATGAACGCCACCGAGGCGGACCTATTGAGCCGGGACTTCGCCGGCCGCTTGCTGGCCAAGCTAGAAAAGCACCGGATTGACCCGAAGCGTGTCACGCTCGAGATCACCGAGACGATGCTGCTGGTCAACGATGGCGCGAGCGTACAGGCGGTCCTGGCAAAGTTGCGGAGTGCCGGCATGCAGATCGCGCTCGATGATTTCGGGACGGGCTTTTCGTCTCTGTCGCATCTTCGCGATTTTCCCATCGACAAGGTCAAGATCGACGGCAGCTTCGTGCGAACGATCTGCTCCGAGCACCAATCTCGGATGATTGTCCAGGCACTGATCTCGATGGCCAAGAACCTTGGCAAGGAAGTGATCGCCGAGGGGGTCGAGACCAACGAACAACGCGACCTTCTTCTCCAAATGGGGTGTTATTACGGACAAGGCTTCCTGTTCAGCCCGGCAGAAACTGCCTGTCGGCTGAAACTTCTCAATCTCGCGCCGATGCCGTCTGTCGGGCAGCGAAAGGCCGCCTAGTCGCGATTGATTATCAGAGAACTCGTAGGATTGAATACTTGAGCCCGAAAGCTAGGGTTCACTGGATCTCGCCAAGAAAATCGGGCTGGGTCGGAATCCCAGTCAGAAGCGGGGACGCCGCAAGTCCAGTCCGGCTTATGATACGACCCCAAAACGGCCGTGGAATGCGGCTCCTGGCCAAGGTGAAGCCGCCCGACCGAAGCGATGGAGCTGGTCGTTGGAGGGATCGTTGGCGGTTGTGTGCGACCAGAGCCGTGAGCCGCCGGGCCCGGCTTCCTTCGTGGGCGAAGGGCGCGGCGCTAGCCAGTCAAACTGCGGTCTACAGCGAGGGGGACCTAGCGTAGGTTCGCACACGCTTAACTCGTCCACCCGCGGCGACTGCAACAAGCTCGCGTGTTCCGATGCCGAGATCCGCGTCAGGAGGCAGTTGAGGATTGCCACAAGTCTGCCTCTCGCTTTAGGGGGTAATCGATCGCGCCCAAGCGGGAGTCCGGGCAATTGCTGAGAACATAACCGGAGCGAAGAGTTCCGCAGAAGCCGCAGCGAAGGCCCGTCGTCTTGTTGCTGAGCTGGAGCCGGCTGAACGAGAGGCCTTGATCAAACTCGTGCGCGGATACTCGCTTATCCGTATTGCTGGCGAAATGGCCATTCCGTTGGAGCAAGCAGCCTTGCTGAAAGCGTCGCTCATGAAAAAGCTGGGCGCCGCGCAAACAGCCGATCTTATCCGGCTTGGAATCTATGCTCGAGTTGACGACGACCGCTGAGCAAATCAGCGCCGTATTCCGATCTCAGGTTCAAGAGACAATTGGTCCAGGCGTCTAGAATTGCGGACGCTTCGGTCTTGCCGCGACCGCTGATCGCGCGACGAAGGATCGGGCACCCCATCGTTGCGCGGTACACAGCCCCGTCATCATCGGCATCGACCGCTAAAGCGGTCGGTTGCCCAACCAGTTGGCGGGCCGCAGCGTCGAACGAGCCGGCGTCGAGTAGCGCCTCGAACTCCGCTTCGCCGGAACCCAATCGAACAACATCGCGAAAAGGCGCAGGAGTAAGCTGGAGCAAATGTGCAGCGTGGCGGAGTGCGTTCTCGACACTCCCAAGTTCGCCGCGGGAAATTTTTTCAATCCGCTCAAACCAGAGCGACGAATCTAAAGGTTCGATCGAGTCGTCCATTCGCCCCCCTTTCCAGTCCAGTCGCTCAGAATGTCACCGACAGACAATCAAAAAAACCGCCCACGACTGCGGCAAATCCTAGCCGTTGTCGTGGTTGAGTTAACATGTTTAGCAAACATGTCCATTCCGATTATGCAGATAAGTCGGAGTCGGCTAGGCGGAAGCCGACAGGAGGCGTGACTTGCCAAAAAAACCCCAGACACCTGCAGAGCAGGCAAGGACTCGTGCTCGTATCCTGCAAGTGGCCCGCGAAGTGTACGACACCGATGGATACGCCGCGGTCACCATGAGGAGGATCGCGCGTCGCACCGGGTATTCGCCGGCAGCGTTGTATAGGTATTTCAACAACCACCTCGAACTTGTGCGGGGCATCTGGCAAGACGCAGTCGATCGCATGAGGGACGATGCGGAGGTTGCCTTCGCTGCACACGAGGACCCTCTCGATCGGGTCGTGGCAGTGCTGAGCTCTTACGCGAATTTCGCGATGACCGAGCCCGCCGCGTTCCGCTCGACTTTTCTCCAGACTCACGTTCCCGGAGAGGACGCCAATCTGTTCCAGCGCGAGGGTCCGCTGCCAAACCTCGATCCTCGCGAAGGAACTTCCTACCGCCTCATCAGGGAGGCCATTGTGCAAGCGATCGCAGCTGGGCGGATGATACCCATGGATGCGGATATTGCCGCTCAGACGCTATGGGCGACGATCCACGGCGTTGTCGCGCTGCCGTTCAACTTTCGAAAGTTTCCATTGGCAAAAGATAGAGAGCGCCTTGAAGCCGTCCTGAAGATGATTGTCCGAGGGATGGAGGTGAGAGCCCCTTCGACTCGTGCGTCAGATGACGAGCGCGAACATCCATAACGCGAGAGCACAGATCGCGCGGAACTCGTCATTTCATCGTGTCGCGCCTGCGACGTGTGCCTGCCATTCCCCAAAAAATGGCTCGCCAAACGATGGCGCGATAGCCGAGCTTGGACTCGGGAATTCGTTGGAACACTGCGTACGCGAAACTGGCTCCGACGACGATCGAGCGAGCGAATGCCTTCACGATCTCGGCGCGTCTGTTCGGCGAGCTCGCCTCAGGGCGCGCCGCTGCCCGATGCAGAGCATCTGAGCGAACGCCAGTGTGGGCCGCGCCCATGTCAGCTGGCCATTCCGGTAACGGGAGCCGTTGCGGTTGATCGCTCGGCGACAGCGTAAGCGAGATGCCCGGCGCCTTGTTCGTCGCCGACGAGGTCCACGTAACATGCGCTATTTTTGCGGACCCAGACCGAGCACAACTCGACTCTTCGGCATGCCGCAACGCGGTTGCTGAAGATTCTAGGCAGAACTACGTGGCCCCGAGAGAGCGGAAGGTTAGCTATACTCGCCTAATGGCCAGACATGCTTTCGCTGAAACTCCTGGATCATCCAGACGGCAATGGCCGGCGCGAGCAGCGCACCAACATGTTCGTGTTAGCGGTCGTTTCCTCCCCCAGTGTGTCCGGACAGGTCAAGATCCGTAACATGTCTCCAAGCGGAGCACTGATCGAAGGTCCAGCGCTCCCCGCGGTCGGCGAACGATTGCATCTTTCGCGCGGCGCGTCATCGATCGAAGGCCGAGTTGCTTGGTGCGCTTCTGGCAAAGCAGGCGTGCGGTTCGACGGGAGTGTCGCAGTTAGCGATTGGACGCCCGGTGCGAACACCGCTCAACAGCGCGTTGATCGCGTCGTTGAACAGGCTAAGGCCGGTGCTGCACCCTCAGGCGAACATGAGCACTCCATCCCACCAAGGCTCGGTGCGTCGGACCTTTCGCGCCTCGCCCGGGCGGTCGATGCCCTTTCGGATGCGCTTGCCGACGACCCGGCGACCGTGGCTCGGTTTGGGGCCAAGCTCCAGACGCTAGACGTGGTTTCGCAAGCCCTTCGGAAACTCTCCCGCCGCCCTTTGCGTCAGCCGTCGAACTGAAGACTGCGCAGAACGGGCATATTTTGGAAAGAATTTTCCAGCCGTGAAGAGATCAGCTCGAGACAAACAGATGTACCATGGAATCAGAAAGTGACCGTTCGATTCGGTTCGCTTTGTCGTTTCGGCAGTAAGCGACTGCCGAGAAGATGTCTTTCGATCCTACTTCATTCACAAAATTACGAATAAGGTCTGGTCGGCTTTCGAACGGATCGGAATGGTGTGACGAACGGACCGTCCCGAGGTCCGTGGACAATGTCAGAATGGGCGCACCTGACTGAAGCCCCAATGCTGAGAACGCGCGGACGCCGCGTCCTCTCTCGTTTCAAGACAACTATGTGGGCTGCCGGATGCATGTGTGAAGCTTCCGGGCGAAGCTTCCGGCGCGCGAATTCTCTGTGCTAGTCGCGCAGAGAGCCGCCTCACAGTTTGGTATTCATGACGGCCCCGCTGCGCCCGCTCGTTACCTTCGACAACGGGACGTCAACTCGCGAGGCGAAGAGGCGGTGAGATTGTGCCGTATTGTGAGCCCGACCAAATTCCGCGTGCGTCCAGAATGAGTCGATCGCGAAGCTCCTCGGGTGGCACTGACCGAAAGAGGTCATGGTCCACTAACAAGATCATCGCGTTGCAAGATTCCAGAGCGGTATCGATGTCCACGAGGGTGGCACCGGTACCGTCGAATTCTCTCGGCAGCGCCAACGCATACGGCTCGACGATATGAATGCGAGGTCCGAATCGGCGCGCGAGATTGGCAGCGATGAATCGGGCGGGGCTTTCGCGAAAGTCATCGATATTGGCCTTGAAAGCTAAGCCGAAGCACGCAACGGGAACGCCCGGATTGTCCTCGATCAGCCCGATGGCGCGATCGAGTACATGGCGCATCTTCGCATCGTTGACTTCCCGTGCGGTACGAATGATCCGAGCTTCCTCCGGCGCACCGGAAACGATGAACCATGGATCGACAGCAATGCAATGGCCTCCGACTCCAGGCCCGGGCTGAAGGATATTGACCCGGGGGTGACGATTAGCAAGACGGATTACCTCCCAGACGTCGAGCCCCATGCGATCCGCGACCATCGACAGCTCGTTAGCAAAGGCGATGTTGACGTCGCGATACGCGTTTTCGACAAGTTTGGTCATCTCCGCGCTGCGTGCATCGGTGGTGATGCACGTTCCCCGAACGAACCTCTTGTAGAAAGTGAGAGCCTTCCTTGCGCAACGCGGCGTTATGCCGCCGATAGAGCGATCATTGTGGGTCAACTCCTCAATGATTCGCCCAGGTAGCACACGCTCTGGGCAATACGCGATTGCGACATCGGGGGTGCCAGACCCTAGTCCCGGCATTGCAAGATCGGGTCGTAGCGCTGCCAAACGATCGCGAAGCGCTTCGGTGGTGCCCACCGGTGAAGTCGATTCGAGGACAACACAATCGCCTTTCTTCAGAACCCCAGCGATGCTCGTGACGGCCGTCATGATGTGGCTAATGTCAGGCGTATGCTCTCCGTCCTTCTCGAACGGAGTGGGTACCGCGATCACAAATACATCAGCTCGAACAATCTCGGTCGCGGCGCGCAACGTGCCGCGCTGGACAACACTTTGGACTAATCCATCGAGATCGATTTCCTCGATGTGAATCTCGCCGCGGTTTATCGTATCGACGACTGTCTGTGACACGTCGATGCCAATCACGCGGCAATCGGCGCGCGCGATAACCGCGGCGGTCGGAAGGCCGATATAGCCGAGTCCTATTACGCAAACGTGGAGAGCATTATCGATTTGCATGTTCATCCCACAAATAAGTCTGGGAAGCGGAGTATGCGCAAAAGGGTAAATTTACCCGTAAAGTCCGCGATTTCTCGGAGATGACACAACCTGCTGTGATCCCGACCGCAAGGTTTGCACGCGAGGCTTATTCGCCAACCTTCCATATGGTCGTGACCTCGGGAGGAGATGCCCTGCCCGATTGTCTTACGGAAAGATCGAGGAGTGTCTTCCAAGGCGCCGATCGGGCTCATTCCAAAGCTCGACCCCTGACAGGGCCGGTTTGTTCAAGCGAACGGCAAGACCAACGATTTCTTATGTCGGTTCGAGAATCGAGGAGTTCGGACCGATTAATCGTGGCTAGTCCAGCGCGACCAGTCGAACCGGTCTCGAATCAGCTCTTCATTGATATCGCCGCTGATCACCGGAAACTCACTGATGAGGTGCTCGAAAACCGATTTCGAACTCCTCCGTGCATTGTACCGGAATTCAACTTCAGCCAGGTACAACCAGAGGTTTCGGGGATTCACTGGGCGGTAGCCTTTCATCGCCCTCTTCAGGACCCGCCAGTAAGTCTCGATCTCATTAAGAGTCGTCCCGGCGAAGTCAGAGAAGAATACCGAGTGGTTCACGACTTTGTGAGTCCATCCGGACCGACCAAGTCTTTTGTAGCTGGCGTGTGCGTCGGTCACGAGGGTGCTGCCAGGACGAACATATTTCTCGATTGCTGCAAGAAGTGTTTGCCTGCGACGATCAAGAATTCTGCCGGACAGGACGATGCCGTCGCAAGAAATTCCCATGATGATTTGTGGCCGCACGACGCCGTCCGCATCCTGCCAAGTACATTTGAGCAGAGTTTCGTCGATGTATACGACGCTTCCCGGACCCCCAAGTTGGCTCGGGCGAGCGCAACCCGCCATGTGACGCCGGATCTGATTTGTGAGGCGCAGAGCACCTTTCACGCCCAGGCCAAGTTGCCTCCTGATAAATCGCGATCGAACCCCCGCCGACGAGTTGCCGAATAACAACATCGCGTAGAACCAAGCCATCAAGGAAAGGTTCGAACGGTACATTGCCGTACCTTCCAATACGGATGTATGATGCCTGCAACTGTGCTGATACTTCTTCAGTTCCGCCACCCGAAACCATCGGCCCAGATTTCCGCACTTTGGCAAGGCGTGTGGTCTCCCCAGCGAGTAGCGAAAATGTGTTCTAAGCACGCTGCCTCGTTGGGAAACCGTTCGAAAAATTCGCGGATAGATGTGCCCGGGCGCATCATGGCTCATGGCCGATGGCGGAATAATTTCGCGCAAGCCCGGAAATCGATTGGATTGAAGGGAACGAGGATACCATATCCCAGCACGTGGAATGCGATCGCCAACGACGATTGTACCGAAAGCGACTTTCGGCGAGGTAAAGCCAAAGTGAACCGTCATGCACGTTTTGATGCTGCTGGCGCCAGCCTCGACGAAAGTAGGACAAGAAGCTTTGGATGGTATCATTCGGTGTGAGATCGGCGGCGGGACGAAATTCGACCAAGGAAGATTTTGAATGCCCGTATTTGTCGGCAACACGGGCTGTGCGGTAACAATCGGTGAATAGATGAGAATCTGGCGAGAGGCGTTCCTTCAGGAACCGACGCAAGAGATGACCTCGCCGCAAGTCGACCACGAAGAAATGGATTTGCTGGCCATCCGCTATAAACAGGATGTTCGTGCGGTTCAGCGCATGGCGATGAGTAAAGTTGCGCGCACCGCGTATCGGCTCGATCCGCAGGTGGATTTCATTGTGAGTCCTTATGACTGGCTGATCGTCCAGCGCAGCCAGATGCACACGGATTCGGGTGAGCATTCGCTGTGCGGCCTTCAGAGAAATACCCAAATGTCGGAGGGCAAAATATGCGTTCACCCCGTCGTGCGAATTTGCGAAATGAAGGAGAAGATAAAACCATGTCTGCGCGGGAATTCTTGAATGTTCGAGCAATGTTCCTGCGTAAGGAAAAATAACTTTCGAACACTTGCGGTGGCGCATCAAGCGACGCTCAACGACCGGCGTCCAGCGAGAAGTTGGCCCACAGCTTTGACATGGATTGTCAGGCCCGAAGCGAGTGGCAAATACATGCTCGAGGCAAGCCCTTTCATCCGGAAACGCGGCGTGCAGATCCTGAAGGCTTGTTCCTCGAGAACCCGGGTGATGGTGGTTTGCCCGGTGTGGCGTGTAACCGAGATCAAGCATTTTCATTCCAGCCCATCTTGGTCCCGCCCATTTTCGATTATGAAAAAGAGAAACAACAACGGTCAAGCAGCGAGCGTCTCGTCGATCTCAGAATGAGCGGCGAAC
This sequence comes from uncultured Alphaproteobacteria bacterium, assembly GCA_963740025.1. Taxonomy (GTDB): domain Bacteria; phylum Pseudomonadota; class Alphaproteobacteria; order Sphingomonadales; family Sphingomonadaceae; genus Tsuneonella. Next base: position 13,629 of record CAVUCI010000011.1, read on the forward strand.
TGCTGCGAGATGCGATGGAAACTCGTAGAGTCCCGGCAAGGGTCGAGATGGCAAAGAAGGCTGGCCCGTCTGGCGACATCTCAACTGACCAGGTCGAACGCTGGAGGGCTTGGGCACTGTCACAGCTTTATGCGCTCAATGCCGTCCGGTCAGGTTGGCGCACCTTCATACCCGCCCTCGATGATGCCGGCCCAACTGGAGAATGATTGAACTTAGGTCCGGAATCCCAAGGCCCGCTTTCGAGATTGAAGCGTAAAAGAAGCCATTCATCTGCTGAGGAACCGGAAATGAGGCCCCCTCCGATCCAGTAGGGCGGGCGCCGTATTAGCTAAATGCTTCGCGTCGCTAGCAGGGCACTGCTCGGACGCGGTGATCCAAGCCTCGCCTGGATCCCATTAGACCGCCGGTCCCGTTCCAAACAGCCGCGCCCGGCGGACAGCCAGCTTCTCGCGAAAGCTGAGGCCTCTTCCGCGCGAGCAGGTCAGCGGCTTGCTCCCCTGGCTTGCGAAGATCGACGATCAATTCATCCACCGCGACGTCCCGCTCTGCCCGGAGAACTGCTGGCAGCAGTTCTTTGGTCTCACTCACAAACGCCGGCACTTGCCGACACAGCATCGTCGCGTGATACAGGATTTCGAGATCAATTGTGCCATCTCGCTCAGCTAGCACCAAGACCCGGCCCGAGGCATCGTGGGTGCACTTGAGCTCCGATTTTGCCGGCCAGCCTCCTCGCAGTCGCCCAAGCTTGCCCATATGGGCTGAACGGCGAGATAAGTGACCCGGGTTCGCTACGGCGCCCGCCGTCGGCATGCTGAAAGCTGTCGAAGATCACCGCGCCCAACCAGCAACAGCGCGGCCCCTCTTTATCTGATATTCATGAAAGTATGTCGGTCATTCTTGGCGCGATCGCGGTCGTTGCGACGGTTGTCCCAGATAGCCTCCCCGGCAAATGCCCCCGCTGGCGCTTGGGAGATAGGGCGAGTCATCAGAGGCCGAAGCTATTCGCGAGGAATGCCGAGTCACCCCATATTGCGTTTAATGGGTGATCAGTTTTGGACAAAGGTAAACGGTGCCAAAACAGTCAGGACCTCAAGGCTACATCGCCGCCCTCAACGAGACTGCTCGCCTGGGCATTGCCTTTGGGACGAGTTCTGCTCGCAGCCACGGAGTTATGCGACGGGTCCCGCACATCACGCTCGTGGAATTGGACATCAACGGAGAGAGTAGGAAAGCGTCCTTTCACAGCCAGATCGGACGGCCAAGAGTGATCTGTCGTGCGGTTTGCCGCTGCACTCACCGCACCCTCTTTCATTTTGGGGACTAAGGCGGCGTGCCCGCCGCGGCTTGCCCGAAAAATCCCGCCTAGCTGATGACTGCGGTCAGGCAAAGCCCGTCGACGGCACCTTTTCCTCGCCGAATCCCCACATCCGCTCGAGGTTGTAAAAGCTGCGAACTTCGGGCCGGAATAAATGAACGACGACGTCACCAGCGTCGATCAGGACCCAGTCGGCAGCCGGAAGCCCCTCAATGCGGGCCGGGCCGAAACCTTCGGCTTTGACCTTCTCGGCCAGCTTTTGCGCCATCGCCGCGACCTGCCGGGTGGAGCGGCCCGAGGCGATCACCATGTGATCGGCGATCGAACTCTTTCCCGCGAGCGGGATCGAGACGAGGTCCTGCGCCTGGTCGTCGTCGAGCTGGGCAAGGACGAGCGCGTGCAGGCGATCGGCGGGTTTGTCGGATTGCGTCACCGGGCCTCCGGATGAAACGCCGGCGGCAGCCGGCAGGGAATGCGCCTGTTGCATAGGCGTTGGACAAGCTCCTTCGATGGGAAACACAACGGCACGAGGATACCAACGCGCGTCATTCCTTCGGGGTTTCCCCCGGAATGCGAAATGATCTGCGATGAGCACCGGGGAGCGGCGCGGCCTGAGGGCTGGCATTCCGGCACGGGACCGGAAGACTGTCGACAATCCAACGCGTCAGCACGTGCGGCCGATGCACTCCCGTTGCCCGCGATTGGAGGACCGAACAGCGGATGCGGGCGCTCTGCTGGACGGCGGCATGATAGCTCGCAAGAGCTTCCCCTGCAACGATCATCACGGATTGCTTCCGCGCGTGCCTTGCGCCTCCGCGAGACGGCTGCGATAGGACGCCCCATTGCCGAGGCCAGCGGACGGGGGCAAAGACTTGAGCGTGCCATCTGAAGACCCCGGCGCATACCCCGTGCTCGTCACCGGCGGCGCCGGATACATCGGCAGCCACGCAGTCCTCGCGTTGCGCGACGCTGGCTACCCGATTGCGGTGATCGACAACCTTACGACCGGCTTCCGCTTCGCGGTCCCAGACGGCATCCCGTTTTACGAAGGCGACATCGAGGACGGCGAACTGCTCGCGCGGATTTTTGCGGAACAGCGCACACGTGCGATCATGCACTTCGCGGGTTCGATCGTAGTGCCGGAATCGGTCGAGAACCCGCTGAAATACTATCACAATAACACAGTCAAAAGCCGCGCGCTGATCGCGACCGCGGTGGCCGCAGGCGTCCCGCATTTCATCTTTTCGAGCACCGCGGCAACTTACGGCGTTCCCGCCGCCGAGCGCGTCGACGAGGATTGCCCGCAGATCCCGATCAACCCCTATGGGTGGTCGAAGCTGATGACCGAGCGAATGCTCGCCGACACCGCTTTCGCGCATTCTCTGAATTACTGTGCACTGCGCTACTTCAACGTAGCAGGGGCCGATCCGCATGGCCGGAGCGGGCAATCGACCGCGGGCGCGACGCACCTGATCAAGGTCGCGGTCGAGGCGGCGCTGGGCAAGCGCGACCACGTCGCAGTCTTTGGCACCGATTACGACACGCCGGACGGCACGGGGGTGCGCGACTACATCCACGTATCCGACCTCGCATCTGCGCACGTTCTCGCGCTGGAAGCGCTGATTGCCGAACCGACGCGTTCGCTGCAGATGAACTGCGGCTACGGGCGCGGGTTCTCGGTGATGGAAGTGCTCGACGCGGTCGACCGGGTGACCAACGCGCCGATCGAGCGCCGGATCGAACCGCGCCGTGCAGGTGACCCGGGCTGCCTCGTCTCGGACAATAGTCGGATCAGGGCGACGCTGCCGTGGAATCCGCAGTATGCCGATCTCGACAAGATCGTGCGTCACGCACTCGCCTGGGAGCGTCGACTCGGCGAGATACGCGGCGGCTAAGCCGATCAATCGCCCGGTGACACCGTCGCGCGGGCGCTTCCCCTGATATTGATCCGCCCATTCAGGATTTTCGATACGCAGCGCGGTGGCCGAGATCGGGTCGGGATCGTAGCGCAGCCAGACGATCATCGGTGGCTTGCCGAGCCCGGTGCGGAAGGTCGCGGGCGTGGTGCGATAGCGCCGCAGCCAAGCCATCGCCGGACTTGCGAAAGCCGTGGCCTCGTAGCCGGGTCGCGCGAACACTGCGATCGGTACCAGCCGCGCGATCGCGCGCCAATCCTTCCAGCGGTGGAACTGGGCGAGATTGTCGGCGCCCATGATCCACAAGAAACGGCGGCGCGGATAACGGCGCAACAGCGCGCGCAGTGTGTCGACCGTGTAGCGCGTGCCAAGTTCGCGTTCGATCGCGGTCACCCGGATCGGCGCGCGGCGGGCAGCTGCCTTCGCCGACGCCGCGCGCGCCGATAGCGACGCCATGTCCTTGCTTGGCTTGAGCGGATTGCCCGGCGAAACCATCCACCAGACCTCCCTGAGGCCGAGCCGCTCGATAGCCGCGAGGCTTATGCGGCGGTGCCCGCGGTGCGCCGGATTGAAGCTGCCCCCCAGGAGGCCGGTCGCGCGGCCGCGCATCCGTCAGCCTGGCTGGCGGCGCGGCGAGACCTTCTCGTCGCGGTAGCTGCCCTGGCGCGCGAGCATCCACCCCGGATATTCGGGCGGCAGGCGGCTGACCTTGTGCAAAGTCTTCATCTCGTCGGCGGTGAACTCGACGTCGCAAGCGCCGATGTTGTCGGCCAGCTGGTCGGCGCGCTTGGCCCCCACGATCACGGTCGACACCGCCGGTTGGTAGAGCAGCCAGGCGAGCGCGAGCTGCGCCACCGTCTTACCCTTGGTTTCAGCCATTTCGCGCAGCGCATCGATCACGTCCCAACCGCGATCGGGATCGACATAGGGAAAGTCGAACTTTGCCCGGCGCCCTTCGCCTTCGCTCTTGTCGTCCTGTCCCCGAGTGTACTTGCCGCTGAGCAACCCTCCGGCGAGCGGCGACCAGACCATGAGGCCCACGCCCTCACTCTGCAGCATGGGAATGATCTCGCGCTCGAGCTCGCGCCCGGCGATCGTGTAGTAGGCTTGCAGCGAGGCGAATTTCTCGAGGCCGAGCCGCTCCGACAGGCCCAGCGCCTTCATGATCTGCCACGCAGCCCAGTTGGAAACTCCGATATAACGCGCACGGCCCGTGCGCACGATGTCGTCAAGCGCCCGCAACGCCTCTTCCATCGGAGTCTGCGAATCCCACCCGTGAATCTGGTAAAGGTCGACGTGGTCGACGCCGAGCCGCTCGAGGCTGGCGTCGATCTGGTTCAGAAGATGATAGCGGCTGACGCCGGCGTCGTTGGGCCCTTCGCCCATCGTGCCCATCGCCTTGGTGGCGATCACCACGTCGGAGCGCTTGATCCCAAGGTCCTTGAGCGCCTGTCCGGTAAACCGTTCCGACTGACCTCGGGTGTAGACGTTGGCGGTATCGAGGAAGTTGATCCCCGCATCGAGGGCCTGCTTGACCAGGGCGGTCGAAGCCGACTGGTCGAGCCCGGCGACCGCGGCGAACATGCCGGGATCGGTGCCGAAGGTCATGGTGCCGAGACACAGTTCGGAAACGATCAGTCCGGTCGAGCCGAGACGGTTGTAGCGCATCCTTGGGGTACTCCCTTCCTGCCCTGCCAACTAGCCGCGTATCTGCCCGTTCCCGCGGACCAGCCACTTGTAGGTCGTCAGCCCCTCGAGCGCGACAGGGCCGCGAGCGTGGAGCCGGCCGGTGGCGATACCGATTTCGGCACCAAGGCCAAACTCTCCACCGTCGGCGAATTGCGAGGACGCGTTGTGCATAACGATCGCCGAATCGACTTCGGCAAGAAAACGCTCCGCGACCGCCTCGTCTTCGGTCACGATCGTATCGGTGTGGTGGGATCCGTGGGCGGCAATGTGCGCCATGGCTTCGTCCGGTCCATCGACCACCGCGATCGAGACGATCGCGTCGAGGTATTCGGTGTCCCAGTCCTCGTCGTTCGCCGCGACGACGCGCGGATCGACGGCCTGCGCGCGCGCGTCGCCGCGCACTTCGCAGCCGGCGTCGATCAGGTCGCCGATCACGGCCGGCGCCGCGGGGAAGGCCGCATCGATCAACAGGGTTTCCATCGCACCGCAGATCCCCGTCCTGCGCATCTTGGCATCGCGTGCGATACGTCGCGCCTTGTCCGGGTCTGCGGCAGCGTGGACGTAAGTGTGGTTGATTCCGTCGAGGTGTGCGAGCACGGGCACCCGTGCATCGGCCTGGACCCGCGCGACGAGGCCCTTGCCGCCCCGTGGTACGATCATGTCGATCAAACCCGCAGCCGCGAGCATCGCACCGACCGCGGCGCGGTCCTGCGTGGGCAGCAGTTGAATCGCCGCCTCGGGTACGCCCGCGCTCGCAAGACCGCGCACCATCGCGGCGTGAATGGCGCGGTTCGAATGGACAGCCTCGCTCCCGCCGCGCAAGAGCGCCGCGTTGCCGACGCGTACACACAGGGCGGCGGCATCGGCAGTCACGTTGGGCCGGCTCTCGTAGATTATCCCGATCAGGCCGATCGGAATCCGCACTCGCTCGAGAACGAGTCCATTCGGCCGCGTGTCCGCCGAGATCGTCTGACCAACCGGGTCGGGCAGGGCGGCGACTGCGGCAACTGCGGCGGCGATCGCCTCGAGCCGGTCGGCGTCGAGCCGCAGCCGGTCGAGCATCGCCGGGGCGAGACCCGCCGCCTCGCCCGCCGCCACGTCCCGGCCGTTTGCGGCGAGGATCGTCTCCGCGTCAGCGCGCAGCGCGTCGGCTGCTGACTCGAGGGCGCGGGCACGAGCCTCCGACGTCATCCGCGCGAGCGTAACCTGCGCCTTGCGACCCGCCCGCGCGAGGCCCTCGATAAGGTCGGACGGATCGGGAATTTTTTCGTCAGTCGCCATACCCCACCCTCTAACACCTTGTCGCGCGAGGGCCAGCCGCGAAAAAGGGGAAAGGCGGAGATGCTTCGCTTCGATTGCAGGAGAGCGGTCGCGCGCAACGCACCGGATTTCGGTCCGTTCCCGATGGCAAAAGAAAATTTCGCCGGATGAGAACGTTTCGTCCCGGGAGTCTAACAACTCGCCCCAAGTGTTAACGAGTCGATTCGACCCCCCTTCCCTCGTTTGCTAGCCGCCCTGCCGGGATAAGAACGGGATATAGGGGTCGTACCTCACATGAACGCAGTCGCTGGCGGTTGGCTGAACCGCCTGCGTACCTGGTTTCCGGATCGCGAATTTTTCATGCGTTCTCAGGGCCAGGTCCGCTTTATCAAGATAACCGGCAGGGTGCAGATGATCGCCGCCAGTGCGGTGCTCGCCGCGCTCGTAGCGTGGGGCCTCTCGATGGCCGTCATGGGCTGGCTGCAATACCAGGCCGCGGCCGATCGCCTGTCGCTGCTCGACCGCGAGGCGAAGGTCGCTACATCGGAAGAGCGGGTCAACGCCTATCGCGGCAACATGAACGCGATCGTCGGGGACCTCAAGCGACGCCAGGACTTCATCGAAGAGATGACCGAATCGCTGCCCGATGACGCCAAGCGCGTGGGCACTGTGAGCGATTCGTCTGGCGAAGCAGAGAAGACGGTCTCGAAAGTCTCTGCGCTCATTCCCGAAGCCGGGGGTCTCGCGCGAATCGAGGCACGCCAGCTCGCTTTCGTCGAGCGGTTGACCCGTTACGCCGATCGCCGTTCGGAAAAGAGCGCCGCCGCAATCCGCAAGCTCGGCCTCGATCCCAAGGCGATGTTGCGCGCCGCCAGCAAGGGCGCGATGGGTGGTCCGATGGAAAGGCTGGCTACCGAGAGCGATGGCTCGATAGACCCTCGCTTCGAGCGCCTGGGCCTTAGCCTCGCCCGGATGGAAGCGCTCGACCGGAGCCTGTCGGGCATTCCGCAGTACCGCCCGGCAAACGTCGAGATGCTTACCTCGAGCTTCGGGTTCCGCCGCGATCCCTTCACCGGTGCATCGGCGATGCACTCGGGCCTCGACTTCCGCGGCCCGGTAGGTGCGCCGATCTACGCCGCCGCCGAGGGCCGCGTCAGCTTCGTCGGGCAAAAGCGCGGCTATGGTAATGTGGTCGAGATCAGCCATGGAAACGGGCTCGTCACCCGCTACGCCCACATGTCGAAGTTCCACTCGCACGTGGGACAGGAGGTCGCCGCGGGCGACGTCATCGGCGCGATCGGATCGACCGGCCGCTCGACTGGTCCACACCTCCACTTCGAAGTACGCGTTAACAACCGCGCAGTGAATCCGCGCCCCTTCCTGGAGGCAGCCCCTAATGTTCTCAAAGAAGCCCGCCGAGTCCGCACCATCGAGCCAGCCAATGGCTAGGCCGGCCGTGAGCGGATCGACATTTTCGGTAATCGGCAGCGATGTCGTGATCCGTGGCAACATCGAGGCCACCGCCGACCTTCACATCGACGGTCGGGTCGAAGGCGACATCGCGTGCGCCAGCCTGGTGCAGGGCCCTAGCAGCCACGTCGAGGGTGCGATCGAGGCCGAGACCGCGCGGCTTGCCGGGACGATCACCGGATCGATCACAGCGCGCGAACTGGTCGTGCTCAAGACCGCGAAGATCAACGGCGACGTCCACTACGACGCGCTGACGATCGAGCAGGGTGCCGAGGTCGAGGGACGTTTTGCCCACCGCGTATCGGCACCCTCTAGCGCGACCGCCAAGTCCGCCGACGACGGGGAACCGAAACTGACGCTGGCGAGCTGAGCCGAGGCTGAGCATCCAGCGGGGACAGGTTCGCGTGCGGTGCGAGAACCCGTGAGGCCGGCGATCCCAGCTTTCGCTGGGATGATGCGTCACCGCGAGCCGGTCACTTCCGCCTTCAACGCCTTGCGATCGAGCTTACCGACCATCGTCTTGGGCAATTCGTCGCGAATCTCGACGCCGCTGACCCGTTCATGCTTGCCAACCCGACCGTTGAGCCAGCCCGCCAGCCCTTCGCCGGTCGCTTCCGCACCCTCGTCGAGCGTGACATAGGCGCGCGGCATTTCGCCATGGTAAGCATCGGGAAGCCCGAGGACGAGCGCTTCCTTGACCGCCGGATGCTCGAGCAACACCGCCTCGACCTGGCTCGGGAAGACCTTGAATCCGCCGACGGCAATCATGTCCTTGATCCGGTCGACGATCGCGATGAACCCCTCGGCATCGACTTCCGCAACGTCCCCGGTGCGTAGCCACCGCTCACCATCGATCTCGGCGAAGGCGTCCTTAGCGGCATCCGGGCGGTTCCAGTACCCCTGCATGACTTGAGGGCCGAAGACCGCGAGTTCGCCCGGCTCGCCAGCGGGAGCGGCGCTCGTCGGATATTCCTTGTCGAGCAGGCGGACCCGCGTGTGTGGAAGCACCTGGCCGATCGTGCCCGACTTGCGATTTCCTTCGTACGGGTTGGTCGAGACGACGCCCGAACTCTCGGTCAGACCGTAACCTTCCACCAGCCGCGAGCCGGTCGTCGCCTCCCACTTTTCGCGCACCGGGGCGGGTAGCGGCGCCCCGCCTGAGATGCAGACCCGTAAAGAGGAAAAGTCGGTCTTCGTCAGATCGGGGTGGTCGAGCAGCGCCTGGTACATGGTGGGCACTCCGGGGAAGGCGGTTGCCTTCACCCGCTCGAGCGTTTTCAGTGCCTGCTTCGCGTCGAACCGCGGCAACATCGCGATGCAGCCCTTGTTGGCGACAGTGCGATTGAGAACGCAGGTATTCGCAAAGACGTGAAATAGGGGAAGGACGCCGAGGATCACGTCGCGTGCGCCCGCTTGCGGATCGATCGCCTCGACCTGCAGCGCGTTCGTCGCGAGATTGGCGTGGGTAAGCATCGCCCCTTTCGGCCGTCCCGTTGTGCCGCCTGTGTACTGGAGCAAAGCAAGGTCGTCGCGCGCTACCGGAGGCAGAGGCTCTCCCGGTTCGCCGAGCAGGTCCGGCCAGTGTGTCACGTCGGAGCGCTGCGGCACCTTAGCCAACGCCTTGCGGCCCAGCAGCTTGAGCGCGATCCGCTTGGTCCAGGGCAGCATCGCGGCCAGCGATCCGACGGCAAGCGCCTCGAGCGCCGAGTCGTCGAGCACCTTCAAGGCAGTCGGCAGCAGACTTGCAACGTCCACCGTTACCAGCATCCGGGCACCCGAGTCGGCAACCTGGGCGCTCAGCTCGTCCGCGGTGTAGAGCGGCGAGAAATTGACCACCACCGCACCCGCCATCATCGCGCCGTAGTAGGCCGACAGGTAAATCGGCACATTGGGCAGGAACAGCCCGATCCGGTCGCCCTTGCCGATTCCGCGCGCCGCCAGCCCCGCAGCGACGCGACGTGCCTCGTCCAGCACATGCGCATAGCTGTAAGTACGACCCATGAAGTCGACCGCCACCGCGTCAGGCGCCTCTCCCGCGGTGCGTTCGAGTAGTCCGGGAACGGTCAGTTGGGGAAGCGCAACGTCCCAGGCGCAGGGGTGCGCGTAGTTTTCCGGCGACGGGTGATCGATCCCACTGACATCCATGTCAGTAGGATGCTGGAATCCTGACCCCTTGGCAAGCGAAGCGGGCCGCCGAAGGTCTGGAAAATCAGCCTTCGCCGGCTTCCTCGGCCCGTTTGTTCTCGAGCCATGCGGCGGCTTCGGCTTCCTGCGCAGCTTCGGTCGCAGCCTTGGCGGCCGCCTCGCGCTCGGCGCGAAGTTCTTCGATCAATGCCTCGCGGTCGGTACCGAGGCGCGTTTCGCGCGCGGCGGTGTCTTCCTCCAGACCCGCTTTCTTGGCCGCCTTGGCGACCATCGCGTCGAGCTCGCGCTGCGAGCAGAGGCCGAGGGTGACCGGATCCTTCGGATTGATGTTCTGGATGTTCCAGTGGCTGCGCTCACGAATCGCGGTGATGGTGTTGCGGGTGGTGCCGATCAGCTTGCCGATCTGCGCATCCGACACTTCGGGGTGATTGCGAAGGATCCAGGCAATGCCGTCCGGCTTGTCCTGCCGTTTCGATACCGGCGTATAGCGCGGACCCTTGGTCCGGCTGACTGCCACCGGTGCCTTGTGCATCTTCAGCGAGTAGTTCGGATCGGCCTGGCCTTTCTCGATCTCCTCGTTTGTCAGTTCACCCGCGTGCACCGGATCGCGCCCGGTGTACTTGGCACCGGCAAGGTCGTCGGCCATCGCCTGAACTTCGAGGATGTGGAGGCCGCAGAATTCCGCGATCTGCTCGAATGAGAGCGCGGTGTTGTCCACCAGCCAGGTGGCGGTCGCGTGCGGCATCAGCGGCTTGGGTTGATCGGCCATGTGTCGTGTCCTGAAAATAGAGAGGCCGCCCCTCGCGGGGCGGCCGTTGGACCCGATCTAGGCCATGCGGTCTTCCTAGGCAAGGGTATCCTCAAGCGGCGGAAGGCAGTTCATGCAGCGCCGGTGCGCGTGCCTCGCGCCCCCGAACGAGATCGATCAGCACACGCACGGACGATGGCTTGCGGGGCATTCTGGCGACGATCCCGGGGTTGTTGCCAACGAGTCCGGCTTCCCAGTCTTGCAGCATGGCGGCATCCTTCGTGTGCTTCCGATTGCCTTCAGTTTAGCGACCTGATGCGAAAGGCGCGCGACGCTTCGCAGACGTTTCGGAGACAACATGACGGGTTCGCGTCAATCGTCCAGGGGTTCCATCGGGACGAAGCCGGGCAGCGCCGCCACCCGTTTGAGCCAGGCGCAGACATGGGCACGGTCGCGCAGGCGGAAACCGCCTGCCTCGGCTACATGGGTGTAGGCGTATAGCGTAATATCGGCGAGGCTGGGGGCGCCGCCGACGAACCATTCGCGGCTTGCGAGGTGGTCTTCCATAAGCGCCAGCGCGTCCTCGCCGGCGATCCGCTTGGCAGGTATCATCGCGCGCTGCTCGGCGGACAGGTGCGCCTCTCCGACGTAGGCGAGCCAGAAGCGCAGCGTCGCGATGTTGGGTTCGTGATTGTACTGCTCGAAGAACATCCACCGCAGCATGTCGGCGCGGTCGAAGCGGCTTTCCGGGATCAGCGCGCTGCCCTCTGCAAGGTACCAGCATGCGGCGTTCGATTCAGGCAGGAAGCGCCGGTCGCCTCCCTCCCCGATTTGAAGGACGGGGATTCGGCCGTTCGCGTTGACCTCGGCGAGGAATTCGGGCGTCCGGGTTTCGCCACGCATGATGTCGTAGCGGCGGATCGCCAGAGGGAGGCCGAGCAACGCGGCCGTCAATCTGATCTTGTAGCAATTCCCGCTGCGGGAATCCTCGTGGAGCGTCAACTCGCGGGGTACCGGGTCAGTCACCGGCCACTTCTAGCACGATCTTGCCGATGTGGTCGCCATCTTGCATCCGCTGGTGCGCAGCGGAGACGTCGGCCAGAGCGAACGCCTTGTCCATTACCGGTCGGACCGATCCGTCGAGGATGCACGGCCAGGCAACATCAGAGATCTCGTCGGCGAGCAACGCCTTAAATTCGTTCGAGCGCGGGCGAAGGGTCGATCCCGTCAGCGTCAACCTCTTGCGCATGACGAGCGCCATGTCGATCGTCGCCTTGAGCCCGCCAAGCACCGCGATCGTCACGTGGCGCCCGTCTTCGGCGAGACACTTCAGGTTGCGCGCGAGGTAGTCGCCCGACACCATGTCGAGGACGATATTCACGCCCGTTTCATCGGTGAATTTCATCACCTCCTCGACGAAATCCTGCGTTTTGTAGTTGATCGCAAGGTCGGCACCCAGCTCGCGGCTGGCGGAGCACTTGTCGTCGCTGCCCGCGGTCGTGATCACGGTCAGCCCGAACGCCTTGCCGAGCATCGTCGCCATCGTCCCGATCCCGCTGGTTCCTCCGTGGACGAGCAGCGTCTCGCCCTCGCTCGCGTAACCGCGTTCGAACACGTTGTGCCACACGGTGAACAGCGTTTCGGGCAGCGCGGCCGCCTGGTCCATCGGCAGGTCGTCCGGCACGATGAGGCAGTGGCGCACATCGGCGAGGCAATATTCGGCATAGCCCCCGCCCGACACCAGGGCGCAGACCGGCTGGTTGAGCATTTCGGGTTCGACACCCTTTCCGATCGCGACGACCGTGCCCGACACCTCGAGCCCCGGGATCGGCGAGGCGCCCGGTGGTGGCGGGTAGAAGCCCTGCCGCTGGATCACGTCGGGCCGGTTCACCCCGGCAAAGGCGACTTCGATCAGCACTTGCCCCTCGCCCGGATCGGGCACCGGCAAAGTCTCGGGACGGAAAACGTCGGGTCCGCCGGGGGCGTCGAAGCCCATAGCGGTCATCGTTGCGGGAATGGCCTTTGGCAGAACAGCCCCCTGTTGCCGGTTTGCGACAGCGCGCCACGCGCCTTGCGCCCCTAGCGGGCGGGGCCATTGACAGCAAGCACTTGGCCTTGCGATGATTCATTCCGATGGACGACGACCGTCCCAGACCCAAAGGCGATGCCGCCAGCCTCCTCTCGACGGAGGATCTGGGTCCCTATTCGCAAGAAGAACTGGCCGAACGAATTTCGCTGCTCGAGCGGGAGATCGCGCGGGTCGAGCATCACCGGCTCAAGGCCGCAGCGCATCGCGAAGCCGCCGACACACTTTTCGGGAAGCCTTCGTCGTGATTCCTCCGGCCCTCGCATTCGCCGGGCCGCTTACTATATCGGTGGATATTCCCCGACATCGCGCCCTCCACCCAAGGCGTAAAAGCGCCGTTAACCACAATCGCGCATACTTCCGCGTCGGCGGAGGCATATTCTCCTCCAAGAAAGATACCTGAATGCCCAGTTTCGCCCAGAACCTCGAAAAGACCCTCCACGCCGCGCTCGCGGGCGCGGGCGAGCGGCGGCACGAATACGCGACGCTCGAGCACCTGCTGCTCGCCCTGATCGACGACGAGGACGCGGCGCAGGTGATGCTCGCCTGCGGCGTCGACTTGTCCGAACTCGGCGAAGTCGTCCGGCGCTATCTCGACGAGGAGTACCAGAAGCTCGAGACGCCCGAAGAGGCCGATCCGCAGCCCACCGCCGGCTTCCAGCGGGTGATTCAGCGCGCGATCCTGCACGTGCAGTCGAGCGGCAAGGATACCGTGACCGGCGCCAACGTGCTCGTCGCGCTTTTCTCGGAACGCGACAGCTACGCGGTCTATTTCCTACAGCAGCAGGACATGAGCCGGCTCGACGCAGTGAGCTACATCAGCCACGGCATTGGCAAGGGCGGAAAGCAACTCGATTCAAAGTCCCCGCAGGGCTCGGGCGAGAGCGAGGGACAGCCGGAGCCCAAGGGCGACGCGAAGGGGGGCAAGGACCAGTCCGCGCTCGACCAGTTCACCGTGAACCTCAACGAGAAAGCGAAGAACGGAAAGGTCGATCCGCTGATCGGTCGCGGCCCCGAAGTCGACCGGACGATCCAGATCCTCTGCCGCCGCAGCAAGAACAATCCGCTCTACGTGGGCGATCCCGGCGTCGGCAAGACCGCCATCGCCGAAGGTCTCGCGCGCAAGATCGTCGAAGGCGAAGTCCCCGAGGTGCTGCAGGATGCGGTGATCTATTCGCTCGACATGGGCGCGCTGCTCGCCGGCACACGCTATCGCGGCGACTTCGAGGAACGCCTGAAGCAGGTGGTCTCCGAGCTCGAGAAGATGCCCGAAGCGGTGCTGTTCATCGACGAGATCCACACCGTGATCGGCGCCGGCGCGACGAGCGGCGGGGCGATGGATGCATCGAACCTGCTCAAGCCTGCTCTGAGCGGCGGGACGATCCGCTGCATCGGTTCGACCACTTACAAGGAATTCCGCAACCACTTCGAAAAGGATCGCGCGCTGCTGCGCCGGTTCCAGAAGATCGACGTGAATGAACCGACGGTCGAGGACACGGTCAAGATCCTGAAGGGCCTGCGCAGTGCGTTCGAGGACCACCACCAGGTCAAGTACACGCCCGACGCGATCAAGACCGCGGTCGAGCTGTCGGCCCGCTACATCAACGACCGCAAGCTGCCCGACAAGGCGATCGACGTGATCGATGAGGTCGGCGCGATGCAGATGCTGGTGCCGCCGAGCCGCCGCAAGAAGAAGATCACCGCGCGCGAGATCGAGCAGGTCATCGCGACGATGGCGCGCATCCCGCCCAAGTCCGTGTCGAGCGACGACAAGAAGGCGCTCGAGCACCTCGAGCGCGACCTCAAGCAGGTCGTCTACGGACAGGACGTCGCGGTGCACAAGCTGTCGACGGCGATGAAGCTGTCCCGCGCCGGGCTGCGCGATCCGGACAAGCCGATCGGCTCGTTCCTGTTCAGCGGTCCTACCGGCGTCGGCAAGACCGAGGTCGCGCGGCAGCTCGCCAGCATCATGGGCATTCCGCTCCAGCGGTTCGACATGTCGGAATACATGGAACGGCACTCCGTATCACGGTTGATCGGTGCGCCTCCGGGCTACGTAGGGTATGACCAGGGCGGCCTCCTGACCGACGCAATCGACCAGCAGCCGCACTGCGTTCTGCTGCTCGACGAGATCGAGAAGGCGCACCCCGACCTATTCAACATCCTGCTGCAGGTGATGGATAACGGCCGCCTGACCGACCACCACGGCAAGACGGTCGATTTCCGCAACGTCGTCCTGATCATGACGACCAACGCGGGCGCAAGCGACATGGCGCGCCAGGGCATCGGGTTCGGCGACGTGTCGAAGGAGGACGCGCAGGAAGACGCGGTGAAGAAGATGTTCACCCCCGAATTCCGCAACCGCCTCGATGCGATCGTACCGTTCACCTATCTCGGCAGGGAAACGGTCGCCCGCGTGGTCGACAAGTTCATCCTCCAGCTGGAACTCCAGCTCGCCGAGCAGAACGTGCATATCCAGTTCGATTCCGATGCGCGCGGCTGGCTCGCCGACAAGGGCTACGACAAGCTCTACGGTGCCCGGCCGATGGCCCGCCTGATCCAGGAAAAGATCAAGCAGCCGCTCGCCGAGGAACTGCTGTTCGGCAAGCTCGCCAGCGGCGGCGAAGTGCACGTGAGTCTGAAGGACGGTCAGCCCGCCTTCGAACTTACTCCTGCCCCGCCGAAGGCGAAGCCGGCCCGCAAGAAGAAGCCTGCGGTGAAAAAGGCCACCCCGCAGCAGCCCGAGGCGGATGCCGCGGGAGGCCCGGACGGCAAGGACGACAGCGAGAGCTAATCGGCTCGATGATGGACAGGAAGGGGCGCGGAGCGGGAACGCTTCGCGCCCCTTTCGCTTGAATCGGCAAGATGGCGCGCGACTTCGCATGGATCAGGCCCGAGCCGCACGGCATTCACGTCGTCCCCGCCGACACCTGGATTGATCCATCGCGCGCCGTTTCCCACGCGCTTGTCACGCACGGTCACGCCGACCACGCACGCGGCGGTCACGGCGTCACGGTGGCGACGCCCGAAACGCTCGCGATCATGGAACTGCGCTATCGAACCGGCGCGCACGACGATGCAGGGGAAATTCCGCACAAGGCCGTGCCGGTTTCCTATGGCGAGACGATCGAGTTGAAGGGCGGCGTCAGCGCGACTTACGTGCCAGCCGGCCACGTGCTCGGCAGCGCGCAGATCCTGCTCGAGCACGCGGGCGAGCGGGTCGTCGTCACCGGCGACTACAAGCGGCGCGCCGATCCCACCTGCCCGCCGTTCGAAGTCATCCCGTGCGACATCTTCATCACTGAGGCGACATTCGGCCTGCCGGTGTTCTGCCATCCGCCCATCGCCGACGAGATGGCCAAGCTGCTCGGACGGCTTTCCGCGAACCCCGACAGCTGCGTACTCGTGGGCGCCTATGCGCTCGGCAAGGCGCAGCGGGTTATCGCCGAGCTACGCGCCGCGGGGCATCATGACCCGATCTATCTGCACGGCGCGCTCGAGAAGATGTGCCGGCTTTACGAGGAGTTCGGGGTAGACCTTGGCGAACTGCGGCTGGTCGGCGATGCGGACAAGGACGAAATGCGCGGACACGTCGTTGTCTGCCCTCCCTCGGCGCTCAATGACCGCTGGAGCCGGCGGCTCCCCGAACCGATCACCGCGATGGCGAGCGGGTGGATGCGCGTGCGCCAGCGCGCCCGCCAGCGCAATGTCGAGCTTCCGCTGGTCATTTCGGATCATGCCGACTGGGGCGAGCTGACCCGCACGGTCGTGGAAGTGAACCCGGCAGAAACCTGGATCACCCACGGCCGCGAGGAAGCGCTGCTGCGCTGGCACCAGCTCCACCAGCGAAAGGCACGCGCCCTCGCCCTCGTCGGATACGAGGACGAGGATGACTAAGTTATTGAATTTTCGAGAATTTTTCCTTGACTCGGGCGAGCGCCTCGGCGGGGATCTGGTCGCCGGCCATAGGAGCGAGCTGGTTGAGGCTCATCCCTTTGAACATCTCGTAGTGCGGATGGCTGGTCAGCCCAGGCAGGTCGGCATCGAGGATCGCCCTGCCATTCTCGTCCCCGGCGATCGCGGCGATCGGCGTGTCGAGCGTGAACTTCGCCGCCGCCTCGTCGTGCCCGGCATGCACGTCGTGCATCGCGTCTTCGTCAGTGGGCGCGGACTGCGCCATCGCCGGGGCGGCAAAGAGAGCAATCGCGGCAAGAACCAGCTTCTTCATCATTGGAAATCCCTCTCACGGCGCAGACTTCGACCGTATGCGCGCTTGCGCGGTGTATCGGCGAAGGGGAGCGGCGCATAGATGGAAGAATTCGCCGCCCTGATCGATGCGCTGGTCTATACGCGCAGTCGCAACGACAAGCTGCGGCTGATTGCCGAGTATTTGCGCACGACACCCGATCCCGACAGGGGATGGGCGCTCGCCGCGCTGACCGGCGGGCTCGATTTCCCTGCCGTCAAGTCGTCGGCGATCCGGACGCTGTTGACGGAGCGCGTCGACCCGGTGCTGTGGACGTTAAGTCGCGACTTCGTCGGCGACACGGCCGAGACCGCGAGTCTGCTGTGGCCTCAACCGGACACCCGCCCGAACCCTCCAAGCGTCTCGGAGACGGTCGACCTGCTGTCCGGAATGACGCGCAAGTCCGTTTTCTCGGAGCTTCCGGCGCTGATGGACAGGCTCGATCCCTCTGGACGCTACGCCCTGCTGAAGCTCGCTACGGGGGCGATGCGGATCGGCGTGTCCAGCCGACTCGCCAAGGTGGCGTTCGCGCAGGCGTTCGACGTTCCGGTCGAAGAGGTCGAGGAACACTGGCATGGGCTGACCCCGCCCTACCAGCCGCTGTTCGACTGGGCCGCGCACGGCGAAGAGCCTCCCGACACGGCCAACATGCCGACTTTCCGCCCCTTCATGCTCGCGCATCCGCTGGAGGACACGGTGGTCGACCTCGAGGAGTACGTCGCCGAGTGGAAGTGGGACGGGATTCGCGTCCAGCTAGTGCGGATGGCGGGGGAAACGCGACTCTATTCGCGCGGCGGCGACGATATCTCGCTCACTTTCCCCGAACTGCTCGATGTGCTGCCGATCGACGCGGTGCTCGATGGAGAACTGCTCGTGCGCGGCGCGCATCAAGGCGGCGAAGCGGGCGGCGCAGCGAGCTTCAACGCGCTCCAGCAGCGGCTCGGGCGCAAGACGGTGAGCAAGAAAATGCTCGCCGAGTACCCGGCGTTCGTCCGGCTCTACGATGTGCTCATTCTCGAAGGCGAGGACTTGCGCGAGCGGCCGTGGGCCGGGCGACGCGCGGCACTCGAGGCGCTGATGCCGCGCTTGCCCGATTCGCACTTCGACCTCAGCGAGGTAGTAGAGGCGATCGACTTCGATCACCTCGGCAAGATCCGCGAGGGCGCACGCGACGACGCGATCGAGGGCCTGATGCTCAAGCGCCGCGATTCGCCCTATATCGCGGGCCGCAAGACGGGCCTTTGGTACAAGTGGAAACGCGACCCGCTGCTGGTCGATTGCGTGCTGATGTACGCCCAGCGCGGAAGCGGCAAGCGGTCGAGCTTCTACTCGGACTACACGTTCGGCTGCTGGGACGGTGACCCCGACGATGGCGCCGACCTGCTCCCGGTCGGCAAGGCCTATTCGGGCTTCACCGACGCCGAGCTCAAGAAGATCGACCGGCACGTCCGCACGCACACGGTCAACCGCTTCGGCCCCGTGCGCGAAACCGACCGCAGCCTGGTTTTCGAGGTGGCGTTCGATTCGGTCCACGAGAGCAAGCGCCACAAGTCCGGCCTCGCCATGCGCTTCCCGCGGATCCACCGCATCCGCTGGGACAAGCCGGTGCACGAGGCCGACCGGATCGAGGCGCTGCGGGCATTGATCCGCGACTGAGCGCGCAGTATCCGCACCGGACAATCGCCGGAGCTGATGCGTCATGTCCTATTCGTCCGCCGCCCTCGCCACGTTCGACAACATGCTCGGTACACTCGACCATCTCGCGTCGAAGGCGCAAGCGGCGGGCACTGCCGACGGGCTCTTGGCCGAAGCGAAACTGGCGGAGGACATGTTCCCGCTCGAGACCCAGTTTCGCATCGCGATCAATCAGGTGTACATGGGGCTTCAACGCGTGTGGGGCATGGACATCCCGCTCGACGAGACGCCTTACGCCACGTTCGCCGAGGTGCGCGACAAGCTAGCGACGGCGAAAGCGCGGGTCGAAAAAGCTCGACAGGGCGAGGCGGCTCCCGCCGACCGCGACATCGACATGACACTGCCTAACGGCATGCGGTTCGTGATGCAGGCGCACGAGTATCTGCGCGACTGGACGATGCCCAACTTCTACTTCCACGCGACGACCGCCTACGGTTTGCTGCGGCGCGAAGGGCTCGAACTGGGGAAGGTGGACTTCATGGGTTTCCTGCTGCGCTATTCGCGCCCGGCAGACGCACCCGCGACCGCCTAGAGACAGCACCCGCGCATCCGTGCGTTCACTCGATCCGCCGCGACGTGGGCTCGCCATCGCGCTTGCCGCCCTCGCCGGGTTCGTGGACGCGACCGCCTTTCTCGCCGCCGGAGGGTACTTCGCCTCGTTCATGTCGGGCAATACGACGCGGTTTGGTGTCGATTTCGCGAACGAACCGGTCCGCGCACTGGTCCCCGCCGGGCTGATCGCGGGGTTTGTGATCGGGGTTACGCTCGGCGCGCTCGTCGCCGACCGGGCGGGTGGACGCCGCAAGACCTTCGTATTGCTGCTCGCCTGCGCGCTGCTGGGGCTCGCGACCGCGCTCGACGGGCTGTGGCAGTCGGGCTTCCTCGGCGCGACGGTGATGGCGATGGGGGTGATCAACAACGTGTTTCGCCGCGACGGCGAGGTCGCGGTCGGGGTCACCTACATGACCGGCGCGCTCGTCCGCCTGGGACAGGGGCTGGCGGCGCTGGTAAGCGGCAAGCCGACCGAGGGGCGGCTCAGTGCGGGCCTGCTGTGGGCAGGGCTGGCATCGGGCGCCGCGTCGGGAGCGTTCGTGTTCGGGCAGGCGCGCGCGCTGTCGATGCCGATCGCACTCGCCGTCGCCGTCCTGCTGGCGATCGCCGCCGCGGTGATCGAGCAGCGAGGCGATCAACGATCGAGCTGAAACACCTTCTCGCGCGAAGTCGCGCCGCGCAACAGTTCGAGCGAGGTCTTCGGTACGCCGAGCGCGCGGGCAAGCAGCGCCAGTACCGCCGCGTTCGCCGCGCCGTCGACGGGTTTCGCGCGAACTTTCGCCGACAGCACGCCGCCTGCGATCGTAATCGACTCCACCCGTGAGCCGGGGGTGACCCGCACCGCCAGCCGCCCATTCTTGTCGATCAGGGCCACGATCGCTTCGGCGGGCGGCAGGTCAGCCTTGCGTGCGGCCATCGTCGGGATGCGGACCAAGCGCGCCAGCGACCGCAAGCGCGTGGTGCTTCGCGTTTTCGGCATAATGCGCCACGCCCATGCGCATGCCCGCCACCGCGGCATCGTCGAGATCGCGCATCTTGCGCGCGGGGCGTCCGCCCCATAGCTCGCGCGCGCCCATGACCTTGCCCTCGGTGAGCATGGCGCCTGCGGCCAGCATCGCATCGGAGCCGATCACCGCCTTGTTCATCGCGATCGCGCCGAGGCCGACGAAACCGCGATCCTCTATCCGGCACCCATGCACCATCGCCATGTGACCGATCAGCACGTCGTCGCCGATGATAAGCGGGCTGCCTTCGGGATCGCCGGGCCGCTCGGGATCGCAGTGGAGAACGCTGCCGTCCTGCACGTTGGATCGCTCTCCGATGACGATCCGGCTTACGTCTGCGCGCAGCACGCAATTGTACCAGATGCTCGATCCCGCCCCGATGGTCACATCGCCGACGATCGTGCAGCCCGGCGCGATGAAAGCGCTGTCGTGGATCTTCGGGGTTTTGCCATGGATCGGAATGATGTTCACACCGGGCCTGCCAGGCTGGTTTCCGCTCACGCGCGCTTCTCCCATGTCTCGCGGTCAATCGAATAGACGATCGTATCGCACAGCGGCGGACCAAAGCGCGAATCGACGTAGTCGAGCTCCTTGCGCCGGTGCATCCCGAGCCGTTTCATCAGCCCCCAACTGGCCTCGTTCTCGATCACCGTGATTGCGACCACCTCGTCGGCCCCGAAGCGGCCGAACGCCGCATCGAGCGAGGCGGTGGCTGCTTCCTTCGCATAGCCCTGGCCCCAGGCATCTTCGCGCAGGCGCCAGCCGATCTCCATCGCGCCGGTGATCGACGAGCCCGGCGCATCGGCGCGCTTCAAACCGCAGAAGCCGAGAACCGCACCGTCAGCCTTGCGCTCTACGATCCAGAAACAGAAGCCGTTCGCCGCCCGGCACGCGGACACCCGCCCCAGCAGCGCGGCCTTCCCCTCCTCGTCCATCACCCCGCCCAGCCAGCGCATGACATTGGGCGTGTTGGTGCCTTCGAGAAACCGCTCGAGATCGCCATCGCGCCAGTCGCGCAGGATCAGCCGATCGGTTTCGATTCGCACGTCATCCATGGCGGTTACCCCACTCCCTTGAGGTGATCGACCATACCGTCGTCGGATTGTCCTGCGGCGGGTAGTCGGGATCGACGTAGTCGAGCTCTGCGCGGCGTTTGAGTCCAAGACGATGCATCATCCGGGTCGATGCCGCGTTCGAATCGCTCGTCTGCGAATAAACGATCGGCATCCCGCGATCATCGAACGCGTGATCGAGCACCGCCCGCGCCGCCTCGGTCGCGTAGCCACGCCCCTGATGCGCCTCGGCGAACATCCAGCCGATTTCGCGCTGGCCGCGCAAGGCATCCGGCGCCGCCTCGCTGCGGACGTGGAAAAGGCCGATCCGCCCGACCCACTCCCCGGTGCCGCGTAGCAACGCAGTCCAGCGCTGGTGCCCTTCGAGTTTCGGAAAGGCGTCGATGTCGTCGTCGAGGCTCTTGCCCACAGCCTCGCGACTGCTGACCTCGCCGCCGAGGTTGCGCATCATCTCCGGCGTGTTGATCGATTCGAGAATCCACTCGAGATCCTCCCGCGCGGCAGGCCGCAAGACCAAACGCTCGGTGTCGATCACTCCGTCAGCCATTGAGCAGCCGCGCGGCATGGGCGGCGTGGTAGCTGAGCACCCCGCTGCACCCGGCACGCTTGAAGGCCATCAGCGTCTCGATCACCAACGCGTCGCGGTCGCCCGCTCCCACCGCCGCGGCCGCCTCGATCATCGCGTATTCGCCGCTCACCTGGTAGGCGAAGACCGGCACCTCGAACCGCTCCTTCACCCGACGAACGATGTCGAGATAGGGCAGGCCCGGCTTTACCATCACGCTGTCCGCCCCTTCGGCGAGGTCGAGCGCGACCTCGCGCAGCGCTTCCTCGCCATTGGCGGGGTCCATCTGGTAGGACTTCTTGTCACCCTTGAGCAGGCCGCCCGACCCGACCGCATCACGGAACGGGCCGTAGAAGGCGCTCGCGTATTTGGCGGCATAGGCCATTATCTGGACGCTCGCATGGCCGTTCATCTCCAGCGCCATGCGGATCGCGCGCACCCGGCCATCCATCATGTCGCTGGGCGCGATGACATCGGCTCCCGCCGCCGCCTGGTTGATCGCCTGGTCGACCAGAACCGCGACCGTATCGTCGTTGACGACGTAGCCCGCATCGTCGAGCAGCCCATCCTGTCCGTGGCTGGTGTAGGGGTCGAGCGCGACGTCGGTCAGCACGCCGATATCCGACCCGCAGGCATCCTTGATCGCCCGGATCGCGCGGCACATCAGATTGTCGGGATTGAGCGCTTCGGCGCCGTCGTCGCTGCGCCGGTCGGGCTGCGTGTTGGGGAACAGCGCCAGGCATGGAATGCCGAGATCGACGGCTTCTCTCGCGCGGGCAACGATCCCGTCGACAGACCAGCGCGATACACCGGGCAGGCTCCCGATCGGCTCCTCGACGCCCGACCCCTCGGTCACGAACACCGGCCAGATGAGATCGGCGGGCGTCAGCACCGTTTCGCGGTGAAGCGCGCGACTCCAGGCGCTGGCACGAGTCCGGCGCAGGCGAAGGTTGGGATAGGCAGCGGTCATCGATTGCGCTGTTGCCGCAATGTGCGGCGGGGCGCAATCGCGCTCAGAGCCGCGACTTGTCCGGTTCGACCCGGTCGATCTCGCGCAGCGGCTCTTCCGCCTTGGCTTCCGCGCCGGTCGGCGCAAGGTCCGCCAGCGCCGCGCCGGCTTCCACCGACTTCAATTGCGAGAGCACCTCGCGGAAGCGGCGCAGATTCTCGCCCGACAGCAGCGCGCGGGTGACGAAAGCGACGCTGGCAGGGTTCACTGCCACGCCGTTCCGGTACATCTCGTAGTGGAGGTGCGGCCCGGTCGAAAGGCCGGTCGAGCCGACGTAACCGATGACCTGTCCGCGCCGTACGCTCTGTCCGGAGCGCACTGCCATGCGGCTCATGTGGCAATACCGTGTCTGGATGCCGCCGGCGTGCGCCAGCTTGACCGCGTTGCCGCAGCCGCCCGCGCGCCCCGCGGACAGCACCCGCCCGTCGGTGACCGCGACGATCGGCTGGCCGTAGCTCGCCTTGAAATCCATCCCCGCGTGGCGGCGGACGTAGCCGAGGATCGGATGCCGTCGCGAACCGAAGCCCGAGGTTACCCGCCCGGGGACCGGCGCAAGCAATCCGCTGCGTTGCTCGCCCGCGCCCGACGCTTCGAAGAACTGCCCGTCGCTGCCCCAACGCATGAGCTGGGTCTTCGGCTTTCCGTTGCGGTCGACGCCGGCGTAGAGCAATTGTCCCGCCTGGCGCTCGCCCGTCGCGGCGCGCTTGTACGACAGGATCATGTCGAAGGTGTCGCTCGCGCGCAGGCTTTCGTCGAGATCGCCCTGGTCGCTCAGCGCCTTGAGGTATTGCTGGACAGCACTCGCCGGGGCGCCGGCCGCGCGCATCGAGCGGTAGAGGCTGTTTCCGACCATGCCGCGGATGCGAAGCGGAGTGTTATCCACCCGGATCGTCTTGCGATCGAGCGCGAGCCCGCCGTCGTCGCCGCGTTCGATCGCCAGCGCGAGGTCGAAACGGGCGCGAAATTCGAGTGCGTCGAGCGGACGCGCGGCACCCGGTTCAGGCCGGCGGCCAAGGGTGATGTCGATCTTGGTCCCCGGCTCGATCTCGTCCAGGGGAACGGCCTGCGCAACGAGGTTGGAAACGCGCGAAAGATCAGCGCCGCCGATGCCGGCGCGCTGGAGCATCCGGATGAAGCTGTCGCCGTTGGCAAGCGTCGCGACCAGTTCGATCGACGGACGCTCGGGCGCAGCCTTGAGCGGTACGACCTTCGCGGTTGCGCCCATGTGGCGGCCGCTGTCCGCACCGAGCGCGAGCGGCATTATCATCTGGCTGCGAAACTCGTCGCGTACCGCGTCGTCGACCCGGGTCGCGGGCGCTGCTTCGAGCGGGGCGAACCCGGGCCAGAACGCAAGGCTGAAGGTGGCGAGGCCCAGGAACGTCCCCAGTCCACGGAACCAGCGGCGGCTGCCGATCGCTTCCGCCAGGTCGGGCGCCAGGTCGACCCGGCTCAGCCGCTCCTCGGCCCGCCAGCGCAGCGCGTCCCAGCGTTCGGCAATTCCGCGAACGCGGCGCAACACTTGCGGCGCACTGTCCCGCTCGATCTGGGCGTGCGTCAGAGCCGCGGCGCGCCAGCCAGGCGTGCCGTCGGCGGGGCCGTGCCCCGATGCATCGGTTTCACGCGGCTGAAACAGCGCGTCCCTCCACTCATGCAGGCCGCGCATGGGAGATCCCGTTCCCGGCGCGACCCGGACCCGATGGTCTGGTGCATCAAACCCTTGGCGGATTGAAGTTAATACCGGGCTAAAATCGGACGATCCGAGTCCCTGCCGGGACGGGCCGTGGGCGAGCCGGGACGAGTGGTTGGCAGGCTGGCCCTCCGATGCCACATTGGACATTGTGACGATCAAGGCGGTCCTCGGGCCGACAAATACCGGCAAGACCCATCTCGCGATCGAGCGGATGTGCGGCCATTCGTCGGGCGCGATCGGCTTCCCGCTGCGACTGCTCGCGCGCGAGGTCTACGACCGCGTCGTGGCGATCAAGGGCGAAAAGGCAGTTGCGCTCATTACGGGCGAGGAGCGGATCGAGCCGAAGGACGCGCGCTATTTCCTGTGCACCGCCGAAGCGATGCCGCGTCTTGGAGGTGGCCACGCCTTTGTGGCGCTGGACGAAGCGCAACTCGCTGCCGATCGTGAACGCGGGCATATCTTCACCGATCGCCTGCTCCACGCGCGTGGCCGCGAAGAAACGATGCTGCTCGGCTCCTCGACGCTCGAGCCGATGGTGCGGACGCTGATCCCCGAGGCGGAGATCGTCACCCGTCCGCGCTTCTCGACACTGACCTACGCCGGGACCGCCAAGCTCAGCCGCCTGCCGCCGAGAAGCGCTGTGGTCGCGTTCTCGACCGAGCAGGTCTACGCCGTAGCGGAAATGCTGCGCCGTTTCCGTGGCGGAGCGGCGGTGGTGATGGGAGGCCTCTCCCCCGAAACGCGCAACAAGCAGGTCGCGCTGTTCCAGACGGGCGAGGTCGATTACATCGTTGCCACCGATGCGATCGGCATGGGCCTCAACCTCAATGTTCGTCACGTGGCGTTCGCGGGTCTGTCGAAGTTCGACGGGGTTCGGCAACGCCGGCTGACTCCGGCGGAAATGGCCCAGATCGCCGGTCGTGCAGGTCGCCACCAGACCGATGGCAGCTTCGGCACCTTGGCCGGTGCCGGGTCGAAACAGACGCCCGAATTCACCGACGGGGAAGTCTACGCCATCGAAGAGCACCGGTTCGCCCCGATCCCGGCGCTGTACTGGCGCGAGGCGGAGCCGCCGTTCGACAATCTCGCCACGCTGATCGCCGATCTCGAGGCACCGCCGGGAGAGCCCGGCCTGGTTCGGGCGCCCGAGGCGATAGACGTGGCGGTTCTCAAGCGCCTCGCCGAAGAACCGATCGGCGCGGAGGTGCGCGGTGCGGGACAGGTCCGTCGCTTCTGGGAGGCCTGCTCGCTGCCCGATTTCCGCCAGAGTGGCGCGGACACCCACGCGCGCTTCGTGGCGCGGCTGTGGCAGGACCTGCGTGGCGGCCACCTTGGTGCGGACTACGTCGCTGCGCGGATTGCCGAACTCGACCGGCCGCAGGGCGACATCGACACATTGCAGGGGCGTATCGCCTCGATCCGCAGTTGGGCCTATATTGCCCAGCGCCCCGACTGGGTGTTTGCGCGGGATGAAATGGCCGCCCGCGCCCGCGCGGTCGAGGCGCGGCTCAGCGATGCGCTCCACGCGCGATTGACCGAGCGTTTCGTGAACCGGAGGACAGCGATCCTGATGAAGACCCTCGGTACCGACCCCGCCCTGCTGCCCGTGGCCATGGGAGCGGATGACGTCGTGACGGTGGAAGATGAAGTAATCGGCCACCTCGAGGG
Source organism: uncultured Alphaproteobacteria bacterium (assembly GCA_963740025.1). GTDB lineage: Bacteria > Pseudomonadota > Alphaproteobacteria > Sphingomonadales > Sphingomonadaceae > Tsuneonella. The sequence goes on from CAVUCI010000011.1 coordinate 39,760, forward strand.
GTTCCGTTTCGTGGTCGATCCACTGGCGAACCATGCCGATCGCCGGATGCTGCTCGCGGCTGCAGAAAAGTCGCTCCCCCGATTGCTGGCGGCGCGCGCGCAGGCGCTGGCCGAAGATACGACCCCGCTCGAGCTCGTGCGGGGATCAGTCCGCTGGCAGGGGCGCGAGATTGCGCAGCTCGAGCGCGGCCCTTCGGCGACGAAGCCGCGTCTGGTGCCGGCGCGCGAGCTTACTTCGGTGCCTGAAGCGCAGCGCACCCAGCTGCTCGATGCGATCGATGCTTGGCTGGGGGAGCGACTCGCTCCGCTCGCCCCGCTGGCGAAGCTGGAAGCCGCGACCCGCGAACCCAAGGCGGGCAGCGAAGCGCGCGCCCTGCTGCTCAACCTCGTTGCGGGACATGGTACTGTCCCCCGCGAACGGGCTGGCATTGAAAACCTCCCGCGCGAGCTTCGCCCGTTCCTGCGCCGTCTTGGCGTCGTCTTCGGCGCGCTCGACGTATTCGCTCCGGCGTTGCTCAAGCCCGCGGCCCGCGTTGCCCTGGCCGCCGCGCATATCGATCGGCGCCCTCTGGCGCCCGAAATGCCTTCAGTTCTGGCGGCGTCGAAAAACTTGCCCGCCGGGTACCGCCCGGCCGGAGGGCAGGCGGTGCGCGTCGACGTCGCCGACAAGATCGTCCGCGCGGCGCACGATGCGCGAGCCAAAGCCAACTCACGGCACTTCACGCTCGACTCCGCGCTAGGCGTTTCGACCGGGCTGACGGCAGAGAACTGGGCCCGATTGCTCGGCGCCGCGGGTTTCAAGGTCCAGCGTGCGCGGCGGTTGAAGGAGGGCGCGTTCGGTCCGCCGACGCCGGATCGCTGGACATGGCGGCCCACCCGGCGCGAACGTCCGGCGGATCGACCCAAGGCCCGTGAAGGCAGCGCATTCGCCGCGCTGGCCGACCTCTCTCTGTGAGAGTTGCAAAGTGAGCGCAGCGTGAGGATCGACAAGCTGCTGTGGCAGCTTCGGCTGACGAAATCGCGAAGCGTCGCTCACGCCCTCGTTGAGACCGGTCATGTGCGCCGTAATGGTACGCGGGTCGTTCGCGCAAGCCAGGCCGTGGCGGCGGGCGACGTACTCACCGTGCCGCTCGGGGCGAGTGTCCGGATCATCGAGATCGTTGCGCTACCCGCGCGTCGCGGACCGGCGGCCGAAGCACAGGCCTGCTATCGCACGCTTGACCCGACCGGCACTCCGGCCCTAGCAGCCGTTTCAGGAAAACAGAGCGAGGAAGGCCCGCCGCAATGACCTACGTCGTCACCGACGCATGCATCCGTTGCAAGTACACCGACTGCGTCGAGGTCTGCCCCGTCGACTGCTTCTACGAGGGGGAGACGATGCTCGTCATCAACCCGTCGGAATGCATCGACTGCGGCGTCTGCGAGCCCGAGTGCCCGGCCGAGGCGATCCTGCCCGACACCGAAGACAACCTCGAGAAGTGGCTCGAGCTCAACACCAAGTTCTCCGCCGAATGGCCCAACATCACAAGCCAGAAGGAACCGCCGGCCGATGCCGACGAGCACAAGGGAGAAGAGGGCAAGTTCGAGAAGTATTTCACGCCCGAACCCGGCGAAGGCGACTGATTCCGCGTCTCTTTCCGCGCTAGTTTGAAATCGGTTTCTCTGCCTTACGGACACGTAAACGCAGGCTAGAAATTTTGTTGCGGTTGTGTTATATAATCCAACAAGCGTGCCGGTGAGCGTTTCCCGGCTGCCCAAGCGAACGGTCAGAAAGGCGCTAGCACACCCGCGATCCGACATTGGAGTTCCCCGACCGCGCCGGTTCCGGCTTGGTCGTCAGGACTGCCTGTCGCTTCAGCCCGTGCTGCCAGCGCTCGCACGAAAGGAATTCTATGGCTAGCCAGGCCCCCGCCTTCGATGTCGGTGATTACGTGGTCTATCCCAAGCACGGCGTCGGCCGTGTGATCGAGCTGCAGAGCGAGGAAATCGCCGGCATGAAGCTCGATCTCTACGTCCTCCGGTTCGAGAAGGAGCGCATGACGCTCCGCGTACCGATGAACAAGATCGAATCGATCGGCATGCGCAAGCTGTCAAGCGACAAGGCGCTCAAGGAAGCGATGGAAACGCTCAAGGGCAAGCCCAAGGTGAAGCGCACCATGTGGTCGCGCCGTGCCCAGGAATACGAAGCGAAGATCAACTCCGGCGAAATCGTCCTGATCGCAGAGGTTACCCGCGACCTGTTCCGGCCCGACGATCAGCCCGAGCAGTCCTATTCGGAACGCCAGATCTTCGAAGCCGCGTCGAGCCGCCTCGCCCGCGAGCTGGCGGCGATGGAGAAGACCGACGAACCGACTGCGCTCGAAAAGATTCTCGACGTGCTGCGCGAGCACGCGCCGCAATATTACGAGAACACCGAAGAGGCCTGATTTCGACCAAGCGTCGTCTCGACCCGATGAAGGGCCGCCTGCAAGGGCGGCCCTTTTCGTTTGCTCGGTTGCGCACGGCACCTTGCTGTATTACATCGGCAACACGCAATCAGCGAGGAATTGAGTCATGCTGCATCGGATAATCCGAGGAATCGCCCCCGTCATAGCGTTCGCTGCCGCCTTCGGCGTCAGCGGCTGCGACGGGAACATTTCCATCAACGGCGAAAGGGGCGTGCCGCTCGACGAGATCGACACGGCGGGCAAAACGCCCACCGCGCTGGTCCTCGCCGGCCCCGACAACGTGGTCGTGAAGGACGGCGATGCTCTGAAGATCGACGTGTCCGGCAATCCCGACGCGGTCGCTGCGCTGCGCTTCACCCTCGACGACGAAGCGCTTGGGATCATGCGCAAGAAGGGAGCCGTCGATGGCGACGGCAGGGCGACCGTCACGGTCACGATGCCGGGGCTCGAGAAGCTGACCGTCGCCGGATCTGGCACCGTCGACGCGGCATCGCTCGCCGGCAAATCGGAAGTGGTGATTGCCGGCAGCGGAACTGCCAGGACCAACTCGGTGTCCGCTTCGAAGCTCGAAGTGACGATTGCCGGGTCCGGAACATACCGCGCCGCGGGTAAGGTCGACGCGCTCGAACTTACCGTTGCCGGATCGGGGAGCGCCGACATGACCGGCCTCGAGGCTGATACCGCCGAGGTAACCATCGCCGGCGCCGGCGACGCCGCCTTTGCTTCGAACGGCACCGTGAACGCCACGATCATGGGATCGGGCGATGTTACCGTGACGGGGTCGGCCAAGTGCACGATCAAATCGATGGGATCGGGTACACTCCGCTGCAACCCGGGATCGGATAGCGCCGGAGCAACGACGAGCGACGCACGCCCAGTTGCTCCCGAGGCCCCCCAGGCGCCCGATGCACCTGCTTCCCCCAAGGCACCCGACGCCCCGTAAGGGGTTCATCGGTCCGCAACACCTTTACTCTTAATGCCGCGTATCGAAAGGATTGCTCGATGCGCGGCCTTAAACTTGTCATTCTTCCATTTGCCGCATTCACCCTTTCAGGGTGTCTCGCGAAGACCGCGCTCGACGTCGCGACGGCGCCGGTGAAGGTCGCCTCGAAAGCGGTCGATCTGGCAACCACCAGCCAGTCCGAAGCCGATGAAAAGCGCGGCCGTGAAATTCGCAAGCGGGAGGAACGGCTTGGCAAGCTGAGCCGGCAACGCGACAAGCTCGAGAAGAAATGTCTGGAGGGCGATCGCCGCGCATGCGACGAAGCCGCGCAGGCCAATGCCGAGATCCAGGCGCTTCTGCCGCAGGTCCCGCTCGAGCCCGAGACTCGGCGCTAGCTGGCCGCTGCCCTGCGCAGGCGGTCGTTGATCGCCCGGCCCAGTCCTTCGTCGGGCACCGGCGCGACCGCCACACGCGGCCGGCCCGATGCCGCCGCGCGATGAAGCCCCTCGTATAAGCGCGCCGCAGCCTCCGCGAGGTCACCCGACGGAGACAGTGACCAATCCCCCCCAACCCCGCCAAAGCCGATCAGGAATTCGTCTTCTCGCCCCTCGACCACGCCCAGCCGCACCGGTTTTCCCGGTGAATAGTGTTGCGCGAGTTGTCCCGGTGCCTCGACCTTCGCTTCGGCAATGGGGCCGGCGGGGCCGAGAATGCCGGCGAGTTCGGCATACCCTATCGGCCCCTCGCGGAGCAGCTGCCAGTCGCCCGCTTCGCGCAGCGCAACGATTGTCGATTCAAGGCCTTTCTCGCACGCCCCCCCGTCGAGCACCGCGGCGATCCGCCCATCGAGTGTCGAGATGACGTGATCGGCAGTGGTCGGGCTCACCGAGCCACTGCGATTGGCCGAGGGTGCGGCGAGCGGTAGGCCGGTCGCCTCGAGCACCGCTCGCATCGCAGGGTGCGCGGGGCAACGCAGCGCGATCGTGGGAAGGCCCGCAACGACCGCGGCCGCGACCTCCGCCCCCTCTTTCAGCGGCAGCACTTGGGTGAGCGGACCTGGCCAGAACCGCGCGGCCAACATTCGTGCCCGTTCGTCGAAGCGCGCAAGTCGCTCCGCCACGGCAAGGTCGGCGACGTGGACGATCAGCGGATTGAAGTCGGGACGCCCTTTCGCGCGATAAATCGCCGCCACGCTCTCGGCCCGGTCGGCACGTCCGGCAAGGCCATATACGGTTTCGGTCGGCAGGGCGACCAGCGCCCCCGATTCGATCAATTCGGCCGCGCGGGCAATTCCCGCTGCGTCCGCCGTCGGCCGTTCCGTAGCGTGCTTGTCGCTCATCCCCGCGCGCTATAAGCGGATCGCACGACCTGCCAAGGAGAACTGCGCCCATGTTTCGTCCTGCCACCGCCGATCAGCTCCTCGCGCTAGAGGTGTGCGCCGGAATCGGCGACCTGGCGCAAAGCGAACGCTTCGCGGCGGCAGAGCCCGACATGGTGGCAGCGATCGTGCAAGGTATCGGCGAATTCGCCGCGGGCGAATGGGCGCCGCTCAACCGAGTGGGCGACATCGAGGGCGCCACTCTCGAAAACGGCGTCGTTCGCCTGCCCAACGGCTTTGCAGAAGCCTACGCGCACTATGTCGATCAGGGCTGGAATGCGATCGCGGCTCCCGCCGACTTCGGCGGCCAAGGCCTGCCTTTCGCGCTCGGATGCAACGTGCTCGAGAACCTCGGCACCGCGAACTACGCGTTCAATCTGCTGCCGATGCTGACGACCGGGGCCATCGACGCGCTCGATCATCACGGGTCGGCAGACCAGAAGGTACAGTACCTGCCGAAGATGATCAGTGGCGAATGGTCGGGCACGATGAACTTGACCGAACCGCAGGCGGGCAGCGATCTCGGCCCGCTGCGCACAACCGCCACCCCGATCGAGAACGGTGAGCACGCAGGCAAGTATCGCATCGCCGGTACCAAGATCTTCATCACCTGGGGCGATCACGAACTTGCGGACAACGTAATCCACCTCGTCCTCGCCCGTCTGCCCGACGCGCCCGAGGGCAGTCGCGGCATATCGATGTTCGTGGTCCCGAAATATCTCGTCAAACCCGACGGCACGCTTGGTCCGCGCAACGACGTGAAATGCGTGAGCCTCGAGCACAAGCTTGGCATCAATGCCTCGCCCACGTGCGTGATGAGCTATGGCGAAAGCGGCGAGTGCATCGGCGAGCTCGTCGGCGCGCCCAACCGCGGTCTCATGGCGATGTTCACGATGATGAACAACGCGCGGATCAATGTCGGCAACCAAGGCGTCCAGATCGGCGAGCGGGCGACGCAGGCGGCCTTCGCCTATGCGACCGACCGCGTGCAGTCGGCCCGGGCCGGCTCGCCTGACAAGTCGCCCGTCGCGATCGCCAAACACCCCGACGTTCGGCGTATGCTGCTACGGATGAAGGCTCTGACCGAGGGTGCGCGGGCGCTGCTCTACTACACCGCCGGGCAGGTCGATCGCGGTACCTTGGGCGACGTCGCGGCGGCAGCACGCGGCGAGTGCCTCGTACCCATGCTCAAGGCGTGGGGCACCGACGTTGGGGTGGAGATCGCAAGCCTCGGCGTCCAGGTTCACGGCGGAATGGGCTTCGTCGAGGAAACCGGCGCCGCGCAGTACTATCGCGATGCGCGGATCGCGCCGATCTATGAAGGGACGAACGGCATCCAGGCGGCCGACCTTGTTACCCGCAAGCTCGGTCTCGAAAATGGCGACGCGCTCGACGCGCTGCTTGCGGATGTCGAACGCGATTCCGAGGGCCATCTGACCGATCTCGCGGGCACCTGCCGCGAGCTCGCCCGCTGGATGCGCGAGGATGCTTCGCTCGACGACCGGCTCGCCGGGAGTGTACCCTTCACCACTATGTGCGCGGTGGCGGTCGCTGGCTGGCAGCTTGTGCGACAGGCGCGAGCGGTCGCCGGCGGCGCCGCGCCGTCGCTCGCCGAAAGCAAGCCCGTGACCGCGCGTTTCTTCGCCACTCGCATCGTGCCCGAAGCGCTCGGCCTCGCTGCCTCAACGCGCGGGGGTGCGGATATTCTCTACTCCATCCCCGCAGCGGCGCTCGCCTGATGAGCGATCCGCTCGAGCGAATCGCGGCAGCGCTCGAAAAGCTCCTGCCGCGCGCGGCGGAGCCTATCGATTGGGCGAGCACGCCAGCCTATGTCTGGACGGGTGTTACAGCACGCCCGGTGGAGCGGATCGAGGCACCGGCGCTTGACCAACTTAAGGGTATCGAGCGTCAGAAGAACGCGGTTGCTGGCAACGTCGCCCGCTTCGCCGAAGGCTCGGCCACCCATGACATGCTTCTCTGGGGCGCTCGCGGGATGGGCAAGAGCGCGCTGATCCGGGCAGCCACGGTTGCTGCACACGCGGCCGACCCTTCGCGGCTTGCGCTTGTGCAGGTCGCCGCCGACGCGTTGCCGACCTTGCCCGCCTTGTTCGCGGCACTTCGCGAAGAACCGCGCAATTTCCTCGTGTATCTCGACGACTTGGGGTTCGCGGAAGGCGACACCGTCGGTCCGCGGCACTTGCGCTCGTGGCTGGAGGGCGGGGTCGAGGCGCGCCCATCGAATGTCCGGCTTGCGGTTACCAGCAACCGCCGCGCCATCGTTCCGCGCCACCTCGGCGAGCAAGATGACCCGGTGAACCCGCGCGACGCGGTCGACGATCTGCAAGCGCTCGCCGACCGCTTCGGCCTTTCGGTTGGCTTTCACAATGCAAGCCAGGACGATTATCTCGCGATCGTTACCGCCTACGCCGACCCCCTCAAGCTATCGTGGAATCAGGACGACGCGCTCGAGTGGGCCAAGCGGCGCGGCGCGCGATCTGGACGCACGGCGTTGCAATATGTGACGGAACTCGCCGGTCGAGCGGGCCGCGCGCTCTGAAACGCGTCGGCGGTTGCCGTCAGGGGGTGGGGATACGCGCATAGTCCTGGTCGAAGGTCGCCTCTCCGCCGCGCAGTTCGCGCTGGGGAGGAAGCCGCCGGCCGGAGAGGAGCTCTATCGTCGGCGAGGGCGTTGCGCCCGGCGCCACCACCCGCCAGACGATGCCCGCCGTGTCGTCCGTCACCAGCAGCGCGCCATCCTTTGCAAAGGCCACCCAGGTCGGCCGCCCGTGCGTCGTGTCGCCGTCAGGAGACAAGAAGCCAGTCAAGATCTCCTGCGGCTTGCCGACAGGGTTGCCGCGCTTGTCGAACGGGACATAGACCACGTCGTAGCCCGATTTCGGTTTTCGGTTCCAGGAACCGTGACGCGCGATTACCGCGCCTGTCGAATACTTGTCTCCCAGTTTCGAGCCGTTGCCGGTGAACGCGAGGCCAAGCGCGGCGACGTGCGGGCCGAGCGCGTATTCGGGCAGGCGGACGTAATCGGGATTGAACCCTTCCGGAGTGGGCTCATCCACGCGATCGTCGAAATTGTTCCGCCACCAGACCCAGGGCCAGCCGTACTGCGCTCCGATCGGAACGTTTGTCAGGTAGTCGGGCACGAGGTCCGATCCAGCCATGTCGCGCTCGTTGACGGTGGTCCACAGCTCACCGCTCCAGGGAGAGAAAGCGAGGCCATTGGGATTGCGCAGCCCGCTCGCGTATTGGCGCTGGCGCCCGGTCTCGAGGTTGTAATCCCAGATGGCTGCCCGTCCGACCTCCTTGTCGAGTCCGCGCTCGCCAATGTTGGAAGACGACCCGACCGCGACGTAGATGTGCTTCCCATCGGGCGAGAGCACTATGTTGCGCATCCAGTGATTGCCGGCTGCCGGCAGGTCCATCAGCTTCTTCGGCGTACCATCGAGAGTGGTCGCGCCTTCCTGGTAGGGGAAGGCCAGCAGCGCATCGTGATTGGCGACGTAGAGCGTGCCATCCCTGTACGCCATACCCGACGGCGAATTGAGGGCGGGATTGGTCAGGATTGCCTGCTGGTCCGCCTTTCCGTCGCCATCGGTGTCGCGCAGCAACGCGATTGCGTTCTTCGATGCTCCCCCGGCCCCGGCTTTGTCGAAGAGCCAACCCATGACCAGGCCCTCGATACCGCCCGGACCATCCGAAGCGGGCCGGTTGGTAAGCGCGACGAGAACGTCACCGCCCGGCATGACGTACATCGTACGTGGATGGTCGAGGCCTTGCGCGAAGCGGGTCACGGCCAGACCTTCGGCGGCAGTGGGCACGGCATTGTCGGGCCAGCCTACTGCATCGGCCACCCCGACAGTAGGAACGGTCTGATACCTCGCTCGCAGCAAGTTCGGATCGGTTCCCGACAAGTCGGCGACCGATTGGCGCGCGGTGTCGGGAGTTACGACATAGGCGACGACGCCGATGACCAGCAGGACAGCGACGAGGAAGCCGGCGAGGATCTTGCGGCCGGTGCTCATGGATGCGGAATAGGCGCTGGCGCGACTTGCGGCAACGGCCCGCTGCGCTAGAGCCTCGCGCAATGTACGATTTTCGCCCCGACGAGACCCTCGCCAAGCCCGAACGCTATCGCCAGCTCGTCGAAGCCGCCGATTCGCTTACCTCTGGGGAGCCGGATGAGGTCGCCAACATGGCGAACGTTGCCGCGCTGATCGCGGAGTTCATACCTGCGCTCAATTGGGCCGGGTTCTACCGTGTGATCGGTGGCGAACTTGTGCTCGGCCCGTTCGTGGGGCGGCCGGCATGCATCCGGATTCCCCTTGGCACGGGCGTCTGCGGGACCGCGGCGAAGAGTGGAGAGACGCAGCTCGTCGAGGACGTGCATTCATTTCCCGGGCACATCGCCTGCGACGCGGCCAGTCGTAGCGAGCTCGTCGTACCCGTCTTGCGAGATGGATCGGTGGTTGCGGTGATCGACCTCGACAGTCCTGAGCTCGCGCGTTTCGACAGGGACGATGCCGCCGGGCTCGAGGCGCTGGCCGCGGTTCTGGGAACACGGATCTAGCCGCCCCGTTTCGGGACAGGGCGCGGGCGTCGCTTGGGCTCCTGCGCAAGGCGCTGCTAAATTCCTTCGATAGCGCGCTTTTCGGCTGGTCGGCAGCATCGCGCACGAAGGGGAGATCCAGCATGACCACCCATCCCTTGCTCGCTTTCGCCGCTGTCACGGGCGCGCTCGCTCTCGCCCCGCCGGCCCTGGCGCAGGCCGCTCCTTCCGCAAGCCCTGTGTTCGAAAGCATGCCTGTCGTGCAGCCGATACCGGGTTCGACTGCCGCACCTGCTGCGCAGTCCGTGCCGGGACCCGACGCCGAACCGGTCGAGCGCGTGACGATCTACGAGACGGCGACGCAGAACGATGCCGCCCCCCTCCCCACCTCGCCGCTGCCTCCCGTGCCGACTCCCCCCGTCCCGCCAGCCTACTACGCCGAGGGATATCCCCCACCGCACGCCGACTACTACCCTGCGCCCCAGCCTGCGTTCGATCGCGATGGATGGCTCGCGGACTGCCACGAGCGCATTCGTGGTGTTGGCAAGCACGACCGCGCGCGGGTGATCGGCGGTCTGCTCGGCGCAGCCGCGGGCGGCGTGATCGGCAATCGCGTGTGGGATTCGCATCGCCTTGCCGGTACGCTGCTCGGCGCCGGAGGCGGAGCTTTGGCGGGTGCGGCGATCGGCGATGCGTTGCACTCGCCGAACGATCGCCGGCGCGACGACGAGTGCGCATACTACCTCGACCGATACATGGCAGGTCCTTCCGGGGCACCCGGCTACGGATGGGGCGGCTACCCGGCCTACGGATCTGGCTACCCGGCAGTCGCCTACGTGCCGGTACTCATGCAGGTGCCGCAGCGTGCGGTCGTGCACGAATACGTGACCGAGGAGTTGATCGATGAACCTGCTCCGGTGACCCGGACGCGCACCATCACCCGCACCAGGACCATCAGCCGGCCTTCTCCGCGTCCCGACAAGCGGACGAGGCTGATCAAGACGCAATAGGTCAGGGCGCGAGGAGAGCCACAGCGTCTCCATCTTCCCGCCCACCTGAATCGCCCTTGCGCAAGTTGCGCCGCGCAACTCGATCGCCGGCGAATGAGGCCGCGTCGGCGGTCTTGCCGTGGTCGCTCCCTCCGTCCTGGGTTGCGATGATCTTCGGATGGCAAACCAGGGGCCTGTCGTCATCCAGTGTCAGATCGACCCCGCCAAGCTCGACGACACAGCCGCTGCCCGGGGTGCCGATGAGCAACCGTGAGTCCTCGGCACCCGCGTTGATTTCGACCATCCCGTCGAAACCCGTCAGCGTCCGTTCGCCCGATGGCATCGCACGCACGTGAAGCGCGGCGGATAGCGGCAGGCCGGCTTCGTCCACCACCGTCCGGACCACCGGCAGAAAGCGCACCGCGTCGATCTCGACGAGCGCGACCGCGCGCCGGGGGACCCTGATCTTGTGATCAGTGCGCTTGACCAGCGCGTCGACCGGAAGGCGGTCGGGATCGACGTCGATCTTGACCGGGACGAGCGCCGGTACGTCGTCGACCAGCAGGCTCCCGCGTGCGTTGGTCTTGCCGACGAGCCGGTTTTCAAGCGTGATCGGCACACCTGAAACCTTGCCGGTTCGCACGAGGACGTATCCCGTGTCGCTGCGCGCCTTTGCGTAGACGGTTCCCCCGGCAAGCAGGAGCGAACCGCGGACCGTTCCGCGCGCGGCGAAGCGGCCGCCGGATTCCTCCATTTCGGCCTCGGCGCGCATCATCGGGAGAAGCAAGGCCGCTCCTGCGTTCAGTGAATGACCGCGGTCGGTCGCTTGCGCTCCTACGTGGAAGCCGAACGGATCGGTGCGGGTTTCGCTCTGCGAGAAAGTTGCGCCCACAGCGTTATAGTTGCCTGACTTGCGGGCATAGACCGCGGCCCGGGTCCGCGGCCCGAGATTGAGAGAAAGCCCCGCCGAAACGCTCGCCACGCCCCGTCCATCCGAGCGCCGATATTCGGCCGAACCGTAGAACCTGAGCTTTTCGTTGACCGGCAGTTGCAGGCTTGCGGCGGCAGTGTCCGTTCGTTCCTTGATCCGGGCATATCGCGGTTCGGCGCGACTTTCGCTGCGAACGAGTGAAAGTTGTGCCTGGATATTCGCTCCGATGCGATAGAAACCGTTTGCAAACAGCCGCTTGGGGGGCGCCGGATCACCAAGCCTGGTCGCGACATCGCGGTAAGTCGCGCCGGGCAAAGTTGCGCCGATCGCGACGCCGAACGTCTGGCCGATCGATTCGAGGCCGAGATTGAGCAACTGGCCGCTCCCCGCATCGGAATCATGGCTGAATCGTCCTTCGACGGTCGCCTTGGCGATGTGTCCGATGGTGAAATCGGCCCGCGCGCCTGCATTCGCCGTGCCGTCGGTCCATTCCGCGCTCGTCTCGAGCGTCAGGGACGGCGAAAGCCCCCGCCTGAAATAGGCGGAGGCTGCGAAAGGCCCGTAGTCGTTGCTGGCTTCGCCGAATCTTCGTCGGACGAATCCGAAGTTCACCGCGTAGGCATTGCGCCCGGGCGCGAGCAAGTCGCGCGAAACGTAGAACCGCGCGGTCTCGATCCGCTCCCGACCGAGCGAATCGCGAAGGACGGCGGTGATTTCTCCCCGTCCCGGCTGGGCCGGGATGTTGCGAACGGTAAAATCGCCGGGTTCGAGCTTGGTAGTCAGGTAACGGCGGCTGGCACCGACGATGTCGATCGTGGTCGGTACCGCGACCGATCCGGTGAACGCGGGCAGTGGTACGGTGACGAGGTCCGGCCGGAGGTCGAAATCCGTCCCGAGCTTGACGCCGCCCATGCGAACCGGACGTTGCGACTGGCTGCCGGCGCTGACGAAATCACCCGCGGTCGCGACAAGCCCCTTCTTCTCCCAGAGGAAGCGCACCGAACTGTCGAGGCGAACGAATTGCGGCAACCCCTGTCCGGGGCTTGTCACCGCGCGCGCAGTCGATCCGGCGCTAAGGTTGCCGCGAACAAGGGCCGCCTCGAAGAGTCCGCCTGCCTGAACGCCCGAAGCAGTCGCGCTGGCAGTCACGTCGTAATCGAGCCGGAAGGCGGTGAGCGGGTGGCTTTCACTCGGACCCCGCACCCGCGTTGTCAGGTCGCGGAAGTTCGCGCCATCGTTGTTGCGGAACAGCATAACCTTAAGCTGCTGTTGCAGCGGGTCGAAGGTCCACTTGTAGAGGCGCAGCGAGGCTATCCTGACCGGCCCTTGCACATCGTCTGCGACCGGAAGGCCCGCTGTGCGCGCATCAGCGGCCTCGATCGTCATCGCCGCGCCCTTGCCGTCCAGATGCACCATGCGGCGCGCCTTGGCTCCGTCGACGACGATTTCGGCAAGCACGGGACCGGTCTCGGTCTCCGCCACCGCCTTGTAGGTGAGCGTTTCGGGTATGGCGAAGGGGTCGGCTTGTGCGAGCGCCGATTGCGGAACCAGGGCGGCGCCGGACGCCGCGATCAGGGTCAGGAGTGCGCTAGCCGCACGTGGTCTGGGGCTGCGCATCGACCGTCTGGCCATCGATCTGCGCGGTGATCGTCACCGCGCCGAGCGAGCAGCCCTTTCCGATCGGCCAGGCGATGGTCGAATTGCCTTGAACGTAGCGCAGGGTGTTGTGCCCCACGGTCACGTCGGTTCCACTGGCTTTCACCTTGAGGCTCACGATACGAGCCGTCGTGCCGCCGGAATTGACGACCTCGAGCTTGTCGTCGGCCAGCCGCCACGCGAGCGCAGGGCTGCCCGCCGTGTCGCGATCCACGAACACGGGAACGGTGAAGCGAATGCGCGTCTCGGCTCTGCCGCCTTCAGCGCTTTTGGGATCCGGCAACTGGTCGACAACCAGCCTGAACCGCTTTTCACCCGCACTCGAACCGGTCTTGCGCAACAGGCGCACAATCTGGGTCTCGCCGGGCGGTATCATCGAAATGGACGGAGATACGGTCAGCTCGCTGCTTGGTGCATAGACGTCGCTGCCATCCTTCTGGGACCAGCCGAAGAGGCGGGTCTGGACGGCGAGTTCGCGAGCTGAAGAGTTACTCAGGTAAACTGTCGCGCCGGTTGCGTCGCTGTCGATCTCGACCCGCAAGGGTGCGATGGACAGGCTGGCGCCGACCTCGACGGAATTATTCTGTGAAGGGTCGGCTGCCTGCGCAGCGGCAGGCGCCTCCCCCAGGACGCAGAGGCCGAGCAATGTTGCCCCGGCGGCGATTGCGGCGATTTCCCGCGAAAGCTGCTGGTTGCGAAACATTGCCCGGTGGTCCCCCTAATTCCGCGCCCTGATCAGTAGTCGAGCGTGATCGTGAGCACGTCGGCATAGTTGCCGGCGGCTACTTCGGTCGTCTGCACAAGTTTGCCGACCATGCTGTAATTCTGCGAAACGCCGCTACCCACGCCGGCGACGCCAGCGGCCGGCCAAGCGGTCGTGTCGGCCTGAAGCAGGTCATAATCGACCGTCGCGGTGCCCGAGGTGGCCTGGAGACGGCGCTGAAGGCTCGTGGTGTCATAGTGCGTGCCGTTGTCGACCTTGAGCGTGTAGGCCGCACTCGGCGTGCACTGCACCGAAGCAGTGACTGTCGAAGTCGTTCCGGCGGTCACGCTGTTGACCGAACCGAAGTTCATCGCCGGCGGCGTGGTGAGCGTGCAGGCGGTTTGTACGTTGAGCAGGACGTCCATCGTCTGGGTGACGGTGCCGTTCGGACCGGCCAGCGCCGGCGTCGCGATGGTCGCGGCCAGCGCGGCGGCGCAGATTGCAAACTTACGCATGATTATGATCCCCTAACAGTCTGGCCAAAATGCCAGGGCGCCCTATGCAGCGCGAAAGCTTGCGATTTTGCTAAACGTTACCGAGAAATTTGCCGTCCATTACGGGTATTTGCCTAGGCGCTTATGGTTAACGCGAGGTAAAACGCAGGCTTACTTTTAAAGGTATCCGCAGCGGGACGGTTGCGAACGGCGGGTACCCGCCAGTTCAGAAATCGAGCTGGACGATTACCGTATCGCGATAGGGAGCGGGGCGCAGGTTCTTGATCTGCGTTTCGCCGTAAACCGTGAACGTCTTGCTAGGCAGGCCGAGAACGCCCGCCGCGGCCGTCGTTCCAGTTCCCCATGGCAGTTGATGCAGCGCATCGTGGTAGAGCTGGTAATCCGCGTACCAGACCTGTCCGTTGGAGGACCCGCCGTACATGCGGCGGGTGCTTCCCTTGGCATCCCAGTTCAGCCCGTTGTCGATTCCGACCGAATAGATCGTGCCGGGAGTGCACGTAAGGGTGATGGTCGTACTCGCTGTGGCGGACTTCGCCTTTGGGTCGGGGGTTCCGAAATCGAGCGGCTGGGTCAGCAGCCTGCACGACTGCTCGACAGTGAGCAGTACGGGCATCGTATGCGTGGTCGACTTCTGAGCGAACGCAGGCGAGGCAATCTGCGCGATCGCTATCGCGCAAATCACGGCCCCCATGCGCCGCACCCAGGAAAGATCGATTCTGTCCCCCACGATCGGGGACGGATAGGGAGAAAACCTTACCAGGCTTTTAAGCTTGCTCGCATACCATTGCGTCGACCTGGGCAGCCGATCAGATATCTCCGCCCGTAAGTCTCTGACAAATAAGGTCTAATTGATCCAGCGTCCGATAACGAATGGTTACCGCGCCGGAGCGCGGATCCTCGTCGGTCTTGATTCGCACGTTGAGACCGAGGAACTCCTCGAGGTGGCGCTGAACGGCGGCGATGTCCGCGTCCTTCGCGGGATCGCGGGGAACCCGCGCCTGGCGACGCGTGGATTCCTTTCCGTTGCTCCGCCGGACAAGCGATTCGACTTCCCGCACCGAGAGGTTGTCACTGACTGCACGGGCGGCCAGCATGACCGCGTCCGGATGCCCGATGAGAGCGCGCGCGTGACCCATCGAGAGCTTCGATTCCTCTACAAGGTCGAGCACGGGCTCGGGCAGTTGCAGCAACCGCTGCAAGTTCGCGACGTGGCTGCGCGACTTGTCGACGAGCGAAGCGATCTCGGCCTGGCTCATCTCTTCCGAATCGGCGAGCCTCTGGTAGGCCCTCCCCTCCTCGACCGGGTTCAGATCCTCGCGCTGGAGGTTTTCGATCAGCGCCAGCGCCATCACTTCGCGCTCGTCGAGTTCGCGCACCAGTGCGGGAATTTCGTGCAGGCGCGCCTTCTGGGCGGCTCGCCAGCGACGCTCACCCGCAACCAGCTGATATCGCCCACCTGCCAACGGTCGGACGATAACGGGCTGAATCACGCCGCGCTGTGCAATGGAGGCGGCAAGTTCCTCCAGCGCGCCCTCGTCGAATCGCCTGCGCGGCTGTCCAGGGAGCGGTTCGATCGCGGACACGGGAAGCGAGGCCAACCCGCTCGTGCGCGAATTTTCCGATTCCTCGCCGTTTCTCCCCGCGACAAAGGGTTCCTCACGACGGGTCTCGCCCATCAGCGCGCCCAGCCCTTTGCCGAGTCGCTTGCGCGAATCCTCCTTCGGGCGGTCTGGAATCGAGAACCGGATGGGATCGGTCGGTTCGCTCATGCAGCCTTCCTTTCCGCGGGCAGGCGCCCGATCAACTCGCGAGCGAGGGCCATGTAGGCGCGACTCCCCGTGCAATTGTGATCGTAGACGAGAGCCGGCAAACCGTGGCTCGGCGCTTCAGACAGGCGGACATTGCGCGGAATAACCAATTCAAACACGAGCGGGCCGAGGCACGCGCGCACGTCGTCCGCGACCTGGTCGGTCAGTCGATTGCGGCGGTCGAACATCGTCAGTACCACACCGATGATGCCGAGGTCCGGGTTGAAGCGTTGCTGCACGCGTTCGACGGTCAAGAGGAGCTGGGACAGCCCTTCGAGCGCAAAGAATTCACATTGAAGCGGGACGAGCAGCGTATCGGCTGCCCCCAGGGCATTGAGGGTCAGAAGACCGAGCGACGGCGGACAGTCGATGAACGCGATCTCGTGCCCGCGGTGACCGGTCAGGGCCGAGCTCAAGCGTGCCGTGCGATCCTCGACGTTGACGAGTTCCACTTCCGCGCCGGACAAATCGACGGTCGCCGGCACGATATCGAGGCCTGGGATCGAAGACGGCATGGTGCACTCTTCAAGCGACGCTCCTTCGACCAGCAGATCATAAGTCGAGCGCTGCCGGTCCTCGCTTCCCACACCCATTCCGGTCGAGGCGTTTCCTTGCGGATCCAGATCGATTAGCAATGTTTTCCAACCGGTTGCGGCCATCGCAGTAGCGATGTTGATGGCCGTCGTGGTCTTTCCGACCCCGCCTTTCTGATTGGCTATAGCGATGGTGATCATCGTCCGGCTTTCTCCGTCACATGCCCCGTAACGATCCCGGCCGCCGCGTCGGTCACCGATTGTTCCACGTGAAACGCCGTTCGAAGACGTTTGGGCAGTTCGGACACTTCCTGCGCCGCCGACCGGCCCTTGGGCAACAACCATGTGGTGTCGGCTGTGGAAAAGCGCTGCGCCAAGCCGATCACTTTCGGCAATGGTGCAAATGCCCGGGCACTGATGACAGCTACCGGCTCGCTCGGCAAAACCTCGATTCGCGAATGGCATATCTCGCAATTCGGGAGATCCAGTTCCTCGATGCACCGCGAGAGCCATGCGCTGCGCAATCGGCGAGATTCGACCAGTTTCACGTGAAACGCGGGTCGAGTTATCGCGATAATCAGGCCGGGGAAGCCCGCCCCGCTTCCGAGGTCCAACCACGTTCCACGTGGAACGTCCGGTGCGAAATCGAGAATTTGGACGCTGTCCGCGATGTGTCGCTGCCAGATCTGACCAAGCGTTGAAGCCGCTACGAGGTTCTGGCGCGACTGTTCGTCTGCCAACAGCTCCACAAAAGCCTCAAGTTTGCGGAGCGCAGTGTCGTCGCATCGTTCCGCTACGTAGGCTCGCGATTCGTCTTCGCCTGAGAGTATCATGCTGGTTGCCGCTCTCGGCGCCTTGCGTGGACAAGAAGCGCTGCAAGTGCGGTGGGTGTGATACCTCGTACCCGGCCGGCAGCCGCGAGCGTTTCAGGTCGCGCGGTTTCGAGACGCTCGATCATCTCGTTAGAAAGGCCAGGCACGTCCCGGAACGAGAAATCGGTAGGAATTTCCATCGCTTCGGACGCTCGAAGTTCGCGTAACTCGGCATCCTGTCGCGATACGTAAGGCTCATAGGAGGCATCTTCGGCCAATTCGAGACCAACCTCATCGGTAGCGAAGTCCCGCGGCAGCCAAGGCTTAAGTTCAGCGACGTCGACGCCCTGACTCAGCCATCGAGAGAGCGGTTGGGGCGTCATGTCCCGCCGAACCGACACGCCACCGTCCGCCAATTCCTTTCCCGAAACCGCGCGGGAGAGCTCACCGCTCCACGTGGAGCGCTGCTCGGAACGCCGGTCGTGCCAAGCGCGTCGAACGGGGCCGACGCAGCCACTCGCCATGGCAACAGGGGTCAGTCTTGTTCCCGCGTTATTAGCGCGCAGGCGCAATCGATACTCGGCGCGGGAGGTCAACATTCGGTACGGTTCCGACACTCCGTGGAGGGTGAGGTCGTCGACCATAACCGCGAGGTACGAGTTCGCGCGATCGATCGCGAGGGGAGCGACGGCCATTACTGCGGCAGCTGCCGAGGCGCCTGCGATCAATCCTTGCGCCGACGCCTCTTCATATCCAGTCGTCCCGTTGATTTGCCCGGCGCAATACAGTCCCGGCATGGCCGAAACCTGAAGTCCGCGATCTAGTGCACGCGGATCGATATGATCATATCCGACCGCATAACCGGGCGCCGCGATATCGACCGCCTCCAGACCAGGCATGGAGCGAACCATGTCGAACTGCACATCTACCGGCAGGGACGTACTGATCCCGTTCGGATAAACGAGATGAGTGTCGAGCCCCTCTGGCTCGAGGAAGACCTGATGCCCGTCCCGGTCCCCGAATCGATGAATCTTGTCCTCGATAGAGGGGCAATACCGCGGGCCGCGCGCATCGATGGCCCCGCTGAACAACGGCGACCGATCGAGGGATCGACGAATCAGGTCGTGCGTGCGCTCGTTCGTTCGGGTGATAGAGCACGAGAGTTGCGGGTTGCGTCGACGGTCTGTCAGGGGTGACATTGTCCAAGCGTCGGCGTCGCTCGCTTGAGACTCGAGGGCCGCCCAGTCGATCGTGCGTCCGTCGAGACGGGGCGGCGTCCCGGTCTTGAGGCGCGCGATTGGCAGCCCTGCCTCACGCAACTGCACCGCGAGCCGATGGGCGGCATTCTCGCCGATCCGCCCTCCTTCGAAACGCTCATCGCCGCGAAAGAGCCGCCCGCCAAGAAACGTCCCCGTACACAGGATTACGGCTTGGGCCGCGATCGCCGTTCCATCCGCGAGTTCGACACCCGCCGCGCGCCCGCCCGTGTAGCGAAGGGCGGCCACTTCGCCCTCAAGCACCGACAGATCACCCTGTATCTTCAAAAGGTCCTGGATCGCACGGCGAAACAGCGACCGATCGGCCTGCACCCTGGGGCCCCAGACGGCGCTGCCCTTCGACCGATTGAGCATACGATAGTGGATCGCGGCCGCATCGGCCGCCCGGGCAATGAGGCCGTCGCACGCGTCGACTTCCCGGACGAGGTGGCCCTTCCCCAACCCGCCGATCGCTGGATTGCAGCTCATCGCGCCGACCGTGGTGCGGTCGAATGTGACAAGCGCTACCCGGGCGCCCATACGGGCGCCGACAGCCGCGGCCTCGACGCCGGCGTGGCCGCCGCCAACCACAATGATGTCGAATTTCAGCATTGCCGAGCTGCCCGTAGGAGACAGCGCACCTTTCGTCAAAGCGCGCTGTTTCACGTGAAACATCATTTCCCGATACAAAACCGCCCGAAGAGCGCGTCGAGCATGTCTTCGGTAGATGCGCCTCCCAATAGCCGATCGAACAAAACCCTCAATTGCCTCAGGTTCTCGGCAAGGACGAGCGCCCTCTGTTCCCCATGAGCGAGATTGATCTCCTCGATTGCCTCTGACAATATGGCGCGATGCCGGCGGTTCAGGGCAACCTCCCCCGGCAAAGGGACAAATTCGCGCGCACGAAGCACAAGCGATCGCCACAATTCCGCAACACCCTGCCCCGTTGTCGCCGAAACGGTGGCGAAAGGTGCTGCCTTTGTCCGGCATTCAAGGTCCGACTTCGCAGCGACCTCGAGCGCACCCTGGGGCCCGGCGCCTTCGTCGCCCAGCCACAGTACCAAGTCCGCTCGCGCCATCTCGGTTTGAGCACGTCCGACGCCAATCGCTTCCACCGCATCGGCACCGTCCGCTCGCAAGCCTGCCGTGTCGACGAGGACGAAAGGTGTACCATCGACCGCAACGGGTCGCTCGATCACATCACGCGTAGTGCCGGGTATCGATGTGACGATAGCCGCCTCGGTATCAAGAAGAGCGTTGAAAAGACTGGATTTTCCAGCATTGGCCGGGCCGGCGAGAACCACCCGAATACCATCCCGCAGGCGCTCCGCCGATGGTCGTGAAAGCCACCCGCCGATGTCCGCGCCGAGCCGTTCAAGTCGGTCGCCGAAATCGGCCGGCAGCGTCTCGACGTCGTCCTCGTCCCCGAAGTCGAGCACCGCCTCGACCGCTGCCGACAACGCGAGTACGCGATCACGCCACCCCTCGACTTCGCGCGATAGCGCGCCTCCGGCCATCGCCAATGCCGAACGTCGCTGGCTTTCCGTTTCGGCGGCGAGGAGGTCGGCCAGCCCCTCCGCCTCTGCCAGATCGATTCGTCCGTTGGCAAAGGCGCGTCGGGTGAACTCGCCCGCCTCCGCGCGGCGAAAGCCGGGTAGCGCACCAAGCGCCCCTTCGACAGCCGTCACGACTGCCCTGCCACCGTGGAGATGCAGTTCGGCGAGGTCCTCGCCCGTTGCAGTGCCCGGCCCCGGCATCCACAGAGCCAGTACCCTGTCGAGCTCGCTGCCGTCGCTCGCCCGTAACACGAGCGCGGTCGCGCGCCGGGGTTCGGGCACTCGTCTCGAAAGTTTTTCGAAGGCGTCACGGGCTCGTGGGCCGCTCACCCGGATCACGGAGATCCCGGCGGGCGGAGCGCCGCTCGAAAGCGCGAATATCGTATCCATCGATCGCCCGTATCGGCAGGACTACCCGCCCTTTGTATCCTTGCCGGCGCCCCCGGCCGAACGGTTGGCTGCCGTCGCACCTTCGACGAAGTTCTGGAACAACTTCAGGCCCACCTGTCCCATCGGAGCCACCTGAGAGGCATATTCCTGAAGCTTCTCGATATTCCCAACGCCCTTCATCGCCTTCGTCACCGCGTCGACGTAGACGTCGTTGACCTTGCCCACGTCGGGCAATCCCATGAAGGTACGGGCCTCTTCGGGGGTGCAGTCGATCTCGATGTGGACCTTCATGGCGTCTTCTCCGTTGTCGAGAAGGACACATTGGCTTGCCGCATCGGCTTGGCAAGCCCTACCACGTTCACGAACCTCGACGGGAGACGGCCGAATGACCACCAACGCGACAATCTCAACCTTGTCCGGCGACAACACTTTCTCGGCCTACGTCGCCCGGCCGGAAGGCGAGCCCCGCGCCGCCATCGTGGTTATCCAGGAAATCTTCGGCGTAAACGCGGGTATTCGCCGCAAATGCGACCTGTTCGCCGAACAAGGCTATCTCGCGGTCGCGCCCGACCTGTTCTGGCGACTCGAGCCTGAGATCGAACTCGACCCCGACATTGAATCCGAGTTCAAGCGCGCCCTCGACTTGATGGGCAAGTTCAACCAGGATCAGGGTATTCGCGACATCGAAGCGACAATTCACTGGGCGCGCAATGACTGCGGCGGGAAGAAAGTCGGCGCGGTCGGTTACTGCCTCGGCGGGCGGCTCGCTTACATGACGGCGGCCCGCACCGATATCGACGCATCGGTTGGCTATTACGCGGTCGGCATCCCCGATCTGCTGCGTGAATCACACGCGATTGCCCACCCGCTGATGCTCCATATCCCGACCGCGGACGGATTCGTCGACGCAGCAGCGCAAAAGGCGATGCACGAAGGGCTGGATGATCATCCGAAGGTGACCCTCTACGATTACGACGGACTCGACCACGGCTTCGCCACCCAGTTCGGCAAGCGCCGCGACGAAGACGGCGCACGGCTTGCGGATTCGCGAACCGACGACTTCTTCGCGGAGCACCTGTCCTAAATGATCAACCGCGCCCATTGGCGATGGTCGGCAAATGTCGCGTCTCGGTACGCATTACCGGCCATCCTGCTCACCCTTTCGGTCGCCTTTGTCCTACTCGGCGGCGGATGGCGCTGGGGCCTGGTGATCACACTGCCCCTCGTGGCCCTTTCCGCCTGGGACTTTTTCCAGGACGATCATACGCTCCGACGCAATTACCCGCTACTCGCGCGGGTGCGCTGGATCATGGAGGACTTGCGTCCCTATCTGCGAGCATACGTCGTAGAAGGCGATCTGGAGGGCCGTCCGTTCAACCACGACGAACGCGCCCTCGTTTACGCCCGCGCGAAGGGTGAGCTCGACTCGCACCCCTTCGGTACCGAGCTCGACGTCTATTCGGACGAGTACGAGTGGCTCGCCCACTCCATCGTGCCAAATGCGGACGCTCCGATCGAATGGCGGTGCGACGTAGGCAGCGATCAATGCCGCCAGCCGTATTCGGCCGCGCTGCTCAACATTTCGGCGATGAGTTTCGGATCGCTTTCGGCCAATGCGATCCTGGCGCTGAACAAGGGCGCCGCCGCGGGCAACTTCTACCACGACACGGGCGAAGGCGGTCTGTCGATCTATCACCGGTCCCACGGAGGCGATCTCGTGTGGGAGATCGGCACCGGATACTTCGGATGCCGCGATGGCTGGGGCCAGTTCGATGCGGCGAAATTCGGCGAAACCGCTCAACTCGATCAGGTGAAGATGATCGAGATCAAGCTGAGCCAGGGCGCCAAGCCCGGTCACGGCGGGGTTCTTCCGGCTGCCAAGGTAAGCGAGGAAATCGCCAAGGCACGCGGAGTGACTCAAGGGGTCGATTGCGTGTCGCCGCCCGCCCACTCGACCTTCTCGACGCCAACGGAAATGCTGGAGTGGGCCGCAAAATTGCGCGATCTTTCAGGTGGTAAGCCGGTCGGTATCAAGCTGTGCGTGGGCCAGCTTCACGAAGTGATGGCAATCATGAAGGCGATGCTGGAAACCGGCATCCGGCTCGATTTCATCACGGTCGACGGTGCCGAGGGGGGCACCGGGGCGGCACCGGTCGAGCTCTCCAACCGCGTCGGAATGCCGCTGCGCGAAGGTCTCATCGTCGTGCGCAACGCGCTCGTGGGCGCCGGCCTCAAACCACAGGTGAAGATCGCCGCCGCCGGCAAGATCCATTCGGGTGCGGGGATGGCGATCAATTTCGGATTGGGTGCCGACTGGTGCAACGCCGGGCGGGCGATGATGTTCGCGCTCGGCTGCGTGCAGTCGATGCGCTGTCACGACGATACGTGTCCCACGGGTGTCGCCACGCAGGACATCACCCGCCAGCGCGGTCTCGTTGTCGAGGACAAGGCCGAACGGGTGACCCGTTTCCAGCGCCACACGTTGCATGGCCTGCGCGAAATGGTGGTGGCAATGGGGCTCGACAATCCGTGGCAGATCACCCCCTGCCACATCAGCGAGCGCCTCGACAGCGCGCGCGCTGCCCCGATCGACGAGATCTACGGCTTCCTCGACGAAGGCGCCCTGCTCGACGATCCCGACGCGACGCAGTATGCCCGTTATTGGGCATCGGCGCAGGCCGGCAGTTTTGCGAGGGCAACGTGAGCGCAAAAAAGGGACTGGAGAAATGGCATCGGGTGCTCGAAGGCGGGAACCAGCCGGACGCACTCGCCGAGATCGTACGCGAGGACGCAGTATTCCACTCACCGGTCGTCCACACCCCGCAGCAGGGCCGTGCACTGGTCGTGGCCTATCTCGCCGCGGCAGGCGTCGTCCTCAACACCGACGCGTTTCGCTACGTCCGCGAATTCAGCGACGGTGATAACGCATTGCTCGAATTCGTGACCGAACTCGACGGAATCCACATCAATGGTGTCGATATCATCACCTTCGACAGCGATGGATTGATCACCGACTTCAAGGTGATGATCCGCCCGCTGAAAGCGATCAACAAGGTCTGGGAAATGATGGGCGCGCAGCTTGAGCGTGCGAAAGCCGACTAGATGCCCATTACCCTGCGAAGAAACTCCAGCCGTTCGGCGACTGGTACCAACGGCAGGTCAAAGACGTCGTAGCCATATCGGCGCCAGGCGGCCGATACCGCCTCATCACTCGCGATCGCTTCCTCAAAGGTCTGGATGCGCTCCGCATCCGGCCGGTAGATTGCCTGCCACGCTGGCGCACGGAGCACCGGTCCGGAGTAACGGATCGTACGGCAGGCCCGATCCACTTCGGGGGGGATCGGCAGGCCGGAGACATCCAGGAAGCCGACGACATCGACGAGACCCCGGTCGAACACCACCGGTTTTTCGATACGGGAGACTGCCTCAAGTTCGGTCAGGTGCGCGGCGAGCATCGCGTTAGCGAAGGCCAACGGATCGGCAGCGCGCAATTCCATGCCACCCGGTTCGCGCAGGATTCGCCGAGCGACCTCGTGCGAGGCAGCAAGGCCCGCCGCGACCGCAGCTTCCAGCAACGTCGTTTTGCCCGCCCCCGGCGCACCGGTCAGAACCGCGTGCCGGGGACGGGAGAAAACCACTTACTGGTTCATCGTCGCGAAGAAATCTTCGTTGGTCTTGGAATCCTTCATCTTGTCGAGGAGGAATTCCATCGCATCGATGGTGCCCATCTGCATAAGGATGCGGCGAAGGACCCACATCTTCGACAGCTTGTCCTTCTCGACCAGCAACTCTTCCTTGCGGGTGCCGCTCTTGCCGACGTCGAGCGCCGGGAAGATGCGTTTGTCAGCAACCTTGCGGTCGAGCACAATTTCGCTGTTGCCGGTGCCCTTGAACTCTTCGAAGATGACTTCGTCCATGCGGCTTCCGGTATCGATCAGCGCGGTGGCGATGATCGACAGCGAGCCGCCTTCCTCGATGTTGCGGGCGGCGCCGAAGAAGCGCTTGGGACGCTGGAGCGCGTTCGCGTCGACACCGCCGGTCAGCACCTTGCCCGAGCTGGGCACGACGGTGTTGTAGGCGCGGCCGAGGCGGGTGATCGAATCCAGCAGGATGACCACGTCCTTCTTGTGCTCGACGAGGCGCTTGGCCTTCTCGATCACCATTTCGGCGACCTGCACGTGGCGCGTGGCGGGCTCGTCGAAGGTCGACGAAATGACTTCGCCCTTCACCGAACGCTGCATGTCGGTGACTTCCTCCGGCCGCTCATCGACGAGCAGGACGATCAGGAACACTTCCGGGTGGTTGTCGGTGATCGCCTTGGCGATGTTCTGAAGCAGAACCGTCTTACCGGTTCGCGGCGGAGCGACGATGAGCGCGCGCTGCCCCTTGCCCTGCGGACTGATGATGTCGATCACCCGCGCCGACTTGTCCTTCACCGTCGGGTCGAGGGTGTCCAGCGACAGCTTCTCTTCCGGATACAGCGGGGTCAGGTTGTCGAAGTTGGTCCGGTGGCGGACCTGATCGGGATCCTCGAAATTGACGGTGGTGAGGCTGGTGAGAGCGAAATAACGCTCACCTTCCTTTGGAGCGCGAATCTCGCCTTCGACGGTATCGCCGGTGCGCAGGCCCCATTTGCGGACCTGGTTGGGCGAGACGTAGATGTCGTCGGGGCCGGCGAGGTAGTTCGCTTCGGGGCTCCGCAGGAAGCCGAAGCCGTCCTGCAGCACCTCGATCGTGCCCACGCCCATGATCTGGTCTTCGTATTCCTCGTCTTCGGCGAGCTCGCGCAGGATGCAGAACATCAGGTCCTGCCGGCGCATCGTGCTGGCGCCTTCGACGCCCAGCTCCTCGGCCATCTCGACGAGTTCGGCCGGGGCTTTCTTCTTGAGGTCTCTCAAATGCATTGTCTTGGTATTCCGTGGTATGGAGTGCGGCCGGCCGTCGTATGGGCTTGGGGAAAGCGCGACCCGGTCAAGGCGGTGGACCCGCGAGACCGGCAGGAGCCGGTTGGTTCAGGTCAAATAGGCGCGAGACCGCGCGCGGTCAATTCGCCACATATTCGGTTCGTCCCATGCCGGGCTCGTCGCAGGATTGGTGGCGCCGGTTTAGAACGGCCGAACGATCACCAGCACGACGATCAGTGCGACCACCAGCCCTGGCACTTCGTTGAGCAACCTGAGTTGTTTTCCGGTCAGGGATCGTTCGCCGCGGGCGAGCTTTTTCGAATAGGCCGCCAGCCAGCCATGGTAGGCGGACAAGAGCAGCACGAGGAACAACTTGGCATGCAGCCATGGCTGGTCCCACAAATGCTGTGATGTGGCCAGAAGGATTCCGAACACCCAGACCGCAATGATCGAGGGTAACAGGATGATCCTGAGCAGTTTGCGCTCGCGGACGACCCATTCGGCCTCTTTGGCCGATCCGGGCGCGGATTCCTGGTGATACACGAGGTAGCGCGGGAGCATGAAAAGGCCCGCCATCCAGAAGATCACGAAGATCACGTGGCCAGCTTTCAGCCAGAGATAGATCATCGCAAGTACGCTTTCCATGGGCGCCATGTAGATGGGTGCGGCAGCATCGTCACCCCCTCCATCCGCGCACGGTGTCGCGCAGAAGCTCGACATGCTCGATCGGGGTGTGCTGGCCAATTCCATGGCCGAGGTTGAACACGTGCGGACGGCCGGCAAATGCCGCGAGGATCGTTTTCGTGCGCTCGACCAGCCGGTCTCCCCCCGCCAGCAGCAACAGCGGGTCGAGGTTGCCCTGGACCGGCATCGCCGCCGGCAATTCGCGCGCCGCCCAGACGGGATCGATGGTTTCGTCAATTCCCACCGCATCGACGCCTGTCTCGCGGGCATAAGCGGCAAGCTTTGCCCCCGCACCCTTCGGAAAACCGATGACGGGCGCCTGCGGGCAGCGCGCCTTGACTGCTGCGGCGATTGCGGCATTCGGCGCGATCACCCAGCGTTCGAATTCGTCGGGCGCGAGGCTTCCCGCCCAGCTATCGAAAAGCTGCACCGCTTCCGCCCCCGCCTCGATCTGGCCGACCAGGTAATCGACCGTCACATCGGCGATGGCATCGATGATCGCCTGAAAGGCGTCCGGATTGCGATAGGCGAGTTCGCGTGCGGCGTGCTGGTCCTTCGACCCTTCGCCGTTCACCATATAAGTCGCCACGGTCCAAGGACTGCCTGCAAAGCCCAGCAACGTGGTCTCAGGGCCAAGTCTCGCCTTCACCGCAGACACGGTCGCATAGATCGGCTCGAGGCGCTCAGGCACCCCTTCAAGGGCATTCAGCGCGTGATCCGCGAGCCGGGGTGAGAGGTGCGGACCCTCGCCGGCAAGAAAGCGCAGGTCCTGACCCATTGCGTAGGGCACGATCAGGATGTCGGAAAAGAGGATCGCACCATCGAAGCCGAACCGTTGGATCGGCTGCAGCGTAACCTCGGCCGCGGCCTCGGTATCGTAGACCAGCTCGAGGAAACCGCCTTTCTCGGCGCGCAAGGCGCGGTATTCGGGCAGATAGCGTCCCGCCTGTCGCATGAGCCACATCGGCACTGCATCGCCCCGGTTTCCGCGCAAAGTGTCGAGAAGCAAGCCGGGCATCGCGTGTGATTCCAATTCAAGTAAGATTCTTAGATAAGATGAAGGAGTCTGTTGGTCCTGTGGATATCGGGGACAGGCGCGCCCTGCCCGATTTTTCCCGGCCTGACCAGAATTTCGGCCCTCCCGAATCGCGGCAATCGCGCGTCAACCAAAGCTTGTCCACGCTATCCCCGGCCTGTCGAAAAGCGTGTCCCCATGTCCACAAGCCTTGTAGCGGAATCGGGCCAGCGGGCATGAAACCGCCCGGTTCGCTTGTCCCCGCTTCTGTCCCGTGGTTTATGCCGCGCATTCTCCACAGGCCACCCGTCAGGAGCCGATGCCCCGACTTCACCTTCACCTGCTCTCGGATTCCACCGGCGAGACGCTGGAGATGATCGCGAAGGCGGCGCTTGCGCAATTCGACGAAGCCGAGGTCCAGCGGCATTTCTGGCCGATGGTTCGCAGCCGCCAGCACCTCGACCGGATCGTTCCCGACCTCGCCGCCAACCCGGGACTCGTCCTCTATACCCTTGTAAACGAGGAAATACGGACCCGGCTCGAGGAGCACGTTCGCGTCCTTGGGTTGCCCGCGGTGCCCGTGCTCGACGCGGTGACCGCTGCTCTGGAAAGCCATCTCGGTCAGGAAGCGCACGGGCGCCCGGGGCGCCAGCACGCCATGGACGAGGCCTATTTCGCGCGGGTCGAGGCGATCCATTATACCATCGCGCATGATGACGGCGTCGCGCACGAGGACTGGGAGGCGGCCGACATCGTGCTCGCGGGCGTTTCGCGCAGCTCCAAAACGCCTACGAGCATCTATCTTGCCAATCGCGGCTACAAGGTCGCCAATATTCCGCTCGTAATCGAAAGTCCGCCGCCGCCAGCCCTGTTCGCGCTGCGCCATCCACTGGTCGTCGGACTGACCACGTCGCCCGAGCGGCTGGTCCAGGTGCGACGCAACCGGTTGCTGACGATCGCCGAAGGGCGCGAATCGACTTACGCCGATGCCGAGCGAGTGGCGGAGGAAGTGCGCTTCGCGCGCCGTATGTTCGCCGACAACGACTGGCCGGTAATCGACGTCACCCGCCGCTCGATCGAGGAAACCGCCGCCGCGGTCATCCGCCTTCTGTCCGAACGCCGTGCGCGCGCGACACCGCCGGTTGTGGGACCGAAGCCGATATGATCGTCCTGGCATCGAAAAGCGCCTCGCGCGCGGATATGTTGAGGGCTGCGGGCGTCGCATTCGAAGCGCGTGCCGCTTCGATCGACGAACGCGCGCTCGAAGCATCGCTGAACGGCGCGCGGCCCGACCAAGTCGCGCTGGCGCTCGCCGAGGCCAAGGCGCTCGCGATCGATGGGGGCGACCATCCGGTGCTCGGCAGCGACTCGCTCGTCGTCGTGGGAGACCGCCGGTTCGACAAGCCCGGCAGCCGCGCGGAAGCTGCCGAACACCTGCGTGCCTTTTCGGGCCGGCCGATGCAATTGCATTCTGCCGCAGCGATTGTGCGGGGGGGAGCCGTGGTCTGGCGCCATGCGGCCATCGCGACCCTTCAGGTGCGGATGCTTTCGGACGAATTCATCGAAAGCTATCTCGACGCCGAGTGGCCCAAGGTCTCGCAGTGCGTCGGCGTGTTCAGGATCGAGGCGCACGGAGTGCAATTGTTCGAGCGGATCGAGGGCGATCATTTTACCGTCCTCGGCATGCCGCTCCTTGCGGTTCTCGGCGCGCTGCGCGAGCTGGGAGAGTTGCCCGCATGAGCCGCGCTTATGCAGAAGTGATCGGCGATCCCATCGCGCAGTCGAAGTCGCCCGCGATCCACGGGTTCTGGCTCGAGAGGCTAGGGATCGATGCGGACTATCGCGCTTGCCACGTTACGGCCGACGGTCTCGCCGACTACATCGCCGACCGACGCGAGAATCCCGACTGGCGCGGGTGTAACGTGACGATGCCGCACAAGCAGACGGTCATGTCGTTTCTCGACCGATTGGAGATCGGCGCCGAACTGGTCGGGGCGGTGAATACGATAACCAGGCGGCACACGGGGGCGTTGATCGGCAGTAACACCGATGTCGGCGGCTTCCTCGAGCCGCTCGCCGGGGATCTCGCCAGTGCTCACTACTTCCGCATGGCGCGCGTTCTCGGGACGGGCGGTGCCGCGCGGGCCATCGTGGCGGCACTCGCCGACAATGGCTTCACGCTGGTGCTGGCGGGCCGCAATCCGGACAGGGCGCGTGCGATCCTCGCCGAGATCGATCCCGAGGGCGAGCATCACACGGTCGATCTCGCGCATTTCGCCGACCCGACCGATTTCCCGTTCGATGATCGCGCTGGCTGTCTCGATC
Organism: uncultured Alphaproteobacteria bacterium; assembly: GCA_963740025.1. Lineage (GTDB taxonomy): Bacteria > Pseudomonadota > Alphaproteobacteria > Sphingomonadales > Sphingomonadaceae > Tsuneonella. Next base: position 69,166 of record CAVUCI010000011.1, read on the forward strand.
TCGTCGTCAATGCGAGCCCGCTTGGCATGCGAGGCCAGCCACCGCTGACGTTCGACTGGAGCCATGCCCCGCCCGGCGCGATCGCCTACGACATCGTCACCGATCCGCTCGACACGCAGTTCCTGCGCGATGCGCGTGCGGCGGGCCATCGAACGATCGACGGGCTGGCAATGTTGATCGGCCAGGCTGCGCTCGCGTTCGAGCGGTTCTTCGGTCGCCCTCCCCCGCGCGAACACGATGGCGAATTGCGCGCCATGCTGACTCGATGAGTCGCCCGTTCATCCTCGGCCTCACCGGCTCGATCGGAATGGGCAAGTCGACGGTCGCGGCGATGTTCGAAGCTGCCGGTGTGCCCGTCTTCGATGCCGATGCGGTGGTGCGTCGCCTTCAGGGCCCTGGTGGAGCTCTGCTGCCCGCAATTGAGGCAGCCTTCCCCGGCTCGACCGGCCCTCAGGGTGTGTTGCGCGAAAAACTGGGCGCCGAGGTGTTCGCCGATCCCAAGGCGCTCGCCCGGCTCGAATCCATTGTTCATCCCGCGGTCGCGGCCGAACGGCACGCATTCATGATCGAGCACGAGGGAGAGCCGCTCGTCGTGTTCGACATTCCGCTCCTTTTCGAAAAGGGCGGCTGGGAACAGGTAGACGCGGTCGCCGTCGTCTCCGCGCCCGCAGCGGTGCAGCGCACTCGGGTGCTCGCCCGACCCGGCATGACCCCGGAGAAGTTTGCCCACATACTGTCCCTGCAGGTGCCCGACGCGGAAAAGCGCGCGCGCGCCGACTCCGTGATCGATACTGGCACGGCCCTGCTGCAGACCGAGGAGGCGGTTAAGGCGCTGATTGCCAAGCTTGCTCGTCGCTGACCTGCGGCAAAGCGGCCGCTGGGCCTTGCCAGCGCCTTCCAACCGGTGAATATATCGGGTCCTCATGCGTGAAATCGTGTTCGATACCGAAACCACCGGCCTTGACCCCAAAACGGGCGACCGAATGGTCGAGATCGGCTGCGTCGAACTCGTCAATCGCGTGCCGACCGGCGCGACTTATCACGCCTATTTCAATCCGGACCGCGACATGCCCGAGCAGGCGGAGGCCGTTCACGGGCTGTCCGCGGCGTTCCTCTCTGATAAGCCGCGCTTTCGTGACAAGTGTCACGAATTGCTGGAATTCATCGCCGATTCGCCGCTCGTGGCGCACAATGCCGGGTTCGACTTCGGCTTCCTCAACACTGAACTCGACTTGTGCGGGCTCGAGATGGTCTGCCTCTCCCGAATGATCGACACGGTCGCCCTCGCCAAGCGGAGGCACCCGGGTGCGAAGCTCTCGCTGGACGCGTTGTGCACTCGGTACGGGATCGACCGCAGCCACCGCGTCAAGCACGGCGCACTGCTCGATGCCGAGCTACTGGCGCAAGTTTATGTGGAGCTGACTGGCGGCCGTCAGATCGGTTTCGCGCTCGCCGCGTCGGGCGGCGAGGACACCTCGATCGAGATGACCTTCCAGCGGGCGAAAGAACGGATCTTCCGACCCGCTCGGCCCCATACTCCCACCGCCGCGGAAATCGAACGCCATCGCGCGTTCATAGGCGAGATCGAGGGAGCCATCTGGGCCGCCTGACGTTCTTCAATTGAAGGTCGCAAAAGCAGGAGAAAGCGTGCCGATGGACATTCGCGTTTCAGGCCACCAGGTCGATACCGGGGCAGCCTTGCAGGAACATGTCGCCGACCGTCTCAACTCCATCGTCGAGAAGTACTTCAACCGCGCATTGTCCAGCCACGTCACGTTCGGCAAGGCGCCCGCAGGAGCCTTCAGTTGCGACATTGTTACTCACGTGATGCAGGGCCTCATCCTGAAGGCGCACGGAGTAGCGCAGGACGCGCATCAGGCGCTCGACCAGGCGGCGGAGAAGATCGAGAAGCAGCTGCGCCGCTATAAGCGCCGGATCAAGGACCGGCACGAGCAGGCGGATCATGCTGCGCGGGAAGAGACGGCCGCCTACACGATCTTCGCCGCGCCCGACGCCGAAGCCGAGGAAGAGGACGAAGGCGATGCACCGATGGTCATCGCCGAGACCACGTCGGACATTCCCGAAACCAGCGTGGCCGATGCGGTCATGATGCTCGACCTGCGCGATACCAATGCGATGCTGTTCAAAAACGCTGGCACGGGACGGCACAATATGGTCTATCGCCGCCGAGACGGATCGATCGGCTGGGTCGAACCGCGCTAGGGCATCCGTGAGCCGACTTTGGCTCCCTGTCCCGATGCTACACGAACTGTCACACAGCCGGTTCTCCCGGCGTCACTCTCGAAAAAACACAGTGATAAACGTCATCTTCAAGCTCCTGCCCGAAGCCGTTTGGATCGATTCACCGGAGAACAAGCGTGCGATACTCGGTTCCCTCGCGACCCGATTCGCGAAAGTCTATGCCCTTGACCGGAACGCGGTGCTCGAGGGTCTTGAAGAGCGTGAAGCGCTAGGCAGCACCGGCTTCGGCCGCGGGGTCGCTTTGCCTCATGCGCGGATCGAAGGTCTTAATCGGCCCGTTGCCGCTCTCCTGAAGCTCGCCAAACCGGTGGACTTCGATGCGGCCGACCGGATGCCGGTCGATCTCGCAATCGGACTGCTGTCCCCGATCAATGCCGGTGCCACGCATCTTCACGCTCTCGCGGCCTTGTCTAGACTCGTCCGTGACGAAGAGATGCACCGCGCGCTGACCGAGGCGAACGACACCGAAACGCTTTACGCGCTGCTGACCAACGCGTCGGACCGTGACGCCGCCTGACGAGACTGCCGACCGGTCCGATGGTCCGGTGGGAGGCAGCGGGGCGGACCTGCATTACCGTGCGCTGGAGCGGCTCTACGCTGCGGCGCCGATCAACAACCTGTTCGTATCGCGGCTCGAAATCGTCGGCGAAGGACGCTCCCGTCTGGTCTTCGCGGTCGATCGTTCGGTGTTTCATGCCGCCGGCGCGGCCCACGGAACGATCTATTTCAAGATGCTCGATGACGCCGCTTTCTATGCCGCGAACACGCTTGTGACTGATCGTTTCCTCCTGACGACATCTTTCAACCTCCACTTCACCAAGCCCGTGCGCGAGGGCGAAGTCGTGGCCGAAGGACGCTGGGTCAGCGGGCGGCGGCGGGTGCTGGTTGCCGAATCGCGTCTCGTCGATGCCGAAGGAGAGGAGATTGGGCGGGGCACCGGTACGTTCATGCGATCGCGCATCCCACTGTCGGGCCTCGCCGGCTATGCAAGCGGAGACTGACTTTTGACGGATGACCGGTTGCCCGCACATCTCGAGGTCGCGGGGATCCGGCGCATTGCCGAATCGCTTGGGGGCTTCGCTACGGTGCTTGCAAAGGGCGAACGGGATGCCGGAACCATAGCGATCGTAATTATCGGTCGCGGTGAACCGGCCGCGCTTTTCGAACGTATGCCGCAATTGGACGGGAACCGCGTATTCGTTTGCACCGGCAAAGAAGATATTGAAAACAAAGAGAAATTTTCAGAGGATTTGGCGAAGCTAACCGCCCGAGACCCCGATCTATGGTTAATCGAGGCGGATGTCCCGGATAGGGAACGGTTCGTCGCAGGTTTGGTTACCTGATTTGACTTCGCAGCTGCAGCAATTATCTGGCGCTCACCTTCACGGACGCAGGCGGCTTGGTCGACATGGGGTCTTCCAGCCAGCGCGCAGACGGGGAACGGCCGGCAGGCTGCACAACGGACCCGACCAGCACCGCAAGTAACGCGGATGGGTCACTACCTGCGACAGGCAGTTCACCGCCTTGACCGACGGGATCAATGCAGTTTCATCGTTCGACCATCGCGGCGATTGCCGCGACCGTAGTGCTTACCCTGTTTACCGCCGACGGATCCGGCGCAAACGCTGAGAACAGCGAGATCCAGGATACGGTCGCCGCCGCGCCCATCCTGACCGACGAGACGGTTCCTGAAGTCGCTCCGGTCCGATTCGTTTCCAACGAAGTCGTGCAGCCGGTCGACGAATCCGACGAATCGAGCAATGCGCCTGACGCCAAGTCGCTGCCCCAGCTGGTCTCGGAAATCTCGACCCCACCTTCGCTTTCGCGCGAGATGGAGTGCTTGGCGGGCGCAATCTATTTCGAATCGCGCGGCGAACCGCTCGAAGGCCAGCTCGCCGTCGGGCAGGTGATCGTGAACCGGGCCGATTCTCGGGCGTTCCCCTCCGATTATTGCGGAGTGGTGTTCCAGAAGTCGCAATTCTCATTCGTGCGGGGCGGCGCGATGCCGCACATTAACCGTTCGTCGAGGGCATGGAAGCGTGCCAAGGCGGTCGCCCGCATCGCGCATGAAGGCTTGTGGGACAGCCGCGCTGGCGATGCGCTTTATTTTCACGCGAATTACGTCCATCCCTCGTGGAGCAGGACCAAGATCGCGCGCGCGACGATCGACACGCACATCTTCTATCGCTGATGAAGCCGAAATCTTCTGCGCGCCCCACGCGTGGAAACACCGATCAATCGCTCACTTCGACCCACACCGGCGCGTGGTCGCTGGACCTTTCTCGCCCGCGGTGATCCTTGTCGACACCCGCTGCAATCAGCCGGTCGGCGAGCTCGGGCGTCAGCAACAGGTGGTCGATCCGGAAGCCGTGGTCGCGTTGCCAGGCGCCAGCCTGGTAGTCCCAGTAGGTCCATACCCCGCCCCTACGATTTAGCGTGCCCAGCGCGTCGGTCCATCCGTCGCCGAGAAGACGGGCGTAGGCATCGCGCGATTCGGGTTGCATCAGCGCATCCGACGCCATCGCAGCGGGCGACCAGACGTCCCTGTCTTCCGGGATGACGTTGAAGTCGCCGACGACCGCGACCGGACGCTCGAGCGCCCACAGCTCGCGCATTCTTGTACGCAGCCGCTCCATCCACGCGAGCTTGTAGTCGAACTTGGGACCCGGGACCGGATTGCCGTTGGGCAGGTAGATGCAGGCGATACGCACGCCGTTCACATCGGCCTCGATATAACGCGAATGATCGTCCTCGGGATCGCCTGGCAGCGTACGCTGGGCTTCCACCGGCTCGGTCCCGTGGGCAAGGATCGCGACTCCGTTGAAGCCCTTCTGCCCATGCCAGATCGCCTTGTAGCCGATCTTCTCGAACTCTTCGTAGGGGAAGCTTTCGTCCTGGCTCTTGATCTCCTGCAGGCAGGCGACCGTCGGTTGGGTTTCCTCGAGCCATTCGAGCAGGCGGGGAAGGCGTGCCTTCACGCCGTTGATGTTGAAGGACGCTATTCGCATCCGGACGGTCTTAGATGCCGAAGCTGGAACCGCAACCGCAACCGGCTGCCGCCTGCGGATTGTCGACCTTGAATGCAGCGCCGCCCAGCGATTCGACGAAATCGACCGTGCTGCCGCCTATCAGGTCGAGGCTGACGGGATCGACGACCAGCTTGACCCCGTCGGTCTCGCTTACGCTGTCATCCGCTTCCGGGCCGTCGGCGAGGTCGAACTTGTACTGGAAGCCCGAGCAACCCCCTCCTTCCACAGACAGGCGGAGAATCGCTGGTTTCGATTGGCGCGCAGCGATCGCTGCAACGCGCTTCGCGGCGTTATCGGTCAGGATGAGCGGATCGGTCATAGAGCCGATGTAGGGTGCGTGAGCGCTGCGCTCAAGCGGTCTGGATATAAGCCCGCATCGCCTCGGCTTCCTGAGCGAGGCTGTCGACTTGGGTTTTCACCAGGTCGCCGATCGAAACGAAGCCGCACATCGCCCCGTTCTGCACCACCGGAAGATGTCGAACGCGGCGCCTGGTCATGAGTTCAAGCGCTTCTTCGACTTTGGCGTTCGGCTCCACGGTAATCGCCGGCGCAGTCATAACCTCGCCGACCTTTTTCGCCAGGCTCCCCTCGCCCTCTCGCTCGAGGCAAAAGATCACGTCGCGTTCGGAGAAAATGCCCGCGACTTCGCCGTGCCGCATGACCGGCAGCGCGCCGATTCGTCGTGTCGCGAGGATGGCGAGTGCGTCGCGCATTGTCATATCGACGTCGCACGTGATTACGTCGCTGCTCGCGCGGTTCGCCAGCAATCGGGCGATGTCCATCGGACTCTCTCCCTTCTTCTCTTTTCAGGATTGGAAAGAATGCCACGAATCCCAGGCGAATGCCAGTTTGCCGCCATTGCCAGCGCCGGGCGGGGCGCTCACAAGGCGGCCCATGACCAAGCCCTCACCCCTCGACGATCCCGACAACGCTGCCTTTGCCTGGGCGCGCTGGAAGAGAATCATGAGGCTGATGGCGGTGATCACGGCCATTACGGTGATCGCGGTGCTTGCTTACCTGTGGTTCGCCGTGCCGGAAGCATCGATCCATTTCTACATCGCCATCGGTCTTGGCGTGGGCGGGACGATGCTGCTGGCGAGCGCACTGATGGGACTCGTGTTCATGTCGAACGGCACCGGTCACGACGAATCGGTGGTCGATCCGCTCGAGGAGAATTGGCGCCGCTAGGCGTCCGACGTATCGGAACGCAGCCGGAAATCCTCCACCGGTTCTCCGCCGATCAGGTGCTCCTGGATGATCCGCTCCAGCACGGCCTCGTCGCACGAATGATACCAGACCTGGTCGGGCCAGACGACCGCGATCGGCCCGGCATCGCAGATCTGCAGGCAATCGGCCTTGGTGCGCTGAACCGCCCGTCCGGCGATTCCGAGTTCCTTGAGTCGGCGCTTGAGGTATTTCCACGCGCGCGAGCCCTCTTCGCGCGAGCAGCACTTCTGCTTGTCTGACAGCGCGCACAGGAAGATCTGCCGTTCGACCCGCTCACCACCAATCTTGGCGAGCGCGATGCGTGCCTTTGAAATGTCCCTTGAGGAAGTCACGCGTCGGGCAGGAAGCGGGTCAGCCGCGCTTGCCGGCGATCCGCTGGATTTCGTCCTTCACCATCCGCTCGACCATCCCGGGCAGGTTCTTGTCGAGCCATTCGGCGAGCATTGGCCGCAAGAGATCGCGGGTCAGCCCCTCGAGCGAGGTTTCGCCCGAGCGGACGATCTGCGGGGGTACGCCGGGCTCGGCCAGCATCGCAAGTGCGGCAAGATTCTCGCGCATGGCGTCCCGCGCGCTGGCTGTGAGCAACGGAGCATTGCCGGCCGCATCGTCAGCACCGGCATCGTCGTCGAATGTGTCATCGTCCACATCGTCGTCGGCGCAATCGGGCGCCTGTTCGACGAAATCAGCGGCCTGTTCGACGAAATCGGCGGCAGCGAGGTCCAGAACCTCCTCGGCTTCGTCGGCATCGGCCGGCTCGGGTGCGTTTTCGAGCCCTTCGGACTCGCGGCGCCTGCGGGTGTCGAGCGCGGTCGCACGGTTGTCGCGTGCGATCACTTTCTTGATCAACTCAAGAATTTCCTCGACCGAAGCTTCGCCGTCCTGGCGCATTTCGCAGACCCCTTAAGCCCCTGAAAGATCAGTCGACGACCGAACCGGGCGCCGAATCATCGTTAACGGGAATCTCCGCCGTCGGGGCCGGGATGTCAACGGTGCGCGTCGACACCACGACTGGGTCGGGATCGCGCGACCAGTCGTTCCATTTGTTCTTGACCCGATCATAGTTGACCTGGGGGTCGTAGAGCGGGCCTTCATCCTGCAGGCCGAGATCGCGCGCTTCGGCCTTGCCCATGGCGGCCAGCAGACTGAATCCGGCGACGTACGCATTCCGGCGCGCGGTTATGAGCTGCGCGCGGGCGTTGACCAATTCCTGCTCGGCGTTGAGAATGTCGAGGATGGTGCGGTTGCCGACGGTATTCTCCGCACGGACGCCTTCCAGGCTCAGCGCCGCGGCATCGACCGCGGTCTGGTTGCTGGCGATGATCTGGGTCGCCGCCAGCCAGCTGGAATAGGCAGAACGTACTTGCGCGATCACATCGCGCTCTGCGGCAATCACATTCTCGCGCGCTGCGGCCGAACGCGCTTGCGCCTGCCGCTGGAGCGCCGCCGGCCGCCCACCCTGAAATAGCGGAATCGAGACGTTGACCCCGGCCTGCACCGCTGTGCTCGTCTGCGGGAAGCTGGTGCCCGGGGTTGGGCTGGAGATCGTGCCCAGGTAGTTGTTGTAGTCACCGCCGGTGAAGATCGAAACTTTCGGCAGGCGGCCGGCCCCGGCTACATCGATATCATAGCGCGAGGCTTCGGCCCTCTCCCGCGCGGCGATCAGATCCGGGTTGTTCTCCAACGCAATTTCGACCGCCAGCTCGGCGCTTGCCGGAAGGTTGGGGAGCGGCGGCGGAGGCTGGAGGTTGTCGGGCGCCATCCCGGTGAGCTGGATATAGGTTTCGCGCGCGCTGATGAGATTCGCCTGCGCGCTGCGATAGTCTCCCTGCGCCAGCGCCAACCGCGCTTGTGACTGAGCCACGTCGGTGCGGGTCAGGTCGCCGATTTCGAACCGATCACTCGTCGCCTGTGTGTTGACGGTTAGCACCTCGACCTGGTTGGCGCTCAGCCCCACCAGCGCTTCGCCCCGGATCACGTCCATGTAAGCGGCCACGACCTGGGTGAAGATCGCCGATTCGGTGCCGCGCAGGTCTGCCTGGCCGGCATCGACGCGTGTTTCGGCGGCTTTCACCGCGTTCTTGACCGCGCCGCCCGAGTAGATCGGAACGCCAAGGTCGACGCCCGCGGTGATTGCACGGCGGGGCGCGGTGAAGCTGGTCGAGCTCTGCTTGACGAATTCGATGTACTGCGCGCTGCCCGTCGCATTGGGGCGGCCTGCCGATTTTTCGATGGGCACGTTCTCGTCGGTCGCGCGCTGCTGGGCGCGTGTGGCTTGCAGTGTCGGGTTGGTGCGATACGCCCCGTTGAGCGCGTCGCGCAGCGTGTCGGCCTGGACCGGGGTAACGCCAAGAGCGGCCAGCGCGCCGCCGAGCAGCGATATCGTACGAGCACGGGCTCTCATGTCAGAAGCTCCACGCCTTCGGCCTGTCGAACGCCGTAAGGCGCGGAATTCCAATTTCGGCGAGTGGTAGCAGGGAGATATTACCCCCGGAGACGCTGCCGATGGCGAGCCGGGTGACGCCGTCCTCGACTATCCCCGTCACGATCCGGCCACCTTCGGCCATTCGCTTGCCGAGCGCTTCGGGAAGCTGTTCCGCGGCGCCGTCGATCATCAGAAGAGTGAAATCGCCCTTGCGGCCCCGCACGGCTTCGTCAGGGGAGACGACAGTGACCGATCCGGCCACTCCTTCGAGCAGGGCGGGCAGGTACCCGCTGCCGCCGTCTATCACTAGGACGCGATCGGCGGGGGTCGGACGAGCTTCGCCCAGCATCCGCGCATGAACCAAAGGCGGTGCCAGCATCGCCCCGCCGCCCAGTGGTACCGCACGATCCATGTAAGCCACGCCCTTCGCACCTTGCGGAACGAAGTCTTCGCGCGGGACCGTGGCCATTCGTGCGAGCACCCACGGCTCGTTCACGCCGCTGGGGCGCAGCTGGCTCTCGATCATCGCGCGGCGCGCGGCGGAGAAATCGAAAAGGGGGCGCGGAGCGGATGCCATTTCAAAACCTGTCTTAGCGACACAATACAGTCGATCAATGATTTGGTCATTGGCGCAATCGCGCGCAAGGGCCAAGCGCTTTGACGCCCTAGTTCGGCGAACCTATCGCAACTTTGGCGATTCGATCAGGAGGAGACGGGTTTCGATGAGCAACATGGTTTCGATCCGCGAGGACGACCTGATCGAGAGCGTCGCCGACGCGTTGCAATTCATCAGCTACTACCACCCGATGGACTACATCCGCGCTCTCGGCGACGCCTATGCGGCCGAGCGAGGTCCTGCAGCGAAGGACGCGATCGCGCAGATTCTTACCAACAGCCGGATGTGCGCGGAAGGGCACCGGCCGATCTGCCAGGACACCGGCATCGTCAACGTCTTCGTCAAATGGGGTCAGAACTGCCGACTGGAATCCGAACGTAGCTTGCAGGAGGTCGTCGATGAAGGAGTTCGTCGCGCCTACAATCATCCCGAAAACAAGCTGCGCGCCTCGGTACTCGCCGACCCCGCCTTCACACGCCGCAACACGCGCGACAACACGCCGTCGGTGCTTTCGGTCGAGATGGTTCCGGGCAACACAGTCTCGATCGACGTCGCCGCGAAGGGTGGCGGCAGCGAAGCGAAGTCGAAGTTCAAGATGATGAACCCGAGCGACAACATCATCGAATGGGTGCTGGAGATGATCCCGCAAATGGGGGCGGGCTGGTGCCCGCCGGGCATGCTGGGCATCGGCATCGGCGGGACGGCCGAGCATTGCATGAAACTTGCAAAGCAATCGCTGATGGACCCGATCGACATGGCCCAGCTCAAGCAACGTGGGGCTGGAAACGACGTCGAGCAGCTCAGGATCGACATCTTCGACGCCGTCAACGCCACCGGTGTCGGGGCGCAGGGGCTGGGCGGGCTCGCCACGGTGCTCGATGTCAAGATTCTCGATGCGCCGTGCCACGCGGCGAACAAGCCGGTCGCGATGATTCCCAACTGCGCGGCCACCCGCCACGCGCACTTCACGCTGGACGGGTCGGGTCCGACCTTCCTCGAAAAGCCCAGGCTCGACGAGTGGCCGAAGGTTCAATGGACCCCCGATGCGGCCGCCAGGCGGGTGAATCTCGACACGCTGACTCCCGAGGAAGTGGCGAGCTGGAAGGCGGGCGACCGCCTGCTTCTTAATGGCGGCATGCTCACCGGTCGCGACGCGGCGCACAAGCGAATTGCGGACATGGTTGCCCGGGGCGAGGAATTGCCGGTCAGTTTCAAGGGCCGCGCGATCTACTATGTCGGACCCGTGGACCCGGTCGTGGGGGAAGTCGTCGGCCCTGCCGGGCCGACCACCGCGACGCGGATGGACAAGTTCACCGACATGATGCTCGACCTTGGCTTGCTGGCGATGATCGGCAAGGCCGAGCGCGGACAGGGCGCGGTGCAGGAGATCGCGAAACACAAGGTCGCCTACCTGATGGCGGTCGGTGGCGCGGCCTACCTTGTCAGTCGGGCAATCCGCGAGGCCAAGGTGGTCGCGTTCGAGGACCTCGGGATGGAAGCGATCTACGAGTTCCGGGTGGAAGACATGCCAGTGACGGTCGCGGTCGACTCGAGCGGCGCCAACGTCCACACCTTGGCTCCCGCCGAATGGCGCGAGAAGATCGCCACCGAACACCTTCTGCCGGCAGGCTAGCTCAGACGACGAAGCGCCAACTCTCCCCGACGCGCGCACTGGCGCGGGACCGGCAGGTCGGGCAGGAAGGGTGGCAATGAGCAGCCAACCGAGTTCCGCAACTTCAAGCGTGTCCTTGCGCACGGTCCTCGCGTCGATCGCCGGCCTATGGGCCTGCTATTTCGCGCTCGCGACGATCCGCGCTGCCATCGGTCTGGAGATGCAGGTCGAATTGCTCGGACGCCGGGCGCTCGTCTGCCTGGTCGGCATGGCGATTACCTTCGTCATGTGGCTGTTCATGCGCCTCGTCGATCGCCGCCCGCTCGGCACGCAGATCGCGGTCGCACTTGTGATCGCGGTCCCCGCGTCGATCGCGATCGCGCAGGTCAATATCTCCGTTTTCGCGGAGATGCAGGAACAGGTGGAAAGGAAGATTGCCGAACGATCGGGCTATTCGATCCGCCGCGATACGTCGGGCAATATCGTGATCGAGGCGCCGGCGATACCGCAGGCCGACGCCGACGGGCCGCTCGGCCCTGATGCGCCGCCGCGCGCGAGGGTCGTACTTCCTTCCGGCGACGAGGCGGGTCGCGCCTGGCTGCCCTTGCTCGAGCTGGCGATCGGCCGGTATTTCCTCCTGCTTGCCTGGGCGGCGCTCTATCTTGCGCTCGTGGCGATCGGCCGCGCGCGCGAGGCCGAGCGGCGCGAGGCGCGTTTCCGCAGTGCGGCGCGTGCAGCCGAACTGCGGTCGCTGCGCTATCAGGTCAATCCGCACTTCCTCTTCAACGCCTTCAATTCGCTCTCTGCGCTCGTCATGACCGGCAAGAGCGATCGGGCCGAGGCGATGATCCAGCGGCTTTCGAGCTTCTATCGCCACAGCCTGGCCGAAGATCCGACCGGCGATGTGGAGCTTGCGGACGAAATAGCCCTCCAGCGCGATTACCTGGCGATCGAAGCGGTCCGTTTCCCCGAACGACTGAAAACCGTGGTCGAATTGCCGGATGAGCTGGCCCACCTGCATGTCCCGGGCATGATTCTGCAGCCGCTCGTCGAGAACTCGGTCAAATACGCCGTCGCACCGGTCACGCGGACAGTCACGATCACGATATCCGCGCGCGAGGAGTACGGCCGCCTAGTCCTTACCGTGGCGGACGACGGCGGGGGAAGCCCGGGTTCGGGCGCGGCCGGATTCGGCATCGGGCTTGCCAACGTGCGCGACAGGATCGAGGCTCGGTTCGGACCCGATGCCACGCTGGTCTCGGGACCGGTCGAGGGCGGCTACCGCAGCGAATTGCGACTGCCAATGGTGAGAGATGACTGAGAAAAGCGACGAAACTCACAAGGACGACACGGCACGACCCCTGCGCACTTTGATCGTGGACGACGAGCCGCTCGCGATCGAGCGGATGCAGATCATCTGTGCCAAGATCCCGGAACTGAGCGTTGTCGGCACTGCGAGCGACGGATCGGCTGCGCTGCGCCTGATCGATGCGCTGGCGCCGGATCTGCTCCTGCTCGACATGACCATGCCCGAGCTCGATGGACTGGCGGTTGCGCGAGCGCTCGCCAAGAAAACGAGCCGGCCGGCGATCGTATTCGTCACCGCGCACGAACAGTTTGCGGTCGAGGCGTTCGACCTCGAGGCAGTGGACTATGTACTGAAGCCGGTCACCCCGGAAAGGCTGGGACGGGCGATCGACCGAGCGCTGGCGCGGCGAGAAGTTCACGCAACCCGGTCAGATAATCGCTGGTTGACCGAATTGTGGGTTCCGCACAGGTCCGAGCTGCTGCGGATCGAAGTGTCCCAAGTCAGCCGGATCGACGCAGAGCGCGACTACGTGCGCCTTCATGTGGGCGATCGCACCTACCTATTGCTCCAGACCATTGCCGGTCTTGAGGAGCGGCTTGATCCGGCGCAATTCATGCGCATCCACCGCTCCACGATCTTGCGGCGCGACTGCATCCGTGGATTGCGTCACGATGGCCTCGGAGTTTGGTCGATCGAGCTTGAGGGCGGCGAGGCGCTGCGGATCGGCCGGACATACATGGCCAAGGTCAAGGCGATGGCGGGACGCTGAAGGAACCGCACTTTCGGCTGCCGACGGCGGAAGAAGGGCCCGGAAAGGGGGACTGTCCTTCCCGGGCCCGGATGCCGCGGGGAAGCGGCATCGTTTTGCCGAACCGCCGGTGTCGGCGGTGCGGGCTGGGGGGACATCAGCCGCCCGCGTTGCTTTCCTGGGAGATCAGCGCCGCGATCTGTTCGTTGGCGAGCCGGGTAAGTTCCTTGGCGCACGCGACCTTCTTCGCATCCTGCAGCATGGTTCCGGTGCGGACCTTCTCAACACCGCAGAACTCTTCTGCCGCGGCCTTGACGCGGGACTTCATTATCCTCTGATCATGCTTGGTCGACAGGTCGAGGTCGGAGTGCTCGACCACGAAGTCGCGCGCCGCGACCGAAGTCGACACCAGGCCAAGGGTGAGCGCGGAAAGGGCGACAAGACTCTTGTGCATGGAATATCTCCTTGATCTGGATCGGGTGGCCGGGGCCACGGGTGATCCCCCTGTGATCCTGATAATACTGGGAATTCGGGACAGTTCTTTCGCCGGTCGACCAGTCCGCCGATTGCGTCGACCGAGGCGCGAATCTGACGACGACAGGCGTAATCGGTCGGACGAATGACCATTGCGGCCCGACAAGCGCGCACCACATGACGAACATGTCGCTGGTCGTCATATTCCTGCTGGGCGTGGCCAACTTCGCCATGCATGGCGCCGTGATGCACAGCGGCCATCCGCTGCTTGCCCGTAACCGGTGGTACCTTCACCGGCTCGGCGGACGGATTACCCTTGCGACGGAATTCCTGCTGCTCCTGGCCGCGCTTCTTCTCGCCAGCGAAGGCGGGCGGTGGCTCGTATGGGCTTACCTTGGCTACACGATGCTCAATCTGATCGCGGTGTGGCTTATACTGACACGCCGGGTCTAAGATGATCGGGAACCGCATGACCCGCATTTCGCTTTGCCCGCATGGAAACTCGCGGCAGCACTTGGCTCATCTACAACGGTTCGAGCGGCAGTCACGACGACGAGGCAATTCGCCTTCTGGTCGAGGCGATGGGCGAGGCCGGCTTCCCACCCGACGAGATTCGCGACTGCAAGAAGGGCACTCCTGCAGCGGATGAGGCCGATGCCGCGGGAATCGGTCTTATCGCGATTCACGGTGGGGATGGCACGATCAACCGGACGATCAACGATCTCGAAGGGTTCGCGGGCACCGTGCTGCCGCTTCCGGGCGGCACCTTCAATCTGCTCGCGCGCGAGATATTCGGCGACCGCGATTCGCTCGAGATCGTCGGGCTCCTCGGGCAGGATCGGATTACGGTTCGAAGGAGAACCTGCATCCGGTCTGAAGGCGTCACCGCTCTCAGCGAGCTGCTTGCGGGCCCCGGCGCCAAATGGGCCGACGTGCGCGAAGAGATGCGCGATGGCGACGTGGGGGAGATGATTGTCAAGGGCTGGGACGCTGCCGCGACGAGCACTGTGGGGCCGATGGTGGCAATCGATGAACCGCCGCTCGGTCGGGAAGAAGGTTACGCCGGCATCCGGATGTGTCCGCGCGCGTACGGGATCGCTATCCAGGGCTACGGGGCCGAGAACCTTGGCGATTACCTCCAGCAGGGATTTGCGATCCTGAAGCGGGATTTCCGCGAGGGACCGCACGACGATCTGGGCCAGGAACCGGTGGTATCGTGCCGCTCGCTCGATGGCGCGTCGATCCCGCTCATGGTCGACGGCGAACGATCGGATGGTGCCGCCAGCCTGCGGTTTTCTCTCGACACGCTCGACATCGATCTGCTTGGGATCGCGGATGGCCGATAGCACGCTGCTGTTCCACCTGTCCGACATTCACTTCGGGCTCGAACACAACCGCGCGCTCGACTGGGTCGCCGCCGAGATTGCCGCGCGACAGCCGGCGGCGGTGCTGATCACCGGGGACCTGACGATGCGCGCCCGCACGCGAGAGTTCGCCGCGGCGCGGGACTGGATCCTGTCGCTTGATGCGCCCGTGACGGTCGAGGTGGGAAATCACGACCTTCCCTATTTCAACCCGATCGAGCGGTTCTTCGATCCTTATCGCCGGTTTCAAGGGATGGAGGCGATGATCGAGCGGGAAATCGACTTGCCCGATATCGCCATCATTCCATTGAAGACCGCTGCGCGTATGCAGCCGCGGCTGAACTGGTCGAAAGGCTGGATCAGCGATGCGGCTTTGGCAAAGTGCCTGAACGCGATCGACGCGCTACCGCCGGGCAAGCGCGTGCTCGTCACGGCCCATCACCCGTTGGTCGAAGTCGGTACAAAGGGAACGGCGCTCACCCACGGCGGGACGAAGGCCCTCTCCGAACTGGCCAAGCGAGGGATCACGGCGGTGCTGTCGGGCCATGTCCACGATCCTTTCGACCTGGTGCAGGAAACCGTGAATGGTCCGGTGCGGATGATCGGGGCTGGCACTCTGTCGCAGCGCATCCGCTCGACACCGCAGAGCTTCAACGAGTTGCGGTTCGAACCCGACGGGCGCCTTTGCGTCGAGGCGCGCAACCTGCAGGACGTGCCGACCGACGCGATGAAAATCGATTCGGTGCCCGAGGATGCGATGCCGCCGCGCAAGCCGGGCGACCCGGTGGCGCCGATCGGGGCGGTGCCGCGGACCGACCCGCCGGTGCGATAGCTGCGGGGCAAACGAAAAGGGCGACCCTTGCGAGGCCGCCCTTTCTTTCCGCCGTCGCGGAAGCCGGTGTCTTAACTTAGCGCTTCGAGAACTGGAAGCTGCGACGCGCCTTGGCGCGGCCGTACTTCTTGCGCTCGACCACGCGGCTGTCGCGAGTGAGGAAGCCGGCGGCCTTGACCGTAGAACGGAGCGCCGGCTCGTACTTGGCGAGCGCCTGGCTGATGCCGTGCTTGACCGCGCCGGCCTGGCCCGAAAGGCCGCCGCCCTTGACGGTGGCGACAACGTCGTACTGGCCCTGACGATCGGTAATCGTGAACGGCTGATCGATGACGAGCCGCAGCGTCGGACGCGCGAAGTACACTTCCTGGTCGCGACCGTTGACGGTGATCTTGCCGGTCCCCGGCTTCAGCCACACGCGCGCGGTAGCGTCCTTGCGGCGACCGGTGGCGTAGGCGCGGCCCTGCTTGTCGAGCTCCTGCTCGCGCAGAGGGGCGTTGCTGGTGGCAACCGGGGCAGCGCCTTCGGCAGCCGGAGCGTCGCCGGCGATGTCCTTGATGTCGGCGAGATCCGACACGGTGTTCGTTTCGTCAGCCATTACGCGGTGACCTTGTTCTTGCGGTTCATCGAAGCGACGTCGAGCGTCTCGGGCTGGTTGCCGTCATGCGGGTGCTCGGTGCCGGCGTAGAGGTGCAGCGCCTTCATCTGCTGGCGGCCGAGCGGTCCGCGCGGGATCATCCGCTCGACGGCCTTTTCCAGCACGCGCTCGGGAAAACGGCCCTCGAGGATCTTCGCGGGGGTCGTTTCCTTGATGCCGCCGGCATAACCGGTGTGCTTGTAATACTTCTTGTCCGACAGCTTCTTGCCGGTGAACGCCACCTTGTCGGCATTGATCACGATCACGTGATCGCCGCAGTCGACGTGCGGGGTGAAGCTCGGCTTGTGCTTGCCGCGCAGGATGTTGGCGACGATCGAGGCGAGGCGGCCGACGACGAGTCCTTCGGCGTCGATCAGGTGCCACTTCTTCTCGACCTCGGCCGGCTTGATCGACCGGGTGGTCTTGCTGAGCGCCTTCATGGCTGGTCCTTAATTACGATTCGGATGCGGTCGAAGCGATTCGCCCCAGCCGCGGAAGGCGCGCATTTGTGCGCGGGGACCGGCGAAGTCAAGCAAATGCGGGGGTTTCGGTGGAGGTAAAATAGTACCGTGCGATCAAATCGGCCGTCGTCCGAGCACGTGGACCGCCCACACCGTCGCCGCCACCAGCAGCGCGCCCACGGTCTGGTGCGAAACCGCGAGCCACAGCGCCACGCCGCTCCAAACGGTCGCGATGCCGAGAAGGATCTGCGTTCCGAAAGCGGTGTGGACCGCGATCGAGGCCTTGCGTGCGACCGGGCGCACCTTGCGTGCGAGGACGATCAGCAACGCCACCACGACCCAGGCCCACCAGCGGTGGAGGAAGTGAATAAGGAACGGGTCGTGCCCCAGCGCCCAGAGTGGACCGGAATCCCAGTCGATCCCGTCCGGGAAGAACTCGCCCTGCATCAGCGGCCAGGCATCCCACGAGAACCAACCCCCTCCCGCGACGACGCCGGCGCGCAGTCCGGCGACCCACGCGCCGAGCATCAGCTGCAGCGCGAGCGCGCCGAGCACGATCCCGCCGAAACCTGTCACCTTTGCGGGATGCGCGGCCGGATCGCGAGACAGCTGCAGCAGGTCGAGCGCAGTCCAGACCAGCCCGCCCAGCGTCAGCAGCGCGGTGAGCAGATGGACCGAGAGCCGAAAATGGCTCACCTTCACATCGTTGACGATGCCCGATGTGACCATCCACCAGCCGATGGCGCCCTGAAGTCCGACGAGTGCGATCAACGCCAGCAGCCGAGGCTTGTACCCGGCGGGGATTCGCCCGCGCACCCAGTACCACGCGGTTACCGCGATCAGCAGCGTGCCGATTGCTCGGGCGAGCAGCCGGTGCACCCATTCCCAGAAATAGATGAACTTGTAGGTTGCCAGCGTCATTCCCGCCGGGCCATTGATCTCCCGGTACTGGGGGGTCCCCTGGTAGGCCGTGAACTCGGCCTCCCACTGCGCATGGCTGAGCGGCGGCAGCGCGCCGGTGACCGGCTTCCATTCGGTAATCGAAACCCCCGATTCGGTTAGCCGCGTGATGCCTCCCACCGCGACGATCGTTGCGACGAGCATCGCGATGGCGAGCAACCAGAGCGCCAGAGCGCGCGGACGGCTGCGGTCGAATGGCCCGGCCGGAGCGTGGTGGGCAGCGGAAAGTTCCATCGGACGCGCCAATGCGTCGACCGGGCGTGAATCGCAAGAGGCTCCCGCGCGAACGCTTGCGTAACGATACAGCGTTACATACATGAGGGCGAGCCATGGCAAACACGTTCATCACCTCGATTCGGGGCAACCTCGACCGCGCGGGCATCACTTTGTCCGCGCTGTGCGTGGTGCATTGCCTCGCGACTCTGGTGCTGGTCTCCGCGCTCGGCATCGGCGGCAGCGTGTTCGAAAACCCGCTGATCCACGAAATCGGGCTCGCGCTGGCGATGGTCGTTGCTACGGTCGCCATCGGTATCGGCGCCTTGCGCCACCGCCGCCCGGTGCCCTTCGTCACCGCGATGACCGGCTTGTCGTTCATGGGCGGCGCGCTGGCGATGCCGCATGGCTACGAAGAGGCTGTACTGACGATCATCGGCGTCGGGCTGGTATCGGCCGGGCACATCCTCAACTTGCGTGCGTGCCGGTGTTCGCTATCTGGCGGGAATGCCTGCACCGCTGACACTGACCGTTAACGGCGAAAGCCGCCGCTCCACCGCCGCAACCGTCGCCGACCTCGTCCGCGAACTCGGCCTTGCGCCCGAGAAGGTCGCGGTCGAGCACAACGGCGAGATCGCCCCACGCTCGACGCTGACCGATGTCGCACTATCTGATGGCGATACGCTCGAGATCGTGCACTTCGTGGGAGGAGGCGACCATACCGAGGATTCGTGGGAGGTCGCCGGGCACCGTTTCAACTCGCGCCTGATAGTCGGCACCGGCAAGTACAAGGACTTTGCGCAGAACGCCGCCGCGCTCGAGGCTTCGGGGGCGGAGATCGTCACCGTTGCGGTGCGCCGCGTCAATGTCAGCGACCCGAGCGCGCCGATGTTGACCGACTTCATCGACCCGAAGAAAGTGACCTACCTGCCCAACACCGCCGGCTGCTTTACCGCCGACGACGCGATCCGCACATTGCGGCTGGCGCGCGAGGCGGGCGGCTGGGAGCTCGTGAAGCTGGAGGTGCTGGGCGAAGCGCGCACGCTCTATCCCGACATGCGCGAAACGCTCAAAGCGACCGAGGTCCTCGCCAACGAGGGCTTCAAGCCGATGGTCTACTGCGTCGACGACCCCATCGCCGCGAAGCAGCTGGAAGAAGCCGGGGCGGTCGCGGTCATGCCGCTGGGCGCACCGATCGGATCGGGCCTGGGGATCCAGAACCGCGTGACCATTCGCCTGATCGTCGAGGGCGCGAAGGTCCCGGTGCTGGTCGACGCCGGGGTAGGCACCGCCAGCGATGCGGCGGTCGCGATGGAACTGGGCTGCACCGGCGTGCTGATGAACACCGCGATCGCCGAAGCGAAGGACCCGATCCGCATGGCCCGTGCGATGAAGCTGGCGGTCGAGGCCGGTCGACTGGCCTATCTTTCCGGGCGCATGGCGACGCGAAAGTACGCCGATCCATCGAGCCCGCTTGCCGGGCTGATCTGACCGGTTGCTCCAGTATTCAGCCGCGAACCTCAAGCAGCTTCGTCAGCTGCTCGGGCCGCAGTTCCTCGTAAAGCTGGTCGGATTTGCACTTCGAGGGGGCCTTGTCGGGCCGCCACCGCAGAAACGTGGTGCCATGGCGAAAGCGACCGCCTGTTGCCTGGTCATAGGCGACTTCGGCGATCCTTTCAGGGCGGAGCGCGGTCCACTCGCGGCTTTCCCCGGTTTTGGACCATCGGCTGACGCCGCCGGGCGAATTCCCCGTGAAGGGGGATTCGCCGGAAAGTGGCTCAAGCTCTTTCGCCAGCTCCAGGCGCCGTTCCGCCGAGAACGACGACGTGTAACCGACGTAGTCGAGCAGACCTTCCTCGTCGTATAGGCCGAGCAGCAGCGAACCCACGCCCTTGCCTCCCTTGGCGTAGCGGAACCCGCCGACCACGCAGTCGGCAGTTCGCTGCAGCTTGCGCTTGAACATCGCCCGCTCGCCCGGCCGGTAAGGCTCGTCGCGCCGCTTGGCCACGACGCCGTCGAGCGCTCCGCCGGTCCGTTTCAGCCACCTTTCGGCTTCCGCGCGATCGTGTGTACACGGCGAAAGGAGGAGAGCGGAGGGAGTGTTCGCCGCGAACCGTTCGAGCGCCGCGCGGCGTGCGTCGAGCGTCTCGTCGACCAGCGTCGTCCCGCCCACCTGCAGACCGTCGAAGAGCATCAACTCAGCGGGCGTCTCGCGCGACAGCCTGGCGATCCGGGAAGCGGCGGGATGCAGGCGGGCCTGCAATGCGGCGAAGGACAAAGTCTCGCCCTGCGGCAGCACGATTTCGCCGTCGACGACGAAGCGGTCCTCCTTCGTTCCCCGCAGCAAGGCGACGAGTTCGGGGAAATAGCGCGCAAGCGGCTTTCCCGATTTCGACATCAGCGCGACCGCCTCTCCATCGCGAAAAGCCAGGCAGCGAAAGCCGTCCCCACTTGGGTTCGAACTGCCACCCGTCGTCTTCCGGCAGCGCCTCGATCGTACGTGCTTCCATCGGCGGAGTGTCCAGCGCGACCGCCAGCCGAGCGAAATCCTTCTTCGTCACCATGGTCCTAGAACGCCGGCGCCCATCAGACTTTCCCGCGGCTGAGGGCGACCGGAACCGAGGCAAGCGCGTACTCATTGTCATCGCATGACGATTGCCGAGTTCAGGGTATTCGGTTTCGGTGTGCTATTGCTGATGGCTTATGGCGCCCTGCATATGGGCGGGCTGGAGGTTATCCGCCGATTCAAGCCCGACCAAGACAAACACCGTTACCTGGGCCTGCTGACCACTTTCTGGGGGCTCGTGCTGCTGCATCTCGTTGAAATCGCAGTCGCCGCCGCAGTGCTCGCTCTCGTTCTGGCGGATGATGCGAACGGCTCGCTCAGCCACGGCTTCGGCAGCGACGCGGCCGATTACCTCTATTTCGCCGGCGTCTCCTTCGCGACGCTCGGCTACACGCATCTGAAGGCTTACGGCGCGGTTCGTCTGCTTGTCATGATGCTCTCGCTGAGCGGTTTCATGCTGATCACATGGTCGGCGACGTTCATCTACACCATCTGGGGCGAGAGCTTCCGCGAGAACTCGTCCGGAGATTCGGGCTAACGCGAAATTAACCATCCTGGGCGAAGCTCCATTTCGAACAGGGGGGTAGTGACCATGGCCGTCACCAATGCCGCGTCGATGACGATTTCCGAAATGCGCGAGTTCGCCAGCTTTTCTGCCGCCGAGCAGCGCTATATTCGCCGCAGCCTCGACATCGGGCTGGGTCGGCAGGACGCTTTCAAGCTCTGGGCGCGAACCGCGGACGAGAATGCCGCGATTCGCAACCAATACGTCGCATACCAGGGCCTGAAGGCACTTCGCGCCTCGATCCCTGCCGAAACCGGGTTCGAGTGTGTCGAACACTTCATCGGCAAGCTTACCCGGGTGGCGGCGTTCGATCTCGCACAGGACCGGATCGAGAGCTTCTCGGCCTTCCGCTTCCTCTACGAGCGGCTGATCGGTCCCGATGCGCGCCCGTGGCTGCCGAGCGCGTTCTGCGCCGCCAGCGCGCTGCCGCAGATCAAGCCTAGCCGCCGCAAGCTGCTGCTTCAGTCGCTAAGCGAAGCCGCCGCGACAGCTCCCGGCTGGAGCGACCGCGCGCCGAGCTTCTATCCCGAATACATCGAGCGCGAAGCGGCCTAGGCCGTGATCCACGAAATCGTCGCGGCACCCGCCGCCACCGCGCGGCGCTGTCCCTACGAATGGCTCGGCCGGGTTCTCGTCCATTTTTCGGTTGCAGAGCAGGCGATCGGGACATTGTGCCTCGCCCTCGATCTCCCGCTCAAGTCGGGACCTCTGACCAACCTGGTGGAGGCGCGCAGGCGATTGATTCAATCAGGCGACAAGAAGCTGCGCATACTCGACAAGCGGATCGAGCGCTGGAAGTCCTATCGAGCGATGCGCAATCTGCTCGCACATTCCACTTTATATTGTCTGTCAGACGGAGATGGTCGTGAGATCATCGTCACGCGCTGCCTCCCACTCGACAAGGAGGATGTCACGCCGGATCGCATGTGGACGCCCGAAGAACGCGAAGAACTTCTGCGGCAGGCGACCAACGACGGCCGCTCGATCGCCGACCACGTGCGCAATGTCATCGGCGATCAGGCGCTGCTCCATCGGCTCCGGACAACCCCGTTGCCGTGCGAGGCGGCCTAGGTGTCGCGCCGGCTCTTGTCGCGCATGCCGACGAACAGCGCTATGAGGGCGATACAGCCGAGGTAGCGAAACGCCGATTCGAGCGCGGGGCCGCGCATGACGTCGGAGCGCCACATTTCGAACCAGCTTTCCGCGATCACGATCCAGCCGGCAAACAGCAGGAACATCGCCACTCCGCAGCCCGCAAGCGCGAGGCGCTTGGCGGTCTCGAACTCGTGACTGCGGTCGCGCGCGACCCACATCGACCATGCTCCGAGTGTACACAGCACTGCGCTGGTCAGTTTGAGCAGAGGGATGAGGATCGCCCCCGTGGTGACCACGAACGGACTGGAAGTGGCCCGCCACGAATCGGCGCCACCCTCCCACGTAGACATCGAGGTCGCCGCGGCGACCGCGCCATAGGTCCCCTCCCAGTCCGCGAAGTTTCCAAACGCGCCGATGAAGCCCCACGCGGCGACGGTGGCGATAAGTACGATCTTGACGATTGGCAGCATGAGCCGCTCTCCCCCCGGAAAGCGACCCGTCGGCACATTGTTTCAGCCTTTGTACAATCCGTCCAGCCGGGTGCCGTAGCGTTCCTTGATCTTGTGGCGGCGGATCTTGAGGCTGGGGGTCAGTTCTTCGTTGTCGGTCGAAAAGGGCTCGTCCGCGAAAGCGAACTGGCGCACTTTCTCGATTACCGACAGGTCCTGGTTGGTCCGGTCGACCGCGGCGCGCACCGCGCTGCGGAAGGCGGGCAGATCCTGCAGGTCCTTCAAGTCGAACTTGATGTCGTTCGCCTTGGCCCATTCGAGCGCCCATTCGGCATCGGGCACGATCAGGCCGACGAGATAGGGCCGCTTGTCGCCGCTCACCATCGCCTGCGCGATCTCGGGTTGCAGCGTGAGCATCCCCTCGACCTTTTGCGGAGCGACGTTGTCGCCCTTGTCGTTGACGATCATGTCCTTCTTGCGGTCGGTGATGACGATCCGGCCTTTCTCGTCGAGATGGCCGATGTCGCCGGTGTGCAGCCAGCCGTCCTTGAGCGCCTTGGCGGTCTCGGACGCGTTCTGCCAGTAGCCGTGCATCACCAGTTCGCCGCGCACGAGAATTTCGCCATCGTCGGCGATCTTCACCTCCACCCCGCGCATCGGCGGGCCGACCGTGTCCATCTTGATGCCGGCCCGCGGGCGGTTGCAGCTGATGACCGGTCCGGCCTCTGTCTGGCCATATCCCTGGAGCATCGTGAGACCCATCGCCTCGAAGAAGTTGCCGACTTCGGGATTGAGCGGCGCGCCGCCCGAAACCATCGCCTTGATCCGCCCGCCGAAACGCTGGCGGATCTTCGGACGCAGCAGCTTCTCGATGATCAGGTCCGCCGGACGGTCGCGCAGGCGCTTTTTGGGTTGCGCGGCGATCTGCAGCGCGCGGTTCATCAGGTAATTGGGCACCTTCCCCTGCTTTTCGACCTGCTTCATGATCCGCGTGCGAAGCACTTCGAACAGGCGGGGCACGACGACCATGATCGTCGGGCGCGTTTCCTCGATGTTGCTGGCAAGCTTTTCGAGACCCTCGGCGTAGAAGATCTCCGCTCCGCAGGCGATCGGCAGGTACTGTCCGCCGGTGTGCTCGTAGGCGTGACTCAGCGGCAGGAACGAGAGAAACCGCTCATCGTCGCCCAGGCCGAAATCTTCCGACAGGATATCGGCTGCTCCGGCAACATTGCACAGGATCGCGCCGTGGTGCTGGAGCACGCCGCGCGGCGCCCCGCCGGTACCGCTGGTGTAGATGATGCACGCCGTATCGCCGCGCCCGATCGCGCCGATCCGCGCCTCGACCGCCTTGCGCGCCTGCGCCGGATCGCCCTCGATCATCGTGCTCCACGGATGGCAGGCCACGCTACCGCCCTGGAACTGGCGTACCCCGTCGATCGGGATCAGGTGTTCGGCAAAGCCGGAGCGCATGATCGCCGGAATCAGCGGCACCGACAGCTTCTCGTTCGAGACGATCACTGCGCGCGCGCCGGAATTGTCGAGGATATGCTGGTGATCGCGCTCGGTATTGGTGGTGTAGGCCGGCACCGTCACGCAGCCCGCCGCCATGATGGCGAGGTCGGCGATGCACCATTCGGGGCGGTTTTCCGACACCAGCATGACCCGGTCGCCATCCTGCAGGCCGAGCCCGCGCAGGTTCTCCGCGATCAGGCAGACCTGATCCGCCACTTCGCCCCAGGTCTGCGTGCGCCACTCACCGCCGGTCTTCACGCCAAGAAACGGGCGCGAGCTGCGTGCATCGGCGCGTTTCAGGAACAATTCGACGAGATTTGAGGCCGAATCGATATCGCTCAGCTGCAACGCCCCACGCTCCTTCATCCCACGCAACCTGTGCCGGCTTCGACGGCTTCGCCCCGCCCTAGGGCTCCCTAGCCGTAGCGGCAAGACACGACAGGGCGGCGATCAGGGCGGATTGATCAGGTCCTCCATTCGCGGTTCGTGGCCCGCGACCCAGCCGGTCGGATAGCGGCGCAGCGCGTTGACCTTGATCGGGGCCTCACCGACGCGGAAGTCGGTGTGACCGAGCGCACGGAAGCGCGGCATCGCCGCCTCGAGCCAGGTGCCCTTCTCGAGCAGGATCGTATCGCCGAACGCCATCGTGAACGGCAGCGCCAGCGCCTCGTCGGGCGTCATCCCGAAATCGATCATGCCGACGATCGCCCGGGCGGTGGAAATCGGGATCGTGCTGCCGCCCGCTGCGCCGACCGCGATCACCGGGCGGCCCTGCGGGTCCCAGATGACCATCGGCGACATCGAGCTGCGCGGACGCTTGCCGCCTTCGACCCGGTTGGCGACGAGGCGCCCGTCGACCGTGGGCGAGCGGCTGAAATCGGTAAGCTCGTTGTTGAGGTAGAAGCCGCCGGTCATCAGTCCCGAACCGAACGCGCTTTCGATGGTCGAGGTGTAGCTGACCATCGTTCCGGCCGAATCGACCGCCGCGAAGTCGGACGTGCCGTGCTCCTCGGGCTCGTCACCATCGGCAAGCGCGGTCGGCGCGCCCGCGGGTACGCCCGCCTGCGGCTTGGCAATGGTCTTGGCCGGGTCGATCAACTGCGAGCGGCGGGCGAGATATTCGGGGTCGATCAATCCTGCGACCGGCACCGCGATGAAATCGCTGTCTGCGAGATAGAGCTCGCGGTCGGCATAGGCGAGCCGCTGGGCCTCCAGGAAAAGGTGCCAGGTCACCGGGTTTTGCGGTCCAAGCGCCTTCAGGTCGAAGCGCTCGAGCATCCCGAGCATCTGGAGAATGGCTACTCCCCCGGAAGTCGGCGGCCCCATGCCGCACAGGCGATACCCACGATAGGTGCCGCAGACAGCCGGGCGTTCCTTTGCCTCGTAAGCGGCAAGGTCCTGCGCGGTCATCGGGCGCGGGCGCGGAGTCTTGGCGGCGACGGTCGCCGCCAGCGCCTCGGCGCGCGGACCGGTATAGAACACCGCGGGTCCGGCGGCGGCGATCGCTTCGAACGTTTGCGCCAGCTCCTCGTTCTTTATGAGCGAGCCAGCTGGCAGCGGCTTGCCATCGGCGCCGAAGTACAACGCGCGGCCTTTTTCGGTCCACGCGGCGCGCTCGGGCGTCTGCGACAGCGACTGGACCAGCCGCTGGTTCATCGAGAAGCCTTCGCGGGCGAGCCGGATAGCCGGCTGGAACAGCGCGGCCCAGGGCAGCCTGCCGTGCTCCGCGTGAGCCTTCGCGGCGAGGGCGACGTTACCGGGCACGCCGACGCTGAGGCCGCTCTTCACGGAAACCTCGAACGGCGGGACCTTTCCATCCTCCAGGAACCAGTCGTGACCGGCGCCGGCGGGGGCCTTCTCGCGGCCGTCGTAGGTAGTAACGTTACCGTCCGCAGTTCCGCGAACGAGGAAGCCGCCGCCGCCGATACCGGAACTCTGCGGCTCGACGACGTTGAGCGCCAGCATCGTCGCAATCGCCGCGTCCGTCGCGCTGCCGCCCTGGCGAAGCATCTCGAGTTCCGCCTCTTCAGCGCGCGGATCCGCGGCGCTGACGTTGCCGGCCATCGAAGGATCGGTGGTCCCCGCCATCGTCGGCGGAGCGGTTTCGGCGGGGATGGTGGCGCAGGCCGCGAGCAGCGGCAGCGCGGCGATCGGAGCTAGGAAGCGACGCAGCATGAGGGGTTGCTACTCGGTCCCGACCGCCTCTGCAATCGAGGAGAAGCCGTCGCGGCGCATCTTCGCCTCGAGCCCCCGCACGATTCGGCGGACGTGCCCCGGCCCTTCGTAAACGAGCACGCTGTAGAGCTGGACGAGGCTGGCGCCGGCCCGGATGCGCTCCCAGGCGTCTTCGGCGCCGCGAATGCCGCCGACCCCGATCAGCGGCAGGTCATCGCTGGCGATCGCGCGGAACCGGCGCAACTGGTCGAGTGCGAGATCGTGGAGCGGCGCTCCCGAAAGTCCGCCCGCTTCGCTTGCCTGAGCGGACTTCAGGGGCGGGCGCGAGACGGTCGTATTGGAAACGATCAGCGCGGCGATCCCGTTATCGATCGCGGCCCGAACGATGCGTTCGTGGTCGCCTTGCTCAAGATCCGGCGCCACCTTGAGGAATACCGGCGGGTCGCCCGCCATGCGCTGGTCGCGAATGGCTTCGAGCAGCGCTTCGAGTTCGCCCCGCGACTGCAGATCGCGGAGGCCCGGCGTGTTGGGTGAGCTGATGTTGACGGTCAGGTAGTCCGCGACGGTCCGGAAATAGGAAATACCCTTGAGGTAGTCGGTGATGCGGTCGCTGGAATCCTTGTTCGCGCCGACATTAATACCCAGCACGCCCTTGCGCTCGCGCTTCTCGAGTCGCCGCAGCGCGGCCATCGCGCCGCCGTTGTTGAATCCCATCCGGTTGATTACTGCCCGGTCCTCGGCGAGCCGGAACAGCCGCGGCTTCGGGTTGCCCGGCTGCGGACGCGGGGTGATCGAACCGACTTCGACGAAACCGAAGCCCATCCCAAGCATCGCGTCGGGCACCTCGGCGTCCTTGTCGAATCCGGCGGCAAGGCCGACCGGGTTGGCGAACGCTATGCCCGCGACCGTGGTCGCCAGCGGCCCGGGCGCGGGCGGGGCCAGGACCGGCGCGACCTTCAGCGCCGCTACCGCCAACCGGTGGGCGCGCTCGGGGCCGAGCGTGAACAGGGCGGGGGCGGCCATCCGGTAAAGCATTCGCTGCGCCTAATGGAGGCGACGCGTTCCCTTGTCGAGACGACAGATGGTTGCCCAGTCTGTCCAATTCTTACAACGATTGTCATCGTTTGGACCCATTCGGCGTCGCTTTCATACAATCGCGATGAGGCGAATCAGTCTAACAAGGTCTTGCGACCCGAAGGGCTCGAAGCTTCTGGCAACGAGTTCCTCCACTTTATGGCGGCCCCTGGCTCAGGCGGGGGGCCGCCTTTTTTCATGTCTTACGGATTTGTTGCGTTACGGACTAACTTGTCCGGCGCGCTTCTTCCGCTCTTTCCCTGCCGCGGACGCGTTAATGGAAGATGCGCGTCGTTGTCTAATGAAGCTAAATCCGATACTTGCCGGTTCGGGCGCGAGGAAAGAACAGGGGCTGACCGATGGATCGGGCAACCGACGCCGCCGCCTGGCGCAGCGACGGCGGAATCGCAGAAGATGCGCTGACGTCTAACGAGACGATGAGTCTCACCTACATCGCGCCGCCGGCGTACCTCCAGCCGTTCATCACGACCTTCTTCCTTTTTCGCTGCGATGAACGGATCATTCGCGATGTCCAGCCCGCCGCCGTCGGCCAGTTCCAGGTCTACCTCCGCGGTAAGGGCCGGATGTTCTACCCGCACGGCCGGACCGATCGCTCGCATCCGGTTACGCTGCAGGGACCCACGACAGTCGCCGCACCGTTCGAGGTGGAGGGGCCGTTCCACGCAATCGGTGCCGCGATCTCGGGACTTGGTTGGGTCGCGCTCACCGGAATCGCCGCTGACCAGGCGGTCGATCGGCTGTTCGATGCGAGCGAGGTCATGGGGCCCGAGACCGACGCGCTCGGCGAGGATCTACGCGCTTCGTACGAAGCCCATCCGAACACCGATGGCGAAGCTCTGGCCGCGCGGCTAGCCGAGTTCCTGCGCGCTCGCCTGCAGACCGTCCCCGATGGTCACAGAGCGGTAATCAAGTGCGTGACCGATTGGCTCAGCACCGGGCTCAATCCCCCGGTGCAGGAACTCTACGACGCCTGCCCCTATTCACCGCGGCAGGTCCAACGTCTCGTCGTGCGCTATTTCGGGTCGAGCCCGACGCACCTGGCGCGCATCTACCGCGCGACGCGGGTGGTCGCGCTGCTGTCCGAGCCCGGGGTAACCGACGAGCGGGTGGCGGAGCTGACCAACGCCTTTTACGACCAGTCGCACATGATCCGCGAGATTCGCGAGTTCGTCGGCCGAACCCCGACGCGCCTGTTCGCCGAGAGCGAAACGATCCTGCGCACCCTGGTCGACGTGAGGAATTTCCGCGACATCAAACCCAACGTCGCCCCCCTGCCGCCGCTTGAAACCGGAAAGGACGACGCCTAGGTCCAATTCGGAACGAATCATTCCGAATTGATATGCGTCTTTCGAATCTAGCCGATTACGCCGTCGTCACGATGAGCGCCGCGGCCCGCCATTGCGGCGGGGGGAGAACGAGTGCGGGCGAGCTTGCCGCCGAGACCGGCTTGCCCGCGCCGACGGTGGCCAAGGTCGTCAGCAAGCTCACCGCCGCGGGCCTCCTGCGCTCGGTGCGCGGCGCGCGCGGCGGGCTGCAGCTTGCACGCCCTGCTGCGGCGATCAACCTCGCAGATATCGTCGAGGCGGTGGAAGGGCCGATCGCGCTTGCCGCATGCATCGATGGCGAGTGCGCGGTGGATCACGATTGCCGCGTCCGGCCGCACTGGCCGCTCGTCAACGAAACGCTGAGGGGCGCACTCGCCGGGGTCCCGCTGACCCGCCTGGCCCAGGAATACAAACCGGAGATACCCGCGTGACCGATGACGCGACCGACACCCAGATCACCGATGTCGCCGCGCGCGAGGCGGCCGCGAAAGCGGCCGACTACGAACACGGCTGGTCGGCCGAGATCGACACCGAATTCGCTGAAAAGGGCCTGTCGGAAGACACCGTCCGCTTCATCAGCGCCAAGAAGGGCGAGCCCGAATGGATGCTCGACTGGCGGCTGAAGGCGTTCCGGCTGTGGCAGGACATGAAGGAACCCGACTGGGCGAAGGTCGGCTATCCCGCAATCGATTACCAGGACGCGTATTATTACGCCGCGCCGCGCAAGAAGCCGAAGCTCGAATCGCTCGACGAACTCGATCCCGAGATCAAGGCAGTCTACGACAAGCTGGGCATCCCGGTGGCGGAGCAGGAAGTGCTCGCCGGGGTGGAAGGCGCGCGCAAGGTCGCGGTGGACGCGGTGTTCGACAGCGTCAGCGTCGCGACCACCTTCCGCGAGGAGCTGAAGCGTGCAGGCGTGATCTTCCTCTCGATCAGCGAGGCGATCAAGGAACATCCCGAGCTGGTCAGGAAGTGGCTCGGCAAGGTCGTGCCCCAGCATGACAACTACTTCGCCACATTGAACAGCGCGGTCTTTTCCGACGGGACCTTCGTCTACGTGCCCGAAGGGGTGCGCTGCCCGATGGAGCTCAGCACCTATTTCCGCATCAATGCCGAAAACACCGGCCAGTTCGAACGCACGCTGATCGTCGCCGAGAAGGGCAGCTACGTTTCGTATCTGGAGGGCTGCACCGCGCCGATGCGCGACGAGAACCAGCTCCACGCCGCGGTGGTCGAGCTGGTCGCGATGGAAGACGCCGAGATCAAGTATTCGACGGTGCAGAACTGGTACCCCGGCAACGCCGAAGGCAAGGGCGGGATCTACAACTTCGTCACCAAGCGCGGGCTGTGCCAGGGCGCGCGGTCGAAGATCAGCTGGACCCAGGTCGAAACCGGCAGCGCGGTGACGTGGAAGTACCCGAGCTGCGTGCTTAATGGCAGGGACAGCGTCGGCGAGTTCTACTCGGTCGCGGT
Organism: uncultured Alphaproteobacteria bacterium; assembly: GCA_963740025.1. Taxonomy (GTDB): domain Bacteria; phylum Pseudomonadota; class Alphaproteobacteria; order Sphingomonadales; family Sphingomonadaceae; genus Tsuneonella. Next base: position 99,584 of record CAVUCI010000011.1, read on the forward strand.
GACCAACAATTTCCAGCAGGCCGATACCGGCACCAAGATGATCCACAACGGCAGTGGCAGCCGCTCGACGATCATCTCGAAGGGTATTTCGGCGGGCAAGAGCAACAACACCTACCGCGGCCTCGTCCGCGTCGCAGCCAATGCCGAAGGGGTGCGCAACTTCACCCAATGCGATTCGCTGTTGCTCGGCGATCGCTGCGGCGCGCACACCGTGCCCTACATCGAAGTCAAGAACCCCTCCGCGCAGATCGAGCACGAGGCGACCACCAGCAAGATTTCGGACGACCAGCTGTTCTACGCCATGCAGCGCGGGCTGGGGCAGGAGGAAGCGGTGGCGCTGATCGTCAACGGCTTCGCCAAAGACGTGCTCAAGGAGCTGCCGATGGAATTCGCCGTCGAGGCGCAGAAGCTGCTGGCGATCTCGCTCGAGGGGAGTGTGGGGTGACTTTCAACGAGGATTATCTGGAAGCAGCGCACGTCCATTGTTTCGAGAACGGGCCTGAAGTCCGCGCCAGTTCTCGCGTGGGCTGCATCGCCTGCGCACGGAACTTCGAAGCCTCCCTCGTCACCGAGATAAAGCTCCTGTCCCGCGAAAACGAAGAGACTGCGTTCTGCCCCGTCTGCTCCTTCGACACAATTATCGGCGATGCTTCCGGGTACCCAGTTGAGAATGCCGACTTTTTAATCGCGATGAGCCAAAAGTATCAGAACGGACCGATCGGAAGCGACGATCTTTGGGAGGAGTTCCTGGGTCGCTCGCAAGCCGGGCAACTAGAGACATGACCACCCGCAAAACCCTCCAGCTCCGCTCGCCGGACGAGACCGCCGACGCCGAACCCGCGATCAAGAAGAAGGGGCGCGGGTGGGAGATCTCGGAGAAGCGGCTCGATGCGCTGCACGACATGGCGCGTGACATGCGACGGCACTCGACCCCGGCGCACAAGGCGCTCGCCGAACGCTTCGCCAAGGCGAATCTCGGCAGGTGGAAGTTCACGCGCCACGCGGTGATCGGCAGCGCGATCGTCGACTTCGGGTGCCCCGGCCTCGGCATGGCGGTGATGATCGACGAAGAGGGCGACGATCCGGTGATCGCGAAGCGCCGCGACAAGAGCCTCGAGTCGGTCGGCATCCGCGTAATGCGGATCGCGGCGTCAGATGTGCTCGAGAACATGGACGCCGTGCTCGCCCGCATCACCGCCGGCATGAAGATGCGGATCGACGACAGGAAGACCGCCGCGCGCAGGCACGCCGCGGAAAACCCGAACCAGCACTACGAGCGGCCCAATCGCCGGCCGCGGGAGGACCGGAAGTGACCGTTAGTCCTATATCGGTCAGCCCGGACTTGTTCCGGGCCAGTGCTCCTCCTGTCGCGTCGCGAGGAAGCACCACCCCGGAACAAGTCCGGGGTGACATGTCAGTTGGAGGTTTCCGATGCTGAAACCCCTCCTCCCCGTCCTCGCCCTGCTCGGCCTCGCCGCGCCGGCCGTGGCCGAAGACTTCGACAGCGCCGCAGCCGAATCGCGGCTGCGCGGATGCCTGCTCGCGGGCTCGAACTCCGCGCTGACGGGCGACCTTCGCACCAAGGTCATCGAGGTCCGCGCCTTTTGCGGCGCGCAGATCAAGCGCGTGCGCGAGCAGCGCACTGCCGGCCTCTCGGGCGAGGCGAAGGACGCCGCCGTCCGCCAGCTCGACCGCGAAATCGCGGTCGCCATTGCCAATTTCACCGGAAAGAACCCCGATGCTCTCGATTCGTGACCTTCACGCCACAGTCGGCGACACCGAAATCCTGCGCGGCCTCAGCCTCGATGTGGGCGCGGGCGAAGTGCACGCGATCATGGGCCCGAACGGCGCGGGTAAGTCGACGCTTGCCTACGTCCTCGGCGGCCGCCCCGGCTACGAGGTGACTTCGGGTTCCGTGACGTTCGACGGCCAGGACATGCTCGCGCTCGACCCGCACGAGCGGGCAGCCGCGGGGCTGTTCCTCGGCTTCCAGTACCCGGTCGAGATTCCCGGCGTATCCAACGTCCAGTTCCTGCGCGAAGCGCTTAACAGCCAGCGCAAGGCGCGCGGCGAAGAACCGCTGACCGGAGGCGAATTCCTGAAGCTTGCGAAGGAAAAAGCGGGCTTGCTGCGGATGGAAATGGACATGCTCAAGCGCGCGGTGAACGTCGGCTTTTCGGGCGGCGAGAAAAAGCGCGCCGAGATGGTCCACATGGGCATCCTAGACCCCAAGCTTGCCGTGCTGGACGAGACGGACAGCGGCCTCGACATCGATGCGCTGAAGGTGGTGGGCGAGGGGATCAATTCGATCATGCGCGCGCCCGACAAGGCGGTGCTGCTGATCACCCACTACCAGCGCCTGCTCGATTACGTGAAGCCCGACCGGGTGCACATCCTCTCGAAGGGCCGGATCGTGAAGTCGGGCGGCCCCGAACTCGCGCTCGAACTCGAACGCGAGGGCTACGAGGCCGCGGTCGCCGCGTGAACGAGGCGCTCGCCTCTCCTTCCGCGGCGGAGACCGCGCTGCGCCGGATCGCGCTGATCGTGGCGGGGCTGAACCTCGCCTATTTCGTGGTCGAGGTTATCGCCGCGCCCCTTCTCGGCTCGGTCTCGTTGTTCGCCGACAGCGCCGATTTCGTGGAGGACGCGGCGATCAATGCGCTGATCGTGATCGGCCTCGGCTGGAGCCTGGCGGCGCGCGCGCGGCTCGGCGGCGGGCTCGCGTTCTTCGCGCTGCTGCCGGCTTTCGCCGCGCTGTGGACCGCGTGGCAGAAATTCTCCCACGGCGGCGTGCCCGAGCCGCTCGCGCTGGGGGTGGTCGGCGCGGGTGCGCTGGCGGTGAACGTGCTCTGTGCAGCGCTGCTGGTGCGCCATCGGAGCGCCGGGGGCAGCCTCGGCACGGCGGCATGGCTCGCCGCGCGCAACGACGCCATCGGCAACATCGCCATCATCGCCGCGGCATTCGTCACGGCATTCGCATGGCACAGCTATTGGCCCGACCTTGTCGTCGGGGCCGCGCTGTTCGTGCTCAACCTCGACGCTGCGGGCGACATCTGGCGTGCCGCGCGCAAGGAAAGAAAGACACTGGTCGCATGACAATTATCGCATCCGCCCTCCTCCTGCTTGCCCAGGCCAGCAGCGCCGCCGGTCCGCCGGCAAACGTCGACACCGCGAAGATCGACCCCAAGGTCGCCGCGCAAGTGCCCAAGATCGCTGAAAAGCTGCACCAGTGGCGCGGCGGCTGGGGTGCTGCCGACGGCAAGCTCGCCTGCAAGACGGTCAAGTCCACCGGCGACGAGGCGATCGATGCGATCGGCTGCTACGCAACGCTCTCGTGCGTGAAGCCGGCATACCCCGAACTCAAGGCGATCGCCGACGGCAAGGGAACCGCCGACGAAAAGAAGGTGAAAATGCGCGCCAAACTTGCAGGCCTTCAGACGTGCATGAAGGAATATCGCGGACAGGGCATCGCCGCGCTCGCGCTCAAGCGGGGGACGGGCGAGTAATGACCGAAGTCCTCCCCACGACGCGTGACGAGCAGTGGCGCTACGCCGATCCCGCGGCGCTTGAGGCGCTGATGCCGGTCGACCTCGACACGTGGCACGAGGCGACGCTGGCGCCCGGCGAAGTGCGGGCCAGGGACCTGGTTCTCGACGACTCGCAGGCAGGTATCCATCGCGTTCGGCTCGACGTGGGCAGGGGTGCGCGGGCGGAGATTTTCGCCTTGCTCTCGGCGGGCACCTACACCCGGCTCGAGGTAGAGGTGACGCTGCACGAAGGCGCCCATTTCGAACTGGGCGGCGTGACCATCGGCGGCGGGAACGCGACCCGCGAGATCGTCACCCGCGTTACTCACGCGGAGCCCGGTGCGACCAGCAACCAGGTCGTGCGTTCCGTGCACTGGGGGACTGCCACCGGAAACTTCCTCGGCCAGATCGCGGTGGTGCGCGACGCGCAGCAGACCGACGCGGCGCAGAGCTTCAAGGCGCTCCTGCTCGAACGCGGCGCCAGCGCGAACGCCAAGCCCGAGCTCGAGATTTTCGCCGACGACGTGAAATGCGCCCACGGTGCAGCCATCGGCCAGATGGACGAGGCGGCGCGGTTCTACATGGCGAGCCGCGGTCTCGACCCCGAAGCCGCTCGCGCGCTTCTGGTGCGCGCCTTTGTCGCCGATGCGTATGCTGCGCATCGCGCGCCCGACTTGTTGCTTGAGGCCGCGCTCTCGCCGCTGGAGGCACGCGGGTGAACCAGATGGCCACCATCGACCGCAAGAGCGAATTTCCGGGGCTTGCCGGTGGGTGGCACTACCTCGACACCGCCGCCACCGCGCAGAAGCCGCAAGTCGTGATCGACGCGGTGACCCGTGCCCTGGGGCGCGATTACGCGACCGTCCACCGCGGGGTTTATGGCCGCTCCGCGCAGATGACGCTGGGTTACGAGGCGGCACGGCGGCGCGTCGCCGCGTTCGTCGGCGGTTCGGAGGAGGAAATCGTCTTCACCCGCGGCGCGACCGAGGCAATCAATCTCGTCGCCTATTCCTACCCGGACAAGGGCCGGGTGCTGCTCTCAACGCTCGAGCATCATTCGAACATCGTGCCGTGGCAGCTTGCCGGGTGGCAGGTGGACGTCTGCCCGCTGACGAGCGAGGGATGCATCGATCTCGATGCGGCCGAGGCAATGCTCACGCCCGAGCATACCATGATCGCGTTCGCGCATGTCTCGAACGTGCTCGGCTCCACGCTCGATGCAAGGCGCGCGGCGGACCTCGCGCATTCGGCAGGCGCGAAGCTGCTGCTCGACGGGTGCCAGGCGGTGCCCCGGATGCCGGTCGACGTTGCCGCGCTCGATTGCGATTTCTACGCCTTCAGTGCCCACAAGCTCTATGGCCCGACCGGGATCGGCGCGCTGTGGGGCAGGGCCAACCTGCTCGAAGCGATGCCTCCCTGGCAGGGCGGCGGCGCGATGATCGACAAGGTCGCCTTCGACGGCACGACTTACGCACCGCCGCCGCAGCGGTTCGAAGCCGGGACGCCCGCGATCGTCGAGGCGATCGGGTTCGCCGCGGCCTGCGACTATGTCGACGCGATCGGTCTCGATTCGATTCACGCGCACGAAATCGATCTGGTGCGTCGCTTGCGCGATGCCCTGCGGCCGATGAACGACATAACGCTGTTCGGGCCTGATGAAAGTGCTGGAATCGTCAGCTTCGCGATCGATGGAATTCATCCGCACGACCTCGGCACGATCCTCGACGAAGAGAACGTCGCGATTCGCGCCGGGCACCACTGCGCGCAGCCGCTGATGGAGCATCTCGGGGTGCCAGCCACCGCGCGGGCGAGCTTCGGGCTCTACAGTTCGCACGACGACATCGACGCGCTCGTCCGCGGGATCGAGCGCGCCAGAAGGATTTTCGCATGAGTACCGAGATGGATACCGACGACACGAAGAAGACCTGGGTCGCCGCGCCCGCGCCGAACGAGGAGGTCGTGAAGCCGCCTCGCGCCCGCGTGTCCGACGCGGTCGAGGAAGAGAGCCCTCGCGAAAGCTTCGAGCGCAAGCGCGACTACCTCGAGGGGTTCCTTGCGAAGAAGCCCGAGGTGGCGCACTCCGGCGAGCCGGGCGGCGACCTTTATGAGGCGGTCGTCGAGGCGCTCAAGGAAATCTACGACCCGGAAATCCCGGTGAACATCTACGATCTCGGCCTGATCTACGCGGTGGAGGTGACCGAAGACGCCGACGCCAAGGTCACGATGACGCTCACCACGCCGCACTGCCCGGTCGCGGAATCGATGCCGGGCGAGGTCGAACTGCGCGTCGGCGCCGTGCCCGGCGTGCGCGATGCCGAGGTGAACCTTGTATGGGATCCGCCGTGGGGCCCCGACAAGATGACCGACGAGGCGCGCCTCGAACTGGGCATGTTGTGAACAACACGCTCGCCCCCGAACTGACGGTGACGCTGGCCGACTACGCCGACCCGGCGGACGCGGCGGCAATCGTCGATCTGCTCGACGCCTACGCGCGCGACCCGATGGGCGGAGGCGAACCATTGGGCGATGACGTGCGCGCGCACCTTGTCGAGCGGCTCGCGGCGCACCCGGGTGCATTTTCGCTCATTGCGCGTGTGGCCGGCGAACCGGTCGGCCTTGCCAACTGCCTGACGGGGTTCTCGACCTTCGCCGCTCGGCCGCTGGTCAACGTCCACGACGTTGCCGTACTGCCGGGACATCGCGGCAAGGGTATCGGCAAGGCGCTGTTCGCCGCGATCGAGGGCGAGGCAAAGAAACGCGGGGCGTGCAAGGTCACGCTCGAGGTCCTGTCGGGCAACACGCCCGCCTGCGCGCTCTACGCATCGCTCGGCTACGGCCAGTATGCGCTTGATCCCGCGATGGGGAATGCCCAGTTCTGGGAGAAGAAACTGCCATGACCGAAACCCAGACCCGCAAGCGCCCTGCCGCCGTCGTGCTCACTCCCGCTGCCGAGGCGCGGGTGGCCGAGCTTATGGCGAAAGCGCCCGACGATGCGATCGGGGTCAAGCTGTCGACCCCGCGGCGGGGCTGCTCGGGCCTCGCCTATTCGGTCGATTATGTGTCCGAGGAACAGGGGTTCGACGAGAAGATCGAGACCCCCGGCGGTACGTTCTACATCGACGGAGCGAGCGTGCTCTACCTCGTCGGCAGCACGATGGACTGGGTGGAGGACGATTTTACCGCCGGCTTCGTTTTCACCAACCCCAACGCCAAGGGCGCGTGTGGCTGCGGCGAAAGCTTCATGGTATAAGCAGGCCGTGAGCCTGCTCGACGTTCTCTCCCAAATGGCCGACCACTTGCGGCGCGAACACGCGAAAGCGCGTCGGCGCCGAGAGGTAACGCTCCGGACGGCCGCTACCTGGCGTCCCCGGCCATTTCCGCGACGTAAGCCGCCCGAAGCCGGGCTCGCCGTTCCGGCGGTTCCGCCCCGGGGTCCGGTGCCGCTTCAGGGTGGCGCCGAAGCCCAGCTCGAATTCGATCGCGACTAGCGCTTCAGCGCCCTGACGCAGGCCGCGCGGTCGACGTCGAGCCCGTCGCTGGCGCGTCGCGCGTCGACGTAAGTCGCCGTCGGCTTTGCACCGGGGCGCGGGGGGTAGAGATAGACGTCGAGCACGCAGGGCTCGCCCGAGAACTGCAGCTTCCTTGCGTCGCCCTCCCACACGTCGAGCCGCGGCTGGCCGAACTGGCGTTCGAGCGCGGTCTCGTCGGCACCGATCACCCCCTCGAGGCCGGGCAGGCTCATTACCTTCGCTGTGCGAAAGGCGCCGGCAGGCGGCGGCGCAGGGCGGGTCGCCGGAACGCTCGCCACACGCGTGGGAGCGGGCGTCGAGGCGACCGGCGTGCCGGTGGTCGGTCCGCAAGCTGCGAGCGCGAGCGGCAAAATGTAGGCGAGACGTTTCAAGGCTGATCGTTTCGGGTCTGGCGTTTCGAGGAAAGGACGAGGTGAGTTGCCGCCGCCGCCCCGAGCACCGGTGCGAGCAGGTTGACGAACGGCACAAGCAGAAGCGCCGCAACGATCCCGCCGAGCGCGAAGCGTGTCAAGCCGGAGAGCGGCGGAGCGTCCTCCGGAGAGGTCCGGTGACGCAACCAGACCATGTCCATCAGCTCGCGCCCGAGGAGCCACCCGTTGACCGCCCAGAACAGGATCGGCGTTCCGATGCCCGTCGCGAGCAGGACGATCGCGACTGGAAGTGCGAGCGCATTGACGAGGATCACCCGCACGATCCCGCGCACCGCGTTACGTGCGTCCTCGGCGAACGACAGGGTGCGGGCATTTGCCGCTTCTGCCGGATAGTGCCTCGCCTCGACCGCGAGCACCACCTCGTCGGCGAAGAATTGCAGCACCGCCAAGGCGACGATGCGAAAGCCCAGCCAGCCAGCGAGCACCGTCAGTACGAGCGCAGCCACCGTCGACAGTTCGGCGCTGAATGCAACGTCCAGAGAAATGAGCCAGCGGTAGAGGGCGTAGAGACCCGCACCACCCGCGATGACGAAGATCGCAAGCGTCAGCGCCAGGCTCTTGGCGAGTAGGGCCAGCACGCGCCTGTCCCCAAGCTGGCCGAGCGCGAGTGCGAATGCCTGCGGAACCCTTGTCATCCGGAACGTCCTACCGCTTGGCCAATCGCGCGCAAGCGGCTAGGCGCGCCGGGATTTTGCTCTCGTGATCCAAGGAATACCTGTGACTGATACCCGTTTCGACGTCATCGCCATCGGCAACGCCATTGTCGACGTGATGGCCGCCTGCGACGACGCGACGATCGAGCGGTTGTCGCTCAACAAGGGCGGGATGACGCTCGTCGATGCTGACGGCGCCGCGCGGCTCTACGAGGCAATGGGCCCCGCGAAGGAAATCTCCGGCGGATCTGCGGCGAACACCCTGGCCGGTCTCGCCGCGCTCGGCAGCCGCTGCGCCTTCATCGGACAGGTGGCGGACGACCAGTTCGGCAAGGTTTTCGCGCACGACATCCGGGCCGGCGGCATCGCCTTCGAAACCCCGGCGCGTGAGGCCGAGCCGCCGACCGCGCAATGCCTGATCTTAGTCACGCCCGATGCCCAGCGCACGATGAACACCTTTCTCGGCGCGAGCCAGTACCTGCCGGCCGCCGCCCTCGACGAAGAGCAGATCGCGGCGGCGAAAGTGCTCTACCTCGAAGGCTACCTGTGGGACCCCGAAGAGCCCCGCGCCGCGATGCGCCGGGCGATCGAGGCTGCCCGAAAGGCGGGGCGTGAAGTTGCCTTCACGCTCAGCGAAGTGTTCGTAATCGACCGCCACGGCGACGATTTCCGCGCACTGATCGACGAAGGAATGATCGACGTCCTGTTCGCCAATCACACCGAGCTTGCCGCGCTTACCGGCGAGGACGATTTCGAAACCGGAATCGCCGCGCTGAAGGACAAGGTGCCCACCCTCGTCGTTACCCGAAGCGCCGACGGCGCGGTTGCGGTGCGCGGCGGCGAGCGGGCCGAAGTGCCTGCCGAGCCCACGAACGTGATCGACACCACCGGCGCGGGCGACCTGTTCGCTTCGGGGTTCCTCCACGGCCATGTCCTCGGCGAATCGCTTGAGCGGTGCCTGCGGCGCGGGGCGCTTTGCGCGGCTGAAATCATCAGCCACTACGGCGCGCGGCCCGAGGCGGACCTGAAGGCGCTGATGGCCGACAAGCTGGGCTGATTCGCCTCGCTAGGCGCTCTCCGGAGGAGCGATCGGCTCGATCAGGTCGTCGAGGAACAACGCCATCAGGCCCGATTGGCCGCCGACCCCGGCCTTTGCATAGACTTGGCTGAGCTGCGAACGGACGGTGCCCTGTGCAGCGCTCCGCAGATCGGCGATCTGGGCGATGGGGCAGCCCTTGAGCGCGAACAGCGCGACTTCGGTTTCGGCGGTCGACAGTTTCCACTCGGCGAACCGCTCGCGCATGATCGCGCTCAGCGCCCCGCGAGCGGCGGCCAGCGCGCGTTCGCGGCGGTGCGCCTCGGCATGGAGCGTGCGCAGCGTCAGCCCGGCCCAGGCTATCCCGGCGAGCAGCGCCAGGCCGACGAGGATGTCGACGGGGGCGTAGCCTTCCGCCGCCCCATCGTAGAGGAAATATCCCGCCGCGAGCGTCTGCAGCGCCAGCACCGCGACCGCCGCGCCTTCCTGCTTCGTATTCGAAGCCATCTCTGCTCCCGCTTGAAAATGGGTCGATAAGCGCCTGCTTATGGGCAATCGGTCGAGCGAATCCTAGCTGCTCCGATCTGTTTACAGGAGCGACCATGAGCGACGAGTTGCGCGACAGATTGACCAAGGTACCGGCGGTGACGGTGGGGTTCTGGCTCATCAAGATCCTTGCCACGACCTTCGGCGAGACGATGGGCGATACCGTCAGCATGAGCTGGCTGGGCGAAACCACCGCGAAAGCGGGGCAGGGCGGGATCAACGGCTATCTCGTCGGAACCGCGATCTTCGGATTCGGCCTGGCCGTGCTCGTCGCCGCGCAGATCAGGGCGAGCCGGTTCCACCCGTTCCTCTACTGGGCGACGATCATCGCCTCGACCACAGCAGGGACCACGCTCGCCGACTTCGCCACGCGCTCGCTTGGCATCGGCTACCCGGGCGGGTCTCTGCTTCTGCTGGCGCTGGTGGCCGTCTCGCTGTTCGTATGGCACCGCGCAATGGGTACGATCTCGGTGAGCTCGATCCACGAGCCACAGGCCGAAGTTTATTACTGGCTGACGATTACGTTTTCGCAGACCCTCGGCACCGCGCTGGGGGATTGGGTGGCCGACGGATCGCTCGGCTACGCGGGGGCGGCTGTCATCTTCGGCGGGGCGCTCGCGCTCGTCGCGGCGGCCTATGCCTGGACCCGCATCAGCCACGTCGCGCTGTTCTGGCTCGCGTTCATCCTTACACGCCCGCTGGGGGCCGTGGTCGGCGATTTCCTCGACAAGCCCGTCGCTCACGGCGGCCTCGCACTAAGCCGTTCGGTGTCCTCTGCGGCGCTGGCGGGGGCGATCGTATTCCTGATCCTGCTGATCCCCCAGCGCGCCGGACGCGCAGATCACTCAGGCTAGGACTCGGCTTGCTGGCGCGCCATGCGGGCTTGCGGCGATTGCGGATATACGCCGGCCCCGCGCTCCGGCTCCTGCGTGCCGCATGCTGCGGCCAGCGCCAGCAGAAGGCACGGAGCGCCCTTCATGTGTCTTCCGCTTCCTCGCGTTCGCGTGCGATCTCACGCCAGCCAATGTCGCGGCGGCAGAACAGGCTGGGGGCGTGGATGGCGTCGACCGCGGCATAGGCGCGCTCCTGTGCGTCTTGCACCGACGTGCCCGTGGCGGTGACGTTGAGCACGCGCCCGCCGTTTGCGACGAGCTCGCCAGCGGAAATCGCAGTGCCGGCATGGAAGACCTTGACCCTCTTCATGCCGGCTGCCTTACCGAGGTCGATCGAGCTGCCCTTCGCCGCCGTGCCTGGATAGCCGTCTGCCGCCAGCACCACGGTCAGCGCTACATCGGTGCTCATCTTCACGGGTTGCACCCGGCCGAGCCGGTTTTCTGCACAGGCGAGAAGCAACTCGCCGAGATCGTCTTCCAGCCGCATCATCAGCACCTGGCATTCGGGATCGCCGAAACGGCAGTTGTACTCGATCAGCTTGGGTCCCTCGCGGGTCAGCATCAGCCCGGCGAACAGCACCCCGGAATAGGGCGTGCCTGCATCGGCGAGCGCGCGAACGGTCGGCGCGACGATCCGCTCGATCACCTCGCCGCGCAGCAGCGGTGTCAGCACGCGCGCAGGGGAATAGGCGCCCATGCCGCCGGTATTGGGGCCGGTATCGCCCTCACCGACGCGCTTGTGGTCCTGCGCGCTTCCGAACGACAGCACGCTCGCCCCGTCGGTGAGCGCGAAGAAGCTGACCTCCTCACCTTCCATGAATTCTTCGATGACGACCTCGGTCCCCGCCTGTCCGAAACTGCCGCCGAACATGTTCGCGAGCGCAGCCTCGGCTTCTTCGCGCGTTTCGGCGATCACCACGCCCTTGCCCGCGGCCAGGCCGTCGGCCTTGAGCACATAGGGGGGGGTGAAGTTTTCCAGCGCAGCCGTGGCATTGGCGAGCGAAGTCGCCCGCACGTAGCCGGCGGTGGGTATCCCGGCCTTTTCGCACAGTTCCTTGGTGAAGCTCTTGCTGCCTTCGAGCTGCGCGGCGGCTTTCGAGGGGCCGAACGCGTTGAACCCTTCCGCCCGCAGCGTATCGGCGAGCCCGTCGACCAGCGGCGCCTCCGGCCCGATCACGACGAGGCCGATGCGCTTGTCTTCGCAGAAGCGCACGACGGCTCCGTGATCGGTCGAATCCAGCGAAACGAGCCGGGCATGCTCGGCGATCCCCGGGTTGCCCGGCGCGGCGTAGAGCCTATCTCCTTCGTCAGAGAGTAGCCGGGATTGCGCGAGCTTCCACGCCAGCGCATGTTCGCGCCCGCCGCTGCCCAGCAAAAGGATGTTCATGCCCGCTCCCGAATTCGATGGTAATGCTGGCGGGCTGGTAGCGAAGGGGCGGGCCGGCGACAACGCCGAGCCGCTCAGCGTGTCCGAGCTGTCGAACATGCTGAAGCGCACGGTCGAGGACCGCTTCGGTTTCGTGCGCCTGCGCGGCGAGCTTTCGGGCGTAAAGCGGGCCGCATCGGGCCACCTTTATTGCTGCCTGAAGGACGACAAGGCGGTGATCGACGGGGTCATGTGGCGTGGCCCCGCGAGCGCGCTTGCGTTTCTGCCCGAGGACGGGCTGGAGGTCGTCGCATCGGGCAAGCTGACGACGTATCCGGGCCGTTCCAAGTACCAGGTGGTGATCGACAGCCTTGAGCTGGCGGGCGAGGGCGCGCTGCTCGCGCTGCTGGAAAAGACCCGCCAGCGGCTTGCGGCCGAGGGGCTGTTCGCGCCCGAGCGCAAGCGGCAACTGCCGTATCTCCCGACTACGATCGGCGTGGTCACTTCGCCCACGGGCGCGGTGATTCGCGATATCCTTCACCGCCTCGCCGATCGCTTTCCGAGCCGGGTCGTCGTCTGGCCGGTGCTCGTGCAGGGCCAGGGCGCTGCCGATCAGGTCGCCGCGGCGGTGCGCGGGTTCTCGGCCTTGCCCGAGGGACACTCCTTGCGACCCGACCTGTTAATCGTGGCCCGCGGGGGCGGGTCGATCGAGGACTTGTGGAGCTTCAACGAAGAAGTGGTCGTGCGTGCGATCGCCGCTTGCTCGATCCCGACGATCAGCGCGGTCGGACACGAAACCGATACCACGCTTGCCGACCACGCCGCCGATCGCCGAGCGCCGACCCCGACAGCCGCCGCCGAAATCGCCGTCCCCGTGCGGCGCGAACTCGCCGCGACGCTTGCCGACTTCGCCTTGCGCAAGCAGCGCTGCGCGCTTCGTCCGGTTGAACTGGGCAGAGAGCGCCTCGATGCGCGGGTCCGCCGTATGCCGCGGATCGAGGCGCTACTCGCCCCGCAGGCGCAGAAGCTCGACGACCTTGCCGGGCGGCTGCGGCAGGGACTGCGCGACCGGGCGGGCGCGGCGCGCGAGGCGCTGGCTCACGACCGGGTCCGTCTTTCGCCCGCGCTGCTTCGCCACCGAATCGAGCGTGCCCAGGACAGGCTGGCTGCCGCCAAGCGGCTGATGGACACGATCAATCCCAACAATCTGCTCCAGAAGGGCTACGTTCGGGTGACCGGCATGCAAGGGCAGACGCTGGTCGATGCGGCTGCCGCGAAGGGCGAGGCCGCGCTGACGCTGCACTTCCGCGACGGGCCGCTCGAGGTTACCCCCTTGGCGGGCGCCCAGCGCAAGCCCACGCCGGTGCCGCCATCGCGGCGAAAGGAACCGCCGCCCCGACAGGACGATTTGTTCGACTGAGCGGCAGATGATAGGACGCACCCCATGTTGATGAATTCGAGCGATCGGGCCGCCGAGCTGATATACGGCCCCAACGGGTTCCGCGTGATGCGGCCCGGCAACCACGTCGTCTGCGCGGCGAGCGGCATGGCCGTTCCGCTGGAGGAACTGCGCTACTGGAGCGTCGAGCGGCAGGAGGCCTATGCCAGCGCCGATCTCGCCGCGCGGAGGCTTCTCCCCGAGTGAAGCAGCTTACGGTCGCAGTAATACCCCTGTTCGTTGCCGCCTGCGTCCCCCCGGGCGCTCCGCCGGATGCGGAGAGCGCCGCGGTCGTCCAGCCGGTCCGCCAGCCCGTCCCGGCCCCGACGCCCTCTCCGACGCCAGCGCCCAGGCCGTCCGGGCCGAGCACTTTCGTATTCGACGGGCAGCTGACCCAGGGTGGCTGGATTCGCGGGACCGCTCCCGCCGGCACCCGCAGCGCCAGCATCGACGGCACCCCGCTTCGGCTCGACTCGAAGGGCCGTTTCTTCGCCGCGTTCGATCGCGACGCCGGTCCGGTAGAGACACTGACTGCAAGGCTCGCCGACGGGCGCGAGGTGAAGAGCCCGCTGACGATCGCTCCGCGCGACTGGAACATCGAGCACATCAACGCCGCAAGGCGTCCCGGCGGGCCGACCGAGGCATTCATGCGGATCCGGCGGCCCGAACTCGACCGCATTCACGCGGCGCGCGCCTCGGACCACGATGTCGGCGGCTGGCGCCAGTCGTTCGTTTGGCCGGTGAAGGGGCGGATTTCGGGCCGGTTCGGATCGCAGCGGATCTATCGCGGAGAGCCGGGTGCCTATCACACCGGGCTCGATATCGCGCCGGGCGCGGGCGCGGCCTACGTGGCTCCGGCCGACGGCGTGGTCGTGCTCGCGGCGACGAGTCCGTTCTCGCTCGAGGGCAATCTCCTGATGATCGACCACGGCGGCGGGCTCAACAGCGCGTTCCTCCACTCCGACCGGCTGGTCGTGCATGAGGGGCAGCGCGTGAAGCAGGGCCAATTGCTTGGCTACGTCGGGTCGACCGGCCGTGCGACGGGGCCGCATCTCCACTGGTCGCTCGAATGGCAGGGCGCTCGGCTCGACCCGCTGCTTTTCCTGCCGCCGGAATAGCGAAAGGGCGCCGCGGCCTGAGCCGGGCGCCCTTTTTCGTCAGCCCTTCGGCCGGACTTACGCGGCGGCCTTGTCGGCCTTCTTCAGCTCGCGCTTCACCTTGAGCGCGTTGGCCGAGAGCTTCTCGTCACTGGTCTTCATCAGCCACGCGTCGAGCCCGCCGTTGTGTTCTACCGAGCGCAGGCCCTGGGTCGACACGCGGAACTTGAAGCTGCGGTCGAGCTTCTCGCTCATCAGCGTCACGTTCTGCAGGTTGGGCAGGAAGACCTTCTTGGTCTTGTTGTTGGCGTGGCTCACGTTGTGGCCGACCTGGCGGCCCTTGCCGGTGAGTTCGCAGATGCGGGACATGACAAATCTCTTCGATAAGCTGTTACGGCAGTGCCGGGAAAGGCGCGCGCTTAGCGAGGCACTCGCGAATCGTCAAGCACCTGCTAGGGACGGTGCATGACCAGATGGCCGCTGCCCGAACCCATGAAACGCGCCCTGGCCCTGGCGCAAGCGGCGGCGGCGGCCGGCGAAGTGCCGATCGGTGCGGTCGTCGTCAAGGACGGGAAGGTCGTGGGAGAGGGCCGCAATGCGCCGCGTAGCAACCATGACCCCACTGCCCACGCCGAAATCGCGGCGATTCGCATGGCGGCGAAGGGCCTGGAGGACGAGCGGCTGACTGGGTGCGAGATGTTCGTCACGCTCGAACCCTGCGCGATGTGCGCCGGCGCGATCGTCCACGCGCGAATCGCACGGCTGACCTACGCCGCCTCCGACCCCAAGGGCGGCGCGGTGGCCCACGGCGCGCGGGTGTTCGACCACCCGCAGGCGCTCCATAAACCCGAAGTCGTGAGCGGCATCGGCGAGGCGGAAGCGGCCGAGCTGCTCCGTTCCTTCTTCAGGGACCGGCGCTAAAGCCCGCGCCAGATCTTCATCGGCGCCCCGTCCTTCGCGCCTAGGCGCCGTCGGTCGCATTTCTCGGGCATGAAGTCCTTGCCGTAGCAAAGCCGCAGTTCCTGTAGCCATCCGCGCTCGTTGAGCTTCAAGCCGACCGCTTCGCGCGGCCAGGCGGGGTTGGCGTAGACCCAGAGGTCGCGGAGCATCCCGGCCTTGAGACCATCCTCCTTCGACAGCCGGTCCAGGTCGGGCAGGCGCAGGCTGTTCCACAGGATGCGGGTGACTTTGAAATAGCCGCCGGGGCTGCGGACCATGCACGCGCCGTGCTTGGCCCACTCGGTCGCCTGCATTCGCGCGGACGGCGTCATGCACAGATTGCGGCGCGCCTCCTGGGGCGAGAGCTTGCGGGGTGTCGGGCACCACTGCGGCCAAGTCCCGCGTCCCTCGGGCCAGAGGCCGTGGACGACCAGACCGAAGCGCCCGTTCCGGCCCGAACACTGCATCGCGTCGGCGGCACGAGTCTCGCGGCCCTTGCAGAACTCGGGCGCCCAGCTCAGCGCGACGGTGTAACCGGTGACGGGCACCATGTGCGAAGGGCCGTCGGGGCGGACTTGCGGGACCTGCACAGTGCGCGGAACGCGGCACTGGTAGGCTTGTGCGAAAGCGGGAGTCGCGCCAATCGCGCAGAGAAGCGTGAGGCTAATTGAAAACCGCAGCGTTGACCTCCCGGCGGCGAGAAAAATACCTCCGCGCATCCGGGGTAAAGAGAAGTGCAACCGCAATCAGGCCGACGATCAGGCTCGCGGCCCAATAAGGCGAGATTGCATTTCCAGCTTCAGCGATACGGACCGCGGCGGGCACGTTGATCAACTTTCCCACTCCAATCACGGTGACCATCCAGCGCGCGAAATTGCTCGCGAAAAACCAGACCAGTGCGGTCGGAATCAATGCGATCGAGAGGCGCGCCGACAGGGTAACGATGACCGCGTCTCGGGACCAAGCCAGTTCCGGGACCCGCTCGGCGAGATAGACAGCGTTTCGGTCGAGGTGCTGCATGCCGTCGGCAAAGGCTAGCAGTGCGGCGACAATGAAGAGTGTCACGAACCCCTTTATCGCGACTGGGCGCCTCTTCGTCACAGCTGGGTAAAATCCAGTCCGATGTCCGCGGCGGGTGCGCTCTGGGTCAGGCGGCCCACCGACACATAGTCGACTCCAGTCGCGGCCTTGGCATGAATCGTGTCGAGATTGATCCCGCCGCTCGCCTCGGTCGGAACGCGACCGGCCACCAGCGCGACCGCCTCGCGCAGCGTCGGCGGGTCCATGTTGTCGAGCAGAAGCCGGGTCGCGCCGGCTTCGAGCGCGGGCTCGATCTGGTCGATCCGGTCGACCTCGCAGATGATCTCCTTTACGCCCGCCTCGACCGCGCGGCGCACCGCCTCGCCGACCGAGCCGGCCACGAGGACGTGATTGTCCTTGATCATCGCCGCGTCCCACAGGCCCATCCGGTGATTGGCCGCGCCTCCCATGCGGACGGCATATTTCTCGAGATGGCGCAGGCCGGGGATCGTCTTGCGCGTGTCGAGCAGCGTGCACGCCGGGTTGTCCATCGCGCGGACATACTCGTGCGTCATCGTCGCGATGCCGGAAAGGTGCTGCACGGTGTTGAGCGCACAGCGCTCGGCCGTCAGCATCGCGCGGGCGTTGCCGGAAAGCCGCATCAGGTCGGTGCCGGGTTCGACTTCCTCACCCTCGCCGACAAGCAGATCGATCTCGATGCCCGGGTCAAGCGCGCGGAAGAACGCCTCGGCCACCGGCAGTCCGGCGACGACGATCGCATCGCGGCTGTCCATCACGCCTGCGAACCTTGCGTTCGCCGGGATCACGCTTTCGCTGGTGACATCGTGCCCGCCGCCGGGGACGCCCTCGCCCAGATCCTCGGCGAGCGTGTCACGCACGAAGGCGTCGAGGTCGAAGCCCTCCAGATGCCAGCCCTCAGTGGACAAAACGCGCGACCACATCCCTGTAGGATCGGCTCACCTTCACCTCGGCTCCGCTCTCGAGCACCAGGAAGCATTCGCCGTTGGTGTGCGGGCGGACCTGGCGGACCTGATTGAGGTTGACGATTGTGGAGCGGTGGACGCGCTGGAAAGTGCGCGGGTCGAGACGACGCTCGAGGTCCTTCATCGTCTCGCGAAGGACGAGGCTGTTGTTGCCGGTTGAGATCACCATGTAGTCGCCGGCAGCCTCGATGTGCTCGATCGAAATCGATCTCGACGCGGAAGATCTGGCCGCGGTCCTTGATGTTGATGAGCTTTTCGTAGCGGTCGGCACTCTCGCCCGATGTTTCGTCGGCGGCGGCGTATTCCTCGGCCGCGTCGGGGGCGACTTCGTTGAGCACGTTCTTGAGCTTCTCGGCCTCCTCGGCGCTGCGCCTTTCGCTCAATCGCTGGCGCACGCGTTCGACGGTGTCGGCGAGCTTGTCCTCGTCGACCGGCTTCATCAGGTAATTGACCGCATTGGCCTCGAAAGCGCGGATCGCGTGTTCTTCGAAAGCGGTGACGAAGACGAACAGCGGAGGCTCGATCTCCATCACTCCCTTGACCACGCTGAACCCGTCGAAACCGGGCATCTGGATGTCGAGGAAGACGAGGTCGGGCTTTTCGGTCTTGATCGCACGGATCGCCTCGCGCCCGTTGGCGCAAGTGCCGATCACCTCGACATCTTCGAATTTTTCGAGCCGGAGCTGGAGGCCCTGGATGGCGAGCTTTTCGTCGTCGACGATCAGGGTACGAATGGTCATGCGGCAGTTCCAATCGATCGCGGCGCGGGCCGCGGGGCATTAACGGGTTGGGCGAGCGCAGGTTTCGCCGCGCGGGCAGGCTCGTCCTTTTCGGCAGCTTCGTAGGGGATCTCGATGATCACCGTGAAGCCGCCTTCGGGCGGATTGCGGATTTCGAAGCGGTGGTCCTCACCATAAGCTTGGGCAAGACGATCGCGGATGTTGGCAAGGCCGACGCCGGTCGACACCGTCCTGCCCACTCCCGCGAGAGCGCGCGGGTAGCTGGCGCGAGGCGGCTCGTCGCGCAAGCCCGGCCCGGTATCCGACACGGCGACGCGCAGCCGCTGTCCGACGAGTTGCGCGGTGAGCGAGATGCACGCCCCCTCTTCCTGCGGGCTGACCGCGTACTTTACGGCATTCTCGACCAGCGGCTGGAGTAGCATGGACGGGAGCGAGGCGTTCGCCGCCTCGGGCTCGACGCGGAATTGGGTGCGCAGGCGCTCTTCGAAGCGCATCCGCTCGATCCCGAGATAGAGCTGCAGGGTCTCCACTTCCTGCGCCACCGTAACCTTGCTGCCCGGCTCGCTGACGAGAGTATGGCGCAGGAAGGCGCTGAGGCGTGTGAGCATCGCGTTCGCAGGCTCGGTCTGCTTGAGCAGGACGAGCGTACTGATCGAATTGAGCGTATTGAACAGGAAGTGCGGGTTGAGCTGGTAGCGCAGCATCGCCAGCTGCGCGCTGGTCGCCTGCGCCTCGAGTCTTTCCAGCCGGTCGGTCTGTTCCTCGACCTGTAGGAAGAAGTTGATCGCGTAATAGAGCGCCGACCATGCGCCGAGCAGCGTCCCGTCGAGGAAGGCGAGCGCGAGAACACGCTGCGCGAAGGTCGTGTCGCGAATGCCCGAGTAATAGATGCCCTGCAGCCATGAATCGATGGTCGCGTAGAGCGCCACCGCGCCTGCCAGCACCAGCGCGGTCATCGACCAGGTCACCACCGGGCGCCGCCGGATCAACTGGCCGTAGATCACGCTGAGCACCAGGCTGATGGCGAAGCCGGTGATAATCTGGACAAGCACGACCAGAAGCAGATCCCACGGCTGCTCGTTCGCGAGCGCCGACACCGCGCGTAGCACCAGCACGCCGCCCCAGCCCGCGAACTGCAGGTTCCAGAAAGCGGCGTTCTTGTTGTCGAAGAACGGCGCTGGGCGGAAAGGCAGCATCATCGGCATCGCGGTTCCTCCCCTAAACTAGTTCTGCCCGTGCGTCAGACAAGTTTTGCCTTCGACCGCAGCGATGGGGTATGCAGGTTCGCGAGGAGAGCAGACGATGGGCGTGACCGAGGAAACCCTGGAAGACATGGCGCACGGCGCCGCCGAGCGCGCGAAGTTCCGCGAAATGAAGGAAGGGACCGCCGAGGACTGGGCGATCATCGGCGCGGACTACATGAAATTTGCCAAGGGATTGCCCGACCGCGTGCTCACGCATCTCAAACTGCTCGACGGCGATTTCGGCGGGTTTCCGGTCGACCGGCTCGAACATTCCCTGCAGACCGCGACCCGCGCGCACCGCGACGGGCGAGACGAGGCCTACGTGGTCATGGCGCTGCTCCACGACATCGGCGACACGCTGGGGACCTTCAACCACCCCGAAGTCGCCGCTTCGATCATCAAGCCGTTCGTCAGCGAGGAAGTGCACTGGATCTGCCAGAATCACGGGCATTTCCAGGGCTATTACTACTTTCACTACCTCGGCATGGACCAGGACTCGCGCGAGCAGTTCCGCGACAACCCGTACTTCGATGCCTGCGCCGAATTCTGCGAGAAGTACGACCAGGCCGCGTTCGACCCGGATTACGATAGCGAGAGCCTCGAATTCTTCGAACCGATGGTCCGCCGGGTCATGGCCCGCCCGATCAATTCGCTCTACGCGAAGGCTGCCGAAGCCGCCTAGCCGCCTCCGGTTTCGCGCCTGAAGTGCGTGCGCCAGTCGGCGGCGCCTTCGCTCGCCATCAGCGCCTCGACCTGCGGGAGTTCGACGCGGACGAAATCGGCTCGCTCGTCCCATCCGTCATGGGTGCGCGCGCGGAAGATCCAGCCGCCATGTCCCGGGCCCCAGCGCCTGAAGAACCGCGCGGCGGCGGCCGGATCGTAGCCCGCGTTGGCGAGCAGCCACGGCATCAGCCGGTCGGCCTCGCGCTCGGTCACGCGGATGTTCTTCTGCTTGCGCCCGACGCTATTGAGCCAGGCCCGATGGCGCAGCAGGTTGTGCGCGAGTTCGTGGGCGACAGCGGCCGCGAACAGCTCGTCCGCATAATCGGTGCCGGCGAATTCGCGGCCGATCAGCACGCGCTGCCCATCGGCAACTGCCTTGCCCCCGCCGTCGACGAGTTCGAACCGCGAGCGGCAGGCGGGGACACCCGCGATCGCCGCCCCGTGCGCCTCCCCGTCCGCGTCGCGCCATGCGACTTGAACCGAGCCGTCGCGGTCCAGCGTGTGTTCGAGAAGGTCGTTGAGGCCGGTCAGGCGCTGCCAGGTACCCGGTTTGGCGGCGGGAAGATCGGCCATCGCGTGCGCGCCTATCGAGACGATCTCGTCGTTCGCGGCGAGTCCGGCACGGGCGGCGGGCGAACCGGGGACTACCGCCTGGACCGCGATGTCGCCGCCGATCCCGGCAGCGGTCCGCATCCTGTCCGGCGCGTCGAAGCTCGCCATATCCTGCAGGAGCAATCCGATCGCCGGAGCGGCTTCGCAGAACGGGGCGTTGCCCGTGGCCAGCGTCCAGCCGATCGCCTGCAGCCGCAGGTCCTCGCGCTGCAGTTCGACGAGCGCGGCGCGATCTTCGCCCACGTCGGCGCGGAGCGGTGCGGTCGTCAGGGCGAAAGCCAGACCCGCCAGCGCGGCGAGGGCGCGTCTTATCGTCACGTCCCCTTGCGCGCGTCCTCGACCGCGTCACCCAGTGCCTTGCGACCGAGCGCCCCGGCGAACACGTTGGAGCCTGCGATCCATCCCGGTGTCCCCTCGAAGCCGAGGCGTCGGGCGAGCTCGGCGTTCTTCTGCAATTCGAACTCGACCGCCTGCGACTGGCCGAATTCACGCGCGGCTTCCATGTCGAGCCCCGCAGCCTCGGCGGCGATCCTGATGGAATTCGCGGTCGGCGGACCATGCGCGAACATCGCATCGTGGAACGCGGCGTATTTGCCCTGGTTCGCAGCCGC
This sequence comes from uncultured Alphaproteobacteria bacterium, assembly GCA_963740025.1. Lineage (GTDB taxonomy): Bacteria > Pseudomonadota > Alphaproteobacteria > Sphingomonadales > Sphingomonadaceae > Tsuneonella. Next base: position 120,994 of record CAVUCI010000011.1, read on the forward strand.
GAGCGCCATGCGCGCGGCAACGTCGCTCCCCTGGAATATCGGCCACTCCCGCATGACCACCCGCAGGTCCGGGTTGGCCGCGATCAGCGCCTTTACGTCCTGGACCGACTGACGGCAGAACGTGCAACCGTAATCGCTGAATTCGACCAGCGTCACCTTGCCGTCCGGATTGCCCAGCACAGCGCCGGGGAACGGGCGGTGGAGTTCGTCGGAAATCCCCGCGAGCCGCTCCTTCGCCTGGTTCTTCTGATAGGCTTCCGCAATCTCGGGCAGGATCTCCGGATGGGCGATCAGCCAATCCCGCGTCGCACTCCCGCCGAGGCCGGAAAGCGCGAAGCCCCACGCGCCCAGGAAGCCGAATGCCAGCGCGATCATCGCGGTGGGGACGAACGAGAGCACGCGGTTCATGGTGCGGGGCTACTTGCGCTTCTTCTGCCGTTCAAGCTCGGCGCGCGCCTGCAGTTCGATATCCTGTGCGCGGATCCAGTCGGGGGTGCCCTTGTCGAGGCCGGCTTCGGCCGCCTGCGCGCTGCGCAGCGCATCTCCGAAGCGGCCGGTCATGACCTGTTGTTCGGCGCTGGCGAGCCGGGCGCGCGGCATGTCGCCCTGCGCGGCATAGATCACCCCCAACTGATACCACGCGAACGGATTCAGGCGATCCTTGGCCACCGCCGCCTTCAGCACCATCTCCGCCTCGGGGTAATTGGCCGCGTCCTCGGTCGCGATCAGCGCGTGGCCGAATGTCGCTGCGATCAGCGGCTGGTTGTTCGTCAGCGCGGTCGCCCGGCGCAACGGCTCTATCGCTTCGGCAGGACGCCCCGATTCGAGCAGGACCTGCCCCTCAAGCTCGAGGAAATAGGGGTTGTCGGGCTGCGCTGCGATCAGCGCCTGCGTTTCGGCGAGCGACTTGTCGACCAGCGCTTCCTTGTGAAATGCATAGGCGCGGGCATAGCGCGCGGGCAGGCTGGAATCGGTTTCCGGATAGTCGCGCAAGGTCTTCTTCGGGTCGTCGATGTAGCCGGCCAGCTTGGCCTTCGCGAGCTCGAAGCGTTCCTGCAGCTTGGGGTCGGCGGGCTTCGACCACGCCGGGTCGGCCTGGTACACCTCGGTCAGCCGCGCGATGCGCTCGCCCGAAAGCGGGTGGGTCGAAACGAAAGCGTCCTCTTCGGTCGGATTGAATCCGTAGCGGAATTCCATGTTCTGGAGTTTCTTGAAGAATTCGAGGCTGCCGCGGCCCGACAGGCCCGCCTTCGACAGGTACTCCGCCCCGGCGGCGTCGGCGCTGCTTTCCTGCATCCGGCTGAAGGCGAGATACTTGCCGAGCGCGGCGCGCTGCCCGGCCATCATCACGCCCATCGCGGCATCGCCCGCCCCTGCCGCCGCGGCCGCGGCGGCGAGCACCATCGAAAGGATCGAAATCCCGGTCGCCTCGCTTGCGCCGCTCGAATTTATCACGTGGCCGCCGACGATGTGGCCGATTTCGTGCGCGATCACGCCCTGGACTTCCTCGGCGCTGTCGGCCGCCTCGATAAGTCCTGAATGGATGTAGACCGCCTGACCCCCGGCGACGAAGGCATTGAGGCTGGGGTCGCCGACGAGGACGATCTCGACGTTGCCTTTTCCGAGGCCCGCTGCTTCGGCGAGCGGATCGGCGAGGTCCTGCAGAAGCGCCTCGGTCTCGGCATCGCGCAGGATCGACTGCGCTGCCGCCGGCTGGGCGACGAGCGCAATCGCCGCAAGGACGGCGAAGAAGCGGGCAGAGATGCGGGCGATAGAACGCATGACCGGCTCCGGACTAGCGGTCTTTGCGCTGAACCGGAACTGAAGGCTTCGCCGTCGCCTTGCGCAGGAACGCGACCAACGGATCGCGCACGATACCGTTCTGTGCAAAGGGCCGGGACAGCCCCATGATCACCCCGGCGTGACCCATGCCCGGGTATTCGCGCTCCTCGACCTCGCCGCCCGCCGCTTCGATCTGCGCCTTCAGCCGCCGCGAATTGCGGATGCGAACGACGCTGTCGGCGGTGCCGTGAAGCAACAGGATCGGCGGGGCATCTCCGCGTGCAAAATGAATCGGCTGCGTCAGTGCGGGATCGGGCGCGTCGCCCAGCGCATTGCGCGCCGAATCGCTCGTGAAGGGATAGAAATCGGCCGGGCCCGCCATGCTTACGACGCCGCCGATCGTCTCCATCGGCACGCCGGCACCTTCGAGCCATTGCGGGTCGAGGCCGAGCATCAGCACGTTGTATGCACCCGCCGAGTGGCCGGCGAGGGCGATGCGGTCGGCGCGTACACCTTGGTGGGCCGCGTGATCGCGCGCCCAGCGCACCCCGGCCGCGGTATCCTGCAGCATCGCCGGAAAACGCCCACCGTCCTGCACCAGGCGGTAACCCACGAGTGCGGTGGCGAAGCCCGCATCGCCCAGCGTGCGCGCGACGAAGCGGTAGTCCTCGGTCGCGCCCGAATGCCAGCCGCCGCCATAGACGAACACCGCAAGCGGCCACCCGCCCGCTGGGGCGGCACCGTCGGGCACCCACAGTTCGACGTTCTGATTGCGGGCGCCGCCATAGTCGCCCTGCGCAACCATCCGCACGCCGGTGTCGCGCGGGAAGCGCGCGTCGATCCACTCGAGCGTCGCTGCCGAGCCTTGCGCTACCGCCCAGCGCCACAATCCGAAACCCGCGAGAGCGAGCAACCCCAGCACGAGCGCGGTACCCATGACCCACCTCTTCGTTCGAGCGTTCACTCGGCACCCTCTTCTCGCACCGTCTTCACGATCTGCGCGGTCTCGCCGGTGGTGGATATTCCGATCGCGCGCAAGAAGTCGTTTCCGGTCGCAAAGTCGTCACCCAGCCACAGGGGAACTCCCGCATCCTCGATCGCGGCCCGGCCCGCAACCTCCTCCGGCGAGAGCGGCCCGGCGCCGGTGCGGATGAAGACCGCGGCGATCCGGCCCGGGTGCGCCTTCACTGCATCGGCGTAGGCCGGCAGGTCGCCTTGCGTGTCGTCGCCGATCAGCGCGAACTTGAGTTCGGGATAGAACGCCAGCAAACCGTCGAGCGCGCCGCGCTTGTGCGCCCCATGGCTCGCCGAGCCGAATGTCGCACGGTTGAGCCCCCAATCTCGCAGCAGCAGCGGCCCTAGCGGCAATCCGCGCGTCTGCTGGAACGCGACGAGGTAGCCGAACAGGTTCCAGGGACTCGACGAGATATAGAAGAATGGCCGATGCGTCGCGGCGTAGTGTGCGCCCGCCTCGCGCGGCTCCGCAGCTACGGCCCCTCCTCCCAGCTCGCCATAGAACACGTCAGCCCCCGGGACGACGATACGCTCGCGAGGCATTTGGGCGAACACCCGGCGCCAGTTGCGGGCGACCGAGCGAAAACCTCCGGTGATGCCCGTCTCGACGATCGTATCGTCGATATCGGAGATCACGGCGAGCTTCGTCACGCTGCCGGGGGTCAGCACGAAGCCTTCGATGCATTGCGCCCCGTCGGGCGTGAGCCAGTGAAGCTTTACGGTTTCCCAAGCGGGATCGCGCGCCAGCGGCCAGAGCGGGTCGAGCGCGACGTCGAAGCGGACGTATCCCTCGCGGTCGGTGGTCGCGTGGCAGGTCACGGGCTCGCCGCAGGGCGACTTGAGCTCGAGGCGGACATCGAGTCCCGGCACCTCGCGCGAGGCGAAGTGCGTCAGCATTGTGCGCATTGCCTGGATGCGCCCCCGTTTTTCGAATCCGGTGGTGCGCGACCGCAGCGCGCGCGCCGAGATCGTCAGCCGGCTGCTGCTGCGGTAACCGAAAAAGGGCTGAATGCGGACGGGTGCGCGTGCGAACGGGGCCATCGGGCAAGCGCTAGCGAGCGCAAGCCGCCGGTTGAACCCCTATCCGATCGGTCACTCCTCAGGCGACGAGCTTTTTTGCCGCCCTTTCGACCAGCGCCGCCTCGTCGATCTCGCCAAGTACGACCACGTTACCGTCGACGCGGCGGATCATAACGAGAGCAAATTCCTCGCCTTCGTCATCGATGTCCTCGAAGCCGAGCGGCGCGATCTCGCGCAGCTTGCGGGCCAGCGCCTCGCGCGGGGTCTCGCGCACGGAGTCCACGCCGTCGTCGGTCCGGCGCAGAGCGCGCTCGGCCTGGACCACGCCCTTGAGGCCGCCTTCGGCCTGGCCGAGAAAGCCTGCGAGCGCGCCGCGCTCGATGCCCAGGCGGTGCGCGTGCGTCAGCACCGCGGCGTACTCGGTAAGGCGCGTCTTGTCGTAGTCGGCGCCGAACACCAGCTTGACCACCGGGGTCATCGGAGCGCGATCCTGCACCGTCAGCCCGCTGTCTGCGATAAGCTCGGCGAATTCCTCGGGTTCGGCCTGCGCGGCGAGGCTCACGTCGTAAGCGCGTCCGACCGCGGCGTAGAGCGCGGTGCGGCTGCGATCCTCGGACGTGCGCGCCGCCATTGCCAGCTCGCGCGCTTCGGCGAGGCAGTCGTAGAGGCCCGTCTCCCCAGTGTCGGCGACGACCGCCACCGATTCCGGCTCCGGCTCCGGCTCCGGCTCCGGCTGAGGCGAGGGTTCCATCTCCGGCTCGACGAAATCGACCAGTTCCAGCGGCGCTGTTGCGTCGTCCTCGATCTCCTCGACCAGCTCAAGCGGTTCGTCGAACGAGGTGTCGGCGGGGTCGTTCAGCTCAAGCGGTTCGCGATCGGCGAATTCGCCTTCCGGCACCTCGTTGACGGCGTCGTTCTGCTGTTCGCCGAAGATCGGCTCGGGCTCGTACGCGACCGGGATGGGCGCCTCGTCGTCGTTGCCTCGGGCGAAACCGACCTCCGGCAGGGCATCGAGCGGGGTTGTACGGTTCAGCCACTTGGCGACTGGATCCTCGTCGGGGTCGAAGTCTTCGTCGTCCTCGTCGTCGAAGCTGCCGGTGGCGTTGCCGCCGCCGAGGCCGAGCAGTGAAGCGAACCGGCTGGGGCCTTCAGGCTCGTCGTCGACCGCTTCGATCGCCTCATAGAGACCGGCTTCGTCGCCATCCTCGTCCTCGTCTTCGTCGTCGTTGCCGAAGACAGGCTGCGGGAAGGGATCGGCGTTCGCCGGCTTCTTCGCGAGCGGCGAGGTGCCGTCGGCGGACACGATTTCGGCTCTCTCGGCATCCTCGGCGCCGGCTGCGCCCGGACCGTCGGCCCAATCCGTCACCGGATCGGCACGATGGGGGCGGCCAATGTCGATTTCATCATCGATTTCGGTGTCGAATTCCTCGTCTTCTTGGGTCGCGCGTCCGGCTCCGGTCCCGGCTTCCAGGGCCTGGTCGATCTCAAGCAGCAGTTCGTCGCTGGTGAGCTGATCGGCTACCTGCTTCCAATTGATCACGCCGTAGATGAAGTCGATCGTGTCGTCGTCGCTCGAGAAGGGCAGCAGGATCCCGCGATAGAGGATCGCATTCCCGCGCTGATTGACGAACTCCGCCTCGAACCCGATCGGCGCCTGGTTGGCCAGGATCTGCATATAATGGTCGGTGATGCGGGTCAGCAGCGAGCGGTGCGGCACGTCGCTGAGCTTGTCGATCGCACGATCTATATCGCACTCCGCAGCAAGCTGGTCGCCGAGGAAGCGGACCGACGGGTCGTCGATTCCGTTGGTGAAGTCGAGCAGCACCGAATTCGGTCCGAAGTCGGGCAGCAAAGCGGGATCGAGATCCTCGATCGAGGGGAAATTGCGATCGGCCAGCAGGCTCGCCCAGTGGTTGTAGGCGCGCACCTGCATACGGCGCTCGTCCTGTCCGACGGGGCTGGGCGGCGGCTCGCTCACGGCCTCGTCGTCGCCGAAACCGTAATCGACTGCGTCGGTGTCGAACTCGACCGATCCGAGATATCCGCGCAGGTTGTCCATCGCTTCTAGCTACCCCCGTTGCAAGGGCGCGGAAGTGCACGCCCGTTGCGATCGGGTCCGGTTGTGCCGGGGTGTGGTAAACATCCCGTTAAGTGCGAGGGAGTGTTGTTGGACTCTCCTGCGCGATAGTCAGAGCATGTAGCGCATTCGGATCGTTAGCTTCAGATCGCTGTGAGCGACCGGAAAGACCGCGTCGGCGAATTTGGGCGGGGCCATCCGCACCGGCGCATCTCGTGAAAAACCGAACCCTTCCCTGGGCATCATTCCCAGCGCGCGGTCGGCCTTGCCGTTCTCGTTTTCGTCGTGAAGCAGCGCGATGGCGTAGCGACCCGGCGTCACTCCCTTGAACGTCAGCGTAGCGCCGCCCTCGCTCGCGGGGACGACCAGGCGATAGGAGGCCGGATCGCCAGCGCACTTGGGGAACCGCTGCGCGTCTGTCGTCATGCATGCGCGCACGACGCCCTTGGAAGATCGCAGGCCGGTCACCGTCACGGTCACTGTCTGCGTCGGGGCCGCGCCGCCCAGCGCCAGCGCGCCGCTGGCGAGGATCAGGGCTGCGCCAGCCCGCGGTCGGTGCCGCACAGCTTGTCCCAGACGCGGAAATAAAGACCGTAGTTGCATTTATAGAGATCGTGGTGCCGTTGATGGTGGCTGGCGGTTATCAGCCATTCCCCCAACTTGGAATGAACGATCCAGCGCGGAAACATCTCCCACCCCATGTGATTGGTTACCCCCATCACCGTCATCATCGCGAGAACGACGCCCAGCATCGCAACGTGGATCGGCACGAGGAACACCAGCAAAGGGATCACAACGGCCCCGGTCAGCGCTTCCCAGGGGTGGAAACTCATCGCCGCCCAGGCGGTCGGCGGACGGCTCGCGTGGTGGACCGCGTGCATTACCCTGAACGGGCGCGGCCGATGCATCCAGCGGTGCGTCCAGTAGAACCACGTGTCATGCACGAAGAGATAGACGAGCACGCTGACGGGCAGATACCACAGCGGCCAGTCGCCCCAGTCCGCATAGATGCGAGTCCATCCATGTGCCTGCCACCCCCACGCGACTATGCCCGCGGGAATGCCGTAGATTGCTGCCGAGGCAAGCGACCAGCCGATTTCGCGGCGGATCTGCGCATCGAGCCCGGCGTAGTGGCCCGGTCGCACGCGTGCCGTCGCCCAGGCGAACGCTCCGCTGGTGACGAGATAGCGCGCCGCGACGATCGCGGTCATCGCCAGCGCGGACAGGAGGATGGCGGGCAGCATCGCGCGTTCCGCTTACGCGCGGCAGGGGCTGCTGGCTAGATTGCCTGTCCCCAAGGTGCGCAGTGTGAATCGGCGGCGACGAGCTGACGGCGTAGCGCGGTGCGAGCGAGTCTCTCGACCTCGACCTTGCGGCGCGCGGCGGCGAGCGGGTGACTAGGTGCGGGGCGGACGATTTCCGCATCGTAGCCGTCGGCCACGATCACCCCGCAGCAATCGGGCTGGAAGTCGAGCCCGTCGAGGATCGTGCGGTCTATGCCCGGCGCCACCCCCCAGTAGAATCTGTCGCAGAAATCGAGGTAGTCGGGCCACTTGGCGTCACCGACGAGGTCCGCGCGGCTCACCTTGATCTCGACGATCACTATTCGACCCTTGGGATCCACTCCCATCAGGTCCGCCCGCCGCCCGTTCCTCAATGGCATTTCCGGCAGACACCAGATGTCGTTGCGGGCGAACAGTCGGCAAATCCCGCGGGCCACCGCTACCGCGTCGTGACGATCGGTGGGAAGGGCGATGGCAGGCGAATCGGACATCGGCCCTTGGTGGAACAGAAGCGGAACGCGGTCAAGCTGGCGGTGTGACAAGTCCGATAGGGTCGCCGATCCGCAGATCGACCGCCGACAAATAGCAATCAGGTCCCATGGAGCGGCTCCACCGGCTCGTGCTCGGGCAGCAGCGATAAAAGCGACGTGCGGGCGTGGTGAAATTCCCGCCAGAGCGCCAGCGCGGCGGGCGTCGCGTCCTGACCGCGCGCCGAAACCGCGAGGAGTGCCCTGACTCCCGGAGTCATCATTGCAGCGAGGTCGGCGATGCCGTTGGTGGCGAGTTCGAGCCGCCAACCGCCGGCATCCTCGATAAGGTCCGGGAAGCTGCGAACTCTGGCGTCCGGTATTTCGGTCGAGAGCCCGGCAAGCGCCGCGACCGCGCCTGCGGCCTCCTGCAACGCATTCCATTGCGCGCCCATCGCGCTCGGTGCCCGTACGGGGGGCTCTTCGGCATGGACGAGATCGGTCGGAGTCGCGTTCATCGTGACGCGATCGTTAACCCGAGTCGCTTGCCAAATCGCTAATGCGACGGAGGTGGGGCGGCGCTGGGCGGTAGACAGGATTGTTCCGCCCCTCGCTCCGCACGTCTGCGCGCCTGCGGCGCTCCGACTCCGAACGAGGTTTGGCGCACCCGACAGGATTCGAACCTGTGACCTCTGCCTTCGGAGGGCAGCGCTCTATCCAGCTGAGCTACGGGTGCTTGGGCCGAAACGGATTCGGTCGCGGGCGCTTAGCAAAGGGCTTCGCGGCGCGCCAGCAAGTTATGGCGTGAAGGATCAACCCGGGATGACGGCGCTGGCGGCTTGGCCATCGCCCTGAGGGGCGGCGATGATGTCGCGCGTCACGCGGCCCTTGGCGACGGTATTTGTCTGCGGATCGCCCACTGCCGTGCGAATGCCCGGGTCGGCGCTGCCCGCACGGTCGAGCGCGCTGGTTTCCACTGCGCTGCGCGGGGCCGGGCCGCCGAAAAGGACGTCCAGCGCCTGCTCGGCGGCGGTGCCCTCGGTCGGGCGGGGCGCGCCGGGCGACGGGGGCACGAGGCTGAAGTCGGGCGGCACGACCAGCGGCGCCTGGCGCTGCACGGCGAATTCGTCGGGCCGGTCGCGGCCGAGGATGCCGCCGCTGCTGCAGCCGGTAAGGACGAGGCACGAAAGGGCGGTAAGGACGATCTTGCGCATGGGTATTAGCTCTCCACGACCGTGTCGGCCGGTTTGTCGGCTGCCTTTTCGCGCACGAAGAGCGATCGGGCAAGGATGATCAGCACGCCGACGGTGATGGCCGCGTCGGCGAGATTGAAGATGAGGAACGGCCGCCATTCGCCGAAGTGCAGGTCGAGGAAGTCGACCACGTAGCCAAGCTCGTAGCGGTCCTTGATGTTGCCGAGTGCACCGCCGAGGATCAGCGCCAGCGGGACGATGTCGGCCAGCCTGCGCTCGCGCACCATCCACACCGTGACAACGACCGCGATGAGGCCCGTGACGGCCACCAGCGCCCAGCGTTGCGCCTCAGACGCGGCGGTGAACATCCCCAGCGAGACACCGTAGTTGTGCGTCAACGTGAACTGAAAGAACGGCAGCAGGTAGTGCGATTCGGCGAGCTGGAGCTGCAGGCCGTTGAGTATGTAGCTCTTCGACGCCTGGTCCGCCGCGAACAGGAGCACCGCCAGCGCGAGGCCGATCAGCTTGTTGCGGGTCGGCGGGCTCACGCGAGCGCCTCCTCGCTCAAGGCCTCTTCACAACGATCGCACAGATCGCCGTCCCCGGCGACTTCGGGCAGCAGCCGCCAGCAGCGGCCGCACTTGTGGTCGTGGGTGCGGGTGACGGTCACGCCTTCCCCATCGCCGCGATGCACTGTCGCGGTGATGAACAATTCGGCAAGGTCGGCGTCGGTGAAGCCCTCGGGCACCGCGGCGGCGGGCACGGTGACCTCTGCTTCCAAGCTCGAGCGTACGACCTTCTCGCGGCGCAGCGGCTCGACCGCCTCGGTGACGCGCTCGCGAAGGTCGAGCATCGCGGCATACCTCGCGACCAGTGCCTCGTCGGCGAACTCCGCCGGAAGCGGGTGCATCTCGAGCAGGTGGACGCTGCCGCGATCCGGGAAGCGCGTGCCCCAGACTTCCTCGGCGGTGAACACCAGCACCGGCGCGGCATAGCGGACGAGCGCCTGGAACAGCACGTCGAGTACGGTGCGCGTTGCCCGGCGTCGGTTCCAGTCGGGCGCATCGCAATAGAGCCGGTCCTTGCGCACGTCGAAGTAGAACGCCGACAGGTCCTCGTTGCAGAATTCGACCAGCGCGCGGACGTATTCGTTGAAGTCGTAGCTATCGATCGCCTTGCGGATGTCCGCGTCGAGCTGGGCCAAGCGTGCGAGAACGTATCGTTCGAGCTCCGGCATCTCGTCGTAGCCCAGGCCTTCGCTCTCGAAGTCGAACCCGTCGAGCGCGCCGAGCAGGTAGCGGAAGGTGTTTCGCAGCTTGCGGTACTGGTCGGCGACGCCCTTCAGGATTTCGTCGCCGATCCGGTGGTCCTCGGTAAAGTCGACCGTCAGCGCCCACAGCCGGATGATGTCCGCGCCATAGGTTTCCATGACCTTGATCGGATCGACTGTGTTGCCGAGGCTCTTCGACATCTTGCGGCCTTGGGCATCCATCGTGAAGCCGTGGGTAAGCAGCTGGTCGAACGGCGCGCGGCCGCGGGTGCCGCAACTTTCCAGCAGCGATGCCTGGAACCAGCCGCGGTGCTGGTCGGAGCCTTCGACGTAGATGTCCGCCGGCCAGGTCAGGTCGGGCCAGCGCCCGCTGTCGAGGACATAGGCGTGGCTGGATCCCGAATCGAACCACACGTCGAGGATGTCGCTGACCGGTTCCCACTCGTCGTGGTCGTACTTGTCGCCGAGAAAGCGGTGCGCGGTGTCGGGGGTCCAGGCGTCGATTCCCTCGGCGCGGACTGCCTCCACGATCGCCGCGTTCACGTCCCCGTCGACGAGGAAGTCGCCGGTCTTGCGGTTGACGAACAGCGTCATCGGCACGCCCCACGCGCGCTGGCGGCTGAGCACCCAGTCGGGGCGGCCCGCGACCATGCTGCCCAGCCGGTTGCGGCCCTTTTCGGGGATGAACCTCACCCGCTCGATCTCGCGCATGGCGATTTCGCGCAGCGTCTCTCCCTCGCCCTGCGCGGCGCGAATCTCGGCCTCGTTGGCGCAGCGCGACACGTCGCGGTCGATCTTCTTGTCCATCGGGACAAACCACTGCGGGGTGCAGCGGAAGATCACCTTGGCCTTCGAACGCCACGAGTGCGGGTAGGAGTGCTGGTAATCCTGTGATGCCGCGAGCAGAGCGCCCGCTTCGCGCAAGTCCGAACAGATCGGCCCGTCGGGCGCGTTGAACTTGGGGTTGATGACGCTGCCCTGTCCGCCGAGCCAGCCCCAGTCCGCGCGGTACTTGCCGTCGCCCTCGACCGCGAACTTTGGGGTCAGGCCATAGGCCTTGCACAGCTCGAAATCGTCCTCGCCGTGGTCGGGCGCCATGTGGACGAGCCCGGTGCCGGTGTCGGTGGTGACGAATTCGCCCGGCAGGAACGGTCGCGGCTCGGCGAAGAACCCGCCGAGGTGGTGCATCGGGTGACGCGCGACCGTGCCGGCGAGATCGGAGCCTTTGAAACGCTTTAGCAAACCAAGATTCTTGAGGAACGGTGTTCCGACGCGGGCATCGAAGTTTGAGACAAGGTCCATCGCAACCAAAATCTTGATGCGCTCACCGGTCTCCCGTTCGTACTCGGCAAGAAGATACTCAACCTCGGGCCCGTAAGCCAAAGCTTGGTTCACCGGGATCGTCCATGGTGTGGTCGTCCAGATCACCGCGTGGGTGCCGACCAGTTCGGGGATCGGGCTCTCGACAATTTCGAACGCCACGTCGATCTGGGTCGAAACGATATCCTCGTACTCGACCTCGGCCTCGGCCAGCGCGGTCTTTTCGACCGGGGACCACATCACCGGCTTGGCCCCGCGATAAAGCTGTCCGCTCGTCGCGAACTTGAGCAGTTCGGCGACGATCGTCGCCTCGCTCTCGGGCTGCATCGTGAGGTAGGGGTGGTCCCAGTCGGCCATCACGCCGAGGCGCTTCAGCTGCCTGCGCTGCACGTCGACCCAGTGCTGCGCGTAGGCGCGGCACTCGGCGCGGAATTCGAGCAGCGGAACCTCGTCCTTGTCGCGCTTGGCCTTGCGGTACTGTTCCTCGACCTTCCATTCGATCGGCAGCCCGTGGCAGTCCCACCCGGGGACGTAGGGCGCATCCTTGCCGAGCAGGTTCTGCGTGCGGCAGACCATGTCCTTGATCGTGTGGTTCAGCGCGTGGCCGATGTGCATGTCGCCGTTCGCGTAGGGCGGGCCGTCATGGTACATGAACTTCGGCCGGCCGCGGCGCGCATCGCGCAGGCGCTCGTAGAGCTTTTCGGCCTCCCACCGCTCGGCGATGCCCGGTTCCTTCTGCGGCAGCCCGGCCTTCATCGGAAAGTCGGTCTTCGGCAGGAAGACGGTGTCGCGGTAGTCGCGTTTGGTGTCGGAAGCGTCGCTCATGTCGGGCGGGCGCTTAGAAGCTCCCGCGCAAGGTCGCAATCCTTCGCCATCTGGTCGGTCAGCGCGTCGAGGCTGTCGAACTTCGCCTCAGGCCGCAGGAAGTGGTGGAAGCCGACTTCGATCTCCTGCCCGTAGAGGTCGCCCGAAAAGTCGAAGAAATACGGCTCGAGCAGCTCTTTGGGCGGTTCGAACATGGGCCGCACGCCAATGCTGGCGGCACCCTTGAGCTGCTGCCCGGTGCCGAGCATCGTGCCGGTAACGGCGTAGATGCCGAAGCGCGGGCGCAGGTATTGCTCGAGCGGCAGGTTGGCGGTCGGATAGCCGATTTCGCGCCCGCGCTTGTCGCCGTGCTGGACCACGCCGCGGATCGCGAAGGGACGGGTGAGCAGGCGGCTGGCCGTCTCGCAGTCGCCCGCCTTGAGCGCGTTGCGCACCCGGCTGGATGAGACCGCTTCGCCGCCCTCCACGACCGGCGGTACCGCGCGGGTCCGGATGCCGACTTCGTCTCCGAGCTCCTCGAGCACTTGCCGGTTGCCGCCGCGGCCCTTGCCGAAAGTGAAATCCTCGCCCGTCACGACGCCGGCCGCCCCAATCCGCTCGTGCAGCAGGACCTTCACGAAGTCCTCCGCTGTGGTGTTCGCCAGCTCGCGGTCGAAATGGAACACCAGCATCGCCGTCGCACCCGCGGCAAGGTAGAGTTCCTGCCGCTGTTCGAGCGTAGTCAGCCGGAACGGCGGGGCATCGGGCTTGAACAGGCGCACCGGGTGCGGATCGAAGGTGGCGACGATGCTCGGCCGGCCCTCGGCCCGCGCCCAGCGGATCGCCTCTCCCGCGACCGCCTGATGGCCGAGGTGGAACCCGTCGAAATTGCCGAGCGCGATCACCGACCCGCGCAGGCTTTCGGGCAACGGCTCGCGATGGTCGAGCCACCTCATTGCGGAACGATCCCGGCGCGGATCACCCGCAGCGCGTTGAGGCCCATCGCCTTGCGGATCTCGTCCTCGGAGAACCCTGCCTCGATCAGCGCCTGGGTGACTTGGGTCAACTGGCTCGTGTCGAATCGCACCGTGGTCGCCCCGTCGTAGTCGCTGCCCAGCGCCACGTGGTCGATCCCGACGAGGTCGCGCACGTGCTTCATCGCCTGCGCGGTGGCGCGCGGGTCGGTCGAGCAGACCGCGCCTTCCCAGTATCCGATACCGATCACCCCTCCGGTCTTGGCGATCCCGCGGATCTCGTCGTCGGTAAGATTGCGGTTGACCTTGCATGTGGCCTGCACCCCGCCGTGGCTGGAGACCACCGGACGCTTCGCCATCGCAATTATGTCCGCGACGCATGCGTGGCTGCAATGTGCGACGTCGACGATCATGCCGATCCGCTCCATCCGCCGCACCGCCTCGCGCCCCTTCGGCGTCAGCCCGCGCTTTTCGATCCCGTGCATCGAGCCGGCGAGATCGTTGTCGAAGAAATGCGTCAGGCTCGCCATGCGGAAGCCCGCATCGTGAAGTCCGTCCAGACGGGCGAGATTGCCTTCCAGGTCGTGCAGCCCCTCGATCGAGAGCATCGCACCGACGGGTCGCGGGTCGGTTTCACGCGCGGCGAGCAGGCCGTTGATGGCGGCCGGATCCGCGACCGGGACCAGCGCACCGTCGGAACGCCGTTCGGCATCGTGAAGCTTCTCGGCATGATAAAGCGAGCGGCGATAGAGCGATGTCCACGTGCCTGGCGGCCGGAGCTGCGCGAAGACCAGCGGCGTTATGTTGTCGGTATTGGCCCCGTTGGCGTCGTAGTTCTGGCCCCTTGGGGTCTTGGTCACGCTCGAAAACACCTGCAGCGCGACGTTGCCACGTTCGAGCCGGGACAGGTCCATGTGCCCGCGCACCGAATTCGACAGCAGGTCGCGCTTCCACAGCAACGTGTCCGAATGCAGGTCGACGATCGTCAGCGTCCGGTGGAGCGCCTTCGCCTTTTCCGAAACCGCAATCAGCGGCTTTCCGTCGATCTTGTTCATCGAGTTCTCGGCCATGCCCGGCCCGAGGACGAACAGCCCGCCGAGCGCCACGACGACGAGCAGCGCCAGAACGAGCAGCCACTTCTTCATCGTGTTCGCTCCAGTCGGACGAAACTGTATGCAGGCGTATCGCCCTCGGCCTCGTGGTCCTCGCGCCAGGTTTCGCGCCAGTCGGGGCTAAACGGGGGCACGCGGGTGTCGCCCTCGACGTCGGCGTGAACCTCGGTCAGTTCGACATGCGTCGTATGCGGCAGCATCAGTCGATAGACCTCTGCTCCTCCAACGATGGAGACGTCTCCGTCACCCGCCAGCGCCAGCGCCTCCTCGGCCGAGTGCGCGACTTCCGCGCCCTCTGCACGCCAGTCGCGACTGCGAGTCAGCACAATGTGGCGGCGGCGCGGCAGCAAGCCGGGCAAGCCGACGAAGGTTTTGCGCCCCATGATCATCGGCTTCCCGATCGTCAGCGCCTTGAAGCGCTTCAGATCGGCGGGAAGACGCCAGGGCAACGCGCCGCCCTTGCCGATCACTCCGTTGTCGGCTCGTGCGAGGACCGCGACTACTTGCCGTGCCATGTGCGCGTCACGTGGCCCATCTTGCGCCCTTCGCGCGCCTCGGCCTTGCCGTAGATGTGAAGGTGCGCGGCGGGGTCCGACAGCGCGTCGTGTGCGTGCGAAACATCGCCGATGAGGTTGTCCATCAGCGCACGGCTGACGATCGTGCCGGTGTCGCCCAAAGGCAGTCCGGCGACCGCGCGGATGTGGTTCTCGAACTGGCTGGTCGCGGCGCCTTCGATCGTCCAGTGGCCCGAATTGTGAACCCGCGGTGCCATCTCGTTGAACACGGGGCCGTCCTTCGTCGCGAAGAACTCGAGCGTGAGGACGCCGACGTAACCGAGGGCGTCGGCGACCCTGCGGGCGAGGGCGCGCGCGGTTTCTACCTGTGCGGAGACTTCGTCGCACGGAGGCCAGAGCGACTGCGACAGGATCCCCTTCTCGTGCCGGTTCTCGGTCGAATCCCAGAATCGCACGTCGCCGTCCGTCCCGCGCACGAGGATGACAGAGAACTCGGCGGCGTACTCTACCCAGCCTTCATAGACGCATTGCGACTGCGGCAGGCGAATCGCCTCCGCATCACGCGGGGAACCGATGCGCCACTGGCCCTTGCCGTCGTAACCGTCGCGCGCAGTCTTCAGCACGCCGGGAGTCCCGATGCGATCGAGTGCATGGCCGAAATCCTCGGCCGAAGCGACCGGCGCAAAAGGCGCGGCGCGTCCGCCCAGCTCCTCGACGAACCGCTTTTCCTTGAGCCGGTCCTGTGCGACCTCCAGCGCGCGCAGGCCGGGGGCGATGCGATCCTCGAGGAAACGCAGCGGAGCGACCGGCACGTTCTCCCATTCGAAGGTGACCGCATCGCAGGCGTCGGCGAACCGCCCGAGCGCAAGCGGGTCGGTGAAAGGCGCCACGGTCACTTCGGCAGAGATCTCCGCCGCGACGCTGTCACGCTCGGGGGTGAACACGTGGCAGCGATAGCCGAGTGGCGCGGCGGCCATGGCCATCATCCGGCCGAGCTGGCCCCCTCCCAGGATGCCGATTGTCCCCCCGATCGGAAGCATCAGTCCTCCGGCGCCTCGCCGACCGCGGCGGTACGCGCCGCGCGCCAGTCCTGCAGCCGTTGCGACAATTCCGCGTCGGAAACGCCAAGGATCGCGGCAGCCATCAGCCCGGCGTTGGTCGCGCCGGGCTCGCCGATCGCGAGCGTACCGACCGGCACCCCGGCGGGCATCTGGACGATCGACAGCAGGCTATCGAGGCCCTTCAATGCTTTCGACTTCACCGGCACCCCGAGCACCGGCAGGTGGGTGAGCGCAGCGATCATGCCCGGCAGGTGCGCCGCGCCTCCCGCGCCCGCGATCACGACCTTGAAACCTTCGCCTGCCGCACCCTTGCCGAAATCGTGCAGCCGGTCGGGCGTCCGGTGCGCCGAGACGATCCGCGCCGCGTAGCTCACGCCGAGCTCGTCGAGCACTTCGGCTGCGCACTTCATCGTCTCCCAGTCGGACTGGCTGCCCATTACGATGGCCACTTTCGGGGCGGCGTCTGCCATACGCTCAGGTGTCCTTGAGGTAGCGCCGCTCGCCCGGCGTCATGGAATCATCGAACTCGTAGACGATCGGCTGGCCGGTAGGGATTTCGAGCCCCGTGATCTCGTCGTCGGAAATACGCGAAAGATGCTTGACCAGAGCGCGCAGGGAATTCCCGTGGGCGGAGACGATTACGGTCTCACCGGCTTCGAGCTCAGGCAATATCGCGTCCCGCCAGTACGGCAGCACACGCTCGATGGTCAGCTTGAGGCTCTCGGTTCGCGGCACGCCGATACCCGCATAGCGCGGGTCGGCAGCGAGATCGTAGCTGCTACCCGCCTCCATCTCGGGCGGCGGCACGTCGAAACTGCGGCGCCAGATGTGAACCTGCTCGTCGCCGTGGCGCTCGGCGGTTTCCGCCTTGTTGAGACCGGTCAGCCCGCCGTAGTGACGTTCGTTGAGGTGCCAGTCCTTGGTCTCCGGAATCCACAGCCGTCCGCATGCCTCGAGTGCGAGGTGCAGCGTCTTGATCGCGCGGGTCTGCAGCGAGGTGAAGGCGATCGTCGGCAATAGGCCTTTCTCCGCAAGCAGCTCACCCGCGGCGGTGGCTTCGGCGACTCCCTTGTCGGTCAGGTCGACATCCCACCAACCGGTGAAGCGGTTTTCAAGGTTCCACTGGCTCTGGCCATGGCGGATAAGGATCAGCGTGGGCACGCGCGGCAGCTCCATCGGGCGAGGTCGTTGCGGGTCCCGCCCCTAGCTATGCTAGACCTCTTTGGAAAGGCTCGGCTTTTGAGCCGCCATTTGGCGCGATTGCGCCTTGCGACGGCGGAGGTTCTCGCGCAGCTTTTGCGCCAGTCGCTCCTCGCGGGTGAGTTTCTCGCCATCCACCATGATTTAGCGGCAATGCCGCTGCGCGTTGCGCTTGACAAGAGAGGGGCGCACTGTAAGGCGCGCCCGCTCCCGCAGCGGCACCAGTCGCGCGGGCCGACCGATGGTCACGCTGCTGTAGCTCAGAGGTAGAGCACTCCCTTGGTAAGGGAGAGGCCGAGAGTTCAATTCTCTCCAGCAGCACCATCGGTTTCGTTGGCCTGCCGCTTCGCTACTTGAGGACGCGATTCGTCTTGCAAGGCCGTGCCGTATTATCCATGTAAGTCACCATGGACGAGGCGGGGCGAGTTACGACCATCGATGACGAGCGGGCGCTGACGCCGCTCGCGCCGAATCACGTCAAACTGCTGCGCACGCAGGCGGCTATCGTGACCGCGCCCTTCGTGATCGCATCGCTGGTGCTCGAGGTGGCGAACCTGTTGCCGACCGGCGCCTTCGTGGTGCCGGTGCTCGTCGCGGCGGTCTGGGCGATCCTGCGCGTGCCGCTGCGCCGCCACGCCGCCCGGGGATACGACCTCGGCACAGACCGGCTGCGGGTGGTGCGCGGCCTGTGGTTCCGCTCTGACACCGTGGTCCCGTTCGGGCGAGTCCAGCACATCGACGTGACGCAAGGTCCGCTAGAGCGCGGGTACGGCCTCGCCACGCTGGTGGTGCATACCGCGGGTACGCACAATGCCAGCGTGTCGCTGCCCGGTCTGGCCCAAGACGACGCGGCTGAGATGCGCGAGATTATCCGCGCCCACATCAAGCGCGAGATGCTGTGAGCGAGGCGACGGAAGGAAGAAAGGCTGAAGAGGCGACCGGCGAGCCGCGCCGCACCGCTCCGCTCGGCATCCTCGTCGGCGCGCTGACCGGGATCCGCAATGCCATACTACCGGCGATCGCGGGCGCGTACGGATTGCGCGACGAGCTGAGCGGGATCGGTATCCTCGCCGGCATCGCGATGCTCGTGCTGCTGATCGGCGTGATGGCAAGCGCGATCCGCTGGGCGCGCACGACGTACACGGTCGGCGTGGACGATATCCGGCTCGAAACCGGGCTGATTGGCCGTTCGGCGCGGTCGGTGCCGTATGAGCGTATCCAGGATGTCGGCATCGAGGAGCCGGTGCTCGCCCGCCTGCTCGGGCTGTCGAAGGTTACCTTCGATACCGGCGCGGGAGGCAAGGATGAGCTCGCGCTCTCGTGGCTTCCGCTGGCCGAGGGCGAGCGGCTTCGCGAACTCGTTCGCGAGCGCAAGGACGAGCAGGCGCCCCGCGTCGATGATCCGGCCTCTGCGCTGGCGGAGCCGTCGGGCGAAGTGTTGTTCGCGATGCACCCGCGGCGGCTCGCGGTTTTCGGCCTGTTCGAATTCTCGCTCGCCGCCTTCGCGGTCGCGGCAGGCGCGGCGCAGCAATTCGACAATTTCCTGCCTTTCGACATCTGGGACTGGAAGGGCTGGCAGGCGCGGATCGACGGGGGCGGGCACTGGCTTGCCGCACTCGGTCCGTTCGCGCAGGCCGCGGCAGTCTCGCTCGCGCTGCTGGTGCTGGTCGTGGTCGGATTCGCAACGGGCCTGTTGCGCACTATCGCACGGGATTGGGGGTTCGTCCTGACCCGCACGGCAAAGGGCTTTCGCCGGCGGCGCGGACTGTTCACCCGGACAGACGTCGTCATGCCAGCACACCGGGTGCAGGCGGTAGAGGTGCGCTCCCGGCTGATGCGACGCATTTTTGGGTGGTATGACCTCAAGTTCGTCAGCCTCGCACAGGATAGCGAATCGGGCAGCCACACCGTCGCACCCTTCGCGCGGATGGACGAAATCGCGCCGATCGCCGTCGCGGCGGGCTTTCCGTTGCCGGGCCCCGGACTCGAATGGCACCGTCCGGCACGGCGTGCGTTCGTCGATGCGGCGGTGCTCGGCTCGTTGCTTCCGCTGGCGGCATCGGTAGGCTTGCTGTTCTCCCCTTTTCCGCTCGCGGCGCCGCTGCCGCTACTGGCGCTGCCGTTCGTCGCCCTGAGCCAGGTACTGAACTGGCGGCGCGCGCGTCATGCGCTCGATGCACACCAGATCTATGGCCGGCACGGATGGCTTGCGCCGCGGGTCGACGTGGCCAATCGGGTCAAGTTGCAGTCCGTCGAGATCGCGCAGGGACCACTCGCGCGGCGCGGGGGTTATGCAACGCTCCATCTGGGCCTGGCGGGCGGAAAGATGTCGTTCGAAGCGGTCCCGGTTGCCGAGGCACACCGCATCCGCGACGCCGTCCTGAGCAGCATCGCCGCGCGCGATTTCTCGCGGCTCAACTCTCCGTATCGGCCCGCAGATCCGCCCATTCGGGGTGACGCCGGAACTGCGCCTCGACGTACGAGCACTGCGGCACGATCTTGAAGCCCTGCTCGCGCGCATCGCGCACCAGTGCATCGACCAACGCGGCGGCCACGCCCTGTCCGCCGATCTCGGGCGGCACGATGGTGTGCTCGGCGATTCGCGCTTCGCCTCTGGCCTTCCACGTCAACCGCCCGACCGCGTCGTTGTCCGCGACGGTGGCGCGGTATTCGCCGTGCGCGTCGTTTCCTTTGTGCGTGATTTCCAGCCCCTCGATGGCCATGCAGATGTCTCCTTCTTGCACTCAACGCCAGCGCGGCTAGGGGCGTTCCGATGCTCTTCCTGTCCGACAACGCCGCTCCGGTCCATCCAAAGGTGTGGGACGCGATGCGCGCCGCCGACGAGGCGCAGGCGCCCTACGACAACGATGCGCTGTCGAAGGCGCTCGACGAACGATTCAGCGACCTGTTCGGGCGCGATGCGCACGTCCTTTGGGTCGCCACCGGCACCGCCGCAAACTGCCTAGCGCTCGCCACGATGTGCGCACCGCACGGCGGAGTCGTCTGTCACCGCGAGGCGCATATCGAGGCCGACGAAGGCGGCGCGCCGGGGTTCTTTCTTCACGGCGCCAAGCTGATCTTGGCCGAGGGCGCAAACGCGAAGCTGACGCCCGACGCCGTCCGTTCCGTAATCGACCCCATTGTGCCCGACGTCCACTGGGTGCAGCCCCACGCGTTGAGCGTGACTCAGGCCAGCGAGGCGGGTTGCGTCTATCGCCCCGCGGAGCTTGTCTCACTCGGCGCGCTGGCTTCGGAGCGAAACCTCGGCTTCCACGTCGATGGCGCACGGTTTGCCAACGCGGTCGCGCATCTCGGCTGTCCGCCTGCCGAGGCGGCGGGGCCGTGCGATGCGTTGAGCTTCGGGATGATCAAGAACGGCGCGATGAGTGCCGAGGTGATCGTCTTCTTCGACGCCGAACGGGCCGCGCTTGCCCGCTGGAGGCGCAAGCGCGCTGGGCACCTGCAGTCGAAGGGACGTTATCTTGCCGCGCAGGTCCTCGCGATGTTGGAGGGCGATCTGTGGCTTGAAAACGCGCGCGCCGCCAACGCCGCCGCGGCCGAGATCGCCGCCGCGTGCGGCGCGCGTTTGCTGCATCCGGTCGAGGCGAACGAGGTCTTCGTCCGGGCCACTTCTGCCGAGCGCGATGCGCTGCGAGAGCGAGGCTTCTCGTTCTACGACTGGGGCGCCGATGGCGCGCGGTTCGTCACCGCGTGGAACACGCGCGCTGAGGACGCGATTGCGCTCGCAAAGGCGATCGCGTCGCTGTGAGCGAGCCCGCCCCGCCGCACGCGCTGCTGCGGCCGCGCATCGCTATCCCCTTCGTCGTCACTGCGCTGATCTGGGGATCGACCTGGTACGTCATCCGCGGACAGATCGCAGGCGTACCGACCCAGTGGGCGGTCGCCTACCGTTTTGCGCTCGCCGCCCCGGCGATGTTTGCGCTGGCGGCGATCATGGGCAAATCGCTCAGGATCCCGCGCCGCGCACACGGCCTCGCGCTGATAATGGGGTTGTTTCAGTTCTGCGCCAACTTCACCTTCGTGTATGCAAGCGAGGCGCACCTGACCTCGGGCATCGTGGCGCTGATCGTCGGGCTCATGTTCGTCTCGAACGCCCTGCTGGCGCGGGTTCTGCTGGGACAGACGGTGACTGCGCGCTTCATCCTGGGTAGCGCGATCGCGCTCGCGGGAATCGCGCTGTTGCTCATCAACGAAGCGCGGGCCGCACCGCTCGAGGGCAACGTCGCGCTCGGCGCCGCACTGGCGCTCGCAGGGATGATCTCGGCCTCGCTCGCGAACGTTCTGCAGGCGGGGCCGGCGGGGCGAGACATACCGCTCGTCAGCCTGCTCGCCTGGGCAATCCTGTATGGGGTCGCGATCGACGTCGCCCTCGCCTTCGCGCTGGTGGGGCCGCCGGTACTGCCGGCCTCGAGCTGGTTCTGGGCTGGCACCGCGTGGCTCGCGCTCGTCGGTACTACGGTGACCTTCCCACTTTACTACCAGCTCGTTCGCGAGATTGGCGCGGGCCGCGCGGCGTACAACGGCGTGCTGGTGATCGTGATCGCGATGAGTATTTCGACGCTGCTCGAGGGTTACCGGTGGTCGGCGCTGGCGATCGCGGGCGCGGTTCTGGCGACGGTGGGCATGATCGTCGCGCTGCGGGCGCGGCAGGTCGCGACCGCTAGCCCCGCTCCTCCGCCAGAATAGCGCGCAGTCCCTCACGGTAAGTGGGAAAGCGCGGCCTCCAGCCGAGGATTCTCTTCGCCTTTCCGTTCGCGACGCGACGATTTTCCGCATAGAAGCCGCGTGCCATCGGAGCGAGGCCGGCCTCGTCGAGTGTTTGCAGTGGCGGAGGTGCAACCCCGAGCAGGCGGCAGGCTTCCTCGGTAACCTCGGCGCTGCTGGCAGGAAGGTCGTCGGCAAGGTTGTAGGCGCCGGCCGGGGCATCGAAAGCCGCGACGACCCCTTTGGCGATATCCTCCACATGGATCCGGCTGAACACCTGGCCGGGCAGGTCGATGCGGTGCGCCTTGCCCTGACGGACGCGCTCGAATTGAGAGCGACCGGGCCCATAGATGCCGGGCAGGCGAAACACCCGCGCTCCGCGGTCGAGCCACGCCGCATCGGCGTCTGAGCGGACGCTCCGCCGTCCCGACCCGGTAGGCGATGCCTCGTCGACCCACGCCCCACCGGTGTCGCCGTAAACTCCGGTCGACGACAGGTAGCCGAGCCAGCGCCCTCCAAGCGCATCGTCATACCGCGCGAGGACCGGGTCGCCTTCCTCGCCTGGCGGGACTGAGGAGAGGACGTGGCTCGCCCGAGCGATCGTGGCCCGCACGGCGTGATCGTCGTCGAAGGATACGGTGCCATCGCTCCCGGTGGCCGAGATCGTCCAACTCGGCGTCGACGCGGCGATCCGCTTGGCCGTGTAGCCGAGGCCGAAGACGAACAGGTGCGTCATTTACTTGTCGAGATAATCGGCCGGCGGGCGGACCACCTGCGCATTCGGCACGTGATCCTTCTTCCATTGCATCGCCATTCGCACCCGTGTCGCGCCCGACGGGTGGTCGAAGAACAGGAATTCCTCGACCGGACCCGGCTCGATCTTACGGTATTCACTGAGGCGCATCGCGGTCGAAGCGAAGCCGTCGGGTTGCTTCGCGGCGTCGAGGCCGAAGGCGTCGGCCTGGCTCTCGGCAGTTCGGATCACGGTGTTGATTGCCGGTGTGGCCAGCAGCATGAAGACCGAAAACACCGCCGACAGCACCGGGATCGAGGCCGGATCGGCGAGATCTCGCACGCCCCATCGCTCGCCGTAGCGGACAATCAGCCGCGGCGCGACCAGGCTGACGAGGAAGAAGCACAGGCCGAAAATCACCAGCAGCCATGCCACGTTGCGGAATCCGTGGTCCAGCACGTAGTGACCCATCTCGTGCCCCATCACCGCGAGGATTTCGGGCTCGCTGGTCCGGTTCAGCAGGTTGTCGTTGAGCGTGATGCGAATAGTCGGGCCGAGACCGGACACGTTCGCCGAGATGCGCTTGGTCTGCTTCGATGCGTCGGAGACGTAGATGTGGTTCGCGGGGATGTCGCACTTCGCTGCGATCGCCTCGATCTTCGAGCGTAGCGGACCGGCCGGCATCTCGGTGTAGGTGTTGAACAGCGGCGCGATGTAGACCGGCGTGACGACCATCGCGGCGAACGCGAACACGCCGACGACGCCGGTAGCCCACAGCCACCAGGTGCGCGGCGCTCGCTTGATCACGGCATAGACCACCATGACTAGCAGCGGCACGAACACCAGCGAAAGCGCGAACGAAATCGCCTGCTCGCCCAGCCATTCGCCGAAGGTCTGATTCATCAGATCGTATTGCCGCTCACGCACGAAACCGGTGTAGACCGCCCAGGGGAGCGTGATCAGGGTCGACAGCGCGGCATAGGCGACCGCGGTCAACCAGACCGCAAAGGCGCGGCGTTCGCTTTTGCGCTCGGCGAAGGCGCGCACGGCATGAGTCACGCGAAACCGCAGAAACAGCCAGTCGATGATCACGCCGATGACCGTGCCCCACAGCGGCAACCAGTAGCCGCCCTCGAAGTAGGCGTCGGACTTCGCCCGCGCCGCGCCCTGCAGCGTATCGAGATAGGCCCGCGTCGCGGTCTCGACATCGAAGCCGGGATTGGCGACCGCGGCCGCCAGGAGATCCAACGAATTCATGAACGCCCCCCACAGTGTGCGGGATCGATTGCTCGGCGCGAGCGGGGCAGGTGTCAATCACCTCTCTCGACGGGTGAACGCTTGCGTCCGACGAGCGTTATCGCACCGGGTGGACGGACCGCCCGCAAGGACTAAATGAAACGCTATGGACATTGCACGCACCCCCTCGAACCCGGATGGCAACCCCGAATTGGCCGACGCGCCCCCGGCGGGGCCGACCGAGCCGGCGATCATCCGGCGTGAGGATTACAGGCCGTTCCCTTGGCGGGTGCCGACTACCCGGCTCGATTTCATGCTCGGGATCGAGTTCGACTCGCGTAACCGCCACGCTCGATGTCGAGCCCAACTACGACGCTGAGGCGTCCGACTCGATCCGCCTGTCGGGCGACGGGCTCGAGCCGGTCTCGGTCGAGGTAGACGGACAGGGGTCGAACAGCTGGCGGATGGAGGGGGACGACCTCGTGATCCCTTTGGAGTCGGGCGCGCACGAGCTCAAGGTGGTCACCCAGATCGACCCGGCGGCGAATTCGCAGCTCATGGGGCTTTACGCCTCGAACGGGATGCTCTGCACCCAGTGTGAGGCCGAGGGCTTTCGCCGCATCGCGTTCTTCCCTGACCGGCCCGACGTCCTCAGCACCTATACCGTCCACATGGAGGGTCCGAAGGACAAGTTTCCCGTGCTCCTTTCGAACGGCAACCAGACTGCTACCGGTGAAGGCGAGAGCGGCACGCACTGGGCGGAGTGGCATGACCCCTGGCCCAAGCCGAGCTACCTGTTCGCGCTCGTCGCGGGGAATCTCGTCGCGCGCAAGGACACCTTCACGACGATGTCGGGCAAGACCGTGGACCTCGCAATCTGGGTCCGCGAGGAAGATCTGCCGCGCACCGAGCATGCGATGGATTCGCTCAAGAAATCGATGAAGTGGGACGAGGAAACCTTCGGCCGCGAATACGATCTCGACGTATTCAACATCGTCGCGGTGGGTGATTTCAACATGGGCGCGATGGAGAACAAGGGCCTCAACGTATTCAACACCAAGTACGTCCTCGCCGATCCCGAGACCGCCACCGACGGTGACTACGACGGAATCGAGGGGGTGATCGGGCACGAATATTTCCATAACTGGTCTGGCAACCGCGTGACCTGCCGTGACTGGTTCCAGCTTTCCCTGAAGGAAGGTTTCACGGTGCTGCGCGACCAGCTCTTTTCGCAGGACATGCAGGGAGAAGCGGTCAAGCGGATCGAGGACGTGCGCGTGTTGCGCAGTGTTCAGTTCCCGGAGGATTCGGGACCACTCGCGCACCCGATCCGGCCCGATTCGTTCCGTGAGATCAGCAATTTCTATACCTCGACCGTCTACAACAAGGGCGCCGAGGTAATCCGCATGATGCGCACGATAGCGGGTCCCGAGCGGTTCCGCGCGGGCACCGACCTTTATTTCGAGCGCCACGACGGCGAGGCGGCGACCTGCGAGGACTTCGTCACCGCGATCGAGGACGGCGCCGGGCTCGACCTCACCCAGTTCCGGCGCTGGTACAGCCAGGCCGGCACCCCGAAGGTTGAGGTCGAGCTGAAGCATGCAGGCGACACTGCCACGCTGACGCTGCGCCAGACCGTGCCGCCAACGCCCGACCAGCCGAAAAAGCAGCCGATGCCGATCCCGCTCAAGTACGCGCTGTTCGACCGAGGGACGGGCGAGCATCGGGGCGAGGAACTGATTGTGCTCGAGGGGAACGAGACCGAGATCAAGTTCGGTGGTTTTTCCGACAAGCCGGTTCTGTCGATCAATCGCGGCTTCTCCGCCCCGGTCTCGATCGAACGCGATACGCCGGTCGAGGATCTCGTGTTTCTTGCCGCCCATGACGACGATTCGTTCGCCCGCTACGAGGCGATGCAGGAGCTGATCGTCGGGCATCTGGTCGCGGCTGTCGGAGACGGGCTCTCCGAGGATGAGCGAGAGGCCGGGCGCGAGGCTATCGGCGGCGCGCTGAGGGCGATCGTCACCGACGACGCACTCGACGACCAGATGCGCGGCGAGCTGATGATGCTTCCCGGGAATAGCTACATCGCAGAACAACTGCTGGTCGCCGACCCAGGCCGCATTCACGCCGAGCGCGAGGCGCTGAAGGCCTGGCTTGGCGAGCGCATCGAAAGCGAACTCGTCGCGATGCACGACCGCGCGAGCGAGGCGTCCGAGGGGATGAGCACCGAAGCTCGCGGCGCTCGCAAGGTGAAGACGCAGGCGCTGGTTTTCCTCGCTGCCGGGAACCCCGCACTGGCAGCGAAGATGGCGGCGAGGCAGTACGATGCAGCCACCACGATGACCGACCGACAGGGCGCGCTGATGGTTCTTGCCGGCCTGCCCGGAATCGAGCGGACCAACAAGCTGCTCGACTTCTACAATCGGTACCAGGGAAATGCCTTGGTCATTGACAAGTGGTTCATGCTTCAGGCTGGCTCGCTCCATCCCGACGTGATCGAACACGTCAGGGCGCTCGCCGACCACCCCGACTTCACCCTGAGGAACCCGAACCGGGTGCGCAGTCTCTACATGCCTTTCACGGGCACGCCATCCGGCTTTCATGGCGAAAGTGGCGAGGGATACGAGATGATCGCCGACCTGATCCTCGCGCTCGATCCGCTCAACCCGCAGACGGCGGCGCGTTTCGTCACTCCGCTCGGGCGGTGGCGGCGCACCGAACCCCGGCGCGCGGCGCTCATGCGCGAACAGCTCGAGCGGATCGCGGCCACGCCTGGCCTGTCGCGTGATACCTTCGAGCAAGTCACGCGGTCCTTGGGCTAGGCGTTTTGGCAGAGGGGCTGCGATCGGAGTTGCTCGGCGACATTCCGCACGGGTTCATGACCCGGCGCGGAGGCGTGTCGACCGGTGCGGCGGCCAGCCTCAATTGCGGCTATGGCGCCGAGGACGACCGCGCGGCGGTGGAAGAAAACCGGCGTCGCGCGGGCGAGGCGGTGCTCCCCGGCGCTTCCATTGTGGGCGTCTACCAGATCCACTCGCCCGACGTGGTGATGGTGCGTGAACCATGGACCGACGCCGAACGCCCGCGCGCCGACGCGCTCGTCACCGACCGGCCGGGCGTACTGCTCGCGATCCTCACCGCCGATTGCGCGCCGGTGCTTTTTACAGACTGCGAGGCCGGGGTCGTCGGCGCCGCGCACGCGGGCTGGCGCGGCGCGCACAGCGGCGTGATCGGCAACACTGTCGCCGCGATGGAGGCGCTCGGGGCGCGGGCGGAACGCATCGTCGCAGCGGTCGGCCCATGTATTGCGCAAGGTTCCTACGAGGTGACCGACGACTTCCAACGGCAATTCACCGATGCCGAGGCGTGCTTCTTCGCGGCCGGGCGTTCCGGGCATCGGCAATTCGACCTGCCCGGCTACGTCGCGCACCGCTTGTCCGAATCGGGCGTGGGGCTTCTGGAGGTCCTCAATCGCGATACTTACCGGGAAGAGGAAATGTTCTTTTCCTTTCGGCGCTCGACGCATCGCGGCGAGCCGACGTACGGTCGGCAGATATCGCTGATCGGCCTCGGCTGAGAATCAGGTCCCAAAACCGCCATAATGGCGGTTGGCAACATCGCGATTGGCGTCTATGCGCCGCGCAAACCGGCACCGTAGGGAGCTTTGCTGCCCCTGCGGCGAACCGCGAAAACAGGGGCCGACGCTTCGTTCTCGCCATTCTGCCGGTGGCAGTTTCAAACGGTCGTGCCATCCGGCATGACCTATCGCGAAGACGTTACAAGGCAAGGCAGGCACGGCTGATGGCTGACACGACTGGCGACGCGATCCCGGGGACCGTTACGGTCGATGACGACGGGGTTCGGCGGCGCGACTTCATCAATATCGCGGCGATCGGCGCCGCGGGCGTTGGCGGGGTCAGCGTCCTGCTGCCGCTGATCAGCCAGATGGCCCCGTCGGCCGACGTGCTCGCCGAAAGTAGCACCGAGGTTGACGTCTCGTCGATCACTCCGGGCATGGCGATCAAGGCGATCTTCCGTAAGCAGCCGCTCTTCGTGCGCCGCCTGACGCCGAAGGAAATTCAGGAAGCGAACGCGGTAAACATTTCCGAACTGCGCGACCCGCAGACGCTGCAGGAGCGCACCAAGGAAGGGCATGAGGACATGCTCATCACTATGGGCGTGTGCACCCACCTCGGTTGCGTTCCGCTTGGCGCCGGTGAGGGCGAGGACAGGGGGCCGTTCGGCGGCTACTTCTGCCCGTGTCACGGCTCCGCGTACGATACCGCGGCGCGTATCCGCAAAGGCCCGGCCCCGAAGAACCTCGAGGTGCCGGATTACGAATTCACCAGCGACACCGTCGTCAAGGTCGGCTGAGGCGAGAGAGAGCAACCATGAGCTTCCCCTGGGCCCAACAGTACACCCCGGTTAACCCATTCATGCGCTGGATGGACGAGAAGCTGCCGCTTCCGCGTCTCGTCTACAACGCGATCGGGGGCGGCTACCCGGTGCCGCGCAACCTAAACTACATGTGGAATTTCGGCGTACTCGCCGGTTTCTGCCTGGTGCTGCAGATCGTCACCGGCATCGTGCTGGCGATGCACTACGCCGCCAATGCCACGGTGGCCTTTGCCTCCACCGAGCATATCATGCGCGATGTCAACTGGGGCTGGATGCTGCGCTATGCCCACGCCAACGGCGCATCTGCGTTCTTTGCGGTGATCTACCTGCACATTTTCCGTGGGTTCTATTACTCGAGCTACAAAGCTCCGCGCGAGATGGTCTGGCTGCTGGGCGTGACGATTTTCCTTCTAATGATGGCGACCGGTTTCATGGGCTACGTGCTGCCGTGGGGGCAGATGAGCTTCTGGGGCGCCAAGGTCATCACCGGCCTGTTCGGGGCGATCCCCGTCGTCGGCGAGCCCATCCAGATCTGGCTGCTCGGCGGCTACGCGCCCGACAATGCGGCGCTGAATCGCTTCTTCAGCCTGCACTACCTGCTGCCGTTCGTGATCGCTGGCGCCGTGATCTTGCACATCTGGGCGTTGCACCTCACTGGCTCGTCGAACCCCACCGGCGTCGAGGTCAAGACCGAAAGCGATACGATTCCGTTCCACCCGTACTATACGGCCAAGGACGGCTTCGGGCTCGGCGTGTTCCTGCTGATCTATTGCGCGGTGCTGTTCTTCGGCCCGAACATGTTCGGGCACCCGGACAACTACATCGAAGCGAATCCGCTCTCGACCCCGGCGCACATCGTACCCGAATGGTACTTCTGGCCGTTCTACGCGATCCTGCGCGCCTTCACGGTCGACCTGCATATTCCGTTCACAGCCATCCAGATCATCCCGGCCAAGCTGCTCGGGGTGCTCGCGATGTTCAGCGCGATCCTGATGTGGTTCTTCCTGCCCTGGCTCGACAAGGGCCCGGTACGCAGCGGTCACTACCGCCCGCTGTTCCGCAAATTCTTCTGGTTCGGGCTCATCCCGGCGATGCTGGTGCTGTTCTACTGCGGCGGCGCGCCGGCCGAAGAGCCTTACGTCATGATCAGCCAGATCGCGACGGCGTACTACTTCCTCCACTTCCTCGTGATCCTTCCGATCGTCTCGATGATCGAGAAGCCCGAGCCGCTGCCGTACTCGATTACCGAGGCGGTATTGGGCGAGGACAAGGACGCGGTCCTCGGCGAGAACGCCGAACCGGTCGGCGTCTGAACGACAGGCTTTAGGGAAAGCGACACGACAATGATCCGTCTCTTCGGAATCCTCATCGGCCTGTTCTTCTCGGTCATGGCGCTGTGGGCCTTCGGTACCGGGCTCGGCAACGTGATCTCGGAAGGTCAGCTCAAGGAGCCCACCGCCGAACGCGAGTTCCACCTCGCTCCAAGGGAGGCGCACCTTCAATCCGACGGCGCATTTGGAACCTGGGACATGGCGCAACTCCAGCGCGGTTTCCAAGTGTACAAGGAAGTTTGCTCGGCCTGCCACAGCTTGAAGTTTGTCGCTTTCCGCGACCTCTCGGAGCTCGCCTACAGCGAGGCCGAGGTAAAGGCGATCGCAGCCGGTTTCCAGGTGCCTGGCGTTGACCCGAATACCGGCGAGGCGACCACCCGCCCCGGCCTGCCGACCGATTACTTCCCCTCGCCCTACCCGAACGAGGTCGCCGCCAAGGCTGCCAACAATGGCGCCGTTCCGCCCGACCTCTCGCTTATCACCAAGGCGCGGCACGAAGGCCCGGACTACGTCTACTCGTTGCTCACCGGATACCGGAACATCGATACGTACACGGTTGGCGGGAAGCATGTGAAGGACGAGTTCCCAGACTTCACCACCCCGCCCAACGGCCACTTCAATCCCTATTTTGCGAACCTCAACATCGCGATGCCACCGCCGCTGACTGCCGAGGGCCAGGTGTCCTATGCTGAAGGTCAGCCCAAGCCGACGGTCGATCAGATGGCGAACGACGTCGCGGCGTTCCTGACCTGGACTGCCGAGCCCAAGAAGGTGAAGCGCACCCAGGTCGGCTGGCCGGTACTCGGCTTCCTGCTCTTCGCCACGATCCTCGCGTGGATGGCCAAGGGTCAGGTCTGGGCGGCGATCAAGCCCAAGAAGGCCAAGTTGGTCCGGGACTGACCGGTCGCCGCGAGGCCGGAGGGGCGTGAACCCGGAAGACCTAAAGGCTCTCGTACGCTCGGTGCCGGACTTCCCGGCGCCGGGCGTTCTATTTCGCGACATAACAACGCTTATCTCGCATGGCGACGGACTGCGCGCCGCCGTGGGCCATTTGGCAGTTCGCGCACGCTTCAATCGCGCCGAAGCGATCGCCGGTATGGAAGCGCGCGGATTCATCTTCGGTGCCGCTGTGGCAATCGAGCTCGGTGTCGGATTCGTGCCGGTGCGCAAACCGGGCAAGCTACCGGTGCCCACGATGGGCGTCGATTACGACCTTGAATACGGCACCGACCGGCTAGAGATCGACCCTACAGCGATCCGCCGGGGACAGCGCATCGCCATCGTCGACGACCTTATTGCCACCGGCGGCACCGCGCTCGCGGCGGCCGAACTGCTGCGAAGAGCGGGCGCGACGGTAGCTGATGCGCTATTCGTGATCGACTTGCCGGACCTCGGCGGGGCGGACCGGTTGCGCGAAGCCGGCATTGCCGTCGACGCGCTGATGGAATTCCCCGGCCACTAGGAAACGGGGCCTATCGGGGAAACTCCCAGCACCCTGCGCATTTGGACTGTAAGCCGCATTCGTGCGACAACGCAGGGGTTCATGGAACAACAGGCTCTCGTGATCGCGCTCGTCGGCGTGCTCGGTATCGGCGCGCAATGGGTTGCGTGGCGCACCGGCTGGCCGGCAATCGTTCTGATGCTCGCGGCAGGATTCCTCGCGGGTCCAATCCTGCACATCTTCAACCCGGACAAGGTCTTCGGTGAGATGATGGCGCCGATGATCTCGATCGGGGTCGCCCTGATCCTGTTCGAAGGCGGTCTCAGCCTCAACTTCCGCGAACTGCGACACGCCGGCGAGGCAGTCTGGCGGTTGTTCGTCTTTGGCGTCCCGCTCGGCTGGCTGCTGGGCAGCGTCGCGCTGCACGCCGCAGGGCTGGTCTGGCCGGTGGCGATTCTCTTCGCCGGCATACTGGTCGTCACCGGCCCGACGGTGGTGATGCCGATGCTGCGCCAGGCGAACGTCCAACCGCGTCCGGCCGCGATCCTCAAATGGGAGGCCATCGTCAACGACCCCTTCGGAGCGCTGTGCGCGGTGATCGCATACGAGTACTTCCGCCTCTCGGCCAACGGCGCGCTCCTTTTCGAGGTCGTCCCTCCGATGATCGTCGCCGCCGTCCTCGCGGCCGCGCTGGGCTATTTTGCCGCGCTGGCGATCGCGTGGACTTTCCCGCGCGGACTCGTCCCGGAATACCTTAAGGTCCCGGTCTTGCTAACCGCGGTGATCGCGGTCTTCGTCGCCGCCAACCTGATCGAGCACGAGGCCGGCCTGATCTCGGTGACGGTGATGGGCGTGGCGCTCGCCAACATGAACGTCTCGTCGCTCCGCAGCATCCACCCGTTCAAACAGAACATTGCGGTGCTGCTGGTCTCGGGCATCTTTATACTGCTTTCTTCGAGCCTCGAGTTTTCCGAGTTGCGCTATCTGGAGTGGCGCTTCGGGCTGTTCCTCCTGGCGCTGCTCTTCATCGTCCGTCCAGCGACCGTGCTGATCAGCCTGCTGGGAAGTTCGCTACCTTGGAAAGAGCGGCTGTTCATCGCCTGGATCGCTCCTCGCGGCATCGTCCTGGTTGCCATAGCCGGCCTTTTCGCGCTCCGCCTGGCGGAGCTTGGCTATGCCGACGGCAACATCCTCATCGGCCTCTCGTTCGCGGTCGTAGTGACGACGGTGATCGCGCACGGTTTCACCATTGACCTTGTCGCGCGGCTGCTGGGGATCAAGGGGTCGACCCGTCCGGGCCTTCTGATTGTGGGCGCCACGCGCTGGACGATCGCCCTCGCCCGGCAGATGCAAGAACTCGAGGCCCCGGTCACGATCGCCGATTCGAGCTGGGAGCGCCTGTCCCCCGTGCGCCAGGCGGGCCTGCCGTTCTATCACGGCGAGATCCTGCACGAGGCGACGGAGCACATGCTGGACCTGTCACCGTTCAGCGTTCTCGTCGCCGCAACCGAAAACGAAGCCTACAACACCCTTGTGTGCAACGAGTTCGCGCACGAATTCGGTCGCGATGCGGTCTACCAAGTCGGCGAAGAGGGAGAGGAAGACGACCCTCGCCGCCTGCCCGAATCGCTGCGCGGCCGTGCGCTCTTCAAGTCGGGCATGGGGGTCGAGGACCTCATCGCTCGACAGCGCGAGGGATGGGTCTTCCGCAAGACTCGGCTGAGCGAGCAGTTCAACTTCGACGACGCCAAGGAAAAACTACCTGATTCCGGCCAGATGCTGCTCCTCTTGCGGCCCGACGGCACGCTGCGGTTCTTCACGCACGCAACTCAGCCCGAGCCGCAAGCGGGCGACACCGTAATTTCCTATTCGCCGCCGCAGGAACGCACCGCCGAAGCCGCCGCGGCAAAAAAGGCGAAGAAGACGAAGCAAGGCCGCGCGCCCGCTGCGCAGCCGGCGAAATAGGAAAGGCAAGCCATGCGCCCCAATCCACCCGTCACCCTTTCGATTGCGCTCATCGCCTCGCTCACGGCGTGCGGTCGGGATGCGCCAGCTCCGACGCCGACGGCGACGCCGACGCCGACCCCAACCGCCACGATTCCCGCGGGCGAGAAAGTCTCGATCATTCGCGACGACGTCGGCATCGAGCGCGAGCCCGAGGTGCCGCCCATGGCTCCGCTCGAGCTGACGATCGGCTTTCCCGACGGCGGGACCAGCCTCACCGAAGACGCCAAGACACGTCTCGACGCGGCCATCTCTTCCGACCAGATGAAAGCGGGCGGAGCAATCACGCTCGGCGGCCATACCGATTCGGCCGGACGCGACAATGCCAATCTCCGCGCATCGAAGAAGCGTGCCGAGGCAGTGCGCGACTGGCTGGTCGATCACGGAGTGGAGAAGGAAAGGATCGAGGTGATCGCGTTCGGTGAACAGAACCCAGCCTTTCCCAATGCGAAGCCGGACGGCACGCCTGACAAAGCCGGACGCGCAAAGAATCGTCGGGTGGAAATGACCGTTGCGGTTCCAGAGGGCACTCCGCCCGCCGCCTCCCCGAGCGACAGCGGAACTCTGGTCGACGAATTAACCGGTGCTGCAGAGGATTGACGGATCGCCCGGCAACGTGGCAAGCGCCCGCCGATTGCCCGGCAGTCCAAGGCTTCCGAGCGGGTATAGCATAGTGGTAATGCACTAGCCTTCCAAGCTAGCTAGAGGGGTTCGATTCCCCTTACCCGCTCCAGAGTCTTGTTGCCCCGTCACCTCGACTACCTGAGGGCGGGTTTGGCGCTACGGCGTTTGGCTCACTCCACGGCCATGTTGTCGATCAGCCGCGTGCCGTCGATGCGCGCTGCCACCACCAGACGCGCGGGCGCTTCACCCAGCTCGCCTAACGGTTCGAGCGAAGTCGCGTCGACCAGGCTGGCGTAATCGACCGAATCGAGTCCCGCCTGCAGCAAGTGGGCCTCGATCGCCGCGAGTGTCGGCTCGGTCGCGCTGCCCGCGAGCAGTGCCGCGATGCCCTCGCGCATCGCCTGCGGGATTGCCGCGGCCTGCGCGCGTGCCTCGCTCGAGAGGTAGCGATTGCGGCTCGACAGCGCGAGGCCGTCGCTTTCGCGCACCGTGGGGACGCCAAGGATCGCATCGACGTGGGGTGCGGTCAGGTCGAGGTCTCGCGCCATCCGGCGGATCACGGCGAGTTGCTGCCAGTCCTTTTCCCCGAACAGCGCCACGTCGGGGCGGACCTGGTTGAACAGCTTGAGCACCACCGTAGCCACTCCGTCGAAGTGGCCGGGTCGCGATGCGCCGCAGAGCCCCTCGCTGACACCCGCTACCGACACTTTCGTGGCGAACCCGTCGGGGTACATCGCCGTTACGGTCGGGGCCCAGACTAGCTCGACCCGTTCGGCATCCAGAAGGCGGGAATCCTCCGCGAAAGTGCGAGGATAGGCGTCGAGATCCTCTTTCGGGCCGAACTGCTTTGGGTTGACGAAGATCGACACCACGACCGCATCGGCGTGCTTGCGCGCCTCACGCACAAGTGTGAGGTGTCCTTCGTGGAGCGCGCCCATCGTCGGGACCAGCGCCAGCGTCTTGCCGCCTTCGCGCAGCGCGTCCACCGCGCTTCTCAACACTTCCAGCGTTGTCGCAGTTTGCATGGGGCTTCGTGCCTCCGCTATTCTTGCCTCATGTCATCGCCCTAGCGGGCACAATACGGGAATGCACGCGTGTCCAAGCCGGCTCACAGGATCGTCTTCGCCAACGAAAAGGGCGGTACCGGCAAATCGACAACCGCGGTCCACATCGCGGTGGCGCTCGCCTATCGCGGAGCGAAAGTCGCGGCGATCGACCTCGATCCCCGCCAGCGCACTCTCTACCGCTACTTCGAGAATCGGGCCGAAACTGCGGCCCGACGCGAGATCGAGCTGCCAACGGCGCGGTTCGAGGTGTTCGAAGGTGGCACGCCCGAAGAGCTCGAAGCGATGACTTCCAGCATCTCCGACGGTGCAGATTTCGTCGTCTTCGACACTCCAGGGCGTGACGACCCCCTCGCCCGGCACGCCGCGACCGAGGCCGACACGCTGGTCACGCCGCTCAACGACAGCTTCGTCGACTTCGACCTGATCGGACAGGTCGATGCCGAAACGTTCAAGGTCCGCAAGCTGTCGTTCTATGCCGAACTGATCTGGGAAGCCCGGATCAAGCGCAGCCGCAGCCAGATCGAACAGAACCGGCGTGAGATGGACTGGGTGGTCGTGCGCAACCGCACCGGCCACGTCGAGGCGCGCAACATGGTGCGGATCGAGGCGGCGCTAAAGGAACTGTCGAAACGCGTAGGCTTCCGAGTCGCCCAAGGTCTCTCGGAGCGCGTTATCTACCGTGAACTGTTCCCCAGCGGGCTGACGCTGCTCGACAAGGGGCATCTGGGCGAACTCGGCACCAGCCACCTCGTCGCGCGGCAGGAACTGCGCACTCTCGTCGCCGCGCTCAATCTGCCGACGTTGGCTTCGCGCGAACCCGAACTGGCGCTGGCCTGACGCGCACGCTAAAGCGAGTGGGGTGATCAAGCTCCTCCTCATTGCGGGCCTCGTGTCGTTGATCGTCCGGATCGGAACGAACCGTTGGCCATGGGAATATATGTCCGCCAAGCCAACCCGAGCGCAAGCTGAGCTCAGGGCGCACAAGCTCCTCGGAGTGCGGCACGAGGCGACGCGCGGCGAAATCCTAGAGGCGCACCGGCGGCTGATCGCGATGGTTCACCCAGACCGGGGAGGCACCAGCGATCAGGTCCATGAGGCGAATGCCGCGCGCGATCTCCTGTTAGACAAATTGCCCGACGGACGCTGAGAGACCGATGAGCCACACCTTCGATCCGACCGTGCTGCGTGAATACGACATTCGCGGGGTCATCGGCGAAACGCTGGGCCCGGACGATGCACGCGCGATCGGTCGCAGCTTCGCGACCATGCTGCGTGAAGCAGGGGGCAGGACGGTGGCGGTGGGCTACGATGGACGGGTCAGCAGCCCAACCCTCGAACATGCGTTAATCGAGGGCCTTACCTCCTCGGGCTGCGACGTAGTGAGGATCGGATTGGGGCCGACCCCCATGCTCTATTACGCCGAGGCCTCAGCCGAAGAGGTGGATGGCGGCATTCAGATAACCGGCAGCCACAATCCCGCCAATTACAACGGCTTCAAGATGGTATTTGCGGGACGGCCGTTCTTTGGGGCGGACATCCTCGAGCTCGGTCGGCGCGCCGAAGTCGGCGCCTGGAGCAACGGGCAGGGCGAGATCGTGACGCGCGAGATCTTCGAGGAGTACGTCGAGCGCCTTCTCGGCGGCCTCGTCGGGGTCGATCTCGATGCGCTGGCCGGTCTTAGAATCGGTTGGGACGCGGGTAACGGCGCCGCGGGTCCCGCGCTCGAGGCGCTCGCCGCCCGGCTGCCGGGGGAGCACTACCTTCTCTTCACCGAGGTCGACGGGTCGTTTCCCAATCATCATCCTGATCCTACCGTTTCCGAAAATCTCGAGGACTTGCGGCGCCTTGTCGCGTCGAAGAACCTCGACTTCGGAGTGGCTTTCGACGGCGACGGCGACCGGATCGGCGCAATCGACGGCAAAGGCCGGGTGATCTTCGGGGATCAGTTACTCATGATCTTTGCTGAGGACCTATTAGGGAGAACACCTAGCGCTCCGGTAATCGCCGACGTGAAGGCGAGCCGGGCCTTGTTTGACCGGGTCGCTGAGCTCGGCGGAAAGCCGATGATGTGGAAGACCGGACACAGCTTGATTAAGTCCAAAATGAAGGAGACTTCCGCGCCGCTGGCAGGCGAGATGAGCGGGCACGTCTTCTTTGCTGACGATTATTTCGGATTCGACGACGCGCTCTACGCGGCGGTGCGGCTAATTGCGGCGTCGGCGCGGCTGGGCCGATCCGTAACCGAACTGCGCGGCGCAATGCCGGCGCTCGTCAACACGCCCGAGTTGCGCTTCCAGGTCGACGAAGCCCGAAAGTTCGCCGCGATCGATGAGGTAAAGGCGCGACTGCTCGGGTCGCCTTACGATGTGAACGCAATCGACGGGGTGCGCGTGACCACGCCCGACGGCTGGTGGCTTCTACGCGCTTCGAACACTCAGGATGTGCTCGTCGCCCGCGCCGAGAGCGATACCGAGGAAGGCCTCGAGCGCCTTCTTGCGCAGATCGACGAACAGCTCGCCGCCTCCGGCCTCGAGCGCGGACCGCAAGCGGGACACTGACAAAGAAGGGCCCGCCGAAGCGGGCCCAAATTTTGTATGATTTGCGATCAGCTCTCGGTGTCGGTTGCGCCATAAGCATCGCGGTCCTTCACGCGTAGGTTGTTCTGCACGTGACCGACTCCCGAGATGTCCTCGACGAGGTCCTCGGCGCGCCGCTTTGAGGTGCGATGGTCGACGGTGCCGTCGAGAGTCACTTCTCCGTCACTCACGGACACCTCGATGTTGCGGGCGTCGAGTTGCCAGTCGTCGGTCAGACGGTCGTTGACATCTTCCAGGATTCGCTCGTCCGACCTCTTGTAGTTGGCCGGTCCCGATCCGCGATGATCCATGCGGCGGCGACGTGCGGCGTCTTCGTCTCCGAACCAACTGGCGATCTCGTCACCGGCGCGTTCGAAGAACCCGCGGTCGCGGCTATCGTATCCGTCGTAGTCCCGGTCATAGCGGTCGTCGCGTGCGTAGCTCCGCTGACCGTAGCCGTACCCCGGGCGCGCGCCGTACGAGCGCCCGCCGCGACGCGAGAAATCGCGACCGTCCTGACTTTCGCTAGTGTAGTAGTTCAGGCCATTGTCATAGCGCGACGGACCGTAGTCGCGTTCGCTCGAGTAGAACCTGTCTTCGCCGCCAGGCCTGCCGCGATACCCACGCTGGCGGGTGTCGCCCCGCTCGTCGTAACCGTAGCCGTAACGATCGTCCTGGCCGTAACCGCGGCGATCGCCTTGATCGTAATTTCGATCGTAATCGGACATGTCCCGCCGGCTGTATCCGCCTCGCTGGCCATATCCGCTCCGATCGCGATCGCGCCGACGCGAAGGCGACCGCCAGGTCACTTCCTCGTAGTACATGACCGGACCGCGCATGCCCTGGTCGCCCATCTGGCCACGCCATTCACCCGAATTGTCGGAATCCTGCCCGTAACTGTCGGTGTCCTCGAACTGTTCGGCCTGTCGCGATCCATATCGACCCTGGTCGTCGCTGATCTGCTGATTGCTGTTGCTGCGCGAGCTACGCTCGCTGCGACGGTTCTCGTCGGCCATACCTGATCTCCTGAAGTCGCTGCCGCGGAGGGGGCGGACGAGGGGCCGGCAGCATGCCGCGAAGCCCGCCTGTCATTACGCCCATTCAACGAGCGGCCGGCTGGCTCGGTTTCCCGTCTTGCCGCAAGATTAACGCGGTTCGGCGATTCAAGCCTTTGAAATCTCGCAAATATCAGTTTCCCAAGAGGAACCTATTTCGCGGCGTGAGGTGCAAGGGTGGAGCTTTGCCCCGAGTCGTGCTTTGCCGTTGCGAGATGGCCGGTAATCTTCCCCCCGAAATCACCGATTGGTTCGCCGGTCGCGGCTGGCGGGTGCGGCGTCATCAGATGGATATGCTCGCGGCGAGCGACGCCGGGCGCCATGCACTGCTTGTGGCCGATACCGGCGCGGGCAAGACGCTTGCCGGGTTTCTGCCTACGCTCGCCGCCTTTACTCCGTCACGTCCGGACGGTGCCGCTCCGCCCGAGGGGTTGCACACGCTCTATGTTTCGCCGCTGAAGGCGCTGGCGCATGACGTTCAACGCAACCTCGTCGCCCCGGTCGAGGAAATGGGATTGCCGATCCGCATCGAGACTCGCAGCGGCGACACCCCGTCCGATCGTAAGAAGCGCCAGCGCACGAAACCACCGCACGTACTGCTTACGACCCCCGAATCACTTTCGCTGCTGCTCAGCTATCCCGACAGCTTTGGGCTCTTCGCGAACCTGAAGCGCGTGGTGATCGACGAGATCCACGCCTTTGCCACCGGCAAGCGCGGCGACCTGCTCGCGCTCGCGCTCAGCCGCTTGCAGGCGATCGCTCCCGGCATGGAACGCGCGGCGCTGAGCGCCACTCTCGCCAATCCGGAGGGCTTTCGCGAATGGCTCGCTCCCTGGGGAGAAGTCGACACCGTCGACCTTATCGAAGGAGAGACCGGAGCGCCCGCCGAGGTCGAGATCCTGCTGCCGGTGGAAGAGCGGGTGCCATGGGGCGGCCATGCGGCCACTTGGGCGATCCCCCAGCTCTACGAGGAAATTCGCCGCAACAAGACCACGCTGATCTTCACCAATACGCGATTCCTCGCAGAATACGTGTTCCAGAACCTGTGGAACGTGAACGAGGATACGCTGCCCATCGGCATCCATCACGGGTCCTTGTCGAAAGAGGCCCGCCGCAAGGTCGAGGGGGCGATGGCGCGTGGCGAGCTGCGCGCTCTGGTCGCCACCGCCAGCCTCGATCTGGGGATCGACTGGGGCGATATCGATCTCGTGGTGCAGATGGGCGCGCCCAAGGGCTCATCGCGACTGCTCCAGCGGATCGGGCGCGCCAATCACCGGCTCGATTGCCCGAGTCGCGCGATACTGGTGCCGGGCAACCGGTTCGAATTTCTCGAGGCGACCGCCGCCAAGGACGCAGTCGACGAAGGCCAGCGCGACGGCGAGGACTTTCGGCCCGGCGGGCTCGATGTCCTTGCGCAGCACGTGATGGCTTGCGCGTGCGCCGCTCCGTTCGACGAGGCAGCGCTGCTCGCAGAAGTGCGCTCGAGCCTTGCTTACGCGTGGCTGGATGAGACCGACTGGGAGCGCGTGCTGACATTCGTCGCGACCGGCGGCTACGCGCTCAAGGCCTACGACAAATTCCAGCGCATCGTAAAGGACGCTGACGGCACGTGGCGTCTCACTCACCCCGAACACGCTGCGCGGCACCGGCTCAACGCCGGGATCATAGTCGATTCGGAGATGCTGGACGTAAGGTTCAGGAACGGCCGCTCGCTGGGCAAGGTCGAGGAACGCTTCGCTGCCTCGCTCAGCCCGGGCGATACGTTCCAGTTCGCCGGCATCAACCTCGAGGTCGAGCGGATCAAGGACATGGAACTGACCGTGCGCGCCTCGTCGAAAGCGGCGATGATCCCGAGCTACGGCGGGCAGAGATTGCCCCTGACCACGCATCTCGCCGATCGGGTGCGCACGATGCTGGTAGACCGGGCAAGCTGGGCGCGCTTTCCCGACGACGTGCGTGAATGGCTGGAGGTCCAGGACTGGCGCAGCGCGATGCCAGGGCCCGACACACTGCTGGTCGAGAGCTTCCCTCACGCAAAGAAGCACTACACGGTGTTTTATACGTTCATCGGATGGAACGCGAACCAGTCGCTGGGAATGCTCATCACCAAGCGGATGGAAGAACGCGGACTCTCGCCGCTGGGGTTCAACGCGAACGACTATTGCCTCGCGGTCTGGAGTCTCAAGCCGGTCGTAGATCCGGCGCCACTGCTTTCGCCCGACATACTTCAGGACGAGTTCGTCGAGTGGGTTCAGAACTCCCACTTGCTGCGGCGGGCGTTCCGTGAGGTGGCGGTAATCGGCGGCCTTGTAGAGCGGCAGCACCCGGGCAAGCGCAAGACCGGCAAGCAAGTTACCTTCTCGACCGACCTCATTTACGACGTGCTGCGTAAATACGAGCCGGACCACGTTTTGCTTGAGGCGGCATGGGCCGACGCGCGCACGCGGATGACCGATATCGGGCGGCTGGGCGACCTGCTCGACCGTGCGGCGGACGAACTGGTGATGGTCGAACTCGATCGGGTGAGCCCGCTTGCGGTGCCTGTAATGACTTTGATCGGGCGCGAGGCGATGCCGCAGGGCTCGGTCGACGACGAACTGGTGCTGGAGGCCGAAACGCTCGCTTCGGCAGCCATGCGGGTCGAAAGCGATCCCGATTTCCTAAC
Organism: uncultured Alphaproteobacteria bacterium; assembly: GCA_963740025.1. Lineage (GTDB taxonomy): Bacteria > Pseudomonadota > Alphaproteobacteria > Sphingomonadales > Sphingomonadaceae > Tsuneonella. The sequence continues at coordinate 161,944 of CAVUCI010000011.1, forward strand.
GGAGGATGAAAAAAACGACGGTCTCACGAGGCCTTGAAGCGTCGATTCAACAACTCAACGCGTCTTGCAGCCGGTTTGCCGCTGAGTCGCACACATGCACTTGCTTCGTAAATCTTTCGCCGGTTAACCCATAATCCACGAGACGGCGGGGGGTTCCGATCAGTCTCATGAAATAGTCGCGAAGGCCGGTTTTGTGGTCATTTCGCATATGGGTTCGCTGCGGCGCCGGGGGGCGTCGTGAGAAATAAAGGACGGGACACTTGGTCGCACACCTCATCCAACGTCGTATCGTTGCTGCTCTTGCGGTAGCCGGTGCGTTCTTCTCGATGGGCGCCACGCCCGCACTCGCCAATTCCAGCGCCGCATCGGCTGACGTCGTCGCCCCGGTTCGGGACGCCAAGGCGTCGGGTGTGACTTCGGGCGACGAGCAGTTCAAACAGCTCTTCGCCAGCTGGCAGTCGATCGACAACGGTCGTTCGCCGAACCCGGTCGCGCCGACCACCGGCGTTTCGATCCCGTCGCGGGCTCCGCTCGCCGCATCGACCACCACCAGCAGCTATGGCATGCGTAACCATCCGGTTCTCGGCGGCATGCGGGCGCACAAGGGCATCGACCTCGCCGCGCCGACCGGCACCCCTGTTCACGCCACCGCCGACGGAATCGTCGAGCGCGCTGATCGCTTTTCGAGCTACGGCCTCTATGTCGCGATCGAGCATGGCGGCAACCTCGAGACCCGTTACGCCCACATGTCGCGCCTCGCGGTTGCCGCGGGAGAGCACGTCAAGAAGGGTGACGTGATCGGCTATGTCGGCACGACCGGACGTTCGACCGGTCCGCACCTGCACTATGAAGTCCGCGTCGCCGGCGAAGCGGTCAATCCGATTCCCTACATGGCGGAAGTAGAGCCGACGGCCTCGACCTTCGCGCTCGCCGCGAAGTAAGCGCTACAGGAATTCGCCTGCCGGAGAGGGCGGGTACCGACACTTGGGAGGGTGCCGGAAAAAGGGCGGCGGGCCGATGGGCTCGCCGCCCTTTTCTCTTGCCCGCACGACTTCAGACGATAGGTTTTGATCCGAAACGAAGACAGGCGCAATGACGCCGCCGGGAGAGACTATCGCCAATGCATCCGATCGAACACGCCCGCACCCGCCCCGACCATCCGGCCGTGATCATGGCGGGCAGCGGCCAGACCATGACCTTCGGAGAAATGGATGCCGATGCGAATCGCTTCGCCCGGCTACTTCGGACGCGGGGAATCGGGGCAGGCGATGCTTTCGCAGTGCTGCTTGAAAATCGACCGGAGTTCTACACGCTGATCTGGGGTTCCCAGCGGTCGGGCACGATCCTGATCCCGGTATCGACCCGGCTCACCGCGCCCGAAATCGCCTATATCCTGGCCGATGGCGAAGCGAAGCTGCTCGTCACCTCGACGAAGTACGCGGAGGTTCTGAGCGGCATCCGCGAGCGCTGCCCGGATCTGGACGTGCTGGTGATGGATGCCGGCGGGGGCGATGATTTCGTGGCCGCGCTCTCTGCCGAGCCTGCCGAGCCCATCGCCGACCAGAGCGCGGGCCTTACGATGCTCTACAGTTCTGGCACGACGGGTCGGCCCAAGGGAGTCCGTCCGCGTCCGCCCGAGGATTCTTCGCCGATGGCTCCCGCGGCGCTCGTCGGCCTGGCGGTGATGGGCGCCGGAATGCCGACAGACGGATCGATCGTCTACTTATCGCCCGCGCCGCTCTACCACGCCGCGCCGATCGGATGGTCCTCGGCTGTCCACCGCCTTGGCGGGACCGTGGTGCTGATGGAGAAGTTCGAGCCCGAAGCCGCGCTTGCGGCGATCGAGAAGTACCGGGTGACCGACAGCCAGTGGGTGCCGACTCACTTCGTCCGCATGCTCAAGCTCGATGACGAGGTCCGCCATCGCTACGACCTGTCGAGCCACGCCCGCGCCATTCACGCCGCTGCGCCGTGCCCGGTGCCGATCAAGCGGGCGATGATCGACTGGTGGGGCCCGATAATCATCGAATACTACGCCGGGTCCGAAGGCATCGGCATGACGCTGGTCAAGTCGCCCGAGTGGCTCGAGCGGCCGGGCACGGTGGGCAAGGCGATCTTCGGCACGCTGCACGTCTGCGGTCCCGATGGGGAAGAGCTGCCCGCCGGCCAGGACGGCCTGATCTACTTCGAGAACGACATCCTGCCGACTTATCACAACGACCCGGCCAAGACCGCCGAGGCGATGCACGATCGCGGCTGGATGACGATCGGTGACATCGGCCATGTGGACGAGGAGGGATACCTGTTCCTCACCGACCGCAAGAGCCACATGATCATCTCGGGCGGGGTCAACATCTACCCGCAAGAGATCGAAAACCTGCTGGTCAGCCACGACAAGGTGATGGACGCGGCCGTGATCGGCGCGCCCGACGCGGACCTTGGCGAACAGGTCGTCGCTGTGGTCCAGCCGGCGGACATGGACGCGGTCGCGGGCGACGGCGGCGCGGCGCTGGAGCAGGAACTGCGTGACTACCTTGCCCCGCAGCTCGCCCGCATCAAGATGCCGCGCCGGTTCGACTTCCGCCCCGAACTGCCGCGCGAGGCGAATGGCAAGCTCTACAAGCGTGAATTGCGCGGTGAATACGCGGCGAAGGCGCAAGCCGAGTCAGCGCCCTCCCTCTGAGCATCCCGGGCTTGGCCATTCGCGGCAGGCCATGTTAGCCTCGTTCGTAAAGGGAGGCATCGCATGACCCAAGCCCGGTCGACCGCAACCCGGATCGATCCCTCGCACGAGGATTTCGACCGTGTTCGATGGGGCTGGAATGCGATGATCGATCGTCGCCCCGCACTGATCGCGCGCTGTTCGAGCGTCGAAGATGTTGTCGATGCCGTCAAATATGCCGCTCAGACCGGGCGGAAGGCCGTTGCCCGATGCGGCGGGCATTCGGTGTCCGGCGCATCGCTTCTCGAAGATGGCGTCGTTATCGACCTCGTCGGCATCAAGGACATTTCCATCGACCCCGAAGCACGCATCGCGCACGTTGGTGGCGGCGTACTACTCGGTGAACTGGATGCGGCGACCCAGCAGCATGGTCTGGCGGTCACAGCTGGGGTCGAGCCCGAGACCGGCGTAGGCGGGCTCACCCTTGGCGGCGGCATCGGCTTCCTGGCACGCAAGCTGGGTCTCACGATCGACAACCTCGTCGCTGCGCAAGTGGTGCTCGCCGACGGAAGCGTGATCGAAGCCAGCGGAAGCGAGCACCCCGACCTATTCTGGGCGCTGCGCGGTGGGGGAGGCCAATTCGGCGTAGTGACCCGGTTCGACTTTCAGCTTCATCGCGTCGGCCCGCAGATCATGACCGGTTGGGCCTTTTATCCGCTCGAACGAGCGCGAGAGGTGGCGCGTTTCGTCCGCGATTTCATGCAGGGCGCATCGGACGACGTCAGTCTCGTGCCCGCCTTCATGAAGGTGCCACCGACCGATGCGTTTCCAGCCGAGTGGCATGGCAAGCCGTGTACGGCAGTGGTCGCGCTGCATCTTGGTGACGAGGAGACCGCGAAGGCAGACCTGCAGCCGCTGCTCGAACTCGACGATCTCATCACCGGATTCATCGCTTCGCAGCCTTACGTCGAGTTTCAGAAATCGTTCGCCGGCTCGTCGCCACACGGTGGACGCTACTACTGGAAGTCCATATTCGTCGATGACCTGTCGGATGAGCTGGTCGATGCGATGGTCGACGGTGCCCGGACAATTCCGGGCGAATTTTCAATGATATTCATGGAGACGCTCGGCGGTGCGGTGAGCCGGGTCGGCGTAACCGACACCGCTTTCGCCAATCGTTCGGCGCGCTTCAATGTCGGGATCAGCGCAGGCTGGGCCGACCCCGCTCTCGACGAGGCGGCAATGCGCGCCTCGCGCGCCTGTTTCGACAAGCTGCAGCCGTTTTCAGACGGCACCGTATATCTCAATTACCTCGACCGCGACGAAGTCGACAGGGTGGAGAAGGGATTCGGGCCCAATTACGAGCGACTGCGCGCGATCAAGTCCCGGTACGATCCCGATGGGCGGTTTCCGGGGGTGCTGGGGACGACCTGAGCGGTTCGTCGCCTTATCCGAGCAATCGACGCGCCATCGCGCGCACCTCGGCACCCATGTCCTCGCGTTCCAGCGCCAGCGCGAGGGTCGCCTCGACGAAGCCCACCTTGCTGCCACAGTCGAAACGGCGGCCTTCGAAAGTCACAGCGTGGAAGGGCTGGGTGCCGATCATCTTGGCCATCGCGTCGGTCAGCTGAATCTCGCCCCCGGCGCCCTTGCCCTGGCTTTCGAGCGTGCGCATGACCTCGGGCTGGAGGATATAGCGGCCCGAGACGATCTTGTTCGACGGTGCTTCGTCGACCGGCGGCTTTTCGACGAGGCCGGTGACTTCGGTCAGAGCGTCCGAAACCTGCGCGCCGGGATCGATCACGCCGTAACTGCTGACGTCCTCGCGCGGCACTTCGAGCACGCTGATGAGGTTGCCGCCGACCTCCTCGTAGGCGTCGACCATCTGCTTCATGCAGCCGGTTCCGCCGCCGGCCCTCGCGACCATCAGCTCGTCGGGCAGCAGAATCGCGAACGGCTCATCGCCGACGATCGCGCGGGCGCACCAGATCGCGTGGCCGAGGCCGAGCGGGACCTGCTGGCGCACGGTGATGATGTCGCCGGGCGTAAAGCGGGTCGGCTCCAGAATAGCGAGCGATTTGCCGCGCTCCTCCATCGTCGTCTCGAGCTCGTAGGCGACGTCGAAATGCTCGACTATGGCGGTCTTGCCGCGGCCAGTGACGAAGATCATCTGCTCGATCCCAGCCTCCCGCGCCTCGTCGACCGCGTATTGGATTAGCGGGCGGTCGACGATCGGAAGCAGCTCCTTGGGGATCGCCTTGGTGGCGGGAAGGAACCTCGTGCCGAGCCCGGCAACGGGAAACACGGCTTTCCGGATGGGTTTGCGACTGCTCATCGTCGGGGGGATAGCATCGCTCCGGTGGCGCGCAACCTTGCGAGCGCCACGATTCCCGCTAGGGCGGGGCGATGGACAAGATCATCGTCGAAGGCGGCAAGCGCCTGTCCGGGACCATCCCGATCTCCGGCGCGAAGAACGCCGCGCTCACGCTCATCCCCTGCGCACTGCTCACCGACGAGCCGGTGACACTGCGGAACCTGCCGCGGCTCGCGGATATCGACGGGTTCCAGCACCTGATGAACCAGTTCGGGGTAACCACCGCGATCCAGGGCAGCCGGCCCGAGGATTTCGGCCGGGTGATGACGCTGGAGGCAACTCGGATCACCGGCACAGTCGCGCCATACGACCTCGTTCGCAAGATGCGCGCCTCGATTCTCGTGCTCGGCCCGATGCTGGCGCGCATGGGCGAGGCGACCGTTTCGCTGCCCGGCGGCTGTGCGATCGGCAACCGTCCGATCGACCTGCACCTCAAGGCGCTCGAGGCGTTCGGCGCCGAGATCGAGTTGGCGCAGGGCTATGTCCGCGCGCACGCGCCCGACGGCGGGCTGCCGGGCGGTGAGTTCGATTTCCCGGTGGTTAGCGTCGGCGCGACCGAAAACGCGCTGATGGCAGCGGTGCTCGCCAGCGGCACCTGCCGCCTATACAACGCCGCGCGCGAGCCGGAGATCGTCGACTTGTGCAATCTGCTTGTCGCGATGGGCGCCGAGATCGAGGGGATCGGCGGATCGGACCTGACGATCCACGGTGTCCAGCGACTTCACGGCGCGACCTATCGCGTGATGCCCGATCGGATCGAGGCTGGCTCCTATGCGTGCGCCGCGGCCATTACCGGAGGCGAGGTCCTGCTCGAGGGCGCGAAGGCCGAGGACATGTCGGCGACGCTCCACGCACTGCGGAATATCGGCGTGACGGTCGAGTCAGAGAAGAAGGGTGTGCGGGTCGCCGCCGATGGCAAGCTCAAGGCGGTAAACCTGTCCACCGCGCCGTACCCGGGACTCGCGACCGACATGCAGGCGCAACTCATGGCGCTGCTGACGGTGGCCGAGGGCACCAGCGTGCTCAACGAGACGATCTTCGAGAATCGCTACATGCACGTGCCCGAGCTAGCCCGGATGGGGGCGCACATCGAGACGACGGGTCGCACCGCGATCGTCCACGGGGTCGACAAGCTGTACGGGGCCGAGGTGATGGCGACCGATCTGCGCGCCTCAATGAGCCTTGTGATCGCCGGACTGCGCGCAGAGGGTCAGACTCAGGTGCGGCGGCTCTACCACCTTGATCGCGGATACGAGCGGCTCGAGGAAAAGCTCGCGCTTGTGGGTGCGCAGGTCGAACGCGTCGGCGACGACTGAGGTCGCCCTCACCGGTCGGCGCACGCGCCTCTCGCATCGGCCCATTCTCTTTTCCGCTGCGGGACACCTTTTGCCGTGTCCTGCGTTGACTGGACGAAACGGAACAAGAGAGGTTCGCCATGTTCAAGCTCATCGCACTGGGTGCACTCGGCTACGTCGGGTACAAGTACTACCAGAACAATTTCGCCCACCAGAGCCGCGCCGCATTTGCCGACAACCAAGGTAGCGTCGGCGGCAGCCAGCAGATCCGCGATTCCGGTCCGGAAGCCATGCGCGACAAACCGAAGCGCGTGTGGGACAAGACCGACGAAATCAGCGACGAAAGCTTTCCCGCCAGCGATCCCCCGGCGACCTATTAAAGGAGCAACGGGACTGGATTGCACCTGACGGGGCAAGAGGCGGGCGGATTCTTCGGGATTCCGCCCGCTTTTTCGTAACGTCAGTCGGCCTGATCGGCGACCAGCCACAAACGAATCGCGCCGGCGAGCCCACATGGGGTAGGCGAGGCGATGCGCTCCTCGTCGATCCGCGCGACGAGCGCATTCACCGCCAGCCCCTCGCGATCTGCCGCCGCACGCAGATTGTCCCAGAAAAGCGGTTCAAGACTGATAGAGGTCTTGTGCCCTGCAATCTCCACCGATCGCTTTACCGGCGGATGATAGGGAACCGAATGATCGGATTTGTCACTCACCTGGGTGATCCTTTGATGGAGGCAATTCGATCAATTGCCCATCGCCCCTGACGCGACGTGCGTCGAGGCCGAATTATCCGGGCCGTGTGTTGCGCTGGCGGCGAGCGAGCCGGTCACCTCCGGTGAAAACCCTTTCGCTTTCACAACGAGTCATTTGGGACAAGCTCAGGTCATGTGTGATATCTGCAACACATGGACGAGGTGGGTCTGGAATATTCTCTTGAACGACGGCGGTTCCTTGCTGGCGCGGGCGTTGCCACAGCGGGGCTGACTCTTGCACTGTCGCGGGGTCCGCTTAGCGAGCCGGTGGCCGTTCGGAGCATTCCATCAGTCGAACCGATTCCAGAGGTGGGATTCGATCCCTCCCTGCCGCGACTCTATCCCCGCGCGATGGCGGCACTCGACCGCCATGCGGACCGCATTCTGCATCGCGACAGGATCGCCGTCGTCGATTTCGCCCAGGCATCGCGCGAGCCGCGCATGCATCTGATCGACGTCGCGTCGGGCAATGTCGATTCCTATCTCGTGTCACATGGCAGCGGGTCGGACCCGGCGCGCAGCGGTTGGCTTCAAAGTTTCTCGAACGTGCCCGATTCGAACGCCTCGTCGAGGGGCGCGTATCTCACCGGCGAGGAATACGTAGGCAAACACGGACGCTCGCGCCGCCTCGACGGACTCGATCCGACGAACGACATGGCCGGACCCCGTGCGATCGTGATGCATGGCGCGAACTATGTCAGCGAGGCGATGGCGGCCGACCAGGGACTCATCGGGCGCAGTCAGGGATGCTTCGCGCTAACGCAGGCTGCCATCGGCGAAGTGTTGGAGCGACTCGGGCCGGGGCGGCTTTTGTTCGCCTGGAAGTGAGCCAACTGCGCCGGCTGGGCGCCCGCTCTACCCGGCATGTCGCGCAGGGGTCCTGCATCCGACGCGGCGCGCCGGACTGGACGACCTTTCGCTTCAGAACCAGCCGGCGGTTTGCGCCAGCAGCCAGACGCCGATCGCGAGAAACAGCAGCGCCGCCGTGGCGCGCACTGCGGCAAGCGGTATTCGCTTCACCAGCTCGTTTCCGAGAAGCACGGCCGGCACATTAGCGAGCATCATCCCGATGGCGGTGCCGGCGGTAACCCATCCGACACTTTGGAATCGGGCGCCGAGAGCGACGGTCGCAATCTGCGTCTTGTCGCCCATTTCAACCAGGAAGAATGCCACCACGGTGGTGATGAATGCGCCAAAGCGAGCGGGTGCGGGCTTCTCCTCGTCGTCGAGCTTGTCGGGGACCAGCGTCCAGGCGGCCATCAGAATGAAGGATGCTGCGACCAGGTAACGGAACCAGGTCCCTTCGAGGATTGCCGCAGCCTGCTGGCCAACAAATGCCGCCAGCGCGTGATTGGCGAGGGTGGCTACCAGAATCCCGGCTATGATCGGGATCGGTTTTCTGAATCGTGTTGCGAGGACGATCGCCAGCAACTGGGTCTTGTCGCCGATTTCCGCGAGGGCGACGACGGCTGTCGATGTCAAGAGGGCTTCCATGGGTTGCTCCGGCGCCGGGCGAGCGATGAACCAAGGACACCGACCCTCCCCGCCCGGCAAGGCGGAGGTTCGGCGCCATTGGTCTCGCCTCGACGGTGATCCGTCCTCCCCGCACCATGACCTCTCGGCCAAGTATGTTGATGCGAGGTTCCGCGCGAACGCGGCGGCTACTCCTCAGATGACAGGAGGGCTCCTAAACTCCCGAGGCGCATGGGGCAATGGCCCCATGGCACGTCAGTACATGTGCTGGCCGCCGTTTATGCTCATCGTCGACCCGGTCACGAAGCCGCCGTCGTCGCTGGTCAGAAAAGCGACGCCGCGCGCGATCTCCTCGGCGTGGCCGAGGCGACCGACGGGGATCTTGGCTATGATCTTTTCGAGCACAGCGTCGGGCACGGCTGCGACCATGTCGGTGTCGATGTAGCCCGGCGCGATCGCGTTGACCGTCACGCCCTTCTTGGCGCCTTCCTGCGCCAGCGCCTTGGTAAAGCCGTGGATGCCGCTCTTCGCGGCAGCGTAGTTGACCTGACCGTACTGACCCGCCTGACCGTTGATCGAGCCGATGTTGACGATTCGACCCCATCCCCGGCTGGCCATCCCCGGGAAGCAGGCCTTGGCCATGTTGAAACACCCGCCGAGGTTGATCCGCATGACGTCGTTCCAGTCGTCGAACGTCATCCGGGCGAGCGTGCCATCGCGGGTAATGCCGGCGTTATTGACGACGATGTCGACCGGGCCGACTTCCTCGGTTACCCGGGCGCAGCCCTCGAGACACGCCTGGTGGTCGCCCACATCCCACTTGTAGACCTTGATCCCGTGCGCCTCGGAGAAGCTCTTCGCTTTTGCGTCGTTACCGGCGTAATTCGCAACGACGGTACGCCCCTGCTCCTTCAGCGCGAGGCTGATCGCCTCGCCGATGCCCCGGGTCCCCCCGGTTACGATTGCCACGCGTGTCATGAGCGCTCCTTAGCCGTCAGATGTCTCTCTCCAATGGTGTGCGTAAGGCAAGGCAAGCCGCAGGCAAAGAAAAACCCCGCGCTAAAGCGGGGTTTCGCATACCCATTCCGTAGCGTCAGAATCGGAACTGCGTTCCGACGTAGACGGCCTGATCGTCGCGCACAGCGTCGGTCAGCGGTGCGAGGCGATCGCGCTCCTGGCTCAAGCGCACGCCGGCGGTGACGTTTAGGTTCTTCGACAGCCTATAGCCGGCGCCAAGATCCACTGCCTGTTCGCCCGACCCTTCGAGCGTGCGCGGGCTGCGGCCGGTATCGCTGTCCGATTCGAGCGTAAGGCGCGGCTGCAGCCGTCCTGGTGTCTGCTTCACGCCATCGCGCGGGCGGAAGCTCGCCAGGTCGGGCATCTCGATCCGCTTCAGACCGAGCGTCGGTTCGACCGGCTTGGCGAAACTTTCATAACCGCGCGAGATGCCGAGGTTGTAGCGGGCTTTCGCCAGTGTCGCGATCGAGGGACCGTTGCCCGGCTCGCCCTTCGCGGCGGCGATCGCGCTGCGAACCTGGATGGCGCGCGCTTCTTCGGGGTCGACGCGGATCGCGAGGGTCACCGTACGATCACGCTCAAGCCCGCCAGTGGCCGGAGTAAAGCGCATCGCCTGCCCGCGCGCCGCGATCTTCGCCGCTACCCGACGCGCGAGTGCGGGATCGACATTGGCCGGAGTGAACGGGACGATTTCGGAGACGGCACCATTGCCGGCTGCATTGTCGGACAGCGCCAGCACCGCAGTCGGAGCGGCCACCAGCAATGCGCTGGCGCCAAGCAGGAGCGTGCAACGCGCAACGGCGCCGATTCCTGCTTTCGTGATTGTGCCCGTGCGCCTCATTATGAAGCCTCTGCTAATCCCCTCAACGCGTTCCGGCGCACGAGGCCAATTACCTCCGACACCTGAACGCTCGATGAGCTATCCGGTTTCATCCGAAACCGACTCACCCCTGTCTCTCGTATCGCCTTCCTTGCTAGAACAAAATCAACGTCTTTTCCAGTTTTTACACAGCCTTGTCCGTTTTCGAAACGCCCTGTGGCCCGATCCGCACAGTTTGCCGGTCGGCACCCGATTAAGCGATGGTTCACGGGCTCGGGGCGCAAGTGGGGCCACGATGCCTTGCCCGCGACGCACGGGCGCACTAGAGGCTGTCACGACTTTTCAAACCGAGGACACTCCTTGAGCATGATCGCCTTTCCGCGCTCCGCCGCCCTGGCCCGTACTACCGTCGCGATCGCGGCCATCGCCGCGTTGGCCGCCTGTGGCGGTCGTGAGCGTCCCAAGGCGGATCTCGCCGCCAGCCAGGTGACCACGATCGGCGTGAACGCCTATCTTTGGCGCGCCGCGCTCGAGACCGTGAGCTTCGCCCCCCTGCTCCAGTCCGACAGCAACGGGGGCGTCATCGTGACCGATTGGTACACCAATCCGCGCGATCCAAACGAGCGGGTCAAGGTAACCGTTTCGATCCTCGACCAGGACTTGCGCGCCGATGCCGTACGCGTCGCTGCCAGCCGGCAGGTTGCGCAGGGCGGCCAGTGGGTCGACGCTCCGGTCCAGGCAGCGACGGTGCAGAAGCTGGAGGACATCATCCTGACCAAGGCGCGCACGCTCCGCCGACAGGCGATCGCCGGATAAGCGCCGGCTCGCACCAACTTCGTTCGTCCAGAGCTTGTAGAAAGGGCGTCCTTTTCCTAGCGAGTTCGAACGAGAGCGGTCCTTCGACAGGCTCATGACGAACGGCTATCTGGAATCGAAATGACGCCCGCAAGGTTCTACCCCGGCGAAGCCGATGCGAAGTGGCAGCGCGCGTGGGACGAAGCCCACGCTTTCCGCGCCGACAGCGACAGCAACAAGCCCAAGAGCTACGTGCTCGAGATGTTTCCGTATCCTTCGGGACGGATTCACATCGGCCACGTGCGCAACTACACGATGGGCGACGTTCTAGCACGCTATCGCAAGCTGACCGGACACGAGGTTCTCCACCCGATGGGCTGGGACGCGTTCGGCATGCCGGCCGAAAACGCGGCGATGGAAAAGGGCGTTCATCCAGGCACCTGGACCCGTGCAAACATCGAGAACATGAAGGCGCAGTTGAAGCGGCTCGGCTTCGCATTCGACTGGACGCGCGAGTTCGCCACCTGCGATCCCGAATACTACGGGCACGAGCAGGCACTCTTCCTCCGGCTCTACCGCGCCGGGCTCGTCTATCGCAAGGAGAGCGAGGTCAACTGGGACCCGGTCGACATGACCGTGCTCGCCAACGAGCAAGTGATCGACGGCAAGGGCTGGCGCTCGGGCGCCGAGGTCGAGAAGCGCAAGCTTTCGCAGTGGTTCCTCAAGATCACCCAGTTCGCCGAGGAACTGCTCGAAGGGCTGGAGACGCTCGACAAGTGGCCCGACAAGGTGCGGCTGATGCAGGAGAACTGGATCGGCAAGAGCAAGGGCCTGCGCTGCACCTTCCGCCTTGTCGGCGAGGGTCACGGCATCGAAGTGTTCACGACCCGGCCCGACACGATGTTCGGCGCCAGTTTCGTGGCGGTCGCGCCCGATCACCCACTCGCGAAGAAGCTGGCCGAGGATGCGCCCGAACTCGCCGCGTTTATCGCCGAGTGCAAGAAAGGCGGAACCACCGCGGCCGAGATCGAGACGCAGGAGAAGAAGGGCTTCGACACCGGGCTCGAGGTTTCGCATCCGCTCGAGCCGACCTGGCACCTGCCGGTCTACGTCGCGAACTTTGTGCTGATGGGCTACGGCACCGGGGCGATTTTCGGCTGCCCGGCACACGATCAACGTGACCTCGACTTCGCGCGTAAGTACGACTTGCCGGTTCACCGGGTCGTGTCCGACGGCGACGAAACCGAGGTCGTGTTCGAAGGCGACGAAGCATATACCGGTCCCGGCAAGATCGTGAATTCGCGCTGGATGAACGGTCTCGATATCGAGGAAGCCAAGGCAGAGGTCATCGCCAAGGCGCAGCACGAAGGCTGGGGGCGCGGCGAGACTCAGTATCGCCTGCGCGACTGGGGTGTGTCCCGTCAGCGCTATTGGGGCACGCCGATCCCCTTCATCCACTGCGCCAACTGCGGCATCGTCCCGGTGCCCGAGCATCATCTGCCTGTGGTCCTGCCTGAGGATGTCGACTTCAAGACGCCGGGCAATCCGCTGGAACGGCATCCTACGTGGAAGCATGTTAAGTGCCCGGATTGCGGGGGGGCGGCAGAGCGGGAGACCGACACGCTCGACACTTTTGTCGACAGCTCGTGGTACTTCCTGCGCTTCGCCAGCCAGCCCCACAACGCCCCGTTCGACAAGCGCGAGGTCGACAAGTGGCTGCCGGTGCAGCAGTACATCGGTGGAATCGAGCATGCGATCCTGCACCTGCTCTACGCCCGCTTCTGGACCCGCGCGCTCAAGCACATCGGCATGCTCGACTTTGCCGAACCCTTCGCTTCGCTGTTTACGCAAGGGATGGTGACGCACGAAACATACTCGCGCACCGAGAACGGCCGCGAGGTCTGGTACGGACCCGACGAGGTCGAGAGGACGGCCGACGGCGCAAAGCTGATCGCCGACGGCACACCTTTGACGATCGGTAAGGTCGTCAAGATGTCGAAGTCGAAGAAGAATGTGGTCGATCCCGACGATATCATCGATCACTACGGCGCCGACGCAGTGCGCTGGTTCATGCTTTCGGACAGCCCGCCCGAGCGCGACCTTCCATGGTCGGAAGCCGGGATCGAGGGTTGCTCGCGCTTTGTGCAGAGGTTGTGGCGGCTGTTCGCCGAATACGATGGATCGGCGACCGGCGAGGACAAGGACCTCGCCCGCAAGCTGCACCAGGCCATCGACGCTGTAGGCCGCGAAATCGACGCGTTGGCTTTCAATAAGGCGGTTGCCCGCATCTACGAATTGACGAGCGCGATCGAGAAGGCGGCTCCTTCCGCAACGCGCAGCGAAGCGACACGCACGCTCGTGCAGCTCGTCGCGCCCATGATGCCGCACCTTGCTGAAGAGGCTTGGGCAGGACTGGGGCATTCGGGTCTTGTCGCCGAGTCCGAGTGGCCCGCCGTCGATCCCGCGTTGCTGGTCGAGGACGAGGTGACCATCGCGGTGCAGGTGAAGGGCAAGTTGCGCGACACGCTGACGGTTGCCAGGGGACTCCCGCAGTCCGAGCTCGAGGCGCTTGCGCTGGCCAGCGACAAGGTTCAGCGTTCACTCGATGGAGCGACCGTGCGAAAGGTGATCGTGGTGCCGGACCGGCTGGTGAACATCGTCGCATGAGGCGCTTCGCGATCCTCGCGGCGCTGTCGCTGGGGCTTCCCCTGGCGGTGGGCGGATGCGGTTTGCAGCCCATGTATGCCGGGGGATCGAGCGGCGCCGTGGCGTCGGAACTTTCTGCGGTCGAAGTCCCTGCGATCAAAGGCAGGGCAGGCTGGCTCGTGCGCAATGCGCTGGTCGACCGGCTTGGCGCGGGCGGGCAGGCGGCTCCGCGCTATCGTCTCGACGTACGGCTCGACGACAAGCTCGAGGGACTCGGCGTGCTGAGCGACGACACCGTCGGGCGCGAGCGTCGGACGCTGCGCGCGCGCTATCAGCTCGTCGATATCGCGAGCGGCGACATCCTCGTCGATGCGACTGCGGGATCGGATGCGGGGATCGACGTCGTCTCGAGCGAATACGCGACGATCGCGGCAGAGCAGACCGCGCTTGAAAACCTCGCGAAGGAAGTCGCCTCGCAGATCACCACCCGCATCGCGCTCACATTGCGCGCGCGGCGGTAAAGGCTCGCCGGTGAAGGCGACGCAAAAAGACTTCGCCGCCGTCGCCCCGCGCGCGGTGCGCGCCTGCGGAACTTACTTTTTCTGCGGTCCCGACGAGGCTGGCGCCTCGGCCGCGGCGCAGCGCATCGCGGCGATGATCGAGGATCCCGGCGAACGGGTCGAGCTGTCGGGCGCCGATCTGCGGCGGGATCCTGTGTTGCTCTCCGACGAGGCCCGCTCGACCTCGCTGTTCTCCGGCGCCCGCCATATCTTCGTGCGCGCGAGCGGGGACGAGGCGCACGATGCGTTGGCCAATCACCTTGCAGCAATCGATGCAGGAGAGGGGGCGGCCTGCCCCGTACTGGTCGTCGCGACATCGGCCACCGACAAGTCGCGCACCGCGAAGCTCCTCGAAAAGCGCGGCGATGCGCTGGTGGCGATGTTCTATCCGCCGGACCTCGCCCACCTGCGTGACGCGATTCGCACCGCGGGCGAGGAACGCGGCCTGCGCATGTCGGGCCAGATCGCCGAAGGGATCGCTCGGGCGACGGGCATGGACCTGCGCCTTGCGCGCTCGGAGGTCGAGAAACTGGCGCTATACCTCGATGCCAGTCCCGAGGCGCCGGTAACGCCCGATGCCGAGGCTCTCGACGCGATCGGTGCGCGCACAGAGGACGACGGCTTCATGCCGCTGGTCAACGCAGTCCTTGGCGGCCGAACCGAAGCGCTGTCGAGCGAACTGGCGCGGATGCGCGACTTGGCGTTCAACCCCGTCGGGTTACTACTTGCGTTCGAGCGGCGAGCGGCGCAGCTCGCCCAGCTGAACGCCAAGCTGGGAGCGAACGGCCGGATCGACGAGCTGGTCGAGGCCGAGACCCGCGCGCGGAGGGTGTTCTTTAAGGACAAGCCGGACATCCTCGCCCAGCTTCAGCGCTGGCGGGGCCGCAAGCTCGCGCGGCTCGTCGCGCGGCTGGTCGACCTGCACCGGGCGTTGCTGGCGAACAGCGCCGCCAGCGAAACCCTTCTCGCGCAGGCCCTTACGGGAATCGCAGCCGCGGCACGGCAACGCTAGGTGTGGCGGGGCCGCCGAACCGTCGAGAGGGAACCGAGCAGCGCCTTGCCTAGTTTGAAAGATCGGTGCACTGCAATGGTTTGCGTGCTTTGGCAGAACCATACGCAGGCGCATCCCCTTCAATTGGTTCCGGGATCACGAAGCCGTAAATGAACGCGCCGTTCGAAAATCAACTGAGCACAGTGCGCGTCGGGGCACCCCTTGCGCCCTCGCTCGAGCGACGGCGTGTGCGGCTTTATCTGTTCATGGTCGTTTTGGACGTTGCGATCCTCCTTGCGGGGTTCGGGGCAATGGAGCAACTTTACCAGGGGTTCGTACGCAGCAATCCGCTGTTCGAAGCGCAGCTACTGATCCCTCTTTACCTGACGCTCGCGCTCTACCAGCGGACCTATTCCATCCAGGCACTACGCGACGCCCGCTTCGCGATAATCCAGGCCTCCACTGCGCTGCTGCTCTCGGCCGGACTACTGCTGTTCGTCGTCTTCTACGCCAAGTCGACCGCAGCATTCTCCCGCGTGATATTCACCGGCGGAATGGCGATAACCCTTACTCTTTTCGTCGCAAGCCGCCGCACGCTGGAATGGTGGCTCCGCCGGGCGTGGGGGGCGCGGATCGTCAACGAACTCGTGATTTATGCGGATGGACCAAAGGTACACCTTCCTGGAGCGATCCGGGTTCGCGCGGGCCAGTACGGTCTTTTGCCCGATGTGTCCGATCCCGCCTCGCTGGATCGTATCGGTCTTTGCCTGGTCAACATGGATCGGGTCATTGTCAGCTGCGAATTCGACCAACGCAATCAGTGGGCGCAGGTCCTGCGGGCCGCCGGGGTACGCGGTGAAATCGTCACCGACAAACTGGACGGGCTTGCGCCGATCGGATTGACCGTTTCGGACGGATGGCATTCGTTCGTGGTTTCGAACGGCCCGCTCGGGATGCGACAGCGGGTTATGAAGCGCGCATTCGATGTTGTCGTGGCGACGTGTGCGCTGATCGCGACCCTGCCTATTTTCCTGCTGACCGCATTGGCAATCAAGCTCGAGGATGGGGGTCCCCTCTTTTTCGTCCAGCGGCGGCTTGGACGGGGCAACACGTTCTTCTCGGTTTACAAGTTTCGGTCGATGCGGGTCGAAACGGGCGACGAGGCGGGTGCACGCTCGGCCTCGCCAGACGACGACCGGACGACCCGCGTGGGCCGTTTCATTAGATGCACGAGCATCGACGAACTGCCGCAGCTATTCAACGTCCTCAAGGGCGAGAGGAGCATGGTCGGACCGCGGCCTCACGCCATCGGATCTCAGGCCGGAGACAAGTTGTTCTGGGAAGTCGACGGTGCCTATTGGGACCGCCATTCGCTCAAGCCCGGGGTAACCGGTCTGGCGCAGATTCGCGGGTACCGGGGGGCGACGGACGAGGAAAAGCATCTGACTGACAGGCTGAGCGCGGATCTCGAATACATCACCCGTTGGTCCCTGTGGGGTGATGCCTTGATCGTGCTCAAGACACTGGGCGTGTTGGTTCACCCCCGCGCGTTCTAGGTGGTTTCGGCTCGGCAACTCGAAAGCCGCGACCGGCTCAGGTCTGAGGAACGCTGAACGAACCGCTGACCCGACCGCTCCCGCTGCCGTCGACCGTTCCGGTTACCGAAGACGAACCATTGGCGCGCCCGTCGACGCTCGACACGCCGCTCTTGAGGTCGATTACCAGTCGGCCGCCATTAAGCGTATCGCCGCCGCGATTGAGGCGTACATTACCTGCCAGGGTGATAACCCGGCGGTTGAAGTCGTAGACCGCGACTTCGCCTGCGGCCCGCTCGTTGCCGCGGGTCACTGTCACCCCGCCCGTCGCGGTAATACGTTGTATCTTCAGTCCGCCGGAGTCGGTGTAGTTGACCTGAGTGCGCGCCGCCTGCAACCGCAGTCCGGCCTGGGTGATGTCGACGTTGCCCGACAGCACCACCCGGTTAGCCTTGTCCTGCAGCTCTATACGGTCTGCAGCGTAATTCACCGGAGCATTCGAGTTGTGGCCCGCGATCGCTTGCGCGCCCGCTTCGATGCCGGCCATTGCGACCAACGTGGCAGCAAACCCGGCCAGGCCCCAGCGGGCTGCGGTGGTCGCGTGGGAATTCATCAGGGCATCCTCATTTTACCTGGGACCATGTGCAGCCGGGCGTTGCCGGTGAGAGTGACGGTGCGCGCTTCGAGATCGGCTTCGAGCAGGTTCGCGGAAAAAGTGCCGGCGGGCACCGCGCCGCTGACGCCGCCCGATCCAACCAGTCGCTTGTCAGGAATATCGATGGTTACACCGGTCGCCCTCATCCGGTAGCCGTCGGCGGCGGTCACCAGCACCGTTCCGGGCACGCTCACGACCTCGTCGCGGATGTCGTACTGACCGGCATCCGCACGCAGACTTGCCGGACCGGCGTCGAGCAGAATGCGGGCGACGAGGTCCTTCATTCGCACGATGCCTTCCTTGCTCGAACGCTGGACCGCCTCGCCTGCCGTCAGCGAAAACGGGCGGCCTTTCGCATCGGCACCGCGATACATGGCGTTGTCGACGCTCAGCCGCTCGTGGATCACCTGCACCTTGTTGCGATCGAGCAGAAAGCTGACTTCGCCGCGCGGGGACAGCGGGGTGACGATCATGAGCGCCGCGATTACCCCAATTCCCATAGGCAGGACCTTGGCGAGCAGGGAGACGACACGGTCGTGGCTACCTCCGGGCGCAGCGAAGTGCTGCCGCGCGCTGCGCAATTCCTTCGCCTTCTGGGTCTCGATGCGGGCGGACAGGGTCATGGAATGTGTCTAACGCACGGGGCGCCTAATCGTGGCTGAATATGTCGCGATCGGCCCATCCTGCGAGATCGAGCCTCGCGCGGGTGGGCAGAAAGTCGAAGCACGCCTGGGCGATTTCCATCCGCCTTTCGCGCTCGAGCCGTTCGACCAGCACCTCGCGGAGGCGATGGAGAAAGCGCACGTCGCTTGCGGCGTACTCGCGCTGCGCTTCGTTGAGGTCGGGTCCGCCCCAGTCCGATAGCTGCTGCGCCTTCGAAATATCGGCCGCGAGCAGCTCGGACACGAGGTTCTTGAGGCCGTGACGGTCGGTATAGGTACGGGTCAGCTTGCTCGCGATCTTGGTACAGAAGACCGGCGACGCCTCGATGCCGAGGTAGAACAGGATCGCGGCGATATCGAAGCGGGCATAATGGTACAGCTTGAGCCGGTTCGGATCGCCCAGCACCGCCTTGAGGTTGGGCGCATCGTAGCTGCTGCCGGGCGAAAAACGAACGAGATGCTCGTCGCCGTGCCCGTCGCTCAGCTGCACCACGCAGAGGCGGTCGCGGTGGGTAATCAGCCCCATCGTCTCGGTATCGACGGCGATCGGGCCATCGGCAAACTCAAGCCCGTCGGGCAGGTCTTCTTCGTGAAAATGGACTGTCATGCGAGGCGTGCCTTAGGCGCATCGGGGATAGAGGGAAAGGGGCGCTGGCGAGCGTGCTTTCCCGAGCGTAGCGACTGGCGAATGAGCGACGAAGCGATCCCCCAATCCTGGCGCGCAGCGCTGGGCGGCGCGCTCGCGAGCGCCGAGGCGCGCCGGCTGGGGGGCTGGCTCAATGCCGAGGAAGCCGCGGGCAAGGCGATCTACCCACCGCGCGGCACGCGGCTGCGCGCGCTCGAACTGACACCGCTGGAGCAGGTGCGCGTCGTGATTCTGGGGCAGGACCCCTATCACGGGCCGGGGCAGGCGACGGGACTGTCGTTCTCGGTCCCGCGCGGCGAGCGGGTGCCGCCGAGCCTGGTGAACATCTACAAGGAGCTGGAGAGCGACCTCGGCCTGCCGCGCCCCGACCATGGCGATCTGACGCGCTGGGCCGAACAGGGCGTGTTGCTGCTCAACACCAGCTTGACGGTCGAGGCGGGCAAGGCGGGCAGCCATGCCGGGCGCGGGTGGGAGACAGTTACCGATGCCGCCGTCGCAGCCGTTGCCGCGCGCGACGCGCCGACGGTCTTCGTGCTCTGGGGTAGCCACGCGCAGGCAAAGGCAAAACGAATCGCGGGGTTGGGTGAAGACGGGCCGCACCTCGTCATCCGCAGCCCGCACCCGAGTCCGCTGTCGGCACACCGCGGCTTCCTCGGGTCGCGTCCGTTCAGTCGTGCCAACACATTCCTGAAGGCGAACGGGCGCGGCGAAATCGATTGGCGTATCGACTGAACCCCACCGATCGTCAGAAGATCGTGTAGCCCCCGTCGATCACCACCGAATCGCCGGTGTGGAAGCGACTCGCGTCGGACGCGAAATAGACCGCGATTCCTGCAAAGTCCGATCCCTCGCCCCATCGACGCATCGGGACGCGGCCGATGGCCTTTTCGTTGAACGTGTCCCAGTTCTGCAGCCGCTCGGTCATCTCGGTGGCGATCCAGCCGGGCAGCACGGCGTTGGCGCGGATTTCATGCCGGGCGAGCTCGACCGCGGTGGCGCGGACCATTGCCAGCACGCCCGCCTTGGTCGCGGCATAGGCCTGGTTGCGCGGGGCTCCGTGAATCGCCGAAGTCGAGCTGGTGACGAGGAGCGAACCGCCGGGATCGTTGTTCAAGGCTCGCTCGACCATGTGCTTCGCCGCCTCGCGGAACGTCCAGAACACTGCGTCGAGGTTGACCGTCGTCACCTTGCGCCACGCCTCGGTCGTCTGCTCGATCAGCGGTGCGCCGCCCCCGATCCCGGCATTGGCGATGCAGGTGTCGATGCGCCCCAGCCGCGACAGCACCTCGGCGGTGCCGTCGACGACCGCGCCCTCGTCGGCGACATCGACTGCGAGAGCCTCGACCCGCGTGCCGTGGCGCTTCAGCGCTTCGAGCGCGGCGGCGTTCTTGCTCGCGTTCCGGCCCCAGATCGCGACGTCGGCACCGGCCTGAGCCAGTCCCTCGGCCATCCCGAGGCCGATGCCCGAGTTGCCCCCCGTGACGAGGGCGACCTTTCCGGTCAGGTCGAAAGGCTTGAACATCGCCCGCGCTCCTTATTCGCTCGCGCCGCTCTGCTGCACGACCGGCAACAGCACCGCACTTGGCGTAGCGCCGCCATGGACCACGCTGATCGTCGCTGCCTTGTAGTCCTCAGGCTTGGCGAAGAAGATGTTCGGCACGTAGGTCTGCGGATTGCGATCGTAGAGCGGAAACAGACTCGACTGGATCTGCACCATGATCCGGTGGCCCGGCTGGAAGGTGTAGTTCACCGTCGGCAGGCGGAACTTGTATTCCTGCACTTGACCTGCAGGAATTGGCGTCGGATCCGACAGGCTCTCGCGATAACGCCCGCGAAAGATGTCCATCGAGACCGGCAACTGGTAGCCGCCCATCTCCGGGTCCTCGGGGTAGCTCGGTGGATAGACGTCGATCAGCTTGACGACGAAGTCGGCGTCGGTCCCCGTGGTCTTTGCGAAGATGTCGGCGAACGGTGCGCCTTCGATCGTCACCGCCTTGGTCAGCGGACCGGTCGAATAGCTCAGTACGTCCGTGCGATCGGCGACAAAGCGTTGGTCCTGGACCAGCCAGGTGCGCCAGCGATCGTTCTTCTCAGGGATCGGCCGCGACAGGAACGGTACCGGCTTCGCGGGGTCGGATACGTAGCTGTCCTCGCCCGCGCTCGCCGAGCCGAAGCCCAGACCCATATCGGCCTGCAGATATATCGGGGTCGTCGGCTGCTCGGCAGCGGTCTTCCAGTCGGCGAAGCTGTCCCACTTGTTGGCGACGGGATCGTAAATCATCGCCGAAGGCAGCGTCTTTGCGGGAGCCCCGTCGGCGAAGTGCGCGTCGAAGAACGGGATCATTACGTTCTCGCGGAATTGATGGGTGGTATCGCCGTTCCACTTGAGCGGTCCCATGTTCCAGCCTGCGCGGTTGATCTGGCTATGCCACCAGGGTCCGATCACGAGGTGGTTGTTGGAGCCGTGTCCGGCATCCTTCAGTGCCTCCCATGCGTGCACCGCGCCGTAGATGTCTTCCTGGTCCCACATGCCCTGGAGCCAGATCGTCGGCACGCTCGAAGGATTCGCCGCGACCATGCGATCGACGGCCTGCAGCTGCCAGAATGCATCGTAAGCCGGGTGTCCCGACAGCCGCGTCCAGAAGGGAAACTGCTTGGCGCCGTTCGCCTCGGCATAGGCGCCGGCCGAGCCGGCTTTCAGGAAATTGGTGTAATCGTCATAGGCGGCGCGCGGGATCCCGTCGCCGCTCGTCTTGTTGCCGGCCTGTCCGATGAAATAGTCGAGGTTGATCTGACGGAATGCACCGTTGTGGAACCAGTCGTCGCCCTTCCAGCCATCGACCATCGGGCTTTCGGCGGCGACCACCTTCAGCGCCGGGTGCGGATCGAGCAGCGCCATGGTGACGGTCCACCCGTCGTAGCTCGATCCGATCATCCCGACTTTGCCGTTGGTCTCGGGCACATTTTTCACCAGCCAGTCGATCGTATCGTACGCGTCGGTCGTGTCGTCGGTCTTGGTGGGATTGAGCGGCCCGCGCGGAGGACGCGTCATGACCATCTTGCCTTCCGAGCCATATTTGCCGCGAATGTCCTGCCACGCGAGGATATGGCGGCCGTCGGCCCAGTCGGTATTCCCCGACCATACGGCATCCTTCATCTTCGGGCTGTTGTTCGGGGCGAAGCCGCTGGCGTTGTAGGGCGTCCGCTCGAGCAGGATCGGCAGGTTCTTGGCGCCTTTGGGAATCATCACGACCGTGTGCAGCTTCACCCCGTCGCGCATCGGGATCATCAGATCCTTCTTGACGTAGTCGTAGGCATCCTGCGGCCGTTCGAAATCCTTGGGTATGTCGGTCCCGGTCTGGATCATGTCGGGCGTGACCTTGCCCGGGGTCCACGTCGGTTGGGCCGTGGCGGATACGGCGGCGGTCAGGAGAAGGGCGGCGGTCGCGGCTCTCAGGATCATGGTTGGTGCTTACTCCATGTAAGGAAACGCACTCTTCTTCGCGGCGATGGTCCGGTCTGGCAAGCCCGCGTGCTTACCGCGCGTTTAACCATGTCGAAGAACTATCGGCTCATCGGCATCGGATTACCATGCGATCCATGAAAGACGTGGCGGTCCTCTCCGCAATCCTGGTTTGCAGCGCCTGCGCCGCGCCGCCGCAATACGTCTTGCGGTACGACCTCGACCAGCTCGCGCTGGAGACATCGATCCGTGATGCAAGTCCGGGATTCGAGAATCTGCCCACTACTGCGCCCGATAAAACGGGCACGCCCGGCGGCTGATCAGCGCGGTAGCTCGCTGACGCCCATCAACGCCTCGTCGACCGCCCGCGCTGCCTGGCGCCCTTCGCGGATCGCCCAGACGACGAGGCTCTGGCCACGGCGCATGTCGCCGCAGGCGAAGACCATGTCCTCACTGGTGGCGTAGCGAACCGTGTCGGCCCCGACGTTGCCGCGCGGGTCGTAATGGACGCCGGCCTGTTCGAGCAGGCCCGACTTGCGCGGTCCGGTGAAACCCATCGCGAGCAGGATCAGATCGGCCGGAATAGTGAATTCGCTCCCGGCGATTTCCTCCATCTTGCCATCGATCCATTCGACGCGGACGCATTCGAGACCGGTAACCTCGCCGCCTTCGCCCGCGACGCGCTTGGTCAGCACCGCCCAGTCGCGCTCCACGCCTTCCTCGTGGCTCGAGGAGGTGCGCAGCTTGAGCGGCCAGTGCGGCCAGGTCAGCGCCTTGTTTTCCCTTTCAGGCGGCTGGGGCATGATCTCGAGCTGGACCACGCCCTTCGCACCCTGCCGGTTGCTCGTGCCGACGCAATCGCTGCCGGTATCGCCGCCGCCGATCACCACGACGCGTTTGCCGGTCGCGACGAGGCTGCCGCGCGGGGCGGCACGCACTTCGTCGTCGCCAGCATTCCGCTTGTTCTGCTGGGTCAGGAACTCCATCGCCAGCCGCACGCCCGACAATTCGGCGCCGGGGATCTGCAACTGACGCGGTTCTTCCGCGCCGCCGGCGAGTACCACCGCATCAAAGTTGTCGCGCAGCGATGCGAATGACACGTCGACCCCTACCTCGGTCGAGGTTTTGAAGGTGACGCCTTCCGCCTCCATCTGCACCGCGCGACGGTTGATGAGGTGCTTTTCCATCTTGAAGTCGGGAATGCCGTAACGGAGCAACCCGCCAATCCGGTCGGACTTTTCGAACACCGTCACCGAATGGCCGACACGGGCGAGTTGCTGCGCGCAGGCGAGCCCCGCCGGGCCACTGCCGACCACAGCCACGCGCTTGCCGGTCTTCGTTTCGGGCGGTTCGGGCACGATCCAGCCCTCGTTCCATCCGCGGTCGACGATTGCGCACTCGATCGATTTGATGGTGACGGGCTGGTCGATGATGTTGAGGGTGCACGCCGCTTCGCACGGGGCGGGGCAGATGCGGCCGGTGAACTCGGGAAAGTTGTTGGTCGAATGCAGGTTCCCGAGCGCGTTTTTCCAGTCAGCCTCGTAGACGAGGTGGTTCCAGTCCGGGATCAGGTTGTTCACCGGACAGCCGTTGTGACAATACGGGATGCCGCAGTCCATGCACCGCGCCGCCTGCAGCCGCAGATCGGGCTCGGGGTGGGGGACCACGAACTCCTTGTAATGCTTCACGCGCTCCTTGGGATCGGCGTAGGTGCGATCCTTGCGTTCGTATTCGAGGAAGCCGGTTTCCTTGCCCATGACTATTCCGCCGCTTCCATCGCTGCTTCGTTTCGCTCCGCTTCGAGTTGCTCGAGCGCGCGTTCGTAGTCGGTCGGCATGACCTTCACGAACTTGCCGATCTCGCTCTCCCAGTTCTCCAGGATTTTGGCTGCCTTCGCGCTGCCGGTATGCAGCTTGTGCCGCTCGACGAGTACGCGCAGGCGCTCGGCGTCATGGCGCAGCATGTCGCCCATACCCATGTCCTCGACCGAGCGCGGGCGCTGGAGCGGTCGCCCGGTGCCCTCTTCCTCGTCGCGCTTGGGAGAGACAGGCGAGAGCGCGACCTGCGCCGTATTGCACAGCTTCGCGAACGCCCCATCCTCGTCGTAGACATAGGCGACGCCGCCACTCATGCCGGCAGCGAAATTGCGTCCGGTCTTGCCGAGCACCACCACCGCGCCGCCGGTCATGTATTCGCAGCCGTGATCGCCGCATCCCTCGACCACCGCGACCGCGCCCGAATTGCGCACCGCGAAGCGTTCGCCGGCAACCCCGTTGAAGAACGCTTCTCCCGAGATCGCGCCGTAAAGAACGGTGTTGCCGACGATGATGTTGTGGCCGGGATCGCGCGAGACACCGCTCGGCTGCCGCACGACAATGCGACCGCCCGACAAACCCTTGCCAACGTAGTCGTTCGCATCGCCGGTTAGCCGCAGCGTGATCCCGTGCGCGAGCCAGGCGCCGAAGCTCTGCCCGGCGACGCCGGTGAATTCGATGCGGATCGTCTCGGGCTCGAGGCCGTGGTGCCCGTGCGCCCTGGCGACTTCGCCCGAGAGCATACCGCCGACGGTGCGATTGACGTTGCGGATCGTCCGCTCGAGCTGCACCGGCTCGCCGTTGTCGATCGCATCGCGGCAGGCCTCGATCAGCTCCACATCCATTGCGCCCTCGAGCGCGTGATCCTGCTCCTGCGAATGGTAGAGCGTATGCCCCTCGATCGGCTGGACCTGATGCAGCAGTCGCGACAGGTCGACGCCGTGCGCCTTCCAGTGCCGTTCGGCGCGCGCCATGTCGATCCGGTCGACGCGACCGACCATCTCTTCGACCGTGCGGAAGCCCATCTCGGCCATGATCTGGCGCAGTTCTTCCGCCACGAAGAAGAAGTAGTTGATCACGTGTTCGGGCGTGCCCGTGAAGCGCTTGCGAAGCTCGGGATCCTGCGTCGCCACCCCGACCGGGCAGGTATTGAGGTGGCACTTTCGCATCATGATGCATCCGGCCGCGATCAGCGGAGCTGTCGCAAAGCCGAACTCGTCCGCCCCTAGCAGAGCGCCGATCGCGACGTCGCGCCCGGTGCGCAGGCCGCCGTCGACCTGCACCGCGATACGGCTCCTGAGATCATTGAGGAGCAATGTCTGCTGGGTCTCGGCGAGGCCGATTTCCCACGGGCTTCCCGCATGAGTCAGCGATGTGAGCGGCGAAGCGCCAGTGCCGCCTTCGTAGCCGGAGATGGTGACATGGTCGGCCTTGCACTTCGACACACCCGCCGCGACCGTGCCGACGCCGACTTCGCTCACCAGCTTGACCGAAATGCGCGCCGCCGGATTCACGTTCTTGAGGTCGTGGATCAGCTGGGCGAGATCCTCGATCGAATAGATGTCGTGGTGCGGCGGTGGTGAGATCAGGCCCACGCCGGGGGTCGAGTGGCGCACCTTGCCGATCACCTTGTCGACCTTGTGGCCGGGTAGCTGGCCGCCCTCGCCGGGCTTCGCGCCCTGTGCCATCTTGATCTGGATGTCGTCCGAATTGACGAGGTATTCGGTCGTCACGCCGAAGCGTCCGCTGGCGACCTGCTTGATGCGACTGCGCATCGTGTCGCCGTTCGGCAGCGGTACGAAGCGATCGGGCTCTTCGCCCCCCTCGCCGGTGTTCGACCGGCCGCCGATGCGGTTCATCGCGATGGCGAGCGTGGTGTGCGCCTCTCTGGAAATCGAGCCGAAGCTCATCGCCCCGGTGCTGAACCGTTTGACGATCTCGACCGCCGGTTCGACCTCGTCGAGGCTCAGCGGGGTTTGGGCTGGCTTGAGTTCCATGAGCCCGCGGATCGTCAGCAATCGTTCGGACTGCTCGTTGATGGCCCTGGCGTAGTCGGCATAGCGGTCCTGCGAGTTGCCGCGCACCGCGTGCTGAAGGTCGGCGACCGAATTCGGTGTCCAGGCATGGTCCTCGCCGCGGAGGCGGAACTGGTAGATGCCACCGGAATCGAGCATGTGTTCGTAGACCGGGTTGTGGCCATACGCGATTGCGTGGCGGCGCACCGCTTCCTCGGCAACTTCAGCAAGCCCGACGCCCTCGATCGTCGTGGCGGTGCCGGTGAAGTATTTGTCGACGAATGCGCTCGACAGTCCCACCGCGTCGAAGATCTGCGCGCCGCAGTACGACTGATAGGTGCTGATACCCATCTTGGACATGACCTTGCGGATGCCCTTGCCGATCGCCTTCACATAGCTTTTGCGAACCGCCGACTCGTCGAGATGCGGGAGCTTCGTGCGGCGGATATCTTCAAGCGTCTCGAACGCGACGTAGGGGTTGATCGCCTCCGCGCCATAGCCCGCGAGTACGCAGAAATGGTGTACCTCGCGCGCTTCACCGGTCTCGACGACGAGCCCGGTCTGCATCCGTAACCCCTGACGGACGAGATGATGGTGCACCGCAGCCGTGGCGAGCGCAGCGGGGATCGGAATCCGGTCGGGTCCGTGTGCGCGGTCGGACAGCACGAGGATGTTGTGATCCTGAAGCACCGCCTCGGTTGCCGCCCAGCACATCTCCTTGATCGCGAGCTCGATGCCGTCGACGCCGGTGCTGGCATCCCAGCAGATGTCGATCGTCTCGCAGCGGAACGCGCCGTCGAGCGCCGCCTCGATCGAGCGGATCTTGGCGAGATCCTCGTTGGTGAGGATGGGCTGGCTGACTTCGAGCCGCTTGTGCGTGCCCGCGTCGCGGCCCAGCAGGTTCGGACGCGGCCCGATCATCGTCAGCAGACTCATCACAAGCTCCTCGCGGATCGGGTCGATCGGCGGGTTGGTCACTTGCGCGAAGTTCTGTTTGAAATAGTCGAACAGCAACCGCGGCCGGCTCGACAGAACCGCGATCGGAGTGTCGCTGCCCATCGATCCGATCGGATCGTCGCCGGTCTGCGCCATCGGCTCGAGGAAGCGGAGCACGTCCTCCTGGGTATAGCCGAACGCCTGCTGGCGCTGGAGCAGATCGCTCGCCGGCTTGGGCACGGCGGAGAGCTCTGGCTCCACATGGTCGAGGTCCTCGAGCTTGTACTGCGCGTCGTCGAGCCACTTTGCGTAGGGTTCCGACCCGGCGAGCTCGGCCTTCAGCTCCTCGTCCTCGATGATCCGCCCCTGCTCCAGGTCGACGAGCAGCATCCGGCCCGGCTGGAGCCGCCACTTGCGCACGATGTCTTCTTCGGCGAACGGCAGCACGCCGCTTTCGGAGGCGAGGCAAATGAGGTCGTCCCTGGTCACGCAATAGCGCGCCGGGCGCAGGCCATTGCGGTCGAGCGTCGCGCCGACCTGGCGCCCGTCGGTAAAGCAGACCGCGGCGGGGCCGTCCCACGGCTCCATCAGTGCGGCATGGTATTCGTAGAAAGCGCGGCGCTCGGGATCCATCAGCGGGTTTTTCGCCCACGCTTCGGGGATCAGCATCATCATTGCATGAGCGAGGCTGTACCCACCCAGCAGCAGCAGTTCGAGCGCGTTATCGAGGCAGGCAGTGTCCGACTGTCCATGCGGGATGATCGGCCACAGCTTGTCGAGGTCGGCACCGAGCAGCGGGGATTCCATCGTCCGCCGGCGCGCGTTCATCCAGTTCACGTTGCCGCGAACGGTGTTGATCTCACCATTGTGCGCCATGAAGCGGTACGGGTGGGCGAGCCGCCAACTGGGGAAAGTGTTGGTGCTGAAGCGCTGGTGGACGAGGCCAAGCGCGCTGACGCAGTCGGGGTCGCGCAGGTCGTCGTAGAAGCTGCCGACCTGGTTCGCTAGCAACAGGCCCTTGTAAACGATCGTCCGGCTCGAAAAGCTCGGGATGTACATCTGGGTCAGCCCCGGGATGCCGAGCTTTTCTTCCTGCTTGCGCAAGGGGTTCTGGATCTGCTTGCGGATGACGATCAGCTTGCGCTCGAACGCGTCCTGATTCTTGCAGTTTGACCCGCGCGCAATCACGCATTGGCGCATGACCGGCATCGAGGCGACCACGGCTTTGCCAAGTCCGTCGAGCGTGACCGGGACGTCGCGCCAACCGACGAGCCGCTGGCCCTCTTTCGCGATGAATTTCTCGAACTGCTCGGTCACGAAATCGCGCGCGGGTGCGTCCTGCGGCATCATGCACATCGCCACAGCGTAGTCGCCGGGTTCGGGCAGCTCGTGACCTTCGGCGCGGGCCCACTTGCGGAACAGCGGGTCGGGAATCTGGATCAGGATGCCGGCGCCGTCTCCCAGCAATGGATCGGCGCCGACCGCGCCGCGATGGTCGAGGTTGGCGAGGATCTCGAGCGCGCGGGTGACGATGTCGTGGGTCTTCCTGCCCTTGATGTGCGCGAGCATGCCGACACCGCAGGCGTCGTGCTCGTTGACCTGGTCGTACAGTCCCTGGGCAAGCGGAAAACCCATCGTGTTTCAGTCCATCCCGTCGTCGTCCAGCCGTGAGGGGCGGGCAAGCGGGCAATTAAGCCTGCATTGCCAAGTCTCCCCGCGCAGCAAAAATGTCGCGAGAGTCGGACATGGCGAAACGAACGGTTTTTCGCAACCGCGAAGGGATTTGAGCCGGATAAAGCGGGGCTATTCGCGCCCCGCCGGGATAGCCTGTTCTCAGGCAGCGCCGCTCATGCGCTGGAGCTTCTCGAGCGCCTCGCGCAGGGCGGCCTCGGCTTCGCCGT
The DNA here is from genome assembly GCA_963740025.1 of uncultured Alphaproteobacteria bacterium. Lineage (GTDB taxonomy): Bacteria > Pseudomonadota > Alphaproteobacteria > Sphingomonadales > Sphingomonadaceae > Tsuneonella. Next base: position 190,955 of record CAVUCI010000011.1, read on the forward strand.
TGCCGGTGGAGCGGGCAGAATCCGTATGGCCGGGAAAAATCGCCACCGGCTCAATGGACTCTTCAAGCGGGTCATCCGCGTCGAACTCGTGCTCGTCATCAAGGCGGACGGGTTCGCGTGGTACGCCGAACGGGCTCTTCATGGTCAGAAGCGAGGGATAGCTGTCGTCGGATTCGTCTTCGTCATGCTCATCCTCGTCAGCGCCAGCGTCGAAACCGACGTGTCCGCGAGTAATTTCCTCACGCAGCGAGACCGTTTCGGCCAGGCCGGCGGGTTGCTCCGGCTCTGGTCCCACCTTGGCAGTTACGGCACGCTCTGTTTCGTTTTGTACCTCCTCGCGGTGGCGCTGGAGCGCGCGGGCAAACCGGTCGACGAGGTCTACCAGGGCGACCTCTCCCGAAGTTCCACCGGCGCGGGCCGGAGCGTCGGTTTCGATTGAGGGTTGCTCGATCATGACGCTCTCCTTGAAAACGGTCTGCGCCGGTTCGACCGTGTTCTCGGCCCGGGGCATCTCGTCTGAGGGGGTGGCATCGAAGGCATTCGCGAATGGCGCTTCTTCGTCTGCAGCCAGGCCCTCTTCGAGCACGGCGGCATCGAACCCACCCTCCCCAAGCTCGTCGAGCGCTGAAATCGGGCGTTTTACCGGTGCGGCCGGAGTCTCGACCGCGGTTTCCATTATCCCAGCCTCGTCGGAGGCATGGTCCGGAACGTGATCCCGTGCAGAGATCGCCCGCGCGATCGCCAGTCCCGCCAACATGCCGACGATCGCGGCGCAAAGTGCCACCGCGACGCGTGCGGTAAGATTGAGCGGCGGCTGGGCGGCGGCAAGGTAGGCAGGAAGGCCGCTGCCCTCGCTAACCCGCTCGATCAGGGCAACCGGCAACACCAGGCTGCCGATCCCCAGCAAGGCTGCGAACCACAGCGCCACGATTGCCGGGAACGCCGGATGCGAGCTGACCGGGGGCTTGCCCGCCGACTTCGCTGCCGTCTTGCTGCTCACTCGCATCACTCCTCCGGCCCGCGCATCATCATGCGGCGGCTGAAACCGACCCGTTAGGCCCCCGTGCTAACAGCAGCTGGTAAACGTCCCGATAACGACGAATGTTGCGCGCCCAGTCGTGCCGTTCGCGCACCTGTTCGCGCGCCTGGCAGCGAATGGCGGGCCAGGCGTGGCGGCGATCGAGCAGGTCGGCGAGTGCCTCGGCGCAGGCGCGCGGATCGTCGGGTTCGAAGAGCACCCCGGTCTTGCCGTCGGTCACCAGTTCGCGGTGTCCGCCGACGTCACTCGCGGCGACGAGTTTGCCCTGGGCCATCGCCTCGAGCGGTTTCAACGGGGTGACGAGATCGGTCAAGCGGCTGGCCTTGCGAGGGTAGGCGAGCACGTCGATCAGGGAATAATACCGCTCGACTTCGGCATGGGGCACGCGGCCGGCGAAGCGGATCGCTTCGTGGCAGGGGGATGCCACAGCGCGAGCACGCAGCGTCTCGTCCATCGGCCCTCCGCCAACGAGCAGCAGCCGCGCACTCGGGTGCACCGCGCGCAAAGCCGGCATGGCGTCGATCAGCAGGTCGAGCCCTTCGTAGTCATAGAAACTGCCGATGAAGCCGATCACAGGGTCGCTCTCGGCGAATGCAAGCTCCGCCGCCAGCGCAACGTTGCGCGGCGGCGGGTCGCCGAACAGCGACAGGTCGACGCCGTTGGGAGAGAGACCGATCTTCCCTTCCGGATGTCCGCGTTCGACGAGGTCGTCGCGCAATCCGTGGCAGATCGTGAACACCGCATCGGCTTCCTCGACGACCCTGTCCTCCAGCGCGCGAGTGAGGCGGTACTTGACCGATCCCACCCGACCCGTGCCGTTGCCGACCGCGGCGTCTTCCCAGAACGCACGAATCTCGTAGACCACCGGGATGCCGAGAGCCCTGCCCGCGCGGACGGCCGCGAGTCCGCACAGCGCGGGCGAATGGGCGTGCAGCACGTCCGGCCGCCAGTCCTTCGCAAGTGCGATTATCGCTTCGGCCAGTCGGCCGATCTCGCGCCATTCGCGCAGGCCCGCCGGCCCGTTTGCCTCGCCGCCGGTACGATGGAACAGCAAGCCGTCGGCGACCTCGGCAACCGGGCCGTCGGCCGCGTGGCGCAGTCCGGTGATCCCGCGCACTTCGAGGCCCGATGCCGCCTGCGCGGACATGATGGCTCGCGTGCGAAAGGTGTAGCCGCTGTGGAGCGGCAGCGAATGGTCGAGGACGTGGAGTACCCGGGTCATGCGATCGTTGTCGCACGACAGGCTTAACGGGCCGTCAACCGCGCTGCTGTAGGCGCGGCCGGGCAATCATGATCGACCTGTTTGCCCTCGCGCTGTCGCACGGCCTCCTGCTGCTCATGGTCGTGCGGCTGATGGGCCGCGACGATCTCGACCGGGATCCGCCGCCCGTTCGGGACGGAGATGCGGCGGAGTGATCGATCTCGCGCTCCTCGGCTTCATCGCGCTTGTCCTGCTGCTGGGCATTCGCCGGCCCTTCGTGTGGGTGCTCGCCTACATCTACATCGATACGCTCGCGCCGCAGGACATCGGCTGGCGATTCGTGTCCGCCATTCCCGTTTCCCTGATCGCGTTCTGCGCGGCATTCGGCGGCTGGCTGCTTGCCGATTCCAAGAATGGTGCGCGGTTCGGCTTGCGGCAGGTGCTCCTCACGATCCTGCTCGCGTGGTGCTTCGTGACGACTATGAACGCCGACTTCCCGGTCGAAGCCGCTCAGAAGTGGGCCTGGGTGTGGAAGGCGCTGGTCTTCGCGATCTTCGTTCCGCTGACCCTGACGACGGGCCTCAGGATCGAGGCGGCGATTTTGACGATGGTGCTCACCGCCGGCGCGATCGTGATCGACGGCGGCATCAAGACCGCAACCGGTGGCGGCGGCTACGGTACGCTGTACCTGTTCGTGCAGAACAATACCGGCATGTATGAAAGTTCGACCATAGCGACCGTCGCGATCGCAATCATTCCGCTGATCCTTTGGGCGATGCGGCACGGCACCGTTTTCCCGCCCGACTGGCGGGTGAAGTGGTTCGGCTACGCACTGATCTTCGCCTGCCTGCTGATCCCGATCGGGACCGAGGCGCGCACCGGCCTGCTGTGCATCGCGGTGCTCGCGGTGCTGATGTTGCGCGATGCCAGGCGGCGCTTCCTCTACGTGTTCGGTGCCGCTGCATTGGGCCTCGTCTCGCTGCCGTTCCTGCCGCAAAGCTGGTACACGCGGATGTCGACGCTGGAAAACACCGATGCCGATACGTCGGCTTCTACTCGCGTGGCGGTGTGGGAGTGGACCATCGATTACGCCAACAGCCACCCGATGGGCGGCGGGTTCGACGCGTACCGTGGTAACAAGTTCAGCTACAAGGTGCCGGTCCGCACCGCACACGGAGAGCGGAACAGCACGGTCCGTTACGAGGATCACACCGACCAGGCGCGCGCCTATCACTCTGCGGTGTTCGAGATGCTGGGAGAGCAGGGCTGGCCGGGCCTCGCGCTCTGGCTTTGGATCCACCTCTTGGGCCTTTGGCAGATGGAGCGCATCCGCCGCCGGTGGCGCACCCGTACACGGGCCGACCAGCAATGGCAGGCACCGCTCGCGGTCGCGCTGCAGTTCGCGCAAGCGATCTACCTGGTCGGCTCGCTGTTCCAGGGCATCGCCTACCAGCCCTTCGTGCTTACGCTGATCGGCGTGCAATGCGCGTTGTGGACCTGGTGCAGGCTCGCCGATTCGCCGCAGCGCAAGAGAGCACGCGGAGGCGATCGCGCGGCGCGGGGACGGAATGCCGTAGCGGCACCCGCAGCATCGTTGCACTAGGTCGATTCATGCGCCTATGAAGCCCCGCACATACCGTGGTTTCGAAAACAGCGCGAGGAGAGGCACATGACCCCGCAGGATCTGCAGGCAAAGGTCGGCGAGACGATCGGCAAAAGCGAATGGGTGGAGGTCAGCCAGGAGCGGATCAACCAGTTCGCCGATGCGACCGGTGACCACCAGTTCATCCACATCGACGAGGAAAAGGCGAAGATGACGCCGTTCGGCGGTACGATCGCGCACGGCTTCCTTACATTGTCGCTGATTCCGATGCTGCGCGCGAAGTCCGACTGCCCGCGCCCCGACGGGGTCAAGATGGGCGTCAACTACGGCGGCAACAAAGTCCGCTTTCTCGCTCCCGTAAAGTCCGGCAAGCGAGTGCGCGGCCACTTCAAGCTGCTCGAGCTGACTGAAAAGCGGCCCGGCCAGTGGCAGGAAACAATGGAAACCACCATCGAGATCGAGGGTGAGGACAAGCCCGCCCTGATCGCCGAATGGATCAGCCAGTTCTTCGTCTGATCCGCTGCCTCCCCGGGATCGGATCAACCCACCAGAAGTCAGGAATTAAACATGTCTCGTGATGCCGTCATCGTCTCGACCGCGCGTACCCCGATCGGCAAGGCCTATCGCGGCGCGTTCAACGCCACCCCGGGCGCCACTCTCGGCGCGCTTAGCCTCGCGCCGGCGATGGAGCGTGCCGGGATCGATCCGGGCGAGGTCGACGACGTCCTGTGGGGCGCGGCGCTCCAGCAGGGGGCGCAAGGCGGCAACCTCGCGCGCCAGGTCGCGCTGCGTGCCGGCTGCCCGATCGGCACCAGCGGCATGACCATCGACCGCCAGTGTTCGAGCGGACTGATGAGCATCGCCACCGCCGCCAAGCAGGTCATGATCGATCGCATGGATATCGTCGCCGCGGGCGGCCAGGAATCGATCAGCCTCGTCCAGACCAAGGAAATGCGGGTCATGCCCGACCCCGAGCTGCTGGCGATGCATGGTGCGATCTACATGCCGATGCTCCAGACGGCGGAAACCGTCGCCAATCGATACGGCATCAGCCGCGAGGCGCAGGACGAATACGCGCTGCAGAGCCAGCAGCGTACCGCCGCCGCGCAGGAAAACGGTATCTTCGACGACGAGATCGTCGAGGTGACCCGCACGATGAAGGTGCAGAACAAGGAAACCGGCGAAGTCTCCGACAAGGAAGTCACGCTGAAGAAGGACGAGGGCAACCGTCCCTCGACCACGCTCGAAGGCCTGTCGGGCCTGCAGCCGGTGATTCCCGGCGGCTCGATCACCGCGGGCAACGCCAGCCAGCTGTCGGACGGTTCGGCCGCGGTCGTGGTGATGGAAGCGGGCGTCGCCGCGAGGAAGGGCCTGACGCCGATGGGCCGCTATGTCGGCATGGCGGTGGCCGGGACCGAGCCCGACGAGATGGGTATCGGCCCCATCTTCGCCATCCCCAAGCTGCTCGACCGGTTCGACCTCAAGGTCGACGACATCGGCCTGTGGGAGCTCAACGAGGCGTTCGCGGTGCAGGTCATCTACTGCCGCGACAAGCTGGGCATCGATAACGACAAGCTCAACGTCAACGGCGGCTCGATCTCGATCGGCCACCCCTATGGCATGACCGGCGCGCGCTGCGTCGGCCACGCTCTGCGCGAAGGCAAGCGCCGGGGCGAGAAGTACGTCGTCGTGACGATGTGCGTCGGCGGCGGCATGGGTGCCGCCGGACTGTTCGAAGTCCTTTAAGCGCCCGAACGGCCGGCCTTACCCTTCCCTTGCGTCCTTCCAGGCGCGAAAGGGAGGGTAGGTCGGCTGGTCGATCTCCAATCGGGCGATCGACATTTCCACCAGTTGTCCGACGAGTGCGTCGTTGAGAATAGCTTCGTCGCGAACTCGGTCGGCGAGCTTGCGCATCTCTTCCCCGACGCCCGAAGAACAGCGCGCGAGGTCGCGCTCGGCGATCCCCAGCGCATTGGCGGCGACCTTCTGGGCGAAGCCGGGCGCGAGCCCGCGTTCCAGAGCCGCGCGGACTTCGGTGACGATCAGCGCGGCGGGAGGATCGGCGCTTCCTCCGCCCCCCGGCGCATGAACCCCGCTCCACGCGGGGTGATCGGAGGCGAGCATGCGCATCAGATCGAACTCGGTTTCCGACGCGCGACGCGCAATTACCGCACCCTCGACCGATCGCGCCCCGTCCATGAACGCGCGCGCGGCTCCCGCGCACATCGTACCCCAGTTCATCGTCTGGAAGACCTCCCATGCGTGCAGCTCGTCGCGGTCGATCGGAGCGCCGCCCGCGGCTTCGTACCCGGCGATGAGGTCGTCGCGCGTACCGAAACCGCCAACCGGCAGGTCGGGCCGCTGGAATCGCCAGCTCGGCACGCAGAGCCACGCGAGGTCGCTCGCCTGAGCGCCGACGTGCGCCAGTTCCCAGTCAAGCACCGCGCGGATACCGTCCGGCCCGACGAGGAGATTGCCAGTCCTGAAGTCGCCGTGGAGGAGCCGCAGTTCGCCGCGGTCGGGCAGGTGTTCTTTCAGCCAGCGAAGCGCGTATTCGAAGATCGGGCGCGGCTGGCCGGTGTCCCGGTGGCGCTGCTCGAGACCTGCGAGCGCCGCTCTGGCGCTCCGCCGCTCGATCTCGGGCATATCGGGCACCGGCACCGCATGAAGCCGCGCGAGGATCTGGCCACACTGGCGCGCCATGCCCGCGCGGGCTTCGGCGAGTTCGGGTAATCGCACCACGCGCGGGCCGAGCGCTTCCCCCTCGATCCGCTCCATTGCATAGGCATCGCCAACCGGCGAACCTTCGGGCACCACGAAGGCGATCTCGGGCACCGGAACTCCCGCGTCGCCTGCGAGCCGGATCAACCGCGCTTCCGCCGCGACGCTGCCGAGCGCCTGGCCCGAATGCCCTGCGCCGGGCGGGTTGCGCCGGAGCACCAGCGGCCGCGGCGGTTCGCCGGGCAGTTCAAGCTCGAATGCCCAGAGCTGCTTGCTGGCACCCCCGCCGAGTTTGGTCAGGCCCGCGATCCGTGCCCCCTCCACTCGGGCATCGCGCGCTGCCCGTTCGAGGTCGGCCCGCAGCCCGTCCAGGTCGACCTCTGCCGCACCCGCGCCGCCAAGGGATATTTTCGGAGTTTCTGCCTGCGTCGCCATCCGGGGCGAGACTGCCCGACGACTTCCGGTTGCGCAATCGGCACCCGCACGGCACCACTGCGGGCGGGAGAAAAAAGCATATGGATTTCACGATACCCGCCGACCTCGAGGCATATTACGCTGAGCTCGAAGCGTTCATCGAAACGACGATCGATCCCCTCGTCGCCAAGGATGACAACATCCGCTTTTTCGACCACCGGCGCGAACACGCGCGGACCGATTGGGATGCGGGCGGCCTGCCGCGCCGCGAATGGGAGGACTTGCTAAGCCAGGCGAGAAAAGCGGCGGACGAGGCCGGTCACTGGCGCTTCTCCGCGCCCAGGGAATACGGCGGAAAGGACGGCTCCAACCTGTGGATGGCCGTGATCCGCGACCGCTTCGCGCAGCGCGGCCTCGGCCTCCACAACGACCTTCAGAACGAACATTCGATCGTCGGCAACTTTCCTTTCGTCGCGATGTTCGACACCTTTGGCACCGAGGCACAGAAGAAGGAGTTCATACTCGGTGGGTTCGAGGGCACACGCCGCGTCGCCTTCGGCCTGACCGAACCCGATCATGGCTCCGACGCGACGTGGATGGAGACTCGCGCCGTGCGCGAGGAGCGCGACGGCGTTCCCGGCTGGCGGATCGACGGCGAGAAGATGTGGATCACCGGCATGCATGTCGCCACGCATTGTGCGACGTTCGCCCGTACGAGCGGTGAAGAGGGCGACGCACGCGGTATCACCTGCTTCCTGGTCCCCAATCCCACTCCCGGCCTGAAGATCGAGGAGTGGATGTGGACATTCAACATGCCCACCGACCATCCGCGCCTCAGCCTGACGAACGTCTGGGTGCCGGACGATGCGATCCTGGGGCAGGAGGGGCGCGGCCTCGCGCTGGCGCAAAGCTTCGTGCACCAGAACCGCATCCGCCAGGCCGCGTCGAGCCTGGGCGCGGCGCAGTTCTGCGTCGAGGAGAGCGTGAAATACGCCCGCGACCGCAAGCCTTTCGGCGAGGAACTGGCGAAGAACCAGGCGATCCAGTTTCCGCTCGTGGAACTCGCCACCCAGTGCGAGATGCTGCGGCTGCTGATCTACAAGACCGCGTGGGAAATGGACGAGATGCCCCACGAAGAGATCGAGCGAACGATCTCCGACAAGATCAGCATGTGCAACTACTGGGCGAACCGCCTCGTGTGCCAGGCGGCGGACCGAGCGATGCAGGTTCACGGCGGCATCGGCTATTCAAGGCACAAGCCGTTCGAGCATATCTACCGGCATCACCGCCGCTACCGGATCACCGAAGGGTCGGAGGAAATCCAGATGCGGAAAGTGGCTGCCTATCTGTTCGGCTATCTCGGACCGAACAAGGGTAAATATGGCCGAAGCCCGGCCCGGGCAGCCTAGGCGGCCGCCCGCAGCTTGCTTTCGCCGTGACGTTCGATGAACGCCTCGACCACCGGGGCGATCCTGTTGCGCCAGCGGCTGCCGTTGAAGATGCCGTAGTGACCCGCACCCTCGGCGAGCAGGTATTGCTTGCGGCTTGCCGATAGCCCCGTGGCGAGGTCGAGAGCGGCTTTCGTCTGGCCGATGCCGGAAATGTCGTCGCGCTCGCCTTCGACCGCCAGGATCGCGGTGTCTCTGATCGTACCCAGATCGACCGGCTCGCCGCGGTGGACGAACGTTCCGTTGGGAAGCGAGTGTTTCTGGAACACCTCCTCGACCGTCTGGAGATAGAACTCGGCGGTCATGTCGCAGACGCTGCGGTACTCGTCGTAGAACGCCTTGGTCGCGTCCGCGCTCGCCTCGTCGCCCACGGTGAGGTGTTTGAACATCTCGTAGTGGCTCATCATGTGATTGCCGAGGTTCATGCTCATGAACCCGGCGAGCTGGAGGAAGCCGGGATAGACCCGTCGGCCCGCGCCTGCGTACTGGATCGGCACGGTCGCGATCACGTTGTGGCGGAACCACTCGATCGGGCGGTCCATCGCCATATCGTTGACGCTGGTGGGCGAGCAGCGCGTGTCGATGGGGCCGCCCATCATCGTCAGGGTGGCGGGGCGCGCGGGATGCCGGACGGCACCCATCACCGCGGTCGCCGCGAGAGCTGGGACCGACGGCTGGCATACCGCGATCATGTGCGTGCCTTCACCGATGAACTCGAGGAAATCGACGAGGTAGTCGATGTAGTCGTCGAGGTCGAAGCGGCCGGCATGGATGGAAACCGTCTTCGCGTCCGCCCAATCGGTAATGTAGACCTCGCACCGCTCGACCATGCGTTCGACGGTTCCGCGCAACAGCGTCGCATAGTGGCCGCTCATCGGTGCGACGATGAGGACCTTTGGCGCGTCCTCGGCAAGACCGTCGTGAGTGAAGCGGCGCAGGTCGCCGAACGGGCGATTGTAGACGATCGCGTCGGTGATGGCGTGCGTTTCGCCGTCGACCTCGACCGTGTCGATGTTGAAAGGGGGTTTGCCGCGCGGCTGAGTCGCATGGGCGAAGACCTCGAGCGCGCTCGAGGCATAAGGACCCATGCCCATGTAGCCCACCGGCATGACAGGATTCGACATGAGCTCGGCGCCGATCGAGGCCCATGCGCTGACCCCGCTGAGCCAGGCGCGTTGCAGTTCGTAAGCGTGGTAGAGCAAGCCGAAGATCCCCTGCGGAAAGAGCGCCTCTGACGGGCGGTAGATGGGACAACTTGCCCCTGTTCGTTTCATTGTGCAACGCACAACCGGCTCCATCGGTCCCCTGACCCGCTCGTCCCTGTGGATTTTGGGCGCCGAGGTGCCTATGTCCGCGGCCGATGGAAGCGCCGAACGCCCAATCTCGCCCGGACCTCTCAGCCCCTCCAGTCCCTTCCGGAGAACATTCGCAGGATATGGCCGAACATCCAGCGAGCGCGCCCGCCCCGAAGGCCCGCAGTATCAGGCCACTGGCAATGATCTGGCGGCAAGCGCTTCACTATCCCGGACAGGTCGTCATGGCGCTGCTTGCGCTGGCGACCACCGCGGCGGCGACGCTTGCGATTCCGGCCTACTTCAAAGTCCTGATCGACCGGGGATTCTCCCAGGGGGGAGACATTGCCGGGATCGAGCACGCGGTCCGCCTGCTGCTTGGTGTGGTCGTCATCCTGGGCATTGGCACCGCGCTGCGGTTCTACTTCGTCAGCTGGTTGGGCGAGCGGGTGGTCGCCGATGTGCGGCAAAAGGTCCAGGCGAACCTCCTTCGGCTTGCGCCCGGTTTTTACGAAGAGAACAGCCCGAAGGAAATTTCCAGCCGGATGACGAGCGATACGACGCTGATCGAGCAGGTGGTCGGCACCACGGTTTCGGTCGCGCTGCGGAACCTGCTGATGGCAATCGGGGGGACGATCTACCTGTTCACTCTCGTACCGACGCTGACGATGTGGATGATGCTGATCATCCCCGGCATCGTCATTCCCATCACGTTTTTCGGCCGCCGCCTGCGCAACGTCTCTCGCACGAGCCAGGACCGCGTTGCCGACATCGGCGCGATGGTGACCGAAGTGCTCGGGGCGATGAAGATCGTCCAGGCGTTCAATCAGGAAAAGCGCGAGCGCGCGCGGTTCGACGCGGCGGTCGAATCCAGTTTCTCGACCGCCAAGCGCCGTATCCTGATCCGCGCAGCGATGACCGCGCTTGTGATCATGGTCGTGTTCGGCGCGATCGTACTCTTGCTCTGGCGCGGCGCGGTCGGGGTCGCCAGCGGCGAAATCTCGGGCGGCACTATTGCCGCGGTGGTGCTGACCGCCGGCCTCGTGGCGGGTGCGTTCGGCGCGCTGACCGAAGTCTACGGCGACTTGCTCCGCGGCGCGGGCGCGGCGAGCCGGTTGGCCGAGCTGTTGCACGAGGAACCTGCGATCGCGCCCCCTGCGCGGCCAGAGGCGTTGCCGGTGCCCCCGCGCGGCTCCCTGAGCTTCCGCAACGTAAGCTTCCGCTATCCCACCCGGCTTGAAAGCCCGGCGCTGCGCGACTTTACACTCGAGGTGCAGCCGGGCGAAACGGTCGCGATCGTCGGTCCATCGGGCGCGGGCAAATCGACCATCTTCCAGCTGGTAGAGCGGTTCTACGACCCTCAGGCGGGTACGATCCGCCTAGACGGTATTCCGCTCACCAGCGCCGATCCGGCGGAGATCCGCAAGCGGATCGCCTTCGTTCCGCAAGAAGGCGTGCTGTTCAGCGCCAATGCCCGCGACAATTTGCGCTACGGCAACTGGGAGGCGACAGACGCGGAGATCTGGGAAGCCGCCCGCGCTGCGAATGCCGAGCGTTTCCTGCGCGAGTTGCCTGACGGTCTCGACACGTTCCTTGGCGAGAACGGGACCCAGCTATCGGGCGGCCAGCGCCAGCGCGTCGCGATCGCCCGCGCGCTGCTCCGCGATGCGCCGATCCTGCTGCTCGACGAGGCGACCAGCGCATTGGATGCCGAAAGCGAGCGGCTGGTGCAGGACGCGCTCGAGCGGCTGATGAAGGATCGCACCACGCTCGTCATCGCGCACCGCCTGGCGACCGTGCGAGCTGCCGACCGGATCGTGGTGATGGACGAAGGCCGCATCGTGGAGCAGGGCAGCCACGGCGTGCTTTCGGCAGGCGGAGGGCTGTACGCACGGCTCGCCGAATTGCAGTTCGGTGCGCACGAAGCGGCCTGACGCCGACAGTCGCAACTCCCGTTCAGGTTTCCCTAAAGCGCTCTAATCTATCGATGATGCACTGACATCGACGAGCGGCATTGACCGGTACCGGCCAAACCGCTTGCTCGGGACGTCGCGCGGGTTGTCGACCCGCAGGGTTGCAAGGGACTATCATGATCAACAGAATATTCGCCGCGGGCGCGAGCGCACTCGTGCTCGCCATAGCCACCCCCGTATTCGCCGGGGAGGCGGCCGCCGATCCCGCCTCTGCGGCGCCAGGCGACGCGAAGGAAGCGGCCGAGGTGCCGACACCGACGATGACCTTCGGCAAGTGGGGCTTCGACCCCGCCGGGCTCGACAAGTCGATCGATCCGGGTGACGATTTGTTCGGTTACGCTAACCACAAGTGGCTCGAAGCCAACCCGCTCCCGCCAGAGTACAGCCGATTCGGCGCGTTCAACGTGCTGGGCGAAAAGTCGACCAGCGACGTCAAGGCGCTCGTCGACGAGCTCGTGGCCAAGGACCCGGCGTCGTTGACCGACGACGAGCGGCGCATCGTCCGCGTTTACCAATCATATCTCGATACAGCGGCGATCGACGCTGCGGGCATGGCCCCGGCACAGCCTTACATCGACCGCATCAAGGGCGCCGACACGCTTGCGGGACTTGCGACGCTTTGGGGTGAGGTGGGTTACACCTCCCCGCTCGGCGGATCGGTCTCCGTCGATGCCAAGGAACCGACCCGCTACTCGGTCTATGTCGGATCCGGCGGGCTCGGCCTGCCCGACCGCGACTATTACCTCGACGAGAGCGACAAGGGCCGGGGAATCCAGTCCAAGTATCGAGGCTATATCGCGTTCCTGCTCGAACAGGGCGGCTATTCCGATGCCGCGGGGATGGCGCAAAAGGTCTATGATTTCGAAGACCAGATCGCCCGCAAAGTCAGCTGGGACCGGGCGACCCGCCGCAATCGCGACCTCACCTACAATGCGCTGACCCCGGCCGAGCTGGCCGCAATCGATCCGGCGTTCCCGATGGCCGCGCTGCTGACCTCCGCCGGTCTCGCAGAAACCGATCGCTACATCATCGGCGATCTTCCCCCGAGCGCGAACCGTGCGGAAGAACTAAATCTCGACGAAGCGACCCTAGCCAAGATCGGCGGCGGCACGCCGGCCATGATGAAGCTGATCGAGGCAACCCCGATCGAAGTGCTTCAAGCGTGGATGATCAAGGGTTTTCTGGGTTCGAATGCGGCGGTGCTGCCAAGCGCGATCGACCAAGCGCAGTTCGACTTCTACGGCAAGACGCTGAACGGCACGCCGCAGCAGCGTCCGCGGTGGAAGCGCGCGATCGGCGAGGACGAGAGCCTTCTCGGGGAACTGGTCGGCGCGTCCTACGTGCAGCGCTACTTCCCGCCTGAGAACAAGGCGGCGATGGTCGATCTGGTCGCCAACCTGCGCAAGTCGCTGGGCGTGAGCATCAAGGAAAACACCTGGATGGGGGCCCAGACCAAGAAGGAGGCGCTCGCCAAGCTCGACGCGTTCGATCCGAAGATCGGTTATCGCGACAATCTCGAGACTTATCCCGGCCTGGCGATCGCCCCGGGACAGCCGCTCGCCAACCGCATGGCGGCGGCGAAGTGGGAATACGCCGACATGCTGTCGAAGCTCGGCGGACCGATCGATCGGACCGAATGGGGGATGCTGCCCCAGACCGTGAACGCCTATTACAACCCGACCAAGAACGAGATCGTGTTCCCCGCCGGCATCCTGCAGCAGCCGTTCTTCGGTCTGACCGCGGACCCGGCCGTTAACTATGGCGGTATCGGCGCGGTAATCGGGCATGAGATGGGCCACGGGTTCGACGACCAGGGCTCGAAGAGCGACGGCACCGGGATGCTGCGCAACTGGTGGACCGACGCCGATCGCGCTGCCTTCGAGAAGCTGACGGGCGCACTGGTAAAACAGTACGACCAGTTCTGCCCGCTCGATAACGGCGAGACCTGCGTCAACGGCAAGCTGACGCTGGGTGAGAACATCGGCGATCTGGGCGGCCTGTCGGTCGCCTACCGCGCCTACCATATGTCGCTGGACGGCAAGGAGGCGCCGGTGATCGACGGGCTGACGGGCGACCAGCGGTTCTTCCTCGCCTGGGCGCAGGTCTGGCGCTCGCAGCAGCGGGACGATGCGGCACGACAGCGTCTGCGGACCGATCCGCACAGCCCCGAGCAGTACCGGGTCAACGGCGTCGTCCGTAACTTCGACGAGTGGTACAAGGCGTTCAACGTGACGCCAGACGACGATCTGTATCTGCCGCCGGAGCAGCGCATCCGGATCTGGTAAACGGACTTTCTGGAGCGATGGGGCGGGCCGGGTCGCTTGACTTGGCCCGCTCTTCGTTCATGGGGCGCGCATGGGTCTCACTCTAACCGCCATCCTCCTCGGGATCGTCGAGGGTCTTACGGAATTCGTCCCGGTTTCTTCGACCGGCCACCTGATCCTCGCATCCGAGCTTTTCGGCTACGATGCCGGGGAGTGGGAGACGTTCAACGTCGTCATTCAACTCGGTGCGATCCTGGCTGTCGTGGTCCAGTACTGGCCGACTTTCTGGGATGAGGGGATGAAGCTGCTGCGGCTCGAAGCGGAAGGTGCGCGCTTCCTGCGCAATATCCTGCTTGGTTTCCTTCCCTCGGCGGTGCTCGGCTTCGCGTTGAAAGATTACATCTACTCGATGCTGGAGAACCCGACTGTCGTCGCCTGGGCGCTGATAGCCGGCGGTATCGGCATTCTCGCGGTCGAAAAGGCGGTCGAGCCGGGCAAGGAGCGCAAGGTCGCCGATCTGCCGGTGATCCAGGCGCTCGGCGTCGGGTTTGCGCAGTGTCTCGCGCTCGTCCCCGGCGTCAGCAGGTCAGGCGCGACGATTATGGGCGCACTTGCGCTCGGCGTGGGTCGCAAGACCGCCGCCGAGTTCTCGTTCTTCCTCGCGATCCCGACAATGCTGGGAGCGACCGTCCTGAGCCTCGCGGACCATTCGGATCAGCTCGCCGGCGGAGCGGGAGTGGGCTGGGCCGAAGTCGCAATCGGCTTTGCGGTATCGTTCATAGTCGCGCTGGTCGTGATCCGTGCGTTCGTCGCCTATGTGTCGCGTCACGGATTTGCGCCCTTCGCGTGGTACCGGATCGCCGTGGGGGCGGCGGCGGTCGCCTGGTTGGCGATGCGTTAAACCCCACTGCGAACAACGCTTCGCCGCATTTTATGGAACTATCGCACTGCTGAAAGCTTTTCTGGCACGAGTTATGTTCCATCAGGTGGGTTAAGTAGTGGGTTTTATTGTACTTTTGGCCGTCGGGGGTGTGCTGGGGTGGTTAGCTTCGATCCTGACACGGGGCGACGACATGCGGTCGATCACGCTGAATCTGATCGTCGGTGAACTTGGCGCACTGGTCTTCGCCAGCATCGTGAGCCACGAATCTCTCGTGTTGGGGATATCCGCCAACACGCTGCTTGCCGGTATCCTTGGTTCGATCGCCATACTCGCGCTTTTCGCTGCCGCGCGCACCCGTCTGGTGCGCTGACGTTCTGCCACATTTTTGACTATTTTACCGGTGCGACCCTTGATATGACGGGCGCCCATCCAAAAAGGGGAAGTATAATGAAGAAGCTTATTGCCATTTCGTCGGCGCTCGCGCTCGGCCTCACCGTCGCTGCCTGCGACGGCCCGAAGGAAAACGCCATGGAAGACGCCGGCGAGCAGAACGCCGAAGTCGTGAACGACCAGGCGGAAGCCGCTGCCGATGCCGGCCAGATCACCGACGATCAGGCCGATGCCATGACCGAAAAGGCCGAGGACAAGGCCGACGCGATGGAAGAGCAGGGCGAAGCTGCGGACAACGGCACCACCGAAGCTGTTGCCCAGTAAGCGATACGCGAAAGAATACGAAGCGGCCCCGGAGCGATCCGGGGCCCGTTCTCGTATCTGCGTCAGGCCGGCTTCGCTCCGCTACCGCGTCCGCCGCGAAGCAGATATTCCTGCGTTCCGCGATGCACCACGTTGTCGAGGTCGATCACCGCGCTGTTGGCATAGGTGAAGCTCGGCGACAGCGAGCGGTAGAGCCGATCGAAATCGCGCTCGACGGTCTGGCGATAAAGATCCTCGAAACTCTCGATCACGAAGTAGGTCGGCTGCAGGTCGTCGATGACGTAATCGGTGCGCATCACCCGATCGACATTGAGCATGATTCGGTTGGGGCTTTTTGCCTCGGTCGCGAAGACCACCTCGGTCGGTCCTGACAGGATGCCTGCTCCGTAGGCCTTGATCCCGCCGGCCTCCTCGATCAGCCCGAACTCGACCGTGTACCAGTATAGCGCGCCCAGCGCCTTCAGCCGGTTGTAACGCATCGCCTTCCACCCGGCGCGGCCGTATTCCTGCATGTAATCGGCATAAACCGGGTCGGTCAGCATCGGCACGTGGCCGAATACGTCATGGAAGACGTCGGGCTCCTGGATATAATCGAAAGTCTCGCGGGTTCTGATGAAATTCCCTGCTGGAAACCGTCGATTCGCCAGGTGCCAGAAGAACACGTGGTCGGGGATCAGCATCGGCACGGGCACAACTGTCCAGCCCGTGAGCGCCGAGAGATCCTCGCTGAGCTTGCCGAACTCGGGCACCCCGCCCCGATTGAGATTGAGCTTCTGCAGTCCCGCCATGAACGCGCTCGCGGCCCGGCCCGGCAGCACGTCCATCTGGCGCGCGAACAGGTCGTTCCAGATCGCGTCGTCCTCGCTGTCGTAATCGGTCTGCTTCGGCTCCAGCCAGTCCTCGCCGACGTGCGCGGGCCTTTTCAGCGGTGCGGTGAACACGTCCGCCGGAAGGTCCGGCAGCCGCGAAAAGTCTTCTTCAGGTTGCGCGAGTGTAGCCATGGTTGCAATTGAAACGTCTAGCACCCGCTCCGGTTGCGGGCAAACCGAAGGAGGGCGCACGCATGAGCAAGCTGAAATCGAAAGAATTCGAAGCGCTTTACGAGCCGCTCGAGCATGAACTGGTGGCGATGGCGCGCTGGGTCGCGGCGACCGGCGCGCGGGTGGTGGTACTGTTCGAAGGTCGCGACACCGCGGGCAAAGGCGGCGCGATCGGGGCGGTGCGCGGACCGCTCAACCCCCGCCAGTGCCGCGTGGTCGCGCTGCCCAAACCTTCGGAAACTGAGCAGACCCAGTGGTACTTTCAGCGCTATGTCCAGCACCTGCCCTCGGCGGGCGAGATCGCGCTTTTCGATCGCAGCTGGTACAACCGCGCGGGCGTCGAAAAGGTGATGGGCTTTGCTTCCGACGAGCAGGTCGCCGTGTTCCTGCGGCAGGCGCCGGTGTTCGAAAAGCTGCTGGTCGACGAGGGGATCATGCTGTTCAAGTACTGGTTGACCACGGACCAGGCGAAACAGGAAGAGCGGCTGAAGGAGCGGCTCGACGATCCGCTCAAGCGCTGGAAGCTGTCGCCCGTCGACCTCGCCGCACGGGGGAAATACGCGGACTACACCGCGGCGCGCGAGGCAATGCTGGCGGCGACTCATACCGACTATGCGCCCTGGACGCTGGTCGACTTCAACGACCAGAAGCGAGGTCGCCTGACGCTCATCCGCAATCTGCTCGACCGGTTGCCCGACACGAACGTGCCGCCCGCTGAGCTGGACTTCCCGGCACTGGGACACGAGCCGCTGGCGGAGAGCTACGGAGTCATGAAGCCGATCGAGGACTTCCCGATCGACGGCGCCGAGGAGGGCGAAGACTAGGCGGCGCGTTCGAAGATGGCGGCTATCCCCTGGCCGCCGCCGATGCACATCGTCTCGAGCCCGTAGCGCGCCTCGCGCCGCCCCATCTCGTGCGCCATGTCGGCCAGGATACGCCCGCCGGTCGCGCCGATCGGGTGCCCGAGGCTGATGCCGGAACCGTTGACGTTGAGGATATCGCGCCGTGAATCGTCCTCCGACCAACCCCAGCCCTTCAGGACTGCCAGCACCTGCGGGGCGAACGCCTCGTTCAGCTCGACCAGGTCGATATCGTCCCAGCCTAGGCCGGTCCGCTTGAAGAGGCGTTCGACCGCGGGGACCGGGCCAATGCCCATCCGGCTCGGATCGCAGCCCGCGGCGGCGTAGCCGGTGAACCACAGCATCGGCTCGAGGCCGAGTTCGTCCAGCTTGTCCTCGGCTACGACGAGGCAGGCGGCGGCGGCATCGTTCTGCTGGCTGGCATTGCCCGCGGTGACCACCCCGTTCTCGAGCGCGCGCAGCTTGGCGAGACTTTCCATAGAGGCATCGGCGCGGAAGCCCTCGTCCTTCGCGAACACGACCGGGTCGCCGCGCCGCTGCGGCACTTCGACCGGAACGAGCTGCGCGTCGAACTTGCCCGCCTCCCACGCGGCAGCGGCGTTCCGATGCGACCGGACCGCGAAGGCATCGGCCTCCTCGCGCGTGATGGAATAGTCCTTCGCCAGGTTCTCTGCCGTTTCGATCATGCCGGTGATAACGCCGAACCGCTCGATCGGCTGGCTCATCAACCGGCCACGCGTCAGGCGGTCCCACAGCTCGACGTTGCCGGCCTTCACCCCGCCCCGCAGCGCGGTAGTGTAATGCTCGACATTCGACATGCTCTCGCAGCCGCCCGCGACGACCACGTCGGCGTGCCCGCTTTCGATCATCATCGCCGCATTGACGACAGCCTGCAGGCCCGAACCGCACCGCCGATCGAGTTGGTAGCCCGGCACCTCGAGCGGCAAGCCCGCGGCGAGCCAGCTCCAGTGGCCGATCGCGGGCGCCTCCGCATTGCCGTAGCCCTGGCTGAACACGACATCGTCGACGCGTTCGGGATCGATCCTGCTGCGCTCGACGAGAGCCTTGAGAATGATCGCGCCGAGCTGCCCGGCCTCCAGCGGTGCAAGCGTGCCGAGGAACTTGCCGACCGGCGTGCGCAGGGGGCTGACGATGGCGGCCCTGCGGCCGGTCTTGCGGGTGTTCATGCGCGTTTCCTCAATCCAGTGCTGTCGCTCGTATCGACCACGCCGCGGTCGATCAGGTCGCCGATCGCGCCCGACGAAAGGCCCAGGCGCTCGGCGAGAACTTCCTCGCTGTGCTGGCCCAGATATGCGGCGGGCCGCGGGTCGCCGACCTGTTCGCCGCCCAGATGCGCCATCGAGCGCGGGGCGGGATACTCGAACCCGCTCGGATTGGCGGGCGAGGGGCCGAACAACGGGTTGTCGGCGACGAGTTCGGGATCGGTCACCGCCTCGTGCATCGTGCGGTAGCGTTCGAACGTCGCGCCCGCATTGCCCAGCCGCTCGGCAAGGTCGGAGTAGTCGCGTTCACCTGCCGCGCCCTGGACGATCGCGAACAGCGCATCGCGGTGCACGAAGCGGTTATGATCGGAGTGCGCGAATTTCACGCCGGTTTCGGTCTCCAGCGCGGCGATCCGCGCGGCGATGTCGAGGGCCTCGACCATCGCGCGCCACTGCTTGGCGGTGAGCACCGCGACCATGAACCGCTTGCCGTCGCGGCTGGTGAAGTCGCGCCCCAGCGCGCCCCAGATCGCGTTGCCGAGCCGGGGTCGGTCGGCTCCGCGATAGAGCATTTCCGCCATCGCGCCCGAATTGGCGACCGTGCCGATCATCACGTCGCCCAGCGGCAGACGAACCTCGCTTCCCTCTCCGGTTCGGGTGCGATGATGGACCGCCGCCAGCAGCGCGAAGGCGCCATAGGCTCCGGTGATGAAATCCCACGCGGGCAGCACCTGGTTGACCGGCGGCGCAGTATCCGCGTCCCAGTCCTCCGGCCCGGTCATCAGCGGATATCCGCTGGCGGCGTTGACCGTGAAATCCATCGCCTGGCGGCCGTCGTGCCATCCCATGACTCGCACCGAGATCATATCGGGCCGCCCCCCGCTCACCGCGGCGTGGCCGAGGAAGCTTTTTTCGGGCAGATTGGTGACGAGCTGGCCGGTCCGGCGCGCCAGTTCGACGCACAACTCGCGCCCTTCGGCCGAGCGCAGGTCGAGCGCGACGGACTTCTTGGCGCGATTCAGGTTCTCCCAGGCGAGGCTGCGACCTTCGGCGGTCTGCATGTATCGGTCGTAGTCGAGCCCACCGCCGATCTGGTCGACGCGGACGACCTCGGCCCCCATCTGCGCGCAATAGAGCCCGATCGTCGGAGAAGCGACGAAGCTCGACACCTCGATGATCGAGAGATCGGAAAGAAGCTGGTACACTTACGCCTGGGCGGCAAAATCGCGCAGCATGTGCTTGGCGATCTGCAGCTGGAGGATTTGCGTGGTCCCTTCGTAGATGCGGTAGATGCGCGCATCGCGGAAGAACCGTTCGGCGTCGTACTCGGCCAGATAGCCCGCGCCGCCGTAGATCTGCACCACGCGGTCGACCACGCGGCCGCACATCTCGGAGGCGAAGACCTTGAACGCGGCCGCCTTGCGCAAGATGTTCTCGCCTGCGTCGGCGCGGGCGGTCACATCGGTCATCATGCATTCGGCGGCGTAGATCTCGGTCTCGCTTTCGGCGAGCATCTGCTGGATCAGCTGGAAGTTGGCGATCGGTTCGCCGAACGCCTTGCGTTCGGTGGCGTAGCGCAGCGCGGAATCGAGCGCGCGGCGAGCATAGCCGGTCGATGCCGCGCCGACCGAAATGCGCCCGTTGTCTAGGCTCTTCATCGCGAACACGAACCCCTTGCCGGTCTCGCCGCCGAGCAGAGCATCGCCCGGTACGTGCACGTCTTCAAGGATCACGTCGGCGATGTGGCTGCCCGATTGCCCCATCTTGTGGTCGGGCGATCCCACGGTGACGCCGGGCGTGTCCATCGGGACGATGAAGGCGGAGACGTGCGCGTTCTTCGGCAGGTTGTCCTTCTCCGTGCGCGCCATGATCAGGCCGACGGCCGCGTGCGGGGCGTTGGTGATGTACCGTTTCGTGCCGTTGAGGATCCAGCCGTTGCCGTCGGGGTCGGGTTTCGCGGTCGTCGCCATCGCGGCGCTGTCGCTGCCGCTGCCTGGTTCGGTCAGGCCGAAGCAGGCGATCTCGCCTGCCGCGATGCGGGGCCACCATTCGGCCTTCTGTGCGTCCGTGCCGCCGTTCTTGATCGCCGAGTTGAACATGCCGACGTTGATCGAGAAGATCGATCGAAACGCGGGCGCGGCGTAAGCCATCGTCTTCACGACGCGCGCGTATTGCGAGGTGTTGAGGCCGGCACCGCCGTACTCCTCCGGCACGGTCAGTCCGAACAGCCCCATCTCGCGCATCTCGTCGACGATCGTGTCCGGAATCCTGTCCGCCTCGATCACCTCGCGCTCGGCCGGGATCAGCCGTTCGCGAACGTAGCGCTCCAGCTGGTCGATGAACTGGTCGAACAGTTCGGGGTCCATACCGGTCATTTAATTCTCTCCCGCCGACTCGGGAGTCTCTGTTGCCGATGCGGTGGCGCTCGGCAAGACCTCGGGCGGAAGGCGTCGCTCGTCGAGCATTGCCGCCGCATCGTCGAGCGCTTCCGCCTCGTCGACGGTAACGCCCCCGGGTCCCGGATCGTTGCCCGATGGCGCGCACGCGGCCAGCGCCAGGAAGACAGGGACGAGCATGGTGACGTGTCGGGTGCGCATGCCCGAAGACATACTCGTCTTCCGAAAAAGAAAAAGCGGGCGAATCGCGCCATCCCGCGATCCGCCCGCCCTTCGAGGTCCGATGATCCCGTGCTTACTGGGCTTCGGTCGCCGCATCGGCTGCCGCGGCAGCTGCCTGCGCACGGGCCGCAACGTCGGCGGCGTTGGCACCGGCTTCCTCGGCGGTAGTCTGCGCGGCGTCGGTCGCCGCGTCGGTGGCGGCGGCATCGTCGGTCGCGTTCGCGCTCGGATCGGCGACCGGCTCGGCGGTGACGTCGCTCAGCGCTTCGTCGGCGGGCATTTCGACCGTGTCGGCCTCGGCCGCGGTCGAGGCGTCGTCGGTGCTGCCGCAAGCGGCGAGGCCGAGCGTCAGGGGGAGGGCGAACAGGGCAATCTTCTTCACGACGGTATTCTCCTGGGAAATGGGTCGTCCTCTCCTACCCGCGCCACATTCGCGCCGCAATCGCCTCTGTCCACAAGGCGCGCATTTCCTTCACCGCGTCGCTTGTGCCAAGGCGTCGGGCGATGGCGACGGTCGCTCCAGCTCCCTCTCCCGATCCGGACATCGGCGCAGCGCGCGACAAGCTGCGCCAGGTCTTCGGCTTCGACGATTTCCGGGGCGTACAACCCCAAGTGATCGAGCGGGTCCTCGCGGGGCGTTCGACGTTGGCGGTCATGCCGACCGGCGCTGGCAAGTCGCTGACCTACCAGCTTCCCGCGACGATGATGGAGGGGACCTGCGTGGTCGTCAGTCCGCTGATCGCGCTCATGCACGATCAGCTGCGGGCGGCGCGGGCCAACGGCATCGCCGCTGCCACGCTGACGAGCGCGGATGCCGACTGGCGCGAGACGATGGACGCCTTCCGCGCCGGAGATCTGGACCTGCTCTACGTCGCGCCCGAGCGGGCGAGCCAGCCGGCCTTCCGCGACCTGCTGTCGTCGGCCCGGGTCGCGCTGTTTGCGATCGACGAGGCGCACTGCGTCAGCGAGTGGGGTCACGACTTTCGCCCTGACTATCGCCAGCTTCGCCCTTTGATGGATGCCTTTCCCGGTGTGCCGCGCCTTGCACTGACCGCGACAGCCGATGCCCACACGAGGGCCGACATCCTCACCCAGTTGGGAATTCCCGCCGAAGGGCTGATCGTCGCCGGGTTCGACCGGCCGAACATCCGCTACCGGATAACCCACCGGGCCAACCCGGTGCGCCAGATTGCAGACTTGATGCGGGCGCAACCAGGCCCGGGGATAGTCTATGCGCCGACGCGGGCGAAGGTCGAACAACTGGCGGAAAAACTTGCGGCGGCGACCGGGCGCCCGGTGCGGCCCTATCACGCTGGGCTGGACCGCGATGTACGCGCGGGCAATCAGGCCGCCTTCGTCGAAAGCGAGGACATGGTGATCGTCGCGACGATCGCGTTCGGCATGGGCATCGACAAGCCCGACGTGCGCTTCGTCGCCCACGCCGGCGTGCCGAAGTCGATCGAGGCGTATTACCAGGAAACCGGCCGCGCGGGGCGAGACGGCGATCCGGCGCAGGCGGTCATGCTGTGGGGCGCCGACGATTTCGCCCGCGCGCGCCAGCGGATCGGCGAAGTCCCCGAGGGCCGCCGTGCGTCGGAGCGCACTCGGCTCGATGCGTTGGCCGGTTTGGTCGAAACCGCCGGATGCCGCCGCGCGGTCCTGCTGCGCCACTTCGGCGAAGATCCGCCGGACGCTTGCGGAAACTGCGACAACTGTCTCCACGCTCCCGACGTCACCGACGCCACCGAACTGGCGCAGAAAGTGCTCAGCGCCGCTTATCGCACCGGGCAGAGCTTCGGCTTCGGGCATTTGCAGAAGGTGCTTACTGGCGCCGAGGATGACCGGGTGATCCAGCGCGGACACGACAAGCTGAGTGTGTTCGGCATCGTCGGCAATGAAGAGGTGCAGTTGCTCCAACCACTTGTGCGGGCGCTGCAGGCGCGCGGCAGCCTGGTCGCGACGGAGCACGGCGGCCTGCAACTCGGCGGCGATGCCAAGGCGATCCTCAAGGGTGAACGTGCGGTCGAGATCGTGGTGCCCCCGGCGAGGGAGCGCTCGCGCCGGCGGCGTGGCGGGAACGGAGACAATCCGGTCGGCGATCCGCTGTTCGAGGCGCTACGCGAGACGCGGCGAAACCTCGCCAAAGCGGCCGGGGTGCCGCCGTACGTCGTCTTCCACGACGCGACCCTGCGCGAAATGGCCGTGCTCCGCCCGCAGACTCTGTCGCAGCTCGGCGAAGTGCAAGGCGTGGGGGCGAAAAAGCTCGACGCTTATGGTCCGGCGTTCCTCGAAACCATCCGGCGCGCCGATTCCGATTGAGCGCGCGCTCGATTCGATATAAAGATGATATCACTTTTTATGAAGGAGTGATTCGTCATGTCGGTCGAACTCAAGGGGATGAACCGGAGCCAGGAGCGACCGGCTTCCGGGTTCAACGGTTATGTAATGCTGCTGGTTCTGCTCGCCGCAGTCATATTGGGAATCTGGTTCGTATCGGGCGGGTTGCCGCCAGACGCAGCGACGAAAGCAGCGAAGCTCGCATTCGTCGGGAGGATCGCCGCGTCTTTCGTCATCGCCCTGCTGGTCGCGGTGGGCTTCTACATGATCCAGCCCAACCAGGCGGCGGTGCTTACGCTGTTCGGTGAATACAGGGGCACCGATCGCACCGAAGGCCTGCGCTGGGTATGGCCATGGATCGCGAAGAAGAAGCTGTCGGTCCGCGCGCACAACGTCCATTCGGACCGGGTCAAGATCAACGACCTGAAGGGCAATCCGATCGACATCGCGTGCAACGTCGTGTGGCGCGTCGCCGACACCGCGCAGGCGAGTTTCGACGTCGATGATTTCAAGGAATTTGTGAACATCCAGATCGAGGCCGGGCTGCGCACAGTGGGCGCGCGGCATCCCTACGACGATCTCGAAGAGGAGGAGACGACCTTGCGGGGCAGTCCTGATGTGGTCAATTCGGAACTCCAGACCGAACTCAACGAGCGGCTCCACGTCGCCGGGATCGTGGTCGACGAAGCAGGATTGACCCACCTGGCCTACGCACCGGAAATCGCCGGAGCGATGCTTCGCCGCCAGCAGGCCGAGGCGGTGATCGCCGCGCGCGCCAAGCTGGTGATGGGCGCGGTCACGATGGTCCAGATGGCCCTCGAAAAACTGAGTGCGGACGAGATCGTCGAACTCGACGACGAGCGGCGGGCGACGATGGTGTCGAATCTCATGGTCGTGCTCTGCGGCGAGCGAGATGCGCAACCGGTGGTGAACGCCGGAACGCTTTACCAGTAGCGGCAGACCAGGCCGGCGTGGCGCAGAAAAAGGCCTTTGCCCTCCGCATCGACCCGGCGGTCTTCGCCGCGGTCGAGCGACTGGCGGCGACCGAATTGCGCAGCGCCAATGCAGAAATGGAAATCTTGCTGCGCGAGGCGTTGAAGGCGCGCGGGATCAGCGCCGGACAAACGAAGCCCGCCCGCCGGGGCCGTCCGCCCAAAGGAGGAATGACATGAAGAAAGTAATAGCGACGATTGCCGGCGCATCGCTGGCGGCGGCGACGCCGCTCGCGGCCGAGGAGCTCGCCGCTCCCGGCCCGCAAGGCGAGCTTGCCGGAACCCTGATCCGCCCGGCGGAGGGCCAGCCGCTGGTGCTAATCGTACCCGGTTCCGGCCCCACCGACCGGGACGGCAACAACCCTCTGGGGGTATCGGCGGCGCCCTACCGCCTGCTCGCCGAAGCCCTCGGGAAAAGGGGCATCGGCACGCTCAGGATCGACAAGCGCGGAATGTTCGCGAGCAAGTCGGCGGTCGCCGATCCCAACGCCGTCACGCTCGACGCCTATGCAGACGACGTCGCCGCATGGGTTGGCGCGGCGCGAAGTGCGACCGGCGTGGATTGCGTCTGGCTCCTGGGACACAGCGAAGGCGGCCTAGTGGCGCTCGTCGCGGCGCAGCGCGTGGAGGGCCTGTGCGGCACGATCCTCGTGGCAGCGCCGGGGCAGAAGATGGGCGACATTCTTCGCGCGCAGTTCAAGGCCAATCCGGCAAACGCGCCGGTGCTTCCCGATGCGCTGTCGGCGATCGACGCGCTGGAGAAGGGCGAGAAGGTCGACGTAAGTGGCTTCCATCCCGGCTTGCAGGGTGTGTTCAATCCCGCCGTGCAGGACTTCCTGATCGACCTCATGCGCCGCGATCCCGCGAAACTCGCCGCGAAGATCGAGATGCCGCTACTCATCGTCCAGGGCGGCAAGGACCTGCAGGTCCCGACGGTCAACGGCGACGCCTTGCACGAATCGCAGGCGAATGCCGATTACATCGTGATCCCGGCGATGAACCACGTGCTCAAGGATATCGAGAGCGATAGCGTCCAGGCCAACATGGCCGCCTATGCCGACCCCTCGCTTCCGATCTCGCCCGAACTGGTCGACGCCGTCGCCGGTTTCGTCACGGGCCGTTCGACGACGACGGACCCGTAGGCGGCGCATTAACCATTCTTCGTTAGGAACGGGGGGCAATGCACAGCCCCGTCCGTCCTGGCGCCCGGCGCCTGCCCGATCGTTCCTCGCTGACGGTCATGCTCGTGCTTGCCGGGCTCGCGATCCTCGCGATACCGGTCGCGGCGGTATTCGCCGACGAGGGCGCGGACGCGCCGTTCACGTTGCTTGAGACCGGCCAGGGCTTCGACATGCTCCAGCAAGCGGTCGATGCCATCGGCGACTCCCGCGGCACGATTTCCATTGCGCCCGGCACCTACCGCCAGTGCGCAGTGCAGGAGGCGGGCGAGGTGACCTTCCTCGCCTCGCAGCCGGGCACTGCCATCTTCGAGCGCACGGCTTGCGAGGGCAAGGCCGCGTTCGTCCTGCGCGGTCGTGCTGCACGGGTCGCCGGGCTCGTGTTCCGCGGCATGGCCGTGCCCGACGGGAACGGCGCCGGCATCCGGTTGGAGCAGGGCGACCTGACAGTCGCGCAAAGCTGGTTCCTCGACAGCCAGGAAGGCATACTCACCGCCAGCGACCCGTCCGGGACGATCGCGATCGACAAAAGCACGTTTTCCGGCCTCGGCACTTGCGAGAATTCGGCAGGCTGCGCGCATTCGATCTACGTCGGCGACTACGGCTTGCTGCGCGTCACCCGCAGCCGGTTCGAGCGCGGAACGGGGGGACATTACCTCAAGTCGCGGGCTGCGCGAATTGAGGTGTCGGCGTCCAGTTTCGACGATTCGCAGGGGCGGGGCACGAACTACATGATCGACCTGCCCGACGGGGCGACCGGCCAGATAGCCGGCAACTGGTTCGTGCAAGGGCGCGACAAGGAAAACTACTCCACCTTCATCGCGATCGCCGCCGAACACCACGCCCATTCGGCCGACGGGCTGGTCGTTGCCGACAACGATGCGCGACTTGCGCCGGGTGTGCGCCGATCGACCGTATTCGTGGCCGATTGGGCGGGCGACCGATTGTCGATTGCGAATAACACCCTTGGTACCGGCATCGAGCCTTTCGAAAGGCACTGAAACGGAACACGCCACGCGCTCACCGGTTTTACCCGTGAAGGAGCGAGACATGGCAGGCGGATGGACGCGCGACGGCGCAGTTCAGGACCAGATCGACGACACCGTGAGCGACGCGGTCGCCGCCGCCCGGGCGCGCACTCCGAAGGGGCCGAGCGCGGAATACTGCGACGATTGCGGTGAGCCGATCCCGTCGCGCCGGCGCGAAGCGTTGCCGGGCGTGCGGACCTGCGTCGCCTGCCAGTCGGAGCGCGATGGCGCGGTTCGCCATTCGGCCATCAACCGCCGCGGCAGCAAGGACAGCCAGCTGCGTTGACGAACCGCATGTCTGCCGCCAACCGGCTTCCATGAGTTCGGCCTTCATTCGCCTCCAGCACATGGCGCCCCAGCACGCGTTGTCGAAACTCGCCGGGCACTTCGCCGACAGCACGACGCCGTGGGTGCGAGACACGCTCATCCGCCGCTTCATCGCCGCCTATGACGTCGACATGGATGAGGCCGCGCTGCTGGCCGGCGCCTACCCCACCTTCAATGCGTTCTTCACCCGCGCTCTCAAGCCTGGCGCGCGGCCTCTCGCCGATGCCGCCAGGTTCGTCCTGAGCCCGGCGGATGGTGCAGTCAGCCAGATCGGACCGATTGCCGACGGCCGGATCGTCCAGGCCAAGGGGCGCGACTACTCGGTGGCAGAGCTGCTCGCGGCGGACGAGAGCGAGGTTCACCGGTACGACGGCGGCCGCTTCGTCACCATCTACCTTTCGCCCAGGGATTATCACCGCGTCCACATGCCCGCCGCCGGAACCCTGCGGCAGACAAGCTACGTGCCGGGCGACCTGTTTTCAGTGAACGGAGTGACGGCCGAAGGTGTCGAACGCCTGTTCGCGCGCAACGAGCGGCTCGCCTGCCTGTTCGACGGACCGTTCGGCCGGTTCGCCAGCGTCATGGTCGGCGCGATGATCGTCGCGGGTGTTGAAACGGTGTGGAGCGGGCGCGTCCAGCCGCACGGTAAGTCGGTCGACCGGCAAGACTTCGCTGCCGGGCCGGAGTTCGCCGCAGGCGACGAGATGGGTCGTTTCTATCTTGGATCGACCGTGGTGCTGCTGTTCGAACCGGGAAAGGTCGAGTGGCTCGACGGGATCGCCGCGGGCACAACCGTGCGGATGGGTCAGGCGATCGGCCGCCGGCTCTCGGTCTAGCGCCTTCGTCCAGGGCGCTTGCGCCGGTAAATTACCTCAGCAGGTGTCCCGCGCGATCGCGCTTGGTTGCAAGGTAACGCGCGTTGTGCGGGTTATCGGGCAACTGATGGGGCACGCGCTCGACCACCCGGACTCCGGCGTCCTCGAGCGCGACGACTTTCTCGAGGTTGTTGGTCATCAGCCGCACGCTGCGCGCGCCGAGCAAGTCGAGCATCCGTGCTGCGACCGGGAAATCGCGCGCCTCGTCGGGCAGTCCCAGTCGGCGATTCGCGTCGATCGTGTCGAAGCCCTCGTCCTGCAGCCGGTACGCGCGCAGCTTGTTGACGAGACCGATGCCGCGGCCCTCCTGCCGCAGGTAGAGCACCACGCCCCAGCCGCCGTTCCGAGCCTCCGCCGAGGCGGCATGAAGAGCCGCGTCGAGCTGGGGGCCGCAGTCGCACTTGAGGCTGCCGAGAACATCCCCGGTCAGGCATTCGGAATGCAGTCGCACGAGCGGCGGCCTGTCCGAACGCGGATCGCCGAACACCAGCGCGACGTGCTCGCGCAGGTCGTCCGGCGCCCGGAAGGCGACGATCTCGCAATCTTCCCCGGCCGCAACGGGCAATCGCGCGCGGGCGGCGATGGCCAGCCGGGAAGGGTCGGTGAACGCTGCAAGGTCGGCAGCGGCGAACGGCTGCGGTTCGCCCGCGTTGGCCGGATCGACAAGGAATGCGGGCAGGATACCGGCAATCCGTGCAAGATCGAGTACCGCGGCGGCCCCCTGAATCCAGTCGAGGGGTTCGGCGCGAAACGGGCCCTTGAGCGGATTCTCGAGATCGAGGGCGGGATCGGCGAGCGCGCGTGCCGCGGCAAGATCGAACTCCTCCGCCCCCCGCACCAGCACGGGCGCTTCGGGAACCGCTGCTTCGCGCTGGTTGGCAAGCTTGAGCGTTTCGGCACGCGCCGCGCCGATCAGCATCCGTTCGGATCGGGCGCCGGGTGCGAAGCCGGTTTCGGCGGGAAGAAGCGTCGGCCCGCCTTCCAGCGCAATCGGCCAGCCGTGGCGCAGCGCGTCGATCGCCTGCGCCGCGCGGCGGGAGGGTGACACGGTCAGAGGTCGAACTCCGTGACCAGCGGCACGTGGTCGCTGGGCTGGTCCCAACGGCGCGTTTCCTCCACGAAGCGATGGCTCGTAGCGTGCCTGCCAAGGTCCGGGCTGGCCCACATGTGATCGAGCCTGCGGCCCTGGTCCTTCTGCCGCCAGTAGCTGCGGTACGACCACCACGAATAGTTGCGCTCCGGCGCCGGGATGAACTGCCGACCCAGGTCGACCCAGCCGTGCGCATCGCCGAGCTTGCCCAGCGCCTCTACCTCGACCGGCGTATGGCTGACGACCTTCAGCAGCGCCTTGTGATCGTAGACGTCGCACTCGAGCGGGGCGACGTTGAAGTCGCCGACGAGCAGCGTCGGCCGGTCGAGCGCGTCGGCCCAGCGGGTCATACGCTCCAGAAAGTCGAGCTTCTGACGGAACTTGGGATTGACCTCGCGGTCGGGCACGTCCCCGCCGGCGGGAATATAGACGTTCTCGATCACGAGACCGGATCCCTCGATCTCGACGCCGACATGACGCGCTTCGCCATTGTCCTGCCAATCGTGACGGCCGAATTCGCGCATCGGCACACGGCTGACCGTGGCGACGCCGTGGTATCCCTTCTGCCCGTGAACCGCCTGGTGGACGTAGCCGAGATCGGCGAGCGCCTGCGCCGGAAACTGATGCTCCTGGCACTTGATCTCCTGCAGGCAGAGCACGTCGGGCGACTGCTCGCCCAGCAAGCGCACGACCTGATCGATGCGCAGGCGAACCGAATTGATGTTCCAGGTGGCAACGGACAGCATGACAGGCGGATAGCAGGGCGAACGCGCGCTTCAACCTTGCAACGAAAAACCCCCGCGCCGGGGGCATTGGCGCGGGGGTTCGTTTTGAGCGTTCGTCACGCTTGCGGGCAGCCTCTTGAGAGGTCGGACAACAGGGGGGAAATCCGCCTCGGACCGTTCCGCTGGATCGGCTCTACGCCGTATCGGCTTTCACCTGCATGAACGCGGTGATTCAACTCGTCGCATCGAGCTACCGACAGTCCGCCCAGCCGTGGCCTAGCGGCGACGGGACGAGGGGCGGGGGTCCTTGAACTTGAACGCGCTGTCAGGGACGGCCGCGCCGTAGCGCTGGTTCGACAGGCGCACCGTGGTCCGCCCGTTCTGCGAATCGAGCGCGACCCAGTTGGTCAGCTGCAATCCGCCGGGGGCAGAGGCGTTCTTGACGAAAATCATCGTGATCACGCCGAACTCCGGATGCTTGCTGTCCTTGACCTCGACCGCGACGACGTTGTCGCTGCCCGAGGGGATCAGCTTGCCGTACTTCTTCACGTCGCGATTGGGATCGAGCAGCGCACCGAGCGGTGAGTTGCCGATCGGCCAGCGCTGGACCTGTTTGACGTCATAGTCGACGAGATAAAGCGACTTGCCGTTCGAGACGACGAGCATGTTGGCGCCCTTCTCGTACTCGAAGCGGATCTTGCCCGGGCGTTTCAGCGTCAGCTCGCCCGAAAGGGTCTGGCCCTTGCGGTCGGTCTGGGTGAAGTTCGCCTTCATCGTCGAAATGCCGCGCAGCGCGGCAACCGCGGCGTCGAGATCGCTCGAGGCGGCGGTCGCAGAGGCCGTGGGAACAACCATCAGCGCGGCGGGCGCACCAACGGCAAGCGCGCCGGCAATCGCGGCGCGCAGTGTGATCTTGGGGAAATTTTTCAACCTAGCCATGCTCCGGAAATTACGTGCGGAGCGTTGAACCACCTGTGAACCTGTCCGGTTCCGGCGGTTCAGGAAGATCACTTGATCTTGGCTTCCTTGAACTCGACGTGCTTCTTCGCAACCGGGTCGTACTTGCGGAAGGTGAACTTCTCGGTGTGGTTGCGCGGATTCTTCTTCGTCACGTAGAAGAAGCCGGTGTCGGCGGTAGAGACCAGCCGGATCTTGACGGTTGCGGGCTTCGCCATGGCAAATTCCTGTAAAGTCTGATTCGGCCACAGCGGGCCAGAAATACCAAGGGCGGCGCACGCGCACCGCCCGTCGGGCGCGCCATTGGTGCAAATCGAAGCCGAAGTCAAGCAGAGTGGCGCGGCGTCACCACTCGACCTTGCCGCGATTGGCCTTCACCGTGCCGCGCGATTTCTTCTCCCTGATGCGCGATTCCTTGGCCACGCGGTTGAGCCGGGTCTTCGCACGCTTCGGCGGTGCTTCGAACGCGCCGCGAATCAGCGCCTCGAGCCGGTCGCGCGCGTCGACCCGGTTCGCCTCCTGCGTGCGGAAACGCCGGGCTGTCAGTACGATCTCGCCGGCAGACGTCATCCGGCTGCCTGCCGCCGATTTCAACCGGTTGAAGACCTGCGGCTGGAGCTTCAGCGCGAAGACGTCGAGCCGCATCTGCACCGCGGTGGCGACCTTGTTGACGTTCTGCCCGCCGGGACCGGAGGCGGCGATGAAACTCTCCTCGACCAGCCCGAGCGCGCGCGACACAGCTTCGTCGGCGTCACTCATGCGCGAAGCCGAGCTGGGCGAAGTCGGGCGGCAGCGGCGCGTGCGCGACGATCGCCGGCTTGCCTTCGCGCGGAATTTCGAGGTCGATCGCATGGAGCATCGTGCGCGGGCCGGCGCTCTTGCTGCCGTAGACCGGGTCTCCAGCCAGTGCCGCGCCGAGGCCGCTCGCGGCATGAACGCGAATCTGGTGCGTGCGCCCGGTCTCGGGGCGGAATTCGACCAGCGTCAGCCCGGCGTGCTCGGCGATCTTGCGCCAGTGGGTGACCGCGGGCTTACCCTTCTTCGCGGGAATCATGCGCCAGCCCTTTTCGGCGGAGCTGATCTTGCTCAGCGCGAGTTCGATGGTGCCCTGATCGTCCGCGATCTCGCCCGCGACGATGCCGAGATACCGCTTGGCGACCACACGCTCCTCGAACGCGCGATTGAAGCGGACGAGCGCCTTGGGATTGCGCGCGAGAAGCAGGCAGCCGCTGGTGTCGGTATCGAGCCGATGGACCGCGACCGGATCCCGCTGGAAGCCGAGCCGCAGCTGCGCGAGATGATCCTCGAGAGAGCGCCCGCCCGCGCGGGGCCGCTCGATCGGCAGCCCGGCTGGCTTGTCGATCACCAGCGCCTCGCCGTCTTCGAACAGAATGGGGATCATGGCAGCAGTCTCGCCTTCATCATCCCGCGCACCGAGTTGCCCAGCAGGAAACCTTCCGAAAGGTCGTCGAGCGTCAGGTCCGCCTCTCGCGCACTCCCGCTCTCGATCAGCGAGCGGCGCAGGACACCGGGCAGCAGTCCGAGCGAGGAAGGCGGGGTGAGCAAGATGCCGCCCCGCTCGATGAACACGTTCGCGCTCATCGATTCGGTCACGCGACCGTCGTCGCGGACGAACACCGCGTCGTGCGCGCCCAGCTCGTGCGCCGCATCGCGGCCGGCGTCATAGAACCAGCGGTCGGTGGTCTTGTGCGCGAGCCGCAGGTCGCCGGGGTCGACGGGTAGCGGCAGGGCGATGCAGGTCGTCTCGGCAGGTGTCTCGCCCAAAGCCTGCGCTTCGACCGCGGTGGCGCCGCTGCGGGCGAGCAGTAGACGGATCTTTGCCGGAACCTCCAGTTCGAAGCACAACGCCTGGATCGCATTGCGGGCGGCGTGGCGGTCGAACGCGAAATTCAGCGCCGCGGCACTCGCCTTCATCCGTTCGAGGTGGAACTCGATGAATTCTACGCCCGTTTCGGGGTCGAATTTCATCGCTTCGATGAGGTCGAACCCGGCGGCCGCGCCGCGCGCGAACCCGGCCTTGACCAGGCACTCGCGCCATTCGGGCATCGCCTCGCTGTCGGCGACGATCGCCGAGCCTACGCCGAGGACGGCTGTGCCGTGACCGTTTTCGATCTCGGTCAGCCGCAGCGTACGGATCGCCACGTTGAACGCGGCATCGCCATCTGCGCCTATCCGACCGATCGCACCGCAATAAGGGCCGCGCGCGTCGCGCTCGACTTCGTCGATCAGCTCCATTGCGCGGATCTTCGGTGCGCCGGTGATCGAGCCGCAGGGGAATAGCGCCCGGATGAGGTCGATCGCGCCCTTGCCCTCGGCCATCCGCGCGCGGACCGTCGTCACCATCTGGTGCACGGTTGGATAGCTTTCGACCGCAAACGGCGCCTCGACCCGCACGGACCCCGCCTCCGTGACCCGGCTGAGGTCGTTGCGCATGAGGTCGACGATCATCAGGTTCTCGGCCTTGTCCTTGACCGAGGTCGCGAGCTCGTCGGCCAAAGCGCGGTCGGCGGCCGGATCGGCAGCGCGGGGACGCGTGCCCTTCATCGGCTTGGCCTTCGCCTCGCCGTCTCGAAGACTGAAGAAAAGCTCTGGCGACAGGCTCAGCAGCCAGTGCTGCCCGTCGAATATCACGCCGCCGTATCCGCTCGCCGCGTCGCCGCGCAGCGTTGCGTAAAGCGCCAGCGGATCGCCGCGAAAGCTGCCCGCGAGCGGAAACGTCAGGTTCGCCTGGTAGATGTCGCCCGCGCGGATAGCCTCCTGCAGCGCCGCGAACGCCTCGCCGTACCCGCCGGGAGAGATCCGGGGGTCGAGCGGGCCCAGGCTCGCCGTGCCTTCGCCGCGTTCGGTAAGCCAGCCCGCGACCTCGGTCGCAGGCACGACCTGCTCGTCGTCGAACAGGCCGAGCCACACCAGCGGGCCGCCCGCGCCCGTGCGGGCATCGGCGAGCGATGCCAGTTTCGGCTCGAGCGCGAGCCCGGCTTCGTAGGCGATGTATCCGGCGAGCGTGCCGCCGGTTAGCCGCGCTTCGTCTGCGGTGGTTAGCACGCTCGCAACCTCATCCGGCCGCCGCGCAACGAAGATCTCGCGCGGGTTCTCGAACAGGTGCGCGTCGGCCGCACCAGCGGCGCGCGCGTCGTCGAGCAGTACGAATGGGGTGCGCCCGGGCATTCGCAATGCCTTAGCGGCTCGTGCTTTCGTGTCGAGAGCGCTTGACCGCACGCGGGGCTGTTGCGAGACGACGCTGGCGACCATCGGGAGAAGCGAGCGCGTGGGCCAGATCTTCATCGGCCTCGCCGACAACGGCGAGAAGCAGTACCTCGAACTCAGCCGCGCAAACCGCCACGGGCTGATCGCGGGTGCCACCGGCACCGGCAAGACGGTGACGCTGCAGGGCCTTGCCGAAAGCTTCTCTGCGAACGGCGTGCCCGTGTTCCTTGCCGACGTGAAGGGCGACCTGTCGGGCATCTCGATGCCGGGTTCGCCCACCTTCAAGCATGCCGACACGCTGGAAGAGCGGGCAAAGCAGCTCGGGATGGACGACTATGCCTATTCCGATAATCCGGCCGTCTTCTGGGACCTCTACGGCGAGCAGGGGCACCCGATCCGGACGACGATTTCGGAGATGGGTCCGCTGCTGCTCGGCCGGCTGCTCGACCTCAACGAGACCCAGCAAGGCGTACTCGATGTCGTCTTCCGCTTTGCCGACGACGAGGGGTTGCTGCTGCTCGACCTTAAGGATTTCCAGGCGATGCTCACCCACGCGGCTGAGAATGCTGGCGACTTGTCCGCCAAGTACGGCAATATCTCGAAGGCCAGCGTTGGCGTGATCCAGCGCCAGGTGCTCAGCCTCGACAGCCAGGGCGGGGCGCAGTTCTTCGGCGAGCCGGCGCTGGAAATTGCCGATTTCATCCGCGTCGACGAAAAGGGCCGCGGCATGATCAACGTGCTCGCCGCGGACAAGCTGATGCGCAGTCCCAAACTTTACGCGACATTCCTGCTCTGGTTGCTCGCAGAACTGTTCGAGGTGCTGCCCGAAGTCGGCGATCCGGAAAAGCCGAAGCTCGTGTTCTTCTTCGACGAAGCACACCTGCTGTTCGACGACGTGCCCAAGGCGCTCGAGGACAAGATCGAGCAGGTCGTCCGACTGATCCGGTCGAAAGGCGTGGGCGTCTACTTCGTGACGCAGAACCCGATCGACGTGCCGGAGGAAGTCGCCGGCCAGCTCGGCAACCGGGTCCAGCACGCGCTACGCGCCTTCACTCCGCGCGATCAGAAGGCGATCAAGGCCGCCGCGGACACATTCCGCATCAATCCCAAGCTCGACGTGGCGCAGGTCATCACCGAGCTCAAGACCGGCGAGGCGCTCGTCTCGACATTGCTCGAGGACGGCGCGCCCTCGGTCGTTCAGCGCACACTTATCAAGCCGCCTCGCAGTCGCCTGGGCCCGATTGACGCGAAGGAGCGGGCGATCATCCAGTCCGTCAGCCCCTGCGACGGAAAGTACGACACACTTGTCGACCGTGAGAGCGCGTCCGAAGTGCTCGCCCAGAAGGCCGCCGATGCCGCCGCGACCGCCGAGGAGGTCGAGGAGACGAACCGCGCCGAAGTCGGCAAACGTGAGCGACTGCATACCAGCATCTGGGGCAAGGCCATGAAGCGGGCGTCGGGTGCCGCACTCGGTTCCGGCGCCTCAATCGCGGCCGGGGCGATCCTCGGCAAGAAATCACGCGCGAATCCGATGAAGACCGCCGCGAGCTCGGCCGCCGGCTCAATCGCGACCGATCTCGCCGGACCGTATGTGGGTCGGTTCGTCCGCAACCTCATCGGCGGACTGATGCGCTGACCGCACGAGCCCGCCCCATTTGTCGAACGTCCTACAAAGGTGAGCGCCTGCATGTCGGGCACAACCGCGATGGCGTGGTGAATGGGCGCGGCGGTGCGCGGCATCTGGTAGGGAGCTTTTCCTAGCAATCCGCAGGGCGGCGTTGCCGTGCGGATGGCGATGGCTTAGTCAAGAGGACATGGCGGACTTCTTCGATAGGCTTTCGACCGATCACATCGCGATGATCGCGGCCCAGCCGCTGTTCTTCGTCGCCACCGCCGCAGCGGACGGACGGATAAACCTGAGCCCCAAGGGGCTGGGCGAAACGTTGCAGGTGCTATCGCCTTCGCGGGTGGCCTATCTCGATCTCGGCGGATCCGGCAACGAGACCCACGCACATCTGGCGGCAGACGGGCGGATCACGCTGATGGTCTGCAACTTCCGCCAGCCTGCCCTGATTCTACGAATATACGGCCGGGGACGCGCCGTACTGCCACAGGATCCCGACTGGGCTGCGCTTTCAGGTCATTTCAGCCTGTCGCCGGGTACACGGCAGATCTTCGAAATCGCGGTCGAGAGCGTTCAGACGAGCTGCGGCTGGGGCGTGCCTCTGATGGAATACGACAAGGATCGGCAGACCCTTGTAAAATACCACGCGCAGGCGGACCCTGCGGCATGGGAGGCGAAGACAGCCGCGCGGACCCGCAGCATCGATGGCTTGCCGACGCGACCGACCGATCGTTACATCGCCGGCGAGATTCCGTCGTAGGCCGCGCTGCAGACCGGGCACCTTTAGGGCTTCGCATGCGTTGGACGGCCACGTGAAGCTGACATTCGCCAGTTACAACATCCACAAGGCGGTTGGGGCCGACGGGCGGCGCGATCCCGATCGCGTTTTGACCGTGCTGCGCGAACTCGATGCCGACGTCATCGCGCTCCAGGAGTGCGATCTTCGCTTCGGCACCCGCGATAGCGTGATCGAGAGGGCCGCGCTGGACGATACACCGTGGCGCCCGCTACCGGTTGCACGGCGCGCGACGAGCCTCGGCTGGCACGGCAATGCATTGCTCGTGCGGCGCCACTTCGATCTGGTCGAAGCGCATCCCGTCGCGCTGCCCCGCCTCGAGCCGCGTGGAGCGGTGCGGGGCGATTTCGCAGTAGAGGGCGTGCGACTGCGCGCCGTCGGTATGCATCTCGACCTGTCAGGCCTGAGACGGCGCGACCAGGTACGTGCGATTCTAGGCCACGTCGACGGATGCGATCATGCCTGCCCAACGGTCCTGCTCGGCGATTTCAACCAGTGGGGCAAAGGAAGCGGCGCAATGCGGGAGTTCGCCCCGGGCTGGCAATCGCTCGCTCCAGGCAAGAGCTTTCCCAGCCGTCAGCCGATAGCCCACCTCGACCGGATAATCGCTTCGCACGATTGGAGGGTCGTCGAACACGGGGTGCATCACAGCGCACTCGCGGCTCAGGCTTCGGACCACTTGCCGGTCTGGGCCACGCTCCAACTGCCTTAATCGTACGCACCTGTTTATTTTTCAGGCAGCCAAGGCGTCTCACGGCATCGGGCGTGTTGGAAAATCCTCATAAAACGCAGCGTCACCCGATTTTGGCACGCCTCTTGCTGCAGATGCGAAGCCGGGAAGTACCGGCCGCAATTGAGGGGGCATCGATGAAATTCATCATCGCCGTAATCAAGCCATTCAAGCTCGACGAAGTGCGCGAGGCTTTGTCGGGCATTGGCATTGCCGGGATGACCGTGACCGAGGTCAAGGGCTTCGGCCGGCAGAAGGGCCAGACCGAGATTTACCGTGGGGCCGAATACTCGACCAACATGCTGCCCAAGGTGAAGCTCGAGATCGCCGCGAGCGACGCGATCGCTCCGCAAGTGGTCGAAACGATCCAGCAGGTCGCCCGCACCGAGGCGATTGGCGACGGGAAGATCTTCGTCCTCGACCTCGTCTCCGCAACACGCATCCGCACCGGCGAATCCGGCGACACCGCGCTCTGATCCGCGCGCTCTCACGAAGAAGAGGGGTAATCAGATGATCCGCAAAATCGTAACCGGCGCGGTTGCCACGGGGGCTGCGATGCTCGCCGCCACCGCCGCCTTCGCGCAGGATGCAGCGGCCACTGCAACCGATGCAGCTGCAGCCGTCGGCGCTCCAATCGCCGCAGCCACGGCGGAGACGACCACGGCCGTCGCCGTCACCAATCCGGGCAACAACGCCTGGATGATGACCTCCACCATCCTCGTCCTGATGATGATCCTGCCGGGCCTCGCGCTGTTCTACGGCGGGCTGACCCGGTCGAAGAACATGCTGTCGACCATGACCCAGATCGGCGCCATCGCGTGTCTCGCGATGCTCGTCTGGGTGATGTGGGGCTACGGCATGGCGTTCGGGCCCGAGGGCAACGCCTATGTCAGCTGGGGCAAGTTCTTCCTTGCCGGGGTCACTTCGGACAGCACTGCCGCGACCTTCTCCGACGAGGTGATCAGCGAATACGTGTTCATCTGCTTCCAGATGACCTTCGCCGCGATCACCGCCGCGCTGGTGCTCGGATCGACGGTGGAACGCATCAAGTTTTCCGCCGTCATGGTCTTCGGCCTGATCTGGCTGACGATCGTCTATTTCCCGATCGCGCACATGGTGTGGGCCGGCGGAGGCAAGTTCTTCGAAATGGGCGCGCTCGATTTCGCCGGCGGTACTGTGGTGCACATCAACGCGGGTGTCTCGGCACTGGTTGCCGCGCTGATCCTGGGCAAGCGCAAGGGTTATCCCTCCGAGCCGATGCCGCCGCACAGCCTGACGCTGGTCATGGTCGGCACCGGCCTGCTGTGGGTGGGCTGGTTCGGCTTCAACGCCGGCTCGGAACTCGAAGCCGACGGCACCGCCGGTCTCGCGATGATCAACACTTTCGTCGCCACCGCCTCTGCCGCCCTGTTCTGGATGCTGACCGAGCGCGCGATGGGCCACAAGGGCTCGGCGCTGGGCTTCTGCTCGGGCGTCATCGCCGGCCTCGTCGCGGTCACTCCGGCGGCCGGTAACGTGGGCGTGTTCGGCGCGGTCGTGCTCGGCGCGGTGGCTTCGATCATCTGCTTCTTCGCGGTCTCGAAGCTCAAGCCGGCGCTTGGCTACGACGACGCGCTGGACGCTTTCGGCATTCACGGCATCGGCGGCATGATCGGCGCGATCGGCACCGGCATCCTGCACGATCCGTCCCTGGGCGGACCGGGCGACGGATCGGTGACGATGGGCGCGCAGGTCGGCATCCAGGTTTACGCGGTGCTCTTCACCATTGCCTGGGCCGCAATCGGCACCGCGGTAGCCATCTTCGTCGCCAAGCTCGTCACCGGGCTGCGGGTCTCGCCGGAAGTCGAACTGGAAGGCCTCGACATCGGCGAGCACGGAGAGCGCGCCTACAACTGACACCAGGCTTGGCGCGGGCCAGGGGGGCTCCTCTCCTTCCCCCTGGCTCCGCCATCCGATGTTCCTCCTGCGAACACCGCCTTCGACGGGCCGGAAGCCAGCCGCTTCCGGCCCCTTTTTTGTCATTTGCCGAGGCCTCGCGCGCCTACCCGCGCGCCGCCGTCCGGCTATTACCCGACGGCTCTTTGCGCCCGGCAAACTGGTTAAGCCTAGCCCTTCAGCGCGGCCTTCACGAAATCGGCGCACCTCTCGCCGATCATGATGCTCGGCGCGTTGGTGTTGCCGCTGACAAGGCGCGGCATCACCGAGGCATCGGCGATCCACAGACCATCGACCGCGCGGGCCTTGAGCTTGGGATCGACCACGCTGCCGCTATCGCTGCCCATGCGGCAGGTTCCGACCGGATGATAGACGGTGTCCGCGCGGCTGCGGATCAGATCGTCGAGCGCGTCGTCGTCGTCGATGTCGATCAGATAGCGGTTCCTGGGCGCGTAATCGCTCATCGGCGGGGCGTCGACGATCCGATGCGACAGGCGCACGCCCGCGCGCAGTACGGCCATGTCCCGCTCGTCCGTGAGGAACGCCGGGTCGATCGCTGGCGCGGCGTGCGGATCGTCGCTGGCAAGGCGCACGGTGCCGCGGCTCTCCGGGCGAAGGACGCAGGCGTGGAGCGAGAAGCCATGGCCTTTCACTTTGGCACGCCCGTGATCTTCGAGCATCGCGGGCACAAAGTGCCACTGGACGTCTGGCGCCGGGGCGTCGGGCATCACCTTCCAGAAACCGCCCGCCTCGGCGTAGGGAGTCGTCATTATGCCGGTGCGCTTGCGCCTGTGCTCGATGATCGCCTTGGCCATGCGGACGGTACCGGCGAGGCTGTCCCCGATGAAGTCGCGGCTTTCGGTTTCCCAGCTCGATACGTAGTCGGGGTGGTCCTGCAGGTCGCTGCCGACTGCCGGAACGTCGGCGACGACGTCGATACCATGCTCCTTCAGATGCCCTGCCGGACCGATGCCGCTGAGCATCAGGACCTGTGGGCTTCCGAAGGCGCCGCCACTCAGTACGACTCCGCCCTTGGCGTGCAGCACCTCGCGCCCGCGCCCGCTCCACACTTGCACGCCGGTGACGCGACCATCCTCGATCACCAGTTTCTCGACGGTGCTACCGGTGCGGATCGTCAGGTTGGACCGTCCGCGTAGCGGTTCGACATAGGCGCGAGCGGCCGACCAGCGTTCGCCCTTGTACTGGGTGACCTGGTAGATACCGAAACCTTCCTGGCGCTCGCCGTTGAAGTCGTCGTTGACCGGCAGCTGGAGCGAAGCCGCACTTTCGACGAAGGCGCGGCTCCCGGGATTAATCCAGTGCTGGTCGGACACGTGAAGCGGTCCGTCGTCGCCATGAAAGGCGTTGCCACCACGCTCGTTGTCTTCGGCGCGCTTGAAGTAGGGCAGCACGTCGTCCCATGCCCAGCCGGAGCAGCCGAGTTCGGCCCAGTTGTCGTAATCCCAGGCGTTGCCGCGGATATAGATCATCGCGTTGATCGCGCTCGACCCGCCGAGGCCGCGACCCCGCGGCTGGTAGCCGGTGCGACCCTTCAGGCCTTTTTGCGGCACGGTCTCGAAGCGGTAGTTCGACTTCTTCGGAATGAACGGCATCATGCCGGGCGTCTTCACGCGGACGATATCGTTGCTTCCGCCGGTCTCGATCAGGCAGACGCTGCGGGTCAGGTCCTCGGCGAGCCGGCCCGCAACCGCACTGCCGCCGCTGCCGCCGCCAATCACGATGATGTCGAATGTGTCGTTCAAGGTCCTCTCCTTTTGTAGAGAGGGTTAGGCAGCCTCGCGCGGCTCGACAACAGGGTTTTCGTCCGCAACCGGTTTTGCCGCGGCCCGGCGCGCTTCCCAGCGGGCGCGGATCATCTCGCTCGTCTCGCGGCTGCCATCGTGCGTCCAACCGGGCGCGCGCACTAGGTACGACAGCTTGTGCCGCCACGGAGCCCGCCACATGTCCTGGGCAATCCCAACCCACTCGTGGAACACCGACCAGAACAGGTTGAACGTGCCGAGCTGCTTGACGATGCCGTAGCGGATCCGTTCCTCGTCCGGACGTTCCTCCTCGAAGGTGCCGAATAACCGGTCCCATACGATGAACACGCCCGCGTAGTTGCGGTCGAGGTAGCGCGGATTGGTCGCGTGGTGAACCCGGTGATGGCTGGGGGTGTTCATCACCGCCTCGAACCAGCGCGGCATCTTTCCGATCGCCTCGGTATGGATCCAGAACTGGTAGATCAGGTTGAACCCGCCGACGATCGCGATCATCACCGGGTGGAAGCCGATCAAGACCAGCGGCAGCTTGAACGCGAAGCCGAGCGTCAGGAAGCCCGTCCAGGTCTGTCGCAGCGCGGTCGACAGGTTGTAGTGCTGGCTCGAGTGATGATTGACGTGGCTCGCCCAGAACCATCGCACCCGGTGTCCGAAGCGGTGAATCCAGTAGTAAGCAAGGTCGTCGAGCACGAAGCACGTCAGCCACGCCCACCAGGTCCACGGTACGTCGAACATCCGGAACTGCCAGGTCCACAGGAACAGCGCGAGAAACGCGCCTCCGGTCAGCAATCCGGCGACCGTGCTGCCGAGCCCAAAGGCGAGGCTGGTCAGCGTGTCCTTCGGCTCGTAGGCCTCACGCCGCAGCTTGCGGGCCCAGATCATCTCGATCAGGACCAGCAGGACGAAGCCGGGTACGGCATAGTCGACGGGCGAGAAATTCGGCATCGCGCCCTCGTTATAGCCGCCGAAGGCTCGCGGCCCAAGCCTGCGCTTGATCGCCGAGATCGAGGGTTACTTCGCCGAAGCGCCTTTCGCTGGTGCCCACGATCAGGAAATGCCGGTCGAGTCGCACGTGCGCGTGTCCGTCGAGTAGGCGCGAAGCGAAATGCGCGCCGTGTCGTCGCAGCAGCATCACACGCCCGTCGCCGTCGCGTGCGAGTGCGGCGAGGCCGGCGCGGTCGATCGCGATGTCGACGGGATCGAAACCGTAGAGCGCCTCTTCGGCGAGCGCGCGCAGCTGGGCCTCGTCGCGAATGCGGGCATCGCCGCCAAGCCCGAACTTGAGCGCGATCCAGGCGAGACCCAGGATCGCTATCAGGGAAGCGCCCATCTGGATCAGCTTGGAAGTCATGATGGCGGGAGCCGAATTCTCTAGCGCGACTGGGCCGAAAGTGCATCCATCGCCGGTCGCACCGGACCGACGTCGTATCCGGCAT
Organism: uncultured Alphaproteobacteria bacterium; assembly: GCA_963740025.1. GTDB lineage: Bacteria > Pseudomonadota > Alphaproteobacteria > Sphingomonadales > Sphingomonadaceae > Tsuneonella. The sequence goes on from CAVUCI010000011.1 coordinate 233,287, forward strand.
TCGCCGCCGCCTCGGTCAGCGCGTCGGGATCGGCGCCCATGCTCGCGCGGGCCAGGGCCCACAGAAGGGTCGAGCGGGTGCCGGACCGACAGTAGCCGAGGATCGGTCCCTCGGCGCTTTCCAGCGCCTCGGCCATGGCCGCGACCTGCGGGTGGCTGAACCCGGCGTGGGTAATGGGAATCGCGCGGTAGGCGATGCCCGCATCGTGCGCGGCCGCCTCGATATCGCCGCCGGGCACCTGGTCGTCGCTCTCGCCCTCAGGGCGATTGTTGATGATCAGGCGGATACCCTGCGCCTTGGCCTTCGCGACGTCGTCGAGGCCGATCTGCGGACTCGCGAACATCGAGTCGGAGAGCTTGCGGAAATCGGTCATGGCGTTTCGGTCTCCCGGGACTTCTGGGCGCGACGGCGGCGCTGAATGATGTTGAGCAATTCGACCCCGACCGAAAAGCCCATCGCGGCGTAGATATAGCCCTTCGGCACGTGGAAGCCGAACCCGTCGGCGATCAAGACGAGGCCGATCATCACAAGGAATGCCAGCGCAAGCATGACGAGAGTGGGATTGTGCTCGATGAACTTCGCCAGCGGATCGGCGGCGACCATCATCACGCCGACGGTAATGACGACCGCGGCAACCATGATCGGTACCTCGTCTGTCATGCCGACCGCGGTGAGTATCGAATCGACCGAGAACACAAGGTCGATCGCGATGATCTGGGCGATCACCGCTCCGAAGGTCGCCGTGGCGGCCGCCGCGATGCCCGGGGTCTTGTCGAGCAGGTCGCCGGAATCGTCTTCGGGCTCCATCGCGTGGTGGATTTCCTTGGTCGCCTTCCACAGCAGGAACAACCCGCCGGCGAGCAGGATCAGATCGCGACCCGAAAACGCGGTCTCGAAACTCGGTTCGCCATAAGCGTTCGGCGCGCCGACGAGGCCGAGGTCTAACAGCGGCTGGGTGAGGGTAACCAGCCAACCGATCAGCATCAGCAGGGCGATTCGCATGACCAGCGCGAGCGAGAGACCGATCCGGCGCGCCTGCGATTGCTGCTCGACCGGAAGCTTGTTCGACAGGATCGCGATGAAGATGAGGTTGTCGACTCCGAGCACGACCTCGAGGGCGATCAGCGTCAGCAGCGCGAGCCAGGCGCCCGGATCGGAAAGCAGCGCTACGATGTCCATCATCGCAGCAATGGCGCGGGCCTGCGCACGTGACAAGCAAACTCGGCATGCTGGCGATACCTCACCTGTGACGACGCTAATGTTAAATCATTCGCAACAGGTCAGGACTTGCGCTATGAACTGCCGTTGACTCACGGGGGAGGGGGCCGATTCCGGCCTTCCCGACCCGTCCCGCCGCGCTCCGTCCGCGCGTTAAGGGAATGCAAAACGGACGGTGAAAAGACGAAGGTACGTTTCAGGTTATGGGTTACGATAGAGGGAAACGTCGGGGCCGGGACAAGCGCGACGGATTCGGTGAAGACAGCTTCGATCCCTTCGGCGGAGGCGGCGGTGGCGACTTCGGCGGTGACCGCGGTGGCTTCGGCGGGGGCGACCGGGGTGGATTTGGCGGCGGTGACCGTGGCGGCTTCGGCGGCGGTGGTGGCGGCTATCGTGGCGGCGGTGGGGGCGGCTTCGGTGGCCCGCGCGGCGGCGGCGGTGGTGGTGGTGGCGGCGGCTTTAACCGCATGCCCCCGCAGGTCGTCGGTGCCGGCAAGGGTACCGTCAAGTTCTTCAATGGACAGAAGGGCTTCGGCTTCATCGCACAAGACGGTGGCGGCGAAGATGTGTTCGTGCACATCAGCGCGGTTGAGCGCGCCGGTCTCGAAGGTCTCGGCGAAGGTCAGGAGCTCGAGTTCAATCTCGTCGACCGCGGCGGGAAAATCTCGGCGCAGGACCTTCAGATCGTTGGCGACGTGGTCCCGGTGGAAAGCCGGGGCCCGCGCGAAGATCGTGGCGATCGCGGCGGCTTCGGCGGCGCGGATCGCGGTCCACCCCGGCGCGAGCTGACCGGCGAGAAGGCGACCGGCACGGTCAAGTTCTTCAACTCCATGAAGGGCTTCGGCTTCCTCGTCCGCGACGATGGCCAGCCGGACGCGTTTGTGCACATCAGCGCAGTTGAACGTTCGGGCCTGTCTGGTCTGAACGAAGGCGAGAAATACGAGTTCGACCTCGAGGTCGACCGACGAGGCAAGCACTCGGCGGTCAACCTGGTGCCCGTTCAGGGCTGACACGTCGGCGAAGGTCCGGTGGTTTGACCGGGCTGACGCCTCACCTTAACGGTGCGAATGGCGGTTCCCGACAGGGGCCGCCATTTGTCGTTCCGATTGCGGATCACCCCGAATTTCAGATTTCCGAGGACCAAGCCTATGTCGATCACCCCGCTCATGCCCGTCTATCCCCGGTGCGGCGTGCGTCCCGTGCGCGGCGACAATTGCCACCTGATCGACGAGGACGGTACCCGCTACCTCGATTTCGCGAGTGGCATCGCGGTCAACCTGCTCGGCCACAGCCACGAAGGGCTGATCGGAGCGATCCAGCGGCAGGCGGCCGAACTGATGCACGTTTCGAACCTATATGGCAGTCCGCAGGGCGAGCGGCTGGCCCAGCGGCTGGTCGACCTCACCTTCGCTGATACGGTGTTCTTCACAAACTCGGGCGCCGAAGCGGTCGAGTGCGCGATCAAGACGGCGCGCGCCTATCACCAGCACGTCGGCAACGAGGACAAGTTCGAACTTATCACGTTCAAGAACGCGTTCCACGGGCGCACGATGGCCACCATCAGCGCATCGAACCAGGAAAAGATGCACAAGGGCTTCATGCCGCTTCTCGCCGGGTTCAAATACGCCGAGTTCGACGACCTGGAGAGCGCGAAGGCGCAAATGGGGCCGCACACCGCCGGCTTCCTGGTCGAGCCGATCCAGGGCGAGGGCGGCATCCGCCCTGCCTCGCAGGAGTTTCTGTCGGGCCTGCGCCAACTCGCGGACGAGAACGACCTCATGCTCGTTTTCGACGAGGTCCAGTGCGGCGTGGCGCGCACGGGCAAGATGTATGCTTACGAACACTACGGCGTCGAACCGGATATCATGGCCACGGCCAAGGGCATCGGCGGCGGCTTCCCTCTGGGCGCCTGTCTCGCGACCGAGAAGGCCGCACGTGGCATGGTCTTCGGCACCCACGGCTCGACATACGGCGGCAACCCGCTCGCCATGGCGGCGGGCGAGGCGGTGCTCGACGCGGTCGCCAATGACGAATTCCTTGTCGAAGTGACCGACAAGGGCGAGCGCCTGCGCAGCCGGCTCGAACAGTTCATCGGCAACTATCCCGAGCTGTTCGACTGCGTGCGAGGGAAGGGGCTGATGCTGGGCATCAAGATGAAGGTCGAAAGTCGTCCGTTTTTCGCCCACCTGCGTGACAACCACCAGCTGCTGACGGTGGCAGCAGGCGACAATACGCTGCGCGTACTGCCTCCGCTGGTCGCGGGCGAAGCCGAATTCGACGAGTTCTTCGACAAGCTGTCGGCGGGGGCGGCGGATTACGATCCCTCGGCTGCCGGATGAGCGGCCTGCGGCACTTCCTGGACCTGTCGGACGCGGGCGCCGATGCCCTGAAGGCGATGCTGAGGGATGCGCACGAGCGCAAGTCAGCCCGCCGCGACTGGCCCAAGGGCAGACCCGATGCCGACGCCCCGCTGGCGGGCCACGTGCTGGCGATGATCTTCGAGAAGAACTCGACCCGCACGCGCGTCAGCTTCGACATGGCGACGCGCCAGCTTGGCGGCAGCGCGCTCATTCTCGAATCGGGCTCGACCCAGCTCGGACGCGGCGAATCGCTTGCCGACACGGCTCGCGTACTTAGCCGGATGGTCGATGCGATCATGATCCGAACCGACGATCACGCGAAGATCGAGGAACTGGCGAAGCACGCTACCGTGCCGGTCATCAATGGTCTCACCGACCGGTCGCATCCCTGCCAGATCGTCGCGGACCTGATGACGATCGAGGAGCAGGGCAAATCGCTCGCCGGAATGGAGCTCGCCTGGCTTGGCGATGGCAACAACGTGCTCCACTCGATCCTCGAAGCAGCAGGTCTGCTCGGCTTGAACGTGCGCGTCGGCGTGCCGCAAGGGTACGAGCCGGAGAACGAGTTCGTCGAGATGGCGCGCAAGGCCGGGTCGACGGTGACGGTCACCCGCGATGCGACAGAGGCCGCCGCGGGTGCGGATATCATCGTGACCGACACCTGGGTTTCGATGGGTCAGGACCACGCGCACAACAAGCTGGCAGCGATGGCACCGTTCCAGGTCGACGCGCGCTTGATGGCCCTGGCCAAGGACGACGCCCGTTTCCTTCATTGCCTACCGGCGCATGTCGGCGACGAAGTGACCGGGGACGTGTTCGAGAGCGACCAGTCGGTCGTGTTCGACGAGGCGGAGAACCGGATTCACGCGCAGAAATCCGTTCTGTTGTGGTGCCTGGGAAAGCTGTGATCTAGCGCTGGGGCCTAGCGCGTGGGCGGCGCATCCCCATATCGGGCGCGATGACCGACACTTCCCAGACCGGCACCGGCCCCGAGACTTATGCCGGAAGCGTACTCGGCTTTTCGATTCCCGCGCGCCATGTGCGAGGTCGCGCCGTGCGAATCGATCGCGTGCTCGACGAAATACTCTCCGCGCACGCCTATCCGCCCGCCATAACCCATTTGCTCGCCGAAGCGCTGGTGCTGACCGCGCTTATCGGAGGTCTGCTGAAAGACAACGACACTCCCGGCGTCGGTGGCCAGCTGACGATGCAGGCGCAGACCGAAGGGGGCGTGGTGCGTCTGCTGGTATGCGACTGGCGCGGCGGCGAGCTGCGCGGATACGTCGATTTCGATCGCGAACGTCTGGCCGCGCTCGGCGCCAATCCCTCGCTCTATGCGCTGTTCGGCAAGGGCTATCTGGCGATGACCTTCGACCTGCCGTCGACGCAAGGCGGCCGTTACCAGGGCATCGTACCACTCGAAGGCGAATCGCTCGCTGAGGCTTGCGAGAGCTATTTCAGCCAGTCCGAACAGGTGCCGACGTTGATCAGGGTCGCGGTGAAATCGGGCGGCGGGGGCGCGGTTGCCGCGGGCCTGCTCGTTCAGCACCTCGCCGATGGCGAAGAAGGTCGCGAGCGGCTGCACGTGCGGATGGACCACCCGGAATGGGAACACGTGGCGATTCTCGCCGGCAGTATCCGCTACGACGAACTGCTCGAACCGAAGCTGTCGATGGAAGCGATCGTCTGGCGATTGTTCCATGAAGAGGACGAGGTACGTGTTCAGCCCGGCGTCGCGGTGTCGCGCGGTTGCCGTTGCTCGGCGGAACACTACTCGAACGTCCTTGCGCGCTTTCCGGAAGAGGAGCGGGCCGAAATGCGCAACGACGAGGGCGTGATCCTGGTCGATTGTGCGTTCTGCTCGCGCGAATTCCCAATTCGGGACTGACGCTTCGTCGCGGCTACAGGCCGTATTAACGGATGAACGCATTTATGCTATGAAAGCGCCCGACGGTATTTTCGCGGGCGCATTGCGGAGTTTGATTTCAATGCGATTGTCGATTGCAGCCGCGGCGCGCTCGCTTGCGATCGCCGGCTCACTTTGTGCCATCGGTTTGCTGAGCCCGGCTGAAGCGCAGGGACCATCGCTGGCAATGCTGACCGCGCTCGACGACGGGCAGTGGGAAATTCGCTTCCGTGACGGAGCTCCGAGCAAGCGCGTATGCGTGCATTCCGGCCTCGAGCTGATCCAGATCCAGCACGGCCCGGCCTCGTGCAGCCGCTATGTGGTCGACGACGGGCCGACGGCGGTTACGGTCCAGTACACGTGCCGCGGCAATGGGTATGGCCGGACCACGATACGCAAAGAGAATTCCTCTCTGGTGCAGATCGATAGCCAGGGCATCGCCAGCGGATTACCGTTCGAATTCTCGGCCGAAGCGCGACGTATCGGCACCTGTCGCTAGGCGGGATTGCCCGCAAGGGCGCAAACGCCTAGCGCGACGCTATGCCAGCCGATCGCCCGATTGCCGTCGTCCTGTTGTCCGGCGGACTCGATTCGATGGTTGCCGCAGCGATCGCGCGCGAGCGCGGGTTCGCGGTTCACGCCCTGTCGATCGACTATGGTCAGCGTCATGTTCGCGAGCTCGAATGTGCGCGAGACATCGCGCAGCGGCTGGGGGCGGAGCGGCACGTCGTCCTGCCACTCGATTTGCGGCAATTCGGCGGCTCGGCGCTGACCGACGACATCGCCGTCCCGAAGGACGGGGTCGGCGACACGATCCCGGTCACTTACGTCCCGGCGCGTAACCTCGTATTCCTTGCTCTCACGACTGCCTTCGCTGAAAGCGCCGGTGCTCGCGACATCTTCATTGGCGTCAATGCTCTCGACTATTCGGGATATCCCGACTGCCGGCCGGAGTTCATCGCGAGTTTCGCCGAGACCGCCCGCCTCGGCACGAAAGCGGGAAGCGAGGGTATCACGTTCACGATCCACGCGCCGCTGCAGTACATGACCAAGGCGGACATCGCGCGCGAGACCGACCGGCTTGGGCTTGATCCCGGCTGGAGCTGGTCCTGTTACGATCCCACGCCCGAAGGCGCGGCGTGCGGATCGTGCGATAGTTGCCGCTTGCGCCGAAAGGGCTTCGCGGAAGCAGGATTGGAAGATACGGTATCCTACACCGGCGAGTGAGCGGGATGCTGGACCGGTAATGCAGGGAGAGGGTATTTGAGCGATAATGACAGGGTCGCCGCGGGCGCACCGGACAACAACACTCCGGTCCCCGCGTACAGCTGGTATGCGCTGAGCGTGCTGGTGCTGGTCTACGTCCTCAACTTCATCGACCGCCAGATCCTCTCGATCCTCGCGAACGACATCAAGGCCGACCTCGGCGTTGACGACGCGTTTCTCGGCTTCCTTTACGGGACGGCATTCGCGATTTTCTACGCCCTGTTCGGCATTCCGCTGGGTAAGCTTGCGGACAGCTGGAAGCGCGTTCGACTTATGAGCGTAGGGCTCGCTCTGTGGTCGATGATGACCGCGCTTTCCGGCTTCGCAAAGACTGGCACGATGCTTACGGGCGCGCGCATCGGCGTCGGCGTGGGAGAGGCGACCGCCAGCCCCTCGGCCTATTCGCTCATCTCCGATTGGTTTCCCGCCCGGCTTCGTGCGACGGCTCTCGCGATCTATTCCTCCGGCCTTTATTTCGGTGGCGGCATCTCGTTGCTGCTCGGCGGGCTGATCAAGGACAACTGGAACGAGGCGTTTCCTGGCGGTGGTCCCCTGGGCCTCGTCGGCTGGCAGGCGGCCTTCGTCAGCGTCGGTATTCCCGGGCTCTTGCTCGCCGCGTGGGTGCTGACCTTACGCGAGCCGGTGCGGGGTGCGATCGACGGCATGCCGACCCCGGAAGACCCCGCCCCCTTCAGCGGGTTCTTCGACGAACTGGTCCAGATCATCCCGCCGCTTACCCTGATCGGCGCGCTGCGGCGTGGACCCATTGCACTCGCCATCAACCTGGCGGGAGCCGCTCTTTTCGCCGGGCTTGCGATGCTGATGACGCGGTTCGTCTATGCCGGACCCGGCACGTTCATTCCCGCTGTGTCCGACCAGTGGCTGCTCCTGGGCATCGGATACTATGCGGTATTCAGTTGGGCGAGTGGACTGCGCTCGCGCGACAATCCGACCTTCCGGCTGACCTGGGGATCGGCGGCGTTCCTGACAACGATCCTGGGTTACGGTGTAGTCTCGTTCGTTTCCTACTCGGCGTCCTTCTTCGCTGCGCCATATGGGGAAGTGCGGTTCGGAATCTCGGCGGCGGAGATCGGATTCCTGCTTGGCGCTCCAGCCGCGGTCGCAGGTTTCCTGGGGGTCATTTTCGGTGGCCGTGCGGCCGACTGGCTTTTCGTAAGGACACCTTCTGGCCGACTATACGTCGTTCTGTTCGGGCTGCTTGCGCCGGTCCCGGTAATTTGGGTTACCTTCACCACGAGTGACGTAACGATTTTCTACATTTTCGCGGCGCTTGGCCAGTTCCTGGCCGCAAGCGCGCTTGGTGCCGCTGCGGCCACCAGTCAGGCCCTCGTACTTCCGCGCATGCGCGGCGTGGCCACGGCGACGTTCTTCCTCGCAACCACGCTCGTCGGGCTTGCCCTGGGCCCGTTTCTCGCGGGCTGGGTGTCGGCGACACATGGCGGCGACATCTCGCTCGGTGTTCGCTCGACGCTGTGGGCCGTCCCGATCGGCCTTGCGTGCCTGGTAGCCGCGATCCGGCTCGTTCCGGCTGCGGTCGCGACGATGATCGAGCGTGCGGGAGAAGGGGGCGTCAAGCCGGCCTGAGGACTCCACAGGCCACGCGGCTCCCGGCATTGCCGCTGGGGTCACTCCGGTAGTCGTCCGCGTTTGCATGCACCACGACGGCCGTACCGTCGGCATCGAATAGCCAGCGCTCGAGATCGGCGCGGGTGCCCTGCAATTGCGCGGTGAGGGATCCCGTGCCGCCAGGCTGCACGACGATGTTGGGCAGATCGCCAAGATGACGCCCTTCGGGGTTCTCCGATCCGTGGTGTTTGCCAAGCGGATTGAGGTGCCCACCCGCCGAACCGAAGTCAGGTCCGACGCAGCTGCCGGTCGTATGAAGGTGGATGCCATGCGATCCGGGAGAGATGCCCGTGACTACCGCGGCCAGGGTGACAGTGTCGCCGTCGGCCAGCAACTGGACTGTGCCCGCCGGTACGCCGTTTGACAGCGAGAGGGTGGCACTTGCGATCCGTTGGGTAGGCAGATCGCCCACGGTGCTGCATCCGGCGATCACGGCCATGGCGGTGGCGGCGAGAATGGTCTTGTTGACGGTCATTCGGTGGCTCCTGTCGGCGTTTCCAAAGCACCAACGAAAAAGGGGCCAGATTTCTCCGGCCCCTGATCCATTTTCGACTTTCGCCGAACCTTACATGCCCGAACCCGGACCGTAAGTGATTTCCACCCGGCGGTTCTGCAGTTCGCGTACGCCATCGGCGGTCGGAACACGCAGGTTGGTTTCGCCGAAGGCTTCGGTCGAGATGCGCGTGTCGGGAACGCCGCGCGACGACATGTACGCCTTCACCGCGTCGGCACGACGCTGCGAGAGACCGACGTTGTACTGGGCGCTGCCCGAGGTGTCGGTGTAGCCCGCCAGCATGACCGAGGCGCTGCCGCAGTTCGAGTAGGCTGAGACTGCGTTGTTCAGGATGGTAGCCGCTTCCGGCGTGATGTCGGACTTATCCCAGTCGAAGAACACGATGTACGGACCCTTGTTGCAGACCGGAGCAGCAACCGGCGGCGGCGGCGGCGGCGGCGGCGGCGGCGGGGCTACCGGACGGGCGGGGCAGGTCGCATCCATCGGAAGCGACGTGCCGTCCCAGCAGGTCTGCATCGGGGCGGGTGCGCCACCGAAGTTGAACCCGATGGTGCCGAGCAGCGAGTGCGAACGCCATTTCGCGCTGATGTCGTCGCCACCAGTCGAAACCATGTTCAGGTCCGACGTATTGAAGAAGCGATACTTCAGGCCGACGTCGATCGTATCGGTCAGCGGAGCGCGAATGCCCGCGAGGACCTGCCAGGCGAAGCCGCTGTCCGAATCGTCGACGATGCCGGGACCGGTGGTGTCGATCGTCAGGCCGTTGACCTTCGTGCGGGCCACACCGACACCGCCGCCGACGAAGCCCTGAAGGCCGTCGTCGGGACCGAAGTCCGCAAGACCGTTGAGCATGAAGCTGAGAACCGAGGCATCGCCGCCGGCATCGTACGTGCCCGAGGGGGCGACGCCGCCAGCGACGGTCGGCAGGCGCACGCCAGTGGCAGTGAGCGTGTTGAAATCGGCTGCGCGATAACCGGCTTCGGCTTCAATACGGAGGAAGCCGAAATCGTAACCGACGATACCGCCAAAGTCGTAGCCGGTGTGCATGTCGGCCGAGACGGCGTTCGCCGTGGTGTTGACGTCGAAGTCGATGTCCTCAACGATCATCGGTCCGCCATCGAGTTCGACGTACCAGGCGCCATCGCGCGCGAGTGCAGGCGAAGCGATGGCAGTCGATGCCAGCGCCATGCCAATGACGAGTTTCCGCATTATATAATTCCCCTTTTTTAGCGAATTTGAGCCATCGAGCGGTTCAATTTCTAACTTTTCCCCACTTGGGTGGCAAGCAGGCTTTCGCACCAAACTGTTGCAGATCGGCATCGGTTTCGACGTCTCAGCGGCAATTAGTCTGGCGCACAGGCCCTCCTTGTGCCCGCTAAACGACCTCGCTGCGGGCCGGTTCCCATCAATTGGCGGGTAAAATGCCTGCTCGAACGAGAACGCCGATCAACTGGGCAATCGCTGTTCTTGCTTCGCCGTCAACGGTTTGGCCGCCGGCAGGCTCGAGAACCGCGGTTTCACGCCGCCAACCTTCCGAATAAAGCAGGTAGAGCCCGACCGAGCGGTCGAACACGCGCATTCCGTCCCGAGGCACGATGAACATCCAATCATCGTCGCGGCGGACCGCCAGGTTGCCATCACGACCTGCAAACGCGCCGGTCGCGCCTTGGCCTACCAACCAGCAGTCGCCGCTCGCCGGATCGATCGGCGGAGCCACGATCTCGCCGGCGACGTCCGGCTGAATGAGGGCGTCGCATAGCGCCAGCGCTGCGTTGACGAAGAATTCCTTCTGAAACTGGCCGGCGAACAATAGGGGCAGTTCAAAGCGAGGCGTGGTCGACGGAAACTGGACGGGATCGGTCATCGAATATCTCCGCATTCAGGGCAGGTAGGTGAGAAACAGCGGCTCGGACTGGGAATAGCTGCCGACCTGGCGCACCCACAGGGCGGCACCCGGGTTGGCGGCTGCGAGTGGGCCGAGCGTGTCTGAGGCTATGGAGAAAGAGGGAGTGTTCACTGGCCATTCCGCTATCGGCGCGCCGACCGGTCCAAGGCCGACGCAATATTGCTCGTCTTGCTCGACAAGCGGAACATCGACGCCGTCGGGCCACTGCCACGCGCCACGCGCGCGGCGGGTCCAGTGAAGCTCCAGACCCGCAGCGACGCTGCCGAGCACACGCGGATGCACCGGACAGAGGGGCTGGCGAGAACGGCCCGGGTTCGCAAGCGCCGCGCGAACCGGCTCAACATCGCCGAGGCCGATCGCTGCGATAATCGTCGAGGGATCGGAAGGCACTTTCGCTGGATCGAGCGCGACGAGCGCATCGTCGAGCAGCGTGGCGCACGTTCCTGCGGAATGGCCGGCAAGCGCTGCTGGCTCGGTGCCGCCGCGCCCGCGCAGCAGTCCGGAAAGACGCCAGGCACCCTGGCCGGTCTGCGTGGCGTCGAGGAACTGGATCACCTCGTCGGCAACGAGCAGGCGATTTGCGCCCTGCGCCAGACCCGCAAGCGTGGTTGGCGCAAACGTGCCGACGTGATCGACGAGAGCGACCTCGATCCCTGCATTCGGTTCGAAATGCAGGCCGGGGGAAGCGGCAAGCGGGGCGGAGAGGACGCCCAGGATCGCGCGCGAACGCCCGGCCGAACCGATCGGCATAAGCTCGCCCGCTCGCTCGACGTATAATGTCGCGCCGTTCCAGCCCGGTTCGCTCGAGGTCGCAGCGGCAAACAGCGTGCGCTCGGCTGCGTCGAAGCCGGTCGCAGGCGTTTCGAAGGCGATCAGCGACGTTGGCCCCATCCGCGCGTCGACAGGCATCGGTGCGCTGCCCGAGTCGCCGGTGGCGGGAACGAGCGACAGCGGATCGAACCGCACCAGGTCCAGCTCGACTCCCCGCGACAGCCATTCCCATCCCTCGACGCGCCAGATGCCCGAATGGCCCGGAACGCGTACCTCGCTACCCGGAGCAAGGGCTGGATCGAGGTCGGCCAGACGCCACTGAATGCGGTCGCGGCTCCATCCGCTGCGGCGCACGACCGCCTCGGTCAACGAGCGCGCATCATTCGCCGCCAGCGCACCGGGAAATTCGAGCGTATGGCGCGGCCCCGATCGCGCCCGGCCCGCCGGGCGCTGCACTCCGGGCTGGTAGTCGCGAGCGATGTCGTAATAGCGGACCGCGTCGGGGCGCTGGATCGCGCTCGAAATCCGGTTGCGGCGTTCGCCGTCGGCCAGCCCGAAGTCGCCTTCGCCCCATCCGCGCACGGCCGGCGGGAGCAAAGTCGGTGCGGCTTCACGGCGGTCCGGGACAGCGGCGATCGTCAGGCGGTCGCCCCCGGCATCGCATGCAAGCGGGAACAGGCGATCGACCGTCGCCAGTGTGGCGCTCATCGGGCCACCTTCGACCGCGAACCCGGCGAGTGACGACAGGATACCGCCGGCAGCGGCATCAGCGCCCAGCGGGTCGACGATGTCGGCGAGATCGATCGCGCGATCATCGGCGATGATTTCGAAGCTGAGCGTGGGGATGCGATTTCCGAAATCGGCGAGTGCCAGGTCCTCGAACACCGCGTAGGCGCAATCGCGGAAGGCGGGACAGTTCGCGGTGCCCTTGTCGGCGGCGATCAGCGGATCGGGCGTCTGGTCGCCGCAGCCGGTGTGGAGGCGGAGCGTTCCGGCGGTCTTGAGGTCGCCGCCCGCGCCGCGCAGCAGATTGCCGTCGGCCCAGATCCGGCCCACGCCCACGATCGGCCTGCTCGACAGAGCGACCGCGAACGAGGTGGTGTACGAATAGCTGGTGACCGCAGGCTGGCCCTTTTTCCCGCCCGACCCGTCCTTGTGCTCGACGAGATCGGTCGCCCAGATGATCGTGCCGCCTGCGCGCATCCGCCCGTGGCGGCGCGGGATCGGCTGGCCGTAGCTCGAGGTCGTGACCGCCAGCTCCTTGAGCCGGGGACCTTCACGCTTGCCGCCACCGATGATCGCACCGTCGAACGCCCGACCGGCAAGTGCGCCGAGCGCGCCAGCGACAGGGCCGCCGACGATCGTGCCGACGGTCGAGAGAATCAACGTTGCCATCGGATCTGTTCCTGTTCTGCAAGGCGCCAGCGGCGCTCGACCGGCCAGGAGAGCGGGCCGGGCTGGATGACGACCCGGCGCAATCCCGCGTGAGCGTGGACGAAGCCGTCGGACCCGACCAGGATCATCAGGTGGTGTTGCCCCGGACCCGGACGGACGAGAACTACGTCGCCAGGGCGCTCATCGTGTTCGGCCAGGGTCAGTCCCGCGAGGTGCGCGAGATCGAGCCAGCGGGTGACGTCGCGGTTGCGCAGACCGTACCCACGAGGATCGGGCGGGGATGCTCCGCACAAGGCGAGCGCGGCGGCGACGACTCCGACACAGTCGAGTCCCGTTGCGGGGTCGCGCCCATGAAGGCGAAACGGCGCGCCGACGAGTGACCGGGCGGCCGCCGCGAGGTCGGCGCCCGTCGCTGCTGCTAAGATCACGCCGCGCCCGGATAGCACGACAGGAGGTCGTTGCCCGGCAGGAACGGCTCACCGCGAAAATTCACCGCGTTCCCGAAGCGGGTGGAGCAGGTAGCGATCGTGTGGTCGCACCCCTCGCGCAGGATCGCCCGGGTGCCGAACGTTAGCGCTTCGGACAGGGCGGCATCGAGCACGAGGTCGTTTCCCTCGACCGCGGCGATCTCCATCGCGACCCCGGCGTGCGGTCCCTCGAGCCAGCGCACCGTGCCATGGAGGAGGTCGGCGGGCGCCGGGTAGTCGAACGCGACCGTATTGGCATCGGGGTTGCTGGCGATCAGTGAGGCGCGGTGGGTAAAGCGACTTGCCGAAAGCCCGCATCCCGGGCCGCAGAACGCCGCGCGGCAGGTCGGGCTCGTGCGCGGCACGGGGTCCGCCTCCAGCGCTGCCTTGGCGGAGCGCAACTCGGCAGTGAACCCGGCCTCTTCCTGCGAAACCTCGCCGATCCATCCGTTGTAGAGTACCGCGTGCTCACGCGCTTCCCAGTCGACCGCGCCGACTTCTACCCGCGCGCCATCGAACCGCCCGTCCGCCAGGTCGTCCGAGCGGATCGAATCGTGCGCGAGCGCGCCCTGCATCTCGGCGCTGTCGCCGTCCAGTCCGGCGGTGCGGCGGATCGCGCTGGGTAAAAGCCCCGGCGCAGCGCGGTGGAGCACGCCGTCGAAGCGCAAGTCGCGGTCGTGGCTCGTAAAGCCGAGCGTCACCCCGTCCTTGCGGTGGATGCGCCAGAACGTGGCGACGCCCTCCAGCTCGCTCGCGAAGAAGACCCGGCCCATTGCACGCTCTCGCGGATCTCGATCAGCGGGACCGAAGGCGCTTCCCCCGCAGCGAAGGCGGCGCCGGTGACGTCGAAGCGATCTTCTGCGAAACGCACCGGCACATCGAACAGAAAGCCCGCGCGCACCGCGGCCCCGTCAGCGGGCGGCGTGTCGAGCACGACCTTGCCGCCGGGCGCAAGGGTGAAGGCGGCGGTCTCCATCCCGCCCACGCTCACTCGCACGGTCTCCGCGCGGGGGCGGGTGATCGGGCGCACCTGCGGCTCGTCGCCCGCGCCGTAACTCTTGGCCAGCTGGAAGGTCGAGGCGAGCCCGTCTCCGGTGCCGATGGGCTGGTCGTTCGGGGTCGGCACGCCGGTCATCCCGTTCGAGCTGAAATCGAACGGGTCGGACAGGCGAAAGCCGCGCGCCGCGCCGCGCCGGGCGCGGAAGAAGGCGATGAGCGTGCCGAGCTCGGCCTCCGAGCGGATGCCCGGGCCGACGTCGAAGCGCAGCCGCGCGTCGGACCACAGCGAATTGCGCCGCTCGTGGCCCGACGCGGTGACCGCGACGCTGGTCGAGAATTCGGGGCTGACGCCTGCGTCCCGGCCCAGCGCGAGCGGGTAGGGCACGTCGTCGAAGGATTGCATGTCGATCTCCTCGGAAGCGGAAGCGAGCCTGACGTAGCCGTCGCGCGATACTTGCGGCGACGCCCATACGAACGTGCGCGAGACGCCGCGCGCGGTCGCCTCGTCGAGGCCGGCGTCGATCCGCGACCAGAACGCATCGGCATCGTCCGGATCGAGGACGAAGCCGGCGAGGTAATCCTGCTCGGCGGAAGGATAGCCGAAGCGCTCGTCGACGAATGCGTAGGCCGTCCGGCGCAAGTGTTCGGCGCCCGCGGTGAGCCAGTCGTAATCCTCCAATTGGAGGCGGTCGAACGCGGGACGCGCCCAAACCGCCGGGAGGTTGAGCAGCGGCAGGTCGGGCGCGGCCGGGTCGAGCAGCGTGGGGGTGAAGACGAGGAGCATGACCTCGGCCTCGCCATAAGCCGCCGCCCGCACTGCATCGCGCAAGGCGATCGTCGCCTCGCCGAGCACGATGCCCGCCTCGGCGAGTGCGATCTTCTGGTCCGCACCGAGTGCGCCGCGCACCGTTTCGATTGGGGCGGCGCCGCCCGAGAGGCGTGCCGTCATGGCGCCGTCGTACATGCAGGGCGCCCCGTCCGGGGTGACCCACACCCAGGGCTCGCCGATCTGGAAGGCGACCGGCAGGTCGGCCTCGCGCATCAGGGCGACGAACGCGCCCGCGACCGCCTGCAGCCAGCCCATCGCGTCGGTGTTGGCTGGCGAAAGCAATGCCGACGGCGGCTCCCACCCGGTGCGGCCCGGCGTGCCGTCAGGGGCGCGCTGCTGCCAGGCGTCGGGGCAATGCTGCGCGAGCAGTTCGAAGCTGAGCGAAGTGACGGGCGCGAACCCGCGCGCCGCGCATTCGGCGAAGAACGCGCGGTGCCACGCGACGGCGGGCGTGCAGAGGGTGCCGTCGGCAAGCGCCAATCCGTCCGCGCCGAGGCGGAAGAAATGGCTCATCCCGACGTAGTGGATCAGCGCGTCGCGATAGCCGAGACATTCGGCCATGCGGAGCAGGCGCGCCGGCGTCTGGTCGAGTGCGTCGTCGTAAGCTGTGGCCATGCCGACTCCGTGCGGAGGCAGCAGGACGTCGCCGATCTCGAGCATGGCGCGCTCGCCGTCGCAGGCAATATCCGACAGCTCTACCCAGCCGTCGACGCGTGCTGGTAGTGGTTCCTCGCTCTCGGCCTCGTAACCCTGGGGCACGATACTGATGAACATGCGGTCGACATCGAAAGGATGAACCGCCTCTCCCGGCAGCGCGAACCCGCTTTCGAGCGCCGAAAACGGCAGGGTGACCACCGCATCCTCGGGCGTTCCGACGGCGTAGTTCCACAGCCGCACGTACCACGCGCGGGGCGTTCCGGCGGCATCGCGCCCTTCGACCGTCAGCGTCGGCCCGTTGACCGCATCGAGCGCAATCACGCCCGACGATCGCCAGCGAAACGACAGCGTCGTGCGCGAATAGTCGCGATTCGTGGCGTAGGCGGTGAGCGGGTGGTCGAGCGTGTCTTCGCTAGCCCAGATGAGCCCGGCGAGTTCGCCCGCATGGTGAAACTCGCATTCGACCCGCAGCGAATCGGGGCCGGTGGTGACCACCGAAGCCATCATCGGGCGCGGGAAATTGACCGTCCAGAACCGCGGATCGAACCGCTGAATCCAGTCGCTGTCCTGCCCGCGGCGCTCCTTCGCCAACCAGAATGCCATGGCCTAGAACTCCATCAGACTACGCCGGATTGCGCTGGCAACCTGGCGGCTCGATCGCTCAAGCGCTTGCGGGGCGCTGCTTCCGCGTGGGGCGGCGAGGTTGATCGCCACTCGGACGCTCCGCTCGCGTGGCGCTCCGCCGTTTTCGACGCGGCCCGCGCTTGTCGGGACGAACATCTCGGGCCCGCGCTCGCCGACGAGGTAGGGGCGTCCGGGGCTGACCGGGCCGCCGGTCGCGCGACCGGGCAGGCCCAGCAGGCTGCCAATGATTCCGCCCAGCCCCGCGCCGAGACCGCCACCGCCAGTGCCCGCTCCGCCGAATGCCTTGTCGAGGCCCGTCTGCAGGGCCTGCGCTGCGATCTGGTCGAGCGTCGCGAGCGCGGTGCGCTTGAGGTCGTCGAATCCCAGACTGCCACGCCGGATCGCCGACAGCAGTCCGCGCTCGAGCACCTGGCCCGCGCGTTCGAAACCATCGACGAGCGTGCCGTCGAAGTTCGCACGCATCGCGGCGATGTCGTTCGAGAAGCCTTGCGTACTGGCGCGCACTTCGACCAGCAGTTCGTCAACGGGGTCCATCGGGATCGCCTTCCATCAATCGTTCGAGGTCGGCGCGGGCCAGCGGGGCCGCGGCGGGTGTCGTGGGGTCGGCGAGGCACGCTGCGAGTTCGGCTGGCGTCGCGCGCCAGAACTCGTTCGGCCGCCAGCCGAGCGCGCGGGCGGCCAGCGCGCACAGGGGCAGCGCCGCGCCGCCGAAGCGCTCGGTCATCCGGCGCGGCCCTGCAGGATCGCGCCGAGCAGGGCCCGCAACGGCTTCGCGCAGGCGGCGAGGCCGTGCGCAATCACGGCTTCGCCGACGTGCTCGCGCGACAGCCCGTCGCGATTCGCCAGGCAGTGCCAGAACAGCGCGCTCATTTCGGCCAGCCGCAACTCGCCCGCACCTGCCCGTTCGACCAGCACGAACAGCGGGCCGAGTTCCTCCTCCGCCGCGACCAGCGCCGCGAAGCTCGGGCGCAGGGTGCAGGCACGGCCCGCGATCACCAGCGAAGTCTCGCCCCGCAGGGCGTTGGCAGACTCGCTCACAGCGACACCACCGGGCCCGAGCTCTCGAGCTGCAGCGTATAGTTGCGCTCGCCGTTGAAATCGCCCGCGTAGTCGAGGCGCTGGACAAGGAAGCGTCCTTGCATCTTCTCGCCGCCTTCGAACGACAGTTCGAATTGCTCCATCGTGCCGGTGAGCGCGCAGGACCGGACCCGGGTTTCCGCCTCGCTGCCGAGGAATATCCCGGCTGCACTGACCGAGACCGAGCGCGTGCCCGCGCCCGAGAGCAGGTCGCGCCACCCGCCCGAATCCTTGCTGGTGACGACGACCGGGTCGCCGTTGATCGACATCTGCGTCGTTCGCAGGCCGGCGACGGTATCGTATGCGGTCGGGGCGCTTCCGTCCCCGACCTTGAGGAGGAAGGCGGCACCTTTTTGTGCGGTCATGGCGGGTTACTCCGGTTGGGCTGCAAGGCAGCGGAAACGGTATTCGAGCAGGGTCGCGCGGGCGTTGGCCGGGCGCCGCTCGGTGCGGGCGCGCAGGAACAGGGTCGAGACGATCTCGAACCCGTCCTGAGCGCTGGGCAGGGTGTCGATCCGGCGGTCGATCGCGCTCACCAGCGGGGCGTCGGCGCGCGGATCGTCGGCGCGGCTGTGCAATTCGATGGCGAAGCGTACCTCGCGCCCCTGGCGGTCCTTCACCGACCAGTCCGCGCTCGCGCTGGCGACGGTGGCGAGCCAGGGCGGGGTGGCGCGCGCGGGCACCTCCTCCTCGATCGCGGAGAGGTCGGCCAGCGCGTCGTCGGCGCGCAACCAGTCGAGCAGCGCGGCGCGCAACAGGCTTTCCATCTATCGGTCTCCGAATAACGGCCAGAGCAAGTTGGCCTTGCGCCAGCACGAAGGATCTTGCCGGGTAGCGCGCTGGCGCAGTTCGGCCCGGGCGCGCCCGATGGCGCGGGCGTTTGCGGTGAGCCGGGCAATGAAGGCGCTTGAGGGCGGCTGGGCGTCGGACTCGATCACAGGCGCACTCGCCGCCACGGACGCCAGAGCGCCGCCACCGCGGCGGGCGGTCCGGCATCGGCGCCGCTGTCCCGCTCGCGCCAACCCGCCGCGGCGAGGCGGATCGCGCCTTGGCGCAAGGATTCGGGCAACAGCTCCCACGCAGGCGCGAGGCCGGCGGAGAAGCGCACCGCCACGCGGCCCGCGCTGCCCTGCGCGATCACCCGCACGCGGCCGGTGCCCTCCGCGTCGATGTCGATCTCGTAGGCGTCCGGCGACAGTGCAAAGCGCGCACCGTCGGTGGGGATTCCCTCGACGCCAGAGATAGTCACGACCGGGCGCGCGGTGAGCGTGCACCAGTCGGCGGCGGCCGGGACGATTTCCTCGCACAGGCACGTGACCGGCACGGAGCCCGTGAACGCCTCGCAGGTGTTGAGCGCGCTCCGCAACAGGCCGGTGAGCGCGGCATCGTCGGTTGACGAACGGACGCCCAGCCATTGCTTCAATTCGTCGAGAGCCGCAGCCGGCAGCTCCGCCGGCGCGACGATAGTCCGCTGCATGCGGCTTCTCCCGATTCTGGATATGGGTGCCCGCGCCGGGCAAAGGGGGACCCGGCGCGGGCGGAACGGCGATGCCTACGCTTCGATGCGAAGCAGCTTGATCGCCGCGCTATCGAGCACCTGGCCGCCTACGCGCTTGGTGGCGTAGAAGTGGACGAACGGCTTGTGCGTGAACGGATCGCGCAGGATGCTCGTCGCCGAGCGTTCCGCGATCAGGTAGCCGGCGCGGAAGTTGCCGAAGGCGATCGGGAAGGTTCCGGTCGCGACGTCGGGCATGTCCTCGGCCTCGACCACGGGATAGCCGAGCAATCGGTCGGGCTGGCCTTCGACCAGGCCCGGCTGCCACAGGAACGCGCCGTCGGCGGTTTTGAGCTTGCGGACTTCGCTGAGCGTGGCCGAGTTCATCACCCAGCTCGCCCCCTGGCGGTGACCGGCCTTCAGTGTGTGGACGAGGTCGATCAGTTTCGATTCGGGCGAAGCGCCGAAGCCCGCATCGTCCCCGGTGCCGATGTACTGCAGCGTGCCGAAGGGACGCGCGCCGTCGCCGATCACCGAAACCGGCGAAGCGAGGAAGCCCTGCGGCATGTCCGCGCCGGTGCCGTTCACGAACGCTGCGCCTTCAGCCCGGGCGAACTCCATCGCGATCTCGCCGGCGAGCCATGTCTCGAGATCGAACGCCGCGTCGTCGAGCATCGCCTGACTGGCCGCCGGGTTGGCGTAAAGCTCACCCGAGGGCGGAGCGATCTCGGCGAAGGTCGGTGTCTCGGTCTCGGGGCGTCCGGCGGTCTCGCTGACCCACCCGCTCGCGGTGCCACCCGTGCTGACGAGCTTTCGGTAGCCGCTCGATCCGGTCTGGACGACCTGGGCGATCTGGCGGATCGGGCTGATCTCGACCAGCTGGCGGGCGATCATCGCGTCGATCTCGCGCGGGACCGCATACCCTCCGTCGGCCGCCACCGAGGTGGTGAGCGACTTCAGTTCGGTCGTCCGGCCGGAACGGAGGTAGCCATCGATGAAGCCTTTGACCTCGGGGCTCGTGGCGTCGGCGGAGATGGCCGGGCGCTGCGCGGCGCGGCTGACCCGGTCGAGGCGGCTCTTCACCTCGTCCACGTCGCTGCGCAGCGCCTTGATCTCGGTCTCGGCCGCATCCTGGCGAGCGACGATGTCGAAGCTCTGGTCGAGCTGGTCGGTAACGGGGGAATCCATGGGCATTCTACCTTTCTTCGGGGGAGACGAAATGAACCCGGGCTCCGTGCTGGAGTGGGTGGGTGACGAGGCTGACTTCGATGAGGTCCACGTCCTCGAGACTGCGGCCCGAGGGGGACCGGCTGGCGACGCGGGTGCGGTATCCGAAACTGAGGCCGCTCACCATATTGGCACGCAACATCTTTCCGGCACGCCCAACCGGGTTATCTATTGTCGCCACGATACGCAGTCCGCGGCCATCTTCGGTCGCCCGTTCGATCCAGCCGATGCGCTGGTCGGGCCGGTGCTGCCAGAACAGCGGCAGGGGTTCCCGCCGTTGCGCTAGTGTGCGCGCAAAGGCGCCGGGGCGGATCGTGTCGCGCGCTGCGTCGGGAATGCCGAACAGCGCGGCATAGCCCGCGAACCTCACTTCAGAAGCTCCGGCACGCCGAGCCGCACCGCGATGCCGACCAGCAGCAGCGCGAGGAACCCGCGGGTGAACCATTCGACCGCCGCCTTCCACGCGCTCGCCTTGGCGTCGCGCCATGCCTTCAGCAGTTCGCGCAATTCGTCGATGTCGTCCTGCGCGTGCGCGTCGCTGAGGCCGAGGCGGTCGAGCACGCGGGTCGCGCCGATCTCGCTCGATTCCTCGACGATCGCGCGCAGCGTCACCAGTTCGCCGCCTTCCGCGGCAGCCTGCGCGATCAGCCGCGCGAGCATGTCCTCGCGCGTCATCGGGCGTCTCCCGCGCCCACCATGCGGCGCTTCTCTTCGTCCGACAGGAAGTCGGCGGCGCAGACTTGCGCCCACAGCTTCTCGCGGTCCTCCGCAAGCGCGGGGATCCGGTCGAGGTCGACGGCCAGCGCCGCGTCCCCGAACCAGGGCGAGAGGCCCTCCGAAATTCCGCCGAGGATCTTGCCCGCAAGCGGCAGCAGCGTGAGCCGCCACAGCGCGCGGTTCGCCTCCCGATAGTTGGCGTATGTCGCGTCGCCCGGCAGGCCGATCAGCATCGGCGGCACCCCGAACGCGAGCGCGATGTCGCGGGCGGCGGCGGCCTTCAGCGCGGCGAAGTCCATGTCCGCCGGGGTCATCGCCATCGACTGCCACTTGAGCCCGCCTTCGAGCAGCATCGGCCGCCCCGCGTTGCCCGCCCCGGCATAGGCGTTCGCAAGCTCGGCCTTCAGGCGTTCGAACTGGTCGGGCGACAGCACGGTGCCGTCGCCCGGATCGAACACCAGCGCCCCGCTGGGCCGCGCCGCGTTCTCCAGCAGCGCGCGGTTCCATTGCGATGCCGCGTTGTGGATCGCCACAGCTTGCTCCGCCGCGCCGAGACACCCGGCGCCGTAGTGGTCGTCGGCCGGATGAAAGCCCTTCAGGTGAATGAGGTTCGGCCAGCCGTCCTCGTCCTCGAGCGGGATCGTCAGGCTGCGATCGCTGAGCTTGTAGGCGAAGGCGACCGGCCACCCGTCCGCCCCTGCGACCACGCTCATCCGCTCGGGCAGAAGGGCGAACAGCTCGACCGGCTTGCCGGCAGCGTCCTTCATCACCTGGACGAAGGCGTTGCCGTGCAGCACCAGCTGGCTCGCCAGCGTTTCGAGCAGCGGCTGGCCAGCACTCGTGGCGCTCACCAGTGCAGCCAGCCGGTCGTCGCCCGGCATCAACGGCGCCGAGGCGCCGCCTTCGGCCACCAGCCGCACGCTGCGCTGCGCCACCGGATTGTCGAGATAGGACGCCCGCACCGACCGCGCATATTCGAACGGCGGCGGGCCGGATTCGAATGCAGTGGCCCACGGAGAGACGAACCCGCGGCTGATCGGCACGCGAACGGGCTCGCCCCCGCCCTTGAAGGCGGAGGCAAGCGTATCGAGGAAGGACATTGCGTTCCCTTTCGAAAAGTCGATTATCGATGACTATGAGCGACTGGCGCGAAGCGACCCTTCAGCGGGTCCGCGAAATGATCCACGCGGCCGATCCCGACATGGTCGAGACCCGCAAGTGGAAGAAGCCGAGCAATCCCGACGGCGTACCCGTGTGGGAGCACGACGGGATCGTCTGCACGGGCGAAACCTACAAGGACAAGGTCAAGCTGACCTTCGCCCAGGGTGCGAAGATCGCCGACCCGACCGGAATACTGGACCCCGGCAACGGAAAGACCCGCGCCGCGCTCGACCTGCGCGAGGGCGAACTGCCCGAGGAGGCCGCGTTCACGGCGCTGGTTAAGGCGGCGGTGGCGTTCAACCAAACCAAATAGCTTCGCTCCGCTTTACTTCTCGTCGCCCCGGGCTTGACCCGGGGCCGGTGCTTCCCTCTGGGGCGCATGATGGATCGCGAGCGACATGGCGGCTGGGTCTACATCATGACCAATCGGTATCGTGGCGCGCTCTACGTCGGCGTAACGAGCTCCTTGGCGCATCGCATCGGCCAGCACCGCGACGGCACTGGGTCCGACTATTGCGCCCGGCGCGGCCTCGACCGCCTTGTCTGGGCCGAGCGCGGCGATACCATTGAGGACTGCATCGCTCACGAAAAGCGCGTCAAGCGCTGGCGCAGACAGTGGAAGTTCGACCTCGTCGAACGAGGCAACCCCGATTGGCTCGACCTCTACGAGCATCTTGTCTGACCTCTTCCGCCGCGGAGTTCAGCACTGCCCCGGATCAAGTCCGGGGCGACGAGTGGGGGTCGCAACCGATAGCGCCGGGGCCAGGCCCGATCGGCCCCGCTTGCGCTACATCGCCGTCACTCGGGGGCGCTTCGGTGGAATCAGCATCAATTCGCTGAGCGCCCAGACCAGCGCATCCGCCCTGTCCGGACTTCGTCCCGGCCCTTCGTATCGCCCCGCCGCCATCAGGCCGCACATCTGGTCCTCCAGCTTGGCGAATAACCCCGCGTGGCGGACCTTGCCTGCTTCGTAGAGCGCGGCGACGGGTTCGGCGCGAGAGGTCTTGCCCTTGCTCGCATGGACCAATGTTACCGGCAGCACCTCGTCCGCGGCGCGCAGGACGCTCCTGACCATCGCGCCGCCCTGGTTCGCCTCGGCGACGACGCGGTCGGCCTGCCACGCCCGCGCCGCGTTCGCCGCCGCGCGGGCCCAGCGTTCGGGGCTCGCCTTCTCCACGCTCGCATCGGCAAGGACGACCGCGGTGCCGTCTTCCAGCAGCGCAGCGACGACGATACCGCAGGCGTCGCCCTTTTCTCCCGCGGGGGGATCCACCCCGACGACGGTGCGCACGCGCAGGCTGGATGGCATGTCCTCCCGGCAGCGGTCCAGAAGGGTTCGGCTCCAAAGCGCGCCTTCGGCCTGGTCCAGCATCTCGCCGTCGAGCTCCTGCCGCCCCAGCGCGATGCCGCCGAACTGGTCGAGCATCGATTCGTAATAGCTGGCGGGCAGCACGCCCGCGTTGTCCACCGTGCGGCCCCGGGCGACGATCACGCCGCTACCGCTGTCGGCCTCCGCCTGAAGCCGCGCCATCAACGGCACGTTGCGCGGCGTGCTGGTGGCCAGCACGCGGGGATGCTCGCCCAGTCTCATGCCGAGCTGCAGGTTGTCCCAGGCCGCCATCGCGCGGCTGCCGGCGTTCTCCCACTTGGCGATCTCGTCGCACCACGCGTGACTATGCTGGGGACCGCGCAGGGTTTCGGGCTCGGCGGCCGAGTAGAGGAACGCCTGCGCCCCGTTGGGCCATATCAACCGGCGGAGCGACGGTTCGAATTCGGGCGCCAGCGCGCCGGGAGAAGCGGCCAGAACGCCGCTTTCGCCCTCTACCATCACCGCGCGGGCCTCTGGCAGGCTCGCGGCGACGATGGCGATGCGCGCCGAGGGATCGTGCCGGGCCACGTCGCGCACCCACTCGGCGCCCGCACGGGTCTTGCCGAACCCGCGTCCGGCGCGGATCAGCCAGACGCGCCAGTCACCCTCGGGAGCGAGCTGTTCGTCGCGGCCCCAGATTTCCCAGTGCCAGGTACCCAGCGCTTCGCGTTCGTGCGGGCTTAGCGCCTTGTCCAAGATCAGGCGGCGCTGGCGTCCCTCCTCGCCGGGCTGGCGGAACCAGACGCCGCGGCTGGTGCGTATCCTAGTCATCGTCGCGCACCAGGGTCACGCCGTCGCGCGCCGCCTTGGCGGCCAGCGCCTGTTCTTCCCGTGCTCGCATGGCATCGATCTTGGCGTTGATCGCCTTCATCGTGACGATCTCGTCGGACAACTTCCTGCGCCCCTTCTCGCGGACGACCGTCTCGCGGTGCGCGGCGATGCAGCGGAACGCCGCCGATACGTCGAACCTGCGGCGATTTCCGTCTTCGTCGACATCTTCGAGCCTGCCCGAGCGAAGCCGTTCGAGCAGGTCCATCTCGAGCCGGTCGTACCCTTCCGCGAGGGCGTCGGACCATCGCTGGGCGAACGCCGGATCGCTGCGACGGCGGGCGTAGACGGTGGCCGTGCCCAAGCCCGCCTCGTTCGCGGAGGCCGATACGTTGGAGGTTTCCGCCAGCCGCGCGAGGAACAGCTCAAGCTTCTTGTCCGCCTTGAGCGGGGGCGGCGGGGCGTCGGCAGTCTTTCGCCGCGGCGCCGAGCGCGCGAAAGCCAGTTCCGCGGCGAACCGCGCGTCGCGCCTGGAAAGGTCCCCGGGGGTCGTGCGGTGGATGCCCGCAATGCGCGCCGCGCCCGACACGCTTTCGCCGTCGCGCACTGCCGCCAGAAACGTCCGCTCCCACGGCCGCGGCGTCAGCTTGTCTTCCGTCATTGATTGCCCCGTCCTCTTGGCGAAGCGCATGAAAAAGGGCGGCGACCCGAAGGTCCCGCCCGAATCACACTATCGCGATGTTCCGTCTCTCTAACCAAACAGCGTGACGATGTCAACAGATTTGTGCCAAATAGGTTATAGATCGTTGGCGATTGTGCCCTTTCCCGCCTTCGAGTAGAGGCGCGCGCTACCCCATGAGGACGGGGTGAGGGAAGGGACGCGCACGCCAATGCTCCGCAAGCTCTACGACTGGACGATGGAAAAGGCAGCGCACCGCAACGCGGTCTGGTGGCTGGCGCTGTTCGCCTTCGTCGAGGCGAGCTTCTTCCCGATCCCGCCGCACCCGCTGCTCGGGCTGATGTGCCTTGCCGAACCGAAGAAAGCACTCCGCTTCGCCGCGGTAGCGACGATCGCCTCGGTCCTCGGCGGCTTGCTCGGCTACGCCATCGGCTACGCGCTGTACGATACGATCGGACAGCAGCTGCTGGCCGCGCTCGGCATGACCGAGAGCTTTCCCAAGGCGGCCTGCTACCTGCGCGAATTCGGGGCCGAGATCATCATGATCAAGGGCGCGACCCCGATCCCGTTCAAGCTGCTGACGATCACCGCCGGCTTCATCGCGATGCCGCTGGTGCCGTTCATCGTCGCCTCGATCGTCAGCCGCTCGATCAGCTTCATGATCGTCGGCGTATTGTTCCGCCTGTTCGGGGCGCCGATCAAGCGGTTCATCGACAAGTACCTCGGCCTCGTCACGATCGGCTTCGTGGTCCTTGTCGTCGGCGGGTTCTTCGCAATCACGCTTCTGTCGGGCGGCAACCCGGCGAAGACCGACAAGTGCTCGACGGCGACTTCAGTGGTGGGCCAGGCGGGCTAGCGCGGCCGCGTCTCGCACGGTGATCGCGCGATAGCCGCGCGCCAGCAGCCCGGCGTCCTCCAGCTCGCGCAAGGCGAGATTCGCGGTGGCGCGGGTGACCCCGAGCAGGTCGGCTATTTCCTGTTGGGTCACCGCGATCCGCCGCTCGGACGCAGCGTGTCCGGCAAGGTTTGCGAGCAGACCCGCGGTGCGCGCGGTTGCCGATCCGCGTCGCACCCCGGCGAGCAGGTCGAGCACTTCCTGGAGCTGCGCCGCCATCGCGCCGAGCAGCGCGCGCATCGCCGGGGGGTCTTCGGCGAGTGCACGCTCGAATCCCGGCCCGTCGATATGGCGCAGCACCGCGGGTCCGCGAGCGATCGCATCGACCACGCGCGGACGCCCCGCGAGCAGCGCGAGCTCGCCGTACGAATCGCCAGGGCCGAGCAGCGCGATCGAGCGAAACTCGCCGTCGGCGAGGAACTGCCCGGCGGCGACCGTCCCCTCCTCGATCAGCCAGAACCCGCGCGCCGCATCGCCGCGGTGCTGGATCATCTGCCCGTCGGTAAAGCTGCGCCGGGGCGCTGCCGCGCGCAGCCGCTCGCGCAGCGCGGGGGCGAGCACCGCGAACATCATCGCCGAACTCAGCGAGCGGTTTGGGAGCAATTGTAAGGTTTCCGACATTCTGCCGCATCCCCTAGCGCTATTCGAAGCACGACAAAAGGGAGAGGCTTGCCATGAAATCCTACATGATCGCGATCCTGGCCGTGTACCTGGGCTTCGCGCTGCTCGAGTTCTTCCGGTCGAACCTGTTCGCCAAGCCCGAGCAGACCCGCGACGACGCGATCGTCGAGGGCGTTTCGATGGTGGTGCTGCTCGCGGTGACCCAGCCTGCGATCGTCTTCGTCTCGGCCGCGCTCGCCGGCTGGATCGCCCCGCAATGGGCCGGCGCGCTTGCCGGGATCAACGTGCTGGCCGGCGTCGCACTGTTCCTCGTGTTCGACGACCTGACCCAATACCTCTGGCACCGCGCGAGCCATTCGACCCGCTGGCTCTACAACCTTCACCGCGCGCATCACGACGCAAAGTACATGTCGGTGCGGCTGACCTACCGGAACAACGTGATCTACTACGCGATGATGCCGGGCCTGTGGCTGGGCGGGGTGCTCGTCTACCTCGGCCTCGGTTGGATCTACGCTGGCTACCTCGTCGTGAAGATGGCGGTGATCATCGGCGCGCATTCGGATGTCGCGTGGGACGCTCCGCTCTATCGCATCAAGTGGTTGCACCCCGTGATGTGGGTCGTGGAGCGCACGATATCGACCCCCGCAACGCACCACGCGCACCACGGCCGCCATGCCGACGACCCCGCGGTCCACTACAAGGGCAACTTCGGCAACCTGCTGTTCCTGTGGGACGTGCTGTTCGGGACGGCCAGGATCACCCGCACCTATCCGCAAAGCTACGGTGTGGAGAACCTTGCCCCCGCGACCCTCGGCCAGCAGCTGCTGTGGCCCCTGTTCCCGGAAGGAAAGATCGCGCCGGAAGAGAGCGAGATCGCAGAGCCCGCCGAAGCCGCGGCCGCCTAGCCTTCGAACGTAGTCTCGAGCGAGATATCGGCCTTGAGCAGTTTGGAGACGGGGCAGTTAGCCTTGGCCTCATTCGCCAGCTTCGTGAATTCCGCCTCGTCGATCCCCGCGACCGAGCCGGTGAGCGTCAGGTCGGACCGGGTGATGGTGAAGGCGTCGCCGTCCTTGTCGAGCGTGACTTTCGCGGTCGTCTCCAGCGTGCCCTGCTCGTGTCCCGCCTTTGCCAGTGCGAAGCTGAGCGCCATTGTAAAGCAGCTCGCGTGCGCGGCGGCGATCAGTTCCTCGGGGTTGGTCCCGGGCTTGTCCTCGAAGCGGGTCTGGAAGCCGTAGGGCTGGTCGGCGAGCGCGCCCGACTGGGTGCTGACATGGCCCTTGCCGTCCTTGCCCAGCCCTTCGTATTTCGCACTGCCCGATTTCACGATTGCCATGAGGTCGTCTCCTTTGCCGGAGAGACGGACGGGAGGGTTCGCGGTTCCGCGCCGGTCGCTACAGGCTGGTCGCGGCGACGAAGATCCCGACGGCGATGACGACCGTGGCAAAGCCGCGCTCGAGCAGGTTCTTGCGCGCCGCGAGCCGCGAGCCGGCCATCCGCCCGAGCACTGATCCGGCAATGCCACCCGCGACGAGCCAGACGATAAGGCCCCAGTCGACCAGGCCCGAAAGGGCATAGGACCCGGCCGTCGTCGCGCCCAGCGCAGTGACCACGACCAGCGAAGT
The DNA here is from genome assembly GCA_963740025.1 of uncultured Alphaproteobacteria bacterium. Classification (GTDB taxonomy): domain Bacteria; phylum Pseudomonadota; class Alphaproteobacteria; order Sphingomonadales; family Sphingomonadaceae; genus Tsuneonella. The sequence continues at coordinate 261,498 of CAVUCI010000011.1, forward strand.
GCCGACCGCGATCCCGATCGGCATGGCGGTCGCGGCGATCAGGCCGGGGACGATCAGGAAGCCTCCGCCGATGCCGAAGAACCCGGCAAGAAGGCCCACGCCCAGGCCATAGCCCACCAGGCGAGGCAGCAGGTGACGCGCGCTCGACCGGTCGAGATGCACGTCGGGATCCGCGCCGCCCTTGCGTCCGCGCAGCATCAGCCCGCCCACCACGATCATCAGCCCGCCGAATGCCGCCAGCAACGCCTGCCCGTCCATGGCCTTGCCCGCCTCGGCCCCGATCGCAGCGCCGAGCATCCCCGACCCTGCGAAGACGAGTGCGCAGTTCCACTTGACGTTGCCGGCCTTTGCATGGCCCGCGAGCCCCGCCGCGGCATTGAGGGCGACGGCCACCGCCGCAGTGCCGATCGCCGCGTGCGGGCTGTCGAGCCCGACGACATAGACCAGCAGCGGCACCGCGAGGATCGATCCGCCTCCGCCTACCAGGCCGAGAACGAATCCGATCAGCGCGCCGGAGGCGAGCGCGGCAGCAATGGTTGCGGGATCCATGCGATCAGCCGCGAATGTTTGCAGGACAATACATTAGAAATATCTAATATGAATTGCGCAACGGCAAGTCAAGTGCTTGGGACTTTTCGCCTCGCCGTCTCAATCGACCCGGATCGGCCACGCCGTGGTGAACTTGCGTCGCCGCTTGACGAAGCGCGTCTCGTAGCGCCGGACTGCGGGATCATCGCCAAGGGCCGTATCGGCGAAGGCATTGAAGGAATCCATGTCGGCGACCACCACGAGGACCATGAGGTCCAGCGGTCCGGCCAGTTCGAAGATCGCCTGCACCTCGGGCCGGCTTTCGAGGCGCTGGAGGAATTCCTCGACCGGCTGGAGCGCGTGGCGATCGAGCTGGACGTCGACCATTGCCGAAAGGAACGGGCCGACCGCGCCGGTCACCACCGCCCGGTCGGCCAGGATCGTCCCGTCTTCGCGCATCCGCCGCACGCGCCGCGCGATGGCCGAGGCCGACAGCGCCACATCGCGGGCAAGGTCTTCGGCCGTCGCCAAGGCATTCTCCTGCAGCTGGGCCAGGAGCTTGCGATCATAGGCGTCCCATTCGCGCATTTTTCGGCAATTATCCCGTCGGTTGTGCCTGAAACAGGCATCTGGCGGCCGATCTTTGCCGGGACCGGGCGCGCAGGAAAAGATAAAAGGTTGGGCAGGGACCTATTCGAAAGGGAAAGTCGATGTTCGTTTCACCCCGCCCCCTGATCGCTGCGCTGGCCCTCGCCGGGAGCGCGATGCCGCAGGCGACCGTTGCCCAGTCCGAAGCCCCGGCGGCCGAAGCGTCCGCTCCCACCGATGCGCGGGCCGTGGTGGAGGCCGTACGCCGGCTTGTGCGCGAACAGTACGTCATCGCGGAAACCGGTGTGGCACTCGACAAGGCGCTTGGCGAAGCGGAAACCAAGGGCGCCTTCACCGGTCTTTCGGGACCGGCGCTTGCCGAAGCCATCAACGCGACGATGAAGACCGTGACGCCGGACGGGCACCTGGGGGTATCGCACGATCCCGTCAGGGCGGCCGACCTTGCCAGCATCGAACCCGATGCGGACAGCGATGAAGAGGCGCTTACCCCGGCGATGAAACGGATGATCGCGCTCAACAATGGCGGCGTCCAGAAGCTCGAGATGCTGCCCGGCAACATTCGTTACATGGATTACACCGGCTTCATGTGGGGCACGCCCGAGGCGGAGGCGGCGATCACGCAGGCGATGGAGTTCATGCGCGGGGGATCGGCCCTGATCATCGACCTGCGCCACAATGGAGGAGGCTCGGCCGCAGCAGTCGCCGATCTCACGAGCTGGTTCCTGCCCGCCGGAACGCCGCTGATGAAATTCCAGACCCGCGACGGCGCGCTCGAGACCACGGAAACGAAAGCGAAGCCGTTCACGCTGGCGGACAGGCCCGTGTTCGTGCTGACCGCTGGCCGCACGTTCTCGGCAGCGGAAGAATTCGCCGCCCACGTCTCGGCATTCGACTTCGCTACGCTGGTCGGCGAGAACACCGGCGGCGGCGGCTTCAACAACAGCTTCTTTCCGCTGCCGGGCGGTTTCCTGATCTCGATCTCGACCGGCCAGGCGATCCAGCTCAAGAGCGGCAAGGGCTGGGAGCGCGTGGGCATCGCCCCCGACATCGCCGTTCCGCAGGACCGTGCGCTCGTCACCGCGCAGGCCGAAGCGCTGAAGACGCTCGCGCTCACCGCTCCGGACGAGGAGAAGATGGCGATCGAGCGCATTCTGGCGGTCTACCGTGCCCAGTCGGAACAGATCGCGGCCGAGCGACCGCTTGCGGATTACGTCGGCGACTTCGGCTGGTTCAAGGTCAAGGTGGCGGGCGATCACCTGGTGGCGCAGACCCCGATGGGGCCATCCGAACTGGTCGCGCTCGGCGGAAATGCTTTCGCGCCCGAGGTCCAGCCGGCAATGCGGGCGACGTTCACCTTCGAGGACGGGAAGGCAACAGCCGTGGAATTCGGCACCCCGAACGGCTCACGGCTGCTTCCCCGCAGCTAGCGGATCGCTGCCGACCTGCGCTCTAGTGGCGCAGGGCCAGCGCGGCTTCGGCGCCTGCCAGGATACGGGCGGCGACCGGATCCTTCGTTCGCAGGTGGAGCGATCTTTCCGCCTCGGCCCGCGCGCCCTCGGCATCGCCCTGCGCCAGCAGGACCGCGGCGAGGTCGCGCCTTACCGGGTACCAGAAGGCCGGCGGATCGGTGAAGTTGTTGAAGCTCTCCGTCTCCTCGATCTCGGCCGCCTTGCGATAGGCGGCCGCCGCGTCGCCCAGTTTGCCCTCGAGCCGCGCGGCGCGTCCCTCGAGCACGGCGCGCAGGATGCCGAGCATCTGTTCGGCCGGCTTCACGTCGTTCTTGTCGGGATCGTCGGCGATCCTTTCGGGAATGGCCGCCGCTTCCTCACGCACCGCGTCGGCATCGCCGCTCCAGGCAGCGGCCTCTCCGCGCGCGAAATGCCATGCGGCCTTGAGATAGGGCGGTTCGGGTTCCTCCAGCGTAGCCACGGCCGCGGGATCGAACCGGGCAAAGGCGAAATAGCCCGAAGATCTCAGCAGCTGGCCGATCGCCGATGGCGGGCGCGGCGAATCCTCCTTGCGCGTAGCCGATGCGATCAGGGGACGCGCAAGGTCCAGTGCGACCGCCGAATCCCCCGCCATCAGCGCACCGCCAAGACCGTAGATCACGTTGTGCGCGTGGTACGGCAGGTTGAAAGCGTCGTGCATGTCCATCATGCCGAGGCGCCTGGCGTTGGCCTTGCCGATCTCGACCGCGCGGCGATTGGTCAGCGCCGCATCCTCGTAGCGGCCGACCCAGTACCAGGTATGCGCCGGCATGTGCACGAGGTGACTGGCATTGGGGGCCAGCGCGGCGAGCTTGTCCGCGTAGGGTTCGGCCTTTTCCGGTTCGCCGACGACCTCAGTGGCGTGGATATAGAAATGGATCGCGGGGGTGTGTTCGGGCGCCCGGGCGAGCACGGTTTCGAGCAGGGGAAGGGTCTGGCGCACCTGGGCCAGTGCCGTATCCTCATCGGCCCCTTCCCAGTCGCTGAAAGCGTCGACCAGTATCGAATCGGCGGTGAGGACGGCGATCTCGTTGTCATCCGGAAAGCGCCGCTGAACCGCCTGCATGGCGATCCTGTAGGCACGGTCGCGCTTCGCGGTGTCGCCCGGGCGAAAGCGCTCGACCAGAGCGGCGGTGAGCGCCTTCTCCTTTGCCGTGCCTCCCTTTCTCGCAAGGCGGGCTGCATCGCGGACCATCGGATAAAGCTCCGCGCGATCCTTTGCATCGAGGCCGAAGTTGATTGTCGGTCCGGTGACCAGCGCCTGGCCCCACTTGCACATGGCGCAGGCCGGATCGAGGCGCACCGCCTCCTGCATCGCCGCCTTTGCCGAGCTATGGGCGAAGGCCGCGCCCAGCTCCATGCCGTTTGAGAAGAACGCCTGTGCTTCGGGGACGGACGTAGTGATCGGAAAACCGCCCGTACCGTACCCCGGCAGGAGCACGGTCTTCTCGGCGACGAGGCGAATTTCGGGCTTCGTGTCCTTCGCAGGGGCGTCGTGATCGGCGTGGGTGTCCGCCGTCGCCGCTTCGTGGTCGGCGGGTTCGGGTCGGCTCGGCGCGTCCTGCGCTGCGAGGGGAACGGCCAGCAGAAGCGGCAGCAGCACGGCAGGATAACGCATCGGAATTCCCCCCTTGGTGCGCCGACCCGCGGCGCGTCAGATAATCTCCGTCGCGCGCCCCGCCCGTTCGAACATGCCGAGGATGGTCTCGACCTCTTCGGCGGTGTGTTCCGCGCAGAGCGAGCAGCGCAGCAGCGTCATGTTGGCAGGCGTCGCCGGCGGGCGCGCCAGGTTGACGTAGAGCCCTTCCTTGAGAAGCGCCTCCCACATCGCCGCGCCGCGCTGCAGGTCGGGCATGATCACCGCCACGATCGCGCTCTGCGGCTCGTTCGTGCCGAGCTGGAAGCCGAGATCGGTCAGCCCCCGGTGCAGGCGCTTCGAATTCTCCCACAGGTGCGCCCGCTTGTTGGAGCCGTGCATCAGCTTGCGGATCGAGGTGGCGGCGGTGGCGACCACGCTCGGCGGCAGGCTGGCGGTGAAGACGTAGGGCCGGCAGACCAGCCGCATGATCTCGAACTTGGGGTGGTTGGACACGCAGAAACCCCCGACCGTGCCCACGCTCTTCGAAAACGTGCCGATGATGAAGTCGCAATCGTCGATCACGCCCTCCGCTTCGCACACCCCGCGACCGTGATCGCCGATGAAGCCCATCGAGTGCGCCTCGTCGACCAGCACCATCGCGCCGTGCTTCTTGGCGACCGCGACCATCTCCTTGAGCGGTGCGATGTCGCCGAGCATCGAGTACACGCCCTCGAGCACCAGGAGCTTGCCGGCGCCTTCGGGAATGCGGCCCAGCCGCTTGTCCATCGCCTCGATGTCGTTGTGCTTGAACGGCACGACTTCGGCGTCGCCCAGCTTGCAGCCGTCCCAGATGCTGGCGTGGCTGTCGATGTCGAGCACGATGTAGTCGCCCTTGCCGGCGATCGTGGAGATGATGCCGAGATTGGCCTGGTAGCCGGTCGAGAACACCATGGCGTGATCCATGGCGTAGAACTCCTTGAGCGCGTCCTCGCACTCCTTGTGGCCCTGGTACGTGCCGTTGAGCACCCGGCTGCCGGTGGTGCCCGAGCCGTAATCCTCCAGCGCCTGCTTGCCCGCCGCGATCACGTCGGGGTCGAACGTCATGCCCATGTAGTTGTAGGTGCCGAGCAGGATCGTGTCGCGCCCGTTGCAGATCGCGCGGGTGGGGGAGAGAACCTTCTCCATCACCAGGTTGAACGGATCTTCCTGCCCGCTCGACAGCAGCCCCTCGCGCATCGCGATGAGCTCGTCGAACTTGGAAAACAGGTCCCGTCCTTCCCCTTCCAGCGTTTCCGGCTGGTCGGGCTGCATGATCCCTTCGCTCACTTGTTCACCATCCGCGTGACGGCGTCGATCAGGTCGCCCCAGGTCTCGATCTCGGCCTGCTGGTTCATCGATATGATGATGTCGAATTCATCCTCGATCGCGGCGACGAAATCCATCACGGTCAGGCTGTCGAACTCGAGGTCGCCGGCGAACGAGGAATCCTCGTCGATCTCGACATCCTTCTTGTTGAACGGCTCAGCCAGCGTGCGGATGCGGGTATCGACTTCGGCGCGGTCCATTTCGGTCTTTCTAATTGCGATCGCAGGGCCCGCGTGACAAGCGGCCAGCGGGCCCGGATGTCAAGTCTCGAGCAACCCCTTCACCGCCGCCATGAATGGACCGATGCTTACCGGCTTCGATAGGTACCCGTTCGCGCCCGCATCGCGGATTCGGTCCTCGTCGCCCTTGCCGGCGTAGGCGGTTACGGCGAGAACGGGGGTGTCACGCAGCGCGCCGTCGCGGCGCATGCGGGTGATAAGGTCGACCCCGGAAACGCCGGGCAGCTGAATGTCCATGATCACGAGATCGGGGGCAAGCGCGCGCGCTGCGTTCAGCACCAGTTCGCCGTCGGCCACCGGCTCGACCTCGAACCCGTTCGCGCGCAGCACGTCGCAGAACAATTTCCGGTTGAGGTCGTTGTCCTCGACAACGAGGATACTCTTTGCCACTGCGAGGCCACTCCGATTGCGCTCGCTTGCGCTTAGGGATCATCGAGGACGCTGACAATTACCGCCGATACCGCACATCATCACTCGGGAGACGCCGATACGCTGGCGCTTTCCGCGCTCGGCTGGGTGCTGGCCGACCAGGCCCGCGCCGATCGGCTGCTCTCCCTGACTGGCCTGACGCCGGAAACGCTGCGCGATAACCTTACCGATCGTTCGACCCTGTGCGCGGTGCTCGACTACCTCGCCGGACACGAACCCGACATGCTGCTCGCTGCCGATGCACTCAATGTGACGCCCGAAAAGCTGGCCGCGGCGCGGCAGGAGTTGTCAGCATGAGCCGGCCGCTGATCGTGTCCGACTGCGACGAGGTACTGCTTTACATGGTGCAGCCGTTCAAGGAGTGGCTCGCCGAGGGCCAGGGCGTGCGCTTCGAACTGATCGGCAACGATTTTGCCAACGCCATGCGCTGGGAGAAGAGCGGCGAACCCGTCGCGCCCGAGGAGATCTGGGGTTTCCTGCGCAGCTTCTTCGACAGCGAGATGCCGCGCCAGACGCCAATCCCCGGCGCGGTCGAAGGCATTTCCGCATTGCGCGAGCACGCCGACGTGGTGATCCTCACCAATCTGACCGACCGGCACCGCGAGATGCGCGCCGAGCAGCTTGCGAACCATGGGATCGACGCGCGGGTCTTCACCAATCAGGGGCCAAAGGGGCCCGCGCTCAAGGCGATCGTCGACGAATATGCGCCCAGCCGAACTGTTTTCATCGACGATCTCGCCCAGCATCACAGATCGGCCGCGGAAACCCTGCCCGAAGTACATAGACTCCATTTGTGTGGGGAACCGATGCTGGCTGATCGCATCACGTGTGCTCATGAAGCGGGCCACGCACATGCCCGGATAGACACATGGGAGCATGCGCTTCCCTGGCTTATGAATCGAATTGAAGGAGTGGATGCATGAGCTACGAAGCTCGCCTCGCCGAAATCGGCATCGAACTGCCCAAGGCTGCCGCGCCGGTCGCGGCCTATGTGCCTGTCATAATTCATAACGGGCTCGCGCACGTTTCAGGTCAACTGCCGTTCGTCGACGGCGAGCTGGTCAAAGGCCGACTGGGCGAGAGCGTCACGCTCGACGACGGAGTGAAGGCGGCGCGCGCCTGTGGTCTGATGATTCTCGCGCAGCTCAAGGCCGCGCTCGGTTCGCTGGATCGCGTGGAACGGATCGTGAAGCTCGGTGCCTTCGTCAACTCGACCGGCGATTTCGACGGCCAGCCCAAGATCGCCAACGGCGCGAGTGAGCTCATGGCCGAGGTTTTCGGCGATGCCGGCAAGCACGCCCGCAGTGCGGTAGGCGTACCGGTGCTGCCGCTTGGCGCGGCGGTCGAGGTCGACGCCATAGTCGCGGTGAGGGACTGATTCTCGGGTTATTCGATCGGCTGTTTGCGCCCGCCCCCGTCCCCACGCGGGTCGGCTGGCTTCGGCAACATGAATATGCGCACCGCGGGATCCACGGCGCCGGTGTCGCAGAGAATTCGCCCGCCGCTTTCGCGGAGGCGATCAGGCGCGGCATGGGCATCGAGTGCGACGTCCAGAAAAGCCGCGACGGCCGCGCGATGGTATTCCACGACTGGACGCTGGAGCGGCTGACCCGGGAAACCGGGCCGGTCGCCGCCCGCGATGCGAGCGCGCTCGAGCGGATCGCCCTGACGGTGGGCGGCGACCGAATTCTAACGCTCGATCGGATGCTTGAGCAGATTGCCGGACGCGTGCCGATTCTGGTCGAGGTAAAGTCGAGGAGTGAACGAAACCCGGTGCCGCTTTGCCTCTCGGTCCGGCGCGCGCTGGAAGGCTATGATGGTGCCGTTGCCGTTATGAGTTTCGATCCGCGCGTGGGCAAATGGTTCGCGACTCATGCGCCGCACATCGTTCGCGGGCTGGTTGTTACCGAAGAGCACGACCGCGGCCCCATCGGACGTATCAAGCGTCACCTCTCGCTGTGGGCCGCGAAGCCCGACTTCCTTGCCTATGACGTACGGGACCTGCCGAGCGGGTTTGCCGCCGCTCAACGGGCGCGGGGAATGCCGCTCCTGACCTGGACCGTTCGCTCGCGCGCGCTGCGGGATCGGGCGGCGACTTCTGCCGATGCGCCGATCGCCGAGGGGGCGGGACTGGCATGAGCGGAAGCGAACTCGTCGCCCGGATGGCCGATGGCGTCGCCGGGCTTGCGGCGGAAGAGTGGGACGCTCTCGATCCTTCGAGCAACCCTTTCATGTCGCACGCGTTTCTGTCCGCGCTAGAGAATTCGGGTAGCGTCGGAGAGGGAAGCGGATGGGCGCCCGCCCCACTGGTAATCGAAGAGCGCGGCAAGCTCGCTGCAGCGTTGCCGGCCTATCTGAAGGGGCATAGCCAGGGCGAATACGTGTTCGATCATGCCTGGGCCGATGCCTGGCACCGTGCGGGCGGTCGCTACTATCCCAAGCTCCAGATCGCCGCTCCCTTCACGCCCGCGAGCGGTCCGCGCGTCCTGACCGAGCGGCTCGAACTGGTCGGGCCGATGCTGCAATTTGCAGAACGCTTTGCGGAGGCGAACCGGCTGTCTTCGATACACGCGACTTTCGTCGAGGCCCCACAGGTTCCCCTTTTCGAGGCGGCCGGCTGGCTGATCCGCCACGACCTTCAGTTTCACTGGGAAAACCGTGGCTACAGATCGTTCGACGACTTCCTCGGTGACCTTGCCAGCCGGAAGCGGCGTACGCTGCGCAAGGAGCGCATCGCGGCGCAGGAGGGTGTCGAGATTCGCCGGCTTTCGGGAAGCGACATTCGACCAGAGCACTGGGACGCGTTCTGGTTGTTCTATCAGGATACCGGCAGCCGCAAGTGGGGCACTCCGTACCTCACCCGCGCAGCATTCGATCTGTTGGGCGGGACGATGGCTGATCGCATCGTGCTGATAATAGCGTTCGTTGACGGACGTCCCATCGCCGGCGCGCTCAATTTCGTAGGGCGCGACGCGCTTTACGGCCGATATTGGGGATGTGTAGAGGACCGCCGCTTCCTGCACTTCGAGCTTTGTTACTACCAAGCGATCGACGAGGCGATCGAGCGCGGGCTGTCGCGAGTCGAGGCCGGAGCGCAGGGCCAGCACAAGATCGCGCGCGGTTACTCGCCGGTGCAGACCACCTCCGCCCACTGGATAGCCGACCCGGGTTTCCGCGAGGCGGTCGCCGATTTCCTCGAACGCGAGCGCGAAGGCGTCGCCGTCGATGCAGAGTGGTTGTCCGAACGAACTCCGTTCCGGAAAGGATGATGGTTAACTGGAACGTCCGTCAGGCGGCGCGGCGTTCCCCTATCAGCCACTCGCGTGCGCGGCGCTGAGCTTCGGCGATTTCGCGAGCTGTCATTTCTTCGGAAATGTCCGCGCGACACCAAGCCGCTTCGTCGTGCCCCCTCGCGGCGGCGAGATTGAACCACTTGTGGGCCTCGACCAAGTCGCATTCCACCCCATGGCTGCCGGTCGAGTACGCGACCCCGAGGTCGAAGTAAGCTGAAGTATCGCCTTGCACGGCGGCAGCCAGGCACTGGGCCACCAGCAGGCTGGCGGTGTCGCGGCCCTCGGCCGGCATCCCGCTTTCGATCTTGCGTAGTTCCATCGTTAGTCCCCCTTCGACGAGCCCCCATGTCGCCGTTGACCCGACTTCAACCCGGTTATGGTCAACAAGTGGTTAATTTCGGCTGCAGAAAATTCACCGAACCTCACGCTCGTTCGGCCACGCTTAAGTTTTCCCCTCCTACTGCGCACCATTAGGCAAGCTGTCTTGTGCCGGTCCCGGCCCGCCCCTATAGGCGCGCCAAAGGCTGCCGGGACGGCGCCTCCCGGAGAGGGGGAGCGGGCTGCGAGCCGGGCGGGGCAAAATAGTTGAGGGCGACGATGGCCACTTTGGCGAGCGAAGACATCGATGTACTCGAAAAGGCCCGAAAGGCGCTGGCGCCCGACTATTCGCCATCCGAAGACGAAGAATACATGAACTCTGCGCAGCAGGATTATTTCCGGATGCTGCTGCTCGAATGGAAGCGGTCGATTCTGACGGCGGCGAGCGCCACGCTGCAATCGCTCCAGGACGGCCCGATCCGCGAACCCGATCTCAACGACCGTGCGTCGAGCGAGACCGACTGGGGCATCGAGCTACGTACCCGCGATCGCCAGCGCAAGCTGATCGCGAAGATCGATTCGGCGATCCGACGGATCGATGCCGGTGAGTACGGATATTGCGAAGTCACCGGCGATCCGATCGGCCTCAAGCGGTTGATAGCGCGTCCCGTCGCAACCATGACCGTCGAAGCGCAAGAAGCGCACGAGCGGCGCGAAAAAATCTCCCGCGACGACTGATAGCTGCGCCAAAACGCGAACTGGGAAGTGTCCTTAAGCAAAATTTAGACTGTTCCGGCGTAGTCCACTCGCCTGCGCGTCGCTGCAGACGCGGCAGGGGTGCAACTGCTTCTGGGGGGCCGAAACCCGCAATGTCTGGTGTCGATACGCGGAGTGTCAATCGCGACAGCCTGTTTCTGATGGCAGAACTTCGGCTTGAAGGGGATGATGCCCAGCACCGCGTACGTGTCCGCAACCTGTCGGCAGGCGGGATGATGGCCGAAGGCGACTTTCGCGCTCTCGCCGGTACGCGAGTGACTGTGACGTTGAAGAACGTGCGCCCGATCGCCGGCAGCGTCGCTTGGGTCCACGCGCGGCGGGTCGGAATTTCATTCGCGGAGGAAATCGATCCTAAGGCCCCGCGCAGCGCCGCGACAATTGGCGACTCTGGCTCTCCGCGCATCGTGCGCCCTTCGTCGGTCTTGCCGCCGGGCTACCAGATCGATCCCAAACGCCTGCGCAATATCTGACGTTGGCCGCTGACGGGTCTGCACCGACCTGCTAACCGGGCTAGCGATGTCCGCCTGCCTGCGTATCCCGCTCGTCGTTTTTCTGGCTCTCGCAATCGCAGGATGCGGTTCGGCCGATGATGCTGGCGTGGTGCGAATCGCATTGATCGGAGATCCCGACGAACCGTTCGAACAGGGCTTGCGGCTGGCACCGTCCGCGCAACAGATACGTGCGGCCACCGTGGAAGGCCTCGTCGCGCTCGATGAACGCGGGGCCGTCGTGCCGGGGATCGCAGAGCGCTGGATCGTGACCGACGACGGCATGTCGTACATTTTCCGCCTGCGAAATGCCGAATGGCCCGACGGCCGACCGATGACCGCCGAACAGGTTCGGGACGCGCTGCGCAGCACAATTCGCGGCCTCTCCACCACTTCGCTTGGGCTCGATCTGGCACCGGTCTCCGAAGTGCGCGCGATGACAGGACGGGTGATCGAGATCCGCTTGTCGAGCCCTATGCCAGATCTTCTGCAACTGCTCGCCCAGCCGGAATTGGGAGTGTTCCACCGCAAGGTCGGGACAGGCCCGATGGCCCTTCAACGGATCGGGGCCACGGGCCGACTAACTCTGCTGCCCCCCGAAGCGCGCGGGTTGCCCGCTCGCGAGAACTGGCGGCAGGGTACCCGGATCCTGGCGTTCCGGGCACTCCCTGCCCGCGGGGCGGTGGATCTCTTCGGAGCGGGAGACGTCGATCTGGTTTTCGGCGGGACCATCGTCGACCTTCCCCTTGCGCCGACGGGTCCGCTGTCGCGCGGAACCGTGCGGCTCGATGCGGCGCAAGGACTTCTTGGGCTCAAGGTGCTCAATGAGGACGGAGTGCTTGCCGATCCCGCCCGGCGCGAGGCACTGGCGATGGCGATAGAGCGGGAGACATTGCTCGCACCCTTCAACATCGCCGGATGGAACCCGAGCACCCGGATAGTCCCCGCTCCGGTCGTAGGGGAGGGTGCGACCGAGCGATGGTCGAACGGCTCAATCGACGATCGGCGCGCGGAAGCCCGGCGGCGGATCTCGCGTTTCACAGGCGCGAAAACCGTCACTCTATCGCTGCCCGAGGGGCCGGGGGCGGACCTTCTGCTTCGCGAGATCGCCGCAGACTGGCAGGAGATCGGCATTACCGCGGTACGAGCGCGCAAGGCGGACAAGCCCGACCTCGAGTTGGTCGATACGCTTGCCCGGTTCGGCAGCCGGCGGTGGTATCTCGACCAGTTCGCCTGCCAAGTCAGGCGGTCTCTGTGCGATCCGAAGGCCGACGAGCTGGTGCGCGAGGCGGTGACGGAGCCTGACCCCGCGTCACGCGCGACCCTGCTCGCGGAGGCGGAGACACGCCTGACCGCGCAGCAGGGCTATATCCCGCTCGGTGCGCCGGTGCGCTGGTCCCTCGTGCGCGGCGACATTGCCGGGTTCGCCGAAAACACCTGGTCGGTCCATCCGTTGTATCCTCTGGCTCTTGCCCCCAGATAAGGGGCGTGACAGACGATCTAACCCCTCTGAAGCCCGCCGATCATCTCGATTCCGGGCGCTTCGACACGGGGCGTGCCGAAAGGATGCGCCCCCAGGCGATGGGCATCGAATTGCCTCTCGGCGTCGATCCGTTGTCGATCCGCCGCAGAATCGAAGCGATGGAGCAGCTGCTCGAGAACAGCTTTACGATCCCGGGCATCAATTACCGCATCGGCGTCGACGCAATCGCGGGGCTGATTCCGGTGATCGGTGATTTCATCGCCGCGGCGATGGGCATGTACATCGTGTGGGAAGCCAAGAACCTCGGCCTACCGAAATGGAAGCTCTGGCGGATGACCGGCAACGTCGCGTTCGATACCGCGATCGGCGCAGTGCCGGTGGTGGGCGATGCATTCGACCTCGTCTTCCGCTCGAACACTCGCAACCTCAAGATCGTCAAGCGCCACCTCGACAAGCATCATCCCGAGACGCGGACGATCGACGGCTAGTTACAACCGCAAGCGGTTTGGGTTAGGCGCTGTCGCATGGCACGCGACGTCACCTATTCTTCGTATCTCGATCTCGAAAAAATCCTGTCGGCACAGCACCCGGCCTCGGGCGCTCACGACGAGATGCTGTTCATCATCGTTCACCAGGCGAGCGAGCTGTGGCTCAAGCTGTGCCTGCACGAACTCCAGGCTGCGCGTGAGGAAATCCGGGCGGACGACCTGCGACCCGCGTTCAAGATGCTTGCCCGCGTTGCACGAGCACAAGGGCAACTTATCTCGTCCTGGGACGTGCTCTCTACGATGACTCCCGCGGATTATTCCCAGGTTCGCCCGCACCTCGCCAATTCGAGCGGGTTCCAGAGCGCGCAGTACCGGTTGATGGAATTCCTCCTCGGCGGCCGCAATCCCGACATGGTGACGATGCACGAGGCGACCCCGCACGTGGCGGAGGAACTGCGTGCCGAGCTCGCACGCCCCAGCCTCTACGACGAGGCGGTGCGGCTGCTCGCACGGCGCGGCTTCGAAATTCCCGCCGAAGTGCTCGAACGCGACCATCACGGTGGCTGGGTCCCATCGCAGGGAGTCGAAGATGCCTGGGCCGCGATATACCGCGACCCCGAAGCGCACTGGGACCTCTACGAACTTGCCGAAAAGCTGGTCGACCTTGAATACCACTTCCAGCGCTGGCGTTTCGGCCACCTGAAGACCGTGGAGCGGATTATCGGCTTCAAGCGCGGGACCGGGGGTACGGCCGGGGTGCCTTATCTCGAAAGCGTTCTCAAGCAGGTCTTCTTCCCGGAACTGCTGACCGTGCGGACCGCAATCTGAGAGCCTGTCCAGGCTTCAGGAATCCCGCCGATCTTCACGCGACAACAGCAAGGGAGCCCTCGCTTCCGACCGGCTTGTCGCGATGACATGATCGATGCCTTCGACCGAAATGGCGTAAGTGCCATTCTCGGTCACTTGGAGATATCCCTTCTCGCGCAGATACCACGTGTGAAAATCGATCGCCTCGGCGGAGCAATCTACCAATTCGGCCAAGGCATAGCTGCCTTCCCCAGGTTCGGAAGGGCGATTTCGGCGTTTCTTGTAGAGGTGCATCAGAATACGGTCGTGCGCCTCTCCGTCGCGCAACGCCATCCCGTCGCCGATGACGGGATCGCCGTCCTGCGGTTGCTTGTGCAAATGCGGAAAGCGATCGGCATGAATCTCGTCGTAAACGGAACGGCGTTCGGAGTCGCGAAGGATGCGGTATGCTGAAGTAACCTCATTGAACCGGGTTACGTCTGCCGTGGCTACATGATCTGGGTGATATTTCTTCGCAAGGGCGCGATAGGCAGCATCGATTTCCGCTGCTCCGCACAGGGGCGAAACCGACAGAACGCTATAGTAATCCACGAAATCTTCGGCGCCGCTCATTTGCCGCTCTCCAATACCCGGTCCAACGTTATACGAAACAACGTCGCGGTGTCTCCAGTCCTTGCAACGCCGACCGACAAATTGACACTCCAGGACGCTAGGCCTCCAATTCGACATCCCAGTAGAGCCAATCGCGCCAGGTTTCGTGGAGGTAATTGGGCGGAAAGGCCTTGCCGTGCTGATGAAGTTGCCAGCTCGTCGGGCGGATCGGCCGGACAACGTTCATGTGCGCCTGCGCGGGGGTGCGGCCGCCCTTCTTCATGTTGCAAGGCGCGCAGGCGGTAGCGATGTTCTCCCAAGTGGTCTTGCCGCCGAGCCGACGAGGAATGACGTGGTCGAAAGTCAGGTCCTTTTCGCTGCCGCAGTACTGGCAGGCGAAGCGGTCGCGCAGGAAAAGGTTGAAGCGCGTGAAGGCGGGGAATTCGCTTGGGCGAACGTATTGCCGCAGCGCGATCACGCTGGGAATTTGCATGTCGAGGCTGGGCGAATGCACGCAGCGTTCGTAGCTGGCGACGATGTCGACACGCTCGAGGAAGATCGCCTTGATCGCGGTCTGCCAAGGCCACACGCTCAGCGGATAGTACGACAGTGGCGTATAATCGGCGTTCAGGACGAGCGCCGGACAGCTTTCCAGCTTGCGCGCAGGATCGTCCTCGGCGCGACGGAAATGCGCAACTCTCTCGATCAGTTCGGCCTTGAACACGTGTCCGCTCGCCTCCCGACATCAGACAAGGACCATTTGCGGATTCGCGAGTCAAGTTGATGACACCGGCTGAATCCACAGTCATTTGCAGCTAGGGACTCGGCATGGAGGTCACCCGCTTCGCGCCGAGTCCCAACGGCTCGCTGCATCTCGGCCATGCGTTCTCGGCAATCGTAGCGCATGACCTCGCGCGTGAGCGCGGCGGCAGGTTCATGCTGCGCATCGAGGACATCGATGGCGCGCGGTCGCGGCCCGAACTGGCGGGCGAATTCCGCGCCGACCTCGCGTGGCTCGGACTGGAATGGGACGAGGTCGCACCGCAGTCCTCGCGACTTGCCGATTACGAGGCGGCGGCTGAGCGTCTGCACGCGATGGGGCTTCTCTACCCTTGCATCTGCACTCGCGCCGAGATCGCGGCGGCTGCGCGCGAAGTCGGTCCGGAAGGAGCGGTTTATCCCGGGACCTGTCGCAATCGATCGGACGTTACGGGCCATGCAGCCTGGCGGCTCGACATATCGAAAGCGCTGGCGCTCACCGGGCCGCTTACTTGGGAAGACGAGCTGGCAGGCGTGCAGCAGGCACGGCCCGGGATCGTCGGGGATCCGGTGCTCGTTCGCAAGGACGCCCCTGCCAGCTACCACCTCGCCGCCACACTCGACGACGCGGCTGACGGGGTCACGCTGGTCACGCGGGGGCAGGACCTGTTCGCCGCCACCCACGTTCACCGGATGCTCCAGGCGCTGCTTGGGTTGCCGGTCCCGCGCTGGTACCATCATCCCCTTCTCGTCGAGTCCGATGGACGAAAGCTGGCCAAGCGTCGTGGATCGCCTGCCTTGCGCGATCTGCGGCTGTCGGGAGAAGACGGTAGGGCAATTGCCGATGCCCTTCGCAGCCATCGCTTCCCCGCTGGAATTTTGCTGGGGAGCGCCCTAGATTAGGACTATGACCACACTTCTCGTCATCGTCATCGTCGTGCTTATGGCACTCGTCGTCTATTCGCTGGTGCGGGGGATCGTTGCATTCCTGCAATCGCACCGGGCTGATATCGAAGCGGGTAGCGAACGCCAGCACGAGATGCAGCTGTTGCAGAACAGGATGATGTTCAACCGCATCAAGTATCAGGCGCTGGCGATCGTGGTGGTCGCTATCTTGCTGATGGCGACGCGCTGAGCGCGGCTGCTTGGTCAAGCTCAACAAGATCTATACCCGCACCGGTGACGACGGGACTACAGGCCTTGTCGACGGTTCGCGGTGTCCGAAGCACTCGGCGCGGATCGAGGCGATCGGCGCGGTGGACGAGGCGAACTCGGCGATCGGATTCGCGATCATCGCGCTAGAGGGCACGGCGAAGAACGACCTGACGCGGACGCAGAACGACCTGTTCGATCTCGGCGCCGACCTCGCGACGCCTGGCGAGGATTTCGCGCCCTCGGAGATGGTCCTGCGTGTCATCCAGTCCCAGGTTGATTGGCTCGAGGGCAGAATCGACGCCGCGGGCGAGAAGCTCGAGCCGCTGAAGAGTTTTGTCCTCCCCGGCGGCAGCGAGGGTTCGGCGCGTGTGCACCTCGCGCGGGCTTCGGTCCGGCGTGCGGAGCGGGCGATGACCGCGCTCGCCGGGCACGAGCCCGTGAACCCCGCGGCGCTCGCCTACATCAACCGGCTGTCGGACTACCTCTTCCAGCTCGCCCGCCTGCTCAACGACGACGGTCGTGGCGACGTGACCTGGGTGCCCGGCGCCAGCCGCTAGCCAAGCCGCTCCGCCGTCGCTAACCCGCGCTTCGCTGCAATTGCGAAGGAAGCGGATAATGGACACGATCGGAGTCGTCGGAGCGGGCCAGATGGGCGCGGGTATAGCCCAGACGCTGGCGCAGAACGGCTATCGCGTGTTGTTGTCCGACATAGACCTCGCCGCCGCCGCGAAGGGCAAGGCAGGGATCGACAAGGGCCTCTCACGTCTGGTTGCGAAGGACAAAATCGGGGCTAACGAAGCTAAGGATACGCTAGCCCGGATCGAGCCGGTCGCCGAGCTCGCACCGATGGCGGACGCCGCATTCGTGATCGAGGCGGCGACCGAGAACGAGGCGATCAAGAAGTCGATTTTCGAAAACGTCGGCAAGGTGCTGGGCGACGATGCGATCCTCGCCAGCAATACCAGCTCGATTCCGATCACGCGCATGGCGAACTGGTCGCCCGACCCGGCGCGCTTCATCGGACTGCATTTCTTCAATCCCGTACCGGTGATGGGTCTCGTCGAAGTGATCGCCGGCCTCGCCACCTCCGATGTCACGCTCGCTCGGACGAAGTCGCTGGGAGAAAGCCTCGGCAAGCATGTGGTCGAGGTTCGCGATGCGCCGGGGTTCGTCGTAAACCGGGTGCTGATGCCGATGCTGAACGAGGCGGTCTTCGCGCTGGGTGAGGGCACCGCGACGATTCGCGACATCGACGCTGCATGCCGCCTTGGTCTCAACCACCCGATGGGACCGCTGCAGCTCGCCGACTTCATCGGGCTCGACACCTGCCTCGAGATCGTGCGCGTGCTGCTGAACTCGACCGGCGATTCCAAGTACCGCCCTGCGCCCCTGCTGGTCCAATACGTCGAAGCCGGCTGGCTCGGGCGAAAGACAGGTCGGGGATTCTACGACTACTCGGGCGAGGAGCCGGTCCCTACCCGCTGATTGCCGGGAACGCACGGGATGGGCGCGTGGTTGATCCGGCAAAGGAGTTTGACCCGATGGATGACGTTGACCGCAAGGACCTTTCGCCGAGCGACGCGCTGGCCCCCGAAACCCACAACGATGAGCAGGACGACGAGCGCAGCCAGGCGCAGACTGTCGCCGACCAGGCCGAGCATCAAAATCATGGCGATCCGACCGCCAGCAAGCGCGTGAACAGCGGAATCGACAGTTCGTCCGAGCAGGACCTTGTCGATCACATGCGCGACATGGAAAGCTCGGGCCGCATCGACATGAATGCCTATCGCGGCGAGCCTAACCTCGACGATAACGAGGACAAGTACGGCAAGGACAACAAGGTCGATCCCGACTTGCCATCTGACGGCTCCTGAATGGATTACTTCGCGAGCGGGACCTGATGGTTCGTATCGCTCGCGATATTTCCATCGTTGAGAATCCACAGGCCGGCGATCAACAGGGCCGAGCCGAGCATCACGGCGTAGGCCAGGAGCCTGAAATTGGGCGCTGCGGGCGTCTCCAGCGTATGCGGATTGAGGCGGGCAAGCGTCGCGCAAGTCCGCCGCTGCGCCGACCATGCGAGCGCAGCTCCCGCAGCGATGAACAGCGTCGCGATAGCGCGCGCCAGCCACGGCGGATCGAATTCGCCAAATACTGCACGGAATGCGAGACCGATGCCGATGGCGGCGAACGCGGTGCGCATCCACCCAGCGAACGTTCGCTCCATCGCCATGATATTGCGGTCTTCGGCAAGCTCGGTCCGCTGCTCGGCCAGTTCGTTGCTGTTCGGTTCGCTATCGGCCATCCTGCGGGAAGATAGCGCCTTGCGGTTCCCCGACAAGCTCTTCGCTCTCTTCGTGGCCGGCGCCAAACTCGTCGACCGGGGTCGGATCGTAGCCTGTCGCCGGGTCGATCAGCTCCTCGTCGGGAGCGAATTCCAACACGACATCGCGGGATGTCTCGGTCTCGCGTATCGCCACATCGTCGGGTTGCCGATTGGCAGCCTGCCCGTGCTGGCTCAAAATCTGGTCGCGCGCGACCTCGACCACGCCGCCGCCTTCCTCGGTGCCGACGATCCGGGTTATGCCAGCCAGCACCATCCCCACAAACAGCAGGGCCAACCAGCGATTGCGAAACATGAACCCGCGCATCGTGCGAGCCTAGCTTCGGCATGTTAAGGAGCGCCTTCGCCCGCCTCGCGCTTGAGCGAATAGAGGAGGTCCAGTGCCTCACGCGGGGTCAGCGCGTCGACGTCGAGCTCGCGCAGCGATTCGCGAAGGGTGTCGCACGCTTCTTCTTCGGCCTGCACTGCAGCGGCGAACAATGGTAGGTCGCCCAGTCCCGCGGCGAGCCCGCCCGTTTCCGCGCGTCCCCTCTCGAGCCGGTCGAGCACAGCCTTGGCACGGGAGACGACTTGCGGCGGCACTCCCGCCAATCGCGCGACGGCCAGGCCGTAGGAACGATCGGCCGGACCCTCGGTCAGCTCATGCAGCAGAACGAGGTCGCCTTTCCATTCCCGTGCGCGGACGTGGTGCAGGCTCAGCGCCTCGCAGCTTTCGGCGAGCCTCGCGAGCTCGTGGTAGTGGGTCGCGAAGAGACATCGGCTGCGGTTGGTGGTGTGCACGGCTTCCGCCACTGCCCAGGCGAGCGCCAGTCCGTCGTAGGTCGAGGTGCCGCGACCTACTTCGTCGAGAATCACGAACGAACGCTCGGTTGCCTGGCTGAGGATCGCTGCGGTCTCGACCATCTCGACCATGAATGTGGAGCGCCCGCGGGCGAGCTGGTCACTCGCGCCGACCCGGCTGAAGATTCTGTCGGCAAGGCCGCAGGTCGCCGATATCGCCGGGACGAATGCTCCGGCCTGCGCGAGCAGGAGGATCAGTGCGTTTTGCCGCAGGAAGGTCGACTTGCCGCCCATGTTCGGACCGCCAATCAACCACAGCCGGTCGTCTGCCGAGAGCGCGCAATCGTTGGCGACGAAGCGCTCTCCGCTTCTTTCAAGGGAAGCCTCGACCACCGGGTGCCTGCCACCCTCGATCCGCAACACCGGTTCGTCGACGATCTCGGGCCGCGTCCAATCGCCCTCGCTTGCTCGCTCTGCATGACTGGCGGCCACGTCGAGACGGGCGAGGGCAGCGGCGGTGCGGGCGATCGGCTCGCGCGTCGCGACGGCGCGGTGGATGAGATCCTCGAAGTGCGCCTCCTCGGCGGCGAGCGCGTGGCCGCCGGCTTCGGCGATACGGCTCGCCTCCTCATGCAGGGAAAGGGAATTGAAGCGCACCGCGCCCGCCATCGTCTGGCGGTGGGTGAAGCCGCTGTTCTCGCTCATCAGCGCATCTGCATGCTTCGAGGGCACCTCGATGAAATAACCGAGCACGCCGTTGTGCTTGATCTTGAGCGCGGCGATGCCGGTCTCGGTGCGATATTTCGCTTCCAGCGCGGCGATCGCGCGGCGGGCGTTGCCCGAAGTCGCGCGCATGTCGTCGAGCGCGGCGTCGTAACCTTCGGCGATATAGCCGCCCTGCCCGCGCTCGGTCGGGGGCGAGGGAACCAGCGCGCGGGAATAAAGGTCGGTCAGCGCCCCGTGTCCGCCGAGATCGGGCAGCAGCGCGTTGAGCAGGGCAGGGCGGTCGGCCTGTCCTTTCAGATGATCGCGTAGCCGCCGCGCGCCGTCGAGACCGTCACGCAGCTGGCCGAGGTCGCGTGGGGAGCCGCGCCCTGCCACGACGCGTCCGATCGCGCGACCGATGTCGGGCAGGGCGCGCAGGGCGGCCCGGACATCGGCGCGCAGAAGCGGGTCTTGGTGAAGCCTGGCGACGAGCGCGAGCCGAGCCTCGATTGCCTTGCCGTCGGTCAGCGGGGCCGACAGATCTTCGGCCAGCTGACGCGCGCCAGCACCGGTCGAGCAGCGGTCGATCGCGTCGAGAAGACTGCCCGCGCGCCCGCCACGGCTCGCCTCGACGATCTCAAGGCTGGCGCGGGTGGCGGCGTCCATCGCGAGCGTCCGCCCGCCCTCGATCGCGACCGGCGGCAGCAGCATGGGCAGCGAGCCGCGGCCGACGTGGTCGAGGTAGGCGAGGAGGCCTCCCGCCGCGCCGAGCATCGCGCGCGAGAACTGTCCGAACCCGTCGAGGGTCGCGACGCCGTGCACCTTTTGCAGGAATTCAGCACCGGAATCGCTGTCGAATTCAGCCCGTGGGCGCTCGATGATATCGTCGGGTGACGAACTCCAGCCCTCGGGCGCGACGACTTCGCTCGGCGACAGCCGAGCGAGCGCCGCCGAAAGGTCGTCGGCGGCGCATTCCTCCAGCGTCATCCGTCCGGTCGAAATGTCGACCGCGGCGAGTCCGCACGCGCCCCGCACTTCGCACACGGCGGCGAGCATGTTCGCCCGGCGCGGTTCGAGCAGCGCTTCCTCGGTCAGGGTGCCGGCGGTCACGAAGCGGACGATGTCCCGCGCGACGAGGGCTTTCGACGACGGGGTGCCTTCGCGCTTCGCCCGCGCCTTCGCTTCTTCGGGCGTCTCGGTCTGCTCGGCGATCGCGACCCGCTGACCCGCCTTGATCAGTCGGGCGAGATAGCCTTCCGCCGAATGGACGGGCACGCCGCACATCGGGATCGGTTCACCATCGTGCTCGCCGCGGCTGGTCAGCGCGATGTCGAGCACTTGCGCCGCCACTTTAGCATCGTCGAAGAACAGTTCGAAGAAATCGCCCATGCGGTAGAACAGCAGGCAGCCTTCGGCCTGGCGCTTGAGCGCGAGGTACTGGGCCATCATCGGAGTCGCGCCGCCCGCCATCGCGCGTGGGTTAGCGGGTGCGCCGCCGATTCGGAACGGCGCGAAGTGCGGCTTTCCCCTGTTGCACCGGGGCAAGTTTACGTTAGGGCCAACGTACCCCAGGATACGAGGACACGTTTTGGCCGACGACAAGCCCACCGCATTCACCGAGCGCGAGGCGCTGTTCTATCACGAGACGATTCGTCCCGGTAAGATCGAGATCGTCCCGTCGAAGCCGATGGCGACCCAGCGCGACCTCAGCCTCGCCTACTCTCCCGGCGTCGCCGCGCCGGTCCAGGCGATCGCCGACGATCCGGCCAATGCCGCGCGCTACACCGCGCGTTCGAACCTCGTCGCGGTGATATCGAACGGCACCGCGATCCTGGGCATGGGTAACCTTGGCGCGCTGGCCTCCAAGCCGGTGATGGAGGGCAAGGCCGTGCTCTTCAAGCGCTTCGCCGACGTCGATTCGATCGATCTCGAACTCGACACCGAAAATCCCGACAAGTTCATCGAGGCGGTCGCGCTGATGGAGCCGAGCTTCGGCGGCATCAACCTGGAAGACATCGCCGCGCCCGAATGCTTCATCATCGAGCAGGCGCTGCGCGAGCGGATGAAAATCCCGGTCATGCACGACGACCAGCACGGCACCGCGATCATCGCCGCCGCCGGGCTCATCAACGCCTGCCACCTGACCGGCCGCGACCTGAAGGACGTGCGCATGGTGGTGAACGGCGCGGGTGCGTCGGCGCTCGCCTGCACCGCGCTGATCAAGTCGCTCGGTGTGCCCAGCGACCAGGTGATCGTGTGCGACCGCAAGGGCCCGATCTATCCGGGCCGCGAGGACGTCGACCAGTGGAAGAGCGCGCACGCGACGGTGACCGATGCGCGCAATCTGGAGGAAGCGCTCGTCGGCGCCGACGTGTTCCTCGGCCTCAGCGCGGCCGGCGCGCTCAAGCCCGAGTGGGTCGAGAAGATGGCGCCCAGCCCGATCATCTTCGCGATGGCCAACCCCGATCCGGAGATCCGCCCGGAAGATGCCAAGGCGGTGCGGCCCGATGCGATCATTGCGACCGGCCGCTCGGATTATCCGAACCAGGTCAACAACGTGCTCGGCTTTCCATTCATCTTCCGCGGCGCGCTCGACGTGCAGGCGACCGCGATCAACGAAGAGATGAAGATGGCCGCTGCGGAGGCGATCGCCAGCCTCGCTCGTGAGCGCGTGCCCGACGAGGTAGCCGCCGCTTACGGCATCAATCATAAGTTCGGCACGGACTACATCATCCCCGCGCCGTTCGATCCGCGACTGATGGAGGTCGTCTCGAGCGCGGTCGCCAAGGCAGCCATGGATTCGGGCGTCGCCCGCGCGCCGATCGACGATTTCGACGCCTATCGCCTCAGCCTGAAGGCGCGGCTCAACCCGACGACCTCGGTACTCACCCGGGTTTACGAGGATGCCAAGGCGAACCCCAAGCGAGTCGTCTTCGCGGAAGCCGAAGAGGATGTGGTGCTGCGCGCAGCGATCCAGTTCCGCGATTTCGGCTACGGCACGCCCATCCTCGTGGGGCGGACCAAGCCGATCGTCGACAAGCTGCACATGCTCGGCGTGTCCAACCCGGGCGCATTCGAGATCCAGAATTCGAAGGACAGCAGCCACGTACCGGCGATGGTCGAATATCTGTACGACCGGCTCAAACGTCGTGGCCGTACGATGCGCGACGTGCGGCGGATGGTGAACCAGGAGCGCAACGTCTTTGCCGCGCTGCTGGTCGCCCTGGGACACGGCGACGCGATGATCACGGGGCTTACCCGCACTTTCGCGCAGACTGCGCGCGAGGTGAACCTCGTGCTAGACGCCAAGGAAGGGGCGCTGCCGTTCGGCATCCACCTGCTTATCGGCAAGAACTACACCGTGTTCCTCGCCGATACGACGATCAACGAGCGACCGACCTCTGCCCAACTGGCGCACATCGCGACCGAGACCGCGGCAGTTGCCAAGCGGCTGGGTCACGAACCGCGGGTCGCGTTCCTGTCGTACTCGACCTTCGGCAACCCGCCGGGACAATGGCTCAGCAACATTCGCGAGGCCGTGGCGATCCTCGACGAGCAGAAACCGGCGTTCGAATATGAAGGCGAAATGGCGCCCGATGCGGCGCTCAATCCAAAAGTCATGGAGCTCTACCCCTTCAGCCGCCTGTCGGGGCCGGCAAACGTGCTTGTCATGCCGGGCCTTCAATCGGCCAACCTTTCGGCCAAGCTGCTGCGCGAGTTGGCCGGCGCGAGCACCATCGGTCCGATGATGGTGGGGATGGAAAAGCCTGTCCAGATCGCGCCGATGACCGCGATGGCGCCCGAAGTGCTGACGCTCGCCGTGCTTGCTGCGGCAGGGGTCGTGGGTTGACACGGGGCTGACGGCGAACAGACGCGGCATTAACCCATCGCCTTCAGCCGATCCTAAGCCGCGGCCGTTAGGCCGGTGGACATGGGAATCGCCAAAAGGCCGAAACTGGCCACGAGATATTCGGGTCCGCGCGCGGGCGAACGCGGCACCGTGTCGCTAGACGCGCGGTGCCGGATCGGCGAGGGCACGGACGAGCCGGTCGCAGTGCTCGATCTCGATGCCGGTGGTTGCCGTGTGCGCGGGATCGCAGTCGCTGTGACCAAGAACGAGCCGGTCATGTTATGGTTCGGAACGGTTGGACCGATCGCTGCACGGCTGCGTTGGCTCAAGCGGGGCAGCGCCGGCCTCGCGTTCGAAACGCCGTTGTCCGAACAGGCTTTGGAGGAAGCGCGCCGCAGCGCCGAACCGGTCGCCGAATCCCGGGTTATCCCGCTGCGGCGCGCGCGCGCCGTTCCGGAGAACTAGCGCCGCCGGAACCGAAAGTACCAGACCTCGTGTCCGAAAACGGTGCGGGCCTTGTGTTCGTAGCGGGTTTCCGGCCAGCCGGATGGGCGGTTCTGCCAGCTCGACTTGCCTTCCACGATCCATTCGAACTCGTTCGTGAATCGCCGCATCACCATCAACGCGTGACGCAGGTAGACGTCGTGATCTGTGCCGAAACGGAATTCGCCGCCGGGCTTCAGCTTGTCGGCGATAAGCCGCACCGGTCCGTCGTTCATCATACGCCGCTTGGCGTGGCGAACCTTGGGCCATGGGTCGGGGTGAAGCAGGTAGACCATGGTCAGGGCGCCATCGGGCACTCGGCGCAGCACCTCGAGCGCATCGCCGTGATGGATGCGCACATTGGCGAGGTTGCCGTCGCGGACGTGAGTCAGGGCCTGCGCGACGCCATTGACGAATGGCTCGGCGCCGATGAACCCGTGATCGGGCAAAAGGTCGGCGCGATAGGCCATATGCTCGCCCCCGCCGAAGCCGATCTCGAAGTGAAGAGGGCGCTCATCGCCGAACAGACTCTGCGATGTGACCGGACCGTCCCCCGGCGGCGAGATCTGCGGCAGCAGCTCGTCGACCAGCGCCTGCTGCCCGGCGCGCAAGGGCTTGCCCTGGCTGCGGCCGTAGAGCCGGTTGAGCGTGGTCGGATCGCCTTCCTTGTGTGCCGTCATGCCCGCGCGCCTAGCCTTACTTCAGCCAGGCGGTCCAGACCCCGTAAGCGCTTGTCAGGGTGAGAACGCAGCCGACGAGGATCAGCATCCACTTAGGCGGGACGTGCTTCGCGGCCCAGGCCCCGAAAGGGGCACCGAGGACGCCGCCGATCAGGAGCCCCAGCGTCGCACCGGCGAGATCGGCAACGCCGAGTTGATAGATGAAGGTCGCGGAAATGGTCAGCGTGAGAAAGAATTCGACCGCATTGACCGTGCCCACGACCTTGCGAGGGTCGGCACCCTGGATCAGCAGGTTCGAGGTCACGATCGGTCCCCACCCGCCGCCTCCCGCCGCGTCGAGAAAGCCACCTGCGAGACCCAGGGGAGCGACGTGCCGGGCCTCCCTTTGCGCCGGCGGATAGAGGAGGCCGCGAACCAGCAGATAAATGCCGATCCCCGTCAGGTAGAGGAGGACGAACGGCTTCACCAGCCCGGCATCGATACTGGACACCAGGTAGGCGCCGGAGACGCCGCCGACCATGCCCGGTATCAGCAGGCGGAAGAAGAGCTTCGCGTCGATGTTGCGATGGTACAGATGGCTCAGGCCGGACATGGCGGTGGTGAAGCATTTCACGACGTGCACGCGCTGCGATGCCGCTGCGGGCGTGAGGCCAAGAAAGCCGACGAGCAGGGTATTCATGATGACGCCGAACGCCATGCCGAGCGCGCCATCGACAAGCTGCGCCGCAAATCCGACGGCGATGAACGGCAGGAGAGCCCAGAGATTGAAGTCACCGAATTCGATCACGTCGCACCTCGGGCGCTGTCGGCGAGGTTTCTGCCGCTTTCCAGCACGTCGGCAAACGAAGATTTTCTAGTGAGCCGCGCGGGCGCGGGCGCACCACGAAAACCGCCCGGAGTGCGAACACTCCGGGCGGCCGTCCCCCGTCCAAAAGAGACTGTAACTTTCGTCTATGTCAGGCCGCTTCGGCCTCTTCGTTCGGATCGCGCAGCACGTAGCCGCGGCCCCAGACGGTCTCGATGTAGTTCTCGCCGCCGCACGCATGGGAGAGCTTCTTGCGCAGCTTGCAGATGAACACGTCGATGATCTTGAGCTCGGGTTCGTCCATCCCGCCATAGAGGTGGTTGAGGAACATTTCCTTGGTCAGCGTGGTGCCTTTGCGCAGGCTGAGCAGCTCCAGCATCGCGTATTCCTTGCCGGTCAGGTGCACACGGGCACCGTCGACCTCGACCGTCTTGGCGTCGAGGTTCACGGCGAGCTTGCCGGTGCGGATGACCGACTGGCTGTGTCCCTTCGAGCGGCGGACCACGGCGTGGATGCGCGCCACCAGCTCTTCGCGGTGGAACGGCTTGGTCACGTAGTCGTCGGCACCAAAGCCGAAGCTGCGGATCTTCGAATCCATTTCCGAGATGCCGGACAGGATCAGAACCGGCGTCTGCACCTTGGCGACGCGCAGCTTCTTCAGAACGTCGTACCCGTGCATGTCGGGCAGGTTCAGGTCGAGCAGGATGATATCGTAATCGTAGAGCTTGCCGAGATCCAGGCCTTCCTCGCCGAGATCGGTCTGGTAGACGTTGAAGCCTTCGGTAGTGAGCATAAGCTCGATCGCCCTGGCCGTCGTCGGCTCGTCTTCGATCAGCAGTACGCGCATGGCCAGGTTCCCCCCTGAGTGCCCAATTCCCCGCGGTAACGACCCGTCAACCGGAGTTGCCGCGGATTAACCACAAAACATCTGAAGGAAAAAGGTTAACGACGAGTAAAGCGGACGCGCAGAAATTAACGAGTCTTTTGTGCAACAGTGGGTTGCGGCGGTTATCCACAGCCCCCCGGGCCCGGATTCAGCCCACTCCGGCGAGCTTCTTCGCCCTGCGCCGCTGTACGCTCGAACCGATCCCCATCGCTTCGCGGTACTTGGCGACCGTTCGTCGCGCGAGCTCGAAGCCCTTTTCCTTGAGCAGGTCGACAAGCGTGTCGTCGCTCAGGATCGCCTTGGGATCCTCGGCATCGATCAGCTGACGGATCGCAGCCTTCACCGCCTCGGAACTCGCGCCGCCCTCACCATCGGCCGATGCAACTCCGCTGGTGAAGAAATATTTCAGCTCGAACGTGCCGCGCGGGCACGAAAGATACTTGTTGCTGGTGACCCGGCTGACCGTGCTTTCATGCAGCTCGATCTCCTCGGCGACCGCGCGCAGGGTCAGCGGCTTCAACTCGCTCACGCCCTTGCGGAAGAACCCGTCCTGCCGCTTCACGATCTCGGCGGCGACCTTCAGGATCGTGCGCGCACGCTGGTCCAGCGCCTTCATCAGCCAGTTCGCTTCGGCCAGTTGCTCCTTTAGCCAGCCGAGCGCGGCCTTGTCGCCGCCGGCACCGCCGCGCAGCTCGACGTAATACGCGCGGTTGACGATCAGACGCGGCAGCGTTGCCTCGTTCAGCGCAATGTCCCAGCCATCCTTCGCCTCGCTCAGCAGGATGTCGGGTACGACGGCTGCCTCGCCCCCGCCGCCGAAGCGCAGGCCTGGCCTGGGATCGTAGGCCCGCAGTTCGGCGAGCATATCGGCGAAATCCTCGTCGTCGACTTCGCACATCCGCTTGAGCCGCGCGACATCGCCGCGCGCGACGAGCTCCAGGTTGTCGATCAGCCGCGCCATGCACGGGTCGTAGCGGTCGGTCTCGCGCGCCTGCAGGGCTAGACATTCGGCGAGGTCGCGTGCGCCCACCCCGGTGGGATCGAGCGTATGTACGATCTCGAGTGCGCGCTCGACCTCCGCGACGGGCACGCCGAGCGCGTCGGCAATCTCGGCGAGCGGCATCGCGAGGTAGCCCGCCTCGTCGAGCTGGTCGATCAGCGCGCGGGCGATGAATTCCTCGCGGCGGTCGCGTGCGGCGGCCCCGACTTGCGCGTGAAGGTGTTCGGCGAGCGTGGGTCCTTCACCCGATCCGCGCTCGTCGATCGACAGCCCCTCTTCGCCTCCGCCCGACACCGGCGCCGCGCTCCATTCGCCATCGCCCGTATCGCGGTCGCGGTCGAGTGCGCCGGGATCGATGTCGAGCGCCGCCTCGCCGTCGCCCGTCGCATCCGCGCCGGCTTCCGACGGCATCGATTCCATCGGGGCTTCGGCGGTGTCGTCACTCCGTACCTCACCCATTTCGAGCAGCGGATTGGCCTCCAGCGCCTCGCCGATGAAAGTCTCGAGCTCGAGGTTCGACAGCGCGAGCAGGCGGATCGCCTGCTGCAGCTGCGGCGTCATCACCAGCGATTGCGATTGCCTGAGATCGAGACGGGGACCCAGAGCCATCGGTCAACTCACAGGGTGAAGTTCTCGCCGAGGTAGAGCCGCCGGACGTTCTCATCGGCCACAAGGTCTTCGGGCGTTCCGGCGAACAGGACCTGGCCGCCGTAGATGATGCAGGCCCGGTCGACGATTTCGAGAGTTTCGCGCACGTTGTGGTCGGTGATCAGCACCCCGATCCCGCGCGTCTTCAAGTCCTTCACGAGGTCGCGGATATCGCTGATCGAGAGCGGGTCGATGCCCGCGAACGGCTCGTCGAGCAGCATGATCGAGGGCTTGGCGGCCAGCGCACGGGCAATCTCGCAGCGGCGCCGCTCGCCGCCCGACAGCGCCATCGCCGGACTTTCGCGCAGGCGCGTGAGGCCGAATTCGTCGAGCAGTCGGTCGAGTTCCGCCGCGCGCGTTTCCTTGTCGGGCTCCACGAGTTCGAGGACGCAGGCGATGTTCTGTTCGACGGTCATGCCGCGAAAGATGCTGGTTTCCTGCGGCAAGTAGCCGAGGCCGAGCACCGCGCGGCGGTACATCGGAAGCTTGGTCACGTCCTCGCCATCCATCAGGATGCGGCCCGAATCGGGCCGCACGAGGCCCATGATCGAATAGAAGCAGGTCGTCTTGCCCGCGCCGTTGGGCCCGAGCAGGCCGAGCACTTCGCCCTTGCCGACGGTCAGCGAGATGTCGGTCAGGACCGCCCGCTTGTCGTAGCTCTTGGCGATCGAGATCACCTCTAGCCCGCCGTTGGGAAGCGGGGCATTCGCATCCGTGGTGGTGCGCGCAGCGGCTGCGGTTTCGGGATCGAGCATGCTCATCGGTGCCAGCATGTAGCATTCCCCGCACCGCTGGAAACCCCCTTCGCACGCGATTGGCAAGCTTCGTGCATGACGCGCGATGAAGCGTGTCGCCTTACCCTGATCTCAGGCCTGTCTCAGGGCGGGAATCGCCGCCCCTTGCCGTTAGTCCGCCGATCTGGAATACTCTGCCGCGGAGAGAGTACTGGGGAGACAGGGCTGTATGGCCAAGGCGATCGATCGCACCCGTGAAACGCATGCGCGCAAGCTCGACTGGCGCAAGCGGATGAGCGACAACATCGCCTATGCCCTGCTCGTCTACACGGGCCTGCAAATCTTCGTGACGGTCCATGCGCTCAAGGCCGGTTCGGCATCGCTGCTTCCCTATCTTGCACTCGTAGTCCTCGTCGCCGCGATCATTCCTGCATGCCGGATGTTCGAGGGCCGCTGGCTGAAGATTTCGGAAGAAGCGGCGGCCGATCCCGAGCTCCGGTCCGCTTATCGCCGGGACCAGGCATTACTCTGGGCCCTCGCGATCGGTCTGCCATTCGCCCTGACGGGCGCGTTCAAGCTGATCGCCGCAACGCTCTGAACGCTCCGATCCGTATCCGCGCCTTGCGGTGCAACGCCGCGCCGCCTAGCGGCAACCCATGAAATCCGAGAGTTTGCTCGACGCTGCCGAGGCGCTGGTCGCCGCCGCCCGCCGCCACGGGGCCGATGCGGCCGACGCGATCGGGCGCTCCAGCGTATCGCGTGGTGTCGGCGTGCGGCTGGGCGCGCTTGAAGACATCGACTCGTCGGAAGGCAGCGAGGTGGGCCTTCGCGCGTTCGTCGGTCGGCGCTCGGCCAGCATGTCGAGCGCGGACCTGTCGCGCGCGGGTATCGAGGAACTGGCCGAGCGCGCGGTGGCGATGGCGCGGCTGGCCCCCGAAGACCCTTATGCCGGGCTCGCGCCGCCCGAGCTGCTGGCGACAGGCGACCGGCCCGATCTGGAGACCGCCGATTCCACCGATCCCGATCCCGAGACCTTGCGCGCCCGCGCGCTCGAGGTCGAGGACGCGGCGCGGGCGGTGGCCGGGGTGACCAACAGCGAAGGTGGTTCGGCAAGCGCCACCCGCGCAATCGCGGCGCTCGTGACCAGCACCGGATTTGCGCAAGGCTATCAGGGAACCGCGCATAGCCTCTCGGCGAGCGTGATCGCGGGCGAGGGTGAGGGCAAGCAGCGCGATTACGCGATGCGCAGCGCTCGGCATCTGGCAGACCTGCCCACGCCGGACGAGGTCGGAAGGCTCGCGGGCGAGCGCGCGGTAGGCCGCCTTGCCCCTTCAACAATGCGCAGCGGGCCGATGCCGGTGGTCTTCGCCAGCCGCGTCTCCGCGTCGCTCGTCGGTCACCTGCTCGGCGCGATGGGCGCGCCCTCCATCGCGCGTAAGTCGAGCTTTCTTGCGGGACGCGACGACGAAGCACTGTTCGCACCCGGTTTTCGCCTGGTCGAGAACCCGTTGAAACCGCGTGGGCTGCGTTCCCGGCCGTTCGACGGGGAGGGCCTTGCCTGCACTCCGCGTACGCTGGTCGAGGACGGGCGGGTCACCTGCTGGCTGACCAATGTCGCTTCCGCCGCCCAGCTCGGCCTGCCACTCACGGGCCATGCGACGCGCGGCGGCAGCGGATCGCCGGGCGTCGGCGCGACAAATGTCGACCTGCTGGGCGGTTCGGCGAAGTTCGACGAGCTCATCGCCGACATCGAAGACGGAATTCTCGTCGACTACCTGATCGGACAGGGGGTGAATCCCGTGACCGGCGATTACAGCCGCGGCGCTGCGGGACGGCGCATCGTCAAGGGCCGTGTCGAAGGTCCCGTCGCGGGGTTCACGATCGCCGGCAATTTGCTCGCGATGTTCTCCGGCATGAGAGCTGCCGACGATCTCGATACCTGGCGCGCGATCAATGCGCCCAGCTTGCGGGTCGACGGCATGACGGTGGCCGGATCATGAAGGTATTCGGCGGATGAGGGCGATCCTTGCATCGCTGCTGGTGGCCTTCGCCTGGCTGGCGAGCCCTGCGGCCGGTGCGCTGCCTGCCCTCACCCCGTCGCCGGCGGCCAGCGCGACGCCCACCGCCGCTCCTACGATCGAAACCACCACTGCGGCGGGCACGGACGATCGCATCGCGCAGCGCCTTTCGGGCATCTTCACCGAGTTGCCGGCGTTCGCGAACGTCCAGGTCGCGGTGCGCGAAGGCGTCGTCACGCTGTCTGGAAAGGTACCGGAAGAGAGCGACATCGCCCGTGCAGAGGGAATAGCCAGCCGTATATCGGGTGTCGTCACGGTCGAGAATCGTCTCGCGCGCGACGTTTCGCTCGGTAGCGGCGCGGCGGTCGGCGGACTTGCCGAGAAAATTTCCGGTTTTACCCGGATGTTGCCTCTGCTCGCCCTTGCGCTGGCGGTCTGGCTGGTGATCTCGCTGGTCGGCTATCTGATAGCCGGCGTGGGCGCCGTGTGGCACCGGATTGCCCCCAACTCGTTCCTCGCGGAACTCATCGCGAGCGCGATCCGCTTCGTCTTTGTCGTCGGGGGACTGGTGGTGGCGCTGGATATAATCGGCGCGACTGCACTGCTCGGGGCGGTGCTCGGCGGGGCGGGCCTCGTCGGGATCGCGCTGGGCTTCGCGATGCGCGACACGGTCGAGAATTACGTCGCTTCGCTGATGCTGAGCCTGCGCCAGCCGTTTCGGGCCAATGACTGGGTCGTGATCGACGGGGCGGAAGGCCGGGTAATTCGCCTGACCAGCCGCGCGACGGTTCTGATGACGCTCGACGGCAATCACCTGCGCATCCCCAACGCCAACGTCTTCAAGGCGACGATCCTCAACTACACGCGCAATCCGAAACGGCGGTTCGACTTCGAACTGGGCATCGATGCGAACGACGACCCGGATGCCGCCCGCGAGCTCGGTCGCAAGACCCTTGAAAGGCTCGAATTCGTCCTCGACGATCCGCCGCCCGAAGCGCGCACCGAACAGGTCGGCGATTCGAATATCGTCCTCAAGTTTCTCGGGTGGATAGATCAGGACAAGACCGCCTGGTTCAAGGCGCGCAGCCTTGCCATATCCGCCGTGAAAGTCGCGCTAGAGGACGCTGGCTTTGCCATTCCCGAGCCACTGTATCGCGTGCGAATCGAAACGCCGTCCGGGAAGCTGCCGGTGACCGAAGTCACGGCTGATTCGAGCCCGGCCAAGCGCGCTTCGAAACCCGCGCCCAAGCCATCTCCGGTCGTCCAGGAAGACGTCACCCCGACCGAGGAGATCGCCGAAATGGTCGAAGACGAACGGCGATCCTCGACCGGTGGGCAGGAAGAAGACCTGCTCGATTCGAGCAAGCCGGTCGAATAGCCTTCAGGCCTTCGCCGTCCTGGCGCGGTCGATCGCTTCCTCGACGATCCGGCGCGCTTCGCTGGCATCGCCCCAGGCACCGACGCGGACCCACTTCTCGGCCTCGAGATCCTTGTAGTGGGTGAAGAAGTGCTCGATCTGCTGGAAGATGATCGAGGGCAGGTCCTTCGTCTCCGCGACGTCCGAATAGTACGGGAACGTCGTGTCGATCGGTACGCAGATCAACTTTTCGTCGCCGCCGTGCTCGTCTTCCAGGTTGAGCACGCCGATCGGCCGCGCCCGCACCACGCAGCCGGGGATGAACGGGCTGCGCGCGATGACCAGCGCGTCGAGCGGGTCGCCATCGGGCGAAAGCGTGTGCGGCACGAAGCCGTAATTCGCCGGGTAACGCATCGGGGTGTGCAGGATGCGGTCGACGAACAGCGCCCCGCTTTCCTTGTCGAATTCGTACTTCACCGGCTCGCCGCCGGTCGGCACTTCGATGATGACGTTCAGGCTTTCGGGCGGGTTGTCGCCCACTGGAATCTTGTCGATCTGCATGATGCGCGGCCCTTACGCGGGCTCATATTGCATCGCAACACGAATGAGCCCGCTTGGGTCTATTTAGCGTGGGGGGCGAGCAGCCGGTCAAGCGATTGCTCGCCGGTGCCGGTCGCCGCGAGCCACGGGAAGCGCAGGCCCCCGTGATAATCGATCGGGATCGTGGCGTATGTGCTCCCGCGTTTTACCAGCAATTCGATGGGCGTTTTCGTGTCCTTGGCGGCGGTGATGGCGGCCTTGATCGTGTCCGCCGAATACGCTTCGCCATTGACCGCGACGATCCGGGCGCCCTTGACGATCCCGGCATCGAACGCGGGACCGTCCCACAGCGCCGATCCGACATCCCCGTCCTTGTCGATCGACATACCCAGCGAGTAGGTCAGGTCGAGCGACTTCGACGCGTCCATCCGCCCCTTCTGGTACGGGTTGGGCGTGTCGCGCCAGACCAGGCGGTAACCCGCCATTTCTATTCCCTTGAGAGGGGCCGGCTGCCCGGGAGTGAGCAGGCGCGTGGTCAGGAAACCAGCCCAGTCGTACGGGTAGACGCTGTTCAGGGTGCCGACGATATCGTCGAACGTGTAAGTCAACTCTCCCCAGTCGCCATCTCGCATCCCGAAGAACGCCTTGGCGAAATCGTCCATCCCCCTGGCGCCGTTGGTGCCCTTGCGAATGATCTGGTCCGCCTCGAGCCAAGTGAGCGCGCCTTCGGTGTAATAGTCTTCGCTTCGCTCGAGCGACGGGTACGGGTGCGGCTTTCGTGCAGCCATGATCGGATCGTTCGTGGTGTCGCCCACGTCGCGCCATGCGCGGCCAGGCTGCCCTTCCGAATAATAGGCGGCCGCATTGGCGATCGTGCCCAGGATGGTGTCCTTGCTCTGGATGCCCGAGCGGGCGGCGAGAATCCATCCCCAGAACTGGGTTTGCCCTTCGTACAGCCACAGAAGCGAGCCCTGCATCGGCGTGCGGTAATCGGGCGTCCACAGGTCGGCCGGGCGGCGGTACTTGCCGTTCCAGCTATGGACCAGTTCGTGCGCGACCACGTTGTGGTCCCAATCCATCTCGTCCCACTTGGTGAAGGCGTCCGGCTCGAACTGATTCTCGGCCGAACGATGATGTTCGAGCCCGATTCCGCCCATGCGGTCGGTCAGCGCGAGCAGCATGTCGTAGTGATCGAAATGGCGCGCGCCGAACAGCGCATCGGCTTCGTCGATCAGGTTCTTGAACGACTGCAGGTTCTGCGGGGCGAGCGCGAGCTGCGCGGGCTTGTCGGCGACCACGTCGAGGTTCACGT
Organism: uncultured Alphaproteobacteria bacterium; assembly: GCA_963740025.1. Lineage (GTDB taxonomy): Bacteria > Pseudomonadota > Alphaproteobacteria > Sphingomonadales > Sphingomonadaceae > Tsuneonella. Next base: position 296,035 of record CAVUCI010000011.1, read on the forward strand.
TCTCGGCGATGTTCCATCTTTGCGCGTATTTCCCCGCGAAGATCGGCGAATCGACCAACGTTTCGTAATCGGTCGTGTCCCAGGTGACCGCGTCGCCGCTCGCCTTCTGTCCATCGAGCGCGGTGAAGGCGGTCCATCCCTGCGGAAAGGCGACGGTCGGCTTGATCGCGATCTTCCGGGTGTAGTGGCCCGCCGGGTAGAGGCTCATCTTCTCCCATTGCAGGTTGAGCATTTCCTGGGTCATCGTGATCCGCCCCTCGCTGCCGGTAATGGGCGAGGTGTGGACGAATTGCGCGACGAGCTTCTTCGTTCCCTTCGGCACCGGCACCGTGAAGGCATAGACGTCGAGCGGGTCGCGCTTCCATGCCACCGGCTTGCCGTCGGCGAGAAAGCGGATGTTGCTCAGCAGCGAGATCGGCCCGCGCGCGGCGTGGTTGCCGGGCAGCCATTCGGGAAACAGCAGCGTGACGCTGTCCGTGCCGGGCGCGAGCGGGATCGTCTCGGTCACCTTGTAGAGGCCGCGCCGGGTATCGGTCGCGTCGATCTTGAGGTCGATCGTCCCACCGGGCCACGCGGTGTCGGCGGGGACCGGGGTCTGGTCCGGCAACTGCACGGCAGCCGGGGCCGACTTGGCGACCTGGGCATGAGCGGGAACGGAGAGGGCGAGGAGAGCGAGCGGCGCGACCGCGATTCTGAAGTTCATGACGGTGCCAATGCGCGAACGGCCCATCGGTTGCAAGGCACGCTTCGACGAGCGACTTTCATGGAGGGGACGAACGCGCTAACGGGCCACGCGATGAGCAAGACCCCCCAAGCGATCCGCGGTACGCAGGATATCTTCGGCGCCGAAGCCGAGGCGTTCGCGTTCGTCGTCGAGACCTTCGAGCGCGTGCGCAAGCTGTATCGCTTTCGCCGGATCGAGATGCCGGTGTTCGAGCGGACAGAGGTTTTCGCCCGCTCGATCGGCGAGACGACCGACATCGTCTCCAAGGAAATGTATTCGTTCGAGGATCGCGGCGGGGAGAGCCTGACGCTGCGACCTGAATTCACCGCGGGTATCGCCCGCGCCTTCATTACCGACGGCTGGCAGCAGCACGCCCCGCTGAAAGTCGCGACGCACGGGCCCCTGTTCCGATACGAGCGTCCGCAGAAGGGCCGTTACCGCCAGTTCCACCAGCTCGATGCCGAGATCATCGGCGCAGGCGAGCCGCAGGCCGACGTGGAGCTGCTGGCAATGGCGGACCAGCTGCTGATGGAGCTCGGCATTTCGGACGGGGTGACGCTGCACCTCAACACGCTGGGTGACGGCGACAGCCGCGAGGCCTGGCGAGCGGCGCTAGTGGATTACTTTCTCGCGGTGAAGGGTGAGCTGAGCGAGGATTCGCAGGAGCGGCTCGAGAAGAACCCGCTGCGCATACTCGACAGCAAGGACCCGCGCGACAAGGCCTTCGTTGCCGATGCGCCGAAGATCGACGATTACCTGTCGGCAGAGGCGCAGCACTTCTTCGGCAAGGTGACGGCCGGGCTCGATGCCGCCGGCGTCGCGTGGGAACGCGACCCGGCGCTGGTGCGCGGCCTCGACTACTACCGCCACACCGCGTTCGAGTTCGTGACAGATCGGCTGGGCGCACAGGGTACGGTACTCGGCGGCGGACGTTACGACGGGCTGATGGAATCACTCGGCGGACCGGCGACCCCGGCGGTTGGCTGGGCAGCCGGGATCGAGCGGCTGGCGATGCTATGCGGGGAAAAGGCACCCAAGCCGCGGTTCGATGTCGCGATAATTCCGCTGGACGAAGCCGCGATGGCGCAGGCCTACGGTCTTGCGCGGACCTTGCGCGAACAATGGAACAACGTCGAAATCCTGGCGACCGGCAAGATGAAGAAGCGCATGGCGCGGGCAAACGACGGCGGGGCGCTGCTCGCGGTGATCATCGGCGAGGAGGAACTGGCCGCCGGGGAAGTCACCGTGCGCGACCTGGCTGAAGGCGAACAAATCCGCGTGGCTCCCAAACATGTCGCCGACATCGCATTGAAGGCGCAGAACGCACACTGGCTGCGCGAGTCAGAGGCGATGGGGATCGAGGTCCCCGACATGGACGCCTGGCCCGAAGACCTGCCGGATGGCTTCTTCGCCAATCCCGAGGATCGCGATCGGGGCTTCGAGTGACCGTCCCCGCCGAACGGCTCGACCGGATCGCGCACCGGTTTTCCGAACTCGAAGCGAGGCTGGCATCCGGCACGCTCGAAGGCGAGGCGTTCGTCGCTGCTAGCCGCGATTACTCCGAGCTCGAGCCCATCGTTCGGCTGGCCGAGCAGGTCCGCACCATGCGCGGTGAGCTCGAAGAGCTGGAGGCGCTCGACGACGCGGATCCCGATATGAAGGCGCTCGCCGAGGAAGAGATCATGCGCCTGCGCAATGAACTTCCCGATGCCGAACGCGAACTCGCCATCGCCATGCTGCCCCGCGACAGTGCCGATGCGCGCCCCGCGATGCTCGAGATCCGCGCCGGCACCGGGGGTGACGAAGCAGCGTTGTTCGCCGCCGACCTCTATCGCATGTACGAGCGCTATGCCGCCGAGCAGGGCTGGCGCGTCGAGCCGGTCAGCATGAACGCCAGCGACATCGGCGGCTTCAAGGAAATCGTCGCCAACGTCGCTGGCAGCGGCGTGTTCGCCAAGCTGAAGTTCGAGAGCGGCGTCCACCGCGTGCAGCGCGTGCCGGTGACCGAGAGTGGCGGGCGCATCCATACTTCGGCCGCGACCGTCGCGGTCCTGCCCGAGCCCGATGAGGTCGACGTCCATATCGAGGACAAGGACCTCAAGATCGACGTCTATCGCGCGAGCGGGGCGGGCGGGCAGCACGTCAACACCACCGACAGCGCGGTCCGCATCACTCACCTGCCGACCGGCACCGTCGTGACCTGCCAGGACGCGCGCAGTCAGCACAAGAATCGGGAGAAGGCGATGCAGGTCCTTCGTGCCCGGCTCTACGAGGCGCAGCGCGAGGCGACCCAGGGCGCCGAGGCCGAGGCGCGCAAGGCGATGGTCGGCTCCGGCGACCGCTCCGAGCGCATCCGCACTTACAATTTCCCGCAAGGGCGGGTGACCGATCACCGCATCGGGCTGACGTTGCACAAGCTCGATGAAGTGCTTGCGGGACCGGGCCTGGGCGAACTGGTCGATGCGCTGATCGCGGAGGACGAAGCCAAGCGGCTCGCCGCTCTCGGTGAATAGGGCACTCGGCGAATGACCGTCAGGCTCGCGATCGCCGAAGCGGCGGAAATTCTCGCCGCGACATCCGACACGGCGCGGCTCGATGCCGAACTGCTGATGGCGGGTCTGCTCGGGGTCGGACGCGGAGAGATGCTGCTGCGTCATCTGAGCGAAGAGACGCCCTCGGGCTGGGGTCACCTGGTCCGCCGCCGGATGGAGCGCGAACCGGTGGCCTACATCCTCGGTCGGCAGGAATTCTATGGCCGCGAATTCGCGGTTTCGCCTGCAGTTCTCATACCGCGCGCAGACAGCGAGACCACTGTCCTGGCGGCGCTCGACGCGCGTCCGGCGCCCGCCCGCGTGCTCGATTGCGGGGTTGGTTCGGGCGCGCTCCTGCTTACGATCCTCGCCGAGCGACCGGGTTCGTCAGGCGTCGGGATCGATCGTTCGCCGGATGCAATCGCAATTGCCAGCGACAACGCCCATGCGCTCGGGCTGGCGGCTCGCTGCGACTTGCGGCTCGCAGATTGGACGCAAGGGGGGTGGAGCGAAGGGCTTGGGCCGTTCGACCTGGTTATCGCCAACCCGCCTTATGTCGAGGACACCGCCGAACTCGAACCCGACGTGCGCGATCATGAGCCGGCCGGCGCCCTGTTTGCCGGGGCGGACGGGCTCGACGATTATCGACTTCTGATCCCCCGGCTTCCGGCGCTGCTCGAGCCTGACGGAGTCGCGGTACTCGAAATCGGGTTTTCCCAGGCCGATTCGGTGACCGCGATCGCCGCCGAACTGGGGCTCTCGGCGGAATTGCGGCGAGACCTGGGCGGACGTCCGCGTGCGCTTATCCTCCGCCTAAACTGACTTAGGGCTTGGCAAACGCGCGCGCGGTGTCTAACTCGGGTGCCAGACCCACCGGTCATGGCATGTGTGTCGCCGGCCCGGGTCTAGCTCCGACATTTGCTAGGCCGTCCGGGTGCGAAACCCGTTGGACAGGGCAAATGGGGCACCGCGCATCCATGCCGGATCGCGGCGATAGGGGTCATGCGGCCGTACCCGGCACCGGGATCGATCGGGCAGCCACTGAGAAGGAAGCGTTTTTCCTTGAATAACAATCGCAATAACAACCGCCGCCGCGGTCGCGGTAATCGCCAGCAGGGCGGTGGCAACCAGAATCGAGTCGACAGCCGGGCGCGGGGCAACGCGCCGCAACTGCTCGACAAGTACAAGAAGCTTGCGCAGGACGCCGCACACAATGGCGACCGGGTGCAGGCCGAGTACTACCTCCAGTTCGCCGACCACTATTTCCGTGTAATCGCGGACAACAAAGCGCGCCAGGACGAGGCGCGCGGTGGCGGCAGGCGCGACAATTCGGACGATGACGACGGCGATGAGGACGATTTCGATTCGCCGCGCCAGAACGATGGGCGCCAGAACGATAATCGCCAGAACGATGGCCGCCGCGGCGGCCGGAACGATCGCCAGAACGATCGGGGCGGGGATCGCAACGATCGCCAGCGTGGTCGCAACCGTGGCGACAACCAAGACGACAATCGCTCGCGCGGCGAGGATTTCGATGACGACGCAAACGATGGTCGCGATGATGGCGAAGGCAATCCCTTCACCCGCGGCAATCGCGGTCGTAATCGCCAGCAGGCGGGCCAGGACAAGGACGCCGACGGAGAGACGCGCCGGCCGCGAGGCAGACGGGCTGCCAGCCGCGACGAAAGCGTGACCAGCGACGCCGGTGAAATCGACGCAGCGGCGCTGCCGCCCTCGATCTCGGGCTCCGACGAACCTGCGGAGGCGGAAGAAAAGCCCAAGCGCAAGCTCCCGCCCCGCCGTCGCCGGCCCGCCGCCGACGAAAGCGGCGAGGATGGCGAAAGCCTGAAGGCAGTCGGCTGATCGCGTAGCGGCGGCGCGACCCGTGGAGCACCGGCCGTCCCGCCTGTGGGCTGCGATCGCGTCGCGTCCGCGTATTGCGGCGCTGGCCTGTGGCCTCGTCGCCGCGCTCGGTTTCCCTCCGCTCGGCCTCTGGCCCTTGGCGCTCATCGGGCTCGCCGCGTTCGTTGCGCTGATTGCCCGCGCGACCGATTGGAAGCACGCCGCCAGGCTCGGCTGGCTGTTCGGCGTGGCTCACTTCACGTTCGCCAACAACTGGATTGCCGCGGCGTTCACGCATCAGTCCGAGATGCCGGCCTTCCTGGGCTGGATCGCAGTGCCGCTGCTCGCACTGTACCTGGCGGTCTATCCGGCGATCTGCGCCGGGCTGGCGCGCGCCGTCGGCGGGTCCCGCCCGCTGTCGCTCGCACTAGCGTTCGGGGGTGCCTGGGCGGTATCGGAATGGCTGCGCAGCTGGGTCTTCACCGGGTATGCGTGGGATCCGCTGGGCCTCATGTTCCTCGGCCCGTTCGACCGGCCGGGTCTCGCCGCGCTGCTGCCGTGGCTTGGGACTTACGCCCTTTCGGGACTTGCGGCGTTGATCGCCGGTGGTCTCGCGGCAATGGCGAACTCCCGCGCCTGGCTGCGGGTAGCGGCGATTTTCGTTCTCCTGGCCATCGGCATGTATCTGCCGGGACCGGCGAGCCGCGAAGGTTCACGGGAATTCACCCTTATTCAGCCGGGTTTCCGCCAGGCCGAGATCGACGATCCAGCCGAGTTCGAAAACCAGTTCCAGACCCTCGCCCGTCTTACCGCACCGCGGCGCGACAAGGGCGAGCGGCTCGTCCTCTGGCCGGAATCCGGCCTGCCCGACTATCTGCGCCCCGGCTATCCGAAGCGATATTACCTCGCCACGACCGCGGGCGCCGATCCGACATTCGCTCGCGATCGCATCGCCGAGGTGATCGGCAAGGGCAGCGTGCTGATGAGCGGCGCGGTCGATCTGGAGATCGAGAACGGTCACGCGGTGGGCGCCTACAACGCCGTGACGGCGCTCGACGATACGGGCGATTTCGTGGGCAGCTATTACAAGGCGCACCTCGTTCCCTATGGCGAGTATCTCGCGCTTCGCTGGCTGCTCGAGCCGCTGGGGGCGACCCGGTTGGTGGCGGGGAGCATCGATTTCATCCCCGGGCCCGGCCCGCGCACGATCGATCTTGGTGAATGGGGCCGCGCGGGCATCCAGATCTGTTACGAGATCGTTTTTTCGGGCCAGGTCGTCGATCGCAGCGACCGACCGGAATTCATCTTCAACCCGTCGAACGACGGTTGGTTCGGCCATTTCGGCCCGCCCCAGCACTTCGCCCAGGCGCGGATGCGCGCGATCGAGGAAGGACTGCCGGTGCTCCGCGCCACGGTGAACGGGATCAGCGGAGTCATCGACGCGCACGGTGTGGTCCGCGCGCACCTGCCGACGAGCTTTACCGGCGGCCGGATCGATGGACGTATCCCGTTGCCACTAGCCCCGACCTGGTTCGCGCGCACCGGCAATCTCCTGCCTCTCGGCTGGGCCGCGCTGCTGATTGCGCTATCGCTGCTTGTCAGGCGGCGGAGGGGTCGCTAGGTCCGCGCTCGCATCCAGACATAAAGCTTTCCTTATATGGGGTCCCGACACACCATGCGTTCCGACTTCCTGTTCACGTCCGAATCGGTTTCCGAAGGGCACCCCGACAAGGTTTCCGACCAGATTTCCGACGCAATCGTCGACCTGTTTCTGTCGAAGGACCCGCACGCCCGGGTCGCTTGCGAGACGCTGACGACCACCCAGAAGGTCGTGCTCGCGGGCGAGATCCGCGGTGAGGGGATCATGGACCGGGATGGCAACTGGGCGCCTGGCATCGAGCAGGAGATCGAGGATACCGTGCGCGGCGTGGTGCGTGACATCGGCTACGAGCAGAAGGGCTTCCACTGGCAGACGCTCGATTTCTCGAACAATCTCCACGGCCAGTCGGCGCACATCGCGCAAGGCGTCGACGCAGGTGAAAACAAGGACGAAGGCGCGGGCGACCAGGGCATCATGTTCGGCTTTGCCTGCGACGAAACGCCCGACCTGATGCCGGCGACGCTCGATTACAGCCACAAGATACTTCAGCGCATGGCCGAGGACCGCAAGAGCGGAAAGGCAAAGTTCCTCGAGCCCGATGCCAAGAGTCAGGTCACGCTTCGCTTTCGCGGTGGCAAGCCGGTCGCGGCCACGGCGATCGTCGTTTCGACCCAGCACGCCAAGGGCTATGACGAAGGCGCGAAAGAGGCCGAGCTGCACAATTACGTGCGCGGCGTGATCGCAGACGTTCTTCCGCGCGAACTGCTGACCAATGAAACGGTCTACCACATCAATCCGACCGGCTCGTTCGAGATCGGCGGCCCCGATGGTGACGCGGGTCTTACGGGTCGCAAGATTATCGTCGATACATATGGCGGTGCGGCCCCCCATGGCGGCGGCGCGTTCAGCGGCAAGGACCCGACCAAGGTCGATCGATCGGCGGCTTACGTCACCCGCTATCTCGCCAAGAACGTCGTCGCGGCGGGGCTTGCCAGTCGTTGCACGATCCAGGTCGCTTACGCGATCGGCGTCTCGCAGCCGCTGTCGCTTTACGTCGACACTCACGGCACCGGCACGGTCGCCGACGAGAAGCTGGAGGAGGCGATCACCAAGGTCGCGGGCGACAAGCTCGGCGGGCTGACCCCGCGCGGCATCCGCGAGGGGCTGGGCCTCAACAAGCCGATCTACCGCAAGACCGCCGCGTACGGCCACTTCGGGCGTCAACCTTCGGGCGACGAGTTCCCGTGGGAGAAGACCGACCTCGTCGATGCGCTGAAGGCCGCCGTGGCCTGACCGGCCGGGCTACGGAGCCGCTCGATCGAGCCGTCCGGGCCGCTGCATCGAACCTTCCCTTGCGCTGGGCGCGTCGGTGACTAGCCTGCGCGCCTTGGCCAGCGCGCAACCGCGCCACACGGGCGATCCTACATGCTGCAGACCGACCGCCGTTCAATCCTGACCATCGCCGCGAGCCTTCCGTTCGCCAGCGCCGCCCTGCCGGCTTTCGCTCAAACCGCGGCCGACGGCGCCACGGTCACCTGGGACCTGACCGACATCTATCCCGACTGGATGGCGTGGAATGCGGCGCACCAGCAGGTGCTCGACGCGCTGCCGCGGCTCAAGGGCTATGAAGGTCACCTGGGCGACGGCGCCGAGGTCATGGCAAAGGCGCTGGCCAACATGTCCGACGTGGAAAAGACCGCGGCGCGGGTGGCGATCTATGCTTCGCTGCGGTCCGACGAGGACGTTCGCGTCGCCGAGAACCAGGAGCGCGACGGCCAGGCGACCGACATGTACACCGCTCTCGGCAAGGCGACCTCGTGGGTCGCGCCGGAAGTTCTCGCGCTCGGCAAGGACAAGGTGGACGGGTTCATCGCGCAGAGCCCGACTTTGCAGCGACGCTTCGCCTTTTCGCTTCACAACATTTTGCGCGGGGCGGAACATGTTCTCGATGCGCAAGGCGAGCGGCTGCTCGCTGGCGCCAGCGCACCGCTCGGTGCCCCGTCCGACGTGCGCAGCCAACTCGCCGCTTCGGACATTCCCCGCCCCACGGTCACCCTTTCCGACGGGCGCGAAGTAAAGCTCGACGACCAGGGGTATACCCTGACGCGCGATGCCCCGAACCGGGACGACCGCAAGCTGGTGTTCGACAAGTTCTGGCATTCGTACGCGGAATTCAGCAACTCGCTCGGCGCGGCCTATGCCGCGAAGATCAAGGGCGACATCTTTCGCGCGAATTCACGCGATTATCCCAACACGCTGTCCTGGGCGCTCGACGGGCCGAATATCCCCGAAGCCGTCTATCGGACGCTGGTCGACGAGGTGAACAAGGGGCTGCCCCAGCTGCAGCGTTATTTCGACCTGCGCCGGCGAGTCCTTGGCCTCCCCGATATCGGTTACTACGATATCTATCCGCCGCTGGTAACGCTCGATCGCAAGTTCACGCTGACCGACATGCGCAATATCGCGCTTGAGGCGCTGAAGCCCTTTGGTCCGGAATATGTGGGGTTGCTGCGCGATGCGACGGCCCGGAAGTGGATGGACCCGTTTCCTCGACCTGGCAAAAGCTCGGGTGCCTACATGAACGGGGGGGTCTACGACGTGCACCCCTATCTGCTGCTCAACCTGGGCGAGAACTACGAGGGTGCATCGACCTATGCCCACGAGTGGGGCCACGCGATCCACACGATGCTGGCCAAGGCCAACAACCCCTACGAGACCTACAGGTATGCCACTTTCATCGCCGAGATCGCCTCGACCGTGAACGAGGTATTCGTTGCGCGCTACATGATGGAGCGAGCAAGGACGAAGGAAGAGAAGCTCTACTACCTCGGCATGCAGCTCGAGAACGCGCGGGGCACGTTCTTCCGCCAGACCCAGTTCGTGGAATTTGAGTTGAAGGCGCACGAGCTGGGCGAGAACGGCGAGGGCATGTCGGGCAAGAAGTTCGCCGAAATCTACTACGACATCCTGCGCCGCTACCACGGCGAGAAGATGATCCTGCCCGACTATGTCGCTCACGAGTGGTCGTACATCTCGCACTTTTTCCGCAGTACGCCGTACTACGTGTTCCAGTACGCGACCTCCATTTCGGCCGGCACGTGGTTCGCCAACCGCATCCTCGACGGCGGTGCCAGGGAACGCGACCAATTCCTCGCCGTGCTGAAGGCCGGTGGGTCGGACTATCCGGTCGACATTCTCAAGAAGAAGGCCGGGCTCGATATGACCAAGCCCGAAGTCTACCGCGATTTCGTGGCAACCTTCAGCAAGACGATGGATCAGATCGAAGCACTGCTCTGAAGGGGCTCCAACCGTCCCCGCCCGCTCATATCGTACCGTCGCGAACGGCGGAAAGGTCCCCCGCCACGGTGCGCGCGGCCATGAAATAGTGTGCCGCCGCCCATAGCGACATGAGCGCCGCCCCGGCCATCGCGTAGCCGAGGGCGAGGTCTGATGGCAGCCCGCTTGCCGCCAGCCGGTCGCTCAGCGTGCCGACGATGACCGGGCCCAGCCCGCCGATTAGCCCGCCGAAGATGTTCGTCAGTGCGTTGGCGGTCGCGCGCATCCGCGGGTGCATCATGTTCTGCAATGTGCCGACCGTGACACCGAGGAAACTGAACTGGAGTACCGCCGCCAGCATCGTGAAGACCACGAACGGCACGAAGTCACCGCGGGTGAACGCGATCAGGTAGAGCGGTGCCGCCAGCAGCAGGCTCACCGCCGGTACCAGCGCGTAGGATGAGGGAAAGCGCGGCGCGAGCCGGTCGGCGATCACCCCGCCGGCGATCGTCGAAACCGCTGCCGGAAAGCTCGATATGAGCGCTGTCGTCAATCCCGCTTCGCCCACGGGCAGTCCGAACCGACGGGTGATCAGCGCCGAGAGGAAGGCGATCAGGCCAAAACCGATCATCGCCCCGAGCGCCGATCCGATTACCAGATGGCGCGCGCTCGGCAACTCGATGAACCGGCGGACGACAGCTCCGATCGGCGGCACCGCGTCGTCCGCTGCCGTATCGTGCCCTCCGCGCACAGGTTCCTTCAGGAACAGCCAGATGCCCAGCGCGAGGACGAGGCCCGGCAGCCCTGTGACGATGAACGCCCAGCGCCAGCCCCAGACCTGGGCGACGAACCCGCCGCCCGCGAGCCCGACGAACGCACCCAGCGGGGCGGCAAGCAAGAGCACCGACATCGCGGTCGCGCGGCGGCTCGGAGGGAAATAGTCGGCGATCAGCGACTGGTTGGCAGGCAGCCCCACCGCCTCACCCACGCCGACCGCGATCCGCGCCACGAGAAGCTGGTGCCACCCCTGCACGAACCCGCAGCCGGTCGCCGCTACCGACCAGAGCAATGTGCCCACCGTAGTGAAGGTCAGTCGTCGGCGACTCTCGGCAAAGCGCGCGACGACGACGCCGAGCACGATATTCAGTCCCGAGTATGCGAAGCCGAGAAGGCCGATCTGCTGGTCCGACAGGCCAAACTCGGCCTTGAGCGGTTCGACCAGTGCATTGACCACGATGCGATCGACAAAGCCGATCAACCCCACGAGTGTAATCAGCGCCAGCGCAAAGCGCGGAGCCGAGCGACGCCAGCGTTTCATCGATCAGCCGAGCGAACCGGAAAGCCGCTCCACGGCCTCGATGTAATCCTCGCGGAACTCCTGCACGATGGCCCGAGCCGGGCGGACCTCCTCGACAAGGCCAACACCCTGTCCGACGAAATAGGTGACGAGGTCGCGCGCCTGCTCGTTGCCGGTCTCGGCAGCGCGCTCGACGCGCGCGAGTGCGGGTTCGGAGATCATGCCCATCAGCGGCATTGGCAGGGTGCCCGGTCCGTTTTCGGCGTCCCAGGCCTCGTGCCACGCGGTTCTGAGCTGGCGCGCGGGCTTGCCGGTGCGGCTGCGGGAACGGACGGTGTCACGGCTGCGCGCGGTGATCATCTTCTGGCGGAACGCATCGCTCGCTTCGCTTTCAGGGGTGGCTAGCCAAACGCTTCCGGTCCAGGCGCCGTCGGCACCAGCGGCCATCATCGCCGCCATCTGGCCGCCGGTCATGATGCCCCCGGCGGCAAGTACCGGAGTGTCGTGGCCCGCCCGCTCGAGCGCGCGGACGACCTCGGGGATGAGAACCAATGTCGAAACTTCGCCGCAATGCCCGCCGGCCTCGCCGCCCTGCGCGACGATGATGTCCACGCCTGCCTCGGCCTGGCGAATGGCGTGTTCCTTTGCACCGACGAGCGCCGCGACCGGCACGCCCCGCTTCTTGCCTTCCGCGATCATCGCGGGCGGCGCGATGCCGAGCGCGTTGGCGATCAGGCGGATCGGATGGCGGAAAGCGACTTCCATCAGCGCCATTCCGTTTTCGGGCGTGATTCCCATTCGCTCGCGCAGAGGTGCCACTGTGCGGCTGGCTTCGATTCCATATTGCGCCAGCAGGTCGGCGGCGAATTCGGCGTACTTCGGATCGATCGCAGCCGCGCGCGTGGCGTTATCGGACATCCCGGCGACGCGCGGATCGATCGTTTCGGGCACTATCACGTCCACGCCATAGGGCGCTCCGTCCACATGCGCTTCGATCCAAGCGAGCTCTTCCTCGAGCTGTTCGGGGCTGAACCGGGTGGCGCCAAGCACACCGAACCCGCCTGCCTTGCTCACTGCCGCGACGACGTCGCGGCAATGGCTGAAGGCGAACAGGGGAAATTCCGCGCCGGTCAGTGCGCACACGCGATTGTTCATTGCCTCTCCCGGGACGCTACGGCCCATTTCGAAGAGGTACTGTGCTACGTTTGGACTGTCCGGGGCAAGCGGTTCCTCGCCCTTGCGGGGTCAGCTTTCGTAATGCGCGGTCGTCTTGCCAGCTACTTCTTCGGCGGTCACGCCAGGAGCGAGCTCGATCAGCCTGAACGGGCTATCGTGGTCGGGCCGCTGGAAGACGGCGAGGTCGGTGACGATCATGTCGATCACGTTCCTGCCGGTCAGCGGCAGGGTGCATTCGGGAATGAACTTGGGGCTGCCGTCCTTCGCCGTGTGCTCCATCACGACGATGATTTTCTTGACCCCGGCGACAAGGTCCATCGCGCCGCCCATACCCTTGATCATTTTGCCGGGGATCATCCAGTTGGCGATGTCACCCTTTTCGGAAACCTCCATCGCACCCAGAACGGTCAGGTCGATGTGTCCGCCGCGGATCATCGCGAAACTGGCTGCGCTGTCGAAATAGGCGCTGTTCGGCAGCTCGCTGATGGTCTGCTTGCCGGCGTTGATGAGGTCGGGATCGACCTCGTCGTCATAGGGAAAGGGCCCGATCCCGAGCATGCCGTTTTCGCTTTGCAGGGTCACGTGCATCCCTTCGGGGATGTGGTTCGCCACAAGCGTCGGAATTCCGATGCCGAGATTGACGTAATATCCATCCTTCAGTTCGCGGGCGGCGCGGGCGGCCATGTCGTCGCGGGTCCAGGGCATCGGTCTTCAATCCTCAGTTTGTTGTCAGGGGCGGGGGCACGATGAACCACCCGGCTCCGATCAGTTTGTCGAGCGGCAGCGCCAGCACCGGATCGCGCAGGTAGGCGAACAGCTCGTCGAAATCCGCTTTCTCGTCGCCTGCGATGGCGAGCACGCAATGGCTCTTGGCGAAATCCTCGCGCCGGGTTTGCTTGCGTTCCTCCGGAAAGCGCAGGAGGACCAGCTCGTCTTCTCCCTCCGGGTCGAGGCCCGAAGTCTTGAGCGCACGGCGTACCATCCCCGCCTGATCGGCGGTGCGGTTGGAAACCCATCCGATGGTCACCCCGGCGTCTCGCAAGCCCGCAAGCCGGTCCGCGAGATCGGGATCGGTGGGGCTCGCCGCAGTCAGGTCGAAATGAGATTCGTCCGGGTCGAGGTCGATCAGGACGCTCGACGGCTGGACCGAACAGATCCGCGTCTCGGGGCTCATCGCGGTCGCATCGGCCAGCATCGCCGAGTGGCGCTCCGAGCCGACCACCGGAATGCGCGCCTGTTCTTGGGCATATGCGGCAAAGGCACCCCATCCGCTACCTTCGGCCCGAGGGCTCGCGCCGGAAGGTGGTGGCAACTGCCTGAGTTCCGTGAGTCGATAGACGGATGTCTTGGTGTCCACAGGGGCTGCAAGGGCCGCCTGTGTCCGTTCGCCGGGGATCGCGACCCGCGCCTGCTGCGGCTCGGTTGTCCCCGTGGTCGCGGAATGGTCGGCGCGCGATTTCACCACGCCGCCGGCCGCCAGCACCGGAAGCGCTGCCGCGGCAACGCAGCCCGACAATGCGGGCGCGATTGCGAGCGCGAGCAGGATCGCGCTCCCCCGGCCTGGACGGCCGAGTCCGCTCACGCCGACTCGCGCTCGCGAACGGTCCGGAATTCGATCTTCTTGTCGTAGGGCGCACCGACGATCATCCGCTGGACGTAGACGCCGGGCAGGTGGATGCAGTCGGGATCGAGACTGCCGACCGGAACGACTTCCTCCACCTCGACGACACAGACCTTCCCGCAGGTTGCAGCCGGCAGGTTGAAATTGCGTGCGGTCTTGCGGAACACGAGGTTGCCGGTCTCGTCGGCCTTCCACGCCTTCACGATTGCGAGGTCGGCGAAGATGCCCCGTTCGAGAACGTATTCCTCTCCGTCGAAGATCTTGGTTTCCTTGCCCTCGGCCACTTTCGTGCCGACGCCGGTCTTGGTGTAGAACCCGGGGATGCCCGCACCGCCAGCGCGCATCCGCTCGGCCAGCGTGCCCTGGGGGCAGAATTCTACTTCGAGCTCGCCAGAGAGGAACTGCCGTTCGAACTCCTTGTTCTCGCCGACGTAGGACGAGATCATCTTCTTGACCTGCTTGGTACGCAGCAGCTTGCCGATGCCTTCGTTGTCGATCCCCGCGTTGTTGCTGGCAAAGGTGAGCCCGGTCACCCCGCTGTCGCGGATCGCGTCGAGCAGCCGCTCAGGGATGCCGCAGAGGCCGAAACCGCCGCTTGCGATCAGCATGTCGTTCTTGATTACGCCGTCGAGCGCGGCAGCTGCATCTGGGTAGAGCTTGTTCATCGCGAGGGGCTTAGCTCGCACTGCCGTGCGTGTCACGGGGCTGCGCGATTGCGATTTTTGCGGTTGTGTTGAGGAAAATGCAACGGTCCATGTTCTTTTCGCACTTGCACAATCTGCCGCACTGCAACATATCTCTCCCTGCCTTTCAGGCATCCTCTCCCAAGACTTCCAAGGCCCGGCGGGTTCATCCCTCCGGGCCTTTTTTTGTCTCCGGTCCGCGCCGCATTTACGGCACTGAATCGCTGCCCGTTCATTGGCAAAGTGTCGCCTGCTTCCTAGCTGAAGGGCCGACAAAGCGTTTTTGACGAGGAAGGGGCCCAGACATGGCCGATGCAGACGCCGGACCGGCGACGGAAGAACGAACTATCCGGTTGCAAGTCGCGGCGGCACGGCAGGAGGAAAGCGGTCAGGGCATCGCCCGGATGCCGCGCAGCGCCTTCCAGGCGCTCGGCATCACCGAGGGCGATGTCGTCGAAATTACCGGCAAGCGCACGACCGCGGCGATCGCGGCGCCCGCCTATGACGAGGACCAGGCGCTCGAGGTGATCCGGCTCGACGGGCTCCAGCGCGGCAACGCAGAGGTCGGTAGCGGCGAACACGTCGTGATAAAGGTGGCGGAATCGCGCCCCGCGACCCGCGTGGTGTTTGCGCCCGCGCAGCGAGAGATGCGGCTGCAGGGGCCGACCGAGGCCCTTCAGCGCAATTTCTTCCAGAAGCCGCTGGTCGCCGGAGACATCGTCGCCACGACCGGGCAGCAGCCGGTCAACAACATGCCGCCCGAAGTGCGCCGGATGTTCAACCAGCCGGCCTATGCCCTGACCCAGATCCGCCTGTCGGTGGTCTCGACCGCGCCCAAGGGCATCGTCCACATCGACGAGAACACCGAGGTAGAATTGCGCGCGGAGTTCGAGGAGCCGCGCGACGGCCGCGCGGTCGTCAACTACGACGACGTCGGCGGCATTGGCGACACGATCCAGCAGCTTCGCGAGATGGTCGAGCTGCCGCTGCGCTATCCCGAACTATTCACCCGCCTGGGCGTCGACCCGCCGAAAGGCGTTCTGCTCCATGGCCCGCCGGGCACCGGCAAGACCCGCCTCGCGCAGGCGGTTGCCAACGAAAGCGACGCGCACTTCATCACCATCAATGGGCCCGAAATCATGGGCTCGGGCTATGGCGAGAGCGAGAAGCGTCTGCGCGAGGTTTTCGAGGAGGCCGCGAAGAACTCTCCGGCGATCATTTTCATCGACGAGATCGATTCGATCGCTCCCAAGCGGAATCAGACCCCCGGCGAAGCGGAGAAGCGCCTCGTCGCGCAGCTGCTCACGCTGATGGACGGGCTCGAGGCGCGCTCGAACATCGTCGTCATTGCCGCGACCAATCGGCCCGACGCGATCGACGAGGCGCTGCGGCGGCCAGGCCGCTTCGACCGCGAGATCGTGATCGGCGTGCCCGACGAGAAGGGTCGCCGCGAGATTCTGTCAATCCATACCCGCGGCATGCCGCTTGGCGACAAGGTCGACCTGAACGAGCTGGCCAAGACCACGCACGGCTTCGTCGGTGCGGACATCGCCGCGCTCGCCCGCGAGGCTGCGATCGAGGCGGTGCGCCGGATCATGCCCAAGCTCGACCTCGATGCGCGAGAAATTCCGCCCGAAGTGCTGGAGGAACTCTATGTCGGGCGCGAGGACTTCTTCGAGGCGCTGAAGCGCATCCAGCCGAGCGCGATGCGCGAAGTGATGGTGCAGGTGCCCAACGTCGGCTGGTCCGACATCGGGGGGGTGGCCGACGCGATCGACAAGCTCAAGGAAGGGGTCGAGCTTCCGCTCAAGAACCCCGACGCTTTCCGGCGCCTCGGCATCCGTCCAGCAAAGGGGTTCCTGCTGTATGGCCCCCCCGGCACCGGCAAGACCCTGCTCGCCAAGGCCGTGGCGAAGGAGGCTGAGGCGAACTTCATTTCGATGAAGAGCTCGGACCTGCTGTCGAAGTGGTACGGCGAGAGCGAACAGCAGATCGCCCGACTGTTCCAGCGTGCTCGTTCGGTTGCACCATGCATTCTGTTCATCGACGAGATCGACAGCCTCGTGCCCGCGCGCGGATCGGGTCAGGGCGAACCGCAGGTGACGGGCCGTGTCGTCAACACGATCCTTGCCGAAATGGACGGGCTGGAAGAACTCCAGTCGGTCGTGGTCATCGGGGCCACCAACCGCCCGACGCTCGTCGATCCTGCCTTGCTCAGGCCCGGGCGTTTCGATGAGCTCGTCTATGTCGGCACGCCCGACAAGGCGGGCCGTGAGATGATCCTGGGTATTCACACCCGGAACATGCCGCTGGCGAGTGATGTCGACCTCGGCAAGGTCGCCGCCGACACCGAGCGCTTCACCGGAGCGGATCTCGAAGACGTCGTTCGGCGTGCTGGACTCAATGCACTTCGCCGGGTCGGCAACGAGGTGTCGGAAGTCTCTGCGAAGGATTTCGCGGTGGCGCTCGAGGATTCGCGCGCCACGGTCACCGCGAAGATGGAAGAGGAATACAAGAAGATGCGCGGCGAGTTGAAAAAGCGCGCTGCCGAGACGGGGGCGAGCATCGGCTTCATCACCGACGGCATGCTCGAGCCGACACGGGAGTTCAAGCACGCGCCCGCGACGGTAGATCGCAAGCAGGACTAGGCCGGGGCGCCCTCGGCTGCCACCGCGGCGTGGAGCAGCGCGTCGGGCTGTTCCTGCCGCAGCCAGTCGAGCATGTGCTCGCGCACTGCACAGCGAAGATCGAACAGCTCGCCGATGGTGTTCGAGCTCATCGCGAGGCGCAGTTCGACCGAGCCCGCGCGCGCTTCGGTCATGACCAGCTTGGCCGTGCGCTCGTCCCATTCAGGCTGCGTCGCGACAAAGCGCAGGAACTCGGCTCGAATGGGCTCCACCTGCGCTTCAGGAGCGAGCTGGAGATAGACCGGTCCGGTCAGCATCTCGTTCACCCTCGACCAGTTCTCGAAGCTGTTGTCGAGGAACCGGCTTGTCGGGACGATCGCCGCGCGCTCGTCCCACATCCGCACGACGACGAAGCTCATGCGGATTTCCTCGACGCGCCCGGTATGCCCGTCGATCGCGACCAGGTCGCCGAGGCGCAGCGGTTCGGTCATCGCCATCTGCAGCCCGGCGATCAGAGACTTGAGCGCAGGCTGTGCCGCCGCGCCTACGGCCAGTGCGGCAAGACCGGCGGAGGCGAGCAGCGTTGCTCCGACCTGCTTCACGCCAGGCAGCTGGAACAGCATTAGCCCGACGGTCACGAACACGATCGCGAAAGTGGCGGTGCGCGAAAGGATCGCTATCCGGGTCCGGCGGCTGCGGGCAGCGGCCAGATCGGTCGATATTTCCGCCTGGTGGTCGAGCGCGGCGGCGAACGCCTTTACCAGCGAGTAGGCGATCCAGCCGACCAGAGCGGGGACGACGAAGCGGGCGATCACGTGCCAACCGGCAGCAATCGTGTCGTCCACCTCGGCCACGAGTGCGAGCGCGATGGCAATCGCCGCCCATCGCGTGGGAGCGCGCAGAAGTTCGACGATCATCTCGTCCGTGTCGCTCTCGGTCCGCGCGGCGAGTCGGCAGGCGATGGCAAAGACGATGCGGTGGAGGAGCAGCGCAATGAGCACCGCTCCCACGCCATAGACCGCGGCGTGCGCAAGGGCGGACCAGTCGATGTTGTAATTGGTCGGGTCGAGTTCGCGGAACATGGGATTGCGCACTATGGGCCAGAGCGTGTGCTGGCAACCCGGCGGAATCAGGGCGCGGGAAGCTCTATCGTCACGCGTACGCCGTCCTTCGTGAAGGACCGATCGATCGATCC
Organism: uncultured Alphaproteobacteria bacterium; assembly: GCA_963740025.1. Classification (GTDB taxonomy): domain Bacteria; phylum Pseudomonadota; class Alphaproteobacteria; order Sphingomonadales; family Sphingomonadaceae; genus Tsuneonella. The sequence goes on from CAVUCI010000011.1 coordinate 314,607, forward strand.
GCGCAGCTGCTTGGCCGCGCCCGTCATGAGCAGGCTGCCGAACCCCTGTCGCTCCGGCAGGTCGCCGTTGCCGGGGCAGTCCTCGTGCCAGCGGATGACCAGCATTTCGTCGTCGATCGCCCAGCTGACATTTAGCATGCCGCCCGATTTCCAGCAGCCGTACTTAACCGTATTGGTGGTGAGTTCGTGAAGCACCAGGCCGAGCGGGGTCACCTGCTTGGCAGGCAGATCCAGCTGCGGCCCGTCGAACTTCACCTTGCGGGTCGATGAGAGGTAAGGCCGCACGGTCGTTTCGAGCAACGTTTTGAGCGAGGCGACCGGGGTCTCGAGTGTGCCCTGGGTCACCTCATGCGCAGTCAGCAGAGCGTGGATACGCTCGGCGATGCGGTCGACCACCGGCTTGGCCGCCGGCTCGTCCTTCGCGCTCATCCGTACGATAGCAAGAATTACCGCGAACAGGTTCTTCACCCGGTGGTTGAGCTCGCGGGCGAGCAAATCGGCGCGGTCGCGTGCCTCGGCGAGTGCGGTCGCCTGCGCAGCCTCGACCTCGGCCTTCGCAGTCCGCACCGACAGCCGCAGCCCGAGCCAGAGCGTGACCAGGATCAGGACGAGAAGACCGATGAGGAGCGGCATCACGCGCCCTTCGGCCCGCGCCGCATTTTGCGATGCGTCGAGCAGGATGCCGCGCTCGATGTTCTCCATTTCGCGCACCGCGATGCGCAGGCGTTCCATCGCCTCCTGCCCTTCGTCGGTCAGTACCAAACGGCGCGCAGCGATGAGATCGCCGCTCTCGATCAGTCGAAGCGATTGGTCGATCTCGGCGAACTTGGCGTCGCCCAGGTTCTCGATCTCGTCGAGCAGATCGCGTTGGCGCGGGCTCGTGTCGTTGCCCAGCAGCTTGCGCAAGCGGCTCATCGTAGGTTGGTACTGCTCGTGGCCGAGGTGATAGGCGGCGAGATAGCGCCGATCGAGCGTGATCATGTAACCACGCTGGCCGGTCTCGGCGTTGACCGCGGACCGACCGATATTGCCCAGTTCGGCGAGCACCGCGTTGGTACGCTCGACCTGTGCGCGCTGGGCGCGCTCGGCATCGATCGTGTTGAAGATCAGGAACATCGCGAGAAGCAATGCCGCAGCGACTACGCCGATCGTCCCGAATGTACCCCATCGCCGGCCCCAACGGGGCAGGGTAAACTGCGCGCCTTCTGCGGCGGGCGCGGGGGTCATCTCGTCCATCATCGCTGGTTACGGCGCGTTTCTTGCGGCGACAAGAACTAGTGCGCCGCGCCCCAGTTCGCCCCATGCCCGATCTCGATGCCGAGCGGGACATCGAGCGTTACCGCTGGGAGCGCCGCATCAGCCATCACCCGCTCGATCACCGGCGAGGCCCTGGCAACGTCACCCTCGGGCAGTTCGAAGACCAGTTCGTCGTGCACCTGCAGGAGCATTCGTACGTGGCCAAGCCCGGCATCCTCGAGCGCGGGCATCATGCGCGCCATCGCGCGCTTTATGATGTCGGCACTGGTTCCCTGGATCGGCGCATTGATCGCCGCGCGCTCGCTACCCTGGCGCTCGGCCTGATTGGTCGACCTGATCCTCGGAAACCAGGTCTTGCGTCCGAAGAGCGTTTCCGAATAGCCGCGCTCACGCACCCGCTCGAGCGTGGTGTGGATGTAGTTCTGGATGCCGGGGAAGCGCTGGAAGTAGGTGTCGATGATCGCCTGCGCTTCGTCCGCTTCGATCCCCAGCCGTCCGCCCAGGCCCCAGCGGCTGATGCCGTAGAGGATCGCGAAATTGACCGTCTTGGCGCGCGCGCGGGTATCCCGGTCGACCGTGCCGAACATCTCCTGCGCGGTACGAGAGTGGATGTCCTCGCCGGCGGCGAAGGCTTCCTTCAACTGGGGCACATCGGCCATGTGCGCGGCAAGCCGGAGCTCGATCTGCGAGTAGTCGGCGGCGAGCAGGACGTTGCCCGGCTCGGCCACGAAAGCCTCGCGGATCTGTCGGCCGATCTCGGTGCGAATTGGAATGTTCTGCAAGTTCGGGTCGGTCGAGGACAGACGCCCGGTCTGCGCGCCGACAAGGCTGTAGCTAGTGTGCACGCGCCCGGTTTCCGGGTTGATCGCGGCCTGAAGCGCGTCGGTGTACGTGCTCTTGAGTTTGGTCAGCTGGCGCCATTCGAGCACTTTGGTGGCGACTTCCGCGCCCTGTGCGGCAAGTCCTTCGAGGATCGCCTGGTCGGTCGAATACTGTCCGCTCTTTCCCTTGCGCCCGCCCTTGTAGCCCATCTTGTCGAACAGCACGTCGCCCAGCTGCTTGGGGCTGCCGATGGTAAACTCGATCCCGCAACAGTCCCATACCTCGCGCTCGATACGCGCGGTTTCGCGGGCGAATTCCTCGCTGAGCTTCGCGAGCGCGGCACGATCGACCTTGATCCCGTGGCGCTCCATCGATGCCACGACCGGGATCAGTGGGCGGTCGACCCGCTCGTATACCTGCGTGCCGCCCTCTTCGGCGAGACGCGGTTTCAGCGTCTTGTAGAGCCGCCAGGTCACGTCGGCATCTTCGGCAGCGTATTCGGTCGCCCGGTCTAACGGGACTTCGCCGAAAGGGATTGCCTTCTTGCCGGTTCCGCAGATGTCCTTGAAAGTCAGGGTGGTGTGGCCGAGGTGACGCTGCGACAGTTCGTCCATCCCGTGACCCCCGCCGATCCCCCCGGCGCCGATCGAGTCAAGGCTGCGCCCCGCGTCGAGCGCAAAGCTTACGATCATCGTGTCGTCGATCGGCGCGACATCGATCTTCGCGCATCGCGAGAGGATATTGAGGTCGTACTTGATGTTCTGACCGACCTTCAGCACCGCATCGCTTTCGAGCATAGGGCGCAGCGCGTCGTACGCCGCTTGCGGGTCGATCTGCTCCGGCCTCTCAGCGAACATGTCGCTGCCGCCTCCGTCGGTGACGATATGGCCGAGCGGGATGTAGCAGGCGTCGTTCGGTCCCAGCGCGAGGCTGATACCGGCAAGTTCGGCCCGCATCGCATCGAGGCTGCTGGTCTCCGTATCGATCGCCACCATTCGCGCTGCGAACGCCCGGTCGACCCAGTGCTGCAGCCGCTCCAGCGTGATCACGCACTCGTAGGCCGAGCGGTCGACTGCCGGCCACTCGGGCAGTGGCTGGCGGTTGCCCAGAGGTGATGACGCCGCGCCTGCTGTCTGCGGCTTGGCCGGGTTGAGCTGGGTCGGCCGGTCGGGACTGCCCTTTCCGGCGTCGAGGCGCTTGAGAAGGCTCGTGAAGCCGTGCTCGGTCAGGAAGGCGGTCAGCGGCTCGGTCGGCACGCCGTCGAGTTTCATGTCCTCCAGCGCGATCGGCAGATCGCAATCGCTCTTGAGCTCGACCAGCACGCGGCTGAGTTCGGCCATCTGGCGACCTTCGAGCAAGCGCTCCTGCAATTTGGATTTCTTCATTTCGGGCGCCGCATCGAGCGCACCGGCAAGGCTGCCATGTTCCTGGATCAGCTTGGAAGCAGTCTTGGGCCCAATGCCGTAGATACCGGGAATGTTATCGACGCTGTCTCCCATCAGCGCGAGAACGTCGCCCACCAGCTCGGGCGGGACGCCGAACTTCTCGATCACTTCCTCGCGCCCGATGCGGGCGCTTTTCATTGTGTCGAGCATGTCGATGCAGCCGCCTTCCTCGACGCCGGGTTCGAGGTCGGTCTCGGCGCATTTGCCGATGAGCTGCATCAGGTCCTTGTCGGAGCTGACTATCGTGACGTCCCAGCCCTTGCGGGTCGCCGCCTTGGCGTAGCTGGCGATCAGGTCGTCCGCCTCGAGGTCGTCCTCTTCGATACATGGCAGGCTGAATGCGCGCGTCGCGTCGCGAATCAGCGGGAATTGGGGAACGAGGTCTTCGGGCGGCGGCGGACGATTTGCCTTGTACTGGTCGTAAAGCGCGTTGCGGAACGTCGTCGAACCCTTGTCGAGGATGACCGCCAGGTGTGTCGGACCGTCGGCCTTGTTCAAGTCGTCGGCGAGCTTCCACAGCATCGTGGTGTAGCCGTAGACGGCGCCGACCGGGGTTCCGGCAGGGTTCGTAAGCGGCGGCAACCGATGGTAGGCGCGGAAGATATAGGCCGATCCGTCGACCAGGTAGAGATGCTGCTTGTCTGCCATTACGGCCCTGCTAGCAGTCGCCGGGGCGCGGGTCAGCCATATTTCCTGATGAAACAAAAGTGGCGGAATTCGGGCATTTTCGAGGCACTTTGCGGCGAAATTCGGACGAGAACGCCACAATTCGCTTGCGATGCCACAAAGCGGCCATTATTTGGGCCGGGCACGGCGATTGCGCCGGGCTTTCTAAACGCTGTTCAAGGAACAACGACTATGCGTAAGATCATTCTCGCCGCCGCCGCTGGCGCCGCCGCCCTGACCCTCTCGGCTTGCTCGGAGAAGACCCAGGACGCCGCTTCGGAGACCGCTGATTCGGCCATGGCCGACACCGAAGCCAACGCCGACGCGATGGGCGAAGCCGTCGACAACACCGCCGACACCACTGCCGCTGCCGCGACCGACGCTGCTGCCGCCGCAGAAGCCGACGTGCAGGACGAGTCGACCGCCGAAGCCAAGGCCGACTGAGCCTTCGCATTTCGCGACAAGAGAGGGCGGTGCCGCGGGGCGCCGCCCTTTTTGTTTGTGCATTCAACTGGGCGTGGGAGACGGTCCGCGCCGGGGCGACGAGCCTGAGCCGCGTCGCCCACGTGAGCCCAATCAGTACGTCGCGTTCGCGTAGGCTCTGGTGGGAGTGGCCCGGTATCCGTCGTACAGCGCCCGTGCGATGTTTGCGATCTTTGCATCGCGGGCCGGCTTCGATCCTTGCCCGGTGACGTAGATTGCCACCGCGATCGCGCGCCCGTCGGGCGTGTTTATGATCCCGATATCGCTCGCCGTGTTGTGCAAGGTGCCGGTCTTGTGCGCAATCTGCGTACCTTCAGGCAGCATCGCCTTCATCCGGCGGGTGCCTGTCCGGCAGCGTTCCATCGCGCCGAGGATGACGTTACGGCTCGATTCCCTGAGGAACTTGCCCTGATAGAGGCCTGCGAGCAGTCGCACCATCGCTTGCGGCGTCACACTGTCGCGCACGTCGATCCGCTTGGCGGGATCGATCTCGCCGTCGTCGCGCACCAGTGTGGCGATGTCGCGAGTGAGATTGTATTCGGTGATGCCGTTGCGATGGGCCCACGCGTTAACCGACGCGGGTCCGCCGACCGCGGCGAGCAGGGCATCGGTCGCCTGATTGTTCGACCGGGTGATCATCATCTCGATTAGGTCGCTCGCCTTGAATCGCTGGCCGGGCACCACTGGCGCCTTGTCCGACGAAAATCGGGCGGAAGCCACAGGGACCATCAGCGGAAACTCGCTGGACAGGCTCCACCGGCCCTTCTCGACGCCGTCCATGAATGTGGCGGCAATGGCAATCTTGCTGGTCGATGCCATCGGAAACCGCTGGTCGCCGAGCACCGATACCTCGCGCCCGCTGGCAAGGTCGACCGCGTAAACGCCGATACGCCCGTCCGAACCGTCGGCGATCCGCTGGACCGTCGCTTCGAGCGGCCAGTCAGGCTGCGAATCGAAGCTCTGCGGCGCGCGTACGTCCGTGCCGAGCATGGCGTCGAAGAGTTGATTGAATTCGCTGCTTTCCGCGGCCTGCGCGGTCGTAATGCTCGCAAATCCAAGCGCGATTGCGGCCCCTAGCCGCGCTATCCGTCCTAGTGCCATGACCCCCACTTTCATCCCGTCATGCTTATCAGGAACTTAACGCCATCGAGAAAAATCGATCAATACACCGGCGACGAAAAGTGTCTCACCCGCGATACGAAGCGCAAGCTCGATAGCGCGAGGTCCCGCGACGGGGGTGAAATCACACGCCGAAAGGGAACGTGTCCGCCGTTCCCTCATGGGGTTCATGGCCCGCGGGTTCGAGCGCGTGTGTTTCGTCGAACCACACATAGGCATCGAACTGATCTGCCAGGCTTGCCTCGCTGTAGTGACTCCATCGCTCAGTCCCGGGCCGGTAAATCACTCCGATGAATCGCTCCAGACGCGGTTCGGAGAGGCGCGCGCGGAGCGCCGGGTCCGAGCCGGGCAAAAGGAGGAAGCGTGCCAGCCCGCTCTCATGGAATGGCCGCTCGATGCTGTCAGACCGCGAGGGCAGTACTCGCTTGACCTCTCGGTCGCAGTCCCAATCGCTCGCCGCCGAGACGGTGCCGGCATGGGTGCCGAAACCGACAAGTGCGACATCGTCTCCCCAGCGCTGGCGGGCGAGCTGGCCAATGTTGTGCTCGTCCCGCACGGCACCCATGTCCGTCGCGCGGGCATCGCCGATGTGGCTGTTGTGCGCCCATACGATGGCCTTGGCATCGGATCCGCCGTGGTCGAGGAGATGGCCGAGCGTGTCGGCCATGTGCTCGTCACGCAGATTCCAGCTCTCCGAACCACCGTAGTACATGACCCGGTAGTACCGTTCCGCCGAAGCGACGAGCCGCGCATTCATCGCCGCGCCGAAGCTGTCACCGTCATGCTGCAGCGCCGCGTCGAGCATCTCCCGGCATTGATCGATCACCGCCTCCTCGCACTGCGCATAGCCGGCGGACAAGGCTGCTCGCCCGTACACTGCAGGATCGGACTGCCACGGGGTCAGACACCCGTAACGTTCGCGGGCGATAGCAGCCGCAGCAGGATCGGTTGCGTCGAGATAGGCGAGTACCGCTTCGATCGAGCCGGCCATGTTGTATATGTCGAGCCCGTAGAATCCCGCCATGTCGCCGGGTGCGCGGTCGCGATTGATAGCATGAAGATCGTGCATGAGGGCGGCAATCACGGGATTGCGCCACATCCACGTGGGGAAGCGGGTGAAGGGACGCGGCGCCTCTTTGCGGTGCGGCTGGTGGCGAATGGCCCGATCGAGCACCGCGGCATCGGGCCAGTCAGCCTCGGCTGCAACGATAGTGAACCCGTGTTTCTCGACGAGGCGCCGGGTAATCGCGGCCCGTGCCTCGTAGAACTCGCGGGTTCCGTGGCTGCACTCGCCGAGCATGACCACGCGCCTGTCGGCAAAGCGGTCGAACGCCTCCGCGAAAGCAAGGTCTCCTGTTTCGGGTAGAGGCACGGCGTGAGCAGCGATCAGTTCGGCCAGGCTCCGGGCGCGGGCCGGTCGGTGATTGCTGCCCGCTCGCGCCCCATCCTCGGGTACGGCACCAGGCAGAAGCGGTACGAAGCGCACCGGTGCGATCTCGTGGCTGGTCCACTGCTCGCGGCCCGTACGAGTGAGGCAGCGAAACTGCTGCACGTCCTCGCCCCCAACCGGCATCACCAGCCTGCCGCCAATCTCGAGCTGGCGCTTCAGCGCGTCTGGAACTTCCTCTGCGCGCGCAGAGACCAGGATTGCGTCGAACGGGGCCTGCTCCGGCAGGCCGGCCATTCCGTCGCCGGCGATAACCTCGCAATTGTCGTACCCCAAACGACTGATCCGCTCCCCGGCTTCCCGCGCGAGGACAGCGTGGCGTTCGATCGCGAAGACTTCGCTCGCCATGCGCGACAGGACCGCGGCCGCATACCCCGACCCTGCGCCCACTTCGAGAACGCGGTCATTCGGCCCGATCCCCGCAGCATCGATCATGGTTGCGACCATATAGGGCTGGCTGATCGTCTGGCCCTCGCCGATCGGCAGAGGGCCATCCTCGAAAGCGAATTCTCTCATGCTTTCAGGCACGAACTGTTCACGCGGGACCGTGCGGAAAGCTTCGAGCAAGCGTCGATCGGTCAGTCCTCGCCGTGCGATCTGGCGTTCGACCATCCGATCCCGCTTTTTGTCGCTATCGCTCATGGCAGCCTCAGGCTGCTTCGATCACCTTGAGGATCTCCGGGCCCGGCATCCCTGTCACTTCCTTGTCGAGTTCCTGCACCAGGACGTCCTTGGTCTCGGTGTGGTAGTGGCGGCGCATCTCGCCAAGCGTATCGGGGTCGGCGACGACGATCAGCTGATCGATCCGGTGTTCGAGGACCGCGCTGTTCAGCCAGCTTGCCGCCGAAGCTGCATGATCGAGTTTTTCCTGCGTGTGATAATCGTCGCTCTTGGGATCGTGATGGCCGAATGCACCGCTCTCCTGTTGGCCGTCGAGCGAAGGCTCTGAGACGAATTCAAGCCGGGCGTCTTCGGCGGTTCCGGCATTGCGCATGAGCAGGAAGCGCTCGCCGTCGGCGATGGCGACATGGCTGTTTGCGGGAAGTTGCATTGTCGTTCTCCTTTTTCCAGACCAACGGTTCGCCGCCGCGTCGGTGCCGAAAAGCGATCATAACGACGTCAGGCGGGGGCTTCTTGCGGCAGGGCCGTGTCCGATGGCGGGCGCGACAGGTCGGTGTCGGCAACCTCGTCGGTGTGCACCTCGAACCTCGCAAGCACGGCGTTCCCGAATGCGGTGGTGATGGCCGTGTCGGTCGCGTCCCGCCCGCGCGCCATCACGATCCTCCCGATGCGGGGTGTATTGTGGCGCGCATCGAAGGTATACCAGCGCCCGCCGAGGTAAGCCTCGAACCAGGCCGAGAAGTCCATCGGGGCTTCGATCGGATCTATCCCGATATCGCCAAGGTAGCCGGTGCAATAGCGTGCAGGAATGTTCACCGCGCGGCACAACGTGATCGCGAGGTGCGCGAAGTCGCGGCACACGCCGCAGCGCTTGTCGAACACCGAGCGCGCGGTGTTTTCGGTGCTCGCCTTCATATAGTCGAACTCGATCCGCTCGTGAGCGGCGGTGACCAGCGCCTGCGCGCGCGCCCAGCCGGGCGGATGGTCCTTGGCGATCTTCCATGCTTCGTCGGCAAGCCGGCTGACCTCGCAATAGCGCGAGCTCATGAGGTATTGCAGCGTCTCGGCGGGCAAATCCTCGACCGGGGCCTGGGCCGCGTTCGGCTCCACGGCATCTGGCTGGCCGCTGTCCTCGATCACGAAATCGGCGCTGAGCTTTATGCCGCCTTCCGGCACAACGAGGCGGGTGGCGACGTTGCCGAAGGCGTCGATGAACTGGCGATACGGGACCGGAGGATCGGTCTGCAGGACCTCGGGCGTGCGCAGGTCGGCCTGACGTTCCGGCCGGACGTTGAGCAGTGCGACCATGGGCACGGGAACGGTGGTTTCAAAAGCTATGTCATAGCCGGTGCGGATCAGCATCAGGCAGGTTCCTTTTGGGGAAATTCGGGGTGACGGGTCTGGACCTCGAGCTGCTTGATCCGGACTTCTACGTTCATGTCGAGCTGGCTGCCTTTGACCCCGCGCCATGTGCCCGAGAGCGGTGTCGCCTGGCGCGGGTCGCGAGCGACGGCCACGCGGATCAACCCGCGATTGCCGACGATCCCGTTGGTCGGATCGAATTCGACCCAGCCTGAGCCGGGCAGGAACACGCGCACCCAGGCATGGGTCGAATGGCCGCCGACGCGGGCGTTCTCGTTGTCGGGCTGGTAGAGGTATCCGGAAACAAACCGTGCCGCGAAACCGAGCGAGCGCACTGCCTCCATCATCAGCAAGGCGTAATCGCGGCACGTGCCCGAGCCGAGCGAAAGCGTGGTGACGGGGGGCTGGATGCCCTTGGTCTCGCGCGCCTGGTAATCGAAATCGCGCTTGATGCCCTCGGTCATACGCTTGAGCAGGGCGAGCGTGCCGTTCGGATGATCGACATCGACGAAGCTCATCGCCCAGTCGTCGATGACCCGGTCGCGGTCGTTGTAGTCGCGTTCGATCGAACGGAGCAGGTCGGGCATGTCTTCGGCCGAATAGGTGAACGGATAAGATGCGGCGTAGGGTTCGACCTGGATGTCCTCTTCGCAGGTCGGCAGGTGCTCGACCTCCGCCGTCCCGCGGACTTCGAGCGTGTCGGCGCGCCGGTCGAAGGTCGCGATCGCCACCGCGTTGCCGAATACGTCCTGCAGCCAGCGCAAGGAAACCGGCTCGGGATCGATCTCAAGCGATGCGGACAGCACCCGCTGATCGTAGCTCTCGCGCGGGCGCACGAGGATGCGATGCTCGCCGAATGCAACGTCGCGGCGGTAGCGGTAGCGGGTCACGTGATTGATCGAAACTGTCGGCATGGTGGGGTCGGCGTCCGGATTGGCCAGGCTGGGGAAAACGTGCGAATGGCGCTGGCCTATGGCTGCACCTCTCTTCCTCAACCCGCGAGACCCGAATCCGGTCCAAAAAATCCTGCCGGACCGGACGGATAGCCCGTTCGTGCTGGTGGGTGATCATGCGGGAAGTGCGATCCCGCATTCGCTCGGCGATCTCGGATTGAGTGCAGCCGACCGTGCACGCCACATCGCCGTCGACCTCGGCTCGCAGGCATTGGGCGAGGCACTCGCAAGACAGTTAGGCGCGCCCTTCCTGTCGCAAGCCTATTCGCGGCTGGTGATCGACTGCAATCGAGCTCCGGACCATCCGGAATCGATCGTCGGATCAAGCGACGGCACTACCGTTCCTGGCAATCTCGGCCTTGACGAGGCGCGGCGGATGGCGCGTGTGGATGAGGTCCTGGAACCGTACCAGCAGGCGATCGGGGAATTGCTCGATGCGCGGCCGCAAGCCATCCTCGTGTCGGTGCACAGCTTTACGCCGGTGATGGGAGGCGCGCTGCGACCGTGGGAGATCGGGGTGCTCCACGATGGCCACGAGGATGCTTTTGTCCTGAGGCTGCTTTGGGCCTTGAAGGCGCGCGGTGATGTGGTGGTGGGCGACAACGAGCCGTATCGCATGGACGATACCGACTACACCGTCCCGCGTAACGCCTACCCACGAGGTCTATCGTACGCAGAGATCGAAGTGCGGCAGGACTTGCTGGCGGACCCAGATGGCCTCGCGCGAATGGCAACGATCCTCGCCGGCGCTCTGAATGACGCCCTCCCGGCATAGAAAAAGGCCCGGCGGATCGCTCCACCGGGCCTGGATCTTCAGTGGTCGCTGCGGGCTTAGAAGCCCATGCCACCCATTCCGCCCATGTCGGGCATGCCGCCGCCGGCAGCCGGCTTGTCTTCCGGCTTTTCGCTGATCGCCGCTTCGGTGGTGATCAGAAGGCCGGCGACCGAGGCCGCGTTCTGCAGCGCCGTGCGCACGACCTTCGTCGGGTCGATGACGCCCGCCGAAACGAGGTTCTCGTAGGTGTCGGTCGCGGCGTTGAAGCCCATGTTCTCGTCCTTGCCGTCAACCAGCTTACCCGAGACGACCGCGCCGTCGTGGCCCGCGTTCGAGGCAATCTGGCGCACAAGCGACGTGAGCGACTTGCGCACGATGTCGATGCCACGGGTCTGGTCCTCGTTCGCACCCGTCAGACCGTCGAGAGCCTTCGCCGAGTACAGCAACGCGGTGCCGCCGCCCGGGACGATACCTTCCTCGACCGCGGCGCGGGTCGCGTGGAGCGCGTCATCGACACGGTCCTTGCGTTCCTTCACTTCGACTTCCGAAGCGCCGCCGACCTTGATCACGGCAACGCCACCGGCGAGCTTGGCAAGACGCTCCTGGAGCTTCTCGCGGTCGTAGTCGCTGGTCGTCGCATCGATCTGCGTGCGGATTTCGCCGACGCGCGCCTTGATGTCGTCGGCATTACCGGCGCCATCGACGATGGTGGTGTTGTCCTTGTCGATCGACACGCGCTTGGCTTCGCCGAGCATGCCGACGGTCACATTCTCGAGCTTGATGCCAAGGTCCTCGGAAATCATTTCGCCCTTGGTCAGGATCGCGATGTCCTGCAGCATCGCCTTGCGGCGATCGCCGAAACCGGGGGCCTTGACCGCCGCGACCTTGAGGCCGCCGCGCAGCTTGTTGACGACGAGCGTGGCGAGCGCCTCGCCCTCGATGTCCTCGGCGATGATGAGAAGCGGACGGCCCGACTGCACCACGGCCTCGAGGATCGGCAGCATCGACTGGAGGTTCGACAGCTTCTTCTCGTGGATCAGGATGTAGGGGTTATCCAGCTCCACCGTCATCTTGTCGGGGTTGGTGATGAAGTACGGCGACAGGTAGCCGCGGTCGAACTGCATGCCCTCGACGACGTCGAGCTCGAATTCGAGACCCTTCGCCTCTTCGACGGTGATCACGCCTTCCTTGCCGACCTTTTCCATCGCCTCGGCGATCTTCTCGCCGACTTCGCGGTCGCCGTTGGCCGAAATGATGCCGACCTGGGCGATTTCCTGGCTGCCCGAAACTTCCTTCGAGCGACCCTTGATGTTCTCGACGACCTTCTCGACCGCGAGGTCGATGCCGCGCTTGAGGTCCATCGGGTTCATGCCGGCAGCAACCGACTTCATGCCCTCGGTGACGATGGCCTGGGCGAGCACGGTCGCGGTGGTGGTGCCGTCACCGGCGTTGTCGTTGGTCTTCGAGGCCACTTCGCGCAGCATCTGCGCGCCCATGTTCTCGAACTTGTCCTTGAGCTCGATCTCCTTGGCGACGGTGACGCCGTCCTTGGTGATGCGCGGTGCGCCAAAGCTCTTGTCGATCACGACGTTGCGGCCCTTGGGGCCCAGCGTGACCTTGACGGCATTGGCGAGGGTGTCGACGCCGGCGAGAATGCGTTCGCGCGCGTCGCGGCCGAACTTTACGTCCTTGGCAGCCATGTTGGTTTCTCCTGGAATATCGTTGTGAAGTGGAAAGCGTCAGGGCGCGGCAATCAGCCGACGATCCCCATGATGTCGCTTTCCTTCATGATGAGGAGGTCCTCACCGTCGATCTTGACCTCGGTGCCGGACCACTTGCCGAACAATACGCGGTCGCCGGCCTTGACGTCGCACGGAGTGACCTGGCCCTGGTCGTTGCGGGCGCCCGAACCGACGGCGACGACTTCGCCTTCGCTCGGCTTTTCTTGCGCGCTGTCGGGGATGATGATGCCGCCTGCGGTCTTGCTGTCAGCCTCGATGCGGCGGACGAGAACGCGGTCGTGCAACGGACGAAATGCCATGATGCTTGCCTCTCTCGGTTGAGTAAACTTTTGGCACTCTCTCTGTAAGAGTGCCAGCGCTGGCGCATTTAATGTGCGCCGGTTCGAGGTCAAGCGGTGGGGCGTAAGATTTTTTCGGTTCTATGGGGCGCCTCGTGGCGCGGGAAGCAGGCCGAACTGCTCGCGCAGGAGCCAGCGACCGAGCAATCCGGTGGAGACAGCCACCAGCGCGACGAGAAGGCCGATCCATACACCTAGGCCTTGCAGCGGAGTGCGGAAGCCCAACCACAGCATCGTGGTCAGTCCCGGAATCCAGAAACCGGCGAGCGCGATCCACATCGGCGCGCGGGTGTCTTGTAGCCCTCGCAGAGACCCCGCCGCAACCGCCTGGAATCCGTCGAACAACTGAAACGCTGCGGCCACCCGCAAATACAGCACGGCATAGCCGACCGTAGCCGCGTATTGCGGGGCGCGTGGGTCGATATAAAGCGACAGCAGAGTCAGCGGAGAGAGCAACATCGCGGTCGCGGTCGTGAGCATGAACCCGGTGCCGACCGCGATTGCCGACCAACCGGCCCGGGCGATCCCATCGCGATTGCCTGCTCCATAGTAATAGCCGACCCGGATCGTCGCGGCCTGCGATATGCCGAACGGTACCTGGAACGCGAACGAGGCGAGCTGAAGGGCGAGCGTGTGCGCGGCAAGCTGGTCGGCGCCGATCCGCCCGATCATGAACGCGGCGCTGTTGAACAGGCCGCCCTCGGCAATGATCGTCAGCGTCACGGGCGCGCCGAGCACGACGAGGCGGCGGAAGTATTGCCAATCCGGACTCCACCAACGCCCGAAAATGTGAAAGGCGCGCAGCCGGCGATCGGTCTGAATCAGCGCAACATAGGCCAGTACGCCGAGCCAGGCCGTCAGGCTGCTCGCGATGGCCGAGCCGATCATCCCCAACGCGGGCAGGCCGAAGTGCCCGAACACAAGGGCGTAGTTGGCAAGGGCAGCGAAACCGACCTGCATCCCGACGACGACTGTCGCAATGACCGGTCGGTCGAGCGCAGAGACATAGCTGCGCAAGACGTTGCAGATCAGCATGGGAATCGCCGCCCAGCTCACGACCTTGAGAAAGTCGCCGGCCCGCGCGGCTATCTCCACTTCCTGCCCGGTCAGTAGCATGAAGTCTTCGCCCCACAGCATCGCGATCGCGAGCAGCACGGCGCTGATAACGGCAAGCCACAGCCCCATCCGCGTCGCTCGGCGCACCTCGCGCACCACCCCGGTCCCCCGACCGAGCGCAGCGGCGATCAGTGCGGAAACCATCCCGGTGAGGCCGGTGAGCGACCACATCAAAGTGCCGAACAGCGCAAACGAGAGGCTTGCGGCGGCGAGCGGGATGGTGCCGAGCCGGGCGATGAACATCACGTCTATCGCCCAGACCATCATCTGAAGCAGGTTGGCCGCGGCCAGTGGCCAGGCGAGCGAGAGCGTCGCGAGAACCTCTCGCTTCCAGGCCGCCCGGGCATCGGCATCGTGTGTGTGCGACATAAAGCCGGCCCGGATAGGCCCGCGCCCCTGCCTGCAAAAGGGTTGCCTGAACTGCGGACGCATTTTTGCTTCAGCTTGCGGCAAGCGCGACACAGCCTAAGGAATCGCCCCATGCTCAAAGCCACAACCGCAGTCGCCATCGCGGCTATCGCTTCGGTCGCCATGCCGGCCCACGCTGGCGAACTCTACGGAGGTGCCTACAAGCACGCCGTGGACACTCCTTTCACGCTCGATTCGGGTGAGGGTGGAGTCGATTTGCAGTTGGGCTACCGACTCAATCCGATCATTCCTGTGGCGCAAATCGAACCATACGTGTTCGCCTCTGTGAACAGCCAGGAAGGCGGGACCGACTTCGTCGGAATCGGCGTCAGCCGCAAGTTCGGTTTGGGCGGGGTGTATGTGCGACCGGGCGTCGGGCTCGTCGTCCACGATGCGCCGGAACTGCGAACGAGCGCCACGAGTGGTCTAAGGACCGATCTGGGCAGTCGCGTGCTGTTCGAGCCGGAAATCGCGATCGGCATGGCCGTTGCCCCGCGCGCGAGCATCGAGGCGAGCTGGGTGCACATCTCGAATGCGCGGCTGTTCGACAGCCAGCAAAATCCTGGAATTGACATGATCGGCGTGCGGGCGAATCTGAAGCTTTGACGCCAAACGGTCTGCGCCTACAGCGGGGTTGATGGAGCACGAGGCCGCAACCCACTTCCTGCGCGATGCGGTGATCATGCTCGGCTTTGCGCTGAGCTTCGTTCTGCTCTTCCGTCGCCTCGGTCTCGGTGCAACACTGGGCTACCTCGTCGCCGGTGCGGTGATCGGCCCCCAGGTGCTCGCGCTCACCGGCGAGGCCGAGGGCAAGATCGCCATCGCCGAACTCGGCATCGTCTTCCTGCTGTTCGTCGTCGGCCTCGAGCTCGCTCCGCAGCGGCTGTGGCGGATGAAGAAGGAGATTTTCGGTCTCGGACTGGCGCAGGTGCTGCTCTGCGGTGCGGCGCTGACCGGTGCGATCGGACTGCTTACCGGTTTCAGCTGGCCCGCATCGATCGCGCTCGGTCTGCCGCTGGCGCTGTCGTCAACCGCGCAGGTCCTGCCGATGCTGCAATCGGCCGGGCGTCTGAGGACTCCGTTCGGTGAGCGCGCCTTTTCGATCCTGCTGTTCCAGGACCTCTCAATCATCCCGATGATCACCGTGGTTGCCGCGCTCTCGCGCAACCCTGCCGATGAAGGCGGCCCCCCGGGATGGCAGTTGGCGCTCACGACCTTTGTCGCGATCGTGGGCCTGCTCCTCGCCGGCCGATTCCTGATTCGGCCGCTATTCCGCCTGATCGGCCGCTTCGGCGAACGCGAAATGTTCATCGTCGCCGCGCTGTTCACCGTGATGGCGAGCGCCGCGACGATGGAACTGCTCGGGCTTTCGACCGCGCTCGGGGCCTTCATCGCGGGCGTGATGTTGGCCGACACGCCCTATCGTCACGAGCTGGAGACCGACGTCGAGCCGTTCCGTTCGATCCTCCTCGGCCTATTCTTCCTCGCCGTCGGCATGATGCTCGATCTGCACGCGATCGCCGAACGCCCGGTTTTCGTGCTCGTCGCCGCAGTAGGGTTGATTGCGATCAAGGCTGCCGTGATCGGTGGCATCGGAAAGTTCATGGGCATGACCTGGCGCGGCGCCCTCGCGCTCGGCCTGTTGCTGAGCCAAGGCGGCGAGTTCGGATTCGTCATGTTCGCGCAGGCGCAACAGGGGCTGCTGATCGAACCCGAAGCCGCGAGCCTGTTTGGCGCCATCGTTACCTTGTCGATGGCCTCCACGCCTTTCCTTATGATGCTGACCGCACCGCTTCGCCGCGAACCAGCTGCCAACGAGGGGCGCGAGGGGCCGCGCAAGGACGGTGCGAGCGCGTTGGTCGTCGGTTACGGCCGGTTCGGACAGACCGTCGCGCAGATGATGATAGCGAGCGACATCGCCGTAACGCTGATCGACACGGACACGGAGATGATCGACGTCGCCGGAGAGTTCGGCAGCAAGGTCTATTTCGGCGACGGAACCCGGATCGACTTGCTGCGCCAAGCGGGAGCAGCCGAGGCGGCGGTGATCTGTTTCTGCCTTGACGGGAAGCAGATTGACAAAGAGCTGCTCGGAGCCGTGCATGAGGCATTCCCGAACGCGAAGATCTTCGTGCGCGCGTACGACCGGATCACCCTGATCGATTTGCGCGATGCACACCACGATTACGCGATCAGGGAGGTTATGGAATCGGCCATCGCGATGGGCCGAGCGGCCCTCGACGCACTCGGCGATTCGCAGCAGGACATCGACGAGGCCGAGGATCATTACCGCAAGACTGATGCCGAACGACTCAACGCCCAGCGCGAGGCGGGCGATTATCGCGCTGCGCGCGACATGGTCATCCGCCAGTCCGAGCGACCGCAGAGAAGTTAGGCGCCATAATCCATGTAGAGCGCGACCGCTCCTACAATCCCCACGATAAGCGTCACGAAGCCAAGTAACGCTGACGGACCACGGGCTTTACCCATGATCACAAGACCGCCGAGTATCAGTATGGTCGCGACCGCGATCTTGACCATCGTCACGTCCTCTCACGAGGTGCGAACCCTTCGTCGGTCGATTATGCGGGCCAAGGATGATGAGGCAAGCTAAATCCTCTCTCGATTCCGAGTGCCAAAATTTTTGGACCGCCCCTTCCCTCAACGGAATGGGGCGGCCCGATTGCCGGGCCGCCCTCGCGTGTCAGAACGTCTTTGAAAGAGATATCGACAGGCGCCAGGTCTGCGGCAACTGGATACCATTGAGATCCTGCATGACCGGCAGCGCCACTTCGGCGCCGAGCTGCGGTGGCTTGGCTCCCCCCATGGGCAGCGCCCAGTTCAGGCCGAGCCCCGCAGAAAGCGTGTCGCCGCCGTAGTTTGCCTGCCGGTCGGGCGGTGCGGCGTGGTTGTGGCCCGCATTGTAGTGGCCGAGTACCTGGCCCTCGTGCCGCCATTCGAGCCGCGCGGTGGTGCCGAGCGATGGCGTCAGCAGGTAGCTCGCCCAGGCCGTGGCGCGAGCGACGTCTCCGAATGCGAAGCCGCTCGCGTTCTCGCTCGAGGTCCGCCAGCGGTAGGCCCCTTGCGCTCCCCAACCCAAGGCGCCGTCGCGGCCATGGATGGTGAGCGAGGGCTCGATGTCCCAGGTTCCGCTACCCGGCTGCATTCCATAATGGACGAAGGTGCCGTCGGGGTTGGTCTTTTCGATCGAGCCGGTCGGCACCCAGACCCCCAGGGTGGCATGCGCGCCGAATCTGCGGGACCGCGCAAGGCGCCAGGATGCCGACACCAGCGTGTCGCCAAAGCCCTTGGTCTCGTGCGTATGTGTCATCCTGTAGCCCAGCGTCATGTGGCCAGTGTGATCCATCCCGGCCATTCCGCCGGTAGACCCCGTGTCCATCGGATCCATGCTCGCCGGATCGATGCCGACCATCGTCATGGTGTGCTTCATGTACATCGGCATGACCATGAGGGTGAGCTTGTCGTTGGGCGCGTACATCAGGTCGAGCATCGCCATGTCCATGTCCATCGACTGCGCTCTCGCAGTGTATCCGGCTGCAACGATGGCGCTGTCGGCGATCGTTTCCGTGCCGGATTGGGTGGCGCCGGAGTGATGACTGCGTTCGAGCCGCAGGCCGATCATGACCTCTCTTCCATTGTGCATGTGTTCGTTCATCATCCCCGCAGCGGGATGGAGCAGCGGCGCATCGACGGTGATTTGGTCCGTATCGTCGTAGGACGTGGCATCCTGCGCCGACAGAGAATCCAGCGCAGCAGTAGCGGCCAGCGCAATCGCGCCGGCGGAAAAGAAAGTCTTCATTGTCGTATTCCGATTGTCCGATTGGAGAAACCGGCATCCCAGCCGGTGTCGCGATCAGGCCTTCGGGGGTGGCGCGCGGGCCGGGGGGAGCTGTCTGTGCGACTGCGCCAGAACGAAATGGTCGTGTAATTCCCGATAGTCGTTCTCGGCCTGTAGCGGCAAGAGCGGGATCGGCGGCCAGCTCGAAGGCGCTGCCGCGTGAGTCAGTGCTCCGAACGCGCAAGGTGCCTGCTCGCGATCATGGGTGTCGCCGCGCTCGTTATCCTTGCCCGTGATCGGAAGGAGAACGACCTGGCCCGAGGTGCACAGCTTTACGGCGAGCGTGCCGCCTGCGGTGTCGGGCATGTAACCCTGCGGGACCGCCGCGCGCACTATTAGCGCCAGCGCGAGGAACGCGATGACGACGCCGAAATGGCGATGAAGTGCGGCGCGCAGCGGGTGCATTCGCGGCGCCCTTAGGTGGCAAAAGCTGCCTGCGCAATCGGCCAAGCGAAAAGGGCGGCTCGCTTGCGCGGGCCGCCCTTCGCGTGTCTCTCGAAGAGACGAGGTTCGTAAGCGAACGGCTTACTTGAGCTCGACGGTGCCGCCGGCTTCCTCGATCTTCTTCTTGATCTCTTCGGCTTCCGCCTTGTTCACGCCTTCCTTGACCGCCTTCGGCGCGCCTTCGACGAGCGCCTTGGCTTCGGTCAGGCCGAGTCCTGTGATGGCGCGGACTTCCTTGATGACCTGGATCTTCTTGCCACCGTCGCCGGTCAGGACGACGTCGAATTCGTCCTTCTCTTCGGCGGGGGCAGCGGCGTCGCCGCCACCCGCGGGGGCTGCAACGGCGACAGCAGCGGCGGCGCTGACGCCCCACTCTTCTTCCAGCGCCTTGGCAAGCTCGGCGGCTTCCATGACGGTCAGCTTCGACAGTTCTTCAACAAGCTTGGCGATATCGGCCATGATGTTTCACTCCAAATTGGGCCGGGGCGTTTCTGAGCCCCGAGAATAGTTGCTTTCGGGAAAAACCGCTTACGCAGCGTCCTTGGCGGCATATGCGCCGAAGACGCGGGCAAGCTTGCTGGCGGGCGCGTTGACGAGCTGGACGACCTTGGTCGCCGGCGCGTTGACGAGGCCGATCAGCTTGGCACGCAGCTCGTCGAGGCTGGGCATCGAGGCGAGCGCCTTGACCCCTTCCGCGTCGAGCACCTGGCTGCCCATCGATCCGCCGACGATTTCGAGCTTGTCGTTCGTCTTGGCGAAATCCACCGCGGCCTTTGCCGCTGCCACCGGGTCGGTCGACCAGGCGAGACCGGTCGGGCCGGTGAGGAAATCCTCGAGGCCCGAATAGTCGGTGTCATTGAGCGCCAGCTTGGCCAGACGGTTCTTCGCCACCTTGTAGGTCGCACCAGCGTCACGCATCTTCATGCGCAGATCGGTGGACTGGGCCACCGACATGCCGAGGTTGCGGGTGACAACCACCACGCCGACCTCGTTGAAGACTTCGCTCAGCTCGGCGACCGCATCGGCTTTCTGCGAACGATCCATGCCTTGCTCCTTCACTAATGGTCGCGGGAAAACCCGCGACCGGCTCACGTAGCCACGCGTGCTGACGCACGGGTGGGCGAGTCCATCGATGGGGAAGGAGCGGTGCGAAAACACCGGGTAGGGCCGCGGCGCATGGCCGGGACCTGAAAATCTCGTTTCCCCGTCTAGGCTGGAAATTAAGGCCGGGCAGATCCCGACCACCAACTGTCTCGGACGGACGTCCCGTTGATCTCCGTTGCAATTGCAAGGAGGTCCACCGAACGCGGCGGACCTCTAGAGCAAACGAGTGCGGAGTCAACCGAGTTAGCAAGCTGTCACGCCGAACCCCCGGGACGATAGGCAATCAGGTCGCCCGGCTGGCATTCGAGCGCACGGCAGATCGCCTCGAGTGTAGAGAAGCGGATCGCCTTGGCCTTGCCGGTCTTGAGGATCGACAGGTTCGCCAACGTCAGACCGACGCGCTCTGCCAGTTCGGTCAGGGTCATCCGGCGTTCGTGCAGCAGGTCGTCGAGCTTGATCACGATGCTGGTTCCTTCTTCGGCGGGCATCACACGGTTCCTTCCAGGTCTGCACGCAAGGCGGTGCCGTGACGGAAAACGCGAGCGAGCACGAACAGCACTAGGATAAGAAGCGGGCCGCCGGCGCCAAAGTCGAAGGACAAGTTGAACTTCTCGTCGGCAGGCAGGACGGTCGCGAGCCAGGCACCGTAGATTCCCAGGAAAAACGCGAGGACGTTCCCGGTCAGGGAAATCCACGCCATCCGCGATAGGCGATCGGCATTCTCGGGCACAAACGGGTCCCCTTGCTGCACGCTGGCGAGGATCCGCCAGAGCAAGACGAGGAAATAGCCTGCCAGGGCCGCGAGTATGAATCCGCCGACCAGTGCGATCTCTGCCAACGCGATGACCTGCCACGCGCTCATCGCGATATCTTTTTCCGCGAGGCCTGCGGCGAGCTTGCCTTCCACGAAAGGTAGGATGACTGCTCCAGCGACGATGCCTGCTAAGGCGATCACCAGTACGGCAAGGAAGAACATGAGGATCGCGCGCAGGATCGCGATCAACGGGTCTTTGGCAAGGGACGTCATGGGCCGGCCTCCTTTTGCTGGTTCAGGCGAGCGTGACCGTGACGATGCCGGCGGGGTCGGCTGGGATCTCGACAGCTTGCTGGATCGTCAGGACGGTCAGCACGATCGCGGCGATGGCAGCGATAACATGGGTGGACGTCGTACTCATTTCTCGATCTCCAATATGGTTTATGCCGATTATCAATAAACACCTGATGCCATATCGTCAATCAATAAATATCGAAAAGCGATAAGGCGTTGATTGGAAAACGAGAAAATTTTGCCTGGCGGTACAGTGCCCGCAATTATCGCGCTGACCTTGTTTGACTCGGCCGAGTGGCGAACCTATATGCCCCCTCGACCGCTCGCTTCGAGCACGGTCCGGCGATGCGCGGCGACGGACCCAGGATGGAAGCGGCGTTTCCATAATCGCGACGCAATACCGTAGTGGGGCCCCGGGGGTGGTGCGCCTATCGCTGCGGCCTTTTTGCGTCTCGCGGTTCTCGCCCGCGCACGAGATTCGAAGGCACCGCCGCTCACTGCGGCGACAGATACAGAGGCGATATCCCTCCTATGGCGACTAAGGCAAAGGCACCGGCGATCAGCCGCGGCAAGCAGACCGGCACCGCGAAAAAGCGCATCCGCCGCATCTTCGGCGACATTCACGAAGTCGTGAAGATGCCGAACCTGATCGAGGTCCAGCGCGAAAGCTACGAGCAGTTCCTGCGCTCGGACAAGAGCATCGGGTATGTTTCGGGCCTCGAGAAGACGCTGCGGAGCGTGTTCCCGATCCGCGACTTCGCCGGCACCGCCGAGCTCGACTTCGTCCACTACGAGCTTGAAGACCCCAAGTACGACACCACCGAGTGCCGTCAGCGGGGGATTACCTATGCCGCGCCGATGAAGGTCACTCTGCGCTTGATCGTGTTCGAGGTCGACCAGGAGACCGAGACCCGCTCCGTCCTCGATATCAAGGAGCAGGACGTCTACATGGGCGACATGCCGTTGATGACGCACAACGGTACCTTCATCATCAACGGCACCGAGCGCGTGATCGTGTCGCAGATGCACCGTTCGCCGGGTGTGCTGTTCGACCACGACCGGGGCAAGACTCACAGCTCGGGCAAGCTGCTGTTCGCCGCCCGGGTCATTCCCTACCGCGGTTCGTGGCTCGACTTCGAGTTCGACGCCAAGGACATCGTCAACGTCCGTATCGACCGCAAGCGCAAGCTGCCCGTCACCGCGCTGCTTTATGCGCTGGGCCTCGACAGCGAGGAAATCCTTCATCACTTCTACGACACGGTCGTGTGGGAGCGTGTCAGCGGCAAGCAGGGCGACGGGTGGAAGATCCCGTTCACGCCCGAGGCGTGGCGCGGCCAGAAGCCGGCCTTTGCGCTCATCGATGCGAAGACCGGGGAGGAGGTGTTCCCCGCGGGACAGAAAATCAGCCCGCGCGCGGCGAACAAGGCGGCCAAGGACGGTCTCGCGAATCTGCTCATCCCTACCGAGGAGATCTTCGGTCGCTTCGCCGCGAACGATCTAATCGACGAGAAGACCGGTCGTATCTGGATCGAGGCTGGCGACGAGGTGGGCCCCGAGAACCTCGAGGCGCTCGACAACGCCGGCGTCGACCGGTTGTCGCTTCTCGACATCGACGACGTCAACACCGGACCTTGGATTCGCAACACGCTCAAGGTCGACAAGGCGGAGAACCGCGAGGAAGGTCTCGAGGCGATCTACAAGGTCATGCGCCCGGGTGAGCCGCCGACCAAGGAAACGGCCGAGGCGCTGTTCGAAGGCCTGTTCTTCGATAGCGACCGCTACGACCTGTCGGCCGTTGGCCGCGTCAAGCTCAACATGCGCCTGAATCTCGATGCGGAGGACACCGTCACCACGCTGCGCAAGGAGGATATCCTCGCGGTGGTCAAGGAGCTCGTCGGCCTCAAGGACGGCAAGGGTGAAGTCGACGATATCGACAACCTCGGCAACCGCCGCGTGCGCTCGGTAGGTGAGCTGCTCGAGAACCAGTATCGTGTCGGACTGCTCCGCATGGAGCGCGCTGTGAAGGAACGCATGAGCTCGGTCGACGTGTCGACCGTGATGCCGAACGACCTCATCAACGCCAAGCCGGCCGTGGCCGCTGTGCGCGAGTTCTTCGGCTCCAGCCAGCTCTCGCAGTTCATGGATCAGACCAACCCGCTGTCGGAAGTCACCCACAAGCGCCGCGTCTCGGCGCTCGGACCGGGCGGTCTGACCCGCGAGCGCGCCGGCTTCGAAGTGCGCGACGTTCACCCGACGCACTATGGCCGCATCTGTCCGATCGAGACGCCCGAAGGCCCGAACATCGGTCTGATCAACTCGCTGTCGACCTTTGCGCGCGTCAACAAGTACGGCTTCATCGAAACGCCGTACCGTCTGGTGAAGGACGGCAAGGTCACCAGCGAGGTCGTCTACCTTTCGGCGATGGAAGAGCAGAAGCACGCGGTCGCACAGGCTTCGGCCGAAACCGACGGCGACGGCAAGTTCGTTGAGGACCTGGTTTCGGCCCGACAGGCTGGCGAATTCGTCATGCTGCCCAACGATCAGATCACGCTGATGGACGTCTCGCCCAAGCAGCTCGTCTCGGTCGCTGCATCGCTGATCCCGTTCCTCGAAAACGACGACGCGAACCGCGCCCTGATGGGATCGAACATGCAGCGCCAGGCCGTGCCGCTGGTGAAGGCCGAGGCACCGTTTGTCGGTACCGGCATGGAAGAGACCGTGGCGCGTGACAGCGGCGCGGCGATCACTGCCAGCCGAGGCGGCGTGGTCGACCAGGTCGACGCGACCCGCATCGTCATCCGCGCAGTGGGAGACGTCGAGCCCGGCCAGTCGGGCGTCGACATCTACCGCCTGCAGAAGTTCGAGCGTTCCAACCAGTCGACCTGCATCAACCAGCGCCCGCTGGTGAAAGTAGGCGAGACGGTCGAGGCGGGCGACATCATCGCCGATGGCCCTTCGACCGAGTACGGCGAGCTGGCGCTGGGCCGCAACAGCCTGGTCGCGTTCATGCCGTGGAACGGCTACAACTACGAGGACTCGATCCTGATCTCCGAACGCATCGTCAAGGACGACGTGTTCACCTCAATCCACATCGAGGAATTCGAAGTCATGGCCCGCGATACCAAGCTCGGGCCGGAAGACATTACCCGCGACATCCCGAACGTCGGCGAGGAAGCCCTGCGAAACCTCGACGAAGCAGGTATCGTTTATATTGGTGCCGAAGTGCATCCGGGCGACATCCTCTGCGGCAAGATCACGCCAAAGGGCGAAAGCCCGATGACGCCGGAGGAAAAGCTCCTCCGCGCGATCTTCGGCGAGAAGGCGAGTGACGTGCGCGACACCTCGCTCCGTCTGCCCCCGGGCGTTGCCGGCACGATCGTCGATGTGCGCGTCTTCAACCGCCACGGCATCGAGGTCGACGACCGTACGCGCGCGATCCAGAACCAGGAGATCGAACAGCTCCGCAAGGACAGTCAGGACGAGCGGGCGATTCTCAACCGCGCGACCTACAACCGTCTGAAGGAAATGCTGGTCGGCCAGATCGCTTCCGCGACGCCGAAGGGCGTCAAGAAGGGTGAGACGATCACCGACGATCTCCTCGAGGGCGTCGAACGTTTCGAGTGGTTCAAGTTCGCTGTCGCGGATGACCAGCGCCAGTCGCAGATCGAGGCGATCAAGGCGCAGTACGACGAGGCAGTGAAGGGGATCGACGAAAAGTTCGAGGACCGTAAGGAAAAGCTCGAACGCGGCGACGAACTCGCCCCGGGCGTGCTCAAGATGGTCAAGGTCTTCGTCGCGGTGAAGCGCAAGCTGCAGCCGGGTGACAAGATGGCCGGCCGTCACGGCAACAAGGGTGTCATCAGCCGCATCCTGCCTGCCGAGGACATGCCATTCATGGAAGACGGCACCCCGGTCGACATCGTCCTCAACCCGCTGGGCGTGCCTTCGCGCATGAACGTCGGACAGATTTTCGAAACCCACCTCGGCCTCGCGGCCCGCGGCCTTGGCCAGCAGGTCACCGCGGCGCTCGAGGAATGGCGCGAGGCCAATCCCGATCCCAAGGCAGCCAAGGCGCCGACCGCGGTCGTGGAGAAGCTGAAGGATGTCTACGGCGAGCAGTATCACGACGATATCGAGAGCCGTTCGGCCGAGGACATCGTCGAGATGGCCGGAACGCTGAAGGACGGCGTTCCGTTCGGCACCCCGGTGTTCGACGGCGCGCGCGAAGCGGACGTTTCGGCGATGCTCGAGAAGGCGGGCCTGCCTACCTCGGGACAGGTCACGCTCTACGACGGGCGGACCGGCGATGCCTTCGATCGCCAGGTGACGGTGGGCTACATCTACATGTTGAAGCTCCACCACCTCGTCGACGACAAGATCCACGCGCGTTCGATCGGGCCGTACAGCCTCGTCACCCAGCAGCCGCTGGGCGGTAAGGCGCAATTCGGCGGCCAGCGCTTCGGCGAAATGGAGGTCTGGGCGCTCCAGGCCTACGGCGCCGCCTACACGTTGCAGGAAATGCTCACCGTGAAGTCGGACGACGTGGTCGGCCGGCAGAAGGTCTACGAGGCGATCGTCAAGGGTGACGACACCTTCGAGGCCGGCATTCCGGAGAGCTTCAATGTTCTCGTCAAGGAAATGCGCAGCCTTGGCCTCAACGTCGAACTGTCTTCGCTCGGCGAGGACGAGGACGACGACGGTCTGCAGATCGCGGCGGAATAGAGGGAGCGGGGCTCAGGCCCCCTCCCGACCCCGCCCGAAGAAATCACCCGTAAGGGATTAAAGTCATGAATGAACTGACCAAATTCACCAACCAGCTGGCCAAGCCGGAGACGTTCGACCAGATCCAGATCGGCATCGCTTCGCCCGAGCGCATCCGCTCGTGGTCGTTCGGCGAGATCAAGAAGCCCGAGACGATCAACTACCGCACGTTCAAGCCTGAACGTGACGGCCTGTTCTGCGCGCGCATCTTCGGTCCGGTGAAGGACTACGAGTGCCTGTGCGGCAAATACAAGCGCATGAAGTACAAGGGCGTCGTCTGCGAGAAGTGCGGCGTCGAAGTGACGGTCACCAAGGTCCGCCGCGAGCGCATGGGCCACATCGAGCTCGCAGCTCCCGTGGCGCACATCTGGTTCCTGAAGTCGCTCCCGAGCCGCATCGGACTGCTGCTCGACATGCAGCTCAAGCAGCTCGAGCGCGTTCTGTACTTCGAAAGCTACATCGTCACCGAGCCCGGCCTGACCCCTCTCGAGAAGTTCCAGCTGCTCACCGAAGATGAGCTGATGGACGCGCAGGACGAATACGGCGAGGACGCGTTCACCGCCGATATCGGCGCTGCCGCGGTCAAGACCATGCTCATGGAACTCGACCTCGAAGGCGAGCGCGACGCGCTTCTCGAGGAGCTCGAGACCACCAAATCGACCCTCAAGCCCAAGAAGATCATCAAGCGTCTCAAGGTCGTTGAAAGCTTCATCGATTCGGGCAACCGCCCGGAATGGATGATCCTCGAGGTGATCCCGGTCATCCCGCCCGAACTGCGCCCGCTGGTGCCGCTCGACGGTGGCCGCTTCGCTACGTCGGACCTCAACGATCTCTATCGCCGCGTGATCAACCGCAACAATCGCCTGAAGCGCCTCATCGAGCTGCGCGCGCCCGACATCATCGTGCGCAACGAAAAGCGCATGCTGCAGGAAGCCGTTGACGCATTGTTCGACAACGGCCGCCGCGGCCGCGTCATCACTGGCGCCAACAAGCGTCCGCTGAAGTCGCTGTCCGACATGCTCAAGGGCAAGCAGGGCCGCTTCCGCCAGAACCTGCTCGGCAAGCGCGTCGACTATTCGGGCCGTTCGGTTATCGTGACCGGGCCTGAGCTGAAGCTGCACCAGTGCGGGTTGCCGAAGAAGATGGCGCTCGAGCTGTTCAAGCCGTTCATCTACGCGCGTCTCGACGCCAAGGGCCTGTCGATGACGCTCAAGCAGGCCAAGAAGTGGGTCGAGAAGGAGCGCAAGGAAGTCTGGGACATCCTGGACGAAGTCATCCGTGAGCACCCGGTTCTCCTGAACCGCGCTCCGACGCTTCACCGTCTCGGCATCCAGGCGTTCGAGCCCGTCCTGATCGAAGGCAAGGCGATCCAGCTCCACCCGCTGGTCTGCGCCGCGTTCAATGCTGACTTCGACGGCGACCAGATGGCCGTCCACGTCCCGCTGAGCCTCGAGGCGCAGCTGGAAGCGCGCGTGCTGATGATGTCGACCAACAACATCCTCTCGCCTGCAAACGGCAAGCCGATCATCGTGCCTTCGCAGGACATGGTGCTGGGCCTCTATTACCTGTCGATGGATCGCGAAGGCGAGCCCGGCGAAGGCATGATGCTGTCCGACATGGCCGAAGTGCACCAGGCGCTCCACGTCGGTGCTGTCACGCTTCACTCGAAGATTGTCAGTCGCGTTCCGCAGACCGACGAGAAGGGCAAGGAGTACATGCTCCGCGTGGAAACCACGCCCGGCCGAATGCTGATCGGCGAGTGCATGCCCAAGAGCCACAAGGTGCCCTACGAGGTCATCAACCGCCTGCTGACCAAGAAGGACATCGGTGACGTCATCGACGAGGTCTATCGTCACACGGGCCAGAAGGACACGGTGCTGTTCGCCGACGCCATCATGGCGCTCGGCTTCCGCCACGCGTTCAAGGCCGGCATCTCGTTCGGCAAGGACGACATGATCATCCCCGACAGCAAGGAAGGGATGATCGAGGAAGCCAAGTCGCTGGTTGCCGACTACGAGCAGCAGTATCAGGACGGCCTCATCACCCAGCAGGAAAAGTACAACAAGGTGATCGACGCCTGGAGCCGTACCGGCGACAAGGTTGCGGACGCCATGATGGACGAGATCCGTGCCCGTCCGAAGGACGAGAACGGCCGCGAGAAGCAGATCAACTCGATCTACATGATGAGCCACTCCGGTGCGCGCGGCAGCCCGGCGCAGATGAAGCAACTCGCCGGTATGCGCGGCCTGATGGCCAAGCCGTCGGGCGAGATCATCGAGACGCCGATCATCTCGAACTTCAAGGAAGGCCTGACCGTTCTTGAATACTTCAACTCGACCCACGGCGCCCGCAAGGGTCTCGCGGACACCGCGCTCAAGACGGCGAACTCGGGCTACCTGACCCGCCGCCTCGTCGACGTGTCGCAGGACTGCGTGATCGTGCAGGATGACTGCGGCACCGAACGGGCGCTGGAAATGCGCGCGATCGTGCAGGGCGGTTCGGTGATCGCCTCGCTCGGCGAGCGCATCCTCGGTCGCACGACCGCGGAAGACCTGGTGAACGCAAAGACCGGCGAAGTCATCGTCAAGTCGGGCACCCTGCTCGACGAGCCGATGGTGAAGGCGATCGAGGAGGCTGAGGTACAGTCGGCAAAGATCCGTTCGCCGCTTATCTGCGAGGCCGAACAGGGCGTCTGCGGCACTTGCTACGGACGCGACCTCGCACGCGGCACGCCGGTCAACATCGGCGAGGCCGTGGGCGTCATCGCGGCGCAGTCGATCGGCGAGCCCGGCACCCAGCTGACGATGCGGACGTTCCACATCGGCGGCGCGGCGCAGCTCAACGAGACTTCTCACCTCGAGGCGATTTCGGACGGCAAGGTCGAATACCGCGACATGCCGACCATCGTCGACAAGCGCGGTCGAATCCTCAGCCTCGCCCGCAACGGCGAGATCGTGGTGATCGACGCCGAGGGCCGCGAGCGCGAACTGCACCGCGTCCCATACGGTACCGTGCTGATGCACAAGAACGGCGATAAGGTGAAGGTCGGCGAACGGTTGGCCGAATGGGATCCGTTCACGCTGCCGATCATCACCGAGCAGTCGGGCACCGTGCGCTTCCAGGACCTCGTCGACGGCGTGACGATGGAAGAGCGCGTCGATGACGCAACGGGTATCGCCCAGCGCGTCGTTACCGAATTGCGCGCGTCCAGCCGCAAGAAGAAGGACGATCTTCGTCCCCGCCTCACCCTGCTGGGCGAGGAGGGCGACAAGAAGGGCGAAGAAACCGAGGCCCAGCGTTACATGCTGGCCCCGGGCACATCGCTCTCGGTCGAGGATGGCCAGCAGGTGGAAGCGGGCGACATCCTTGCGCGTGCTTCGCGTGAGGCCGCCAAGACCCGCGACATCACCGGCGGTCTGCCGCGTGTTGCCGAGCTATTCGAGGCGCGTATGCCCAAGGACGTGTCGGTCATCGCCAAGATCTCCGGCCGGGTAGAATTCGTCCGCGAGTACAAGGCGAAGCGCAAGATCGCGATCGTGCCCGAGGAAGGGGATCCGGTGGAGTACCTGATCGCCAAGACCAAGGTCATCGACGTGCAGGAAGGCGACTTCGTCAAGAAGGGCGATACGCTGGTTTCGGGCAGCCCGAATCCGCATGACATCCTGGAAGTCATGGGCATCGAGGCACTCGCCGAGTACCTCGTGGACGAAATCCAGGAAGTCTACCGGTTGCAGGGCGTGAAGATCAACGACAAGCACATCGAGGTGATCGTTCGCCAGATGCTGCAAAAGGTCGAGATCACTCAGGGCGGCGATACCGTGCTGCTTCCGGGCGAACAGGTCGATCGCGAGGAAATGGACGAGATCAACAGCAAGCTGGGCAAGGGCAAGACGCCTGCGACCGGCACCCCGGTTCTTCTCGGCATCACCAAGGCTTCGTTGCAGACGCGTTCGTTCATCTCGGCGGCCTCGTTCCAGGAAACCACTCGTGTGCTCACGCAGGCGGCGGTCGAAGGAAAGAAGGACTCGCTGATTGGCCTCAAGGAGAACGTCATCGTCGGCCGCCTCATCCCGGCGGGCACCGGCGCGGGCATGAACCGCATGCGCATTGCCGCTTCGAGCCGCGATGCCGCGCTGCGGGCTGCCTGGAAAAAGGCGCAGGAGCACCTGATCATGGCGAATTCCGCTGAAGAGGAGCACCAAGCCGAGCTCGAGCAGGGGCCGGAAGCTGCGATCGGCGACGATCCGCTCGCGACGATGGAGGGGCCGACCCACGGCACCGACGCCGACGCAGGCTCGTATCTGGAAAACAGCGACGAGAACCCGATCGAGAAGGACACGCAGGAGTAACCTGCAGTTCGAACCCGAGAATGGCCCCGCCGGAGCGATCCGGCGGGGCTTTTATTTCGGGGCGCGCGTGCGAGAAGGGGCCATGCGTACCGCGTTGATCATCCTCGCCGTCGTGCTCACCGGGTGCCGACAGGCGCCCGCCCCTGACCCGTCGCCTGAAGCCGCTGCCTCTCACGCTCCCACGTCATCGCTATCACCGGTGGCGACGCTGGAGGGCGAGTGGCGCGTTGCCGGAATTGATGGCGCGCCGTTCGATGAAGCTTATGGCCTCGCGCTGAGTGCCGATGCCGACGAGATCTGGTGGGAGCCGCGCTGCGCTAACATGGCTTTCCGCTATCGTATCGAAGATACGCGCATCGTCACCGGCGAGGTCGAGCCTCCCGCGCCCCTGGAGCTCGGTCAGCCTCCGAGTCCGACATGCACTGCTGACCCGCCCTCGCGCCTTGGCGACGTTGCCCGTGCTCTCGCTGCAGCGGACACGGTCGGGCGCACGCCAGCAAACGGAGTGCTCCTTTCAGGCGGCGGGCACAGCCTCTTGCTCTTTTCTCAGTAGTCAGCCGGATACGAGGGTCGGGATCGCCGCCACGACGGGATCGTGACCCCAATAACGCAACAGGTACAGAACGTCCGGCCCGCTAATCCCGACGGTCGCGGTGTTGCGCAACGGATGGACATTTATCCGTTCAGCAGTCGTCAGCCCGGCGTCGAGTACAACGGTCACGCTTCCCGTAATGGCATTGATCATCGCGAGCGGCGTTACCGATCCGGGTGTGACCCCAAGCAACCGCTCCATGTCCTCCGGCTTGCCGAAACTCACGCGCTTGCACCCGATCGCCATTGGCAGTGCCTTGAGGTCGACGCGTGCCTCGGCGGGAACGGTTACCAGCCAGAAGGCGCCGGCCGAATCCTTCAGAAACAGGTTCTTGGTATGCTCGCCCGGGATGGTTCGATCGAGCGCGCGACTTTCCGCGACGGTAAAAACCGCGGGGTGTTCGCTACAGTCGTAGGGGATCGACAACGCGGCGAGGTCGGCCAACAAGCCAGCCTCACCGCGCATGGCGATGCTTACGAGCCGATCCGGTGCAAGGCGCACAGCTTGTTGCCGTCGGGATCGCGCAGGTAGGCGAGGTACATGCCCGAACCCGGACGCTCGCCCGGCGGGTCCTCGATCGCTGTGCCGCCATTCTCGACGCCAGCCCTGTGCCAGGCATCGGCCTGCTCGGGCGTCATGGAAAAGCCGATCGTGCAGCCGTTTCCGGCAGTCGCGGGCTGGCCGTCGATCGGCTTGGTAACGAGGAATACCCCACCATTGTGGAGATAGATGAGGCGACCCCTTGGATCGACCGATCCTTCGCGCCCGCCGATCGCCTTGAACGTGGCGTCATAGAACTTCTTCGATCGATCGATATCGTTCGATCCAACCATCATGTGGCTATACATTCGGCTCTCCCGTCAAGTTGCGACTTGCTACCCATCCATATCGTGAGCCTGCAAGTGGTCAATAGAGGTCGAGGCTCACCCCTCGTGCACGGTCTTTGGCACCATGCACGCCATCACGCCCTCGCGGCCATCCTCGCTGCCGTAGCCCGACCACTTCACGCCGCCGAACGGCGCGTCGGCGGCCGATACGCCTCCGGTGTCGATCGCCAGCATCCCGGCTTCGACCTCGGCAGCGAGGCGGCGGCGGCGCGCCGGGTCGCTGGTCCAGGCGTAGGCGGCGAGCCCGTACGGAAGGCGGTTCGCTTCTTCGATCATCGCCTCTTCGCCCGACATCGAATTGAGAATCGCGACCGGGCCGAACGGCTCCTCGTTCATGATCTCGGCGTCGATCGGCACCTTGCTCAGCACAGTGGGCTGGTGAAAGAAGCCCTGGTTGCCGATTCGCTCGCCGCCGGTGAGCACGTTCGCACCCTGCGATTTGGCGTCGCCGATGAGGCTTTCCATCCGCTCGAGCCCGCGGGCCGAGGCCATCGGCCCCATCTGGGTGTCCTTGTCCATGCCGTTGCCCACGGCGACTTTACTGGCGCGCTCGATGAAACCATCGCGAAACTTCTCGAACACCGGCTCCTCGACGAGGAAGCGGGTGGGGCTGACGCAGACTTGGCCGGCGTTGCGATATTTGTTCGCCGCCATCGTATCGAGCGCCTTGTCGACGTCGCTGTCGGCAAAGATCAGCACAGGCGCGTGGCCGCCGAGTTCCATCGTCGCGATCTTGAGGTCTTCGGCCGCGAGCTTGGCGAGGTGCTTGCCGACAGCGGTCGAGCCGGTGAAGGTCACCTTGCGGATGATCGGGCTGGCCAGAAGATGCGTGCTGACTTCGTCCGGCACTCCGAACACGCACTGCGCGGCATCACCCGGCACGCCGGCATCGACGAATGCCTGCACGATGGCGAGGCCTGCCGCGGGCGTTTCTTCGGATGGCTTGACTATCGTCGAGCAGCCGGCCGCGAGCGCGCCGCCGATCTTGCGCATGACATTGAGCGCGGGAAAGTTCCAAGCGGCGAACCCCGCGACTGGGCCGACGGGGTGGTACTGCACCTCGACCCGCGAGCCGGCCGGACGCACGAGCGTGCGGCCGTAGATGCGCTTGCATTCCCCGGCATAGAATTCGAGCAACATCGCGCAATAGATGGTTTCACCGATGGCTTCCTTGATCGGCTTGCCCTGTTCGCGAGTGATCGCGGCGCCAATGTCGTTTGCGCGCTCGCGAATAAGGCCGGCGGCCTTCATCAAAATGGCCGATCGCTGGTCTGCGCCGGTGTTGCGCCAGGTCTTGAACCCGCGCGTCGCTGCGTCGAGTGCGCGGTCGAGATCCTCGGTGGTCGCGTGGGTCACCTGGCCGATCGTCTCACCGGTTGCCGGATTGATTACGTCGACGGTGTCGCGTCCGCTTCCGGACAGGGTCTCGCCGGCGATCAGCAGGTGGGTATCGGTCATGGTGTCGCGCTCTCCAGTAGCCTTGCGTGTGCTCACTTCGCTGGGTCCGAAGTGCGGACCCGGGCGCGCGAATGCAAGGGGAACGAGCGGTCTGGCGTAGTTAATGTCGAGCAGGCTACAAGCAAGCCCATGATCCGTATCGCCCTTGCCGTCGCACTGCTCGCCGCCGCCCCTGTCGCTGCTCAGGATGCAGTTCCAGTCGAAGGACCTTCCACCCCGCTGTCGATCCAGCAGCAGGCCGCTCTCCGCTGCTCGGCGGCATTCGCACTTGGTGCAGTCGAACAGGCGGAAGGACGCAACAAGGCCTGGCCGCTTCTTGCCAAACGGGGCAAGGAGTTCTTCGTACGCTCTTCGGCCGGGATCATGGACGAGGCGGGCTGGACTCGCGAGCAGATCGCTGCCGAACTCACCGCGCAGGCGCGCAACCTCAAGCGGCCCGGAGAACTCGAGGTAGCGATGCCCCCGTGCCTCCTGCTCCTCGACGCATCGGGTCTCTGAAGCGACGACCCGTGTCTTGCGTTCAGCGAGGCGCAAGTGGCGCCGCAGTAGTCTTCACGTAGATTCGCCCGGCCTTGTGACTCAAGTTGTCTTTGAGGCCGCTGCATCCGGGAGGTTCGCCATGCGCGTTCTCATCGCCACATTCGCCATTGCCATACTTTCAGCGCCCGTGCCCGCGTTCGCGCAGGAAGGCGACACCGAGGTTGCGGCTGCCGATATCGAATCGAAACTCAGGGATCCCGCCATGCAGGCGGCGGTGAGTGAAGGAGTGGCCGCGGCGAGCGAGGCTATGCTCGATATCCCGCTTGCCCCGCTGGCCCGCGCGGTTGCCGAAGCCACGGGCGAAGATCCCGACGCGGTGGATCCGTACATGACCATGCGTTCCGTCTCCCCCGATGCCCAGGACATGTCAGACAGGGTTCGCGAAGCGCTGCCGCGGATGATGGGCGCGATGGGATCCGTGGCCGGCGGGATCGGCGCCATGATGCCTGCACTGCACGAAATGGCGGCGCGCATGCGGGCCGCTATCGACGCGGCTGCCGACAACCCCCGGGACTGAGTTTTCGCCGCCAAAATCCGGCAAGCCCGGTGGATTTGCGCCGCGCGGTCGTGCATGACGGCGCGGCATGTGGCGCCTCTATCAATTTCCGCTCTGCCCCTTCAGCCGCAAGGTGCGCCTGCTGTTGAGCGAAAAAGGCGTGGGCTATGAACTCTGGCGCGAGAATCCGTGGGATCCGTCGGACGGATTCTGGCGGTTGAATGCCGCGGGGCGCACGCCTGTGCTGGAAGACAAGGCAAAGGGGGTCGTCCTCGCCGACAGCAGGGCGATTTGCGAGTACTTCGAGGAAACCGTCGACAAGTCGGCGATGATCAATGGCACCGCTGCCAATCGTGCCGAGATCCGCCGGCTGGTCGCACTGTTCGACGAGAATTTCTATGGCGATGTCGTCGCTCCGCTCCTGCACGAACGAATGAAGAAGCGGCTGGTGCTGCGCCAGCCGCCCGACAGCCGCGTCCTGCGTGAGGCGATGAAGCTGGCGCACGAGCATCTGGAATACATCGACTGGCTGGTAGAAACGCGCGCCTGGCTCGCAGGCAGCATGATGAGCCTCGCCGACTTATCCGCCGCGGCGCAGATCTCGGTGGCCGACTATCTCGGCGGTATCGACTGGACCGGGCACGACGAGGCACGGGGTTGGTACGCGGTGTTCAAGAGCCGCCCGAGCTTCCGTCCACTCCTGACCGAGCGCATGGAGGTCATCCAGCCACCGGCACACTATGGCAAGGTCGACGCCTGACGCGCTTGAGGCGCGCGCGATCCTCCCCATATTCCTCGGCAAGGAGACCTGCCGATGACCATCGATTTCAAGAACCTGACCGCCGAGGAATGGCGCGAGAAGCTGAGCCCGGAGCAATTTCACGTCCTGCGTGAAAAGGGTACCGAGCGAGCGTTCACCGGCAAGTACGACAAGAACTACGATCCGGGCGAGTATACCTGCGCCGGATGCGGCGAGAAGCTGTTCACCAACGACGAGAAATACAACAGCGGCTGCGGCTGGCCTGCATTCGTCGCGCCCGCGGACGGGTCCGCGATCGACGAACATCGCGACACCAGCCAGGGCATGATCCGCACGGAAGTGACCTGCGGCAATTGCGGCGGGCATCTGGGTCACGTTTTCCCGGACGGCCCGCGCGACCGTGGCGGGATGCGCTATTGCATCAATTCGGCCTCACTCGATTTCACGCCCAAGGGAGAAACGCGGGAATAGCCGTTCACGGCGGGTTACATTAAGCCTATGCACCCCCGCGATCGACGGTAACGAGGGTGCGGCTCCAGAATGGCCAGACGAGGAAGCCGCCGCGCAGCGGGTGAAGCGCAGCGGCGGCGGCAATCGACAAAAGCGAAGCGCGAGGCGACCGGTTGGCGGCTATGGCTGCGCCGCGCGGTACTGTGGGGCGGCGGGGCCGCAGTGCTGGCGGCGATCTTCGTCGCGCTCGCGGTCCTTTTCGCCGCCCGCTCGCTGCCGAGCTATGCTTCGCTCAAGGCGAGCCAGCCGGGCCAGACGATCGTCGTACGCGCCCGCGACGGGACCGAGCTAGTCGAACTGGGGCCGAGCTACGGCAAGTGGCTCGATAGTTCGCAGATTCCCGAGGTCATGAAAGACGCGATGGTGTCGGTCGAAGACCGGCGCTTCTTTTCGCATCCCGGCGTCGATCCGATCGGGCTTATGCGCGCGGTGTATGTCTGGATCACCGGAGACCGCCGCCTTCAGGCAACATCGACCCTGACTCAGCAACTCGCGCGGAACCTCTTCCTCAATTCCAACCGATCATTCGACCGCAAGGCTCGCGAGATTATTCTGGCGATGGCGTTGGAGAGCAAGTTCTCCAAGCAGCAAATCCTCGAGCTATACCTGAATAAGGTCTATTTTGGCGGCGGTGCGTACGGGGTGGATTCAGCCAGCCGCAAGTTTTTCAGCCATGATGCGACGCATTTGTCGACAGCCGAGGCGGCGATCATCGCTGGCCTCGTCAAGGCGCCGAGCCGCTATTCACCGACGGCCGACATCGACGCGGCAGTGGGACGCGCGAACGTCGTCCTCAGGCTGATGCGCGAGCAGGGGCGGATCAGTGCGAGCGAGGCATCGGTCGATCCAAGCACAGTGAAACTGAAAAAGGATTCGAGCCAGAACTCGGTCCGCTATTTCACCGATTGGGCGCTTCCGCAGCTCGATATCCTGCTGCCCGAAACGTACGAGCCGATCGAGGTCTGGACCACTCTCGACGTCGGGATGCAGCAGGCGGCGGCGACCTCTATCAAATCTAACGTGCCCAAGGGTGCGCAAGGTGCCCTCGTATCGTTGGATCGCGACGGCGCGATCCTGGCAATGGTCGGGGGGACCGACTACGTCACAACTAATTATAATCGCGCCACCGAAGCAGTGCGTCAGCCCGGCTCCGCGTGGAAGCTGTTCGTCTATCTCGCCGCGCTCGAAGCCGGATACACACCAGACGACCGGGTCAAGGATGTGCCGGTTACGATCGACGGCTGGAGCCCGCGCAACGACGGGCGCAACTACGCGGGCGAGATCGATGTCCGCAGTGCATTCGCCTATTCGAAGAACACCGTAGCCGCGCAGCTTGGTAACGAAGTCGGTTTCGGCACCGTCGCATCAATGGCACGGCGGTTCGGCATCACCACGCCGATCTCGACCTATCCCGCGATGGTGCTGGGCACGAGCGAGGTTCGGGTGATAGATCTTACCCGTGCCTTCGCCGAAGTTGGCGCGGGAGGCATGAGCATCGAGCCGTTCGGTATCGTCAAGGTCACGACCACCGACGGCGATGTCCTCTACCAGCACGAGCAAGCCCGCTCCTCGCGCCTGGTGCCGGACTACGTGGCTGCGGGGATGACCGATCTTTTGCAGACGACCGTCAGCACCGGGACCGGGCGCGCTGCACAGATTGGCCGGCCGGTGGCGGGCAAAACCGGCACCACGAGCTCAAGCAAGGATGGCTGGTTCCTTGGCTTCTCGAGCGGAATCACGACCGGGGTGTGGATGGGGCGTGACGACGCCAAGCCGGTGGCCGGGCTCCACGGTGGCACCGCGCCGGCGCGCGCCTTTGCCGCCTATATGAAGTACGCCGTCAAGGATCGCCCGGTCGAGCAGTTCGACACCGACCTTCAGCTGCCGGAATGGCAGCTCGAACCCGACGAGGAATACATGTTCGGCGGCAATCCCGACGAGTACTACTATATCGACGAGCAGGGTAACCTCGTCGAACCGACGCGCCCTGGGCGTGGCCAGACTCCTCCCACCGACCAATTCCCGGTCGAGGGCGAGCAGGTGCCTGGCGCACCGGTGCGTCGCCAGGGACCGTCGGAAGAGGCCACACAGGCAGCAAGTGACGACTTCCTCGAGAGGGCCACGGGGGAACGGCCTTCTGCTACCCCGGCTCCGCCGCGACCCCGGCCGAACATCGTGACGACGCCGCCAAATCCCGCCCAACGCCCTCCGGGCAACTGACGCCGACCTTATCGCAAGTTAACGCATGTTTCATTCCTTCCCGGCAAGGTTCTACGCATAAATACAAAGGTCGCTCTCAATATTCTGTCGGTTGAAAGAGCGGATGAATGACAACGCGTACGAATCCTGATCGGCGACGGGAGCCGCGTCGTGAAATATTACTCGATGGCAAATTGAACGGCAGTCTTGGAACACGGCGGTCGGTGGCAGTGGTCGACTTGTCGAGCCATGGATTCAATGCCGAAGTGGGGCCACAGCCGCTCGGTCGGGATGGTGCGTTCAGCGTCAAGCTCGCAGGGCTCGAAACGCTCGGTGCCGAGCTATGCTGGTCGAGCGAAGAAAATGCGGGCTTTCGTTTCGACCGCCCGCTTCATCAGGCGGTGGTCGATCACGTCGTACGTACCAATCCGTCCTGCAAGTCCGAGGATTGAATGTTCGTTGGGGGTCGCTGGAATGGGTCGTGTTCACGAAGAAATGCGTGATGGTGTAGTGGGGGAAGAGCGGGATCGACGCAGCGCGATGCGCATCGAGTCCGCCACCCCGGCGATCGCGCGGATTCCCGCCAGTCCCCATCGTGTCGTGCTCATCGATGTCTCGCGAACGGGTTGCCGGATTCGCGTCGACGGCATTGCCATACCTAACGGCGCCACAGTGAATCTCGATTTCGGGCCCGGCCGTCGTTTGACGGGTCAGGTGATGTGGTCCGAAGCGAGGACCGCCGGGGTGCGGTTCGACCGACCTCTAACGGGTACTCTCGCCGCGGCGCTGGGCGTTGAGCCTGCGGTCGCGGTAGAGGTCGAAATCGAGCCCGCTCCCGCCATCGAGGAGCGGGCGCTGCGCCTCCCCCACTGGCTCCGCTCGCTTCTCGGTCGCGCTGCCTGATTTCGCGGAGAGTGGCGCCGTCGATGGAGGCATAAAAAAGCCCCGCCGCAGCAGTGCCGAGCGGGGCTTTTAAATTTTGAAGCCGACGCACTCAGCGAAGGCGGATGGGTACATAAGTCAGCGGCCGGCCGCGACGCTGGATCCGCAACAGTACGCTCTCGCGCCCCGCTGACTTTGCGTCGCGCACGATCGATTCAAGGTCGCCTACTGCATTGACCTGCTTGTAGTTGGCACTGACGACTATATCCCCTCGCTGCAGACCCTTCTGGCCGGCGTCCGAATTGGAATCGACGCCCAGGATCACGAGGCCCCCGGTATCCGCCGGGACGCCAAGCTGTTGCGCATAACGCGGCGTCAGCGGCGACACCTGCAGTCCTAGGTCTTGCGCAAGCGCCTCTCCGCTGGTCGCGCCAGTCGCTGGGCTGTCGTCCTCCTGCTGACTGTCACCGTTGAACATCTGCGATTGGGCGAGCTCTTCCTCGCTGGGGCGTTTGCCTACGGTCGCGCTTACGGTGCGGCGCTGGCCCTGGCGATAAAGCTCGATCTGGATCCGCTTACCAGGTGCGATATTTGCGACGAGGTACGACAGGGTCTGGTCGTTGGTAACTTCCTTGCCGTCGACGCGGGTGATTACGTCCCCGGGCTCGATCCCCGCCTTGTCGGCCGCTTGTCCAGGCTCGACCGACTGGACGAATTCGCCATGGTTCTGCGGCAATGCAAGCGAATCGGCGAGGTCGCCAGCCACCGGCTGGATCTGCACGCCGAGATAGCCGCGCTCGATTTCCTGCCCGGTGCGCAGCTTTTCAACGATCGGCGCAGCGATTTCCGCTGGGATGGCAAAGCCGATGCCCACGCTGCCGCCCGAAGGAGAAAAAATCGCGTTGTTGATGCCAATCACGTTGCCCTGCATGTCGAACAAAGGGCCGCCCGAATTGCCACGATTGATGCTCGCATCGGTCTGGATGTAACGGTCGTAAGCGCCGCCCGAACCGGTGTTGCGGTAAACCGCCGAGACGATCCCGCTTGTCACCGTGCCGCCGAGCGCGAACGGGTTACCGATCGCGATCACCCAATCGCCCACGCGGGCCTGACTCGAATCACCGAACTTGACGAACGGAAACGGCTCGCGCCGCTCTATCTTGAGGACCGCGAGGTCGGACGAGGCATCGTTGCCGATCAGTTTCGCGGGCAGTTCGGTCCCGTCCGTCAGCGTTACCGAGATCTCCTCGACTTCGCCGCGACCCTGCGGAGAGATGACGTGGTTGTTGGTAACTACGTATCCGTCCGACGAAATGATGAAGCCCGAGCCGAGCGACTGCGCCTCGCGGGTCTGCGGCTGCTGCGCACTTCCGCCGCGGTTGCCGAACAAGCCTTCGAATGGCGTCCCGGCGAATGGATTCTGCTGCGCCTGTACCTGGATGCGCTGGCGGGTCGAGATGTTTACCACCGCTGGCTGGAGTTGGGCGGTGAGATCGGCGAAGCTCGCCGGGGCGCCGGCCCGGGGGGCCACGCGAGCCATCTGGCCCTCGTCGTTCTGGGCTACTTGCGCCCCGGCCGGTTGGCCCGTGATCAGCGAGATGGCGGCACCGCCTACGAGCAGCGCCGAGGTGAGACCATAGGAGTATCGCACGCGCCTGGTTTCCTT
Source organism: uncultured Alphaproteobacteria bacterium (assembly GCA_963740025.1). Lineage (GTDB taxonomy): Bacteria > Pseudomonadota > Alphaproteobacteria > Sphingomonadales > Sphingomonadaceae > Tsuneonella. The sequence goes on from CAVUCI010000011.1 coordinate 354,716, forward strand.
CACTTGCATATTTCTCACTTCTCCCTCGGGCGCGCACTCTCGCCCGCGGGGCTTAACCCTGATTGAACATACCGACGAACGGTCAACGCGATCCGCGGAACTGTTTCAGGTATTCGTTGCTGGGGTCCAGCACGAATGTGCTGCCGGACTTTGAGTCGGCAGCGAACGTCGAATCGTAGCTCTGCATCGCGCGGTAGAAGTCGTAGAACGACGGGTCCTTGCCGTATGCCTGGGCATAGATTTTCGCCGCCTGGGCGTCCGCCTCGGCGCGGATGATTTGACCCTTTTTCTGACCCTGCGCGCGCAAAGTTGCAGCCTCCTGCTGGCGCGCGGTTTCCATGCGCCGGAAGGCTGAAATCAGCGGGCTGCCGTCAGGCAGGTCGGCCTGCTTGATCCGCACGTCGATCACCTGCGCGCCATACTTGCGCGCCTGCGTATCAAGCAGCTTGGTGATGTTGGTCATCGTCGTGCCCCGTTCCGCGGTGAGCAGCGAGGCGAAGCTGCGCCTACCTAGCTCCTGGCGCACGACGGACGAGAGGATCTGCGACAGTTGGCTGTCCACCGTCGTCAGCGTGCCGGCGGTCTGAACCATCTTGACCGGGTCGATGATTCGGTAACGGGCATAGGCATCGACGTTCAAGCGCAGTTGGTCGGTCGACAGCACTGTCTGCGGTTCCATGTCGACCTTAAGGATGCGTTTGTCGATCCGCTCGACCCGCTCGTAAAACGGGATCCGCAGTACGACGCCTGCACCGGTCTCGCCGAAGGGCCGATCCGGTATGAACCGATTCGCTACCCGGTCGGGGCGACCTGCCTGAATGATTACAGCTTCCTGCGTCTCGGGCACGACGACCACGCTGGACCAAAGCGCGACGAGCGCCAGGGCGACCGCGACGATCGAAACCTTATGGGTTTCCCAGAAGCCTTCCATCACTGGCCTCCGCTAGTGGATTGATCGGAACCTTGCGCCCGATTCTTCAGCTCAGGCAGGGGGAGGTATGGCGTCACCCCTTGCGCCTCGATCACGGTTTTGTCGTTATTGCGCAGGACGCGCTCCATCGTCTCGTAATACATGCGCCGCTTGGTAACCTCGGGCGCCAGTCGATACTGTTCGTAGATCTTGTCGAAGCTCGCCGCATCGCCTTGCGCGCGGGCCAGAACCTGCTGAGCGTAGGCCTCCGCGCGGTTGATTTCGGCGTCGGCGTCCTGCTGGGCGGCGGACACGTCCTTGAATGCTTCCTCCACCTCCTTGGGCGGATCGGTCTTGCGAATCTGCACACCTTGCACCGCGATGCCCGAACCGTATGCGTCAAGGATAGCCTGCATCCGGCGCATGACCGACCCTTCGATGTCGGCGCGTCCCGCGCCGGAGAGCACCGAATCAAGAGTCTTCTGCGCGACCGAGGCGCGCATCGCCGCCTCGGCTGTATCGCGCAGCGTTTGCTCAGGGTCGGCGAGCTGGAAACGGAACTGCTTGAGGTCCTTGATCGACCAGCGGACGTTGTAGCTGAGGTCGACAAGGTTCTGATCGCCGGTCAGCATCAGCTTCTGCGCGGTACCTTCGGGGATCTGCTCGTCGCGAAACTGGCTGACTTCCTCGATATCGACCTGCTGGATCGGCCAGGGGAGCGTCGTGCTGAGGCCGGGCGTAAGCGTTCGGGAATACTGCCCGAAGGTGGTGACGATACCCTCTTCCTTTGGCCCCACCTGGTGGACCATCGACACGCCGAGCCAGACCGCCACGATCGCACCGATCGCGAGTGGGAACCAGCTTCGGCCGCCCGGTCCTTCGGGTAGTCGGAAGCCCGGCCCCCCGCCCCCGATCCGGCGGCGTGGACCTTCCGGACCGCGGTTCTTGAAGATATCTTCGATGCTCGCCGAACGGCGCGGCTCATCGCTTGGCGGTAACCACGGATTGCGTGGACCTTTGCGCGTCGGCTTGTCGGCAGCCGGTTCCTCCGGCGGCCCCGGCTCGGCGTCCCCCGGTTCGTTGCCCGACCCTTTACCGCCGCCCGGCTTCGAACCCCACGGGCTTTTACCGGCCATCGCGAGCCCGATCACGCGTCCCAACCCATCCTTTGTGTCCATGGGGTCACTTATAGGTAGCATCGGGCGGAAAAACAGGGGTTGCACGTCCGATTTTGCTGCTAGTGCCCCGGCGCATGGATGAAAGCACGCTGAAGGATCTCTTGCCCCGGACAATCGCGGCGCGAGTACGGTCGCTGAAGTTGCGCGACGGGACTGTCACTGCGATCTTGGACGGGACGGATCTCGCGGCCGGCGCGCGCGGCGACCTAGAGAACGCGGTGAAGGACTTGCTCCGGGAGACCGAGGGGGTGTCCGAAGTGCGAGTCGCTACAATGGCCGACAAGCGCGCCGCACCGGTGATTATCGCGGTTGGTTCGGGCAAGGGCGGAGTCGGCAAGTCGACGCTGACCGCCAATCTCGCGGTTGCGCTGGCCCGGACGGGCCGCAAGATCGGCCTTGTCGATGCCGACGTTTATGGCCCCAGCCAGCCGACGCTGCTCGACACCGAGGGCGTGCGCCCCGAGGCGCGCGGCGAGAAGCTTGTGCCGGTCGAAAGCCGGTTCGGCGTGCCGATGCTGTCCATGGGTCACTTAGTCGAGCCGGGCAAGGCGCTTGCTTGGCGCGGGCCGATGGCTTCGGGCGCGCTTGGCCAGCTGATCGATGCCGAATGGGGTGATGTCGAGCTGCTCCTCTTGGACCTGCCGCCTGGCACCGGCGACGTACAGATCACGATGCTGCAGAAGCACCGTCCGGCAGGCGCGGTGATCGTCTCCACTCCGCAGGACCTTGCGCTTATCGACGCCCAGCGCGCTGCCGAACTGTTCGCCAAGGGGCCGGTGCCGGTGATCGGTCTGGTAGAGAACATGGCAGGCTATACCTGCCCCCACTGCGGCGAGGTGAGCGACCCGTTCGGGCGCGGCGGAGTCGAAGCGGCAGCGAAGGGGGCGGGCCTGCCTTTCCTCGGCCGCATCCCCCTTACCCTTGCCTTGCGCGAGGCGAGCGATGCGGGCGAGCCGCCGGCGGCGGGCGAGGGCGAGGTCGCCGATCATTTCATTGCTATCGCACACAAGATTTCCGACTGGCTCGACAAGAGGCCGGCTTAAACGATGCAGGTCAGCCGCCGGGGCCTTATTGCGGGCGCCGCGGTAGGCGGCGGCTTGCTGGTGGCGTGGGGACTGTGGCCCCGCGAATATCCGGCGCCGCTCAGGCCTGGGCGGGGCGAGTGGGCCTATTCCGCATGGCTAAAGATCGGGCGCGATGGAGTAGTCACCGTGGCGGTCCCGCAGCTTGAGATGGGGCAGGGCGTGACGACCATCCTCCCGCAAGTCGTCGCGACGGAGCTGGGTGCCGACTGGCGCACTGTCGCGGTCGAGCTCGCGCCGGTCTCGGGCGCTTATCCCAACTTGCCGCTGGCGGCGAAGTGGTCGCCGCTCTGGATGCCGTTTGCTCCTGGTCTCGCGGACGATCCGCGCAAGCTGGTCACTCGCCGGTGGGCCGAGGCGAGCGGTTTCACCGCGACTGCCGACGGCACCTCGTTCGCCGCCTATGAAGCGCCCGCGCGCGAGGCGGCGGCTTCGGCGCGGGCGATGCTGTGCATGGCCGCGGCCGAGCGGTGGGACATCGCGTGGGAAGAATGCCAAGTTCACGACGGTCTCGTGGTCCACGGCGACAAGCACCTCACGTTTGCCGCGCTGGCCGAGGACGCGGCCGCCTATGCGCCGCCCGATCCGCCGCCGGTGGCGCCCGAACCCCTTGGGGAAGCACCCGTCGCAGTCGGAGAGACCGTGCAGGGGTCCTATCAGCGACTCGATCTGCCGGCCAAGGTCGACGGCACGTTTCCCTTCGCGGGCGACATCCGCTTGCCGGGGATGCTTTATGCCGCGATTCGTCAGGGGCCGATCGGCGATACCGAACTCGAAGGGTTCGACGAGGCGGCGGGCGCGAAGGTTCGCGGTCTGCGCAAGGTAATCAGATCGCGCGGCTGGATCGCCGCGGTGGCGGACACCTGGTGGGCGGCGGAAAAGGCGCTTGCGGCGATGAGTCCCGTCTGGCGTACGACGGGCCGCGCAAGCAGCGAGCGGATTGCCGAGGCACTCGATGCCGCGCTGACCAAAGGTGACGCGAACCGGGTGGCCACCCGCGGCGCGGGCGATTCCGGAAAAGGAGAGCCCGCGGTCACCTATCGCTATGAGATTGCACCAGCGACTCACGCGACGATCGAGACGGCGACTGCCACTGCCCGTCTTGCGGCAGGCAAGCTCGAATTGTGGATCGCCTCGCAGGCTCCCGCGCAGGCAAAGTCGGCCGCGGCGAAGGCGGTCGGCCTCGCACCGGAGGACGCGGTGCTGTACCCGATGGCGGCGGGTGGCAGCTTCGACCGGCGGCTCGAGCACGATCACGCGATCCAGGCGGCAGTGATCGCGCAAGCCGTTGGTGCACCCGTCCAGCTCGTCTGGTCGCGTTGGCAGGAGCACGTCGGCGGTCGTCCGCGCGCCCCGCTCGCCGCGCTAGCGAGCGCGTGGACCGCACAGGAGGACGGCACGCCCACCGCGCTGCGGCTGCGGGTCGCGATGCCTTCGACAAATCGCGAATTCGGTGCGCGACTGTTCGGCAACAAGACCGCGCTCGCCGCACGCCGGGAGGCCGGTGCCGCGTCCGACCCTATTGCGTTCGAAGGGGCGACAACTCCCTACGCGATCCCCGACGTGGCGATCGATCACGTTCCGGTTGACGTTGGACTTCCGAGCGGACGGTTGCGAGGCAACGCCCACGGCTACCTTGCTTTCGTCACCGAGAGCTTCATCGATGAACTGGCGGCGCGCGTCGGGCGCGAGCCTTTGAGCTTCCGCATGGCGATGCTGGGTAACGATCCTCGCCTTGCCGAGTGCCTCCAGCGCGCCGCGCGACTCGGGGAATGGGATGGCGGATCGGGCCAGAGCGGCAATGGCATCGCCTGCTGGCGCATTGGAGATCCCGAAAGCGGGGCACCGATCGCGCGCATTGCGTGCGTTGCGTCGGCCCGCGCGGGCGAAGGGGGTGTACGCGTGGGGAAACTAAGCGTTGCCGTGGACCTGGGACGGATCGTCAATCTCGACATTGCGCGTCAGCAGATCGAGGGCGGTCTGATCTTCGGCGTCGGCCTCGCGACCGGGTCGACCCTGCAATACGAAGCGGGGCTGCCGACTTCGAACCGTCTCGCGGCGCTCGAACTGCCTACGCTTGCCGACACTCCCGAAATTGCGGTGGAATTCATGCCCGGCGAAGGCGAACCGGCCGATCCCGGCGAGATCGGGGTTGCCGTCGCGCCGCCCGCCATCGCCAATGCGCTCCATTCGGCGACAGGCCTGCGTCTGCGCCGCCTTCCCCTGCTGTCCGAGGGTTTATGACCTGGCAACCGCAAACGCTTCCCTCCGATCATCCGCCCGTGAAGAGCGGCCGAGTCGGGGTGCTCGTCGTCAACCTCGGCACGCCCGATGCGCCCGATCCCGCGAGCGTGAAGCGCTATCTCGCGGAGTTCCTCTCCGATCGCCGCGTGGTCGAAATACCTGCGCTGATTTGGCAGCCGATCCTGCGCGGGATCATCCTCAATACTCGGCCCAAAAAGAGCGCCGAAGCATATGGGCAGGTCTGGACCGAAGACGGCTCCCCGCTTGCTGCGATCACGAAGGCACAGGCCAAGGGCTTGCAGGACCGCCTGGGTGATGGCGTCGTCGTGCGCCACGCGATGCGCTATGGCCGCCCCGCGCTCGGTGACGAAATGCAAATATTGATGGACATGGGGTGCGACCGGATTCTGCTAGCCCCCCTATACCCGCAATACAGCGGTGCGACGACCGCTACGGTTGTGGACAAGGCTGCGGACAAGCTGCGGACGATGCGTTGGCAACCAGCACTGCGGACCTTGCCACCCTATCATGACGATCCCGCCTATATCGACGCGCTGGCCGCCGATCTCGGCGCGCAGCTCGACCGGCTGGACTTCGCGCCGGAAGTACTGCTGCTGAGCTTTCACGGGATGCCTCAGCGCACGCTTGAGCTCGGGGATCCCTATCACTGCCATTGCCGCAAGACCGCGCGTTTGCTCGAGGACGCGCTCGCCCGACCCGACATGCGGATGGTCACGACGTTCCAGAGCCGTTTCGGGCGCGCGAAATGGCTGGAACCGGCGACTGACGCGGTCTTCGAAGATGAGGCCAAATCAGGTACCAAGGGGATCGCGGTCGCCGCGCCCGGCTTTTCGGCCGATTGCCTCGAAACACTCGAGGAGCTGGCGATCCGCGGTCGCGATCAATTTTTCGAGGCGGGCGGCGAGCATTTCGCGGCGTTATCGTGCCTCAACACGTCCGATGCGGGCATGGCGATGCTCGAAGCGCTGGTGCGGCGCGAACTTGCCGGGTGGGTCTAGCCGGCTTACAACGGTGTAAGTTGTCAGGAGCTACCCATGGCCAGTCTCGCAGAATCGACCATCTCGGCCCATCAGCCCCCGGAAGTGGCACCGTCCCACTGGTCGGAGGGGCGGCTGACCGACGCCGACGTAGCACACATTCCCGGCGACGCAGGGCCGCCGATCATCGGGAACCTGTTCCGGATGCTCGCCGATCCGCACGGTTTTCACTGGCGCATGTTTCGTGAATACGGCCCGGTCTATAAGAACAAGACCTTGGGTTACTGGCATATCATGCTGATCGGCGCGGAAGCCAACGAGCTGCTGCTGTTCGACCGCAACAAGATCTTCTCAAGCGAGCAGGGCTGGGGTCCGACCCTTCATCAACTGTTCCCGCGCGGTTTGATGTTGCTCGATTTCGACCACCACCGGGCGGACCGGCGCGCGCTGTCGATCGCCTTCAAGCCTGAGCCTATGCGCCATTATGCCGACGCGCTCGATCGCGGGATCGCGGAGGAAGTCGCGCGGTGGGACGGCGAGATGCTGTTCTACCCGGCGATCAAGAAACTGACGCTCGACCTTGCCGCCGACAGCTTCCTCGGTCTTCCGTGGGGTCCGGAGGCCAATCGTATCAACCAGGCGTTCGTCGACATGGTCGCCGCCTCGGTGACGCCGGTGCGCAAACCACTGCCGTTCACCCAGATGCGCAAAGGCGTAAAGGGGCGCGAATTCCTCGTCGACTACTTCATGAAGCAGACGCTGAAGCGTCGCGCGGGCGAAGGGCTGGGGCAGGACATGTTCAGTCAGTTCGCGACTGCCACGCGAGAGGATGGCAAGATGCTGCCGGTCGACGAGGTTGTCGATCACATGAACTTCCTGATGATGGCCGCGCACGACACCATCACGTCGAGCGCGACCAGCCTAGTCTGGCTGCTCGCGAAGCATCCCGAGTGGCAGGAGAAAATCAGGCAGGAAGTTTTCGCGGTCACCGGTGGGCCCGACAGCCACGGCAAGCCGCGCGGCGCGACCTATGACGACCTGCCCAAATTCGAACTGCTCGAAATGGCATTCAAGGAGGCGCTGCGGCTCATCACCCCGGTGCCGTCGATTCCGCGCCGTGCGCTACGCAGCTTCGAATTCAACGGCGTCCACATTCCCGCTGGCGCGGCGTGCGGATTCAACGCCCATCTCACGCATCACATGGAAGAATACTGGGACAGCCCCGAAACCTTCGACCCCATGCGCTTCACCCCCGACAAGGTGAAGGCGCGCCACAAATACGCGTGGATCCCGTTCGGCGGCGGGGCGCACATGTGTCTAGGACTGCACTTCGCTTACATGCAGGTGAAAATTCTCATGGCGCAGATGCTCCAGCGCTATCGGATCGAGGTGGCAGATGGTTACGAGCCCGACTGGCAGCCGTGGCCGATCCCGAAACCGAAGGACGGCCTCAGGATTACCCTGCGCCCGCTTTAGAAGTCGATCGCAACGCCGTCCTTCACCCAGTCGCCGTAACGGGTAGGGCTGAGCTCCTCTTCGACAGTAGGCGGTGCGGGCTCAGGCGCGGGCTCGCTGGTCCAGTAGTCGGGCTTGTCGAACGTGTCGGGACGTCTGGTCGCGCGTTTCATCATTCGGTCGAGATGGGCGCGCTGGCGCCGGAGTGCAATCGCCGATAGGGGCTCGTCGCGATGGCAAAGGTCCAAGGTCTACCCGCGCGCGCTGCGGCCCTGCGCATGCTCGACGCGGTGCTCCGCCGGGGCGAGACGCTCGAGTTGGCGGAGCGCGCCAACGCCAAGGGCCTGACGCCGAGCGACCGTGGACTCGCCCGAGCAATCTCCAGCGAGACGTTGCGCTGGCTCGTCGATCTCGATGCGCTGATCGATTCCGCCACCAGGCAAGTTCTGCCCGACGATGCCAAGCCGCGCATGGTACTGCGGATGATGCTGGCCCAGGTCCTCAGGCTCGAAACACCCCCGCATGCTGCCATCGCGACAGGACTCGAATTGCTCGCGGGCGGCCCCCGTCGACTGGCGCACGGCGTGTTTTCGGCGCTGGTCAAGCGCGGCGTCGCCTTGCCCGAGGTGCCGACCCTGCCGAAGACGGTGGCGCAGCGCTGGGGCGAAAACGCGGGCCCGATCGCCTCCGCACTCGCCGAGCCGCCGCCGCTCGACCTCGCGCTCAAGAATTGGCACGAGACGGACCGCTGGGCTGAGGAACTGGGCGGAGTTTCGCTCGCGCCCGGCCACGTACGTCTTCCGCGTGGCACCGCCGTCGAACGGCTGGCCGGGTTCGACGATGGCGCGTGGTGGGTTCAGGACCTCGCCGCCTCGCTACCCGCCCGGTTGCTAGGCGCCGGGAACGGGAGGGCCGTGCTCGACCTTTGCGCCGCGCCGGGCGGCAAGACCCTGCAACTCGCCGCCGCCGGCTGGCGGGTGACGAGCGTCGATAAAAGCCTGAAGCGTCTGGATCGACTGGTCGAAAATCTCGAACGGAACGGGCTTGCGTCCGAAGTGGTCGCGGCCGACGCGCTGACTTGGGAGCCGGGTCGCACGTGGGATGCGATCCTGCTCGATGCGCCTTGTACGGCGACCGGGACCTGCCGTCGCCATCCCGACGTGCTCCACCGCATCGGAGCCCGCCAGATCGCCGAGATGGCCGATCTTCAGTCCACGATCCTGAAGCGCGCGCAGGACTGGGTCTCCCCTGGCGGCACTCTGGTCTACGCGACCTGCTCGCTCGAGCTCGAGGAGGGCGAAGAGCGGGCTGTCGGCGTCGTGCTCGATCCATTACCAGTCGGCGTTGCGGAACTACCCGCCGGTCTTGCACCGACGTCCGAAGGCTGGCTGCGCACCTATCCCTCGATGCTCGCCGATGTAGGCGGCCTCGACGGTTTCTTCGCGGCGCGCTGGCGGGCCTAGGCGATCAGGCCTCGGCCAGGTCCACGCTTCTTGCCGGCATCCTCATGCGGGCGGACGTAAATCCGGAACAGCTGCGGAAATTCGGCGCGCAGTTCATTCTCAATCTCGCAGACTATGCGCTCGACATCGCTCGCTCCCATGCGGTTGTCGAAGTCGACGTTGATGGCGGCGACAATCTGGTCGGGCGAATTATGAATCGTGCGAATCTCGCCGACACCCATGATGCCGTCGCGTGAAATCGCGCGGCGAATGCCCTCTATCAATCGTGGATCGGCCGCCTCGCCGATCAGCAGACCCTTTGCCTCGCGAGCGAGGAATATCGCCACCCCGGCGAGCATCAGGCCGATGAGAACCGACGCCGCGCCGTCGACCCGCGGATCGCCCGTCCAGGCCGAAACCGCAATGCCGAGTGCGGCAATCACGAGGCCGGTCATCGCCGCGCCGTTCTCTAGCAACACGATCACAGTCGGCGCATCCTTCGTCGAGACCAGCGCATGCCACCAACTTTTGTTTGCGCGGGCACGATTGAACTCGCGGAAGGCGGCGAGAGTCGACCATCCCTCGAGCACGAATGCGATCCCGAGCACGCCATAGGCAATCAGTGGCGAAACCGCCGGCTCGGGATCGAGGAAGTGGATGACGCCTTCGTAGATCGACACGCCCGCGCCCAAAGCGAAAACGAGCAGGGCAACGACGAAACTCCAGAAATAAAGCTCACGCCCATAGCCGCCCGGGTGCCGCTCATCGGGCGGCTTGGCAGCCCGCTTTTGCCCGTACATCAGCAACAACTGATTGGTCGAATCGACGAGGCTGTGGACACCCTCGGTCAGCATCGCCGATGAACCGGTGACCGCAGCAGCGACGAACTTGGCCACTGCGATACCCATGTTCGCGGCGAGCGCGATGACGAGAACTTTCGTACTCTCCGCCTTCACGCCCGCATATGCCTTATGCCTTTACCTTGTCTTGGAAGCTCTTCCTCAGCTTCATCAGCTTGGGTGGAATGACTGCGAGGCAGTAAGGGTTCCGCTGGCCTTCGCCGTCCCAGTATTCCTGGTGGTAGTCTTCCGCCGGATACCACGTCGCCGGGCCTTCGATGGTGGTGACTGCACTGCTGCCCGGATGCTCGTCGTTCCACCGCGCGATGGCCGCCTCGGCCTCGGCCCGCTGGGCGTCGTCGAGAGGAAAGATCGCGCTCCGGTACTGCGTGCCGACATCATTTCCCTGCCGGTTGAGCTGGGTCGGGTCGTGAGTGCCGAGAAACACGTCAAGGATTTCCGGCAAGGTGATCACCTCCGGCTCGTAGGTTACCCGGATCGCCTCGGCGTGGCCGGTGTTGCCCGAACAAACCTGCTTGTACGTCGGGTTTTCGGTGGTGCCGCCGATGTAGCCGCTTTCCACCTCGCTTACGCCTACCACGTCGCGGAACACCGCTTCGGTGCACCAGAAACATCCGCCCGCGACGGTTACCTGCTCGCTCATTCATGGTCTCCTTGTCGTGCCGCGAGATAGGAAGCGGTCGGTTGCTTGTCATCGGGAAGCTGCATCCGGGTGGACTTCGCGCAGCGGGAGTCATACCTCGCCGTTCATGACCACGATCACCGTCGCCGCGCTCCAGCTCGACCTGTCGTCGCAGGACGAACAGCAGAACATCGCTGCCGTCTCGGGGCTGGTAGAGGACGCGGCGGGTCTTGGTGCGCAAGTGATCCTGCCGCCCGAGCTCTTCTCGGGCCCGTATTTCTGCAAGACTGAAGACGAGGCGCTGTTTGCGCGCGCGCGGCCGACCGCTGAACATCCCTCGGTTCTCGCGATGCGGGATCTTGCCGCAAAGCTCGGGGTCGCGATTCCGACGAGCTTCTTCGAACGCGACGGTCACCACTACTACAATACGCTCGCGATGATCGGTGCCGACGGCGAGATCATCGGCACTTATCGCAAGAGCCACATTCCCGACGGACCCGGCTACGAGGAAAAGTACTACTTCCGCCCGGGTAACGACGGGTTCAAGGTGTGGGACGTTTTCGGAACGCGCATCGGCGTCGGCGTCTGCTGGGACCAATGGTATCCCGAAAGCGCGCGGGTCATGGCTCTCATGGGGGCCGAGCTATTGTTCTACCCCACGGCGATCGGGTCCGAGCCATACGACGCCGATCTCGATACCAGCCGCATGTGGCGCCGTGCGATGCTTGGCCACGCAGTATCGAACTGCATGCCGGTGATCGCCGCCAACCGCACAGGCACCGAACGCGAGTGCGGTGGTGACGGCCAGAGCTTTTACGGCCACAGTTTCATCACCGACGAGTGGGGCGACTACCTTTGCGAATACGGCGCGAGCGAAAGCGGCGCGCTGGTGGCGACGGTCGACCTCGCCCGCGCGGCAAAGCACCGCGCAGGGATGGGATTCTTCCGAGATCGCCGCCCGCAGCTCTATGGCCGCATCTGCGAGGACGTCTGACTCCCCACCGCTACCTGATCGCACTAGGTTCGAATGTGCGGCACCCGCGGTTCGGAAGCCCGCGCCAAGTGATCGACGCCGCGCTCGTGGCGATCAAGGAGGCGGGTATTTCAATCGAGGTCGTATCGGCGACCATAGATAGCGCTCCCCTCGGCCCTTCGCGTCGCCGGTACGCCAATGCGGCCGCCATTGTGCGGAGCAGGCTCGAGCCCGAGGTCCTGCTCGACGTCCTGCAGCGCGTCGAGAACGACTTCGGTCGCCGCCGCCGCGGAGCACGCTGGGGCGCTCGGGTCCTTGATCTGGACATCGTGCTCTGGAGCGGCGGGGCATGGGCAAGCGAGCGTCTCGTTGTCCCCCATCCGGAGTTTCGCCGGCGCACGTTCGTGCTCGCGCCCGCTGCGTCAATCGCACCGCATTGGCGCGATCCGCTGACCGGCTTTACGATCGCTCACCTTCAAGCCCGCTTGACCCGCGGCAATCCGCTGCCCTAGGGCGCGCCCTGCTGCACGCACGTGTCGGGCCCTTAGCTCAGTCGGTAGAGCAACTGACTTTTAATCAGTAGGTCGCTGGTTCGAACCCAGCAGGGCTCACCACCGTGTCGCACGGGTTTCGGACAGTCCGCCCATTTCCCATCGCTTCCGCGCCATCGCGTCGGTCCTGCGCTTGCAGGGATCCGCGATGTGCCGCATGGTCCGCCCCTACTGCGCAACCGAAAAGGAACTGCGAGATGAGCGATCCCATCCTGCCCGTTACCCGCAGGGGGCTGCTCGGCAGTTCGGCGGCGGGTGTCGCGATTTTGTCGGGTGCGCCCGCGGCAGCCGGGAACGATGCCCCGGCTGCCGCGTCGATCAGAATGCCCCTGACCCTAACCGTCAACGGACGCGAGCGTATGCTGACGCTCGATCCGCGCACGACCCTGCTCGATGCCTTGCGTGAGCATCTCCAACTCACCGGAACCAAAAAAGGCTGCGATCACGGCCAGTGCGGAGCTTGTACCGTCATCGTCAATGGCGAACGCATCAACTCCTGCCTTAGCCTCGCGGTGCAGCACGCAGGAGACGAGGTCACGACCATCGAGGGGCTGGGCACGCCCGACAAGCTCCACCCGATGCAGGACTCCTTCATCGAGCACGACGGCTACCAGTGCGGCTATTGCACTCCGGGACAGATCTGCTCCTCGGTCGCGATGCTGAAGGAGATCGAGCGCGGTGTGCCAAGTCACGTCACCGATGACCTCGACGACAAAATACGCGCCACCAATCCCGAGATTCGTGAACGGATGAGCGGCAATATCTGCCGCTGCGGCGCGTATTCGAACATCGTCGCGGCAATTGCCGGTGTGGCGGAGGGCTGAGCGATGCGCAGTTTCACCTATGAACGCGCGACCAGCCCGCAGCAGGCTGCGAAGGCCGTAGCGGACAGGCAGGGCGCCAAGTTCATCGCCGGTGGCACCAACCTGCTCGATCTGATGAAGCTCGAGATCGAAGCCCCGACGCACCTCGTCGATGTGCAGGAACTCGGTCTCGGGAGTATCGAGGAAACCGACGAGGGCGGCCTCAGGATCGGCACTTTCGTGTCGAACACCGCGCTCTCGGCGCATCCCCGGGTCATGCGCGACTACCCCGTGCTGACCCGCGCGATCCAGGCGGGCGCGAGCGGGCAGCTGCGCAACAAGGCGACGACCGGGGGCAACCTGCTCCAGCGTACGCGCTGCGCCTATTTTTACGACACCAACATGCCGTGCAACAAGCGCAAGCCCGGGAGCGGGTGCGCGGCGATCGGTGGCTATTCGCGCCAGCTCGGCGTGGTCGGCGTGTCGGACAAGTGCATTGCGACATACCCCGGCGACATGGCGAACGCGCTCGCGGTGCTCGACGCGGTGGTCGAAACGGTAAAGCCCGATGGCGCCACGCGGGCGATTCCGATCGGCGATTTCCATCGCCTCTGGGGCGATACGCCGGAGAAAGAGACTGCGCTTGAAAAAGGGGAGTTGATCACCGGTCTCGTCCTGCCCAAGCCGCCGGGCGGAACGCACTTCTACCGCAAAGTGCGCGACCGCGCGTCCTACGCATTCGCGCTGGTGTCAGTAGCCGCGGTCATCCAGGCCGACGGCAGCGGCCGGGTCGCATTCGGCGGCGTCGCGCCAAAGCCGTGGCGGTCCAGGAAAGCGGACGAGGCATTGCCGCTTGGCGCCAAGGCGGTCGTTCAGCAGGCGTTCGCCGACGCGAAGCCGCAGGATGACAACGCGTTCAAGATCGCGCTCGCCGAACGGACGCTGGCGGGGATTTTGGCAGAGGTGAGGAGCTGAACCGATGAAATTCGAAGCACCCGCCGGCAAGACCATCGTCGACGATCCAAAGGTCATCGGCAAATCCACCCGTCGCATCGATGGTCCCAGGAAGACAACTGGCACCGCGCCTTACGCCTACGAGCGGCACGACGTCGTGTCGGGCCAGGCCTATGGCTACATCGTCGGCTCGGCGATCGCCAAGGGGCGAATTGCCTCGATGGAGTTGGACGCAGCGCGCAAGGCGCCTGGCGTGATAGCAATCGTCGCGGCGACCGAGCACGAACCCGTGGGCACCAGCGACTTCAACGCCGCGCCGCTGTTCGGCGGCCCGAAGATTGCGCATTACCACCAGGCGATCGCCTGCGTCGTCGCCGAGTCTTTCGAGCAGGCGCGCGCTGCCGCTGCCCTTATAGGTACAACCTACGATCGGGAGAAGGGCGACTACGAACTGGCCAAGGTGCAGGGTAAATCCAAGATCGCGCGGGGCTGGGGCGTGCCCGAGGATGTCGCCCGCAACGGCGATTTCGCCAAGGCCTTCATGGCCGCGCCGGTGCAGCTGGACCGAACCTACACGACCCCCGACGAGAGCCACGCGATGATGGAGCCGATGGCGAGCATCGCCGCATGGGAAGGCGAGAAGCTGACGCTCTGGACCAGCAACCAGATGATCAACTGGGGTAAACGGGCGCTGGCTGACATCCTCGGAATTCCGAAAGAAAACGTCCGGCTGGATTCCCCTTATATCGGCGGCGGGTTCGGCGGGAAGCTGTTCATTCGCGCCGATGCCGTGATGGCTGCGCTCGCGGCGAAAGCGGCAGGGCGCCCGGTCAAGATTGCCATGCAGCGCCCGCTGATCTTCAACAATACGACACACCGGCCGGCAACGATCCAGCGGTTGCGGATCGGGACCGACGAGAGCGGCAAGATTCTGGCGATGGGTCACGAGTGCTGGTCGGGCAATCTACCGGGCGGCGATGCCGAGAACGGCAGCGCTCAGACCCGCTCCCTTTATGCGGGACCGGACAACCTGACGGTCAGTTATATCTCCGAACTCGACTTGCCCGAAGGCAACGCGATGCGCGCGCCGGGCGAGGCGGTCGGCCACCTCGCGCTGGAGGTGGCGATGGACGAACTGGCCGAGAAACTGGGGATGGACCCGATAGAGTTCCGCATTCTGAACGAACCGGCCAGGAAGCCGGGCGATCCGTCGAAGCGCTTTTCCGAACGCCATCTCGTGGAATGCCTGCGCCAAGGCGCCGATCGCTTCGGTTGGTCGGCGCGCAAGGCAAAACCGGCCAGCGTGCGCGAAGGACGCTGGCTCGTCGGCATGGGCGTTGCGGCGGGATATCGCGGCGCGCCGATCACCAAATCGGCTGCGCGGGTTAGGCTGAGTGCGGACGGCAAGATCAAGGTCGAGACCGACATGACCGACATCGGGACCGGCAGCTATACGATCCTTGCGCAGACTGCCGCCGAGTGTCTGGGCGTGCCGCTGAGCGACGTGAGCGTCGACCTCGGCGATTCGCGTTCGCCGGTCTCATCGGGTTCGGGTGGCCAGTGGGGCGCGGCGAGCTCGACCGCGGGCGTCTACGCTGCCTGTATCGAATTGCGCCGGATGGTCGCTGAGAAGTTCGGCTACGACGCCGAGGGCGCGACTTTCGCGAATGGCCGGGTAACGGAAGGCAACAAATCGAAAATGCTCGCGGAAGCCGGTCCGCTCTCGGCCGAAGGCGAGATGGACTACGGCGACTTCCAGAACGATTACGACATGGGCACCTATGCCGGTCATTTCGCCGAGGTCGGTGTAGATGCCTACACCGGCGAAGTGCGCATTCGCCGCATGCTCGCGGTGTGCGACGCCGGGCGCATTCTGAACCCCCTGTCGGCCCGCAGCCAGGTTATTGGCGCCATGACGATGTCCGCGGGCGCCGCGTTGATGGAAGAACTCGTGGTCGACAAGCGCTTCGGCTATTTCGCCAATCACGATCTCGCCCAGTACGAGGTACCGGTACATGCCGACATTCCGCATCTCGACGTCGTGTTCCTCGATACGCTGGACGACGTGATCAGCCCGATGAAGGCCAAGGGCGTGGGCGAACTCGGCATCTGCGGACCTGGAGCGGCGATCGCCAACGCGATCTACAACGCTACCGGCGTTCGCGTCCGCGATTACCCGATCACGCTCGACAAGATTATCGGCGACCTACCCGAAGTCGCCTGAGCGCGACCCCCTGCGCCGCATCGAGGCGTGAGAGCGTGTCAACGTCGATCAGGCTTGCAGGAGACGGTGGCTCGATAACTGCGGGACATGACCAATCGAGCGATCCCGCGCCGCGGTTTCCCTCGAGGGCGAGGAGCCGATCGCGTGCGGCCTTTGGAAACCCCGCCGGAACGCCGTGGGCGCCATCCGGATAACGGGTGAACGCGACCCTGCCCGCTCGTGCGAGGCGCTGCAGGTGCGCCGCTTCGACGAAGGGCATGTCAGCCAGTGCGATTACCGTTCGATCTGCCGATGCCGTCGCCCTGGCGGCGACTGCGATCGACGAGGCCATGCCGCTCGCCGCACGAGGATTGGCGTGTACGGACCACCCCGATGCATCGCACTCGGCGGCTATTGCCCGGTCGTTGGTCACGACGTGCAATTCGTCGAAACCGGCCTCTACCGCAGCATCGATCGCCCAGCGCCAGAGCGGCTTGCCGGCGAGATCCGCGAGCAGCTTGTCCTTGCCGAAACGCATTCCGCGACCGGCGGCGAGCAGCGCGTAGGCGCAGCGTCCACCCGAGCGAAGTTCAGGGGGCGGGACGGAGCTGTTCATATTCGTGGGCAATCTCGGTGAGCACCGACAGCGCGAGCATCTGCGGTGTGCGGCTGCCAGCCGGGTGACCTATCGGGCTGCGGATGCGCGAAAGCATAGCGTGGCCCAAACCGCGCCGCCCCAGCTCGTCGATACGCGCGCGGCGCGCCTGCATTCCGCCTTGCGCCCCGATATAAAACGCATCGCCGTGTAGCGCTTCCTCGAGCAGGGCTATTTCCCACTCGTGGTCGTGGAATAAAAGGACCTCGGCCGTCCAGCGATCGGCTGGGTTGCGCCCGCTCGGTCTGCCCAGCGATAGAGCGCTTCGATCGACCACATCGACGGCGATGCCGGCTGCGTCAGCAAGTCGTGCCAGCGCCGCCAGCTCGGGTCCTTCGCCGAATGCACGGATTCGCAAGCGTGGGATGTAGGGCCGGGTGTCGAATCCGTCGTTGACGGGAAGCGGAAGCGACACCGTCCGCCGCTCATCGAGCAATTCGAGGGATGAGGTGCAAGCCGCATGGTCCGGCGCCGGATCGAGCAGAATGTCGAGCCCACCGCCGCACGGAAGTCGGAAATCCACGAGTGGCGACCCGCTCCCGTACCGGCGCACCTCAGGGTGCGACAGGCCGCGACAGTCTGCAGCTAACTGGTTCTCCAGACATCCGTCGGAAAGGCTGCCAACCACCTTTCCCCCGGGCAAGACGGCCAGTTGTGCCCCCAACCGTCGTGAAAACGATCCATCGATTCCAACGATTGTGCACAGCGCTGCGCCAGGGATGCACGCTGCCGCGAGTGCGGCGTGATCCTCGTCGAATGATTCGAAATCTTCGTCGGCGGCTTGCTTCGGATAGGGCACGGCAGGGTTGTGTTGCCCGCAGCGGCTTGACGCAAGGCCTCCGTCGTTACGGGCATGCGGCCGCTCTTGGCGCGTGAGGCATATTTCCCTAAAACACTTCAATGAATTCACCCGATCTCGAGCACCCTCTGAATTTTTGTCAGGCGTGTACCGTGCGGAATCGGGCAATTTGCGCCGATCTCGAAAGCGACGAAATCGATCTGCTTAACCGGATCGGACGCCGCCAGACGTTGCGTCCCGGCAACCAGCTTTTGTGGGAAGGCGATGAGGCGGTGCTGGTCGCCAACGTCGTCGAAGGCGTGCTCAAGCTATCGACCCAGACATCGGATGGACGGGAGCAGATCCTCGGGCTGGCCTACCCGTCCGATTTCCTGGGCCGGCCGTTCGGAAAATCGACACCCTATGGTGTTGAAGCGCTGACCGATGCGCTCGTCTGCGTGTTCCAGCGTTCCGACTTCGACCGGTTCGCGCGCGAGCATCCGCGCCTCGAACACAAACTTCTCGAGCGCACCCTGACCGAGCTCGACCGGACGCGTCGATGGATGCTGCTGCTCGGCAGAATGAGCGCGGAGCAGAAACTGGCGGCTTTCCTGCTCGAGATGTCGGAGCGTCTATCTCCTGCGACCTGCTCAGCCGAGGGGGTCGCGGCCGACGCGCTCGAACTGCCGTTGTCACGGCAGCAGATCGCCGACGTGCTCGGCCTGACGATCGAGACTGTCAGCCGCCAGTTCACCCGGATGAAGGCCGAAGGGCTGATAGACCTGCCCTCGCGACGCGATGTGCGCATTCTTCAACGGGGAGCGTTGGAAGACCGAGCTGCCTGACGAAGGTTGCGTCAGGCAGCTCGTCCTTCAGAATCGCCAGGCGAGGCCCGCGCTGAGCACCCACGGATCGAGCTTGTGGCGCGTCTGTATCGCGAGCGTAGACCCGGCATACCAGCGCGCGGTCGTGTCCACGAAATAGCGCTTGGCATCGATGGTCAGGCCAAGGCCGCTGTCGTTCACCGGCACGTCGACGCCCGCCTGCAGTGCAAGGCCGAATTCGTCACTCAACGTCGTCCTGGTCACGCCCAGCGGAATGGTCGCGGCTCCAGGGTTGGCATCGACCCATAGAAAATAGGTCGGTCCAACGCCGACGTACGGCTTCGCCGCGCCCAGCGGGAAGTGGTATTTCAGCGTAACGGTCGCTGGGATGACCTTGGCATCGGCGACCAGTTCGGCGCCGGGAAGCCCAGTGGTCGCGTCGACGTCGTGCTGGGTCATGCAGCAGATCGTTTCCACAGACAGGTTCGGCGAAACGAAGTATTCCGCCGCGATCGTCGGCACGACATTGTTGTTGCTTTCCGTTTGCAGGTCAGCCGGCAGTCCGATGACGTCCTTGTCGACGCGGGTGATGTGCCCGTCGGTCAGAACCGCGCTGCCGAGGAGCTTGATCTGGATGCGGCCTTGGCCCTCTTCGGCCGCGACCGGATTGGCTGCCGCAGCGAGCAGGCCCGCCGCCAGAGCGAATCGTAGTTTCATGAGGTAATCGTCCTGCGGTGCAGTGGCCGCCCATTGCGGCCCAGGCTTATTGCATCGCAGCGTCCCGATAGCGCCGGGCGAGCCGGCTGTTGTTGACGCAGGTCAACGACAAAAGGTCGCGGTGGCCGCATTGCCATGCCCATGATCCAGCGCCGATCAGCCCACGCGCTTGCCCCGGTTCGATCGTTCGATCCGGATACCGTGCCGATCGAGCGTTTCGATGCGCTTGCGCGGGTATGCGAAGTGACGGCGGGGCAGGCCGCGGACTTCGGTGAAGGTGCCGGCCAGATCGTCCACGTCCTGGACGGTGCGGCGAAGCTGGTGGCGCACGCTTCGCATGATCGCGCGCAGATTGTCTCCTTCCACTTTCCCGGCGACGTCGTCGCGGTGCCGGCGCGAGGGGCGCACGCCTATTCGTTGGTCGCGCTCGAACCATTGAAGGCACTCGCCCTGAGCGAGAGCGAGTTTCTGAAGCTTGCCCGATGCGATCCAGGACTGATGGAGGAACTCCTTGGCCGACTGCTGGTGTCGCTCGGCCGATGCCGCGAGAAGTCGGTAGCGCTGGGGCGCAAGAATGCCGCCGAGAGGATCGCCGGCTTCCTGTCATCGATGGCCGAACGGATCGGTCGCCGCGAGGGTGGGGGGTGCATGATCGACCTGCCGATGTCACGTCGCGACATTGCAGACAGCCTGGGCCTGACGGTCGAGACCGTGAGCCGCCAGTTCGGAGAGCTCAAGGCGGCGGAGTTGATCGAGACAGTGGGCCGGTCGGGCGTTCGGATAGCCGATACCTCCGCCCTCCTCGCGTGCTCGGGACGGCTCGAAAGCGCCAGCTGAGAAAAATACGAAAATTGCGCTGGATCAATGAAGGTCGGCTGAGCCGGTCTTAGGGCGCTTGATGCACATCAACGGAGATTTCGATGCAAGCGGAAGCTGCCCTTGGCCGAGTAGGCCTGTGGTTCGCGGTCATGTTGCTGGCGATCGTCGCCTACGTCTCGGCCGCCGACACCGGATTTGCGGTCCACGCGGCGCTTGTCGGCGTGATCGCGCTTGGGCTCGTCATCGCCTCGGCCGCGCGTTTCGATCCCCTGGGGCACGCGCGCGGATTCTTCCGGATGCCCGAGGGCGAAACCCGCTACGACGACGATCCGATCCGTTGGGCGACATTGGCGACGCTGTTCTGGGGACTTGCAGGCTTCCTTGCCGGCCTGTTCATCGCCGCCCAACTCGCCTGGCCGCAGCTAAACCTTGAGCCCTACTTCAATTTCGGCCGGGTTCGCCCGCTGCACACAAGCGCGGTGATTTTCGCGTTCGGCGGCAACGCGCTGATCGGGACAAGCTTTTACGTCGTCCAGCGCACCTGCCGCGCGCGCCTGGCGTTCCCCGCGCTCGCCCGGTTCGTATTCTGGGGCTACCAGCTGTTCATCGTGCTGGCCGCGACCGGCTACCTGCTCGGCATCAGCCAGAGCAAGGAATACGCGGAGCCGCAATGGTACGTCGACTGGTGGTTGACGGCCGTCTGGGTCGCGTACCTGATCGTCTACGTCGGCACGATCCTGAAGCGGCACGAGCCGCACATCTATGTCGCCAACTGGTTCTATCTGGGCTTCATCGTAACTGTGGCGATGCTTCACGTCGTCAACAACATCGATGTGCCGGTTAGCGTTTTCGGATCGCAGGCCTACCCGCTGTTCGGCGGTGTGCAGGGCGCGCTGGTGCAGTGGTGGTACGGCCACAACGCGGTCGGCTTCTTCCTGACCGCCGGCTTCCTTGCGATGATGTACTACTTCGTACCCAAGCAGGCCGAGCGGCCGGTCTATTCGTACCGCCTGTCGATCATCCACTTCTGGTCCCTGATCTTCCTCTACATCTGGGCCGGCCCGCACCACCTGCTCTACACCGCGCTGCCCGACTGGGCGCAGACCCTGGGCATGGTGTTCTCGATCATGCTGTGGATGCCGAGCTGGGGTGGCATGATCAACGGCCTGATGACGCTGAACGGCGCGTGGGACAAGGTCCGCACGGACCCGATCATTCGAATGATGGTGATGGCCCTCGCGTTCTACGGGATGAGCACGTTCGAAGGGCCGATGCTCTCGATCAAGTTCTTCAATTCGCTGAGCCACTACACCGACTGGACCATCGGCCACGTCCATTCCGGAGCGCTGGGCTGGAACGGCATGATCACTTTCGCGAGCATGTACTACCTCGTGCCGCGGCTGTGGAAACGGCAGCGCATGTATTCGCTGCGGATGATCAACTGGCACTTCTGGCTCGCTACGCTGGGGATCGTTTTCTACGCAGCCAGCATGTGGGTGGCCGGGATCACCCAGGGCCTGATGTGGCGCGAATACGGTGCCGACGGCTATCTCGTGAACAGCTTCGCCGACACGGTCGCCGCGATCCACCCGATGTACATCATGCGGGCGTTCGGCGGGCTCCTCTACCTGTCGGGTTTCCTCGTCATGCTGTGGAACGTTGGCCAGACGCTGGCGGGCAAGGTTCGCAGCGAAGTGCCGATGACCGAGACGCCCCCGGATCCGGTTCACGACCACCCGATCCCCGCAACCGCAGTTCCCGCCGAGTAAGGCCCGAAAGACGATGAGCACCATCAACGAGCCCGTGTCCGCCCGTCCGCTGTCGGAGGAGCCGCCCGATGTCGAAGCGGTTGTGAAGGGCCACGCTCGCCTCGAACGCAATGTGACACTGCTCGGGGTTGTCACCCTGATCGTCGTCGCGATCGGCGGGCTGGTCGAGATCGCCCCGCTTTTCTGGATCGACAACACGATCGAGAAGGTCGAGGGCATGCGCCCCTACACTCCGCTCGAGCAGGCGGGCCGCGACATCTACGTGCGCGAGGGATGCTACGTCTGCCACAGCCAGATGATCCGCCCCTTCCGGGACGAGGTCGAGCGTTACGGCCACTACAGCCTCGCTGCGGAGAGCATGTATGACCACCCGTTCCAGTGGGGGTCCAAGCGTACCGGACCCGACCTTGCACGGGTCGGCAATCGCTATTCCGACGCCTGGCACGTCCAGCACCTGACCAACCCGCAGAGCGTGGTGCCCGAAAGCGTGATGCCCCAATACGGGTTCCTCGCCGAAACGGACCTTCACGTGGCCGACCCGTCCGCGACCCTGCGCGCACTGTCGCGAGTGGGGGTACCGTATACCGCTAAGGACATCGCCAGCGCCGAAGCGGACCTCAAGGCGCAGGCCGATCCCGAGGCGGATACGGAAGACCTCCTCGCCCGCTATCCCAAGGCGCAGGCGCGTGATTTTGACGGCGACCCGGCGCGCCTGACCGAGATGGATGCGCTGGTCGCCTATCTCCAGATGCTCGGCACGCTCGTCGACGTGAACAGCGCCGCCGCACAGGAAGACCTAGCCGAGGAGAAGGGTCGGTGAGCGACTATGAAACTCTCCGCCAACTCGCAGACACGGTCGGCCTCGCAGTGATGGCTGGCATCTTCGTGCTGCTGTGTCTCTGGCCTTTCCTGCCCGGCAAGGGCGAGACGAATCGCCACATGGCGCACTCCATTTTCGAAAGTGAAGACGATGGCGAATAAGCGCGTCGACCAACCGACCGGGACCGAGACGGTCGGCCACGAGTGGGACGGCATCGAGGAGCTCAACACGCCGCTACCGCGCTGGTGGTTGTGGACGTTCTACCTCTCGATCGCCTTCGCAGTAGGCTATGTGGTACTTTATCCCGCCATCCCGCTGCTCGATCATGGGACCCAAGGCGTTCTGGGGTGGACCAGTCGCGGCCAACTGGCGAAGGAAATGACCCTCGCCGACCAGGCGCAGCACTCGGTTCGCGAGGCGATTGCCGCCACCGATATCGAGAAGCTTCCGGGCAAGCCCGAACTCATGCAGCAGGCCATCGCCGGCGGACGGGCCGCGTTCCGGGTCAACTGCAGCCAGTGTCACGGCAGCGGCGCTGCAGGCAGCCAGACCCTCGGCTACCCGAACCTCAACGATGACGACTGGTTGTGGGGCGGCGACCTCACGTCGATCCAGTACACGATCACTCACGGCGTTCGGCAGGACGAGGACGACGAAAAGCGCCAGAGCGCGATGCCGCCCTTCGAAGGCGTATTCGACACCGCGCAATTGACCGCGCTTGCCAATCACGTTCTTTCGCTGAGCGGAAAGGCTAAGGACAATCCGGTGGGTTCGCAGATTTTCGCGGACAACTGCACGGTCTGTCACGGCACGCGGGGGGAAGGAAATCGCACCGTGGGAGCGCCCCGTCTGAACGACGCGATCTGGCTCTACGGAGGAACGCGTGAGGACATTGCCCGCCAGGTGCTGCGTCCGCGCATGGGTCGGATGCCCGCCTGGAAGGACAAGCTCGACCCCGTGACGATCAAGATGCTCGCAGTCTACGTCCACTCGCTGGGCGGAGGTGAGGCGGCACTCCCGACGGACGATGAACCAGCGCAGAAGACCGATGGGGAGCGCTGACGACAAGGAGGTCGTGCTCGAGGACGGGATCGCCAAGACCAACGATCCCGTATCGAGCGCGGTGGCCGAGCCCGCGGCTACAACGCGGCGTCACGAACTCCACGAGCCCGACCGCGCCCACCTGTCCGACAAGCTCTACGAGGCGAAGAAGACGGTACACAACCGGCGGATCGACGGACCCTTCCGCCGGTTCAAGTGGGCAATGATGATCGTCACGCTGGCGATCTATTACGTGACGCCGTGGATTCGCTGGGATCGCGGCCCTTACGCGCCGGATCAGGCGGTGCTGGTCGACCTGGCGCACCGCCGGTTCTACATGTTCGGCATAGAGATCTGGCCGCAGGAGTTCTACTTCGTAGCCGGCCTGCTGATCATGGCGGGCATCGGCCTGTTCCTGATCACCAGCGCGGTCGGGCGGGCGTGGTGCGGCTATGCCTGTCCGCAGACCGTCTGGACCGACCTGTTCCAGCACGTCGACCGTTTTGTCGATGGCGACCGGTTCGCCCGGCAGAAACTCGACGCAGCTCCGTGGACCTGGAGCAAGGTCGCACGGCGTGCATTCAAGTGGTCGATCTACCTGTTCATCGGGTTCTGGACCGGCGGCGCGTGGATTATGTACTTTGCCGATGCGCCCACCCTGGTGCACGATTTCTGGCGCGGCGACGCGGCGCCGGCGGCATATATCACCGTTGCAGTCCTGACGCTCACCACTGTGACCCTGGGCGGGTTCATGCGCGAGCAGGTGTGCATCTACATGTGCCCCTGGCCGCGCATCCAGACCGCGATGATGGACGAGAAGTCGCTGCTGGTGACCTACAAGGACTGGCGCGGCGAGCCTCGCGGCAGCGTCAAGAAGGCCGAGAAAAACCCGGGCGAATTCGGTGACTGCATCGACTGCACTATGTGCGTGCAGGTCTGCCCGACCGGAATCGATATTCGCGAAGGACCCCAGATCGGCTGCATCACCTGTGCACTGTGTATCGATGCCTGCGACCGGGTAATGGCCGACATCGGCCGCCCGCGCGGATTGATCGACTACGCGACGCTTGAGGATTGCGAAGCGGAAGCCGCGGGTGCCGCGCCGCGTCCGGCGTGGAAGGCGCTACTGCGTCCCCGCACGATAGCCTACCTGCTTATCTGGAGTTCGATCGGTCTCGCCATGCTCTTCGCGCTCGGTGCGCGTAGCCATACCGGACTCTCGGTCGCGCCCGACCGGAACCCGCCGTTCATGCTGTTGAGCGACGGGTCGATCCGCAACGCCTACACGCTGCGGCTACGCAACATGGCGAACCAGCCCCGGCGAATGCAGGTCGCTCTCGAAGGCCTCAAGGGAGCGGCGATGTGGACCGACGTGACCGACCGCGCCAATGCCGCGCGGTCCCTGACGGTCACCGTGCCGGCGGACAGCACCCGTTCGCTCCGCGCCTACGTCGTCGCCCCAGCAGCGACCGCGCCAACAGACTTCGTGTTCACCGTGACCGCCCTGGACGGCGAACGCGAGCAGCAGCAGACCGAGACGAATTTCGAAGCACCTGAAGGAGCAGAGCGATGAAGCGCGCGTTCGATGGCCGGCACATGAGCGCGATCCTTGTCGCGGGGTTCGCCGTGGTGGTCGCGGTCAACATCGGCGCTGCGGTGATCGCCAAACGCACTTTCGGCGGCATCGTGGTCGAAAATTCCTATGTCGCGAGCCAGGACTTCAACGGGTGGCTGGACGAAGCCGCGCACGAGCGCTCGCTCGGCTGGCAGGTCGAGCCGTCGCGCGAGCCCGACGGGCGCGTCCGTCTTGCGCTGACCGGTGTTCCCGAAGGTGCGCGGATCGAGGCGGTCGCACGCCATCCTCTCGGTCGCCTGCCCGATCGGCCGCTGCACTTTTCCATCGCGTTCGAGAACGCGTCGGTTTCGCGCGAGTACCTGCCGGCTGGCCGTTGGACATTGCGGGTGACGGTGCGGGCCGAGGGTCAGCAATTCCGCAGCGAGAGCGCACTCACGTGAACGCGCCAGTCGATCCGCATGCACTTGCCGCTGCGCAACGAGCCGACAGCCGGTTCGTCGTTCCCGGCATCAAGTGCGCCGGATGTATCGGGAAGATCGAGCGCGAGCTCGGTCGCCTCGATGGCATCGACGTGGTGCGGGTCAACTTCTCTAACAAGCGCGTGGCGGTCAGCCACGACGCGGCACTCGACGACGACGCGCTGGTTGCGGCGCTGGCGGCTATCGGGTTCGAGGCGCAACCCGTCGACGCCGGCGTCCTCGATGGTGAGGACCGGGAGAGGAAGCAGTTGCTGCGCGCGCTCGCGGTCGCCGGGTTCGGCATGATGAACGTCATGCTGCTCTCGGTCAGCGTCTGGTCGGGGGCGGAGGGCGCGACACGCGACCTGTTTCACTGGCTTTCAGCGCTGATCGCGCTGCCCGTCGTGGCCTATGCCGGACGTCCGTTCTTCGCATCGGCGCTGCGGGCGCTGCGCCACGGGCGCGCGAACATGGACGTGCCAATTTCGATCGGCGTGCTGCTGGCGACGGGACTGAGTCTTTACGAAACGGCGATAGGCGGGGGGCACGCCTATTTCGACGGCGCAACGATGCTGCTGTTCTTCCTGCTCGCCGGTCGTGCGCTCGACGCGATGATGCGCGGTCGCACTCGCTCGGCGATCGGCGCGCTGCTGTCGCGCATGGGCCGCAGCGCGCATATCCTCGAGCCCGACGGCAGCACCCGTTCGACGCCGGCGGAAGCGATTGCGCCCGGCATGGTCATGCTCGTCGCCGCTGGAGAGGCGCTGGCCGCCGACGGCGTAATCGAAGATGGAACGAGCGCGATCGATAACGCCATGCTGACCGGCGAAAGCGCCCCCGAACCAGTCAGTCCGGGCAGCGCGGTCCACGCCGGTACAGTCAACCTGGCGCAGCCATTGCGGGTACGGGTGACCGCAGCCGCGCAGAACACCGCCATCACAGAGATCGCCCGGCTAATGGACGAAGCCGGTCAGTCCCGGAGCCGCTACGTCCGGATTGCCGACCGCGCAGCGCGGCTCTACGCGCCGGTAGTCCACTCGCTGGCCATCTTGGCGTTCGCCGGATGGATGATCGCGGGGGCCGGCTGGCACACCTCGCTGGTGATCGCGATCGCGGTCCTGATCATCACCTGTCCCTGCGCGATCGGGCTTGCCGTTCCCGCGGCGCAAGTCGTCGCTTCGGGCGCGTTGATGAAGCGCGGGTTGCTGATCAAGGATGGCAGTGCGCTCGAACGGCTCGCCGAAGTCGATATCGCGCTGTTCGACAAGACCGGGACGCTCACGCTGGGCGAGCCGACGGCGGACGTTTCTGGTCTCGACAAAGAAGCGAAGAGCATCGCGCTCGCGCTTGCGCAGGCGAGCCGCCACCCGCTCAGCAGGGCTCTGGCAGAGACTCTTCGCCTGGAGGGAACGGTTCCCGCGGCGCTCACCGGTTTACGAGAGACGCCGGGGCTGGGCATCACTGGGAAGTGCGGTATCACTCCGGTCGCACTCGAGCGGCCCGAGGCGCGCGACGGTGGCCTTGCGACCACCCTGCGGATCGGTGATCGACGCCAACTGGTGTCGTTTGCCGACGCGCTGCGGCCCGATGCCGTCGCGACCATCGCGGTGTTGCGGGCGCAAGGGATCAAATCGCAGGTTCTTTCCGGCGACCGTCCCGATTCCGTCGCTAGGGTGGCCCGAACCCTGGGCTTGTTCGGGCGGGGCGACGTAGGTCCTAGCGAAAAGCTAGATGTGCTTTCCCGGTTGCAGAGCGAGGGACGGCGTTCCTTGATGGTCGGCGACGGCTTGAATGATGGACCCGCACTTGCCGCAGCGCACGCTTCGATTGCCCCGGGCACCGCGAGCGACGTCAGCCAGCAGGCTGCCGACGCGGTCTTCATCGGAAGCGGATTGATGCCGGTCGCGTTGGCGGTCGTCGCCGCCCGGCGGACCGCGCGGGTCGTGCGGGAGAACTTTGCTTTCGCCGTGCTCTACAACCTGCTCGCCGTACCGCTGGCGGTTGCGGGGTTAGTGACACCCCTGCTTGCTGCGGTCGCAATGTCGGTCAGCTCGCTGGCGGTGGTCGGCAATTCGCTGCGCCTCGCGCGGGCCGCGCGATGAACGGCCTCGCTTTCCTGATACCCGTCGCCCTCCTGCTCGGACTGGGAGGGCTGGCGGCATTTTTCTGGTCGATGCGCAACGGTCAGTACGAGGACCTCGAAGGCGCGGCCAATCGCATCCTGATCGACGACGAGGACGAGGAATGAACGCCGCGTTGTTCGCTCTTACGGCCCTCGTGCCCACAATGGTCGGGCCACCGGTATGCGTCGAGCACGACACCATGCTGACCGTCCAATTGTGCTCCGGGGGATCGATCGCCCTTTCAGTGCCCGGAAAGAAGCGGGAATCCGCCCCCACCGAAGGGCCGAAGGGCTGCCATGCAGGATGTTCGCGCAGGCGTTTTTGACTCACCGCAATGACGGTCGCACGCGCATTGCGCATTGCCCCATTCATGTGGCCTTATCACCCCGAACTGCTGGAAACCCCGGTCCCGCGGTACACCAGCTTTCCGACCGCTGCCGAATTCGGCATCATCGACACGAACCTGCATGCCCAGGCGATCGAGGACGTCAAAGGCGACGTATCGCTCTACGTCCATATCCCGTTCTGCGAGAAGATCTGCTACTATTGCGGTTGCAACACGGGCGCTGCGGGCAAGCGGCATCGCCTCGAGTCCTATCTGTCTGCGCTCGATGCCGAGATCGGAACGATCGCTAACCTGCTCCCGACAAGTGCCCGCGTTCGCCGGGTTTCGTTTGGCGGGGGCAGTCCCAACGCACTCGACCCGGTCGATTTCATCCGCCTCGTCGACCGGCTGACGGTCGCCTTCCGCCTGTCCGATCCGATTTTCTCGATCGAACTCGACCCGCGAGCGATGACCGCCGACTGGGCGCACGCGATCGGTAGCGTCGGGATCGAGCGCGCGAGCCTCGGCGTGCAGACCTTCGCCGAACATTGCCAGCGGGCTATCGGCAGAGTGCAGGATGAAGATACGATCGTGCGCACGGTCGACTGGCTGCGCGCGGCGGGCGTCAGTTCGCTCAATTTTGACCTGATGTATGGGCTGCCCGGGCAAACCCCCGGGGATCTCCTTGACACGCTTCACCGTACGCGCGTGCTGGCGGCGGATCGCATCGCCCTGTTCGGCTATGCTCACGTGCCACATATCGTACCCCGCCAGCGGGCTATCGATGCGACGGCGTTGCCCGGCCAGCCCGAGCGGTTTGCAATGGCCTCCTTCGGACATTCGTACCTGTGCACCCACGGCTATGTGCCGATCGGTTTCGACCACTTTGCCCGGCCTGGCGGAGATCCACTCGCTCACGCCGCGCTTGAAGGACGTCTCCACCGCAACTTTCAGGGTTTCACCGACGACGATGCACCGAACCTCATCGGGCTCGGCGCCTCGGCGATCAGCCAGTTTCCGGGGCTTCTCGCGCAGAACGAGAAGAACAGTGGGCGCTACCGGATGATCGCCTCGCAGCACCAGATGATGGCGAATCGCGGGATCGAGCGCAGCGCCGACGATCGCGAACGGGGCGCGATTATCGAGCAGCTATTATGTCACGGGCGCGCGCGTGTCCGGCAGTCATTGCTGTCCCAGGTTGCCGAACGGCTGCTCCCATTCGCTGCCCGCAGCCTGGTATCGATTGACGGCGACTGGTTGACGGTGACGCCCGACGGCCTGCCTTATGCTCGGACGATCGCGGCGCTATTCGACCCCTATCGCGCAGTCGCACCGCGGCGGTTCAGTTCGGCGGTCTGAAGCGCCGCCGCGAGCGGGATTCGCAAAGGCCCCCCTTGATCGCGCGTCGGCGGGCGTGCACGGCGTCACCCGTGACTACGCGCATCGTCTGCATCGGCGGAACCGTCAATCCCGGCAGCTCGACTGAGCAGGCCCTGCGCACAGCCGGCGCGGCGGCCGAAGCCGCAGGCGCCGACGTCGCCGTGTTCGGGGGGGATTATCTGCGCGCATTGCCGCATTACCGCGGCGAAGGTTACGGGGTCGAGGATGGCGCCGACCTTGTCGATGCGGTGCGCCACGCGGACGGGGTGATCGTTGCCGCGCCCGGGTATCACGGCACCATTTCCGGCCTCGTCAAGAATGCGCTCGATTACCTGGAGGACCTCGCTCACGACGAGCGGCCCTATCTCGACGGGCGGGCGGTCGGCCTGATCGCGACCGCCTATGGCGACCAGGCGACGATGAGCACGATCCAGACACTGCGCTCGATCGTTCACGCGCTGCGCGGCTGGCCGACGCCGATGGCCGCGACGCTGAAAGTGCATGAGGGGATGTTCGGTCCGGACGGACTGTGTCTCGACGAACGCGCGCGGATGCAGGTCGAACTGGTCGGCAAGCAAACCTATCGCGGCGCGCAGGCGCTGGCCCGGTAGGCTACCCGTCTAGGCAAGGGGCTTGGCGTCAAGCCGCCGTGCGATTGTCACTCCCAGCGCGATCAGCGGCGGAACGAGCACGATCGACAGCGTAACCTTGGCGAGGATCTGTCCCACCAGCAGGTTGCCGATCGGAAATTCGCCGTAGAACGCGAGCGTGATGAAGATCAGCGAATCGATGGCCTGGCTCAAAGCCGAAGCGATCGCGCCGCGCATCATGATGCCCAGCGTCCCTCCGTCGCTCGTCCCGCGCAGTCTGGAAAAGATCCACACATTGAGAAACAGCGAGACGCCGTAAGCGACCGGGCCGGCGGCCATGATCCGCGGGGTGGAACCCATCAGCAGCGCGAAGGCCGACTGCCGGTCCACAGGCATGTCGGCCGAGGCGGGCAAAGCAAGCACAACGGGAATCAGCACGATCGAGAACGCGAGCGGCACGAAGCCCCACAGCACCAGCCGGTCAGCCATCCGCCGCCCGTAGAGCTGTGTGATCGAACTCGACAGGACGACGAGCATGAGGAACGCGAAGATGCCCGCTTCCACCGCGAGCGGCCCGAGCGCGACCTGCTTGTTACCGAGCATGCCGGCGAGCACGGTCATCCCGCCGTAGAGTAGCGAATAGACGAACAACGCGCGCGGCGAATTGATCGAAGCGGCGATGGCAGGCGATTGCACGGGGGTTTCCATGCGCGGGACAATTGGCACCGTGCACAGGAAAAAGATAGCATGCACGTCGGGCCCTTGCGCGTTTGGCTGTGGAGACACAAAAGCGTCACCCGTGAGGAAAGGCGCGAATCCGGTTTCATTAGCAACCGGGCGCCGCTAACGGGGAGCGCCATGCCGCCAGTTGTCGCCAGTCTGCTGGGGATCATCGCGATCCTCGCCATCGCCTTTGTGCTGTCGAACGGGAAGCGGCGGATCAATTTCCGCATCGTCGGCTCCGCTTTCGCGCTGCAGGCACTCCTCGCCTTCATCGTCCTGCGCACTCCGTGGGGCGTCGCCGCGATCAAGGGCATGTCGAACGGCGTCGCAGCGCTGCTGTCTTATGCGAACGAGGGCACGGCGTTTCTCTTCGGCGCCGATAACCCATTGAAGAACACGTTCGCGCTCGGCGCTCTGCCGGTGATCGTGTTCTTCGCCGCGCTCGTGTCGATCCTCTATCACCTCGGTATCATGCAGCGGCTCGTGCGGTGGCTCGGCGGAGCGATTGGCTGGGTAACTGGAGTCAGCAGGGTCGAGGCGCTGGGCTCTGCCGCCAACATTTTCGTCGGCCAGTCGGAAAGCCCACTTGTGGTGCGGCCCTATCTCGCGGCCCTGTCACCGAGCCGCCTGTTCACCCTGATGGTAGTTGGGATGGCGGGCGTGGCCGGCACAATCCTTGCCGCATACGCAGGCCTGCTGGGCGAGGATTACCTGCCTTACCTGCTCGCCGCTGCGTTCATGTCGGCGCCCGGCGGTATCCTGATGGCCAAGATCATCATGCCCGACGTCGCCGAGCCGTCGGCCGGCGCTGAGGGCGAGATCGTCTTGCCGAGAGAGCGCATCAGCGCCGAAGGGCCCGCCGCGATCGTCGAAGGCGGCAGGGCGCACGAGGTCGAACTTGCCGAAACCTTCGAGGAAGGCACCCGGCCCGCCAACGTGATCGAGGCCGCGGCGCAAGGGGCGCAGACGGGCGTGAAATTGGCGGTTGCGGTCGGCGCGATGGTGCTCGCTTTCGTCGCTCTCGTCGCGCTGGCGAACGGCATCCTCGGCTGGGTTGGACACTTGTTCGGTTTCGACAACTGGAGTTTCCAGGCGGCGCTCGGCGCGATCTTCGCGCCGGTCATGTTCCTTATCGGCGTGCCGTGGGAACATGCGCCGGTCGCGGGCGGGCTTTTCGGTACGAAGGTCGTGCTCAACGAATTCGTCGCATTCATCGACTTGGGGCAGATGGATCCGACCATGCTCGACCCGCGCAGTCGCGCGATCGTCACCTTCGCGCTCTGTGGCTTCGCCAATTTCTCATCGATCGCTATCCAGATGGCGGTCACCGGCGGACTTGCGCCCAATCAGAGACCGGTGATTGCAAGACTTGGATTGAAGGCGCTTGCCGCCGGATCGCTGTCCAACCTCATGTCCGCCGCGCTTGCGGGCCTGTTCCTTCCCTATTGAGTCGCGCCCAATGTCTGAAATCGCTTCCGTTTCCATCGCCCGCCCGCTCACCGAAGTCGCCGACGAGCTCGGCCGAAGCTTCCGCGAATACGGTTTCGCGGTCATCCGTGATCACGGCATCCCGGCGGACCTGATCGCCCGCGCGGAAGAACTGTCGCGCGAATTCTTCGCGCTGCCGGAGGATGTGAAAAAAGCCTACAAGATCGAAGGTGGCGGTGGCGCGCGTGGTTACACCCCTTTTGGCGTGGAGCGAGCCAAGGACGCCGAGGTCCACGACCTCAAGGAATTCTGGCACGTCGGACGCGAACTCCCCGCTGGACACCCGCTGTCCGAATACATGGCCGACAATGTCTGGCCGAGCGAGGTAGAGGGCTTCCGCGAAACCTTCACCGCGCTCTACGATGCATTCGAAAAGGCCGGCGGCCGCGTGCTTGAGGCAATCGCCTTGCACCTCGGCTTGCCGCGCGAATGGTTTGCCGCGACGGTCGAAGACGGCAACTCGGTCATGCGCTTGTTGCATTACCCGCCGCTGGACGGGCCGCACGCCGAAGGCGCGATCCGCGCGGCCGCGCACGGCGACATCAACACGATCACCTTGTTACTGGGGGCCGAGGAGGCTGGACTCGAACTGCTCACCGCCGACGGCGAGTGGAAGGCGGTCGACGTCCCCGAGGGAGCCCTGGTCATCAACGTGGGCGACATGCTCGACCGGCTGACCAATCACCGGCTCAAGTCGACCCAGCACCGAGTCGTCAATCCGAAGGGCGAAGCGGCTTACCGCAGCCGCTATTCGATGCCGTTCTTCCTGCACTTCCGACCGGATTTCGACATCGTCACGCTTGAGAGCTGCATCGACCCCGCGCATCCCGAAGATCATCCCGAACCGATATCGAGCCACGCCTTCCTCCAGCAGCGCCTGCGCGAGATCAATCTCGCCTGATTCGCGGGCATGATCGGCGGCGAATTCGTCCCGCCGCCGATTGTGAGATTATGTTGCATTGCGGCAACAGTAAAAAATAGCCTGATATCAATGGTTTGCTACGCCGACGATGGTGTGTGGATAACTCTGTGGGCGGTTGTCACACAATCGTAACGCGAGGGACTTTTGGCCGCAGCAGTTACTTCCTATCGGGCCCTCTGAGCCCATCTCCTCTCCTCATTGAATGCAAGGGATCGTATTCCATGAAGCTCAAGTACCTGCTGGCCGCGAGCGCCGTCAGCCTCTCCGCCGCAGCCGTCATGCCGGCCCCCGTCATGGCCCAGCAGATTACCTCGGGTATCCAGGGTACCGTGGAATCGACCGACGGCGCGGCGCTTTCCGGTGCCACCGTGGTGATCACCGACACCCGCACCGGTGCCTCGCGCACGGTGACGGCATCGAATGACGGTTCGTTCCGTGCCGACACTCTTGTGTCGGGCGGCCCGTACACCGTTACCGCAACCGCCGCTGGCTACGAAGGGCAGACGGTCGAAGACGTCTACACGAGCGTTTCGGGCAACACCGCATTCACCTTTCAGCTTACGCCGGCGACCGTCGGTGCCGAGAATGTGATCGTCGTCACCGGCGCCCGCGCAGGCGTCGTTCAGACTGCGGTCGGGCCGGGCACCGGGTTTAGCCAGCAGATTCTCGAGACCGCGCCGACGTTCGACCGCGACGTCCGCGACGTCATTCGCCTCGACCCGCGCGTTGCGCTCGATGTCGACACGAGCACCGGCCAGAACCGCATCTCTTGCCTCGGTGGCAACGACCGTTCGAACGCGTTCACCGTCGACGGAATCAGCCAGGGCGATCTCTACGGCCTCAATGGCAACGGCTTCGCCTCGCGCAGCTCGACCCCGATCCCGTATTCGGCGATCCGCGAGACCTCGGTCGAATTCGCTCCGTTCGATGTCGAATACGGCCAGTTCACCGGCTGTGCGATCAACGTCATCACCCGTTCGGGCGGCAACAAGTTCCACGGTAACGCGTTCTTCGAATATTCGGACAACGGCCTGCGCGGCAAGGACGTGGCCGACGAGCTCACTTCGCCGATTGAGCCGGAAAAACGCTACGGCGTTTCGCTCAGTGGTCCGATCATCAAGGACCACCTGTTCTTCTTCGGCGCCTACGAGCACCAGGAGAGCGCCACCGCGTTCAACTTCGGCCCCGACGGTTCGGGCGCATCGAGCACCTCGCCGGGCGTTACCGTCGATGAGTTCAACCGCTTCAGCTCGATCCTCTCGTCGGTCTACGGCATCGACACAGGTCCGCTGCCGACCAACCTGCCCTACACCAACGACCGCTACTTCGGCCGTCTGGACTGGCAGATCAACGACAAGCACCGTCTCGAGGGCACCTACCAGCACCTCGACGAGCAAAGCACCAAGCGCGGCGGCATCTTCGAATCGTACTCGTCGCCGACCATCACCGGCATCAACAACTTCTACAACAGCGGCACGCTGTCGGATTACTATTCGGCCCGCCTCTATTCGGACTGGAGCGACACGTTCTCGACCGAAATCCGCTACGCGCACTCGGATATCAAGGACATCCAGGATCCCGTCGGCGGCGGTGAAATCACCTCGGGCAACCCGATCCCGCGTATCGTTGTCGGCACCATGCATGCCGATCCCAACGATCCGACCTCGATGATCTACGGCAACCTGCAGGCCGGTCCGGACCAGTACCGGACCGCGAATGACCTGCGGACCAAGGTCGATTACGGCACGTTCATCGCCCGCATCAACGCGGCGGCGCACACGTTCAAGATCGGCGCGACGTACAACCGGGTGAACATCTTCAACCTGTTCGTGCCCGACGCGACCGGCACACTTGTGTTCACCAACCTGAACGATCTCGAAAACGGTATCCTTGCCAACGGGACCCGATTCACGACGTTCGGGCGCGATCTCAGCATCGGCAACGCCGTCGGTGCTACCCAGAACGCGTCGGCGACGGGCGACATCAACGATGCCGCTGCCTCGTTCAACCGTATCACCTACAGCGTGTTCGCGCAGGACGACTGGGAGATCAACGATCGCCTCAGCGCCGTGCTCGGTGCCCGCATCGACTGGTTCGACGGTGGCCACCCGGTCTACAACCCGCTGTTCGCGGCGCGGTACAACGGCCGGTCGAACGCGATCGGTTTCAGCGCGCTGCCGCCGGTCATCATGCCGCGTGCCGCGTTCACTTACGATCTGGGTGATTTCGGGCCCCTGTCGCGCACCAAGCTTCGTCTGGGCGCGGGCATCTTCTCGGGCGGCGATCCGCTGGTCTGGTTCGGCAATGCCTTCCAGAACAATGGCATCACCTACTCGCAGGGTTCGCTTCGTTCTCCGGCCTGTTCGTCCCTCACCAAGCCGGTCGACGTGGTCACCAACGGCCAATTCACGGGCGTCCCGGCCTGCCTTGCCACGCAGGGCTCGGCCGACGCAGCGCGCGGCCTCGGCGACACCCAGTCGATCGATCCGAACATCAAGACGCCGAGCGTGATCCGTGCCAACTTCGGCATCGAGAGCGGTTTCGACTTTGCGAGCACCGGTTTCTTCAGCGGCTGGCAGTTCAAGGGTGACTTCATCTGGAGCCACTTCCGCAATCCGTTCCTCGTCACCGACCTGAGCCAGGTCGTGAATCCGGCAAGCGGCCTCAACGGGTACACCATTGATGGACGTCCGCTTTACGCGGCGATTGATCCGACGGTGGCCGGCTGTACCGCCGTGTTCCAGGGCAACAACCCGGGTCCGATCTTCTCGAACGTCAACGCGCCGTGCTTCAACACCAGCCGCGACGACGAACTCGTGCTGACCAACTCGGGCGGCTTCAACAGCTGGGTTGCTTCGGCCATCCTCTCGAAGAGCGTCAATCACGGCCTGTTCACCGATGGCGGCGATGTGAACTTCCTTGTCGGCTATGCCTACACGAAGTCGCGCGACCGCAGCACGATGACGAGCTCGACCGCCACCTCGAACTACGACTACAACCCGACGATCGATCGGCAATTCCCGCCGGCGTCGGACTCGATCTATGGCAACACGCACACCATCAGTGCACGCCTGTCGGTGGCCGAGACCTTCATCAACGACCTGAAGACCCGTTTCACCACGTCGTTCTCGGCGCGGTCGGGTCGCAAGTACTCGATGACTTTCTCGGGCAGCAGCGTGTTCGGCGACTCGTCCTCGGGAAGCGACAACCAACTGATCTACATCCCGACCGGCGGCACCGATCCGTACGTTGCGCCGTCCTCGGCTTCTGCGGCCCAGGCGCTCTCGGACTGGGCAGCGACCAACTCGTGCGCCCAGAAGTACATCGGCAGCGTCGTTCCCCGGAACGCCTGCAACAACGACTGGTACTTCGACGTGGATCTCAGCATCTCGCAGGACCTGCCCGGACCGGGCCGACTGTTCGGCGTGGACGACAAGATCAAGCTTTATGCCACCGTCGACAACTTCCTGAATCTGCTCGACAAGAACTGGAACACCCTGCGCCAGCGCGACTACACCGGTCGTCAGCCGATCGCGGGACTGTCCGGCATCGACAGCCAGGGCCGCTACATCTTCAGCGGTCCCAACACGGTCGATGCTATCCAGGCCGGCTACGCGTCGGACAACCGGCTGTACCAGCCGGCTTCGGTGTGGCGCATCAAGGTCGGCGTGAGCTACGACTTCTAAGTCGCGCAACAGTGTGACTAACGGCGGCGGCGCTCCTTCGCGGGAGCGCCGCCGTTCGTCTATGCTGGCGGAACGCGTCCGGCGGTCGCATCGTTGATGCCAGGATGGCGAATCCCACCTCGGCCACGAACGACAATTTCCTCAGCGTGCGACGTCGTCCCAGGCCGGTCACGCTGGTGGCTATTGTGCTGCTTCACATTGTGGGCATCTACGCGCTGGCAAAGGTCTTCGCTCCCGACGCGACCGCCTCGGTCGAGGATGCGGTCCTGTCGACCTTCACCGTCACGGTCGAAACCAAGGAATACAAGCCACCGCCCGAGCCGAAACCCGATGCGGGCGCGTCGGGCGAAGAGGGAACGAAGGCGGTTCCCAAGCCGACCGCAGCGCCTGAACCGAAGATAAAGGTCAAGCCCAACCCGCCCGCGCCCAAGGCGAGCTCGACCGGAACGGCCGATACTTCGGGCGCGAAGGAACGAGGCAGCGGAACCGGCGCCGGCGGCACGGGTAGCGGAACCGGCAGTGGCGATGGCGGGAACGGACAAGGTGGCGGTATCGCCACCAAACCCACGCTCGTTTCGGGCGCGATCAACAATGCGCGCGACTATCCCACGCCGCCGGGCGGGCGCCGCGCGCGTATCGGTACCGAGGTGATCGTCAAGGTCACCGTCGGCACCGATGGGCGGGCATCGAACTGCAGCGTCTACAAACCGAGCCCCGATCCCGAAGCCGATGCGATCACCTGCCGTCTCGTCGTTGAGCGCTTGCGATTCAAACCGGCGACCGACGCATCCGGCAATCCGGTTCCGGCTCCGTTCTATTGGCGACAGCGTTGGTTTTGATCCGATCATGCGGTCCACCGAAAAGAACTGACCCCGATACTTTTCGTGCTAGATGCTGGTCACGATGGGACAACAGCCGATCACCCCGGTAATCCTGTGCGGCGGCAGCGGCACGCGCCTGTGGCCCCGTAGCCGAAAGGACCGCCCCAAGCCGTTCCTCCCGCTCGTCGGCCAGAATACGCTTTTCCAACAGACGCTCGATCGCTGCAGCGGCAGCGGATTTGCCGATCCAGTCGTGGTGGCGGGTCCGGCGCATGTCGACCTGATCAAGAAGCAGGCGGGTCGCCCGATCACGCTTATAGTCGAACCGGAGGCGAAGAACACCGGTCCCGCGATCGCACTCGCCGCGGCGTCTCTGCCCGCCGAGGCGATCATGCTGGTGTGTCCGAGCGACCATCACATCGCGGATGCAGAGGCCTTCGCAGCCGCCGCGAGGGCGGCGTCCAAGCTCGCGGGAGAGGGCTGGATGGTCTCTCTCGGCATCGCCCCCGATCGACCCGAAACCGGGTACGGCTATATCCGGGTAGGCGAGTGGATCGATCGAGGACGCCGCGTCGACAAGTTCGTCGAGAAGCCCGACCGGGAGACAGCCGAGCAGTTCCTTGCGGACGGTGGCTATGCATGGAACGGAGGTATCTTCGCGTTTCGTGCCTCTGCCTTTCTCGACGAGCTTGCCGCGCACCGCCCCGCAATGGAGGAAGCAGTTCGCATGGCAGTCGCCGGAGGACATCGCAACGAAGGGGCTTTCTATCCGGCGCGCGAGCCTTTCCAGGCGATCACTGGCGAATCGGTAGATTACGCCGTGATGGAAGAAACCCGTCGCGCTGCGGTGGTCCCCGTCGATATGGGTTGGTCAGACATCGGCAGCTGGCAGTCGCTCCGCGATGCGCGTCAGCGTGATGGCGATGGCAACCACGTTTCTGGTAGCGCCGAACTGGTCGATTGCCACAATGTAATGGTCGACAGCGACGGCCCACGCGTTTCGGTTATCGGGCTCGATGACGTCATCGTCGTGATCGACGGCGACGAGGTGCTGGTGACCAGCGCGGCTCGCGCGCAAGCAGTCGGTAAGCTGGCCGGCGCGCGCGACCGATAGTCTCCCTCAGCCCGCGGGGCCGGCGAGCATTTTGGCGATTTCGGCCTTTCCGTAGGGTTTTTTGAGCAGCGCGAAGGCCCCGCGCTCCTCCAGGTTGTCGGCGAGTTCTCCATACCCGGTGGCCAACACGAACGGGATGCTCCTTCGACGCAATTCGTCCGCGACGGGATCCGAGGTTTCATTCCCCAGATTGTAATCGATGATCGCGAATTCGGGCGGATCGGCCTCGATCGACGCGAGTGCTGCAGCGACGTTCCCAGCGGTGGTGACCGTTGCAACCCCAAGCGCGCGAAGACTGTCCTCGGTATCCATAGCGATGATCATGCTATCCTCGACGACGAGGACGTGGCCCGGAGTGGCCTCACCGCGCGGAACCACACCGACGTTTTCCGGCTTTTCCGATCCCGTCGACTTCGCACTTCCTGCGACTGTGCGAACGTACCGCCGGGGGATCACGAAGCAGGCTTCGACTCCGGGTAATTTATAGTGGATCTGCGCTTCACCGCCCAGTTCATAGGGTATCGAACGCTCGGTTATGGTCGATCCGAACCCGCGGCGCTCAGGCGCCTTGACCGGCGGTCCGCCGCGCTCGGTCCAGCGGATCATGAGGTCGTCGCCTTCCTCGCGCGACAGATCGATAGAAATTCTCCCGCTGCTGTCGCACAGAGCGCCGTATTTCACCGAGTTCGTCATCATCTCGTGCATGACCAGCGCCACGACGGTGTAGGCTTCCGGCGCTATCAGCACGTCGTCGCCGTTGATGACCAACCGGTCGTCCTTGCCTGCAAGATAGGCGTGCGCCTCGTCCTCCAGCAGCTGCGAAAGCGAGGCATGACTCCAGTTGCCCTTCGTGATGTGGTCGTGCGCGGTGGCGAGTGCTCCGATCCGTCCACCGATGAGGTCCGAAAAGCTGGCGATGTCGGTCGCCTCGTGTCGTGTCTGGCTGATCAGGCTGCGAATCAGGTTCAGGATGTTGCGAACCCGGTGATTGAGTTCCGCGATCAGCAGTTCCTGCTGTTCCTGCGAGCGGGCTCGCTCCTGCATCGCTTCGTCGGTCAGTCGAAGAATCACCTCGAGCAGGGTGACGCGGAGCGATTCGGCGATCTGGCACTCTTCCTGTGTCCACTCGGCGCTCCGGCCGTTGACCGACTGCTTCCAGGCCTCGAAGCTCTTGCGCGGGGTAAGGCGCGCTCCGTTGGGACCGTATTCGACCGGCTTGTCGGGATTGCCCGCCCAGGTGACGACCTGCGGCAACTCTCGCCGCCAAAGCACGAAGTAGTCGCGAGGGCGACGACTGACCGGAATCGCCATCGCACCCACCACCTCGTCGGCGAACGCTTGCGCGGCCGGTATGCGGGCGGCGAGTTCGTTCGAGGCGAAGACCCGGCTTGTGGAGCCCGAATTGAGCGCGGGAATCAGAGACCGGAATTGCTCTTCGGTCGGCGCCCTTCCGCGCGTCTTGTAAACGCCATCGACATAAAGGCTCGACCCGTCGTGCGGCACAACGCCGCCGATGACTGCTTCGAGCGTGGGCAGGCTATCGACGAGTGCCACGCCGCCGGCAAGTCGCGCCATCAACCTGTCATGCAACTCGCGCCCCTTGCTCGAGAGACGGTTGCCCGCCTCGGTGCGTACGCGGTCGACGAGCAGCGAGAAGAGCTGGCTGAACAGCTCCGCGACCGTTCGCAGCGAGTAGGGCAGTACGCGCGGCGAATAGTGATGGCATGCGAACAGTCCCCACAACTTCCCGCGGATGATGATCGAGATCGACAGCGAAGCCTCGACGCCCATGTTGCGCAGATATTCGATGTGGATCGGCGAGACGGCGCGTAGCGTAGAGAGGGAGAGATCGAGCGGTTCACCCTCGATGCTCGCCGGGGGAACGATCGGAACGTCCTCGGCATTGACGTCGCTGATGATCCGGAAGGGGTTGCGCAGGTAGAGCGCACGCGCCTGGGCGGGGATGTCCGTCTTGGGATAACGCAGGCCGAAGAATGGCTCGAGGTTCTGCTCGCGCGCCTCAGCGACGACTTCCCCCGACTGGTCCCCGTGAAAGCGATAGACCATCACCCGGTCGAACCCGAGCAGGCGCTTCATCTGCGTTGCGGCCTCGCGGCATAATGGCAGCACCTCGTCGAGTGTCTCGAGATCCGCCATGATCGCGCGCAGGGTGCCGACATGGCTGGTGAAGCCTACTGAATCGTGCGGTTCGAACTCGATGACAGTCTTCGTGCCTGAAGAATGGATCGCTATGTCGAACGCTTTGCCCGCCGGTACGAGCTTTACGCCGAAGATACGTTCGACCGCATCGGGTCCGCGCACTTCGCCGAGTGCCGCGCGCAAGGCGCCGACCGCTTCGGGTGAAAAGATCGTTGCAAGCGGGGTGCCCGCCGCGATCTCGGTTCCGGCACCGAGCATCGCGTCGAAATTCTCGGAATAGTGCGCGACCATCCAGTCGGCATTGACTGCCACAAGGGCGCCGAATGGTTGAATCCGACCGAGCAAGTGGATGGGTTCGCGGTCGCAATTTGTCAGGTCGACGTCGAGGTCGGTAGCGCTCATGCCGCAAACTCGAGTGCGCGCTCCGCTTTCGAAGCGGCAAGGGAGAACGATGTAAAGACCGCTAGCGCGGCCTCCCGCGCAGCCCCGAGCGCGCAATCGTCAGTTGCGGTCATCTCGAGCCGTTGACGCAAGCGACCAAAGAACGCGGGCATTGCGGAGTCGGCCAGAAATGACACCGGAAGCGATGCCCCTGCCTTTTCGAGAGTGCGCAGCATCGTCCGATTGCCGAGAGACGATCCTGCGATGGCCCAGGTCACGCCGACCGAGCCCTCCGCCGGCGCGTTGAACACCAGCGCGCTTGCTTCCGGAGCACATACACCCATCGCGCGGAGATCGTTCTCGATGAGCGGCACCTGTTCGGGCGGGACGAGTGACGCGGGCGCGTGATCGCGGAGCCATGTCTCGATCGGCCGACGAGCCAGCAGCTGGCAACGAAGGAAACGCGCGTAGTCGGATGACCTGGTCAGGTCGAGGCGGCTGAGTCCGCGATCGAGCGCCTCGTGTGCGCTCTGCGTCGATCGGCGTAAATATTGCCGCACAGTTTCATCAGCCAAGGTTTTCGACCCATTCCCCAATTGGCACTGAACCGTCGAACGGCTTCGCGGGTTCCCCAGAATCTCGGCCAGGCAGCGAAACGCTTGACCGTGCGATGAACCGTGGCACCCTGCACCGGGAATACGCTGGGGGGCACAATGACGGGAATGCGAGGTTCACTCACGCTTGCCAGCCTTCTGCTTCTGGTGGGCGGCTGCGACATGACCTTGACCGCCGCAGGCGGCAGCGCCAGCGAAGAGGCGCGGGGCGACGGTACCGGGACCGTTCCGGTCGCCGCCTACCCCGAGCGGGTCTATTGGGGCGACACTCACCTTCACACCGACAATTCGGTCGATGCGTTCGGGCTCGGGGCCCGGATCGGCCCCGAAGAAGCGCTCCGCTTTGCGCGCGGTGAGAAAGTGACATCCTCGACCGGCCTGCCCGCTCAGCTGGACCGCCCGCTGGACTTCCTCGTCATCGCCGACCATGCCGAGGCGCTTGGCGCGACGCGGAGGCTCTATGACGCGCCGCGGCTGCTGATCCGCGATCCGGTTCTGCGCCGCTGGCACGACATGATGCACGAGAGTCCCCAGCAAGGCGGCCGGGCGGTGGCCGAGCTCGTCACCGCTGCCGGCGAAGGTACGCTGCCGGCGGGGCTGCGCGACCCCGTACGGATCGCAAAGGGGGTGGAGGAAATCTGGCAGCGCCAGCTCGTCACCCTCGACCGGTTCAACCAGCCGGGCAAGTTCACCGCGCTGGCGGGTTTCGAGTTCTCACTGCTTCCGAACGGCAACAATCTTCACCGCGTAGTCGTGCTTCGCGACGGCAGCGACAGGACCAGCCTGGTCCGTCCAATCTCGGGGATCGACAATCCGCTCGAGCGGTTGTGGGACTGGATGGATACCTATGCGAAGAAAACCGGCGGACGGGCCTTGGCGATCCCGCATAATTCGAACCTTTCCAACGGTTTGATGTTCGAACTGACCGGGCCGGGCGGAGTGCCGATGACTGCGGCCTATGCCCGTCGCCGGGCCGCCCACGAACCCGTGGTCGAGGCGACGCAGATCAAGGGCGACAGCGAGGCGCACCGTTTCCTCAGCCCGACCGATGAATTCGCCAGCTATGGTGTCGACGGATGGGAACTCGGCAACCTCACGCTTTCCCGTCGCAGTACGCCCGACATGTACGGCGGCAATTACGTGCGCGAAGCGCTGAAGCGAGGACTGACGATTGAGGCGCGTACGGGTGTCAATCCCTATCGCCTCGGCATGATCGGCTCGACCGACAGTCACACTGCGCTTTCGACGGCGGACGAGGACAATTTCTTCGGCAAGCATTCGCTCGGCGAGCCGAACGCGACCCGTGCCATGCGCCCGCAGAACATGGGCACCAACACCGGCCGCTTCGGCTGGCAATACCTCGCCAGCGGTTATGCCGGAGTGTGGGCACGGGCGAATACCCGCGCGGAGATTTTCGACGCCCTCAAGCGGCGCGAGGTTTATGCGACCACCGGGCCACGTATCACGGTGCGTCTGTTCGGCGGATTCGATTTCTCGGACGACGATTTCACGCGCGGCGACTGGGTGGCTACAGGCTATCGTCGCGGCGTTCCCATGGGCGGGGAACTTGCCGACACAGGCAAGGCGCCCGTCTTCATGATCGAGGCGCTCAAGGACCCCAAGGGCGCCAATCTCGACCGGGTGCAGGTCGTCAAGGGATGGACCGACGCTGGGGGAAGGGCGCACGAGCGTGTTTTCGACGTGGCCTGGTCCAACCCGGATCAGCGGCGCAAGAAGGGTGGCAAGATCCCGCCGGTCGGCGATACGGTCGATCGCGCGCAGGCGAGCTACACCAACACTATCGGAGCGCGGCAGCTTCGGGTGCGGTGGTCCGATCCCGAATACCGACCCGAACAGAACGCATTCTACTATCTCCGCGTGATCGAAATTCCGACGCCGCGCTGGGTGTTGTTCGATGCCCTGCGCTACGGGGCAAAGCTCTCGCCTGAAGTCATGGCGCATTCGGTTTCGCAGGAGCGAGCCTATTCCTCGCCCATCTGGCTCGTGCCCAAACGCGCAAATTCATCGTGAACTGGCGACGCTGGCTCAGCGAGCCGCTGGTGCATTTCCTGCTGCTGGGAGCGGCGATCTTCGTCGTGCTCGGCTGGCGCGGCGGACCGGAGGACCCGCTAAGCCGGACGATCCACCTTACGCGCGACGACCAGGCGCGGCTGGCGGTAAACTTCGCCGAGATAATGGGCCGCCCGCCTACGCAGGCCGAGCTCGATGGGGTCATCAAAGGC
Source organism: uncultured Alphaproteobacteria bacterium (assembly GCA_963740025.1). GTDB lineage: Bacteria > Pseudomonadota > Alphaproteobacteria > Sphingomonadales > Sphingomonadaceae > Tsuneonella. Next base: position 399,018 of record CAVUCI010000011.1, read on the forward strand.
TGGGTGCGCGACGAAGTTCTCTACCGCGAGGCGTTGCGCCTCGGGCTCGACGAGGGCGATGCAGTGATCCGAAAGCGGTTGGCGCAAAAAATGGATGCGATCGCTTCGAGCGCTGCCGATGCCGAGAGCCCCGACGAGGCAACACTGCGCAAGTGGCTTGCCGATCATCCGGATCGCTTCTCAGACGATGCCGCCGTCACGTTCGACCAACTCTACTTTACCACCAAGGCCCATGCATTTGTCGCCAGGACCCTTCTCGAAGGAGGAGCCGACTGGCGTAAAGTAGGCGACCCGGTTTCTCTGCCCTCGCATTTCGAGCGTGCCGAGCGGGATGCCATTGCCTCCGAACTGGGAGATGAGTTCGTCCGCAACCTTGACGCTCTGACTGTAGCTCGGTCGTGGCAGGGGCCGGTAGAAGGGGCGCTCGGCTGGCACCTTATTCGGCTGACTGCGCGCGAGCCTGGCCACATTCCCGAGTTCGAAGCGATCCGCGACAGGGTAGAGGACGACTGGCGAGCTACGACAGCCCGCTCACGGACCGACGCCGCCTACGACGTCCTTCGTGGCGCCTACACGGTGAAGATCGACGAGTGAGGTGGCTGATCGCGGCACTGCTGACCCTGCTGGCCACGGCTGCGACCGCCGACGAGTTACGTCCGGGATACCTAGAGTACCGCCAGCGCGGGAGCGATTCGTGGAGCCTCGCCTGGAAACAGCCGATAATTTCACCAACTCAGAATCGATTTTCGGTCCCGCTCGTGCCGCAAGGTTGCCGCATCCTCGATGGACCGCACCGACGCGTCGTAACCCTTGCCGATGTCGGAAATGCGGTCCTTGCATGCGACCGACCTCTCGCCGGAACCCGGGTCGGCTACCGTGACATCCCCGGCGGTGGCGATGTCCTGCTTCGCATCGTCCCGCTCAAGGGCGCATCACAAAGCTACCGTCTTACTCCGCAGAGGCCATCGGTGCAGGTCGCTGGCTCGGCGGTCGTGGCTCAGGTCTGGCGGGCTTACGGTACGCTGGGAGTACATCATATCCTCACCGGCTGGGACCACCTGCTCTTCGTAATAGCGCTCGTGTTGCTTGTGCGGCGCGGATTTGCCGTTGCGAAAGGGGTGACGGCGTTCACGGTTGCGCACTCGCTGACACTTGCTGCCGTAACATTTGGCTTCGTAGGCCTGCCTCAGCGCCCGGTAGAGGCGCTCATCGCGCTCTCGATCGTGCTTGTCGCGCGCGAACTTCTTAGGCCAGCAGAATCACCAAGCCTTGCGCGGCGCTTCCCCTGGGTGATCGCCTTCGTTTTCGGCTTGGTGCACGGGTTCGGCTTTGCGGGCGCGTTGGCCGCGGTCGGCTTGCCCGTGGGTGAAATGCCGGCGGCCCTTCTTGCGTTCAACTTGGGCGTTGAGACCGGGCAACTCGCGGTTGTGTTTGGGGTGATCGCTTTACTCGCGGCGCTGCGAAAACTGGCGCCCGGTTATCTGAAGGAAGTGATACGGCTTGCAGCCTACGGCATTGGCGCCACCGCCTCGTACTGGCTGGTTGCGCGGCTCGTCGTTTAAACACCGCCGTTATCTTGCCATTCACCGACCGGCGCCTACATTCTTTCCGAGGAAAGGACGCTGCATCCGATGAACGACGAGAACGATCCCCGCGAGCCCGGTCCAGGGGGTAACCCTTGGGTCAAGAGCCTGATGGTGTGGGGCGGCATCTTCGTTGCCCTTTTGCTAGTCGTATCGATGTTCGGCCAAGCAGCGCAGGCGCCCGGCTCGACGATCCGCTATTCCGAGTTCCGCAACCGCGTCGCCGCTGGCCAGGTGAAGGACGTCTCGATTGCTCCCGACACGATCACGGGCACGATGAAGGGTGGCGAAACCTTCGCCACCACGCCCGTTCCCGGCGACACCAGCCTACCCAAGCTGCTGGACGAAAACGGCGTGTCCTATTCGGGCAAGGAAGCCGACCAGCCTAATGTCTTCCTGTACCTGTTGATCCAGTCGCTGCCGTTCATCCTGATATTGGGCATCGCTTTCTTCGCGTTGCGCCAGGTGCAGAAGGGCGGCGGTGCCGGTGGCGCGATGGGGTTCGGCAAGTCCAAGGCCAAGATGCTGACCGAGAAGCAGGGCCGTGTGACCTTTGCCGACGTCGCCGGTATCGACGAGGCCCGCGAGGAACTCGAGGAAATCGTCGAGTTCCTGAAGGATCCGAGCCGGTTCTCCAAGCTAGGCGGGCAAATTCCCAAGGGCGCCCTTCTGGTCGGCAGTCCCGGTACCGGCAAGACCTTGCTCGCCCGCGCGATCGCTGGCGAGGCTGGCGTGCCCTTCTTCACGATTTCCGGTTCGGATTTTGTCGAGATGTTCGTTGGCGTCGGCGCGAGCCGCGTGCGCGACATGTTCGAGCAGGCCAAGAAGAACGCCCCCTGCATCGTCTTCATAGACGAGATTGACGCTGTCGGCCGCCATCGCGGCCATGGCCTTGGCAACTCGAACGACGAACGCGAGCAGACGCTCAACCAGCTCCTCGTGGAAATGGACGGGTTTGAGGCGAACGAGGGCATCATCATCATCGCAGCGACCAACCGCCCCGATGTGCTCGACCCCGCGCTGCTGCGTCCGGGCCGCTTCGACCGTCAGGTCGTGGTGCCGGTGCCCGATATCGAGGGCCGCGAGAAAATCCTTGCGGTACACATGAAGAAGGTGCCGCTGGCGCCCGATGTCAATGCCCGCACGATCGCGCGCGGAACGCCCGGCTTCTCGGGTGCGGATCTCGCCAATCTCGTGAACGAGGCGGCGCTGCTCGCCGCGCGCCGCAACAAGCGGCTGGTCGCGATGCAGGAATTCGAGGACGCGAAGGACAAGGTCATGATGGGCAGCGAGCGCCGCTCGATGGTCATGACGGACGACGAGAAGAAGATGACCGCCTATCACGAGGCTGGCCACGCGCTCGTCTCGCTGAACGAGCCGGCGTCGGACCCGATCCACAAGGCGACGATCATTCCGCGCGGCCGCGCGCTGGGCATGGTCATGCGCCTGCCTGAGCGGGACAACTATTCGTACCACCGCGACAAGATGCATGCCGACCTCGCGGTCAGCATGGGCGGCCGCGTGGCGGAAGAAATCATTTTCGGCCATGACAAAGTCTCGTCGGGCGCCTCGAGCGATATCCAGTACGCAACCAAATTGGCGCGAAACATGGTCACCAAGTGGGGCATGAGCGACAAGCTCGGTCCGCTTCAGTACGAGGAAAGCCAGGAAGGCTACCTTGGGATGGGTCAGACCGCGCGGACGATGGGTTCGGCGGATACCAACAAGCTGATCGATTCGGAGATCAAGGAGCTAGTTGAAGGTGCGCACAAGCGCGCGACCGAGATTCTGAAGTCGCAGGAAGACAAGCTTCATCTGCTCGCGCAGGCAATGCTCGAGTACGAGACGCTGACCGGCGACGAAATCAAGGCGCTGCTGGACAGCGGCTCGATCGACCGGCCCGATGCGCCGAGTGCGCCGACCACCCGGCCAGTGCGCGGTTCCGCGATCCCCAAAGCGGGCCGGCGCTTCGGCGGCGAGGCACCCGCCGCGTCCTGATCTCTAGCGCATGATCCCGAACTGGGTGGTGACCCCCTCCAGTTTGGCCTTGCGCGATGGATTGGCGGCGCAAGCCGCCGCGATCTCGTCCGTGACCTCGACTTTGAAACGCAGCCTTATTCTTGGCCGGAATCGGGTCGTGCTCGCCGGCTATGACTTGCCTTCGGAGTAGTTTGACCGCTCGACAAGTCTGCGAGAGTGTACCTAGTGTCCTGCCGCCATCCAGGTGATCAGGGCAACGAACAGTGCGATCGCCAACCAAGCAAACACGCTCAGGGCAAGCATCCGCCAGATCGCTCCGAAGCGACCAATTTCATAGGTTCCTCGCAGTTGCCGGTACATGTGGAACGGGGCATAGAGCAGAAGCAGCATCGCAGTGCCCCCGGCCCCCAGGTAAACGAGTAGGCTGACGAGTGCGACCAGCGCGATCATGAAAGTGATCGAGTAAGTCGCGAACACCGTGTGGTCGTATCCGCGGAACCGACGGTTGAAGGCAAACAGAAGCCAGACGAAGGGAACACTGATGGGTATCAGCATCCAACTGAACTTGTAGGCGTTTGTCTGGACTTTATAGATCGCCAGTTGAGGGTTCTCCTTGACCTCGTCCACTACTTGCCTGAGCGCGCTGTCCTTCTTGAGCGAGGTCAGGTCTATGCTGTCTATTTCCTCGGGCTCGAAATCGCTGGAGACGGGGCCCAAGATCTTGGAGATGGCCTCCTGATCGTTCTTGAGTGAAGCAATACGGTCTTCGGTACCCGCGCGAGCAGCGCCACTTTCCCTGGGTAGCCTGGCCTCGAGTTCGGCAATGGTCTTTTCGTTCTTTTCGTACGCCGCCTGCGCGTTTTCTACGCCGACCCCAGCTGGTGCGGTGGAGCCGCCGCCCAGTGCATTGAAAAGGGCGTAGGACAGGAACACGACGAAAAGGAACATCGCGATCGGGCTGACGTAGCTCGCGCGCTTGCCGTCGATGTATTCGCGGGTCAGCTTGCCCGGCTTCCACACCAGTAGCGGGACTGTACGCCAGGTCTTGCCCTCGAAATGAAGTACGCCGTGCAGCAAGTCGTGGAAGAATGCCGCGAGCGTGCGGTGGACGTGCGCGCGCTGGCCGCACGAATGGCAATGCGACCCCAAGAGTGTGGTCCCGCAGTTGAGGCACGCGCCCTCATGCGTATGGACTCGGGCCTCGCCGGCGCTCGGCTCCACCGTCCGCGCTGCGGCTGCTCCTATCCCGGCATCGGCCAAGGCCGTTGCGACATCGCTGAAATCCCCCGACATGGCTGCTTGATAACCGAGCGATGGTCGATTGCGCCACCCGGAACAAAAACGGAACGATATCGTTAGTCGAAAAAGGAGTTACTACGATGTCCGCCCCGACCCCCAGCGAGCACCCCAAGACCGAACCTGTCTCGAACGCCGAAAAGCAGCCTAGTGAGTGGACAACCGGCAAGGAGGCCATGACCGGCGCGCAGGCGAGCTATCTCAAGACCCTGAGCGAGGAGGCCGATGAGCCGGACACCTACGACCCCGGAATCACCAAAGCCGAAGCGTCGCGGCGAATCGACGCGCTGAAAGCTAAAACCGGCCGCGGATGTTGACTGATACGAAAAGGGCCACCCTCTCGGGCGGCCCTTATGAATGCGATTATCAATGGACTCAGCCGTCGTAGTCGCCGCCGACCGAAGTCTGACGCGTGGGAGCAGAAGCGGTGATTCGCAGCGCTTCGGCCGACTGACTCAGGCTGCCAATTTCATCTGCCTCGTCCTCGTCGTCCGGCAGAATTTTCTGCAGGCCCACGACGACCGACTCTTGCAGGTCCTTGGGAACGACAGTCTCCTCGGCGATTTCGCGCAGAGCGACGACAGGATTTTTGTCGCGGTCTCGATCGATGGTCAGTTCCGCGCCGCCCGAAATCTCGCGCGCGCGCTGCGCTGCGAGCAGGACGAGATCGAAACGGTTGGGAATCTTGTCGACGCAATCTTCGACGGTAACGCGCGCCATGTGGCACTCCGGTAAATCTGGTGCTTCGGGAAAGCGTGCCACCTAGGTGCAAGCGGTCGCCAAGTCAAGGAAATGCGCCTAGCACCGGCGCGATGAAGTTCACCGAACCGCCGCCGTTTACCGTCGATGCGCAAGGCCAGAAGCTGACATTCTATCCGTCGGGTGGCGACCGGCGCGAGGCCCTGCTCGACCTGATCGCATCGGCGCGAAGCTCCATCCGCATGTGCTTCTACATATTCGCCGAGGATGCGAGCGGGGTGGCGGTGCGGGATGCGCTTACCGATGCCGCGCAGCGCGGCGTCGCGGTTGATTTGCTACTCGACGGTTTTGGAGCGGCAGCGAGCGCCGATTTCTTCAAGCCGATGTGCGAGGCCGGGGGGCGGTTCTCATGCTTTTCCGCCAAATGGAGCCATCGGTACCTGATCCGCAACCACCAGAAGATTGTGGTCGTCGACAACCGGGTTGCGATGATCGGCGGCTTCAACGTTGAGGATAGTTATTTCGTGCCGCCGGAGGAAAACGGTTGGGTCGATCTCGGCATAGTCGTCGAAGGTTCTATCGTGAACGAGCTCACGCGCTGGTACGACCAGCTCGACGAATGGACCCATGCCAGGCGGCAAAGCTGGCGTGCGGTTCGCAGGATGGTTCGCGAATGGGATCCCGGCAACGGACCGGTAAGGGTACTGATCGGCGGTCCGACCCAAGGCCTCTCTAGCTGGGCGCGATCGGTGCGGGCGGATCTGACCGGCGCCCAGAGACTCGACATGATAATGGCCTATTTCTCCCCATCGTGGCGCTCACTGCGCGCAATCGGACGGGTTGCCCGGCGCAAGGGCGCGCGGCTTGTGATGGCCGGCAAGAGCGACAACGGCGCGACGGTTGGGGCAACTCGCGCTCTCTATAATTTTCTGCTCAAGCGACGGGCGAAGATCTGGGAGTTCATGGTCACAAAGCTGCATACCAAGCTGATCGTGATCGACGACACGTCTTATTTTGGCAGCGCCAATTTCGATATGCGTAGCTTGTACCTAAACCTCGAGGTGATGCTGCGGATCGAAGACGCCGACCTCGCCGCTCGTCTGCGTGAATACATCGACTTTCACATCGACGCCTCGACCCATATTACGCCGGGCTTGCACAAGAAACGGGCGAGTGTGCTGAACCAACTCCGCTGGAAAGCCTCTTGGTTCCTCGTAGCGGTGGTAGATTATACCGTTAGCCGCCGACTGAATTTAGGTCTCTAGGTAGCCCCTAATCGTATCCGCCGTATCCCCGGCTATCGTCGGCCAAATCGGAGAAACGGGTAATGTTGGGCTCGAACTTCAGGCGCACCTTGCCGGTTGCGCCATGGCGCTGCTTGGCGATGATCAGTTCGGCGAGGCCGTGAACGCGCTCCATTTCTGCCGCCCACGCGTTGTGCGTATCGTGGATCTTGGCGTCGTCGTCCGCCTGCGGGACCTTGGGCTCGCGCGCGGCGATGTAGTAATCCTCGCGGTAGACGAACCACACCATGTCGGCGTCCTGCTCGATCGAACCTGATTCCCGCAAATCCGACAGCATCGGCCGCTTGTCCTCGCGCTGTTCGACCGCGCGGCTGAGCTGCGAGAGCGCGATCACCGGCAGCTCGAGTTCTTTGGCAAGCGTCTTCAATCCGCGGCTGATCTCCGAGATTTCGTTCACCCGATTGTCGTTCGCGCGGCCTGTGCCTTGCAGCAGTTGAAGGTAATCGACCACGATCAGGCCGATGTCGTGCTTGCGCTTCAAGCGTCTGGCGCGGGTGCGCAGGGCGGCGATCGTGAGCGCCGGGGTATCGTCGATGTACAGCGGCAGCTCGGCCAGCTTCTGGCTGGCGAACGAGAGTTGCTGAAACTCCTCTCGACTCAATTTGCCCATGCGCAGCGCGGAGGACGAAATACCGGCTGTTTCTGCCAAAATACGCGTGGCGAGCTGATCGGCGCTCATTTCAAGGCTGAAGAATGCAACGCCTGCGCCGACCGAGTCCTTGGGCTCGATTCCGTCGCGAAGGTCGCGCAGCATGCGGTCGGCGCAGTTGAATGCGATGTTGGTCGCGAGCGAGGTCTTGCCCATGCCCGGACGCCCGGCGAGGATCACGAGGTCGGAATCGTGAAGGCCTCCGATCTTGTCGTTGATCGACACGAAACCTGTCGTTGTACCGGCGATGTGCCCGCCCGAACTGATCGCCTTTTCGATCTGCCGCAGCGCCTTGGTCGTCGCCATCCCGAAAGTCGATGCTTCCGAGTTGCTCGCCGCCCCTTCCGCGACATCGAACAATGCCGCCTCCGCAGCCTCGATCTGCTCCATCGGCGCAACCGATTCGCTGGTGTCGAGTGCATTTTCGACGAGAGTGCGGCCAACGCTGACCAGCTCGCGCAGCAGGGCGAGGTCGTATATCTGTTCGGCCAGTTCGCGTGGGGCGAGCAAGCCCTGCCCGTCGGCGGTGAGCCGCGCGAGATAGTTGATCCCGCCCAGTTCCTTCAGCGCCGCGTCGGCCTCGAAATAAGGTTTTAGCGTCACTGGCGTTACGACCGCGCTGCGATCGAGCAAGGTCAGGATACGCTCGTAAATGCGTTGGTGCACGGGTTCGAAGAAATGCTGCGGGCGCAGCGGGGTGGGTAGTTCTTCGAGCACGCGATTGTCGATCAATGCCGCACCGATGAAGGCCGCCTCGGCCTCGATATTGGCAGGCAGGGCGCGGATGCCCGGCGAATCAGTGTCGTCCGAAGCTGGGCGCAAGAGGAGGTCGGTGTCGGCCATCTCCGCTCAATGCGCGGAGGCGGCGGGGAAGAAAAGGGCCGCGATAGCCCGCCCGCCTGTGGATAGCGGGGATGGATGACGGAAATCCTTGCCGCAGCCCCTTCGCATCTGCGAGAGGCGTCGTAGCATGTCCGGCGATTTCAGGAATTCTTGGCGTATCGCGAAAATTGCGCTCGACGAGGACACGATCCTCTGGCGCAACGCGGATATCGAGCAGGAGCGGCGGGTAGCGATCTACGATCTGATCGAGGAGAACAGGTTCAAGCCGTTGCGCGGCGTGGAAGCGGGGCACTGCGGCCCCTACGATCTGCGGCTTGCAGTTCACGACGGGCGGCTGGCGATGGCGATCTCGTCTGCCGGAGAGGACGAGCCGTTCGAGACGCTAATCCTCGGCCTCGCCCGCTTTCGCCGTCCGATTCGCGAATACTTTGCGATCTGCGATAGCTATTACCAGGCCATCCGCAAGGCGACCCCTGCCGAAATCGAGACGATCGACATGGCCCGCCGGGCGATCCACAACGATGCCGCGGACTTGCTGCTTGATCGGCTCCAGGGAAAAGTCGAAACCGATCATCCTACCGCACGACGCTTGTTTACGCTGATCTGCGTGCTCCATATCAAGGGCTGATAAGGGGGCGGGTCGCGAGTTGTGGGACGGAAGCGGAAATCGATCGGATGGCGCGCGCGTGCGCTCGGCGCGGTCCTGCTGACTGCCATAGTCGCCGGCGGCTGGGGCTGGTGGCGATTGCACCACTGGACTCCCGAGACCGCAAAATTCCCCGAGCAGGGAGCAGAGATTTCGGCTGCTGACGGACCGGTCCGCTTCGCGACGCTGAAGGCCCTCGGCGCAGGCTTCGTCTATCTCGATGCGGGGCGGGGGACGCACCGCGATCCGGCGTTCGCCCGCAATCTAGCTGCGGCGCGGGAGGCGGGACTAAAGGTCGGCGCCGTCCACCGGTTCGATCCGTGCATCATGGCCGATGGGCAGTCGGCGAATTTCGTCGTGGCAGTCCCGCGCGGGGCCGACATGCTGCCACCGACAATCGCGCTCGACCGGACCGCCGACGACTGCCCTGCGCCGGTCGGCGAGGCCGAAGTCGAAAGCGAGCTTATGACGCTCATCAATCAGATCGAGGCGCACTCGGGCAAGCCGGCAATCCTGCAGGTTTCGAAAGGGTTTGAGAATCGCTACGGCCTGGCTAGTCGGCTCGAGCGGAACCTGTGGGTTGTCGGAACCTGGCGTGAGCCGACCTACGCCGGTCGACCGTGGCTGATGTGGACCGCCAACGAGGGTTTGTGGTCCGACGCGTCGGACGAGCCCCTTCGGTGGGTGGTGGTGCGCCCGTGAAATCACGCTAGGACGCCGCTTATGACTGACGAAGACCTTATCGCCGCCGCCCGTTCGGCCGCCGCGCATTCCTATTCCCCTTACTCACGGTTTGCCGTGGGTGCCGCGCTGCTGTTCGACGACGGCTCAGTCGTGACGGGCACGAACATAGAGAACGCCAGCTATGGCCTTGCGCTCTGCGCCGAGACGGTCGCGGTATCGAAAGCGATGGCCGATGGCGTGCGTGGCGGGCTGGTCAAGGTTGCGGTTACCGGCCCGGGGGCCGATGTGATCACCCCCTGCGGGCGCTGCCGGCAAGTTCTCAACGAGCTCGCGCAGCTCGGCGAGACGGATCCCGAAATCGTGTGCGTCGGTCCCGGAGAGGTGCGGCGCACGACGCTCTCGGTTCTGTTGCCCGACGCCTTCGGCCCGGCAAGCTTGGGATGATCGGCAGACGCGGGATGCTGGCCGGCGCCACGGCGCTGGCAGCGGTTCCCGGATTCGTGCTTGCCGCCAATCGAAAGCCGGCCCCTAAACCCCCGCTCCTTAACCCCGGCGATATCGTCGCGGTCGTTGCGCCGTCGAGTGCGGCGGGTGTCGATGATCAGATCGAGCGCGCCGACTGGTGGATCAGGGGAATGGGCCTTATCCCGAAATTCGGACAAAATGCTGGCACCAGCTTCGGCTACCTTGCGGGCACCGACGCTCAGCGGGCTGCCGATTTCAACGCGGCCTATGCCGATCCGGAAGTGAAGGCAGTGTTTGCGGTGCGCGGGGGCTGGGGTGCGGCCCGCATCCTTCCGCTGATCGACTGGCGCAGGGTTCGCGCGAATCCCAAGCTGCTCGTCGGCTTCAGCGACGTGACCGCCCTGCACCTCGCGTTTGCCGCCCGCGCGGGCTATTCGACCATCCACGGTGGCAACGCCGCCAACAGCTGGCCGAAGCCTAGTTGGGAGAGCCTGTGGCAACTTGCCTTTGCCGGGGCGACACCGGTGCTCGGCGGAACGGCAGTCGAGGCTGCAACCGGACGCATCGGACGGACGATTACGCCGGGCAAGGCGCGAGGACGACTGCTGGGCGGCAACCTTACGATCGTATCGACGCTGATGGGCACGCCGTGGCTGCCCGATCTCTCGGGCGCGGTGCTGTTCGTCGAGGATACGGGCGAGGCCGAATACCGCATCGACCGGATGCTGCAACAATTGCGGCTGGCCGGTGTGCTGGAAAACCTGGCCGGCGTGGTGTTCGGTCAGTGCACCCGCTGTGCGACGACGGACCCGGGGTATCGCGGGTTCACGCTGGACCAGATCGTGGATCAGTACCTGCGTCCGCTCGGAGTGCCTGCGTTCGCCGGCGCCGACATCGGCCACGTTTATGGACAGCTGTGCCTGCCTTCGGGCGCCGAGGTCGAAATCGACGCCGACGCCCGAACGATCAGGTTGCTGGAACCGATCGCGGGTTAGGCGCCTTCGCCGTCCAGCCACTCGAGCAGCGCGGCGAGGCAGTCGCGCGCGAGTAGCCTGCTGCGCTCCGGGCTCCAGCCCTGTTCGGCGTCGGGCAGGTCGTCGTTATCCTTGAACGGCATCTCGAGCGTCATCGAGCATGCGCCGAACCGCTCGGCAAGCTGGTTCGTGCTCATCGACAGGTTCGCGGTGCCGGGTTTCGACACGGCATAACCCTTGGCGGTCTGGAAATCGGGCGTCCGGCGTTCGAGGATGCGCTGGTAGCGGTAGAACTTGTCGCCCAGCTCATCGGTCCACGACGGAATACCCTCGAACCCGGCGAGGAAGACTGCGGCGATCGCCTCGTCGCCGTGGACATCCATCGCGAAGTCGACCCCGGTTTCGTCCATCGCATTGCGTATCGCGAGCACCTCGGGCGATTTTTCGGCGGTCGGTTCATGCCATTCGCGGTTGAGATTGGTGCCGACCGCGTTGGTGCGCAAATGGCCGCGCTTGCTGCCGTCGGGGTTGCAATTGGGCACGACGTGGAGCCGGCACTTCTGACGAAGTGCGCGGCCGACCGGGTCGGCTGGATCGGTCAGGCACTCGAGCGCGGCCTCCATCCACCATTCGGCCATCGATTCGCCCGGATGCTGCCGTGCGTAGAGCCATACCTGCACCATCCCTTCGCCCATCTCGAGGCAGTCGAGCGGCTGTCCGTCCAGAGTGTGACCGAGATGGCGATAGCTCACGCCTTCGCTCGCGGCGGCTTCGGCTACGAGGTCGTGATGCCGCTCCATCGAGTAAGGCGCGAAATAGGCGAACCAGGCCACGTCGCTTGCGGGAGTATAGCGGATCGTCAGCGTGCCGCCGTCGGCGTCCTTGTCCCATGTCGTGTCGGCGCGGCCCCAGAAGTCGCGGTCTTCGGACACGCAGGCGCGGTAGCCGGGCCAGCCCTGCGGATAGGCCGAGGTATTGAGGTCGACGATCTGGAGCTCGATCTCACGGCCCGCCGCGCCGGTGACGCGGAAATGGAACCACTGGCGAAATTCGCTCATGTGGTCGGCCGGAATCGCAAGGCGCGCCGCGGCGCCGTCGATGCTCAGGACTTCGATGTTACCGCTGTCGAACTGGCTGTCGATACGGATCGGGGCGGAATTGGTTTCGGGTGCAATCATCGCGCCCCGATAGTCGCTCCCGATTCCCCTGGGAAGCCGGAGAACAGCTTTCCGGCCATTTCTTCAGCGAGCAGGCTGGGCTGCGCATCCTTCGACTTCACGCGCGGGGCGGCTTCGGCGCGGCCTTCCCAGGCGTGCATACCATTCGGGTCAAGAATGGTGACCGACAGCGTGCTGTCGAGCACCTCGCCAGCGTGTTTGCCGCCGATGCGAAAGCCCAGGCCGAGGCCCAGGTTCACGCCGCTGCGCCGGCCGTAATAGCCGCCGCCGGTGCCGGCTCCCACGCCGACGCTTACGCCCGAGCGAGAACGCGCAGCCTCGTTGCGGATGACTGCCTGCTGGAGCGATACCTCTGCCACGCGCGGGGCATCGGACACGACCGAAAAGCCCTGTCGGGTCAATGCCGTGGCGACTGCATCGAGCCAGACTTGCGTTTCGATCGCGCCGGCCTCCAGGCCCGTTCCCGCGCGCACGGCGATCGGGCCGGGCGCGGCGGCGGTCAGCGATTCGGCGGTGTGAAAGCGGGTGACCTGGACTTCGGTCGCAGCCACCGGCGCGGCCAGCGTAAGCGCAGCGAGGGCTGTGAGCGAAAGTTTGGCGATATTCATACGATGACCCCTGTTGAATGCCCTGAGGCACTACCGGAGCGGGCATGGCCCCGTGATGAATGCAGCGTGCCACTGCCAGCGAAGCCTTGACGCGAATCGAAGGTCCCCCTAGGGGCGCGGCTTGCATTTTCCGGCATCGGGGCCATCTCCGGTGCCGTACCTATTTCAAGGCCCAGTCATGAAGATCCGCAACAGCCTCAAGTCGCTCAAGGACCGTCACCGCGATTGCCGGGTGATCCGTCGTCGCGGCCGTACTTACGTCATCAACAAGACCAATCGCCGGTTCAAGGCCCGCCAGGGCTGATTATCCGCGCGCCGCGGCTCGCCCGCGGACGGTCGTATGATGGAGCCCTCGAGATTCTCGGGGGCTTTTTGCGTGCCTGAGGTGAATGCGGTCGTTTTCGATGTCGGCAGGGTGCTCGTTCAGTGGGACTTGCGCGCGCTGTTTGCCAAGCTGATCCCGGACGAGGAGGAACTGGACTGGTTCCTTTCCAATGTCGTCACCGAGGAGTGGCATTTCCAGCACGACGCCGGCCGCCCCCTTGGAGAGATGGTGCCCGAACTCCAGGTACTCCATCCCGATTACGCACACCTGATCGACGCCTATGCAACGCGATTCCTCGAGACTATCCCGGGTTCGGTGCCGGGAACGAGCGAACTGCTTCGGCGGCTCGCCGAACGCCAAGTGCCGCTCTACGCGATCACCAACTTCGGTGCAGAGTTCTGGGCGCAGTTCCGCCCGACCTTCGCGCCACTCGACCACATGCGCGAAATCGTCGTTTCCGGCGAAGAGCGCATCGCCAAGCCAGACCCGGCAATATTCCAACTTGCCGCCAAGCGCTTCGGACACGCGCCGGCGGATATGCTCTTCATCGACGACAATGCTGCGAACATCGATGCCGCAGAGGCCTTGGGCTGGCAGGTGCATCATTTCTCGAATGCCCCGGCGCTTGAAGCCGATCTCGAACGCCGAGGATTGCTCTAGGCCCTAAAAAAAGGGGCCTCCGGCTTGGGTCGCCGGAGGCCTTGCAAGGTCCACCTGGGGTCGGAGAGGACTCGGGTGGTCGGGAGCGATTACTTGTCGTTGCAGCGCGCCAGCTCGGCGGCGTCGATGGCTTTGCCGTTCGCCACGAAGGCGCTGATCGTACCGACTTCCTTGGCAAGCCGCTGGCAGACAATCACCGGGCGGCTGGTGCCCTTGTTCGCGGTGCAGGCGTTGTCGGAACAGTTCCAAAGCAAGCCGCTGGCGATCGTGCGCGCTTCGGTAGCAGGAACGACCAACTCGGCGTGATAAAAGGCCGCGCCACTCGCGGCATGCGCCGGCGCGGGGGTGAGCGCTGCGCCGAATGTGAGCGCAGTGTAGGCGAGCGCGGCGAATACAGCGACCGGCTTGGTCGAGGAGGGGAGGGAGAGAGTCATGGCAACAATCCTTTTCATCGAGCGGTTCAGCGGGCAGTCAGTTGCGAATCGCTACCCGTTGCAAATCACTACCTATAATATTCAGTTGCGGGTTGCAACCTAAAACGTATCTTTGCCGATTGAGTGATTTTGCGTTACGGTTACAACGCACCGACACGAGGGGACGATGATGGGCGAACTGCGCGAACCGCTGAACGAGCTGACTGCCTGCGGGCTGCCGGAAGCGCTCGAGGTGATGGGCGAGCGCTGGAGCTTTATGATCCTGCGCGCCAGTTTCAACGGGCTACACCATTTCGAGGAATTCCTGACCGAGCTCGGCATCGCCCGTAACATCCTGTCGAACCGTCTCGCCAAGCTGGTCGAGCACGGCATCCTCGATCGCCAACCATGCGCGGACGACCGCCGCCGGATCGAATACCGGCTGACAGCCAAGGGCTTCGACCTGCTTCCAGCGATGGTCGCGCTGCGCCAGTGGGGTCAGAAATACGGAGGCGAGTTCGTCGAGGACCCGGTGCTGGTGGACGAGGAAGACCGGTTGCCGATCGGACCGACCTCGATCCTGTCGCACGACGGACGCGTGCTCGGCCCGAAGGATCTGCGCTTCGTCAAGCGCAGTGACCTCGGCGTTCGCGAGGACGGCAGCCGTGCACGCCCCGCTGCCGGATTTGCCCGTGCCACCGGCGACGGCGTTGGCCGGTCGCCGATCGCCGCGGTCCGCTGAACCAGCAAGCAAACAACCCGCCGAGGACTCCAGACGGCCGTTACATCGTCGTACACGGTCGGCTCTGGCGGGCGGCAAATCCGAACCTGAGTGAAGACGAGCGTCATGACCTTGTGCGCGAGCTCATGAAGGCGCGCCGTGCGGTGCACGACGCAAAGGGTGACGAGGCCCGCTTGAAAACTGCTCGCTCTCGGGTCCACGCGGCCAAGGTTGCTCTCGGCGAGCGCGGCCCGGCCTGGTGGGATGACGGTGCACCAGACTACAATCGCCACATGGCCAAGAATACGCCCTACGCCGATTGGTGGTCCACGATCGCTTCGAACGGCGGGTCGTGATCAACCCCGTTTCTGTTCGTAGGTGATGCGGATCCGTACCCAATCCCCTACCATAACTCGTCCGCCGACTTGCGGGGGTCGAACCCTGAACTGCCAGGCAGCGGCCAGCACCGCCCGACCGATGCCGGCGGTTTCCGGGTATTCGTCGACGAGTACGCAGCTGTCGACCTTGAAGTCCGGGATCGTGCGGCAATTGATCAGCGCCCACCCGGGGCCACTGGCGGTCGAAAGGTAGCCGCGGAGTTCTTCGGGGTAGGGTTCACGGTACCACCGAGCTGCATAGACCGGCTCGCCATGGGGACCGGTGCCCACGAGTTGCGAATCCCCCGAAAGCGCGCGGTAGGCTGGCCCCGTCGGCCCGCTGTCGTCATTGCGGATTACCGCCTTGATCTTCGGCTTGTCGGGGACTGGTGCCGGTTCGGTCTTGGGAGTCAGCACAGCGGCAGGCGGCTGGACCGCCGGCAATGGGACCGGAGGTGACGGCCGCTCGGGTCGCGGCGAGGGCTGCGCGCGCGGCACAGCAGTGGGCTTCGCCTGCTTTTCCTGCGGCTTGTCGGGCGTTTCCGGCTCGGGCCGCTCCGGCGCGAAGTCGACCGTCGTGAGCGCCTCGTTCGGCTCACGCTCCCCGGTGATCCCCTGTCCGAGGGTGAGCAGCAGCAGGAGCAATCCCAACTCGAGCGCCAGCGCGAGCGCAATTCCCCCGGCGCGGCGTCGCGCGCCTGGCCAGCGCGCATCTATGTGCGCCAGCAGCCCCCGCTCCGGGGAATCGGCAAGAGCAGTCTGAAAGTGAAGCATGGAAGGGGCGACGATCTCGAGGGCGAGACGACCTCATACAGACCCCGCAAGGCGAATGCCAGAAGCGCCTCCTATCAACCTCTTCGGCAGTAAGATCACATGGCTGCTTTCTAGGTTTCCAGTCCTCGCCTTTGTGCACGAGCGCCGGGCCATCCCGAGACCTTAAGGCAGAGAGTCGCCTTTTCGATTTTCAAAATGGCAGCACGAAATCGTTGGGGGTCTTTGCATCACAATATGAGCAGGTTGTGCCCGCCCGCGGCGGCAATCTCGAGCGCGCGCTTAGCAGTCTCTTGCCCTTTGACTTGCTTGAGGTCTGGGCCGTAGCCCGGCTCCTCGACCTCGCCCGGTGGCGGTTCGGCAAGCCGCTGGGTGCCCTTGAGGTGGTTTAGCAGGCTCACGAGATCCGGCGCGGCTATTACCGGCACCCCGCTCGCCCAACGCGCCTCGCTGCCTTGCAAAGCCGGGCAGATCAGTCCGGTCTCCTGTTCGCTCGCATGGATCGCTGCGAGAAGGACGCCAGGCGAAGGCGCGATGCGGCCGTCAAGCTCGAGTTCGCCCACCGCGATCCAATCGTTGAGTTGCTCGGCGTCGGTCACGCCCATCGCCGCCAACAGCGCGAGCGCGATGGGCAGGTCGTAGTGGCTGCCTTCCTTGGGTAGGTCCGCAGGCGACAGATTGATGGTGATGCGCTTGGGTGGCAGCGACAGGCCCATCGCGGCGAGCGCGGCCTGTACTCGCTCACGACTTTCGCCCACCGCCTTGTCGGGAAGACCGACGAGGTTGAATCGCGGCATCCCTGGGGCCACTTGGCACTGCACCTCCACGGCGCGCGCTTCCAGCCCGAGATAGGCCACCGTACGGACCAGTGCGACCACGAAACCCCCTCACGTAATCAGCGGCTTGTGGCGATCTAACGGGGCATGGTCAACGAAATCGCAAGTATAGCGATTGGTCTTTTCGCAATTCCATCCTGCGCAAAATGCAGCGATGCGAATGGCTTTCGCCCTGTTGGTCGTCTGTACCGCACTGGCCGCAAGGCCGGTTGAGGCGCAACGCCAAGTGACGGTCACCGTGACCGAGTGGGTCGAGGTCGATGGCGCGAATCGACTGGTCCCCACCGACCACCGAGTCGCTCAGGAGGGCGAGGCATACGGACCGTTCCGCGTGATCGACGCCGCGCGTGCCGCGCTGGTCGATGCGACCGGAGGCGCCAGCATCGGCCAGTTCGAGGCAATGCTTCGCGATCACCCTGGCATTACCCAGCTCGAGATGGTCGAATGCCCCGGTACCGACGACGATACTGCGAACCTCGCACTCGGGCGACTGATCCGCGCGCGGGGCATCACGACGCACGTTCCCGCTGGCGGCTCGGTCCGATCGGGCGCGGTCGAGATCTTTCTCGCCGGCAGCCGCCGCCAGATCGACGACGGCGCGGAATTTGCGGTTCACGCCTGGCGCGACAGCGACGGGCGCGAGCCGGGCGACTACTCTGCCGATTCGCCTTACAATCGCGCCTACCTCGACTATTATCGCGAAATGGGCGTGATGCGCCCGCAGGCGTTCTATGACATGACCAACGCGGTGCCCAACGCCGATGTGCGCTGGCTCACCGCGCAGGACATGCGTGTCTGGCTCGGCGACGACAGCGACGGCGTGAGCGCAACATCAACACCTGGCAAATCTCCCACCGTCGCCTACCTTGACTTGGGGGCGGGCTTGCCATAGTGGCGCGACCCGACGGGCTGCCCCTGTTGGCGGCCCATTTGCATTTTTAGACTTTCGAGGATCCGATGAAGCGGACTTTCCAGCCCAGCAATCTCGTGCGCGCCCGTCGCCACGGTTTCTTCGCCCGCAAGGCGACCCCCGGTGGCCGCAAGGTCCTGCGCGCCCGTCGCGCCCGCGGCCGTAAGAAACTCTGCGCGTAATTTGTTGGCGCCTCAGGCGCCGGCGGCTGCATCCGCAGCCTAGGTATTCGGCCTGAATGACCGACGCGCGTTCGCGCTTGCGGGCTCCCGATTCGGGAGCCCGTTTGCTTTTTCGCGATGCAGTCAGATTCGTCTGTAATCAGACGTCGTCTGCGCTGATCATCTCGCCGCGGTCGATCTCGTTGGTCAGCACCGCGACCGTCGTGGTCACGGTGCCATCGCCGGTTACGTTGGTTGCCGTGCGCATCATGTCCATGATTCTGTCGACCCCCGCGACGAAGGCGATCGTCTCGAGCGGTACGCCAACCGCGCCGAACACTAGCGCCATCATGATCAACCCGGCACCAGGTATTCCGGCCGCGCCGATCGAGCCGACCGTCGCAAGGACCGAGATCAGCACGTAATCGCTGAAATCGAGCGGGACCCCGAATATTTGCGCGCCAAACAGCGTGGCGAGGCCCAGGTACATCGCGGTCCCGTCCATGTTGATCGTCGCGCCGAGCGATACAACGAAGCTCGACGTCGGCGCGCTGACGCCGAGGTTGCGCTGAGTGCAGCGCATGGTGACCGGCAGCGTGGCGTTCGACGATGCGGTCGAATAGGCGACGACGATCGCGTCGATCATCCCGCGGAAGAAGTCGTGGATCGGTAGCCTCGCCACAAACTTGATCAACGAGCAGTAGACCAGGGCGATGATGAGCAGGCATCCGGCGTAATTGAGTGCTACCAGCTTGGCGAGCGCGAACAACGCGTCGCGCCCGAGCGTCCCGGCAACCCAAGCCATCAGAGCGAACACACCGAAGGGGGTCAACTCCATCACCACGATGGTGACCTTCTGCATTACCACGGCGCCCGAATCGAAGATTCGTGCGACCGGTCCGCCCTCGTCCTTGGCCATCACGATTCCGATGCCGACGAGTAGCGCGAATACGATCAGGGGAAGCACGTTCGAATCCGCCATGACCTGCACGGGGCTCTGCGGAACCATACCGAGCACCATCTCGCGCCAGGTGGTATTATTCGGCTCGGGCGGGGCGCCGAGGGCGATGCCACCGGTATCGACGCCCACGCCGGGCTGGAAGATGGTACCGAGTGCCAGGCCAAGCCAGACCGCGATCTGGCTCGTCGCGATGAACAGTAGCAGCGCGCGCCAGCCGACCGCGCCGAGTTTTCTGAGATCGCCGATCGATGCGACGCCCGAGACGATCGAGAAGAAGATCAGCGGCACCACCAGCATCTTGATGAAGGCGATGAACACGTCGCCGACGATCTTGATGCTCTCGGCACCCGGCCCCCAAAGGAATCCCGCGAGAATGCCGAGGAGAAGGGCGGCGACGACGCGCTGCCACAGTGGAATTGCGAACCAGCGACCGGTGATCGAACTACCTTCCTGCCAAGCGCCGACCGGCGCGGGGGGAGGGCGAGCCTATCGGACCGGCTCGCCCTTGGCCACCCATCCCGGCCCGGCGCTATGAGGCGGGCTGTTCGAAGTTGTCGTCGTCGAGGTTGAGGCCTGCGCGACCCTCGGCGGCGGTGTGATGCGGGGCCACCGGCCAGTCTTCGTCAGGGTCGCGCATCGGCTGAAGCATGCCTTCCCACTTGGTAATGACGCTTGTCGCCACCGAGTTGCCGAGCACGTTGGTCGCAGTGCGGCCCATGTCGAGGAACTGGTCGATCGCGAGCACCAGCGCGATCCCCTCGGCCGGTAGGTCAAACATCGCCAGCGTAGCTGCGATCACCACCAGGCTCGCGCGCGGGACCGCCGCGATGCCCTTAGAACTGATCATCAACGTCAGCAGGATAGCTATCTGGGTGCCGATGCTAAGGTCGATGCCATAGGCCTGTGCGATAAAGATCGTCGCGAAGCTGGCGTACATCATCGATCCGTCGAGATTGAAGCTGTAGCCAAGCGGGATCATCAGCCCCGAAACGCGCCGCGGAATGCCGAACCGGTCGAGCTGCTCGAACAACTTGGGCATCGCAGCCTCGCTCGACGCGGTCGAAAACGCGATGAGGACGGGCTGCCGGACATATCTGATCAATTGGAAGGCGCGCTTGCCGAGGAAAACGAAGCCTGCGCCGATCAGCAGAACCCAAAGGATCAACAAGGCAGAGTAGAACTCGCCGAGCAGCTTCGCGTAGGTGACGAGAATGCCAAGCCCGTTCTGTGCAACCACGTTGGCCAGCGCACCGAAGACCGCGAACGGGGCGAAGCGCATCACGTAGCCGGTAACCTCGAGCATCAGTTCGGCCAACGCCTCGGCGCCTTTTACGAGCGGGCGCCCCTTTTCGCCCAGCGCGGTGAGTCCGACACCCGCGAACAATGCGAAGACGAGTATCTGTAGGACATTGTTGTCGGCCATCGCGCCGACGACGTTCTTGGGAAACACGTGCTCGACGAACTCGAAGAAGTCGAGCTTCTTGACCTCGCCCACCGCCTGCGTGGGCGCAGTGATGTCGATTCCGACCCCGGGCTGGAACAGGTTGACCATCACCAGGCCGAGCCCGATCGAGATCAGGCTGGCGATGATGAACCAAGTGATCGCGCGAAAGCCGATTCGGCCCACCGCGGTCGTGTCGCCCATGTGGGCAAGCCCTGAGATGATCGTACCAAGCACCAGCGGCGCGACGAGCATCTTGATGAGGTTGAGGAAAATCGTCGAAAGCATCTGAAACGCGCGGGCCCATGTCTCGACGCTGGCGATGCCCGACAGCAGTCCGACGTAGACTAGCCATCCGACCACCACGCCAAGCACGAGACCGACCATGATCGAAGCGGTAAGATGGCGGCTCAAGGCATACAGTAGCCAGCCGATCGGCGAGCGTGGCCGATCACGCATGACTGGATCCCCGGTGCCCGCACTGGCCATCGCAACCCCCTTCAGATTCGAATGTCGAATGTCCCGGCGGCGAGAGCTGCCCCGGAGCGCCCTTTCAGCACGCCAGCGCGGCGTGCGCAATCTGCGTGTAAATCCGCGCCAACACATCGAGATCGGCTACCGCGACGGCCTCGTCTCGCTTGTGCATCGTAGCGTTGCACAGCCCGAATTCGATCACCGGGGCAAGGTCCTTGAGGAATCGTGCGTCCGAGGTCCCGCCCGTGGTGGACAGCTCGGGTGTCACGCCGGTTTGGGCCGTAACCGCCTCCGCGATCATCGTCGAGAATGCCCCCGGCGGCGTAAGGAAAGCCTCGCCGCTGATCATCGCATTGGCCTTTCCACCGTGGCGCTCGGCAATCTCGGCCACCCGCTTGGCCAGCAAAGCGCCTGTATGTTGAGCGTTGAACCGGATCGAGATGCGCGCTTTCGCCTTCGCCGGGATTACGTTGTGCGCAGGATTGCCAACCTCGAGTTCGGTCACCTCGATGTTCGACGGCTGGAACCACTCGTCCCCCTCGTCGAGCGTCAGGGCCTCGAGCTCCGCAAGGATCGCCACGAGCTTGGGTATCGGGTTGTCGGCGAGATGAGGGTAAGCAACGTGTCCCTGAACACCCTCTACCTCGAGCCAGATGTTGACCGATCCGCGGCGGCCAATCTTGATCGTGTCGCCGAGGCGATTCGAGGATGTCGGTTCGCCCACCAGGATCAGGTCGGGAATGTCGCCCCGCTCGCGCATTCGGTCGATGAGAGCGCGGGTTCCATAAACCGCCGGGCCTTCCTCGTCACCGGTGATGATGAAGCTAAGCGTGCCCGCATCAGCGGGAAGATCGCGCATTGCCGCCGCCATCGCGGCGATCGCCCCCTTCATGTCGACCGCGCCGCGACCGAAGAGCAGATCGCCGCGCGTTTCCGGAGCGAAGGGCGCACTTGTCCAGCCTTCGCCCGGAGGAACCACGTCGAGGTGACCGGCAAAGGCGAAGTGGCGCGAGCCTGCGGGGCCCCGTCGGATCGCAAACATGTTCTCGACCGGGCCGTCCGGCGCCTCGCCCGCGACGAACCGGTCGATTTCGAATCCCAGCGGCGCGAGCATCGCTTCGAGCTCGTCGAATACGAGACCCTGGGCGGGGGTCACGCTCGGGCAGGCGATGAGCTTTTCGGCGAGTGCGGCAACGCTGGCGTCGGTCATGTGAGCATCGCTATACGAGCCGCGACCGCCAATCCAGCCAGCAGGATTTCGCCATGCCCAAGCTCGACCTCGCCAGCATCCCGCAGACCAACAGCACCGGTTACCCACCGCCGTTCGACGAGGCCGTGCGTGGCCGCAATTATCGCCGAATGGCGCCGCCCTCGGGTCTGACGCGGATGGGTGCGAGCCATGTCGTGCTGGAGCCGGGTGCGTGGTCCTCCCAGCGGCACTGGCACGCCGAGGAAGACGAGTTGCTGGTAATGCTCGAAGGCGAGGCAGTACTCGTCGAGGATGACGGTGAGACGGTCGTCAGTCCTGGCGACATCTGCGTTTGGCCCGCGGGGGTGCGCAATGGCCATCACCTGCAGAATCGCACCGAAAAGCCGTGCGTGTTCGTGGCGATAAGTGCGGGAGACAAGGCAGCCGACCATGGCGAGTATCCCGATATCGACATGACTTTCGGCCCCGATGGTTATGCGCACAAGGATGGCACGCCCTATTCGACGAGCCGCATACCCTAGGGCTTTTCCGGTTGCGGGAGGGGACCGGGCGCGAAAGCCTTGTCGAGATATTCTGCGATGCGGATGCCGGCCTGCTCGATCCGGCGCTCCGCCATCGGTACCGCGGCGACGATCGCTTCCTGCGACAGTGCCGCCCTGTCCGAAGGCGCGGCATCGCCGAATGCGTTGGGATAGACGAAGTTCTTCGCCAGTTCCCAGCTCTCGCGGCCCCAGTCGGCGGGAGTGCCGCCGCCCAGTTCGGCGCGCTCGGCCGCCGAATAGCGCCTTATCAGAGTTGGGTTCGCGCTCGAAATCGCGCGTTCGGCGAGTGCGCCGTCCCAAATCCAGTGGAGGTTCAGGCCCGGCACGATCCCATAGGAGGTCGTGACCGCGTTGCCGCCCTTGTCGTCGTTGTCACCCGAATGCAGCGGCATGTGAATGTCGCCGGCAAAGTGCACCATGAAGGCAAGCGCCTCGAGCCTGACGTTCGCCGGCAGGCTCTCGTCGGCAAGGATGCGCTCATTGCGCTCGATCTGCGCCGACACGCATTCGCCGCCGCCGCAGTTCTTGCGCGAGTCATAGGGCTGGTCGATCGGCTCGGTCTGGTAGTGCCAGCTGAAAGTGTAGGCCCAGCGCCAAGGGTCCTTGCGCAGACAGTCGGGCCAGGTCGCCGCATCGGCCAGGTCGCGGATGCGACAGTCGGGCGTGCCGAGCTCGCGGTCATGCGCTATCAGCCGCGCGGTCGCGGCACGCGTTTCCGGTTTCACGTTGGCCCACGCGATCCGCGCTGTCGTCGCGTGACCATAGCCGCCCCATGCCAATACCGGCGCAGGAGCGAGAACCGCCAGCATTGCCGCGACGGCTGCGGCTATCCGGCCGACGGCACGCTGTCCCATTGTTCGATGACCCATTGTTCGTCCTCTGCGGCATTGATCCAGGCCTGCATCCATTCGTGTTCCCAGACCGCTTCCATGTAGGCCTGCGCAAAGCCCGGCACGCCGATACCGTAGGTGACGAATCGGCTGACGACGGGCGCGTAGAACACATCGGCCGCGCCGAATGTACCGAACAGGAACGGGCCGCCGCGGCCGAACCGCGCGCGGGCCTCTGCCCACAGTTGGAGGATGCGCACGATGTCGGCCTTGGCATCGTCGCTGATCGCCATCCCCTCGTGACGCATGCGGATATTCATCGGGCATTCGCGGCGCAGGGCGAGGTAGCTTGAATGCATTTCGGCGACCATCGCGCGGGCCATGCCGCGCGGCGTGTCGTCCTTGGGCCAGAAGCGATCGCGACCGACCTTGTCGGCCAGGTATTCGAGGATCGCGAGGCTGTCCCAGATCACCGTGTCGCCGTCCCACAGGATCGGAACCTTGCCGCGGCTGGGCTGGATTTCGCCCATCGCGCGCTTGGCTTCTTCCCACTCCTCGCCGGAGATGTTGACCGTCAGTTCTTCGAACCCCAGGCCCGATTGCTTGGCCGCGAGCCAGCCCCGCAGGGACCAGCTCGAATAATTGCGGTTGCCGACGATCAGCTTCATGGAAATCACCTGTTGCCCACCCGCGGCGGGACCTAGGCGTTCATCATGACGGTGTCGAGGCTGAACGCTGTCACACCTGTCACGGTGTCCATTGGCAAGGAGCCCGGCTTCGGACTCGAGAGCTTCTGCGGAAAATTCGGCAAGTATGCGGCGCGCTTCGGCAAGGTTCATCTCACGACGGTGACACGATGCGAGCGCTGTAGGAAAATGGTTTCGGGAGGCGTAAGCGGGGCGCATGAGCCTGCGCCCGTTCCACCTGGCCGTTCCGGTCCGCGACATCGCCGAAGCACGCGCGTTCTATGGCGGCGTGCTGGGCCTCGGCGAAGGGCGCAGCGCCGAAAGCTGGGTCGATTTCGATTTCTACGGTCACCAGTTCGTGGTCCATCATGCGCCGGGCCGCGAGAGCGGCGACGCTGCGGTCAACCCGGTCGACGGCCACGGAGTGCCGGTGCCCCATTTCGGTGTCGTCCTGACGATCGAGGTGTTCGACGCGCTGGCGGACAAGATGCGTGCGGCGGGCATCCGGTTTGACATCGAACCCTACACGCGTTTCGCGGGTGAGCCCGGCGAGCAGAAGACGATGTTCTTCCGCGACCCAAGCGGCAACGCGATCGAGATGAAGGCTTTCAGGACCCTCGACAGCCTGTTCGCGACCTGATCGGGACGGGGATATCCGGCCCGCCCGCCGACGGGGCAAGGCGGGCCGGATCCGGCGTTCGCATCATTCCTGCGGGAAGTGGAAACCGGGTGACTGCGAATCGGTGCAGAACGAGGCGCCCGGCGAGACTCCGTTGGGGAAATGGAACCCCGGTCCCGGGGCGCCCACGACCGCCGGTCCGGTCCCCGCGAGATAGTCGCCGATACTCGCGTCGTTGGGCGGCCAGTCGACCGTGGCCTCTGGTCCGACGAGGTAGTCGTTGATGATATGCTGGCCATGCACGTCATAGCCGAGCTCGTCAGAACAGGTCGGCCCGTCCTGCGCGGATGCCGCGCCGGCCAGTGCAATTGCTCCGAACGCAATTGCACCGACGCCGATCGCGAGATGCTTGAGGTTCTCCATCACTTGCTCCTTGTCATCCATTCCATTCGACCTTCGACAACCCGTCGAAGATGATGACAGGGATGCGAACCTGTCGCCGTCCCGGCGTCATCATTTATGATGAGGCAGGCCGATTTAGTGCGATTAGGATCGACCGCCGTACCGTGCGATAATGCTCTGCGGGAAGGAGGTGCGATGATCCTCGGCAACCGCTTCGTCGGCCGATGCGAAGAGATCGATACGTTCGAATCCCTTCTCTCGCGTCTGCCGGACCGTTCCGGCGGGCTCCTGCTCGTTTCGGGGCAAGCCGGTATCGGCAAGACTTCGCTGGTCCGCCACTTTCACGAGATTGCCCGCGAGCGGGGCGCGCTATCACTCTGGACGAGCTACCCCGAGCAACCGGATTGTCCGCCGTACTGGGGCTGGTCGTCGCTCTGCCGGGGCATTCAAGATCATGCACCCCAAAGCGGCGCCGCAGCGCTTGGCGAAGCGATGAGCCAGCCGCGTGAAGTCGGCCGCGGCGCGATGCACACAAGCTACCTGCAGCGACTGGGAGAAATCTTCGCGTCGGTGACCGTGCGCACGCCGCTGCTGTTGTTCTTCGACGATATCCAACACGCCGACCGCGCGTCGGCCGCGCTGCTCGAGGCCCTGCTCGGCGAGATATTCGACCTGCCGGTGCTCATGGTAGCGACGATGCGGACCGGCGATGCGCGCTCACCGGCGAGCGTGCATCGGGCCGTCCCTCGAATCGCCAACTTGCCTCAAGCCCGACGGATAGCGCTCAGGGGCGTGGATGAACTCGAATGCGCCGAAATCTGTCGCGAGCTATCGGGATGGACGCCCGAAGCGTCGATCGCACGCAGGCTACACCGGCAGACGGAAGGCAATCCGCTGTTCATTACCCAGATCGTCCAATGGCTGGTCGATCACGGCCACATCGAGGACGGCGTCGCGCACCTGCCCGCGAGGCTGGCGGTGCCGGAGGGAATCAGCGAGGCGATCCTGGCAGCGCTGGCGCGCGCCTCGCCCGATTGCCGGCGGGTACTGGAGCAAGCCGCGATCCTCGGCCGGAGGTTCGATCTCCGTGTCCTGGAGACGCTCGATCCAGATCTCGACCGGGCGGTGCTGGACGAAGCCGACCGGCTGCGGCTGGTGCGACCTGTCGATCCCGCGCGCGGACAATGGGAGTTCGCGCATTCACTCGTCCGTGAGGTTGTCTACGACACGATCCAGCCCATGAAACGGGCGCGCGCGCACGCGGATGCTGCCACCGCGATCGAGTCGGTCCACGGCCCCGCGACGGCCGATTCGCTCGCGGCGATGGCCTACCACGCCTTCGAGGGGCAGTTGTTCTATGGTGCCGAGCGGGTGATCGGGTTTGCCGTGAAGGCAGCGCACCACGCGCTATCGGTCGGTGCCTATGAAGACGCCGCGGCGCACAACACACTGGCGCTGGAATGCTGCACCGTTCCCGGCGTGGGCGACACGGCGAGGCGGATCGACATCGCGCTCGATCTTGCGCTCGCCGAACGGCTCGCGGGCGAGAACGTCGCCGCGATCCGCACGTGCCGCAGCGCGATGGAGATGGCGAAGGGCGAAGGCGACTGGCCCCGATACGCCAAGGCCGCACTGCTTTACGAGGCCGCGCGCTGGCAACCTGGCTTGCCGAGCACCGAAATCATCAAATGCCTCGAGATCGCGCTCGTTCATCGCGATTCGATAGAAGCAGACGACATCGCGCGAATTCACTACAGCCTGGCGCGGGCGTACCAGTGGCAGGGCGCGCAGGCCAAGGTTCGCGAGCATGCCCTGACCTCGATCCGCATCGCCGACGAGTTGGGCGATGATGCCCTTATTTGCGAGGCGCTGGATCAAGGGGGGTCGGCGATCGGTGCAATCCCCGGGTCCTTGCCGCTCCGCGCCGAACTGAACGAGCGCGGGCTTTCGATCGCGCGAACCCTTGGCGACCGCCAGAGGCTTGCGAATCTCCTGGTCAATGCCGGAGTGACAAACTGTGAAGCGGGCCGGATGGACGTTCTTCGCGACACCTATCGCGAACTGGGCGCCCTGGCTCGCGACCTCTCCCAACCGCACCTGCAGTACGTGATTCATCAATGGGCGGTGACGATCGCAATGCTGGAAGGCGATTTTACCAAAGCCTCGAAGATTGCGGCTACCGGTGTCGTGATCGGTCGCCGCATATCGGGAGCCAGCGCGGCCGGAGTATACGGAATTCAGATGTTCCTCCTGCAGCGCGAAGCGGGCACGCTTGGGAAGTATGCGCCGATGGCGCGAAGGATCGGCGCGGAGAAGGCCGAAGGGCTCTGGCGGCCGGGATACGCTCTGCTGCTGGCCGAAACTGGCGATATCGACGAGGCCCGAAGCGAGCTGAACACATTTCTCGCAGGCGGCGGCGATGCAGTTCCGGTAGACGACCTGCGCAAGGTCACCCTGGCATTCCTGGCCGAAGTAGCGGCGCTGACGGCGGACGAGGCGGCTTCCCACGCGCTGTTCGAGAAATTGGTGGGAGAAGCCGGGACCGTCGCAGTCGCCGGGCCCGCCGCGATCTGCTTCGGCCCCATTGACCGCGTTCTGGGCAGACTGAAGACGACCCTCAAGGACTTCGAAGCTGCGCGCGAGTGGCTTGAACGCGCGCGCGAACAGGTCGCCGCGTGGGACAGCCCGCCGGCGCAGCTGCGCGTCGATTGCGATTATTGCGAGACGCTGTTGGCAGATGGTTCGCCCGAAGCGGTCAAGCGCGCACGCCAGATCGAGGACGGATTGGCGGAGCGGGCTGCCGCCGCGGGCATGGCTTCGCTCGCTGTCCGCGCCAAAGCGATCTCCGCAGAGCTTCACCGGGTCGCCACTACCCATGGTTTCGACTCCCTGACCGGGCGCGAGGTAGAGGTGTTGAGGGTGCTGGCGGACGGAGCCAGCAACGCCGAGATTTCGCGCCGGCTCGGCATTTCGCCGGCCACCACCGCGACCCACGTGCGAAGTATCCTTGCCAAAACGGATTGCAAAAACCGAACCGCGGCGGCAGCCTTCGCTCAGCGAACGGGCCTCGTCCGCTGACAGGCTCGCATTTTCTTCGTGGAGGTGCAGATGCCGCTTTACCTGATTGAACGCCAATTCGCCGAGAAGCTGGAGATCACTCCCGATGGCCTCAAGGCGATTGAGGGGATCAACGCCGATTCAGGCGTCGAGTGGCTCTATTCCTTTCTCAGCGCCGACCAGATGAAGACCTATTGTCTCTACCAGGCGAACGATCCCGCCGACATTCGCCGCGCCGCGGAAATGGCGGGCATCCCGGCAGACAAGATAATCGAGGTGTCCAGGTTCGATCCGGGTGCGGCGGCCTGAGGAAAGGCAAGACAGCCCCCAACGCAACGCGTTAAGCCCAAATAAACCAACGAAATCCGGCACTTGGGGAACCGATCCGCGCCGCCTAGGTAATTTGCCATAGGTCGCAAGGAATTATCGAGTGTCGTCAATGTCATGTGCGCTGGATGAGTCCCCGCCGATAGGGTGTGGTCGGGAAGCGGCCCCCCGCCCTGAAGAACTGATTGGCCGCCGCGCCAGCAGCCGTCATCGGATCGATCTCGCCGCGCGGTTCGTGTCCATCGATGTAAACGTCCGGGTCCAGTTGGAAGACGTTTCGCCGTCGGGCGCCTGCATCCGGCTGATCTCGCACCGCGCGCTCGGCGAAGGGCGTCTGCTGTGGCTCGACTACGAACAGTTCGTACGGCCCGTGTGGCAAGCCGATTTGCAATGCGGGCTGGAATTCGATGAGCGACTGGACGCGGACCGGCTACGGCGCACGCTCGAGTTCGGGGAAGCGGACGTCGACAACGGCGTGTCGACTATGCGCCGGCTCGCCTCGGCGTGGGTGCACGGACCCGGCGATTACTGAACGGGCGCGAGTGCGACGCTTTTCAGCTCTCGGCGTCTGCGAGAATCGCCCCGCGCAGTTCGGCGATGCCCATGCCTTTCTCGCTGGAGGTGACGTGTACTTGCGGGAAGGCGGCTACGTGCTTTTTCGCCTCGACCTCTGTCGCAGCGGTGACGGCTGAAAGCTCGCTGGCCTTGATCTTGTCGGCCTTGGTCAGAACGACGCGGTAGCCGACCGCCGCATCGTCGAGCATTTTCATCATCTCGCGGTCGACGTCCTTCAAGCCGTGCCGGCTGTCGACGAGGACAAGAGTGCGCTTGAGCACCTGCCGCCCGCGCAGGAAATCGCGCACGAGCATCTTCCAGCGCTCGACAACCTTCACCGGCGCCTTGGCAAAGCCGTAGCCGGGCATGTCCACGAGGCGCATGGCAAGCGGCTCGCCAACGTCGAAGAAATTAAGCTCCTGTGTGCGGCCGGGCGTAACGGATGCGCGGGCCAGACTCTTTCGGCCCGTCAACGCATTGAGCAGCGAGCTCTTGCCGACGTTCGAGCGGCCGGCAAAGGCAATCTCGGGCACCTCGGGCTCGGGCAGGAATTTAAGCTGCGGGGCCGAGAGCAGGAACTCGACGCGACCCGTCAGCAGCTTCCGGGCTCGTTCCTGGATCTCGGCAGCTGCGGCGGCTTCTTCCTCGCTCACCCCTTCACCTTCGCCTCGCGCTCGCGATCTTCCTTGTCCTTGATCGCCTGCGCGCGCAGCTGCGGGTGCTTCGAGTAGAGATAGCTCTGCTGCGCCAGCGTCAGCAGGTTGTTGGTGATCCAGTAGATCAGCAGGCCTGCGGCGAACGGCGCCATCACGAACATCAGGATGAACGGCATAAGCTTGAACATCTGCGCCTGCACCGGGTCGGCGGCCGGCGGATTCAGGCGGAAGGTCGCCCACATCGAGATGCCGAGCAGGATCGCCAGCGGACCGATCGCCAGGAAACCGGGAGGGGTGAACGGAAGCAGGCCGAAAAGGTTCAGCACGTGCAGCGGATCTGGCGCGGACAGGTCGTGGATCCACAGCGCGAAGGGCTTGTGGCGCATGTCGATCGACAGCATCAGCACCTTGTATAGCCCGAAGAAGATCGGAATCTGCAGCAGGATTGGCAGGCATCCGGCGAGCGGGTTCACGCCCTCGCTCTTGTAGAGAGCCATGATCTCCTGTTGCTGCTTGGGCTTATCGTCCTTGTAGCGTTCCTGCAGCGCCTTCATCTTGGGCTGGATCGCGCGCATTGCCGCCATGCTGGCGAACTGCTTCTGAGCGATGGGGAACATGAACGCGCGCACGATCAGCGTCAGCAGGATGATCGCCACGCCGAAGTTGTGGACGAGGTCGTAGAGCGTGGCGAGCAGCCAGTGGATCGGTTTCTCGATGACTCCGAACCAGCCCCAGTCGATCGCGTTGTCAAATCCCGGGATGCCAGCGTCTTCGTATGCCGACAGAATGTCGCTGTCCTTGGCGCCGGCGAAGAGTTGCGTAGTGCGCGAGATCTGCCGTCCGTGCGCCACTGTCAGCGAGTTGTAGATCGTGTCGGCACGGAAGACGTCGCCGCCCAGCGAGCGGAAGTCGGCGCTGACTTCGGCGTTGCCCTGCGGGATCAGCGCGGACAGCCAGTAGATGTCGGTGAAGCCGATCCACTTCGCGGCGCTCGTGGGGGTAACCTTTCCGGTTTCGGCCACGTCGTCGTAGTCGGTGCCGAAATCGACCCCGTCGCCGAAATAGCCGATGGGCCCCGAATGGATGGTATAGGTGCTCGCGCTCGCGGTTGCGCTGGTGCGGCTGATGGTCGCGAAGGGGCGCACCACGATGGGTCGACCGCTGACATTGCCGACGGTCTGCCGGGCAGTGATCATATAGCGGTCGTCAACCGACAGTTCGATCGTGAAGAGCTGTCCGGCGCCGTTGTTCCAGGTCAGCTTGACCGGGTTGCCCGGGGATAGCGGCCCCCCTTCCGCGGTCCAGACGGTCCTGGCGTCGGGTACTTTCACCCCGTCGCCGAGCCAACCGAATTGCGCGAAGTGCTGCGCGGGGGTCCCGGAGGGACTGAACAGGCGGACCGGTCCCGATTCCTTCTTTACGGTCTGGCGGTGGTCCCTGAGCGTCAGGTCGTCGATCCGGGCGCCAACAAGGTCGATTGAGCCCGCAAGTTCGGGTGCGTCGATCCGCACGCGCTCGGGGCTCTTGAGAGCAGTCTCGAGATCGCGCTTTTCGAGCGCGATCGCGGCTGGATCGGTGAGGCCGCCTTCGCGGGTCGGCTTGACCTTTTTCGAGGTGGTCGTGGCCGCGCCTTCCACCGGCGACCCGGTCGGCGCCTCTGCGCGCACGGCTTCCTTCGGCTGCGGGAAGAAGTAGTTCATCCCAGCGTCCCACCCGAACAGGAGCAGGCCGCACAGCACTACGGCGAGGAGAAGATTGCGCTGGTTATCCAAGAAGGTCGATCCCGAAATTCGTCACTGGTCGTCTGTCAGGGCACCGGGTCATAGCCGTGACCGCCCCAGGGGTGGCAGCGCATTATACGCTTGAAGGCCATCCATCCACCCTTGATTGCGCCATGCTTGCCGAGCGCCTCGATCGCATATTCCGAGCACGTCGGCGCGTACCGACAACTGGGCGGGAGAATTCGGCTCGGCCCCAGCTGCCACGCGCGTGCGATAAGGATAAGAACCCGCTTCATTTTGGCCGTCGCCGCCGCGGAGGATCGCCTTTGCCGGCAGCGGCCTGTGCGAGCGCCTGGGCGAGTTCGGCCCGCAGCGCTGCAAAATCGCGCTCTATTCCGCGGTCGCGTCCGATGAGAACGTGATCGTGATCAGGCAGCCCCATTTCGGGCAGCGCGTCGCGCAGCAATGCGCGAAACCTGCGCTTCATACGGTTGCGGACCACCGCATTGCCGATCTTCTTGGTCACGGTCACGCCGAATCGCTTGCCGCGACCGCCGTTGGGCTGAGCCAGCAGCACAAATCCTGGCCGGGCGACCCGGATGCCCCGGTTCGCCGCGAGGAAATCGGCGCGGTTGCGGATGGTCGGGATGGTCATGGCGGAAGCGATATAGGAAGCTAATACACCGCGGGAAAGGGTTATCGGGTTCCCGGCCTTTCGAGCACCTTCTTGCGATAGCTGCAGAGGTCCACGACCTTGCATCGCCAACACTCCGGCGTGCGCGCCTTGCAAACGTACCGACCGTGGAGGATCAGCCAGTGGTGCGCACCCAGGCGAAAGGGGGCGGGCACGCGCTTTTCAAGTTTTGCCTCCACCGCTTCGGGCGTCTTGCCCTTGGCCAGTCCCGTGCGATTGCCGACGCGGAAGATGTGCGTATCGACTGCGAACGTTTCCTGTCCGAACCAGCAGTTGAGCACGACGTTGGCGGTCTTGCGCCCGACGCCGGGCAAGCGGACGAGGTCTTCGCGGGTGTCGGGAACCTCTCCGCCGTATTCGTCGACCAGCAGCTGCGAGAGCGCGATGACGTTCTTCGCCTTGGAGTTGAACAGACCGATCGTCTTGATGTGTTCCTTGAGCCCTTCTTCGCCCATTGCGAGCATCTGCTGCGGGGTCGCGACCTTGGCGAACAGCGTGCGGGTCGCCTTGTTGACCCCCACGTCGGTCGCCTGAGCCGACAGCGCCACTGCGACGACCAACTGGTAGGCGTTGCCGTATTCGAGCTCGGTCTCGGGCGCGGGATTGGCTTCCGCCAGCCGACGGAAAAACTCGAAAATCTGGTCGTTGGTCATTTTGCCGGCGTCAGAGCCCCAGTACCTGCGGCATCTCATAGCGCCCCGCTTCGCGCCCGATCAGCCAGGCCGCCCCCGCGACGGCGCCCCGGGCGAATATCATCCGGTCTTCGGCCACGTGAGACAGCGTCAGCCGCTCCTCTTCGCCGGCCAGGATCACGCTGTGTTCGCCGGCGACTGTCCCGCCGCGTAGAGATGCGAAGCCGATCGCGCCTTCCGCGCGGCGCCCCGTGATTCCGTCGCGACCGCGCTCGCTGTGATCGGCGAGAGCGATGCCCCGTCCCTCGGCAGCCGCCTTTCCGAGCAGCAAAGCGGTGCCGCTCGGCGCGTCGACCTTCATGCGGTGGTGCATCTCGAGCACTTCGATGTCCCATTGGGGACCGAGCCGGGATGCAGCCTCGCGCACGAGATGCGCGAGCAGTGTGATCCCGAGCGAAGTGTTTCCGGTCTGCAGAACGGGGATCGCCCGCGCCGCCGAGTCGATCGCAGCGTGGTGCCTTTCATCGAGCCCGGTGGTCCCGATCAGGATCGGGATGCCCGCTCCGACCGCGGCATGGAGGTTGCCCTCGAGCGCGGGCGGGGCGGTGAAGTCGACCAGCACGTCGCTCGCCTCGGCCAGGTTGGCCGTGTTGCCGCCCTGGTCGACGCCCCCGGCGACTTCATGCCCCGACTGCTCGATCGCACGCGCGAGCGCTTGCCCCATGCGGCCCTCGCTGCCGATGATACCGATACGTGCCATTGCCACCCCTGCTGTGCCCGTGCTTCATGCGCGACATGACCGACATCCGCAATATCGTGATCCTGACTGGCGCAGGGATCAGCGCCGAAAGCGGCATCGACACGTTCCGCGACGGGGGAGGACTGTGGGAACAGCACCGGGTCGAGGATGTCGCCACGCCCGAGGCATTCCAGCGCGATCCCGAACTCGTCTTGCGATTCTACGACATGCGGCGCGAAGCGATCCAGACCAAGGAGCCAAACCCCGCACATATCGCGCTGGCCAGGCTTGACCGGGAGTGGACGGGCAATCTGCTGATCGTCACCCAGAACGTCGACGATCTCCACGAAAAGGCCGGCGCCAGCCGCGTTCTGCACATGCACGGTGAGCACCTCAACGCCTGGTGCACCGCATGTGACGTGCGCAGCCGCTGGACCGGCACGCTGATCGACCGACCGCCATGCCCCGAATGCGGCGCCCGGTCGCTGCGGCCCGATGTCGTGTGGTTTGGAGAGATGCCCTACAGGATGAACGAGATTTACGCGGCCCTGCGGCAAGCGGACCTGTTCGTTTCGATCGGCACCAGCGGCGCGGTCTATCCAGCCGCCGGTTTCGTGCGGGATGCGCGCAACCTTGGGGCGAGAACGCTCGAACTCAATCTCGAACGCAGCGAAGGCTCAAGCTGGTTCCACCAGACCCGACTGGGTCCGGCGGGCGAGCTCGTGCCAGCTTGGGTCGATGAAATGCTGGACTAGCCGGAGCTACCTCTCACCCGGATTTCAGCCGTCCGCGAAGTCTTTTCCAGAAGGACGGATGCGGTGCATCGTAGAGCGAATCGCTACGCGACTTGCCGATCCCGGATTCGGCCAGAAGGGCATCGACATCGATCGGCTCGTGCGATCGAACACCTATTCGCGATCGTGCCTTCCAGACGACCTTGCCGACTATGCAGCAACCGCGGTGGCGAATCTCGATCTCCTGCCCAGGCGGAGGCGGATCGCTAAGGCGCACGAGCAGCCCCGACGAGGAAACGTTGCCGATCTGGACGTTCTCCCAGCCCTCTCCCTTGCGGAGCTTGGCTTTGACGAACGTTACGCGGCGCTGGGAGCGACCCTCATGCACCTGGCCCTTCTAACCAATTGAAAGGCATGGGCAACTGATCAAGGTTAATCCCGTGGTTGTGTCGCGGGATGACATGCGCGGCACTCGGGGTCCTTGGCGATTTGAAAGCTGCGCATTCCAGGCGCCAGGCCATCGAGGGTGTGGAGCGCTCCCCACTGCACATCGCCCATCGCCGGGGCGAGGAGTGTGCGTACGGCCTGCAGTGCGGCGAAGGTGCCGGTCCACCCAGCCATCGCTCCGAGCATGCCGTCATCGGCGCAGGTATCGCAGTCGTCGGCATCGAACGCATCGCCGACGAAACAGCGGTAGCAGGCATGTTCCGGCAAGTGTCCGGCGAATGCGCCGACCTGGCCCTGGAAGCGTCCGACCGCGGCAGATAGCAACGGGACGCCGGCTGCCACGCATGCGTCGCTGACGGCAAGGCGGGTGGCGAAGGTGTCGGTCCCGTCGAGCACGAGATCCGCGCCCTCGAACGCGGCCACGGCGTTGTCGCGGGTGAGCCGCCGGTCGACGAGCGCCACTTCCAGCTTCTCGTCGAAGTTCGCCAACCAGCGCCGCGCGGCGACGACCTTGCCGTGCCCGACGTCGCGCATCGAATAAATCGTCTGGCGTTGCAGGTTCGATAGCTCGACGGCCCCATCGTCGATAAGCGTCAGCTTCCCGACGCCCGCTCCTGCAAGGTATTGTAGTGCCGGGCTGCCGATCCCTCCGAGACCGACGATCGCGACGTGCGCTTGATCGAGAGCGAACTGCCCGGCCCCGCCAATCTCGGGCAAGACGATATGACGCGCGAAGCGGTCGAGCCGGTCGGGGGAGAAGGTCATTCGGCGTCAGGCCGACGTTCGCGCCGAAAACCCATCATGCCGAGCCACCACTGAAGCGCAATCACTGCGCCCTTTACCGGCTGTAGTCCGCCAAGGATCATCGCGGTCGCGAGCGGCAACATGATCGCCATCGCAGCCATTGTGGACAGGCCGAGATCCGCAATCACGAAGATCATGAGTGGCGCGAGCAGGTGCCCGGCCAGCAGGATGGCGATGTAGGCGGGAATGTCGTCGGCGCGCGCGTGCGTCCAGTCCTGGGCGCAGGCGCGGCAACGCTCGACTGGCTTGAGCCACTTGTGAAACAGCTCGGCCCCACCGCATCGCGGACAGCGGTTGCCAATCGCCCGGCGCGCGGCCTGCCAGAACGTGTCGGGCAGGGTTGCGGGCAGTCGAGTTGGCTCGGAAAAATCCATGGACAAGCTGTTGGCAGCCTGTGCGCACGCTGTCGACAAGGCTGTTTACGAGCCTGTCGACCATCGGTGCATTAGCGGTGGAAGAACTAGCTCTCGAGCTGGCGGAGTAGTGAACGCACGTCGCCGTCCATGTCCGCGTCGCGCTGACGCAGATCTTCGATCAGGCGAACGGCGTGGATCACCGTGGAATGGTCCCGTCCACCGAACTTGCGGCCGATCTCGGGATAGCTGCGCGGGGTCAGCACCTTGGCCAAGTACATCGCCACCTGCCGCGGGCGGACGACCGCGCGCGCGCGGCGCTTGGATGCCATCTCGGAGCGATCGATGCGATAGAACTGGCACACGGTGCGCTGGATCTCGTCGATAGTGATCCGGCGACGGTTGGCCGACAGGATGTCAGTGAGCTGCTCCTCGGCGAGCTGGAGCGAGACCTCTTGTCCTGTCAGCTGGGCGTAGGCGATGAGCTTGTTGAGCCCGCCCACCAGCTCGCGAACGTTGCGGGTAATGGTACGGGCGAGAAAGTCGAGAACATCCTCAGGCACTTCGAGCGGCGCGAAGCGGGTCAGCTTCGACTGCAGGATCGACTTGCGCAGCTCGATATCTGCCGCCGCGATATCGGCGACAAGGCCCATTGAGAGACGACTGAGCAGACGTGGCTCGACCCCGTCGAGCGCCTGCGGTGCGCGGTCCGCGGCAAAGACCAGGCGTTTGCCCTCGGCGAGCAAGGCGTCGATCGTGTAAAGCAGCTCTTCCTGTGCGCTGGCCTTACCGATGATGAACTGGATGTCGTCGACCAGCAGCAGGTCGAAGCTGCGCAGGCGCGCCTTGAACTCGATCGTCTGGTTCGACTTCAGCGCCTGGACGAATTCGACCATGAAGCGCTCGGCGCTGCAGTAGAAGATGCGCGCGCGCGGGTGGCTGCCGAGATAGGCATGACCGATCGCGTGAAGCAGGTGCGTCTTGCCCTGTCCGGTCGCGGCCTTGAGATAAAGCGGACTGAACTGCGGGGTCTCGCTAGCGGACATGCGCTGCGCCGCGTTGCAGGCCAGTACGTTTGCCTCGCCAGTCACGAACGCGGCGAAGGTCAGCGACGGATCGAGGCCGATCGAGGACGTGAACCCCCGCTCGCCGATGGTGCCGGCGGCGACCGCGATCATGCTGGCGTCGGAACCGTCGTTGGCCGGTCGTCGCCCGTCGCCGAACGAAAGTTCGGGCAGCTTGCGGCGGCCCGGGTGGACCTTGATTTCGACATTGCGGACTTCGCTGCGGGCGATCTTCCACGCAAGGCTGAGCCGGTCGTGAAAGCGATCCTTGACCCAGTTGGCGCTGAAATCTGTCGGGAGGAACAGTTCCAGGGTGCCGGTATCATCCGCGAAGCCACCGACCTGGATCGGCTTGATCCACTGGCTGTGAAGCTGGTGGCCGAGATCCTTTCGCAGTCCCTGGCTGATGTCTGCCCAATCGGCCGCCAGGTTTACCGCTTCAAGATCTTCCATGCCGTCCTTCGCACCCCTGCGTTGGGCAGCGTTGGTGCTGCCGTTGTTAACACTCATCGCTGGTCCGTTCCCCGTTTCGCAAACTCCGCATGAGTTCGCGCTTCCCCCTTAGTTGCCGGACACGACTTCCCCTGCTCGAATCTCGCTCGATTCGAGTTGGTGGGGTCGGTCCAGAGATCTAATCGCCTGGACTGTCCAAGTCCGGGCGAGCCCTTCTTTTCAACAGCCGCGTTACGCTTGCAAGGGCAGCTCCGAAAAAAAACTGAAATAATGCCAGTTGACTCGGCAAAATCGGCGGACTTGCGTCCAAGTATCAGAAAACAAACAATTAACTACGTCGTGGTTCCGCGAATCGCGGGAATCGCGTTGTTTTCGAAAAGGGTACGTCGCGCATACGACAACGCCGGCACCTTGCGGCGCCGGCGTCGTTGTCATTTCGTTCCGTAGCAGACCCGAACCTACCGGTCCGGGAAAGCGAATCAGAGCGCGCCGACTCGCTTCGACAGGCGGCTCATCTTGCGGCTGGCGGTGTTCTTGTGGAGCACGCCGCGAGCGACGCCGCGAGCGAGCTCGGGCTGCGCAGCCTTGAGAGCTTCGGTCGCAGCGGTCTTGTCGCCGCCGGCGATCGCCGTTTCCACCCGCTTCAGGAACGAGCGAATTCGGCTCATGCGCGCGCCATTGATCTCGGCACGGTTGGTGTTGCGACGAATGCGCTTCTTGGCTTGCGGCGTATTGGCCATATTTGTCCTCGGTTGGCCGAACGTGCGGCCCTGAAATCTCTAAGTGCGTGGGTTACCGCGGCAGGCAAGCCCACCGGGAAAGGCGCGCCCCTAGCGAGGCTGACCGATTCCGTCAAGCTGGCGCGCTTCCTAGCGCTGGCACCGAGGGCAGAACCATGTGCTGCGCCCTCCCTGGACGATCCGACGCACGACGCCGCCATCGCCGCGCAGGCATGGCTGCCCCTCGCGGCCATAGACGGCGAATCGAGTGGCGAAATATCCGAGTTGGCCGTCGGGTCGAGCATAGTCGCGCAGTGTCGAGCCGCCATCGCCGATCGACTGTTCAAGAACCTCTTGCACCGCCGGCACAAGCCTTTCGAGACGGGGGCGGGAGATCTTTCCCGCCGACTTGCGGGGGTCGATCCCGGCACGCCACAGCGCCTCGCACACGTATATGTTGCCCAAACCCGCGACGATGGTTTGGTCGAGCAGCAGCAGCTTGATCGCCTGTTTGCGGCCCGTGAATGCGCCATGGAGGTGATGCGCGGTGAACTCGGGGCTAAGCGGCTCGGGCCCGAGCGCGGCAAACGAAGGCAATGTATCGATCGCGGCGGTATCGACGAGGTCGATAGAACCGAACCGCCGCGCATCGTTCAAGGCAAAGCGGTGGTCGATGGTCTCGATCACCAGGTGATCGTGCTTCTCGATTTCGGACGGATCGATCCGCCATCGCCCGCTCATTCCAAGGTGGAAGACCAGCGTCGTGTCGCGATCGGTATGAATCAGGCCGTATTTCGCGCGCCGGCCGAGCCCGACGACCTGCGCACCGACGAGCGACTGGACGAGGCCGGGCGGGAACGGGCGGCGCAGGTCCGGCCGGTTGACCTGAGCGCGCTCGATACGTTCGCCTTCGAGGAACGCCGCCAATCCGCGCACAGTGGTTTCGACTTCGGGAAGCTCTGGCATCGGCGGGGCTGTAACAGCCTTTGCTTGGGGGGCAATTGCCCGTATGCGCCGCCGCATGAACGACACCGTTTCCTTCGGCTACGAAGAGGTCGCCCCCGAAGAAAAGACGCGCCGCGTGGGTGAGGTCTTTTCCGGCGTCGCGTCGAAATACGACCTGATGAACGACGCCATGTCGGGCGGGATGCACCGGCTCTGGAAAGACCAGTTCGTTCGCCGCGTGAAACCGCAACCCGGCGAAGCGATCCTCGACATGGCGGGCGGCACGGGCGACATCGCGTTCCGTCTCGCCGCGCGGGGGGCGAGCGTGACGGTCGCCGACATCAATCAGGAAATGCTCGACGTGGGGATCGAGCGGGCGATGGAGCGCGGCATCGACGGACTTGTCTGGAGCCGTCAGAATGCTGAAAACCTCGCCTATTCCGACAGGGTTTTCGACGCCTATACCATCGCTTTCGGGATCCGGAACGTGACGGATATCCCGAAAGCGCTGCGCGAAGCGCACCGCGTGCTGAAATATGGTGGGCGTTTCTTCTGCCTGGAATTCTCGACCAACGAATGGCCGGGCTTCAAGGAGGCATACGACCTATATTCCCACAAACTCGTGCCGAAGATCGGCGAGGCGATCGCGGGCGATGCCGATAGCTATCGCTACCTGATCGAATCGATTCGCCGCTTTCCGACGATGCCCGAGTTCGAGGCGATGATCCGCGGCGCCGGCTTCGCGCGCACGAAGGTCGAGCCAATCATGGGCGGACTTGTCGCGATCCACTCGGGCTGGAAAGTCTAGCGGTGGCACGTCCCGCCACGCACATATGGCGGCTCCTGAAGTGGGGCCGCACTCTCGCGCGCCACGGCGCGCTACGCGGGATCGAGAACGATCCGAATACGCCGCCCCAGGTAAAGCGCCTGGCGCGCATAGCCCGCTTCGGTACGTCTCAGCCGCGCGAGCCGAATTATGCCGAGGCGTTCACCGATATCGGCCCCGCGGCGATCAAGCTCGGCCAGTCGCTCGCGACCCGGCCGGACCTTGTCGGCGAGGAGGCGGCGCACAACCTGCTAAGCTTGCAGGACAGTCTGCCGCCGGTCGCGTTCGAGGCGATCGAGGCGGAGATCGCGCGCAGCTTCGACGCGCCCGTTTCGACCCTATTTTCCAGGATCGAACCGGTGCCGGTCGGTGCCGCTTCGATCGCGCAGGTCCACCGCGCGACGACCACCGAGGGTCGCGACGTTGCGATCAAGGTCTTGCGCCCCGGCATTCGCGAGCGCTTCGCGAAGGATATCACGACGTACGAGTGGGCGGCCGCGCATCTCGAGGCGATGGGCGGCGAGGCGGCGCGCCTGCGCCCGCGGCTGACGATCGCCAACTTCAAGCGCTGGACCAATCGCGAACTCGACCTTCGGCGCGAGGCGGCTTCGGCCTCCGAGCTCGCCGAGTCCATGAAGGGCTTCGAGGGCTTTTGCATCCCCTCGATCGACTGGGATCGCACCAATGGCCGGGTCATGACAATCGAGTGGATCGACGGGGTCAAGATCTCCGATCGCGAAGCTCTGATTGCGGCCGGCCACGACCTGCCCGCACTGGCGCGGCGGCTGGTGCTCGCGTTCCTGACGCAGGCGATCAGCGCCGGGTTCTTCCACGCCGACATGCACCAGGGAAACCTGTTCGTGCGCAGCGACGGCACGATCGTGGCGATCGACTTCGGGATCATGGGCCGGATCGACCGGCGTGCGCGGCAGTGGCTGGCGGAAATCCTCTACGGCCTCATCACCGGCAACTATCGCCGCGTCGCCGAAATCCACTTCGAGGCGCAGTACGTGCCGAGCTATCACTCGGTCGACGAATTCGCGACCGCACTGCGGGCGGTGGGCGAGCCTATGCGCGGCAAGCCCGTAAGCGAGCTGTCGGTCGGGCAGATGCTCGACGGGCTGTTCGCGATCACCCGCGATTTCGACATGGCGACCCAGCCGCACCTGCTGCTGCTGCAAAAGACGATGGTCATGGTCGAGGGGCTGGCAACCAGCCTCGATCCCTCGATCAACATGTGGGATGTCTCCGCGCCATTCGTGCGCGCCTGGATCCGCGACGAGCTGGGGCCGGAAGCCGCGCTCGCCGACCGCATCCGCACCGATGTCGAGACGCTGTTGCGCGTGCCCGAACTCGTCCGCCGGATCGAGGATTCCTTCCCCGCCAAGGGCGGCGCACCCGAGCCGCCGCCGCTACCCGACATCCCGCTGATGTGGGAGCGCCGGGGCGAGCGACCCCGCTGGCCCGGCTACCTGTTGGCAGCGGTTGTGGGCGGGGCGGCCGTCGGCGCGGCGGCGCTGGCGGGGCTTTTCTAAACCACCTGGTGCGGCAGCACGCGGCTGCCGGCGACCGTCAGCAGCACCGCGAACGCTTCGACCAGCATCGGGAACCAGAAACCGGGATAGGCACCGTCGGCAAAGACGCTTACGAAGCGTCCGAACAGCGCGATGCCGAAGATCGCCGCGGGGACGAGCAGAAGCTCGCCGTTTCGCCGCCACGCGCCCCAGATCATTCCCGCGCCGCCTACGAAGAACAGTGCGGGGAAATCGGCGCGCAGCACGGCGAGGCCCGCCGGGCCATCGGGCGATAGACCGAAGCTGAGCGCGGCACTGGTGGGCAAGACCAGGAAGTTCAGGCCCATCAGCAGGAAGAACAGCCCCTCGACGAAGATCAGCGCGGTCAGGATCAGACGCATTCGATAGTCCCCTCTCGTTTGCCGGCGACCATAGGGATGCGCGCCGCTGACGCAATCTTAACCAACGCGGGCCTAGGGCTGGCGCGTGCGCGACGTGGGCGCTATTCCCGCGCCATGTATCGAGGGGGTTCATGCGAGAGCAGGTCGGCGAATGGCCGCAAGCCGAGGGAAACCGCGTGAGCGGGCCTAAAGTGCTGCTCGTCGTCGGTGGAGGGATCGCGGCGTACAAGTCGTGCGAGCTCGTCCGGCTGATCCGTAAGGGCGGGGGCGACGTCACCTGCGTGCTGACGGAGGGCGGCAGCCAGTTCGTCACCCCGATGGCGCTGGCCGCCCTGTCCGAGAACAAGGTCTATACCAGCCTGTTCGACCTCAAGGACGAGGTCGAGATGGGCCATATCCAGTTGTCGCGCCAGGCGGATCTGGTGGTCGTTTGTCCGGCAACGGCGGACCTTCTCGCCAAGATGGCGGCGGGAATCGCAGACGACCTTGCCACCACGCTGATTCTCGCCACCGACAAACCGGTGGTGGCGGTCCCGGCGATGAACGTGAAGATGTGGCTCCATGATGCCACCCGCCGAAACGTCGCCTGGCTACGCGAGGCGGGGGTCGAGGTCATGGAACCCGACGAGGGTCCGATGGCTTGCGGGGAGTTCGGCCCCGGTCGTCTGCCCGAGCCCGAGATCGTCTGGGCCGAGATCGCGGCGCGGTTCGGCATCGCCGCCGACTGCGAGCCGGACCTGCTCGAAGCGCTCGAACCCGAAGACGAAGTCGACGTGGGAAGCAAGGCGGGCGGCTCGCTCGGCAGCCTGCTGTCGTCGCTCATCCCGCGCAAGACGCCGCGCCGCGAACCGATCGAGGCAGAAGAATTCGAGGAAGACACGGCGTTTGCCAACGACGATGTCGAGGGGGACCCGGCCGCCGCGGAGGATCAGCCCGAAGACGAGGTCGCACCCGAGGTGGAGCCCGATCTCGCCGCGCCGATCATGGCGAAGAAGGGCAAGGCCAAGGCCGCCCCGCCGACCGACGTCGAAGCGCTCAACCACACCGTGTCGACCGGCGCCGGCGACCAGTTGCCCGAAGCGTTCGGCGAGCCC
The DNA here is from genome assembly GCA_963740025.1 of uncultured Alphaproteobacteria bacterium. GTDB lineage: Bacteria > Pseudomonadota > Alphaproteobacteria > Sphingomonadales > Sphingomonadaceae > Tsuneonella. The sequence continues at coordinate 442,001 of CAVUCI010000011.1, forward strand.
GTCCTGCGCGTGGTCCCCGATCCGCAGGCCGACCCGCTTTGGGGCCAGCCGGCGTTCGACATCGATCCCGACCATCGCCCGCTCTACGGTCGTCACGTCCTCGTTACCGCGGGGCCGACGCACGAGCCGATCGACCCGGTGCGCTACATCGCCAACCGCTCGAGCGGGAAGCAGGGTTTCGCGATCGCCGCGGCCGCTGCTGCGCTCGGCGCGCGGGTGACCCTGGTCGCGGGGCCGGTCAACCTGCCGACGCCGTTGGGGGTCGACCGAATCGACGTTATCTCCGCGCGCGAGATGTCGGATGCGGTCAAGAAGGCGCTGCCGGCCGATGCCGCCGTCATGGTTGCCGCGGTCGCCGACTGGCGCAGCAAGGAATACGCGGTCGAAAAGATGAAGAAGCGCGGTTCAGCCCCGCCGGCGCTGCTTTTGACCGAAAACCCGGACATCCTCGCCCAGGTAGCCTCGGGCAAGCAGCGTCCCAAGCTGCTGGTCGGCTTCGCGGCCGAAACCGAGGACGTGATCGAGAACGCCAAAACCAAGCGCAAGCGCAAGGCCGCCGACTGGATCGTCGCGAACGACGTGACCGCCGTCGACGGAAAGGGCGTGATGGGCGGCGACGCCAACGCGGTGCACATCGTCACCGGCGAAGGCGTGGAGGACCTGCCCGAGATGCCCAAAAACGATGTCGCGCTTGCGCTCGCGGAGCGAATGGCAAAGGCGCTGGACGCGATCGACCCGCGCGATGACTGATGGTGCCCACGTCGCCGTAGGCGGTGGCACGGACGAAAGTCTCGTTGGAGTGCAGGTGAAGCGCCTGCCGCATGGCGAAGGCCTCCAGCTCCCCAAATATGCAACCGAGGGCGCGGCGGGGATGGACGTACTCTCGGCAGAAGACGTGACGATTGCTGCCGGAGCGCGGCATGCGGTCGCGACCGGCCTCGCGCTGGCGATACCTGCCGGCTACGAAATTCAGGTGCGCCCGCGCTCGGGGCTGGCGCTCAAACACGGAATTACCGTGCCGAATACGCCGGGCACGATCGATTCGGACTATCGCGGCGAACTCAAGGTCATCCTGATCAACCACGGCAGCGATCCGTTCGAAATCGCTCGCGGCGACCGGGTGGCGCAGCTCGTACTCGCGCCGGTCGTGCAGGCCGCCTGGGAAGAGGTCGAGACGCTCGACGAAACCGCGCGTGGTTCGGGCGGATTCGGCTCGACGGGCGGTCACGCCCGCCTGCGCTAGGCGCGAAGCGTTTCCAGACGCTGGAGATAGCGGGCGACAGTATCGATCTCGAGGTTGACCTCGCTCCCCTGCGCCAGTTCGCCGAGTGTCGTGACCTCGGCAGTGTGGGGAATGATATTGAGTCCGAAGTGAGCCGAGCCGTCGGGGTAATCCTTCACCGAATTGACCGTCAGCGATACGCCGTCGACGGTGATCGATCCCTTGGCCGCAATGAACGGGGCGAGCGCCTGTGGGGCGGCGATCGTAACCCGCATCGAATCGCCTTCGGGTTCCCAGTCGGCGACGGTGCCGACCGCATCGACGTGGCCCGAGACGATGTGTCCGCCCAGCTCGTCTCCGACCCGCAGCGAAGGCTCGAGATTGATTCTGGCGCCTTCGGCCCACATGCCCTTTGCGGTGCGGCTGACGGTTTCCGCCGAAACGTCTACCGCGAACCATGCCGCGCCGGGTTCACCGCCGCGCTCGACGACCGTCAGGCACACGCCCGCGCAGGCGATCGAAGCGCCGATGGCGATCTTCGCGGGATCCCAGGGACAGGCGATCCGCACGCGCAGGTCACCGCGCTGCTCGACGCTTTCGATTGTGCCGATCGCGGTGACGATGCCGGTGAACATGTGTCTCTAGTGCCCCTCTTCGCGGGTCCGCCGATAGGCGGTGAAGCGGTCGCTGCCAAGCCGCACGTCCTCGATTTCGGCCCAGCGCCCGTGCGCCGACGCTAGTTCTTCCAGGCCGACCCCGCCGATCGCGCGCAGCCCGTCGCCGATCACGATCGGCGCGCGGTAGATCTCGAGCCGGTCGACCAGGTCGGCGGCCAGGAAACTTGCCGCGGTTTCGGCGCCACCTTCGACATAGAGGTATTGCACGCCGTCGAGGCGGGAAATCCCGTCGAGCGAATTGATCATCTTCACGCCGTCGGGCGCAACCCCGCGGCTGAGCAGTACGCGCTGGGGGCTTCGATCTTCGAGGCCCGGCAGGCGCACATCGAGCCGGGGCTTGTCTGCGCGCCAGGTCTCCCCGCCGACGAGGATCGCGTCGGCCCGCGCCCGGCTGGCGTGCACGTGCGCGCGCGCCGCTTCGCCGGTAATCCAGCGGCTCTCGCCATCGGCCAGCGCCACGCAGCCGTCGAGCGACATCGCCAGCTTGAGCGTGACGTGCGGGCGGCCATAACGGGCTCTGGCCAGGTATCCCGCAAGACTGTCCTCCACGGCGGGCAGGGGAAGCACGGTCACCGTGATTCCCGACGCCCGAAGCTGGGCGATACCTTGTCCAGCGGTGCGCTCGTCCGGATCTTCGCAGCCGACAACGACGCGCGCCGGGGCGGCCTGCGCGAGAAGGGCGGAACACGCGGGCCCGCGATCCGAGCGGTGCGCACACGGTTCGAGCGTTACATAGATATCGGCTCCACGCGCCGACGCGCCCGCCTGCTCCAGGGCTACCGCCTCGGCGTGCGGACGACCGCCTTCCTTCGTCCACCCGCGCGCGACGACGCGGCCATCCCTGACGATCAGACAGCCGACGGCCGGATTGGGGCGCGACCGCGGTCGTCCGCGCGCTGCGAGGCGCGCGGCGGCTGCCAGCCACTCTTCGTCACCGGGCTTGTGGGGCAACCGCGCTGTTCCCATCGCCGTTCTGCGATTCTTCCTTCGCGATCTCGCGCTCCATAGCGTCGACATCGAAGCCCGCTGCACGGCCGAGCGTGCGATACGCGTTCTTCGCCTCTTCCTCGCGCTTTGCCTGTTCGGCCACCAGTCGGTCCTGAACCTTCTGGTTCGCGAGGTTCGAGGCCTCGATCTCGGCGTTGGTTCTCCCGGGTGCGAAAGTCGTGATGTAGGTCACTTCGGGCGGCGGCGGCGGGATGCGCCAGTGCTCTTTCGCGAACTGCCAGAACATGAAGGCGGGAACGATCGAGGCGAGCAGCAGAATGCCGAGCCGGATTTTCACGTGCTCGGCAATCATCGCGACGAGGGCCGCGGCGCCGATCAGCGCGAGTGCCGCGCCGGCGATCCAGTTCAGGCTTACCGCGTGATCGGTCAGCAGGAACATCAGTGAACCCGTCAGCAGCGCAGAACCCGCCAGGACTGGCCAACGATAGGGATTGGGCCGTTTGAACTCGGTCCAGAAGTCGGCGATGCCGGGACCGGGGTTGAGGCGCTGGATGATCCGCATCGGTTCCAGATAGGGCGAGATCGCCCACGGCGCTAGTGATGCGCTCAGCCGAACGCGGCGTAGAGCGTGCGTCCGTGCGCCTTTATCCACGCGTCGGCTTCGGCCACGTCGCCGTCGAACAGACGGGCGAGCGCCGCATGAAACGCCGGGCTGTGGTCGAAATGCAGACAATGCGCGATCTCGTGCGCGACGACCGACCGGCGTACCGAGTCCGGCGCCTGTACCAACCGCCAGTTGATCCGGACGGTCCCGCTGGTCGAGCACGAACCCCAGCGCCGCTGCGCCCGGCTGAGCCGGAGTGCAGGGGCGACGATACCCGCGCGTTCGGCGAAGAATGCGACGTCTTCGCCCATCAGCCGCGTGGCCTCGCGCTCGAGCCAGCGCTGGAGCCGCGGGCCGAGGTTCTTTGCGGGCCCCCCGACGACGATGTGCTCGCCCTCAAGGGCCGGCGTGCGATGGCCGCGCTCCTTCCAGTCGATGAACAGCTCGCGCCCGCGGTAGAGCACCGTTCCTCCCGGCGCTGGCACGCGGCGTTCGGGGACCTTGCCGAGCTGTTCGGCCAGCCAGCCGGATCGCGCGTGGACGAAGGCAAGCGCCTCGCGACTGGCGCACCATTTCGGCAGGGTAACCCGCACCTCGCTGCCGTCGGGTGCGAGGCGCAAGGTCAGCCGGCGCGCGCGCGCATTGCGGCGGATCGCGACCGGCACGGTGCGACCGGCAAGTTCGACTTCCGGCGCCAAAGCTTCCCGCCGGAGCCAGTCGATCACGCCGCTTCCTCCCCGTCGTCGACCCAGTCGACGATGTGATGCTCGAGCGGACCGGCGTTAGTTTCGCTTACGACGCGGCCTGCCACTCCGGGGCCGCGCCGATGAACTGCCGAGGTGTCGCCGCAGATCAGGTGATGCCATTCGGTAAGCGGTTTGCCCGCCGCGCGCAGGCGGTAGGCGCAGCTATCGGGAAGCCAGGTGACCTGGTCGATCAAGCGGGGTGTCAACCGCAGGCAGTCAGGTACGAAAGCCTTGCGGTGGCGATAGTCGCTGCACCGCGCGGTCCCGGTGTCCAGCAGCTTGCACGAGACGTTCGTGTGGGCGATCTCGCCGGTTTCGTCGTCTTCGAGCTTGTGCAGGCAGCACCGGCCGCAGCCGTCGCAGAGCGCCTCCCACTCCTCGCGCGTCAGATCGCCGAGGGGAAGCTCCCAGAAGCGGTCTCTCACCTCACCGGACCCACTTGGCGAGTTCGGCGGCGACCGCGTCGGCGCCCTGATCGGTGGGCAGGGTCGCGAGCGGCTCGCCCTTCGGTCCGAAAAGATAGGTGACCGCCGAATGGTCGACGAGGTAGGCGCCGCCGCCCTCGTCCTTGCCTTTCGAGTAGTAGACCTTGAATGCCTTGGCCGCCTCAGCGACCTGCTCGGGAGTTCCGGTCAGGCCGACGATATCCTTGCCGAAGGCCGAAGCGAACTCCCCGACGACCTCGGGAGTATCGCGCGCGGGATCGACGCTAATGAAGATCTGCTGCACTTTCGCCGCGTCGTCGGGATGGTCCTTGGCGAACTTTCGCAAGCCCTGAGCGGTGCGCTGGACGTCGGTCGGGCAAACGTCGGGGCAATACGTATAGCCGAAATAGATCACCGGGTACTTGCCCCGGAAATCGGCCCAGTGGCGGGTCTTGCCGCTCTGGTCGACGAGCGTGAACTCGCCTCCGATGGCGGCGCCAGCCAGCGGCGGCTGTTCGACCGGGGCGGGCTGGCAGGCGGCGAGCGCGAATAGCGCGAACAACGTCAGGGAACGGGGCATGGCGCGGCGGTTCATGGTCTGCTAACCGGCGGGCCGCAAGGGCATTGTCATGCCCGTGAAGATAGGGTTGCGACGGAGTCAGGGAAGATGCGATCGGGGTTTATCCGCAGGTCAGGGCTGGTGCTGGCGGCAATCGCCTGCGCTCTCGCGGCGCCGGCTGCGGCGCAGTTTTCCGACTCCTACAACTTCCTCAAAGCAGTGCGTGAACGCGACGGCACCGCAGCGACCAAGGTGCTCAACGAGCCTGGATCGACGATCGTCAACACGCGCGATCTGACGACCGGCGAGACGGCGCTGCACATCGTGGTCCAGCGGCGCGATGACCTGTGGACCAAGTTCCTCCTCGAACGCGGTGCCGATCCGAACATTGCCGACAAGAACGGAGTGACCCCGCTGACGCTCGCCGCCAGTCTCGGCTTCGTCGAGGGTGCCGAGCGGCTGTTGAAGGCTGGCGCGCGGGTCGACGTGGGCAATGCCGCGGGCGAGACGCCACTGATCTCTGCGGTGCACCGCCGCGACATGGCGGTTATCCGTCTATTGCTCAAGAACGGGGCGAACCCTGACAAGACCGACAATTCGGGCCGCTCGGCGCGCGACTACGCGACGCTGATGGGGCCGTCGGGCGGCGTGTTGCAGGAAATCGATCGCGCCGAAGCCGAGCGCAAGGACGCGGGTGCGGACCCGGGCACTTACGGACCGACGTTCCGGCCATGACGATTGCCGCCGACGAACTGACGCTTGACGAACTTCGCTTCGCGCTCGCGCCGGCGATTGCCGATGCTGCGGTATTCGACGGATGGAGCGACGAAGCGCTGGCTTCGGCGAGTGGTATCGAAGGCGTCGATCCCGACGTCGCGCGGCTGGCCTACCCAGGCGGGGCGATGGACATGATCGCCGCGTGGATCGCCAGCGTCGATGCGGCCATGTTCGCTGCGCTACCGCCGGACAAGCTCGCGGCGTTGAAGATCCGCGAGCGCATCCGCAGCCTTGTTCAGGCACGGCTGGACGCGATCGCCGGGCGCGAGGAAGCGTTGCGCCGCGCTCTGGCGATCATGGCGATGCCGCAGAACGTCGTTCGCGCCGGCAAACTCGGCTGGGCGAGCGCGGATGCGATGTGGCGCCTGGCTGGCGATACCGCGACCGATTACAACCATTACACCAAGCGGGCGATCCTCGCCTCGATCTATGCCGCCACGCTTGGCGTTTTCGTCGACGACGAGAGCGAGGGGAAGGGTGAGACGCGCGCGTTTCTCGACCGGCGCATCGAGGGGGTCATGCGCTTCGAGAAGGCCAAGGCGCGACTTCTCAAGCCCGACGCGGAGCGTTTCAGCGCGACTCGATTTCTGGGCCGACTGCGCTACCCGGCGCGCTAAAACCACTATTGATAATCAGTTGCAAAAAGCGCGCATCTCCCTAGTTAGGGCGCGATGACTCTCGAGGGACTCGAACGCGGCAGACGCGCCCGGATCGTGGCGGTCGACTGGGACCGGGTAGCGCCGGAAGACGGCGTGCGGCTGCGCGCGCTCGGTCTGGACGCGGGGGCCAGGGTGGCGATAGCGCACCGGGGTGTCGCGTGGGGTCGCGATCCGCTGGCCGTGATGATCGGCCGGATGACCGTGGCGGTTCGACGGAGCCACGCCGCGGCGATGGAGGTCGAACCGCTGTGACCGGATTGCGAACGTGACTGGATTACGAACGTGACCGGGCTGCGCACTGCGGCGCTCGTCGGCAATCCAAATGCCGGCAAAAGCGCGCTGTTCAACGCGCTGACCGGCGCCCGACAGAAGATTGCCAACTATCCCGGCGTCACGGTCGAGCGCAAGGCGGGGCGGTTGGTTCTGCCTGGCGGCGAGCCGGTCGAGCTGATCGACTTGCCTGGTGCATATTCGTTCGAACCTTCGAGTCCCGACGAGGAAGTGACGCGCAAGGTCGTCCACGGCGAGTTCGCCGGCCAGGCCACGCCAGAAGTGCTGGTCGTCGTGCTCGACGCGGTGAACCTCGAACAACATCTCGTCTTCGCGCAGGAGGTTATTGCGCTCGGGCGGCCGACCGTTGTCGCGCTCAACATGGTCGACATGGCCGAGCGCGACGGGCTGGTGCTAGACCCGCAAGCCTTGCAACAAGCGCTCGGCGTCCCGGTCGTGTCCACCGTAGCCGTTCGGCGCCGCGGCATTGCCGAGCTGGCCGCCGCGATCGAGAGCGCCGAGGCGCGTGCGGACCGCGACCATGACGATCACCCGCAGCCGCATCTGACTTTGCCCGAACGCCGCCTCGCCGCTGCCAATATCGCGAAGGGCGCGATCCTTTCGGAAACTGCGCAGCACCGGCTGCATGCCGGGCTCGACAAGGTCCTGCTGCATCCCTGGCTCGGCCTTCCGATCCTGCTTGCCGTGTTGTTCGTCGTTTTCCAGGCGGTGTTTGCGTGGGCGACACCGTTTGCCGACGGCCTCGAAGCGCTGGTCGCCTGGATATCGGATCAGGTCATGGCGATCATGCCTTCGGGTATCGTGCGCGACCTCATCACCGAGGGTGTCCTTGCCGGGGTCGGCTCGGTGGTCGTGTTCCTGCCGCAGATCGTAATCCTGTTCGCCTTTATTCTTGCGCTGGAGGCGTCGGGTTACATGGCGCGAGCGGCGTACCTGATGGACCGCATGATGCAGAGCGTGGGCCTGTCGGGCCGCAGCTTCATTCCGCTGCTTTCAAGCGTTGCCTGCGCCATTCCCGGCATCATGGCGACGCGCAGCATTTCGGACCCGCGCGACCGTTTGACGACCATTCTGATCGCCCCCTTGATGACCTGCAGCGCTCGACTGCCCGTCTATGCGGTAATCATCGCCGCGTTCATCCCGAAGACGGTGGTCGGGCCCGGAATAGGCTTGCAGGGCCTTGTCCTGTTCGGACTCTACGTGGCCGGCATCGTCGGCGCGATGGCGGCGGCGCTGGTCTTGCGCCGGACGGTGACGAAGGGGGCGGCGAGCGGCTTCATCATGGAATTGCCCCGTTATCAGCTGCCGCGCCTCAAGGACCTCGCCATCGGCCTGTGGCAACGCGCATGGGTATTCCTGCGTCGTGCGGGCACGATCATTTTCACGGTCACGATTGTCCTCTGGCTGCTCCTGAGTTTCCCGAAAGCGGCGCCGGGCGAAAGCCAGGTCGACGCTTCCTTCGCGGGTCAGCTCAGCAAGGGATTGGCGGTCGTGGTCGAGCCGATCGGCTTCAATCGGGAAATCGCCCTCGCGCTGATCCCGGCGATGGCCGCGCGAGAGGTTGCCGTTGCGAGTCTGGCGACGACTTATGCCGTCGATGCTCCCGACGAGGAGGCAGCTGCCGCCGGTCTTGCGAGCCAGCTTTCCGCACGATGGAGCCTGCCCACTGCGCTGGCCTTTCTCGCCTGGTTCGTGTTCGCTCCGCAATGCCTGTCGACCATCGCCGTCACACGGCGGGAGACGAACGGGTGGAAATGGCCGGCGTTCATGCTCGCCTACCTGTTTACCCTGGCCTACATCTTTGCGGGCCTTACGTACTGGATCGCTGTCGCGATCGGGCTCTGAGCCGCCTCCGGGGCATAATTCGCGACCACCCGGTTGAGGCAGGCACGGCAGCGGCCTATCTCGTTCGCAGAATCACTCATCCGGGCGCACGGCGCTCCGGAACCAGCGAAGGGATGCAGGAACTATGGCGGGCAGCCTCAACAAGGTCATGCTGATCGGCAACCTCGGGGCGGACCCCGAAGTGCGCAGCTTCCAGAACGGGGGCAAGGTGTGCAACCTGCGCATTGCGACTTCCGAAACCTGGAAGGACCGCCAGACCGGCGAACGCAAGGAAAAGACCGAGTGGCACACTGTCGCCATCTTTTCCGAAGGCCTCGTCGGTGTTGCCGAGAGCTACCTTCGCAAGGGCAGCAAGGTCTATGTCGAGGGCAAGCTGCAGACGCGAAAGTGGCAGGACCAGTCGGGTAACGACCGGTATTCGACCGAGGTCGTGTTGCAGGGCCCCGGCGCGGTCATGACCATGCTCGACGGTGCACCGGGCGGCGGCGGACAGCGCGGCGGCGGTGGCGGCGGCGACTGGAACCGCGGCGGATCTTCGGGCGGCGGTTCGCAGGGGGGCGGCTTCGGCGGTGGCGGCTCTTCGAGCGGCGGCGGATCGAACTACGACGACCTCGACGACGACATCCCGTTCTGAGGATCAGTCCTTCGCAAGTTTCGCGAGCGCTTCGGCAAGCGGCCCGCGCGGAGCGGCGTCGTCGGTAATGCCCGCCTCGCGGCGCGCCGTGTCGGCATTGGGACCTTCGGCATAAGGGTCGATCGCGAGCCCGAGGCTCTGGGCGATTGCCTCGCCGACGTCGATGGTTTCACCCTCGTATTCGATTTCGTCGGGACCGTCCGAATCCAGCTCGACTTCCTCATCTTCGCTGGCGTCGAGCGAGCCGAGCGGCACGAAGCGCAAGTCGAGCACCTCATCGATCCGGACCGGGAAATCCTCGCCCGACACCGAACAGGTCTGGAGAAGTTCGGCTGCTAGCTTGCCCCTTGCTGTCAGCACCGCTCCGTCCGGGTCGAAGGCAAGTTCGGCGACGAGCGAACGGACGTCCGGAATGTCGAACCGTTGGGCAAGTGCCGCTCGCTCCGCCTCTTCCGCGACGAGCGTAAGCCGCTCGGGCGGGTGAGGCCGCAGCTTGACGATGCGCGAAAACTCGGGCGCGCTCATGGTGCGATGTCGCCCGCCAGCAGACGCTCGTCCGAAAGCGTCGACAGTTGCTCGGCAAACGCGCGAAGTCGGCGGACGACTTGCGCGGGGTCGCCGCCCTCGCGAAAGCTGATGTTGCGCTCCACCGCGTTCTGCAGAGCGGAATCATCTGCTGCCAGTCCGGCGCGATAGGCGGCGAGTCGGCCGCCCATCGCGCCCACCAGCTTGCCGACATGCTTTCCTACGACCACATCGCCGACGCCGAATTCGCGCAACTGTCCGTCCATGTCGTGGACGAACAGTTCCGTCAGGAACACCGACTCGTTTGCCATGTGGTCGCTCGCTTCCATCCGCACGAGCACCGCGGCGAGCACCGCGCAGATCATGTCGAACCGCCCGCTGACCGTGTCGGCGACCCCGCCTGACGCGTACCAGGCGGGGAGGCGCGCTTCGGCAACGACCGCATGCCAAAGTGGTCTCAGCCCCTCGCGCGGGTCGGGCTTGGAATCGAAAAGGCGTTTCAGCAGGCTCATGTCCGTCCATGTCGCGCGCATTCAGCAGCAATTCAAGCGTCCGCGCACAGCCCCCTCGCAGCGGCTGCGATTGCCAGCGCGGCTGCGCTTGCCTAAGGCGCACCACGAGTACGAAACGAGAAGGCTTTATCGATGACGGCTTACCGGGGCTTCGGCCGGCTTCTTGGCGCTGGACTTGCGACTGCGGCGTTGTTCGCGGCGGGTGCCTGCGCTCCGATCCGGGAACAGCGCGGGTTCATCGTCGATCCGACGCTGACCAATTCCATCGCCGCCGGGGTCGATAACAAGCAATCGGTACAGGCCACGCTCGGCCATCCTAGCTTCACCAGCGAGTTCGGCGATCCGACCTGGTACTACGTTTCCAGCGTCAACGAGCGCCAGCCGTTCGTCCGCCCGCGCATCGGCACGCATTCTGTACTGGCGATCCACTTCGACCCCGCTGGCAACGTCGCTTCGGTTGAGCGCTCGGGCATCGACAAGGTCGTCTATCTCACCCCCGATGGCGACAAGACCCCGACGCTGGGCCGCGAGCGCGGCTTCTTCGAGGACCTGTTCGGCAACATCGGTGCGGTCGGCGCTCCCGGTGCGCAAGGCGCGCCTGGTCCCGGCGGGCCCTGATTCACGACGCTTGAAGCCCGCTGCCAGCGCCCCATATCGCGCGGCATGGACGAGAGACATTCCCCGCACGGCCTGACGCCGTGGCACGGCACTACCATCATCGGCGTCAAACGCGGCGACAAGACCGTCGTCGCGGGCGACGGTCAGGTCTCGATGGGCAACACCGTCATGAAACCGAACGCGCGCAAGGTTCGCCGCATCGGCAAGGACGGAGCGGTCGTCGCCGGGTTTGCCGGGGCGACTGCGGATGCGTTTACGCTGTTCGAGCGGCTCGAGAAGAAGCTCGAACAGCACTCCGGCCAGCTAATGAGGGCCGCGGTCGAACTGGCCAAGGACTGGCGCACCGACAAGTATCTGCGCAACCTCGAGGCTCTGATGATCGTCGCCGACAAGGACACGTTGCTGATCCTCACCGGCAACGGAGACGTGCTCGAGCCCGAAGGCGGGATCGCTGCGATCGGTTCGGGCGGCAACTACGCGCTCGCTGCCGCGCGCGCCCTTTCCGACTACGAAACAGATCCCGAAAAGATCGCTCGCCGCGCAATGGCAGTCGCGGCCGAGGTCTGCGTGTTCACCAACGACCAGGTCACCCTGGAAACCGTCTGAGACCCATGGAAAAACTGACCCCCAAAGCCATCGTCGCGGCACTCGACGAGCACATCGTCGGCCAGAAGGAAGCCAAGCGCGCGGTCGCCGTGGCGCTGCGCAACCGATGGCGTCGCCAGCAGCTCGGCCCCGAACTGCGCGACGAGGTGACTCCCAAGAACATCCTGATGATCGGCCCCACCGGCTGCGGCAAGACCGAGATCAGCCGGCGCCTCGCCAGGCTTGCCGAAGCGCCGTTCGTGAAGGTCGAGGCGACCAAGTTCACCGAAGTCGGCTACGTCGGTCGCGACGTCGAGCAGATCGCCCGCGACCTTGTCGAGGAAGCGATCCGGCTTGAAAAGGACCGCCGCCGCGACGCGGTGCGCGAAGCCGCGAGCAAGGCTGCGATGGACCGGTTGCTCAAGGCGCTCGTCGGCGAGAACGCGAGCGAAGCCACTCGCGAGAGCTTCCGCCAGCGCATTACCGACAATTCGATGAACGACACCGAGGTCGAGATCGAGGTCGAGGAAGCTCCGGCGATGCCGTTCGACCTCGGTGGGATGGGCGGCAATGTCGGGATGATCAACCTGTCGGACATGTTCGGCAAGGCGATGGGCAAGCAGAACCTCAAGCGGCGCAAGCTGAAAGTCCCGGACGCATGGGACAAGCTGGTCGACGAGGAAGCCGAGAAGCGGATGGACCAGGACGATGTGGCCCGGGTCGCTCTCGAAAATGCAGAGACGAACGGCATCGTCTTCCTCGACGAGATCGACAAGATCGCGGTTTCCGACGTCCGGGGCGGCTCCGTCAGCCGGGAAGGCGTCCAGCGCGACTTGCTGCCGTTGATCGAGGGTACGACCGTATCCACGAAGTACGGCCCGATGAAGACCGACCACGTGTTGTTCATCGGTAGCGGCGCGTTCCACCTCTCCAAGCCGAGCGACATGCTGCCCGAGCTTCAGGGCCGGTTGCCTATCCGGGTCGAATTGCGCGCGCTGACCGAGGAGGACTTCGTCCGCATCCTCTCGGAAACCCGCGCCAACCTCGTCGCGCAGTACAAGGCGCTGCTCGGTACCGAGAAGGTGACCGTCGACATCACCGACGAGGCGATCGCCGAGGTCGCGAAGATCGCCGCCCAGGTCAACGAGAGCGTCGAGAACATCGGCGCACGGCGGCTACAGACGGTGATGGAAAAGCTGCTCGAGGAACTGAGCTTCGAGGCCGAGGATCATCAGGGCGAAGCGGTCACGATCGATGCCGCCTACGTTCGTGAACGGCTCTCCGATCTCGCGCAGGACAGCGACCTGTCGAAGTATATCCTCTAGGCTGGCGCTTCGATCGCGAGATTGGACTGCCCGGTTTCGTCGGCATCTCGCGAGAGGGTGCGGCGAAACCAGCCTTGCGTGGCCAGCAGCATCGCAGCGCCCGCGAAACACAGGCATGCGTTCATTAGCCAGAAGTCATGCGGCGAGACGGTTTCGTAAAGCGCACCCATGCGACCGCTGACGAGACTTCCGGCCGAGATCGCCAAAGAATTGAAGCCGAGCAGGGTTCCGCGCCAGGTGTCGGGCGCGCGGGTTGCGAAAAGCGCCACCATCGTCGGGTGGAACCAGACGAAGCCCAGATTCGATACGACGTGAAAGGCTACCGGCAGCATGATCGGGCCGCGCCCCTGTCCCTCGGCCGTCACCGGCCCCGTGGAAAGCAGGACCGTTGCGACGCCGAATGCCGTGAGGCCGACGATCATTCTTGAAAAGCTGCCCACGGGACGGTCGCGTTTGGCCATGCTCGCCCAGAGCCAGAGCGACAGCGGGATGATTATCGCCGGTGCGAGGCCGTCGAGCGATTGCATCCACGGTACCGGGATGGTGAACCCGCCGACGGTCATGTCGATATTGTCCCGCACCCAGACGTTGTAGACGTTCCATACCTGCGTCTGTGCTGTCCAGAACAGGATGCAGACGGGTAGAAGCAAGAACAGGCTGGTGACCCGCTTGCGCTGACTTCGCGTGAGGTTCGTACGCGATACAATCTGCGCTTCGCGATCTTCATCGGGAGGCAGGTGGCGCAATCCGGCGAGATAGGTGACGAGGCCGATCACCATTCCGACCCCTGCGACCCCGAAGCCGGCGTGCCAACCATATATCGCCGCCACCCCTCCGGTCACGATCGGCGCGATGAAAACCCCGATCAGGATCGCCATCGAATAGTACTGGAAGGCGTCCGTCTCGCGCGGGTCACCATCGGCATAAAGCGACTTGATCTGCGGAGCGAGGTTGCCGCGCAGCATCCCGGCGCCGACGGTGAGGAAAGCCAGAGCGACAAGCAACGTGGCGTCGAAGGCCATCAGGAAGTGTCCCAGGGTCATGGCTCCCGCGCCGAGGCTCACGCCGAGCTTCCGGCTCATGAACCGGTCGCCTATCCATCCTCCGACAAGAGGCAGTCCCGTAGCGAGCGTCATGTAGAAGCCGAAAGTCTGGGTCGCGAGCGCGAGATCGCTGAGCGGCCCGGTCAGCGATTCGAGAAAGCCGCGATAGGCTGCGAACCCCGTGATCGAACGAACGCGCGCCGGGTCCAGCAGCAGGTCGCCGGTCAGGTAGAGCACGAGCATGGCCTGCATCCCGTTGAACGAGATTCGGTCCCACAGTTCGGTCCCGGCCAGGACCCACAGGCCTTTCGGTTGCCCGAACAGGTCGCGACCCCGGAAAGCTTCGACATTTGAAAGTCGGCTCGCCATGGCGTGCGTTTCCCCCCACCGCGCGCCCGGAACGACAAGGTGCATGACCCGGGGCCACCCGACAAGCCCATCCTCTCACGTCGTTCACCGAGCGAGATCGTCGATTGGTCGGTGGAAACGGTTGAGCTTGCGTCGTTCTCACGTCTAACCTCGCGTCTTTGAGGGGTTGAGGGAGGTCGCCACCATGTATCGTTCTTTTCTTGCCGCGGGGGCGGCATTCACCGCGCTCGTCAGCGTCATGCCCGCGGTCGCCGCCGATGCGGCACCCGCCGCGATCTCCGCGCCCGAGATCCAGTTCACCGAGTGGACGCTCGATAACGGCCTGCGCGTCATCGCATTGCCCGATCCGACGACCGCTTCGGTGACCACCTCCGTCTGGTACGAAGTCGGCTCGAAGAACGATCCCGAGGGACGCAGCGGCTTCGCCCACTTGTTCGAGCATATTCTCAGCCGCAAGACCGAGAACATGCCGTACAACATGGTCAATCGCCTGACCGAGGACGTTGGCGGCACGCGCAATGCTTCGACCGGCGACGACCGGACAAACTATTACGAGACCGTACCGGCCAAGTATCTCGAAACGATGCTTTGGACTCATGCCGAACGCATGGCGCGGCCGGTGGTCGACGACGAGGTGTTCGAAAAAGAACGCTCCATCGTGAAGGAGGAATTGCGCCAGCGGATTCTCGCGCCGCCCTATGGCCGGATCCGTCTCGTCCTTGCCGAGAACGGCTTCGACGTCCTGCCCGAGCGCCGACCGGGAATCGGCAATATCGACGAGCTCAACTCGGCGACGCTCGCCGATGCGCGGGCATTTCACCAGGCCTATTACGGGCCCGATACGGCGACCCTGATCGTCGCGGGAAATTTCGACACCGCAAACCTCAGGACGCTGGTCGACAAGTATTTCGCAGACATTCCGCGGCGCGCCAATCCCGTGCCGGTCGCGATTGCAGGCGTGGAACCGCCGCGCACCTCACCTCGCACGGTCGTCGCCACGGCGCCCAACGTTCCGCTGCCGGTCGTCGGCTCGCTGTGGAAGGTGCCTGCGGTCGACCATCCTGATGCAGCGGCGCTCGAAGTTCTCGACGCCGTGATGTCGGCGGGTGACAACAGCCGACTGTACGAAGCGCTCGTTCGCACCGGCAAAGCGGTGCAGGTCAGCGAATCCGTCAATTCCGGCGAGGACGGCGGCTATCTCGCGACGTTTGCGATACTCAACCCGACCGCCGACCAGGGCGAGGTGAAGAACATCCTCGCCGGGCAGATAGCCCGGATTCGAAACGAACCGGTGACCGAAGCGGAACTGGCCGAGGCCAAGAACACCCTGATGGCTAGCGCATTGCGCAGGCGGGAAACCGTGCGCGGGCGCGCGTTCGAGCTGGGGGAGGCACTCGTCTCGACCGGTGATCCGCGCGCCGCCGATGTCCGTCTCGCGCGGATCGGAAAGGTCACCGCGGCCGACGTCCAGCGAGTTGCGCGCACCTGGTTGAAGCCCGAGGCGGTGGTCGACTGGACCTATCAGGCGGGTGAGGACAATCCCGCCAGCTATGCCAATCCGGTACCCATGCCGAAATTCGCCAGCGTGCCGCCGGCGACGGGCGAACCGGCAAAGCTGAATGACGAAGCGCAGCGCCAGGCGCCGCCTGCACCGATCGCTGCACCGCAGGTCGAAACGGCCAGGCTGGTCGAGGATAAGCTGACGAACGGGATCCCGCTCGTCTCGGCACAGACCGGCGATGTGCCGATCGCGACGATTACGCTCGTCTTGCCCGGCGGCAGCGCCACCGATCCCCGGGGCAAGGCGGGCCTTGCCTCGCTCGCCGCAGCCGTGGCCGACAAGGGGACGCCGACCCGTACTGCGGCGCAGATCGCCGAGACGCTGGAGAGCCTCGGCGCCTCGCTCGGCGCGGGTACCGCGGATGATGGCAATTTCGTGAGCCTGACCGCACCGACTGCCAATCTCGCCGCAGCCGGTGAGGTACTGGCCGATATCGTCCGGAATGCCAGCTTCCCGGCAGACGAGGTCGAACTTCAGCGCAAGCGGACGATCGACAGCCTCGCGGTGGCGATGAAGGACCCCGGCTCGGTTGCAGGGATGGTCGCGACACGTCTGCTCTATGGCGATGCGCCCTACGGCGGGATTCCGACGGTCGCTTCGCTGCCCGCGATAACTCCCGTCGACCTCGTCGCCTGGCGCAAAGCGCACTGGCATCCTGCCAATGCCAAGATCGTCGTCAGCGGCGGAATCTCCGCTGCCGATGCCAAGGCGGTGACTGAAACGTTGTTCGGCGACTGGACCAGCAGCGCTCCCGCACCGGCGCCGGTGGCCGATCCCGCCGGCGGCGACCAGCCGGTCCGCACGGTGGTCGTCGACATGCCCGAGGCGGGCCAGGCGGCGGTGCTCGTCGGCACCCGCGTCGTCTCGCGCGGCAGCGACCAATACTGGCCGCTCCAGATCGCCAATGCGGTCCTCGGTTCGGGCTCCAACGGTCGGCTGTTCGAGGAAGTGCGCACCAAGCGCGGCCTCAGCTACGGCGCCTACAGCGGTTTCGGGGCCACCGCCGATACCGCGGTGCTGACCGCGAGTGCGCAGACGAAGAACGAAACCGCCGACGAGGTCGTTCAGGTCATCCTGGACCAGTTCGATAAGATCGGCTCCGGCCCGCTCGATGAAGAAACGGTCGAAAAGCGACGGCTGTTCATCGGAGGCGGCGTGCAACGCTCGCTCGAGACGAGCGCCGGATTCAATGGTATCGTAGCGAACCTGATGCTGCAGGGAATCGCGCCGACCGAATCGGGCATGATCGCCCAGCGACTGGCCGCGGTGACGCCTGAGGCTGCGCAGGCTGTTGCGAAGGCGTTGCTGCCGGCGGACAAGGCAACGGTGGTAGTGGTCGGCAATGCCGCCCAATTCCTCGACGACCTCAAGAAAGTTCGTCCGGACGTGACGGTGATCGAGGCAAAGGACCTCGATCTCGACAGCGCAACGCTGGTCGCGGCGGGAGGTTAGGGTCGAGCAGCGGGGGGGGCGGCCAAGCGCCCCCCTCACCCGTGCGGGGCGAGGCCGATTTCGACGCCGGTTTTGTCGGTCAACGCGAAGCGGTCGACAAGGTCGGCGCTCGCTTCGTTGAGCCCGACGACCTGCACGCTGCGTCCGTTGCGACGCATCCGTTCGACCACCTTGTCGAGTACACCGACGCCCGAGATGTCCCAGAAGTGCGCGCGGGTAACGTCGATTACCACGTGGTCGGCCGGGTCGGGTCGCAGGCTCTCGCGCCCGAAGGACTGCGAGAACCGGTCGACGGAGGCGAAGAAGATCTGGCCGCGCACGTAATAGGTCGCGGTCTCACCCTCGCGCACCCGCTCGACGCCGAACATCGTGCGTACTTTCCCGGTGAAGAAGATGCCCGAGAGCAGCACGCCGGTGAGCACGCCGATCGACAGGTCGTGCGTGCTGACGACGGTGATTACGGTGGCCAGCATGACGACCGACGATTGCCACGGATGGCGCCGCAAGTTGGGAATCGAATTCCAGCTGAAGGTGCCCATCGAAACCATGATCATCACCGCTACCAGCGCCGGCATCGGAATCCGGCCCAGCAGCGTGCCCGCCAGTGTCAGCGCCGCGAGCAGGACCGCGCCCGCGGTGAAGGTCGACAGGCGTCCTCGCCCGCCCGAGGTGATGTTGATCACCGATTGCCCGATCATCGCGCAGCCACCCATGCCGCCGAACAGCGCGGCGACCACGTTGGCTCCGCCCTGGCCCGCGCACTCCCGGCGCTTGTCGCTGTCGGTGTGGGTCATGTCGTCGACGATCTGCGCGGTAAGCAGCGATTCGAGCAGGCCCACCGCTGCCATCGCGAGCGAAAACGGCGCAATGATTCGCAACGTTTCAAGCGTCAGTGGCACGTCGGGGAGTGCGAAGAATGGCAGGCCGCTGGGCAGTTCGCCCATGTCGCCGACCGTGTGGACCGGCGCGCCGGTCCAGAGCGATATCGCCGTCAGCACGACGATCGCAATGAGCGGAGAGGGCACCGCGGTCGTCAATCGCGGCAGCAGGTAGATGATAGCAAGCCCCGCCGCGACCATGGCATAGGTCTGCCATCCCACGTTCGTGAGCTGGGGCAGCTGGGCCATGAAGATCAGGATCGCCAGCGCGTTGACGAAGCCGGTGATGACCGAGCGACTGACGAACTGCATCAGCAGATCGAGCCGTAGAAGCGCAGCGATCGCCTGGAACACGCCCATCAGGATCGTCGCGGCGAACAGATATTCGACACCGTGCTCGCGCACCAATGGTCCGACCAGCACCGCGACCGCGGCGGTCGCAGCCGAGATCATGCCTGGTCGCCCCCCGGTAAAGGCGATCACCATCGCGATCGCGACCGAGGCGTAGAGCCCCACCCGCGGATCGACACCCGCGATCAGCGAGAAGCCGATCGCTTCGGGTACGAGGGCGAGCGCGACGACGATTCCGGCCAGGATGTCGGCGCGCGGATTGGCGAACCAGTCGCGCCGCAGCGCTGCTGTAAGAGTCATAACGATGTCCGATTGGCCGCCAGTTCAGGCGAAGAATTGCGACTGCATTGCACTATTGTGCAGTGCAGCGCAACCGCGGGGCTATTCGGCTGCCTCGTCGATCTCGTCGCTTTCGGCCTGCTGGCGGGCCCACATCTCGGCGTAAAGACCGTCCTTGCGGAGCAGTTCGCCGTGCCGTCCGCTCTCCGCGAGGCGCCCGGCGTCGAGCACGAGGATGCGATCGGCATCCGCGACCGTCGACAGGCGGTGCGCGATTGAAAGCGAGGTGCGATGCTCGCTGACCCGGTGCAGCGTGGTCAGGATGTCCTGCTCGGTTCGCGAATCGAGTGCGCTCGTCGCCTCGTCGAGAAGCAGGATAGGTGGATCCTTGACCAGCGTTCGTGCGATCGCGACGCGCTGCTTCTCGCCGCCCGACAGTTTCAGGCCGCGCTCGCCGACTTCGGTGTCGAAGCCTTGGGGCAGGCTTTCGATAAAGGGGAGGATCGATGCGCCCCTCGCCGCGCGCACGACGTCGTCGTGGCTCGCGCCGTCGCGACCATAGGCGATGTTGTAGCCGATGGTGTCGTTGAACAGCACGCTGTCCTGCGGGACGATTCCGATGGCGGCGCGGACACTGTCTTGCGCGACCGCGCGGATATCCTGCCCATCGATCAGGATGCGACCGGACCAAGGGTCGTAGAACCGGAACAGCAGCCGGGCGATCGTGCTTTTTCCCGCA
This sequence comes from uncultured Alphaproteobacteria bacterium, assembly GCA_963740025.1. GTDB lineage: Bacteria > Pseudomonadota > Alphaproteobacteria > Sphingomonadales > Sphingomonadaceae > Tsuneonella. Next base: position 461,625 of record CAVUCI010000011.1, read on the forward strand.
CCCGACGGTCCGACGATCGCGTAGTGGCTGCCCGCCGGTACTTCGAACGACAGGCCGTGGAGAATGGTCCGGCCGGGCTCGTAGCCGAACACGACCTCGTCGAACGTGACCACCGGCTTGCGGACGACGAGCGCCGGAGCGCCTGGCGCGTCGGCCACTTCGACCTGCGTGTCGATCAGCTTGAACATCGCCGCCATGTCGATCAGCCCCTGGCGAATCGTGCGATAGACGAAGCCCAGCATGTCCAGCGGACGAAACAGCTGCGTGAGGTAGGTTTGCACTGCTACCAGGTCGCCGACGGTGAGCCGCCCCCTGCTCCACTGCCAGACGCTGAAGCCGAGAGCGAACAGCATCAGCAAGTTCATGATTAGCGACTGGACGATATTGAGCACACCCAGCGAATTCTCGGACTTGATTGCGGCTGCTGCGTAGGATCGCGCGGCATCGCCGTAGCGCTCGCGCTCGCGGTCCTCGGCGCCGAAGAACTTCACCGTCTCGTAGTTGAGGAGCGAATCGACCGCGCGGGCGAGCGCCGTGCCGTCGAGGTCGTTCATCTTCTTGCGAAGGTGCGTGCGCCATTCGGTGATCCAGCGCGTCGCAGCGATATAGACCACGACGGTTGCGGCAGTGGCGACCACCAGCGGCAGCCCGAACATCGTATAGAAGATGATCCCCACCGCCAGCAGCTCGACGATCGTGGGAGCTATGTTGAACAGCAGGAAATAGAGCATCGAATCGATGCTCTTGGTTCCGCGCTCGATGGTCTTGGTGATCTCGCCCGTCCGGCGCGACAGGTGGAACCGCAAGCTGAGTTGATGCAGCCGGCCGAAAGTATCCTCGGCCAGCACTCGTGTGGCCTCCTGTCCGACGCGCTCGAAAATGATGTTGCGCACCTGGTCGAACGCACTGCCGAGGAAGCGACCGGCGGTGTAGGCAATGGCGAAGGACAACGCGACCCACACCAGGGGATCGCCCCCGGCAGCCATCGTGTCGACGACCTTCTTCATTGCCAGCGGGGTCGCCAGAACCACTGCCTTCGCGAGCAGCACCAGTACCATCGCCGCTACGATCCGCGCGCGAAGGTCGGCGCGGCCGGCGGGCCAGAGATAGGGCAGGAACCGCCTGAGCGTCGCCCAGCCATCGTAATCGGCTGTGGGCTGGGGAATCTGGTCGGGCGGCATCGCGGCCCATGTGGGCGGCGATATCGCCTTAGGCAAGCGGGCGGGGAAAGCCGCGCGGGCGCAAGCGCCGGTCGATACCGTCCCAACTATCCGAGCGGTGGAGGGCGCCGCGAACCCGGCGGAAGATCGAACAGGACCGTCCGCTCCGCAAAATCGATCGCGATTCGGTCGAACATGCGCAGGTCCTCGATGCCGAGCACCATCGCAGGCTTGTCGGCGAGCCCCAGCGCCGCGAAGGCCGGGGCGTTCGAGTAGCTCACGTAAAGGCCGCTGAGCGTCATGCGGCTGTTGCCGGAACTGCCGATACGCAGCGTACGCGGCGCATCGAGCAGGCCCACGATCGTACTGCCGGTGACGTCGGTCGAGCTGATCTCCTGCGTCTTGCGCGCGCGAAGGCGTCGCTGAAGCGCGAGGTTGCCGATCGACCCCTGCGATCCCGTATCGACGATGACGGCTATCCGCACACCGTCGATCTCTGCATCGGTGATTATCAAGCGTCCCTTCTTGCTGCGCGCCCGCACGATGATCTCATATCCGCGATCGCCACCGAGCGCCCTGGCATCGTCTACCGCGATGCTGTCGGCACGAAAGTCGATGACGACGCGCAGATCCTGCAGTGAATCGAGGCCGAGGATACCGTCCGCCCCCATGTGCTGTGCTTCGAGCAGCGGCACCTCGAGGTTGTCAAACATCCGCGAAGCAACTTCCAGCCCGTCGAGCCGGACTAGGTCGACTTGCTTCGTTCCGGCCATGCCGACCACCGTCGCAGTGCCCAGCGAGGGAAGCTGGAGTCGCTCGCCTAGACTGCGGCTGACGACCGTCGTCTGCGACCCCGTATCGACCAGGAAATTGTAAGGTCCGCCGCCCTCGATCGTGACCGGCACCGTCATCCGGCGGTAACGGTCGGACTCGGTCGCGAGGACGTCGCCCTGCGGTTCTTCAAAAGAAGCAGCATCGGCGAGCGTGAACGCGGGGTCGTCCCCGGATGGCGGAGCAGCGCCCGCTAGCGCGACTGCGACAGCAGCGACGATGGCCGGTTTGCGGGCCATGACAGGTTCCTCTCCGGAACGAGGATATCACTTGTGGGCGGGGCGCGCCAATCACTCATGCGGGAGCGAGATCCCGGTACATCACGAAGGCGACGATCTCAGCCACCGTCTCCCGTGCCAGGAGCAGGAGTGCAAGAAGGTAGCTCGCCGCGCCGGTGCCCGCGAGGATGGCGAGAGCAAGCGGGGCAGGCACGGTGGGCAGTACCGCTCGCACCGCCAGCACGGCGACCGCCATGATGCCGGTCGCCAGAATTGCCGGGGCAAGCGACACCGCCAGTTCGCGCCAGCGCACCCCTATCTGCGGTAGCGTCAGCGACCAGGTGAACGCGAGCAGCGCAGGCGCGCCGATCCACCACGCGGCGACGAGGCCCTTGGGTCCCGCTTCCACTCCGATGAAGAACAGTAGCGGGAATAGGATCGCACCGGCGCCGTTGGTTGCCATGTAGATTCGAGGGCGGCCCATACCGTTAGTCGCGGGACTGCAAACGATTTGGAGTGCGAAGGCCGGCATCGCCAGTGCCAGCCCGCTGACGAGCGGCGCCATCCCGGTCCACTTGGCGCCGAACAGAGTCTCCACGGCCGGCCCTGCCACGAGCGCCAGGCCAACGTAGGCCGGGGCCACCAGCAGCGCGACCATGCGCTGGACGCGCAGGAACAGTGGGCCGAGCGGCTGACGCGCCTTGTGGAGTTCGGCATAGGCCGGGAAGGCGACCTCGTTGATCGGCGGAAGGAAGCGACCGGTAATGATGAGGGTGAGGAACAGCGCTTCGGAATATAGGCCCAGTTCGTGCGTGGCGAAGCTGCGGCCGGCGATCACGATGTCGGATTGGCTCTGCACGATCCACAGGAACTGACATAGCGTGAGGGCCCCGCCGAAAGTGAACAGGTCACGCGCTCCGCGAAAATCGAATACGGGCTTCACGAGCATCCGCGCCGCCAGCGTCATTCCGACCGCCCGGGTCCCGAACATCATGACAGGGGCATAGACGAGAGCCCAGACACCGAACCCACGCCAGGCAAGCAGTAGCGCCGTCGCCGCGCCCACCAATGCGCAGACCAGGTTGACGATACCTTGGCTGCGGAACTCGATTCTGCGGGCGAGCAGTTCCTGCTGGAGCGCGGCGAACGGGATTGTCAGGAATATCA
>CAVUCI010000011.1:472500-668808 GCA_963740025.1 uncultured Alphaproteobacteria bacterium
ACGGAGAATCTCCGGGTCAGCCGTGTGCGGATGAAGTCCGGTCGGCCGCCGAGGCCATCGGCCTGACCTTCATCGACAACCCGATCGCCCCCGGCGCGCCCCCTGAAGATGCAGTGCGCAAGCAGGGTGAGGCGATCCAGGCGGCAGCGGGCAGGGCGCTCGCCTATTGCGGGAGCGGTCAGCGCGCGACGATCCTATGGATGCTTGCGAATCCGCACGGTCTTACCGCGGAAGAACGTATCGCGCGCGCGGCTGCGGCGGGGTACGATCTGGGAGCACTGCGCCCAAGGCTCTGATTGCGGCCTTCAGCTCTGGGCTGAGTCGCCCAAATCCCCACACTCGGCGCAAAAGAGATCGTACAGGGTACCGATTACTGCCTTGGCTTCTTTGCTGTCGAGCGAATACCAGACGAACTGCGATTCCCGCCGCGTTTTCACAAGTCGCTCTCGACGCAGGACGCTCAGGTGTTGAGACAGGGCCGACTGCGAGAGGGGGATCTTGCGGGTCAGGTCGCTGACGGTCATTTCCTGCTGCGACAACTGGCACAGGATCATCAGGCGCGCCTCGTTCGCCATGGACTTGAGCAGGCTGGATGCCCGCCCGGCGTTCGCCTCCATGATGTCGAGGGGATGGTCCACGCGGCGCTCCTTGCACGGGTTTCACGCCTTTTCAACCGATTGAAGCCGGCGGGCGCCCCCTTTTCTCGCCGATTGGTTAGGCCCGTTAAAGGGCGATACGCAAACCGTCCGAAGTATACGTCGACCGGATCAAGGTTTAGGGTGGCCTCGCGTTCAGGTTGTCGTTAGGCCCATGCGGCAAGGACACCGGGGATGGAACCTGAATCGTGCAGCCTTGTTGATGTTCGAACACGTGGTCGCGCTGCGAAGGTCTTAAGCATCCCCTTTCTTACGCACATCGTGAGAATTCTCATCGCACTGGCGCTTGCTGGAGCGGTTTCCGCCTGCAATTCCGGGCCTCCGGAAACTGAGGTTGCCGCGCGAAATGGCATTCTATTGTTCGGCAATGGGACCGAACCCAAGGGAATCGATCCGCACCTGGTGACCGGCGTGCCCGAGAACCACGTCATTTCGTCATTGATCGAAGGACTGGTCGCCTATCATCCCACGAACGACCTCGAGGCAGCGCCGGGCATGGCGAAATCGTGGGAGTCCAACGCCGATTACACTGTCTGGACGTTCCACCTGCGCGATGCGCAGTGGACCAACGGAGATCCGGTGGTCGCGAGCGACTGGGTATATAGCTGGCAGCGGATGCTCAGTCCCGAGCTCGGTGCCGAGTATGCACCTTCGCTCTACGTCATCAAGAATGCCGAGAAGTTCAACAAGGGCGAGCTCAAGGATTTCGGTCAGGTCGGTGTCAAGGCGCTCGACCCCAAGACGCTGCAGGTCACGCTCGAGGGTGCGACCTCTTACTTCCCGCTCATGCTGGAGCACTACGCATTTTTTCCGGTCAACCCGCGCGCCGTCGAGGAGCACGGCGGCATGCTTGACCGGCAAAGCGGATGGTCCACGCTCGAAAATTTTGTTGGAAATGGGCCCTTCAAGCTCAAGAAATGGGTGACCAACCAGGTCATCGAGGTCGAGCGTAATCCAACCTACTGGGACGCAAAGACCGTCAAGTTAAATGGTATTCGTTTTTACCCGATCGATAATGTGAATGCCGAAGAAACGATGTTCCGTAACGGCATGCTGCACCTCACCAACACCGTCATGCCGGACAAGATACCATACTTCCAAAAGACGATGCCCGACAAAATTCGCATCGATCCGTACCTTGGCAGCTATTTCTATCGCATCAACACTACGAGAAAGCCTTTCGCGGACCCGCGTGTGCGGCGGGCGCTGGCGCTCTCCCTTAACAAGCAGCTCATCGTCGACAAGGTCACCAAGGGCGGTCAGTTGCCGGCGACCGGCTTCGTGCCGCCGGCCATCCCCGGTTACAAGACCTCGAAAACGGTCGAGTTCGACCCGGACGAGGCGCGCCGATTGCTCGCGGAAGCCGGTTACCCTGGTGGCAAGGGATTCCCCCACGTCGAGATCATGATCAATACTAGCGAAGCGCATCGCAAGATCGCGGAAGCCATTCAGGAGCTCTGGCGCCGGGAACTGGGCATAAAGGTCGGTATCTACAACCAGGAATGGAAGGTCTATCTCGATAACCAGATCAACCTGAACTACGACATTTCGCGTGCAGGCTGGATCGGCGACTACGTTCATCCGTCGACATTCATCGACATGTTCACGACCGGTAACGGTAACAACAATACGGGTTGGAGCAATCCGCGATACGATGCGCTGGTTAACCGAGCGCGCCGGGCCACGTCCGAAGAGCAGCGGCTCGATCTGCTCCACCAGGCCGAGGAAGTCCTGCTCAAGGACATGCCGATCATCCCGATCTACTGGTACACGCGCACCTACTTAAAGGATCCGCGAGTGCAGGGTTGGTATCCAACGCTGACCGACAACCACCCTTACAAATATGTCTGGCTCAAGACGGAAGAACCGGCCGTCAGGGCGGAGGATGCGCAATGATTGTGGGGCCGAGGAGAGTGGCATGACGAAATTCGTCATCAAGCGCCTGCTCCAGGGTATCCTCGTGCTGATCGGCATCTATGCCGTGACGTTCTTTCTGGTTGCTGCAACGCCGGGCAGCCCGTTCAGCACCGAGCGGGCGATCGATCCGGTCATCCTCAAGCAGATCGAAGCCTTCTACGGTTACGACAAACCGACGAGCGAACGATTTCTGACCTCGCTCGTCAATGTGCTGCACGGCGAATTCGGTCCGTCGGCGGTCTATGCCAACCGGACGGTCACGCAGATCATCGCCGAATCCTTTCCCGTCTCGCTCAAGCTGGGATCGCTGTCGCTGCTGGTGGCGCTGGGGATCGGAATCCCCGCGGGTATCCTGGCGGCGGTCAGGCGCAATACCTGGCTCGACTACGTTCCCATGTCGGTTTCCATGGCGGGGATATGCCTCCCGACGTTCGTCATGGGGCCGCTGCTTGCGCTGCTGTTCGGGCTCATCCTCAACTGGCTCCCGGTGGGCGGGTGGTACGGCCCGCGCTTCTGGATCCTGCCGACCGCGACGCTCGGTTTCTATTATGCGGCCTACTTCGCGCGGCTGACGCGCGGCGGAATGCTCGAGATGCTCAACCAGGACTGGGTTCGGACCGCGCGGGCCAAGGGGGTGAGCGAGAGCCAGATCGTATGGAAGCACTGCCTGAAAGGAGGGCTGATCCCGGCGATCACCTACCTCGGACCGGCGCTCGCGGGCATCATCTCGGGCTCGTTCGTGGTCGAGACTATTTTCCAGGTGCCGGGACTCGGTCAGTGGTTCGTCCGCGCCGCCTTGAACCGCGACGATTTCCTGGTGCTCGGCCTCACCGTGCTGTTCGCGACCCTGATCGTAATCATGAACCTCATCGTCGACATTGCGCAGGTCGCGCTTAACCCGCGGCTCAAGTATGACTGATCATTCCGAGACCGCCGTCCTGTCCGATGAGCCGGTGCCGCCGCCGATCAGCGCGGCCGAGATCGCCGAAGAGGAACTGGTCGAAGGCTCCTCGTTGTGGCGGGATGCATGGCTTCGGCTGCGGAAGAACAAGCTCGCGGTGGGTAGCTTGATGGTTTTCCTGCTGATTGTGCTGTTCTGCGTCGTCGGACCGTGGATTATCCGATGGGACGCGAACACCCAGGATCTGTTTCTCGGCGCGACCGGACCGTCCGGCCAGCACTGGTTCGGCACCGATACGCTCGGGCGCGACCTGATGGTGCGGGTCATGCTGGGCGGACGAATCTCGCTGATGGTCGGACTCGTCGCGACTCTCGTCGCGCTCTCGATCGGCGTGATCTACGGCGCGACAGCAGGCTATATCGGGGGCAAGACCGATGCGACGATGATGCGCTTCGTCGACCTGCTATATGCCCTTCCGTTCACGATTTTCGTGATCCTGCTCATGGTCGCATTCGGCCGATCGCTGTGGCTGATGTTCGTCGCCATCGGAGCGGTCGAGTGGCTGTCGATGGCCCGAATCGTGCGTTCGGGCGTGATCGGCCTGAAGAAGCAGGAATTCGTCGAGGCGGCTGTCTCGCTCGGTTATTCGCACCGGCGGATCATCTTGCGGCATCTCATCCCCAACGTGCTGGGCCCGGTGATCGTGATCGCCACGCTGACGGTACCGGCCGTCATGCTGCTCGAGGCGTTCCTGAGTTTCCTCGGTCTCGGGGTTCAGCCGCCCAATGCATCGTGGGGCGTGTTGATCAACGAAGGCCAGCAGAACATGGAAATCTATCCATGGCTCCTGATCTTCCCGGCGCTGTTCTTCGCGGCAACGCTGTTCACCCTCAACTTCATCGGCGACGGTCTTCGCGACGCGCTCGATCCCAAGAGCGCGAAGGACTGACCCGATGGCGCTGCTCGAAGTCGACGATCTGACGACATACTTCCATACCCGCGACGGCGTCGTGCGCGCGGTCGACGGCGTGAGCTTCGATGTCGACAAGGGCGAGACGCTGGGTATCGTCGGGGAATCCGGCTCAGGCAAGTCGGTGACTTGCTACTCGCTCCTCCGCCTGATTCCCGAACCGCCGGGCCGGATCGAGCGCGGGACCGCGATGTTCGACGGCCGGGATTTGCTGTCGATGAGCCGGCGCGATCTGCGCAAGGTCCGCGGCAAGCGCATATCGATGATCTTCCAGGATCCCATGACCTCGCTCAATCCGTACCTGCGGATCTCGACCCAGTTGATAGAGGCGCTGCAGACGCACGAGGATATTTCGCATCGCGACGCGCTCAAGCGGGCGACCGCCGCGCTAGAGGAAGTCGGCATTCCCGAGGCCGGCAAGCGTGTCACGCGCTATCCGCATGAATTCTCGGGCGGCATGCGCCAGCGCGTGATGATCGCGATGGCGCTCATCACCGAGCCCGATCTCTTGATTGCTGACGAGCCGACCACCGCGCTCGACGTGACGGTTCAGGCCCAGATCCTGGAGATCATCAAGCAGCGCCAGAACGATCTCGGCACCGCCGTGATCCTTGTCACGCACGACCTCGGTGTGGTGGCGGGCACCTGCGACAAGGTGTTGGTGATGTACGGCGGGCGCGAAATGGAAAGCGGGACCGCGGAACAGATATTCTACGCCCCGCGGCATCCCTATACACGCGCACTGCAAAAGACGATCCCCTCGCTCCAGGAGAAGGGGCAGGAACTCTATACGATCCCCGGCCTCCCGCCCGACGTTTCGAAGCCGATCGACCGCTGCGCGTTCTTTCCCCGCTGCCCCTATCCCAAGACCGGAAAGCAGGCCGGCGAACGGCCGCATCTCCAAGAACTCGAGCCCGGCCATTGCTGGGCTGCGTGCGGCTATTGCGATAGCAGCGCACCGATCGAAACAGTGCTCGCGAAGGCCGACGAGGTCGTCGCGGACGATACGCTTCCAGTCGATGCGGAGCCCGCCGAATGAGCGCTCCGATCGGAAACCCGAAAGAAGACTTTCTCGTCCTCGACAACGTGCACACGCACTTCGATATGGGCCGCGACTTCTTCACGCGCGAAAGCAAGGGGGTGGTGAAGGCGGTCGATGGGGTCTCGCTGACGGTTCACAAGGGCGAGATCCTGGGGCTCGTTGGCGAATCCGGCTGCGGCAAGTCGACGCTCAGTAGAACGATCATGCAACTCATCAGGCCGACCTCGGGCCACGTGTGGTTCCAGGGGCACGACCTTTCCGCGATGAGCGACAAGGAAGTCCGCCACGAGCGGATCAACTTCCAGATGATCTTTCAGGACCCCTACGCATCTCTCAATCCGCGCATGACCGTGCTCGACACACTGGCCGAGGCGGTGAAAACGCGGCATCCCGGCCTCACGCGCGATGCGCTGCGGGGGAGGGTAGCGAACCTGCTGCGGACGGTGGGCCTCAATCCCACGCACATGAAGCGCTACCCGCACGAGTTTTCGGGTGGCCAGCGCCAGCGAGTGGCGATAGCCCGCGCACTCGCGCCCGAGCCCGAGTTGATCATTGCCGACGAGCCGGTTTCGGCGCTCGACGTCTCGATCCAGTCGCAGATCCTGAATCTCCTCAAAAGGCTGGTGCGTGAGCTGGGCCTGACGATGATCTTCATCAGCCACGACCTGTCGGTGGTCCGTTACATCGCCGACCGTATCGCGGTAATGTATCTGGGCCGGATCGTCGAACTCGGCACTGCCGAAGCAATCGTGGACCATCCGCTGCACATCTATACCAAGGCTCTGATGAGCGCGATCCCGGAACCGGACCCGAAGGCCGAGCGGACGCGTCAGCGGATCGTTCTCGAAGGGGATCCGCCATCGCCGCTCAACCCGCCGAGCGGTTGCAATTTCTGGCCGCGCAGCCCGACACCGCACGACGAACGAATGAAAACCGTCGAGCCGCCGTTCGAGGAGGCGGAGCCCGGCCACTGGGTTTCCGCCTGCCCGTTTTGCGCACCTGCCGCACCGGTGCCCGCCGAGCTCGCGGACGCCTGAGCGCAATCAGAACGAACAGTCGGCGCCCGCCGGCATCACAACGCGGGACACCGAGGCGATCTCCATCGTCATGGGCGCGGCGGAGGTTATCGCGATGCCCTTGCCCAGCCCGGGCGCGCACGCGTCGGTGACGATCATCTCGCGCCAACCCTTGCCGGCGCTGAGAGCCAACTGGCGAGTGACATCGACTGTGTTGCCACCGACCGCCAGCGTCACCTTGCCCGCAGGCTGGGCGGGCAGTTGGTAGGTGATCCGATAGGCGCCCTTGCCGTCCTGCAGCTGCGAGAACGCGAGCGTCGAGCCGGGTCCGAACACGATCTCGCGCGCGTCCTCCTGCCGCTTGTAATCCAGCCCGCGTGCCACGATACCCCCGGCCGATCCGCGGAACGAGGGTAGCGGCCGGCTGCCGCCGGTCACCGTTACGTCTGACGCGAGCTTGCCTGCGGCGAACCAGTCGGACGAAGGGCCCGCGACGAGGTAGCCACAGCTTTCATCAAGCTTCGGCATCGTTTGCTTCGTGCTCAGCGACAAACCGTAGCCGACGGAGAAAAGGGCGCCTTCCGGCCCGTTGACCGGCTTGCCGTCACACTTCGCGGGCCAACTGAAGCTCAGCTTCCCTGTTGCGGGACGTTTGCCGAAGAGAACGTCGGCCACGCCTTCTCCCTCGCTGCCCGGCAGCCAGGACGCGACGAAGGCGTTGGCAGCGTTTATCTCGCGGTTCATCCACATCGGACGCCCCGAGAGGAACACGGCTACGGTCGGAATGTCCGCGGCGTTGAACTTGCGCAGCAGGTCCAGGCCTTCCTCGTCGGAGAAGATCGCGGTCTTCCGATCGCCTTCGAACTCGGCGTAAGGCTTTTCGCCGAATACGACGACCGCGACGTCGGGCTTGTCCGTATAGCTACCTTCGGGCGAATAGGTCGCCGAACCGCCCGCGTCCCTCGCCGCCGCCTCGATACCTGACCGGATGGACGTAGCGCCCGGGAAGTAGGTCGCATTGTCGAGTTCGATCCCGCCCTGCCAGGTAAGCGTCCAGCCGCCTGATGCTTGCGCGATGCTGTCCGCTGCGCTGCCCGCGACGAGAATGTTCGCGCCCTTCGCCAGCGGTAAGACGCCGTCGTTCTTGAGCAGCACTTGCGACTTGGCGACCGCTTCACGGGCGGTTGCGCGGTGTTCGGGCGATCCGAGCAGCGCCCAATCGCCGCCCTTGACCCGGTCCGACGGCTTGCGGCTGTTGGATCCGATCAGCCCCGCACGCAGCTTTACTCGCAGCACGCGCCCGACGGCCTCGTCCAGTCGAGCCATCGGGATGGTGCCATCTTTTACCTGCCTTACGAGGTTGGCATGCAGCGCCCTCCAGTCGTCGGGCACCATGTAGATGTCGAGCCCGGCAAGCAGCGCCTGCGGGCAGTCGTCAACCGTACAGCCGTCGATCTGACCATGAGCATTCCAGTCGCCGACGACCAGACCGGTAAACCCCATCTCGTTCCGCAAGAGACCGGTCAGTAGCGCCTTGTTGCCGTGCATTTTGACGCCGTTGATCGAATTGAAACTCGCCATGATCGTCTCGACCCCGGCTGCGATCGCGGCGGGGTAGGGCCTGGCGTGGATGGCCTTCAGCGCCTCGATGTCGCCATTTACGTCTCCCTGGTCGACGCCTTGTGCGGTCCCGCCGTCGGCGAAAAAGTGCTTGGCAGTCGCGATCACGTGGGCGCCTTGCGTAAAATCGACGGCACCTGGCTTGCCCTGCAGCCCCTCGACAAGCGCGGCTCCGAGCGGGGCGACTATGTCGGGATCTTCCGAATAGCTTTCGTAGGTGCGACCCCAGCGATCGTCCTGGGCAACCGCAACCGTAGGCGAAAAGTCCCAGTCGATTCCCGTCGCCGCGATCTCCGCCGCGGTGGCTACGCCGATCCGGCGGAGCAGGTCCGTATCGCGCGTTGCGCCAAGGCCGATGTTGTGGGGGAATATCGTTGCGCCGACGATGTTGGTGTGGCCGTGGACCGCGTCGGTCCCCCACATCGTCGGGATGATCGGCTCGCCCCCGGGAAGCGGCTTCGCCGAGGCGATGTACATTTCGTCGGCAAGCTGCAGCCACTTGGACGCCGGCGCGAATTCATCGCCGTAGGGGCCGCCATTGCCACCGTTCAGGTAGCTGCCGAAGCGATAACGCTCCATATCGTCGGCGGCGAAGGAGTTGATCTGCGGCTGGATCAGCTGCGCGACCTTGTGATCGAGGGTCATGCGCGCGAGGAGGTCGGCGATCTGCGCTTTCTCGCTCGGCGCCCCGGAGATTGCGGCTGAAATGGGTGTATCACCGTCCAGCCGGGCGTGGGTGCACCCGCACAACAGCGCTGCGCCGGCGACCGCCGACAGAAGCCCAACTCGCATTTGCATCCTCTCGATAATCTTCGGCATTCACTGATGTGAACGTTAACAAGCTGGCACGTGACGAGCGCGAAAGCAACCGTCACGCGCCGTATGCGATCAGCCCGGTGGAGCGACCGAGGCGCGCTCGGCCAGCGCGCCGGGGACGGTGGTAACGCCGTCTTGAAGCGCTTCGCCCTTTTGGGCGCGGATGATAAGGTCGACCGCGCGCGAGACGGTGTCCGCAATCGGCTGGTCGACTGCGGTCAGCGGCGGTTGCGTAAAGTGGACCAGCGGGGTGTTGTCGAAGCTGATCAGCGACAGATTTTCGGGCACCGCGATTCCACGGCCCCGGGCGACTTCGAGCGTCGCGAGCGCCATCTGGTCGTTGCTCGCAATGATTGCGGTAGGAGGCTGGGCGAGATCAAGCAACGCGTTCGCAGCGCGCTCGCCAGACGGGAAACTGAAGTCGCCCTCCGCCAGTAGTCCGTCAATTGGAAGGCCGGCTTCGTCCATTGCCTCCTGCCAGCCTTGTACCCGCCGGGCGCTCAGACGGTATTCGGGCGATCCGGCAATGAAGCCGATGCGTCGGTGATCGCGGGCGATCAGAAATCGCGTGGCGTCCTGCGCCATCTGCTTGTCGCCCATCGTCAGCAAGATGCCGGGGCCCGGCCCGTGCGAGCCAATCCGCACGAAGGGCAGCTTCTGCTTGGCGAGAAATTCGACGATCCGCGGATTATCGGAGTGGGGCGGTGTAAGGATAATGCCATCGGGCTGGAGTGCGGCGATCGCCGCCGCCAACTCGCGCTCGACATGGTCGTCGTGCGTGTCGACCAGCTCGAAGATCATCCGGTACCCGTGCTCGGCGCACTTGAGCATTCCGCCAAGCAGCATCTGGTCGACCCAGTCGGTGCCTTGCCGTGCGCGCCAGTCGGCGATCGTGCGCTCGCGGTCGTTTATCGCGAGGATCAGGTAGGAGCGCGACCCGCTCATCCGCTGCGCCGCGATCGAGGGGACGTAGCCCAGCTTGTCGATCGAGGCCTGCACCCGCTCCTGCATTTCGGGGCGGACGCTCGGCTCCTTGTTTATCACGCGGCTGACCGTCTGGAGCGAAACCCCGGCGTCGGCCGCAACGTGCTTGATGGTAACGGCCTGGCGGCGACGAGCCATTGTCAAGAAATTCCCCAGTTCATCGAAAACGCAACCGGCCTGTGGACCTACCTAGCGGGCGTGCCCGGCATGAGGCAAGTAGCCGCAAGGGCGCCGGCCAAGGCGGACGGAGAGATCATCTCCTCCATCCGCCCTGTCTCGGTGCGCCTCAGAAGTTGAACCGCGCGAGGAAGGTGTAGCGGCGATCGTTTCGGAATGCAGAGCGCGTCACCCGCGTGCCGTCGAAGTCTATCACCTGGCTCGTCCGGGTCACCTCGTCGAGCAGGTTCACGCCCTGGACGCCGATTTTGATGTTCGGTGTGATGTCATAAAACAGTGAAGCGTCGAGTTGCCCCGTCGACTCCCCGTAGATTGGAGAGAACGGGAAGATCACATCACGCGGTGTTTGCAGGAAATCCGACCGCCAGTTGTAGGCCGCGCGCGCCGAGAATCCGTATTTCTCGTAGAACAGCACCGCATTGACGGTGTGTTTTGAGACACCTGCCAGCGGAACCGTCGGTGCGATCGGGCTGGCACCGGCAAGGAACGTGTTGGTGAAGTCACCAGCGTCTACGTACGTGTACGTGGCCTGCGCGCCGAGACCCGACAGCGGTCCGGGCAGGAAGTCCCACACTTGCTGATAGGCAATCTCGACACCCTTGAGGCTTCCGCCTTCGAGATTGAATGGCCCGTTGTAGAGCACCTCCGCCGTCGCCCCGCTGGGCGCAGTGTAGTTGCGGATTTCTGCTCCGCTGGTCACCACGTTCGAAATCTTCTTGAGGAAGAACGCCGCGGTCAGCGAGCCCACCTTGTTGAAGTACCACTCGGCAGAAAGATCGTAATTCCAGGAGGTGGTCGGTCGCAGGAATCGGTTGCCCGTCTGGATCGTGAACAACGGCCCGGTGTCGAGAGTGCCGCTATTCAGCAGGTTTCCGGTATTGTTGCCGATCGTGCCCCCGGTCTGGAAGGCCGCCAGGTCAGGCCGGAAGATCCCCTTCGACACCGCTGCGCGGAAGACGAAACCGTTGGGCGTGTCGTAGCGCATATTGAGTGCGGGCAGCCAATAATCGTATCTGATGTCCGCGCTGTCGTCGATCGTCTCGCCGGTGAAGACCGAAGCGAATTGAGCCAGGCGGGCGTCGGAAAGGCCGCAGTATTCCAGGCCGGGAGTTCCGCTCTGCGCGTTGGCGCAGCGATCGCGCAGGATCGGCGCCGTGACGGCGCTACCCGCGGGAAGGCCAAGCGCCTGTGCAGTGGGGAAGCCGATCTGGCCGGCGACCCGAGTGGTCGTGGTCACGTACCGGACGCCGACATTACCTGAGAAGCGGCCGCTGTTCGCAAAATCGCTGGCGAAGTCGAGGCGCGCGTAAGCGGCTGCGGATTCCTCGCCGACGTTGGAAATTTCGCCCGGGGTCCATGGGCCGCCTGCGACGACATTGCTGCGCGCGTAGATCGGGATCCAGGCATTCGGAGTCAGCGTGTAGGCGGTAATCTCGCCCGCCTGCTGCTGGACCGTGCCGTTCAGGTAATCCTGCAACACGTTGTCGCCGCCGAAGAAGTACGCTGCGCCGTCGCCGATCGGAGTTGGCGCGTTGCCGCGCTGAAAGTCGCTCCCGAAGGGGCTGCGAAGCGAAGATGCGCCTGGGAAGTCGGCCGCATAAGCACCGCCACACCCGAATGCCTGGAAATCGGCGCAATTCCAGTTGCCGCCTCGGCCGGTCCAGGGCGCCCCAAGGTTGCCCCAGTTCGAAAAGTTGGCGTTCCGCGTTGTCCGGTCGCGATCTGACCAGCGGCCACCGACCCGCACCTTGCGCAGGAAGCCGCTGTCGGAGAGATCGTATTCGAGGTCGGCCCGGGCAGAGTACATGTTGCCGTCGTTCTTCGACTGGTTGTCGAGCAGGAACCAGTAGAACGTCTTCGTCGGATCTTCGAAGTAGGCGGGATCGGACGACGTCTGCCCCGGGGTCAGGAAGACCACCGAGGGAGTCGTACCGGAGTTGTCGATCGACAGATCGGAGTAAGTTTGCATCGCCGAAATAAAGCCGTCCAGCGAGCGGTCGGAGTTGATGTACTGCCCCTCGACATTGATCCGCAACCGGTCGGTCATCTCGCCTTGCAGGTGGATCGAGAAATCCTCGGTCTTGGCGTCGTCCTGCTGCTGAAAGCGCAACAGTTCGGTCGGAATACCGTTGATGCCGCCGTTGGGATTGTTCTGTGTCAGGATGCCGCTCACGAACCGATTGCCGTCGAACACCGGCGTCGTGCCCGGGCGGAAACCGGGGAAAAGGCCGTCGTCGTTGACCAGCGCAAGCGCGGAGTATTCGTTCAGCGTACCTTCGGTCTTGGCGCGAAGGTATTCGGCAGTAAGCAGGAAGCGCCCATCTGAACTTTCGAACTGGCCTACGACCGAGATCGCGTCGCGATCACGGGTGAGATCCGTCGTGCGCACACCCGCACCCTTGGGGATGATGACCGTATCGGCCGGCGGGAAATTCGACGCATCGTACTGCTGCGGGGCCGTGAAGCCGTTGGAGCCGACAGGCTGGATGCGGATGCAACCGCCCGAGAAATCGGCCATCCGGTAGCATGGATCGGTAATCTGCGATGCGTCGGTCCGGGTGACCAACTGCTGCTGGGCGTAGCCGACCTGCAGTCCGAAGGTGCCGACGCCGGTTTCGAAAGTATTGGATGCGAGCACCGAAAAGCCCGGCGACCATTCCTTGGCGAGGTCGCCGTAGTTCGCTTCGACCGTGCCGGCGATGTGGAAGCCGCGCTTGTCGAGCGGCTTGCGGGTGACGAGGTTCACCGTCCCCGAGATGCCGCCCTCGATCATGTCGGCGGTGACGTTCTTGAAAACCTCGACCCGGCCGAGCAACTCGGGCGAGACATCGTTGAACGAGAGCTCGCGGCCGCCGTTGGCGGAAAAGATGTCGCGTCCGTTGAGTTCCGAGCGGACGAAGGGAAGGCCGCGGATGATCACGCCCGATCCTTCTACCGAAAAGCGATCGGGATCGTCGCGCTGGACGAACCGGCTGATGTTGACGCCCGGAACGCGCTGGAGCGCCTCGGCGACGGAGCGGTCGGGCAGCGCACCGATATCCTCGGCGGTGATCACGTCGACCACGGTGTCGGCGTCGCGCTTGATGGTTTGCGCGCTTTCCAGCGAGGCGCGGAAACCGGTTACGACAATTGCGTTGTCGTCGGTCGGCTGGTCGTCCTGGCTGGTCGAATCGTCGCTCGTCTGGCTCTGCGTGTCCT
This sequence comes from uncultured Alphaproteobacteria bacterium, assembly GCA_963740025.1. Taxonomy (GTDB): domain Bacteria; phylum Pseudomonadota; class Alphaproteobacteria; order Sphingomonadales; family Sphingomonadaceae; genus Tsuneonella. The sequence goes on from CAVUCI010000011.1 coordinate 485,798, forward strand.
GTGCCCAGGCCGGCTGGGCCGCACACGCGACGAGGGCGAGGCCCGAGGCGGTCGAGAGGGCGAAATGCCGGCGGAATGCCGGCCGGGTGTGGCGACGAATCAAGCGATCCTCCCTGGATACGATATGATTAACGGCGGGATCCGCGTCCCGCTCACCGTGCTGAATATGCGATTGCGTGAACGTTCACAAGCAAATATTGAACGTTCACATTTGGAATTACGAATGCACAATGGCACGACCGCACGTAAGGTCGGCAAAAACTGAGGGAGAGAGCCCGTGAACCCCGTTCGGCACATCGTGATAGTGGGTGGGGGGACCGCCGGCTGGATGGCGGCTGCCGCACTGTCGCGTCTCCGCGAAGGCAACGACCTGGCAATCACGCTTATCGAATCCGAGATGATCGGAACCGTCGGTGTCGGCGAGGCGACGATTCCCCCGTTCGTGGAATTCAACGGGTTGTTGGGGATCGACGAGAGTGAGATGATGGCTGCCACCCAGGCGACCTTCAAGCTCGGCATCCAATTCGCCAATTGGGGGCGGCTGGGCGACAGCTATATCCACCCGTTCGGCAATTACGGCTATTCGCTCGACGGGCTGAGCTTCCACCAATACTGGCATCGAGCGCACGCAAGCGGCGACCGGCGCCCGATCCAGGTGTTCAACGTCGAGACCCTGGCAGCGTACTTCGGCAAGTTTTCGCGGACCGAGGATATCGGACGAGAGGATATGCCGCCGGTCAACTACGCCTACCACATCGATGCCACGCGCTATGCAAGGTTCCTGAGGGGATTTTCCGAACGGAATGGCGTGGTGCGGCGCGAAGGCCGCGTTGTGGACGTTGCCCTGGACGGCGAGACCGGTTTCGTGACTTCGGTCACGATGGACGACGGTCGCGTGATCGAAGGCGACTTGTTCGTCGATTGCTCGGGCTTTCGCGGGCTGCTGATCGAACAGGCGCTGAAGACGGGGTACGAGGACTGGCGTCATCTCCTCCCCTGCGACCGGGCGGTCGCGCTCCCCTGCCTGCGCGAGGACGGCTCGCCGCCCGCGCCGTTTACGCGCTCGACTGCGCATTCGGCGGGCTGGCAGTGGTGCGTGCCGTTGCAGCATCGCAACGGGAACGGCCACGTCTACTGCAGCGAAAACATGTCCGATGACGAGGCGCATGAGATCCTCGTCTCCAATCTGGCAGGAAAGCCGCAGGCGGAACCCAATTTTCTGCGCTTCGTCACCGGTCGGCGGAAGAAGTTCTGGAACAAGAACGTGGTTGCGTTGGGTCTGTCCGCAGGCTTCATGGAGCCGCTGGAGTCGACTTCGATCCATCTCGTCAGCAGCGGCGTGAACAAGCTGATCGCGCTGCTCTCTCTCGATGGGATCAGCCAGGCTCAGGAAGATGCCTTCAACCGCTTCACGACCAAGGAATACCTGCGCATCCGTGACTTCCTGGTGCTGCACTACAACGCGACATCGCGCGAAGATTCCGAATTCTGGAATCACGTCCGCACGATGGAAGTGCCGGATTCGTTGACCGAGAAGGTCGAGCTTTTTCGCGCCAACGGACAGATCTTCCGCGAAGAAGACGAACTGTTCACCGAAACCAGCTGGGCCGCGGTGATGATGGGGCAGGGGGTGACCATGCGCGGCCACAATCCGATGGCCGACCGGATGCCGGCTGCCGAACTCAAGCAGGAACTCGACGGAATCGAACGCTCGGTCCGGTTCGTGGTCGACCGAATGCCGTCGCATGCGGACTACCTGAAACGATACTGTCCCGCTCCCGAACATATGCCCGTCGCCGCCTAGCGGCTGGACAGCCTGGCTCGCTTGCGCGACGGTACGGAGACAGAAGCAAACCAGGGGCGAGGATGACCATGCGCGAAAACGACCGGGTGCGGATCGAACTGGGCGACGATGGTGTGGCGCAGGTTCGCCTCGTCCGCGGCGACAAGATGAACGCCCTCGACGGCGAGATGTTCGATCGCCTGATCGAGGCTGGTCAGGCGTTGCACGACATGAAGGGTCTGCGCGCGGTGGTTCTCTCGGGCGAAGGACGGGCATTCTGTGCCGGGCTCGATTTGTCGAGTTTCGGTCGCGACCGGTCGAACGAACCGCCGCTCACGGAGCGGACTTACGGAAACGCCAACAAGGCACAGCAAGTCGCGATGCAGTGGCGCAAGCTGCCGGTCCCGACCGTCGCGGCCATTCACGGCGTGTGCTTCGGTGGGGGTCTGCAGATCGCCAGCGGTGCGGACATTCGCGTCGTCGCGCCCGACACGCGCATGGCGATCATGGAGATGCGATGGGGATTGGTGCCCGACATGGGCGGCTATGCGCTGTGGCGCGGGCTGATCCGCGACGACGTGTTGCGCGAACTCACCTACACAAACCGGGAGTTCACGGGCGAGGAGGCGCAATCGATTGGTCTCGCGACGCACGTCGACGGCGATCCGCTGGCGAAGGCGACCGAAATCGCCGCGACCATCGCCGACCGCAACCCGCACGCCATGCGCGGCGCAAAGCGGCTCGCCAACGCTATGTTCGACAAGGATACGGCCGACCTGCTGATGGACGAAAGCCTCGAACAGCATAAGTTGCTTCGTTCAAAGAACCAGATGGAAGCGGTGATGGCCGGTATGGAGAAACGCAAGGCTCGCTACGAAGACGTATAAGTTGCGCAGCTGGCGGCATCTGAATTCGTGCCGTGTCGCGATTCGGAGATGCACCAGTTCAAGCGTTTAGGAAAGCAATACCGGACGCCCGACGCTGGAGCTCAACCGAAGATGGCGGCCGCCTGCATACCCGCAAGGACCTGTTCGCCGGCGTAATTCCACAGTCGCAGCCGTTCGGACGAATAGCCGTGGTCCGCGTGGTCGCTGGCAGCCTCGGCGAGGAACCATCCGTCACGGGTCCTCGCCGCCGGGTCGAGCAGGTTGAAACTCCAGTTGATCGAAGAGAGCGGGCCCTGCCGTTGCATTGCCCGCATCGAACCCGGCGGCAGCGCGTCGCCAAGGACTATCGCCTGGACCACCGGATCGAGACCTTCATGGTCCTTGAGGCGAACCCAGCGACGCACAAGCGGCTTGCCCGGGCCTTGCTCGTCCTGCGCGCGCCTGATTTCCAGGTTCGAGGTGAAGAAGTTCGGGTTGTTCATTCCGACATCCTCATTGTCCTCGGGCGAACCCGGCCAGGGGTCGGCCTTGCCGGCGGCGTGGAGCGCGTTAGGTTCGCGTTCCTCACCGAACAGCATCAGCGCGGTGAGAGCGAGCTTGCCGTCGCAGGCAATGTCGCTGCGCACCTGCGTCACGTTCCTCCCCTGTCGGATTATCGAGACCGAGAAGCTGAGGTTCTCGCCAACCGGCGCGACGAAGCCGACCTGGGCGGCGCGGAACGGGGGCAGATCGGGCATCGCCTTGCGCGCGGCGACGAGCGCAAGTGCGGCAGAGGCTCCACCAAACAGGGTGCGCCCCTGCATCCAACGGTCGGCGCCGGGAAGGACGATAGGGCGATTGTCGGCGGGGACCGCGTCGACGAGAGTGGCAAACTTCATTGTCGGGGATTGTTAGCAGGCGAAGCGGCTTCGTCCAGATTGCCCGTTGGAAAAGCCGGCATGCACTGCTGGAAGGGTTTTGCTTTCGCGAACTGCCGGCTGCGAGCGTGCCGCCCGTCGGCTGGCATTGTGAGCGATTGCCATGCGCCCGGCAAGGCGCTAGGGGGCCGCTTCCTCGTCCGGGCGGAGTTCGGAAGGGGACGAGGCCCGATGGCGGAGTGGTTACGCAGAGGACTGCAAATCCTTGCACGCCGGTTCGATTCCGGCTCGGGCCTCCATTCTCGCGACCTTTTAGCGCATTGCGGCAACGCAACGTCGCGGCTAGGGGCGCCGGAGTGCCGCTTTAGCTCAGTTGGTAGAGCACATCATTCGTAATGATGGGGTCACAGGTTCGAGTCCTGTAAGCGGCACCACCTCCTTCTCAAGGGTCTGATTTCTCAAGACGATGATCAGATCCACAGCTAGACTGGACTTACTAGGCGCCCCATTTTGGCTTTTGGCTCACCGGAGAACACTTCGGCCGGTCTTTGGCAGTCAATGGAACAGAGTTAGCGGCGCCCTCGTTGCATCCAATCCTAACCCAATTTCCGCTGGAGCCGTGAATGCTCACACCGAGCGGCGCGTACGAAGACGACGCCCTGCCATCCGAATTTTTATCCGAGTGTCCAAATTCGGTCCCGACCTCGGATAATCCCGATGCGCGGCAACTGGTGCGTGAGCTTAGGCGCTTTGCGCAACCGCGCTTGAGTCGCAGTGTTTGGGAACTGGTGGCCACCCTGGTTCCGTTCCTGCTATTGAACGGAGTGATGCTTGTTGCCGTCGAGGCAGGTCACGTGGCAGCTCTGGCGCTCGCTGTCCCCGCCGGCCTTCTTCTTCTCCGACTCTTTCTGATCCAGCACGATTGTGGCCACGGGGCCTTCTTCTTCAAGCGGGCCGCCAACGATTGGCTTGGAAGAATACTGGGAGTGTTTACACTCACTCCGTACGACTGCTGGAGGCGGTCACACGCGCTGCACCACGCGGGTACGGGCAACTTGGACGCCCGTGGCTTCGGCGACGTCGACACCCTGACTGTTCGCGAGTTCGAAAAGCGTACGCGGTTTCGGCAGGTGCTTTATCGAGTGTACCGACACCCGCTGGTCCTGTTTGGGTTCGGGCCTGGATACCTCTTTTTGCTGCGGCATCGACTTCCCATCGGCTTGATGAGAGCTGGATGGATTTACTGGGTTAGTGCGGCTGCGACCAATGCGGCGACGGCTTTCTTGCTTCTTGGACTCGCCTTCTTCTTCAGCCTCGGCACGATTGCGTCAGTCGGTTTGTCGATACTGTTTATCGCCGCGTCGACAGGCGTCTGGCTGTTTTACGTCCAGCATCAATTTGAAGAGACGCTCTGGGACAGGGGATCGGAATGGGGTTTTCATGCTGCCGCCTTGCACGGAAGTTCCCACCTTGACCTCGTCCCGGTGCTCAGGTGGTTTACAGCAAACATCGGCGTCCATCACGTGCACCATCTGGCCAGTCGGATACCGTTTTATCGTCTTCCCGAGGTGCTGGACGATTTTCCCCATTTGAAGGGCCTTAATCGGGTCACCGCTCTTGAGTCCTTCAGCACGTTGCGCCTCACGCTCTGGGACGAGGACCGACGTCGCCTGGTTCCTTTTCCCGCGGGTTAAGTCTCTCGGCGTTTCCGTTGGGGTCGACAGCGCGCATTGGGTGGCCAGAAAGCCGCTCAGTTGAACCTATCCCTCGCTCCTTTCTGAGCGCCATTTGCCAGTTGGTTTCACGCGAATGGCGGAGGGTCCGTCCGGCTGGCTAATGTGCTGTGGCGCATTGGGAGGAGGCCGGCTCTTCAAAAAATCCATGCCAATCAAGCAGTAGCTCTAAAGTACACCGGAATTTAACTCTGCCTTCCTAACGATGCCCAGGAAGGAGACTCTATGTACCGCCCTTCCATTTTTCTGGCGCTTATTTTGTCCTCGACCGCAGCTTACGCGCGGGGCGAAAATGCAGGTTTTGCTATCTCGGCGAATGTACCCGAGGTCTGCCAACTCGAAACCACAACGCTGACAGCAAGCTCAAGCACCGGCGAGGCTCGTGGCACAGTCTTCGAGATGTGTAACAGCGGGCGAGGATTTCGTGTTATCGCGTCATACCGAACGCTGCGTACGGGCGAGGACGTTCAACTCGATTATGACGGTCAGATAAGTCGACTCGACATCTCCGGTTACAGCAGTGTCGTCCAGCGCCGCGGACCGATCGCGCGACGTACACCGGTTGCGATCAATTCGGTCGGCTTGACAGAGCCGATCGCGATAAGCTTCGGAATTGCCGCGATTTAGGTTACATCGCCGTGACAGTGGCAGTGATGCGATCTGCGTAGCGACCGGATGGTGCGCTCGCCGGCGGTACCTGTATGGTCATGGGGCGCCTATCCCCGCTGCGCGGCGTTGGCCCGTCAAATGCGAAGGCATTGCTGCCCGCAAGATCGACTTGGCTGGCATCGAACGTCATGATATAGGGTATCTGTTCGCCAGTAGCCTCGTTTGCCAGGGAACCTTGATTTTCCGATTCAAAATTTACGACGTACGGTGCGGTGCTCAGTATCAGTGCTCCGAATGGAGCGGAGTACGTAGGGCGCGTGGTCGACAATGTTCCCAAATCGATCTGCGCGGGGCCGGCTGTCTCTCCGACTACCGCTCCGACGAAACGGATCGACGCAGCTCTCGGCACCGCAAACGTGATGGAAAGGATCGCGGTGTCGACGATCGATCCGCTGGCGTCCACCAATAGCATCCGCAGTTGCTCGTGGTAATCGCCCGCGCGTATCCCCCAATCGGTGGATAAACTGAGCTGGAAGGGAACCGAACGTCCCTGACGACCGGGCGGCACGTTCGCGATGAGTACATCGCTGTTAGAAGTCTCCCCTGCTGCCGCATCTGGAAGAATTTCCAGATTGGGGTTTGACGGCGCAGCGAGGGAAAATGGCGGGGAATCGGGATTTGTAGACAAACCGGTCCGCGCAATGCGAATCTTGGCAGGGCAAAGTGAGTTCGATGACGTGGCCAGCGGAGCGGCGCCTTCCGATCCCCTGTCGACTACCCGCACCTGAAAATCCCGCACGGTGCGACTTCCGGCCTCAATGTCGATCCCCTCGACCACAACGGAGACGTCCCCGCTCGAAAACGCTGGATGACATTCTGCGTCATTGGCAGCGGCAACCGTCGATATCGCCATGAGGGCGACCGGTGCGAGAAAGGTGAAGCAACGCATATCGCCTCCTACTGTGTGTCACCGGGCACTTCGACAGTGCCGAGGCGGTACAGGCCTGTATTATCGGGGGGAACATCGATCACGAAGGAACGACCGTCTTCGGACAATTGGACGAGGTACTTTTTGCCCGGAGATAGACCGACGACGCCGAACCGACCCACCGAATTAGTGAAAAACTGCTGGGGTTCGAAGCTTTCGTCGTCTTCGGATGTGATCTTGCCGACCAACAATTCGGCCGGCTCGCCCGCGATTTTCAGGAAACCGACCGCGCTGACGAAGTGGTCGCTTCCGACGAGGAGCTTATAACCGCCGTGAAAAGGTGGGTCGACACGCGCAATGCCGGAACCGATGTCGTACCCCGCGTCGAGAGTGTCGATGTCGTAACGTACGTTTTGGGGAGTATACGAAGACAATCTTCCGACCACTGCCGCCCCAAAAGGTCCGCTGTTCGCTTCATATTTTCCGTCGACCAGGCTTCGACCGGCAATTACATTGGCATTCGTCAATGTCTTGTGCGGATGAGCGAGCAGGAACGCGTCTTGAATAGGGCGTCCGATCCCGAACACGCCGTCGGCGAATGCAATCGATGTGCCGATTTGCAGCCGTGCCGTCTGGTTGCGGGTCAGTCCTCCGAAGCTTGCGCCGGATGAGCCGATCGAGGCGCGCGCCTCGAAGCGATTGGCGTTGTAATCGGCCACGCCATCGATCGAAGCCCCACCGTCGGAATTCTGGAGATTGACCGAGTAACCAAACGAACCCACGTCGCTGGTGGAACTTCGCGCAATCGATGCGCGCGTCAGGTTCCTTCGGCTCTGGTACGACGCATCGGCACGGTGCCGGCCTCCGAAAAGAACTGCAACGGCAGCCCGTACTCCGAAATTTCTACCGAAGAGCGACCCAGTGCCATACTCTACGCCAACGGTCGCCCGGATGTTGGGACGGAGCCGGTGATTGACGTCGGCATACACGGTGCTTTGGTCGTTTTTCCCGAAGCGCGAGAAGTAGTTCGCGCCCGCCACGACGGAGGTTCGCTCGGTGATACCCTGGCTGTAGGTTGCGTTGATCGAAAGGTTTTCGCTTCGGAAGAAAGACAGGTCCGCCACGGTGCGGAAGTTCGGGCTTTCGTAGTTGAAGCTTGCCGAAAAGCGCTTTGCCCGGAAGCCGGTGCCCGATTGGACGCGATAGCCGCCGCGAAAGGCCACTCCAGTCCCGTTCCCCGTGCTGACGGCTGCCTGAAGATCGAAGCTGCCGGGAATCACTTGGGGGATGATCTGGGTTTCGGCAGCAACGACCTGAGTCCCTTTCGCAACCTGTATCCCCCCTCCAACGACCACCGTGTCGCATAGCGCGCGCCGGTAACTGGCGATGAGGACAGGATCATTCGAATAGTGGGGCTGCAAATTCAACTGCTGCGTACTAACGCCTGCCGCGATAGTGTATTCATCCTCCCCGGCCTCAAGGTCGATCAGGTCGTAAAAGTAATCGAAGCGGGTTACCTGTTCTCGTCCAGATCCGTCGCGGATCACCAACCGCACATCGTTGGAACCAGTCTGGATCGGCAGGTCCTCGAGGCTGTAGGTGCCTGGCTGGAGATCGAATGTGCGATACGAGGCGCCATTGACGATGACTTCGACAGTGGAGGGTGAGGTCAGGAGTATCTGGCGCCCACCAAGATTGACTGCCGGAGAGAGGGGGTCGAACTCGCGACGCGTTTTCTCGACCGCAACACCGCCCAGGAAGGGGGTGCGAAGGAAGCCGGTATTCTCTAGGCGGAGATCGCCTGCGCTCCAGCGTCGATATTTTTCAGGCTCATCGTAAACGGCGCGTAGCGACCTGCGATAGAATCTTTGAGTGTCTGTCACCCCGCCATCGTATTCGAGAACAAGATTCTTGTATCTGGTCGCGCCGAAAAGATAGAATTCGGGAGGGGCGACGCCGCCCACATCGCGGTAAAGCAGGTTGGCGGTGGCATTCAGATATGCGCTGAGTCCGGCCGGTTTCATAACCGGCAGTACATTTTCTCTTTCAGTGGATTTCCCCTGCAACGGTTGAACCGGCCGTGAGGTTGGGTCGATTGAAAGGACGCTCAGTTCCAGTCGGCTCAAGTCGAAAGCGACCTTGATGCCGATTGCCTCCAGCTCGGCCGGCAAGACGAACGGTTTGCCTGCCAGTGTTTCGCGTAACCGCTGGGAGCCACTCTCATTCAGAAGCGAGCCGAGCTGGGCTTCGAGCGAGCTACTCTCTATGGCGACGCTGCCTTCAGGATCGGCCCGGACGATTACGTCACCCATCACGCTTCCATTCCATGCCAACGGCACGGACATGGTGACTGCACGGTCTACGAAGTTCTGAGCGCGCCCGTCGGAGGCCCGTCGCCCGGACGACACCACTTGTGCGCCCGCCGGAGAAGCGATCGAGCAGGCCACAATCGCGATCCAACTCGCCCCCAGAACCGAGCGGCCCTTTGCCCCCTCGAACACGTCTTAGCCGCCCAAGGTAACCTGGACGGGTCCCGCCAATGGCTTCTCGGTTGGAACGAAAAAGACTCGATCGCGTCCCGGAGCGACAACGCCCACGCCGATCAGCTTTGCAACGTCGCGTGGGCCCATATCCAGAACAAAGGGGCTGCCGTCTTCTGCTGTCCCCTGCAGTTTCCAGGCCATGCTGCTCGCAGTGTAATATCGCGTGCCGGTATTGGTCAGGCGGATTTCGACGCCGGGCGCTCCGTTTTTCTCGGTCGCTGTCGCGGATTGGACGGCTGGTGCGGGCGTGACCCCGTCGGGCACGACGTTCACGAGGATATTGAAATTGACCGTGACTTGGACCTGAGACTGGCCGGGTGCAAATTCAACGGGGACCTGGCGCAGCTGAAGATAGTAAATCTGCGAAGAATCGATCTCCGGTTCGCCGACGTACTGGACGCGAAACGACTGTTGCGACTGGCCCGGAACTACGATTTGCGCGGGAAATACGAGGAAGTCCTCGTCAGCGGGAGTCAGCTCGAGCTCGCCGTCCTCGCTGATCGTGCCGCGGTACATCCGGGCTTCGACAGGAAATTCCGTGCTCTCCGGATTGGTCAGTTCAACCCGAACGATCAATTCGCGGCCAATGGGCTTGGCGTCGACCACCATGGGTGAAATTCGCGCCGCGTCGGCTGGAGACCCGATGGCAAGCGCAATGGCTGCCCCAAGCGAAAGCATCTTCTTCAACATCTTGAGCGACCCGTGCTAGTTTCGCAAATCTCGGTTCCCTTTGAACCGAAATTGCAAATCGGCTTTAAACACCCCTCCCCACGGAAGAAGAGGAGGGCAAAAGCCCCCCTCTTTCCCGTACGGTTGGTGTTCGTTTTAGACGACGCCCAGTGTGATTTCCGCGGTGTCGGTGTAGGTGCCGGCAACCGGGCGCTTCGCCGTGTCGTCGCGATCGATATAAACCTTGAGATTGGCGTTGTCGTGGAACGCGCCGCCCGGAGTGACGCTCGCCGGGCCGCCGGTGCGGGTGCGATAGTCGACCTTCGAGAAGCTGCCGTCGTTCGAGGTGAGTTCGATCCGGTAGTTGATCAGATTGGTGAAGTCGCTCGAATCGTTGTCGGCGAGCGTCTGGCCCGCGGAGTTGAGCAGACCGTTGTTGCCGGTCGACTTGGCGGTGATCTTGGCCGCATAGTTGCAGCTGACATAGATGTTCTGGGTGCCCGAATCGGCGTTCTGCGATCCGTTCTTCAACAGCAGAGCATTGGCGCCGGCGCCCTGGTTGATGTTCACCGAGCCGAAGGTGAAAGCGGTTGGCTGCTCGATCGAGCACTCGTCGGCCACATTGGCGCTGACGGTCAGGTTCGCGGTATCCGTGGGACCGGCCAGGGCTGCGGTCGAAAAGAATGCGGTGGAAACCGCGGCTGCAATAGCAATCTTCTTCATTGGTAGCACTCCATCGAGGAAATAGCTGCCCGGAAACTTTCCGAGCATCAAAGACCAGATTGGAATTAGTCGGCGAGTATTTCGCGTGCGACCCTTATGCGACGCGGAACCGAATCGGCTCCTCCCCCTCTGGTTAGCCCCTGACTAACTTTGGATAAGGAGAAATTCCACCCTTAAGTTAGTGATATAGGCTAACGAAAAGCAAGTTGGCCCATTTCGGGACATACCGCGGCGCATCAGATTTTACTTGGCAGAGCTGGCGATGCATCGGTGCGGCAGGCGATTTGAAAGAATGGAATGAGCCGGACCGTGCGGCCGTGCAAGAACTCATGCCCAGCCATTCGCCTCTTCCGCCGAATTGCGCGCACTGTGCCAGCATATGCCAACTGCGTACCTGCAGGGTACCGCCCAAGCTGCGCCTGCACCGCGAGGCACCCGCTACCAAAGCCGGAAAGCGCGGGCGCAGTCGTCGTTGCGGATTCCTCGTCGTCGTTGACCGTCAGAGGAGGGAACCTATGTCGGCGGCATGCAATCGCCGATCCCGCTTTCTTCCCCGCCTACTCTCGGCTGCCTGCTGGAGGAGGGTGCGCTGTCGCTCTTCCTCGATTTCGACGGCACGCTTGTGCCGCTGGCAGATCATCCCGAGCGGATCGTGGTGCCTGCAAACATCGACGCGATATTTTCTCGCCTCTCTGAGCGGCTCGAAGGCCGGCTGGCGCTCGTAAGCGGACGCTCTATCACTAACCTCGAGAGCCACTGCGGGTCGCTCGCGATCGCATGCGTGGGTTCGCATGGCGGGGAGCGGAGACTTGGGCGCGGGGAACCGATCCATCGCTGCGACGTCGTCCCTGTTGCAGTGCAGCACGAATTGACGCGGTTCGCGAGAAGCGCAGGGCTGGTTCACGAGGAGAAGACGCTGGGCGTGGCGCTCCACTGGCGCGGGCAGCCAGAATGGGAAGAACACGCGCAGGCGTTCGTCGACGATCTGGCGGAGCGTAACGGTCTTGCAGTCAAGCGCGGCAAATGCGTTGCCGAGATCGTCGTGCCTGGGGTGGACAAAGGAATTGCGGTGAAGGAACTGATGCAAGCGGCGCACTTTCGCGGCAGCGTGCCGATTTTTGTCGGCGACGATGTAACCGACGAAGACGGGTTCGCCGCGTGCGACGCGATGGGCGGCTTCGGCATAGCAGTCGGCGAGCGGCCCTCGCAAAACGCCCGATACGCGCTCTCCGGTTCTGCCGCTGTGCTGGACTGGTTCGAGACCTGATGGAACATTCGAACCTCGAACTGTGGCCGATCGGCAATTGCCAGGTTTCGGCCCTTATCGACAGCCGCGCTGGAATCGTGTGGGGCTGCGTCCCAAGGGTGGACGGGGATCCGGTGTTCTGTGCGCTCGTCAACGGTGAGCGGCACGACCAAGGTGCTTGGCGGTTCGAACTGGAGGGCCAGGTTTCCGCCACCCAGCGTTATGTCCGCAATACCCCGATCCTCATCACCCGACTCGATGCAAAGGACGGCAGCGCGGTTGAGATCACCGACTTCTGCCCACGCTTTGAGCGGTCCGGCCGGATGTATCGCCCAGTCGCCTTCGTCCGCGTGGTGCGCCCGGTCGCGGGCGCGCCGCGGCTGAGGGTCAAGCTGCGGCCGATGCACGGCCACGGCGCACATCTTGCAGCCACGACCGCTGGGACGAACCACGTGCGGTTCCTGACCGGAGAGCACGCGCTGCGCCTCAGCACCGACGCGCCGGTAGGCACCGTTCTCGAAGGGCGCGCTTACCGGGTGGAGAGCGATCAGCATTTCTTCTTCGGTCCGGACGAGCCGTTCAGCGGCAACATCCGAGCCGAAGTGCGCACGATGGAAGAGCAGACGCGCAAGTACTGGCAACTTTGGGTCCGCGGTCTTGCCACCCCTTTTGAATGGCAGGACGAGGTGATCCGCTGCGCGATCACGCTCAAGCTGTGCCAGCACGAGGAAACCGGCGCGATCGTCGCCGCGCTGACCACGTCGATCCCGGAGGCGCCGGAAAGCGAGCGCAATTGGGACTACCGCTACTGCTGGATACGCGATTCGTACTACACGGTGCAGGCGCTCAATCGGCTGGGCGCGCTCGACGTGCTCGAAAAATACCTAGCCTACCTGCGCAACATTATCGACGATTCACGCGGAGGACAGATTCAGCCGCTTTATTCGGTAATGGGCGAGGCCCAACTGACCGAGCGGATTGCTGGCGATCTCGCTGGATATCGCGGGATGGGACCGGTGCGGATCGGGAACGCGGCCTATCATCAGGTACAGCACGATTGTTATGGGCAGATCGTGTTGCCGACGGCGCAGGGATTCTTCGACCGGCGCCTGCTCCGCATGGCAGATGATCGCGACTTCGCCAGCCTGGAGCAAGTCGGGGAGATGGCATGGGCGATGCACGACCAGCCGGACGCAGGACTGTGGGAATTCCGCACCCGGCAGGAAGTGCACACGTACTCCGCGGCGATGAGCTGGGCTGCCTGCGACCGGCTCGCGAACGTCGCCGAGCATCTCGGAAAAACCGATCGGGCGAAAGTCTGGAAGGAACGTGCCGAAAGGATCCGGGCGACAATCGATCGCGAGGCGTGGGTCGAAAATGGCGAGGGTGGCCACTACGGCGCAAGTTTCGAGAGCGACTACCTCGACGCGAGCTTGTTGCAGCTGCTCGAACTGCGGTTCTGCGAACCGGGCGATCCTCGATTCCGCTCCACCTTCGCCCAAGTCGAAAAAGCGTTGCGGCGCGGGGAACACATGCTCCGATACGCCAAGGAGGACGACTTCGGCGCGCCCGAGACGGCGTTCAACATCTGCACCTTCTGGCTGATCGACGCACTCGCCCGTTCCGACCGTAAGGACGAGGCGCGCGAGCTGTTCACTACGATGCTGGGCCACACAACCGCCTCGGGCCTGCTCAGCGAGGACATGGATTTCGATAGCGGCGAACTATGGGGCAACTTCCCGCAGACCTATTCGTTGGTTGGTGTGATCAACTGTGCAAGCCTGTTGTCCAAAAGCTGGAGCACCGTGCGGTGAGTCGGCTGATCGTTATCTCGAACCGGGTGGCGGTGCCGAGCGCGCGCGGTGCCGCCGGCGCGCAGGGTGGCCTCGCGGGAGCGCTGGACGCAGCGCTCAGAAAACAGGGGGGGCTTTGGTTCGGTTGGTCGGGCGAGGAAAGCGATAAGCCGTCCTCGGAGCCCAGTACGCAAGTCCGCGACCACGTCACCTTCGCGACGATCGATCTCTCCCCGCAGGACGTCGAGGAATATTACTACGGCTATGCGAACGAGACGCTGTGGCCGCTTTTTCACTACCGTCTCGACCTCGCGCGCTACGAACTCGCCACCGGCAAGGGTTACGAACGCGTCAACGAACTCTTCGCAGATGCGGTTGCACCGATGATCGAGGACGACGACCTCATCTGGGTGCACGACTATCACCTCATGCCGCTGGGCGAGAACCTGCGGCAGCGTCGTGTGAAGAACCGCATGGCGTTCTTCCTCCACATTCCCTGGCCTCCGACCCGCCTGCTCGTCTCATTGCCCTACCACCAGCGGTTGGTGCGCACCCTGCTCGAATACGATGTGGTCGGCTTCCAATCTGGCGAATGGCTTGAAAGCTTCTTCCATTATTGCGAGCGTGAACTTGGCGCGACGGTGGATGAGGCCGACGGAAAGGTAACGCTCGAAGGCCGTACGACGATCGCGCGGGCCTACCCGATCGGGATCGATTACGAGCATCTGTCGACGCAGGCGCAGACCGGCGAATCCCGGCAAATGGCGCAGCGCGTCATGGCCAGCACCCGGCATCGCACGGCAATGATCGGTGTGGACCGTCTGGATTATTCCAAGGGCTTGCCCGAACGGTTGGACGGGGTCGCCCGTTTCTTCGACCGCTACCCCGAGCGGGTGAAGGACTTGGTCTTCGTCCAGATCGCGCCCCCGAGCAGGACCGCGATCGGCTCGTACCAGCAGATCCGCGCGTTGCTCGAACAGAAAACGGGGCAGATCAATGGCGCGCTCAGCCGGGTTGACCTGACCCCGATACGATACGTCAACCAAGGTCACTCGCTCGCGGAACTGACGGGAGTCTATTTCGCCTCCAAGATCGGTTTGGTGACGCCGCTGCGCGACGGAATGAACCTTGTCGCGAAGGAATATGTCGCGGCGCAGGATCCCGAGGATCCCGGCGTGCTGATCCTTAGCCGTTTCGCCGGTGCGGCGCAGCAGTTGACGGAAGCGCTACTGGTCAACCCGCACAGCCCCGACGACATCGCATCGGCGATCCGCGACGCCCTCGACATGCCGCGCGACGAACGGATCGCGCGATGGAAGCCGATGTTTGAATGCGTGCGTGACGAGAACATCCAGCGCTGGACGGCGGACATTCTGCAGGACCTCAAAGGCTGATTCCTCCGCTCGTGGAGTAGAACAGCCTTGCCGCGCACGTGCGTCCAGCGAGCGCTCACGCTCCGGATCAACGGTAACTCTGCGGTTTCAGGTCGTAACGGGCGAGCTTGTCATACAGCGTCTTGCGCTTGACCGATAGCATCCGCTGGACGATGTCGACCCGACCACCGCCCTTTCGCAGCGCGTCCTCGAGGACCGCGCGCTCGAAAGCGCCGACCAGTTCGCGCAAGCTCGAGCCGGGACTCGCCGCCCCCGCTGCGGGGGTCGCAAGCCGCGAGAGGCCGAGGACGAAGACCCGGGCGAAGTCACGCAGTTCGCGCAGGCCTCCCGGCCAGTCGTGGCTCAACAGGAAAGTCCATTCCGCGCTCGTCAGTGGGTTTGCCGTCGTGTCTAACTGGCGCTCGAATTCACCGACGAAATGCCGAAAGGCGACCGGAACGTCGTCTTTTCGGTCGACTAGCGGCGGGATCGCAATGGTCACTCCCCCCAGATGATCGAGCAGGCTCGCTTCGCCCGTCGCTATCGTCGCAGCCGTCTGGCCGCCCCTTGTCGCGATGATGCGGACGTCGACCTTTAGCGGGCGATCGGCTCCGAGGGGGCGTATTTCGCGCTTCTCGAGCAGGCTGCGGAGACGCCCATGTAAGCCGGAGGGGATCGTCTCCGCATCGTCCAGCAACAGCGTACCGCCCCGTGCCCGCTCGACTAGCCCGGAGCGAGAAAGGCCGGCGGCGGGGTCGCGCCCGAACACCAGCAGCTCGGCATCCCCATTGCTCCACACTCCGCTGTCTATCGCTACAAATGGGCGGTTACTGCGCGGGCTGAGCTCGTGGATGCGGTGCGCGAGGTGCGTCTTTCCCGTGCCCGGCGGGCCAGAAATCTGGATGTCGAGGTCCGTCCGGGCGACTTCGGTGGTTAGCCGTTCGAGCCGCCGGGCCTGCTCGGACGTTCCCAGCAGCCCCGCCGTCGTCCGGTTTCGCAAGGCTTCGCGCAATCGCCGGTTCTCGATTACCAGGGTCCTGCGGACCGCTGCACGTTCGATCGTCTCGATCAGGGCCGACGTGGCAAAGGGCTTGGTCAGGAAATCCGCCGCGCCGCGCTTCATGGCATCAACCGCCATCGCGACATCGCCATGCCCTGTCATCAGGACGACAGGCAATTCGGGATCGCGCGTGGATAGAGTTGCGAAAAGCTCCAGCCCGTCGGTTCGCGGCAAGCGGATGTCGGTCACGACCACGCCGTCGAAGTCATCGGGCAGGGCGCCGAGTGCCGAGTCGGCATCGCCGAAAGAAAGCACTTCCATCCCGGCGATCGACAACGCCTGTACCGTTGCCTCGCGCAGTTCGTCATCGTCTTCGACGAGGATGACCCGCGCCCGATCGATCGCTTCCGTCATCCCAGTGGTATCCGCATTATGAAGCGCGCGCCGCCGTCGCTCGGCCCAATGGTGAGGTCGCCACCGAGGTCGCGCATGATGTCGCGCGATATGACGAGGCCGAGACCAAGCCCGCCGGACTTGGTCGTGGCGAAAGGTTGAAAGATCCGATCCCCGATCTCCCCAAGGCCCGGCCCTTCGTCGGCCACGGTAAGGAGGCAGAAGGCACCCTCGATCTTGATGGAAAGGGCGATTGACCCTCCGGGCGGGGTTGCATCGAGCGCATTCTGGAGCAAGTTGACCAACACTTGCTCGAGGCGGACCGGCTCGGCGCGAACGCGGATTGCGCGCTGGTCGCCTTCTGGCAGAGTGAGGGCGACAGAGCTGCGCAGGATCCGGTCGTGCAGAAGAAGGATCGCCCCGTCGATCGGCTGCCCGATTGGCATGAGACCCGACTCGGCTGCGCCACGCCGACCGAACCGCCGCAGTTCGTCGGTGATGGCGCCGATCCTCTCGGCAATGCCGACAATCCGACCGAAGTTGGTACGCGCTTCGTCCACCCGGCCGCGATCGAGCAGCCTGACTCCATTCTCGGCATACACGCGTGCGGCGGCGACCGGCTGATTGATCTCGTGCCCGACACCGGCGGTGATCTGTCCGAGCAGGGCAAGACGGTTGGCCTGCCCGAGCTGCTCCCGCAACGAATGTGTGCGGTCCGCCACCAGTCGCTCCGCTATCCGCTCTCGCCGGTTTCGCAGCACGACCGCCGTGACCAGCAATGCGCCCAGAACCGCGGCGGCGAGCAGGACATACAGTCGCAATCCCGCTCGCGCGGCTGAGATCCGCTCGCCAGGATCGACCAGCAGATGAAGTCGCCAGCCGGGAAGGGCGATCGGCAGGTTCGAATCTATCAGCGGGACGGCGGTCCGCCGGTCTGCACTACGCGTGTCGAGTTCAAGCGGCTCCAGCCTTTCGGTCCCGAACTGGCGATTATCGAGCGTATGGTCGCGGGATGCGGCGAGATCGGGACGAGTCGTGTGGAAACGCCATGCGTCATTGCTGGCGAGCAGCACCACCCCGCTCCCGTCGGTGACGAAGACACCCGGCGTGGCTTCGCGCCAACTGCGCTCAAGCTCGTCGAACTCCACCTTGACCGCGACGATCCCGATCGTCCGGCCCTCTGCGCGAACAGCCTGAGCGATGTAGAGACCTGGCTTCCGGCTGACCGTTCCGAGCGCGAACTGCGTTCCGCTTCCCGTGGCGATCGCATCGGTAAAATAGCGGCGGAAGCGATAGTTCGACCCCACAAACGTAGAAGGGAGGCGCCAGTTGCTGGCGGCGAGCGTTTCGCCGTTGCGATCCATCAGATAGATGGCCGCTGCCCTCGTTTGTGCCGCGAGCGCTTCGAAGCGCCTATCGAGGTGGCGGGCATCGGCTCCTCCATCCACGAGAAGGGCGCGGACCTCGGGATCGCCCGCCAGGACGAGCGGCGCGACACTGAACTTGTCGAGTTCGGCCTGAAGGCCTGCGACGAGGATGGCGGCATCGTTGCGCCCCGCTTGGCGTGCCTCAGCTTTCGCGGTCGCGGTGGCTTGCCGATCGAGGCCAACCACGGCCAGGAGCGCCAAAAGCGCCAACATCGCGAGGCCAATAGTCAACATGCGCCAATCGGCTGACTTTGGCAGAGGCATTTTCACGCCCCTTCTTGTGCGAAAAAACGCACGAAAGGCAATCCATCAGTGCGAAATATCGGAATTTTCTGGTACAGGCGGCGCTTAACCCTCTGATAATTATGCGTTTAGCCAAATGGTTCTCCGATTTGGTGAAGCCCTTTGTGCCCGCTATTCTCCTGTCTCGCGTACCCGCAGTCATAGCGGATCGCGAGAGGGAGGGAACGTGCAGCAACCACTCGAGCAACCTGACGGTCCGGTCGCGGATCAGCGCAAGCCGTGGTATCGCTCGCTCTACGGGCAGGTCCTCGCGGCAATAGTGGTCGGTGCGTTGCTCGGCCACTTTGCGCCAGATGTGGGAATCGCGCTGAAGCCGCTTGGCGACGGGTTCGTCAACCTCGTCAAGATGATCATCGCGCCAGTGATTTTCGTGACCGTGGCGACCGGTATCGCGGGAATGCGCGATACGTCGGCAGTCGGGTCCGTCGCGATCAAGGCGTTCGCCTATTTTCTGTTCTTCTCTACCCTGGCGTTGATCATCGGCCTGGTGGTCGCCAACGTCGTGCACCCGGGGGCGGGACTGAACATCGATCCCGCCACGCTCGATGCCGATGCGGTCGCCAACTATGCCGCGACGGCCGAGGAGACGACCGTTACCGGCTTCCTGCTGGCGATTATCCCGACGACGCTGTTCTCGTCGGTGACGAGCGGCAGCATCCTGCAGACGCTCATGGTCGCGATCCTCGCGGGCATTGCGATCGCGCTCACGCGGCCGCGCAGCGACCTCGTCCACGATACGCTCGTCTCTTTCGGAGAGGTCGTGTTCAAGCTGGTGCACATGCTCATGAAGCTGGCGCCGCTGGGAGCGTTCGGCGCGATTGCTTTCACTATCGGGCAGTTCGGGATCGGCACGCTTGCCAACCTCGCCGGGCTGATAGCGACATTCTACCTCACCTCGCTGCTGTTCGTGCTCGTCGTCCTCGGCGCGGTGGCATGGTGGACCGGCTTTTCGATCCTTTCCCTGATCCGCTATCTCAAGGCAGAGCTGATCCTCGTTCTCGGCACCTCGTCCTCCGAGGCGGCGTTGCCAAACCTCATGGAAAAGCTGGAGATCGCCGGCTGCAAACGCAGTGTGGTCGGGCTGGTGGTTCCGACCGGCTATTCGTTCAACCTCGACGGCACCAATATCTACATGACGCTCGCCTCGCTCTTCATCGCGCAGGCGGTCGGCATCGACCTGTCGCTCGGCGAGCAACTGGCACTCGTCCTGATCGCGATGATCAGTTCGAAAGGAGCCGCCGGGGTCACCGGTGCGGGGTTCGTCATCCTCGCGGCCACGCTGTCGGTGGTCCCCTCCGTTCCGGTCGCCGGCATGGCGCTGATCCTGGGCATCGATCGGTTCATGTCCGAGTGCCGGGCGCTCACCAATTTCGTCGGCAATGCGGTCGCCACGATCGTCGTCGCGAAGTGGGAAGGCGCGCTCGACCGTGAGCGGCTGGCCGCGGCGATGGCCGGCGAACCGATGCCGCTGCCGCTCGAGGATAGCGAACGGCACGAACGCCACGGCCTCGTCGTCGAGGGAGAAACCGCATGACCCTGTCCCGTCGCGAGGCATTCCGGCTGGCGGGCGCCGCCGCTGCCGCGGCCGCAACCACGGCCAGTCCCGTCCGCGCCCACGATCTTGAAGAAATCGACCTCTGGCCGGGCACTCCTCCCGGTAAGGGCGGGGTCAGGGGGCCCGAGGTCGTCGGCGACAAGGGCGCGGGCTACGGTGCGGTATCGAACATCGCGCGGCCGCGGATGCGGGTATATCGGCCCAACAATCCGAACGGCAGGGCGGTCGTCGTCTGCGGCGGCGGTGGCTATTTCCGCATCCAGTCGTGGAAGGAAAGTGCGCCTGCTTCGCGCTGGCTGCAGAACCACGGCTACACTGCATTCGAGCTGCTCTATCGCCTGCCGAACGACGGGTGGGAGGCGAGCGCCCCGTTCGCCGACGCCCAGCGGGCGATGAAAATCATCCGCTCCAGAGCTGCTGAATTCAGCATCAACCCGCGCCAGATCGGGGTGATGGGGATGTCGGCCGGAGGGCACCTTGCCGGGTTCACCGCGCTCCAGCCGACCCGCGCGCTATATTCGGGTGCGGACCGGTTCGAGAGCGCGAGCGCAAAGCCCGACTTTGCTGCGCTGCTGTTTCCCGTGGTCAGCCTGCGCAAGCCGTTCGACACGACCCGCACGCGCAAGGAGATCATCGGCACCAGGCCGACCGCCGCGGCCGAGGCCGAATGGTCGCTCGACACCTGGGCCACGAAGGACGCGCCGCCGATGATCCTGTTCTCTGCCGCAGACGATCCGACGACGCCGCCGGGCCACAACCTCGCGCTATTTTCCGCGCTGCAGAAAGCGGGTTCGAGCGTGGAGATGCACATCTTCGCCAATGGCGGACACGGCTGGGGGCTCGGCACGCCGGACCAGACGCTGAGCCAGTGGCCAGGACTTTTCGACGCGTGGGCAAACCGCGTCGCATTCAAGAACTGAAGACAAACGGGAGGAAAACCATGCGCACCACAACCATCACGAGGCTGGCCCTGCTGGCCGGCGCCAGCCTGTCGGTCCTGGGCGGCGGCACTGCCTTCGCCCAGACCGCGGGCACCGCCAACCAGGTTGCCGACAGGGCCGAGCCGTCGCTCGATCCGACCGAGGCGGCCAACCAGATCGTCGTCACCGGCACCCAGATCCAGGGCGCCCAGATCAACGATGTGCTGCCGGTTACCGTGGTCGACGAGCAGCAGATCGAGAACACCGGGGCATCTTCGGGCGACGAGCTGTTCCGATCGATCCCCCAGGCCGGCACCGTCGCGTTCAACGAGCAGAACGCCACCACCGTCAACAACGCGCGCGGCGACGTCGGCTCGATCAACCTGCGCGATCTCGGCACCGGCAACACGCTGCTGCTGATCAACGGACGCCGGATGACGCTGCACCCGGGCTTCCAGACCGAGTTGCTGGTCCCGGTCGTCAGTTCGGACACCAACGAGATCGCGCCCGGCAGCGTCCGCCGGATCGAGGTGCTGCGCGACGGCGCGTCGGCGATCTACGGCGCGGACGCGGTCGCGGGCGTCGTCAACACCGTGCTCAAGGGCAACATGAAGGGCGGCTTCATCGAAGGCGACTACCGGATGTCCGACGGGACGAGCCTGTATAACTACCAGATCACCGGCGGCTACGGCTTCGACTTCGGCGGCGGGCGGGGCAACCTGACCGTATACGGCGGCTATTATCACGAGAACGGCATTCTCTCCGACGAGCGGGAGTATTCGAAGGACGACGATCGGCGGCGGCTGGTCGAGGGGACCGACTTCGAGGGCGATGCCTCTTTCAACAACCGCAACACCTATGGGCCGTTCGGCCAGTTCGACATCCAGGGTTCGTCGCCAGCCAGCAAGACCCCGATCGGCGACGACGATTTCTATCTGCAGCCGAGCTACTTCCCCGGATGCCGTCTCGACTTCGGCAACGGGCTGTGCGCGCGCAACGGCACCACGCCGACCAGCGACGTGCGCTACAACACGATCTACGGCGACAGCCTGTTCAGCCGCAAGAACCGCTACAACGTGCAGGCGCTGCTCAACTACGAGATCAGCAACAACGTCGAGGCTTATTTCGAAGGCAGCTTCTATCGCTCCGAAAACCACCGGTTCCTCGATGCGACCGCCGTCCTCAGCGCGGTGCCTGTCGGCATTTCGAAGGATGCCTACTGGAACCCGTTCGGTCCGGTCGGCAGTCCGAACCGCCTGCCCGGCACCACCGTCTCTGCCAGCGGTGTCGACGTGATAATGGAGCGTTATCGCTTCGTCGATGCGGGTAACCGCGACATCGATGTCGACAAGAACACCTGGCGCGGCGTGTGGGGCCTTCGCGGCAATCTGGGATCGTGGGATTTCGACACCGGCTTCGTTTATTCCGAAGCGAAGCTGGCCGACGTGACCCATAACCGGATCTCGCTGACGCTGGCGCAGCAGCAGATCAACAAGACGACGCCGGATGCGTACAATCCGTTCAACGGCGGCTGCGTCACAGGCGATCCGGGCATCGGCGATTGCACGCCGAATCCGATGTCCTCGATCACGCCCTTCCTGGTTGAAGTCTATCGCAAGGGCGGCACGACGCTGGCGCTGGCCGATTTCAAGATCAGCCGCGACGACCTGTTCAGGTTGCCGGGCGGCGATCTTGGCGTGGCGGCCGGCGTCGAGTGGCGGCGCGAGACGTTCTACGACGATCGCGATCCGCGGCTCGATGGGACGATCACCTTCACCGACAGCGTGACGGGCGATTTCAGCGAGAGCGACGTCATGGGCACCAGCCCATCGCCCGATACGAGCGGTGCGCGCGAGGTCTATTCCGCCTTTGCCGAAGTCTTCGTGCCGCTCGTCAGCCCCGACATGGGCGTCCCGTTGATGCACGAGGTCAACCTGCAGCTTGCGGGCCGGGTCGAGCATTTCAAGGACATCGATGCGACCGCCGCGGTTCCCCGCGTCGCGGCTTCGTGGACGGTGCTTCCCGGCGTCACCTTCCGCGGAGCGTGGTCGCAGGGTTTCCGGGCGCCGAACCTCGTCCAGGTGAACGACGAGGGCACGACCCGCACGAACACCCGCGACGATTTCGTGACCTGTCAGGCGCAGCTCGAGAAGGGGATCATCACGAGCCTCGACTCGTGCTTCGGCGCCGGCACTGTCAGCTATCGTTCGGGGGCGCGGAGCCTACGACCGGAGGACAGCACGAGCATCAATCTCGGCGTCGTGTTGGAGCCCGCCTTCATTCGCGGCCTGACGATTACGGCAGACTACTGGCGCGTGAAGCAGAAGGGCCTCGTCGGTACATTCGGCGACGACAACGCGATTGCGCTCGATCTGCTGCGGCGCCTCAATGGCGACACCAATCCGAACGTGGTTCGGCTGGCGCCGACGGCCGATGACATTGCCCTGTTCACAGGCACCAGTCTCGCGCCGGCGGGCAAGATCGACTACGTTCTCGACCCTTACCTCAACCTCGACAGCCGCACCTCGAAGGGCCTTGACTTCGGCCTCGACTACCGTGTGCCGGACTTCGGCGCGGGCCGCTTCCGCCTTCGCCTTAACGCGGCGCGTCTCCTCGGCTTCTTCCAGGATGCGGGGCCGCAGGGCCAGGAGATCCTCGATGCGGTTGCGGCGGGGACACTACCGCTAGACGTGACTGTCGGCGGTCTTGGCGAACTGCTGGAAGCCGACGGGCGGCCCAAATGGCGCGCGACGGGATCGATCAACTGGGATTACGGCCCGGTCGATGTCGGCCTGTTCGGGCAGTACACCGGCATGGTCTATGACACGAGCGTCGTGCGCGACAATCTGATCGTGTCGGACGACCCCAACGCCAACTACTACCCGGTCGACGACCTGTTCACGGTGAACTTCTCGGTCGCCTACGAGATCAGGAACGACACCCCGCTCGACGGAACGCGCCTGCGGTTCGCGATCAACAACCTGTTCGACAAGGACCCGCCGCTCGCCGACGAGAACTTCGGTTTCTACAGCGAGCTTTACACCGCACGCGGCCGGACCTTCCACGTCGAACTGCGCAAGAAGTTCTGACATAGCGTTCGCGATGCGCAAACTGGCCTACATCGCGGCAATCCTGATGCTGGGGGGATGCACGGCAGCGTCCCCCCGCATTTCGGAGAATGCGCCGCCGCCTGACGGCTGCGCCACCGCCTCGGCCGCAATCCGGTTCGACATCCCGTCGGCGCCGAAAACCCGTTGCACGATCCTTGGCGACCGGCAGTTCGCGTTGCTCGTCACGCCCGAGCACGCGCCGCCGATCAATCCCAGCCCGTGGTACGCCTTCCGTTACTCCGCGTCCGGAAGGGACGGAGCGACCGTGCGGCTGGACTATCTGGGAGCGAAGCACCGCTACGCGCCTAAGCTGACCCGCGACGGGCAGACAAGCGAATTGCCGGTCATCGTCGCAGAAGACGGGCAGAGCGCGTCGTTCGATCTTCCGCCGGGATCGGGAGTGGTCAGCGCGCAGCCGATTCTGGACACCCGCCACTACGGCGAATTCGTTCGCGGCCTGGTAAAGGATTTCGGAGCCGGAAAGTTCGATCTTGGCCGGTCGCTCGATGGCCGGCCGATCGAGGCGGTGCGTTTCGGCGACGCTTCCGCGCCGCGCACGATCGTGATCCTGGGGCGGCAGCATCCACCCGAGGTGACCGGCTCCTACGCGCTGGAGCCGTTCGTGCGATCGCTTGCCAGGCGCCTCGAAGATCCGGCGCTGCGCCGGAGTTACCAGGTGCTTGTCGTGCCCGAACTCAACCCGGACGGCGTGGAGCGCGGTCACTGGCGTGCGAACCGGGGCGGCGTGGACCTCAACCGCGATTGGGCTGACTTCAGCCAGCCGGAAACCCGTGCCGTGCGAGACTGGCTGATTAGGAATTCGGTTCGTACCCGGCCCGTCGCCATGATCGATTTCCATTCCACCTGGCGCAATCTGTTCTACGTCCAGGGAAGCGAGGCCGGCCCGGCAAACCGGGAATTCCTGCAAAAATGGCTGGGCGGGAAGGAAAAGCGATTTGCCGGCTACGAATTCACCATCGAGCCGCGCAATGCCAACCCGGGATCGGGCACCGCGAAAAACTGGTTCTTCGCGTGCTTCGCCATCCCGTCCTACACGTACGAAGTGAGCGACGGGGCCGATCGGGCGGCCACCGCGGCAGCTGCTGCCACGCTGGCGGAGGAAGTCGTCGAATCCTTGCCGATACTCGCACAAGGAACTTCGGAAGAACCGGGGCAGGACTGCACGATCGCGCGGTGAACCTGCGGTCGTACGGCATAAGGGACATATTCGCGCGGGTCGGCGCAAGGCGTAGTGACACGAACTCGAAGAACCAATCGAGGATCACCGCTATGCAGAAGTCTCTCGTCGCAGCCCTGGCCCTGGGCCTCGGCTCGCTTGCCGGTTGCACCACCATGAGCGACGGCGGTGCCGATGTCGCGGCCTCGACCACGATGGTCGGCGGCGCGGAAATGTATCCGTCACGCAACATCGTCGAAAACGCGGTCAATTCGGCCGACCACACGACCCTGGTCGCCGCCGTCAAGGCCGCCGGACTGGTCGATACGCTGTCGGGGCCGGGTCCCTTCACCGTGTTCGCGCCCACCAATGCCGCCTTTGAAAAGCTTCCGGCCGGAACCATCGACACTCTTCTCCAGCCGGCCAATCTCGCCACCCTCCAGGCGGTTCTCACCTACCACGCGGTGCCCGGCCGGCTGACCGCGGCCCAGCTGATCGACATGATCGAGGCGGGCGGCGGCAAGGCCACGCTGACGACCGTTCAGGGCGGCAAGCTGACCGCAAGCTTGGTGGACGGAGGCGTGGTGCTGACCGACGCCAAGGGCGGAACGGCGCACGTGACCCAGGCCGACGTGATGCAATCGAACGGCGTCATCCACGTGACGGATGCCGTCTCACTCCCGGGTTAAGCGACCCTCCCGGGACGGGGCCACTCTCGATGAGGGTGGCCCCATTCGGTCAGTAACCCGCCTCGATCGCGATCCGGATGGCATCGGCGCTGGTTCTGACGCCGAGAGCGCTGAACACCGCGGCCCGGTGCATCTTCACCGTTCGTTCGCTAAGGCCGAGTTCGTAGGCGATCTGCTTGTTGAGCTTGCCCGCGGCCATGTGCACCAGCACTTCGCGCTGCCGGGGGCTGAGCGCGGTCACCCGGTCGTGCGCGGCCTTGCGGCGTATGTCGTTCGCGCGCGCGACGTCCTCGGCAATCTCCACCTGCGATCCGAGGAAGTATTCGAGCTCGCCGGCCGCATCGAAGATCGGCGCGACCATTACCGCGTTGCGAAACGGGGTGCCGTCCTTCTTGTAGTTCAGGATCTCGACCATCACCGGCTGCCGGCGGCGGATGCCGTTGCGGAGCATCTCGGTCAGCCAGGGTTCGGTGCCCTCGCCGGCGAGGAAGCGGCAATTGTGACCGATGATCTCGTCGCTGCGATAGCCGGTCAGCGCGACGAACGCGTCGTTGCATTCGACGATCGGGTTATCGGGAAGCCGGGGATCGCTCATCACGGCGGCAATGGGACTGGACCCGATCATGAGCGACAGTGACATAATCGCGCTTAGCCTAGTCGAAGCGGGAGGCTGAGAGAAGTGCCCGTTCGTACACCTTGGTTTCCTGCCGCCGACCGCCGATCAGCCGCCCTGTTCCGCACGCTGCACTTTTCGAAAGAACCACGATGAATACCATGTCCGGTCATTTCCAGTTCGACGAGGCGGGCAAGATCGTCGTCCCCGACGAAGTGCAGGAATCGATACGGACCCTGATCCGCTGGGCGGGCGACGACCCGGCTCGCGAAGGGCTGCGCGATACCCCCGCACGAGTCGCCCGCGCGTGGCGCGAATATTGCCAGGGTTACGATGAAGATCCCGGCACGCACCTTTCGCGCACGTTCGAGGAGACGGGCGGATACGACGAGATCGTGGTGCTGCGCGACATCCCCTTCCAGTCGCACTGCGAGCACCACATGGCCCCGATCACGGGAACCGCCGCGATCGCCTACCTGCCTGCGGGCCGGGTGGTCGGGATATCCAAGCTCGCGCGGGTGCTCCACGGCTTTGCGGCGCGCCTGCAGGTTCAGGAGCGCCTGACGGCGGAAGTCGCGCAATCGATCTGGGACAACCTGAAACCGCGCGGGGTCGCGGTGGTGATCGAGGCGAGCCACGGTTGCATGACCGGGCGAGGCGTCAAGGTGCACGGGGTGAGCATGGTGACGAGCCGCATGCTCGGCTGCTTCCTCGACGATCCGGAGAGCCGCAACGAAGTCCTCTCGCTGATCCGCGGCGGGCGCTGAACGCCCATGCGATTTGCAGTCATCGGGGCGGGAATGGCCGGGCTCGCCTGTGCCGAAGGCCTCTCGTCGGCCGGACACAGCGTGGAATTGTTCGACAAGGGGCGCGGCGCAGGAGGCCGGATGTCGACGCGGCGCTGGCAGACGCCTCTCGGCGAAGTCACAGTGGATCACGGGGCGCAATACTTCACCGCGCGCGATCCGACCTTCATCCGGCTCGTCGAGGAATGGAGCGACGCGGGAATCGCTGCCCGGTGGCTGCCCGCGGGGGGCGACGCCTGGGTCGGCGTCCCGGGAATGAACGCCGTGGTGAAACGCATGGCGGCATCCCGGCGCGTCACCTGGGGCTGCCTGGTCAAAAGCCTGGTCCGGCAGGGAAGCGGCTGGCGGCTGCTGGGCGAGCAAGGCGAGATCGGCCTGTTCGACGCCATCGTTCTCGCCATTCCGGCCGAGCAGGCGGCCGCGATCCTCGGCCTGCACGATTTCGCCATGACGCGCGTTGCCCTGCTGGCGAGATCGCAACCGTGCTGGAGCGGCATGTTCGTGTTCGACCGGCCGCTGGGCGATCTGCCCTCGGTACTGCGCAACCAGGGCGCGGTGTCCTGGGCGGCCCGCAACAACGCCAAGCCTGGCCGTGCGGAGCCGGAGTGCTGGGTCGTCCAGGCCACCGCCCGCTGGTCTGCCGAAAGGCTGGAGGAGCCAGCGGATCATATCGCCGACCTGCTGTTGGCGGCGCTGTCCGAAGCGGCGAACGCGGACCTTCCGCGACCCGTTGCGGCAACGGCGCACCGATGGCGATACGCCCTGTCGGCGGGCACCGGAGATGGGTCGCTGTGGAACGATGAGCTCCGCCTCGGCGCCTGCGGCGACTGGTTGCTCGGCCCCCGGGTGGAATGCGCCTGGCTTTCGGGGCGGCAACTGGCGGAGCGCTGCTTGCAATCGCTGGAGCATCAGCCTGACACGGCGAGAACCGCCGCGGTGTGAAGCACCTGCACCAAAGGCCATCTCGGCTCTTCGAGCAGTTGCGGGCATCCAGTCACAACGATGAGCGCGCAATCTGCAAAGGGCAACGAACAATGATCGGTCAATTCACCTCCAGGAATATTTCTATCGCCAGCTTCATCGCGATCATCGCGCACCTCGGCCTTGTGGCGGTCGCATTGAATTGAGCGCGACGGATTCCGGCACCGACATGTTGTCCGTCCCCACGCCCGATCCGGTGGCGCCCGGTCAGGAGAGCGTATGGTCCTATCCCCGCCCGCCGGTCGCGCAGCCGACGAGTGCGCGCGTGAAGATCGAACATGCGGGCAGGGTCGTGGCCGATACCCGATCAAGCATTCGCACACTCGAAACGAGCCATCCCCCCAGCTATTACATCCCGCGATCCGATATCGCGCCTGATGTCCTGCGCAGCGCGGACGGAAGCTCCTTCTGCGAATTCAAGGGACTGGCGGTCTATTGGGACGTCGTCATCGGTGACATCGTGCTGTCGCGCGTTGGGTGGAGCTACCCCGTTCAGACACCGCAGTTCAGGGCGCTAAATGATCACATCGCGTTCTATGCCGGACCTTTCGACAGGTGCAGCGTCGATGGCGAGACGGTGATCCCGCAACCCGGTGCTTTCTACGGCGGCTGGATCACCAGCGCTGTCGTGGGACCGTTCAAGGGCATTCCCGGCAGTTCCCTGTGGTGATCGACCGGAATGCAGCGAAGACGGTGCTCGGGTGAAGCCCGCCTTGCGTGCAATCGTCTGGGGCGCGTCTGGCGGCATCGGCGCTGCGCTGGTCGAAGCCCTTGTATCTTCGGGCGACTACGCGGAAATCCACGCGGGGAGCCGGGATGGAAAGTCCCTGGATCCCGACATCGTTCGGCCGTTTGCATTCGACCTGCTCGATGAATCGTCAATCGAAGGCGGAGTGCGACAGGCCGCCTCCTCGGGACCGATCGACCTCGTCATTATAGCGACCGGGATGCTCCACGACGGACCCCACCAACCCGAAAAGGCCTTCGCGGCGCTGGACGCCGATCGGATGGCCGCCTCTTTCAGGATCAACACCATCGGACCGGCCTTGATCGCCAAGCACATGATCAAGGCTCTTCCGCGCGATCGCCGCTGCGTGATCGCGGCCCTTTCCGCCCGAGTGGGATCGATCGGCGACAACCGGCTCGGCGGATGGCACAGCTATCGGGCATCGAAGGCGGCGCTCAACATGATCGTCGCCAATCTCGCAATCGAGCTGGGCCGAACCCATCCGCAAGCGATCGCCGTCGGACTGCACCCCGGCACGGTCGACACCCGGTTGTCTTCTCCGTTTCAGTCTTCGGTAAAGCCCGGAAGCCTGTTTGCACCGTCCGAGAGTGCGCGGAACCTGCTATCCATGATCGAGGCGCTTACCCCTTCCGCCTCTGGCGGACTGTTCGCCTGGGACGGACAAAGGATCGAGTTCTGATATCGTCGCGTTAGAGAAGCGGCGGTCGGCCTCGACGGCGCGCACGGAGACCGAGAAGCGGCAGCGCCAGATAGACGGCGGTCAGTATAAGGAGGATCGCAAGGCTCGGCGCGGCGGCGCTGAACGGCGCGCCCATCTGATCCGCCAGCAGTAACGCCCGTGCGCCATGGGTCGCTGGAAATACGCTGCCCACCAGCGAGACCCATGTGGGCATCGCATCGCGGGGCCATGTCGCGCCGGTCAGGAAGAAGATCGGCAGCGACGTCGGAATAAGCAGCAAAAGGGCCGTCTCGGTCCTGTGAAACAGCGCGCCGACCGCGCAGGCGAATGCCGCGATGGCCGCGCCCTGCAGCGATGCAATGATCAGCAGCATTACGAAACCCGCCGTTCCCGGCAGGTCCACGAACGCAAAGAACCAGCCGAAGTAAAGCAGCGCCGCAATCGTGGAGATCAGGGTGAGCGCCAGCCAGGTTCCGGCAAGGTCGCGCGCCCCGCGGAACGCCGATCTCCTGCGCTGACGGCGCAGCGCCAGTAGAACCGCGACCCCGAACAGCATCGTCTGTTGCAGGATGACCGGCGTGACCGCGGGGAAGATGTAATTCGCGTAACCGCCGTTCGGATTGAACCGCGCAGTCCCGATCACCGGCAGTGATAGCTCTCTGCGCCCAAGGTAGGGTTTTACATCGTCGGCCAGCGTCGACAGCAGGGCGTCTTCGACCGCGTTGCCGACGCTCTTTGCACGGACGAGATAAACCCCGTCGATCCACAGCGCGAGGCGCGGCCCGTCTCCGCGCACGGCGTCGCGCGTGATCCCCCTGGGGATGACCAGCAATGCTTCGACTTCGCGGTCGCGCAGCAGCGCCTGTCCCGCGGCGATATCGAGTGGGCGCGCCACGAGGGCCGCGCCGTCGCTGGCATCGATCGCCTTGGCGAGATGCCGGGTCAGGGTGGTGCCTTCCTCGTCCACCAGCGCAATCGGAACGTCGCGGGCGCGCTGGTGCGCGTAAGGGGCGGGGTAGTAGATGCCGTACAGTAGTACGGCGAGCACGACGAGTGCGGCCACCTCCGGCTGGCGAAAGACTTCGCGCAGGGTAGACACGAACGCTTCCGAGGCCTTCACGGCGATCGCCTTCCGGCTATCACGCAGACGGCGAACCCAGCAGCGCCATAGGCAAGCAGCGCGAGGAAGGCCGGCAGATCCACGTGCAGCGGCGAACCCAGGAACTGGTCCATCTGCAGTCGCAGGTAGTGGGTGAAGGGAAGTGCCTCGCTCCACCAGACCACAGGCAGCGCCGCCCCATCGGTAGGAAGAGACCCGCCCGAATAAGCGAGCGCCGAACCGGCGTAGAGCGCGCTGGCGGAGAAAGCGATTCCGCTGCGCCGGGTCGCCGCCGCGATCGCGCCCGATATCGCAAGGCTCGCGGCCAGCATCGCAACCTGCCCACTGTATGCGAACGCAAGCGATCCCTGCATCCGCCAGCCCTTGAGCCCGACCAGCCAGATCATCCAGACCGCGCCCCACAAGGACAGGATCGCCAGATGGGGAAAAAACTTGCCCGTCCACGCGGCTACGCCGCCGCCGGTCTCTTCGCGCCATGCGAGCAGCGACGCGTGCCGGATTTCGATCGAGACGACGTAGGCCCCCAGACAAGCCGCCAGCAGATGGAGCATCGCCGGGTGAAGCAGCGCCTCGAGATACCATTCGAGACTGGCTTGCGGATTGAACAGGACCTTCACCTGGACCTGTGGCAGCCGGTCTGGCGGGATATCCGCTCCAAGGCCGGCGGCCCGCGCAAGGGCCAGCTCGCCGAACGCACCCTCCACCGCCCGTCGCATCTGTCGTTCGACGAGCGAGCCGACCGATAAATAGGTCGCGTTGTAGGCGATCCGTACCGGAGGTGGGGTGCCGTCCGCGGTCGCACCGTAGGAAGCGGGGATGACGAGGTAGCCCCAGACCGTCCCGGACCGCAAAAGGACGTCGGCTTCCGCCTCGTTTGCGGGTGCCCGGGCGATGGCGAGGCCTCCTTGGCTCGTCAGCGCGGATGCCAGCGCGCGGCTGGCGGGGCTGTTGGCTTCGTCGACCAGCGCGACCGGGAGCCGGTCGAGCGACCCGCGCGAAAGCATCGCCGCGATCAGTACCAACGACAGGGCGGGAACCAGCAGGAGTGCGGCGAGGAGCGGACGCGAGGAGCGGATTAGCCGCGTTTCGCGCCGCAAGGCCGCGCTCAGGCGCTTCATTGCGGCCAGTCGAACAGCACGCTCATGCCGGGCAACAGGTGCTGCGAACCGCCCGCGGGTTCCAGCCGGAGAGTGAAGCTACGCGCGTCGAAATCATCCCCCTGACGCGTCGCCTGCTCGCTGGTGAAACTGGCTTCTGCGGAAATCGAGGAGACCCGGAAGTCCAGCGCGCGATTGCCGAGCGCGGGGATACGACCGGACAACGTCCTGCCCTTGACGACCCCGTTCAACCGGCTCTCCCCGACCCTGAGCGTCACGTAGGGATGCGCGCTGTCGACGATGCGGAAAACCGGCACGGCCGGCCCGACGACTTCGCCCGGTGCCGCCAGTCGCCGCGCGATTTCGCCGCTCATCGGCGCGACGAGCTGTTCCTCTCCAGCCGCTTCGCGTGCCGCGTCCAGCCGATCGCTGGCCGCCTTTTCCTGCGCTGCGGTGATCGCCCTGGTTTCTTCGCGCCGGCCAGCCAGCGCGCGCTGGTACTGGGCGCGGGCAGCCGCGCCATTGGCAGCAGACGCCGTGCGCGCGGCAAGGGCCTCGTCGCGTCGCTGGGCGGATATCACTCCCTGATCGTAAAGCCGGTTCATCCGCTTCGCCGTTACGGCCGCCAGGTTCGCGCTCGCGTCGGCCGCCACCGAAATCTCGCGCAGCGATGCGATGTCCTCGGGCCGGGGGCCCTTGTTGGCGATGGCATCGAGCGCGTCGGCGGTTTCCAGCGCCGCCTCTCCCTGGTTGACCAGCAGATCGCGGCCCGGGCTCGACAACTGGCCGAGCACCTGCCCCTTTTCCACCATGTCCCCTTCGTCGACCGCGAGCGAGACGATGCGGGCAAAGGCCTTGGTGGCGACGCTTACTTCCTCGGCCTCGACAACTCCCTGCAAGGGAGCGGGGCTGGGACGGGAGGCGTACCACAGGCCCAGCAGCGCCAGCGCGACCGCAGCGGCAATTCCTATGAAGAGGGGGCGGTTCGACCTCCGCCTTTCGGAATTATCCTCTTCCGGGGGTGGGCTGTCTTCATTCTCCATCGACCGTCTTCCTGTCGTCGCGGCGGGCATAGTCGCCAAGCATCCCGGGATTGCCGCTGACTGCCAGCAACGCCGCCAGCGAAACGTCGTATTCGTAGGCAGCGGCGGCGCGTTCGCCCTGGGCAGTTCCCAGCGCCGCCTGCGCCGCGAGAAGGCGATCGATCGTGCCCACGCCTTCTCGAAAGGCGATTTCCTGAACGCGCAGGTTTTCCCGTGCCGCGGCCAGGCTCGCTTCCATCGAAAGGAAAGACGACCGCGCGCTCTCAGCCATGGCGTAGGTCCGTTCGATTTCGCCTTCGATCCGGTCCGCTGCGGCGCGTTCGTCCGCGGCGGCGGCGGCGCTGCGGGCGTTTGCCGCGGTCACCAGCCGGTCGCGATCGACAGGCGAGAAAAGTGTATAGCTCACGGTCGCACCGGCCACCCATTCGGGTTCCGTCGGCAGGTTGGTGCTCGGATCGACGCTGTAGGCACCGAAAGCATAGGCGCGCGGACGGCGCGATGCGCGGGCGAGCTTTTCCCCCGCATGCGCAAGCTGGGTCTGCCCGCGTGCAAGGATCGCCTGCCCCGTGCCGTTGGCAGCCGCCGCCTCGCGGAAGACGGCGAGCGGCGGCAGCGGCGCGCTGTTGACGAAAAGCGGGGTAGCCAGCCCATCGACCTCGCGCCCCGTCATCCGCGCGAGCGACAGGCGGGCGACCGTCTCCTCACGCCGGGCCCGATCGCGATAGCGCCGCGCCGCATCGCGCAGCACGGTCACTTCGAGGGTGGCCGAATGCGGCAAGATACCCTCGCGCTCCATCGCCCTGGTACTGGACAGATGGCGCTCATTCGCCGCCAGTCGCTGTTCGGCCGATCGCGAGAGCTCGCGCGCAAGCTGAAGACCGAAATAGCGCTGCGCCAGCGACACTTCCTTTCCCGCCAGCGTGGTCCATTGCCGCCCGCGAGCCAGCGTCACGCCGGCCAGTGCGCCGTCTTTGACGGCCTCGAGCGCGCCGCCCGTATAGATCGGCATCACCGCGCTGATCGTTGGCCGGACGATCACGTCTTCGGCCCGGTAGCGCAATTCGTCGGGGATGGGTGCCAGCAATCCCGGCAGCGCGTCCTGTATCCGGCCCGCGACCGTATTGACGATTGCGGAAAACTCCGGCGGGAAACCTCCGGGCAAACCGTCCAGGAAGCGCGCGGTGTCCGCGCTTACTGCCTGCTTCGTCCCGGTGAGGTCCACGGACAGGGTCTTGCGGTAGCCGATCACGCTTGCCGCCGCCGTCACCGTGGGGCGGTTCAGGTTGTCGAGCGCTGCCGCGGTGTTCTCAGCGGCGAGAAGGGCAAGATCGGACGATTGCGCATCCGGATCACGCGACATCGCGGCGACCCGTGCTGCGTCGTAAGTGATCCCGTCTTGCGCCGTGGCAATCTGGGACACCGATGCGGCTGTCAGCAGCAGGACCAGCCGACCGGAGCGCCCTATCATCACGTTCCCTCGCGCTGCGACCCGAGACAAGTGCTCTCGATAGCGCGTTTTCCGCTCCAGGCCAGCCCGCGCAGTCGTCGTCCCGTCGAGTTACCCCAAGGAGTCCAGTCGTCCGTTCAACGAAAAGCTCACGTCGCGTGGCTTGCCAGGTAAACCAGGGCGCTCCGGCCCGGGACGAAGAAATAACCACCTGCCCGAAGCGTCGTGAAGCCGAAGTCCACGCGGGCCTTCAGGGTCCCACCGGCGACGGGAATCGAGTACTGGCCCGTCCCCCGGTCACGACCGACAAGAGCGTCCCCTTCATTGTCGAGAGTATGGAATTGCCCTGACTTGAGCCAACTCGTCTGGACGAACTCGAATTGCCTTTCGAGGTTTTCGCACAATCCGATAAAAAACAGGCCGCGCTCCTCGCCTTCCGATCGCGTGTAGTTCCTTCCCCGGCGCATGATGCGATGGCGGTTTACGATGGCCAGCTCGGTTTCGTCGCCTGGAACCAGACTGTCGCGGGGATTTGCGCGCCGAACGTGGGAGCCGAGGGGGCAGCGAAGGCCTTGCGGATCATCGCGACCGAAATCCAGGCGATAGTCCTCGGCACCAGCCGTCCCGGGATCGTCCGCATGGGCGATGAGCGAGGCACCGCTCTGCCAGCGCCCGATCAACTTGGCGCCGACCCACCGCGCATCGATTCTTCGGCGGGTCTCGGGATCGAGATTGCTGTACGATGCCAGCAGATCCCGGGCGGCATTCCGGCAGGCCTCTTCGAACGCTTTGGGATGTTGCTCCAGCACGCGAACGGACATCATGGTTCCGTTTCGCCCAAAGTCGCGCCAACCCGCGAAGCGATCCGGCTCGCGTTTGCTGAAGTTGGGGAAGGTATGACCCGACGAGACATCGGGCAGGATGGTGAGAGGGTCGAAGCCAGCGGGGATTCCGATAGGCGGCGCCGTGAATCCCTGGACGTTCCTGTATCCGATGATCATCTCACCGGCCGGAACTACGTCCGGGCTACCTGTCTTGAGCGCGGCCTTGTTGGTTCCGGCGATGAGTGGCTGCACGACGCCGTCCCGAAATCCGAAGTGATCTACGGGAAAGCCTTCCTCGAGCGGATCGGCCTCCTGGCGATCCACCACCGCGACGCCGAATTGTTCGGTCAGAGCGAGGTACGCCGCTACGCGGGCGTGGTGATCCGCTCTGTCTCGCGAATACACGGCAAGGATCGCGCTCGATCGGGCAGGCGCGCCGTCGCTTCCATCGGACCAGCGCCACCGATCGGGCGCCTCTTCGCCGACATCGCCCAGCCGGGCGGCGCGCTGATGCATTCCCGACCGAAAGGGGCCGGGGAGGGTTTCGAGCACAGGATGATCGGGTCCGAGAATGGCTTCCAGGCCGCTCGCCGAAAGGCCCAACGCCGCAGCGCCGAGCAATCGGGCTTCCTCGCCGAACGTGATGCGCAAATCGAGTTTGAGTGTGCTTTCGTCCCACAGAGCTGCCTTGAGCAATCCCTCTTCGGGTTGGCGCGAAATCGGCAACCCGCAAAGCGCGCGAATGAATTCTCGTGCCTGACTGTCGGGTGAGAAACGCAGAACGAAGAATTCCGCGGATGGTAGCTGACCAAATCCGTCGAAGACAATCGATTGGACCTCACCCTTGTCGATCTCGTTTTCGGTAGGCGGAACGGAGCCGAACAGTGAAAGCCAGATCCGTGCTTCGCTCTCGGTGGTCGCGCGGCACAGCCCTTCGTGGATCAAGGCGTTCCGGCGCAAGCGGTCGGCGGTGATTGCCGGAAACCGGCTGTACCAGAACGCCGTGGGCACTTGCTTGCAACGCACGTAATTCTTGAATGCGTCGCCATCCTGGGCGCCTTCGTTGACGAGATCGCGGCTTCGCGGAAATCCCTCGCAGTTGGACCAGACCGCCGTCTGGCCCTTGTGCGCGCGGGTAATGAAATCCTCGAGATAGCTTTGCCACGATCCATCGTAGTTGGATTGGAAGAGCAGGTTACGCGAGCCGGGCAGCCGCACCCAGCGTGCGAACTGGATCGTCCCCATCGTCAGTACGAAACCGGGACGGAACATGTGGGTGACGAGCTGCCCGATGCCCCACAGTGCCCATGCCAGCATAAAACGGCGAAACAGGCCCGGTTTCAGGGTCGTGACCACCGTTATGTGGTTTTTCACGTGCCCCTGCAGGTCCTCTCCTTTCTCCAGGGCGCGCAGGTGGGCGATGTCGGGATAGGAGCGATCGACGAAGTCGTGGTTCTCGCGCCGCCTCAGGACCTTGCGCAGCAGCAGGAACAGCAGGCCGCCAGCCAGCCCCGTGTAAAGAATGCTTTCGATGATCACCCACGGCGATGCAAGGGCGACCTGAAACCACTTACCCTGGCCGATCCGAAGGCCTGTAAAGAGCGCCATCGCTGCGATTGCGGCCAGAACGGCAAAAGCCAAGTAGACCTGCTTGGCCAACCGGGAAGAGCGTACCTTCCGTAGCCCGTCCTGCGCATCTTCCGGCACCCAGTCAGAGATGTTCAGCCGCGCCCCCTCCGGCTTGAGAAGGAAGGCCTCGAAAGCCTGGCCCTCTCGAGCCAGGTCGGCCCAACGGGGATCGCCAGTCACCGAAGGGTCCTGCTTGATGAGGCTTCGCACGTGCCGAAGCACTGCGGATGCGCGCGTCCATCGCCCCAGTTCCTGCTGCTGGAACGCATCGACCGCGCGGGTCGCGAAATCGACCAGTTCCACCTGCTGTGCGGATTCCTCGATGGAGAGGTCGGGAATTCCGTAGAATTGCAGGCCGGTCGCACCCCAAGGGGCAGAATGGATCGGCACTCTGTGGGAGGAGACAATCGACCACGCGTTTTCATTCCCCGAGGTCACCATCGAAAGTGCGATCAGGATCTCCATCAATGGTGCTTCGATGGCTTCGATCGCCAGTCGCGCGTTGTCCGATGGACCGTCGGCATTGACCTCGATCACCAGTGCGACGCCAGCCTCCGCGCCGGTCAGCGGGATTGCGGTTACCGATGCGAAATGAACTACCTCGGCGTCGTCCAGCGATTGTCGCCAGGGGTGCCGAGCCATCGCATCCCTGACGATGTCGTTGACCGCTGCAATCTCCGTGCAGTCCGGAATTGGCAGCAGGAACAGGGACCCGTTCTGATTGCGTCCGCGCGATCGACCGTCCGCGCGCTTGTCGTCGTAGGTAACAAGGGCGCTGTGCGGGTAGGGCCCGGCGAACGACATCCGCATTCCCGTAAGAGATCGTTCGATTCCATCGCGCCGCAGCAGCGCCGCGATCGTCGGACCGATCTGCGCTAACGCGAGTTCGCGTCCGAGACACGAGTGCGGCAGGGTGCCGAACAGAAGGCCGCCATCTTCGGATCGGTCCGGATCGAACTGTCCGGCTCTCTTGAACGCGCGCCTGTCTCTCAGCGCAGCCATTGTCGATGCAAGGACGAGCGATTGCGCGGGGATGGTGAAGCGTCCGCCGCCGGAAGTTTCGAAATCCACTTCATCCGGACACCACCGCCACTGGCCCGGTGCCAGTGCGGGGTCCAGGCGTCCCGCCTCGAGAAGGATTGCGCGCATCCGATCAGCATCCTCCCTTCGAGCCGCGCCAATCGCTTCGCGCCTTGCCTTCGCATTACGAGACAGAAGGCGGAGCATCTTGCCGCCGGCGAGAGAGTTGGTCGGCACGAAGCCGATCGCCAGCCCGACCAGGATGGCCCGGCATTCGCCTGGGTCGGGTCCGTCGGGCTGGTTCATCAGGTTCTTGAGGCGCCCGGCCAGCGTGTCGTCGCTCGGTTTTGCACGGGCGAGGGCCGCGTCGGCCATTGCCGAAAGCCCGAACGCGGCGTCGGCAGCCAGCGACTTGGCCCTGGGGCTGCCGAAGGGATCGGCGAACAGGTAATTCGAACCGATGATGGGCCAGTCCGCGAAGCTTTCGACGTCATGCGCCGCGAAACCGAAGTAGCGGCAGCACACTTCGGCCGCGACACGGACCAGCAGGTCCTTCTGCGCGTCGATCCTGCCTTTGCCGTTGTTCAGCAGTCCCTCGGCGAATTCTCGCGACAGGGCAGATACCATGGGCAGGTCCCGCTCATGGTCGATTATCCGGTGCAGGAGTGCGCGCTGCCTGTCGTGAGCTTCTCCATCAAGGCCAAGGAGAAAGGTCGCGCCCCCCGCGAAGGCGTTCATTTCCGGCCCGAAGGGAACGCGGAACCGCGCCGTATCCTCCAGAATGGCGCGAACGTCCGCTTCGCGCGTGACGACGATCAGACCCCCGATGGCCGCTATCGGTTTGACTATCTGCAACGTCCGCAGGATCGGCCATTGAAGCCGTCGATAGAGCGCCGCCGATATGCGCGCCTGCCAGGTCTTGGGGGCGAGCGCTTCGATGTCGGCCGGATATCCCGTCGGATCGAGTTCGACCGGTTCGGAATTGGCAAATATCTGCCGATATTTCGGCTCAGGCATAAGCCGACATTTCGGTCACATAGGGTGCCAGCGTCCGGGTCAGCTTGTCCCTCCAGCCCTCGTCGCGAAACGGCAACCAGCCGAGCATCTTCACGATGATCCTGCGCGACGCCGCGTCGAGTTCTTTTGCCACTCTTCGCGCCTCGGCGCGGTTACCCATCGCGTGCAGTGATGCGATTTGGAGTACGTCGGCAAGCACATACCCGCGATGTGTCGTGCGCATTTCCAGCGTCTTTTCCAGCACTTCGCGGTAGCGCTCCTGCATCCAGAGGACTGTCGCGAGTTCGCCGACCATGAAGAACCGCAGGGGCGAATCCGGATTTAGGAAAAGGGCCCGTTCGATCGGCGCAATCGCGAGGTCGGGTTCGCCAGCGAGATAATACGAAGCCCCCAGGTGAACGAGACCCTCGCTCAGGGCAGGATTGAGGTCGATGGCGCGCTTCAGGTTCGATCGCGCGATTACGATGTCTCCGTGCCAGGTTTCGAGTACCCCTGAAAAGAGATGCGCTCGTGCATCACGCGGGTCGGCGCGCAAGGCGGCCTTCACGACAGGGCGAAGGCGTGCGGCATCCTCGGCATCGGGCCATCTCCGCCACGCTTCCCACAAGGCGAGATGCGTGCCGAGCATGATCATCTCGACGTTGGCGGGTTGCGATTGCTGGGTGCCCTGTATTAGTTGGCGCGCCGCTTCGAAATCCTGCGGGGTGAACTGGTGGAGGTGGAACCGGGCCCGCGCTGCCAGCGCAGGGATATCTTCGCTGTCCGACATCGTGTTGGTGAAACGGCGCTGCTCGGCAAGGTCGGTCGCGTGCAGCACGCAGTTGATGGCGCGCCCAACTTCAAGCTGGAGGCGGTTCTCGTCGGCAATCGGCCGGGTTTCGGTCCATCGCACGATCTGGTCCGGCATTTCGATCAGCGCGAAATTTACTTCGGTTCCGACTGCCTGTTCGATCACCTCCGATCGAAAGAGGTAACGCGAGCCCGACGCCATCGAATACCTGGCATTTGCATCGGTGCGTGAGGCTTGCTCTTCCTCGTTCTGCGCGATCACTGTTGCGAGGGATCGAAAGCGGGAAGCGGTGTCGACTACGCAGGTCTGTACCCTTGCGGCGAGCAGGCGCCCCTCCTTGCTGTCGAAGCGAAGTTGCGTGGGTACGATGACGACCGATGACTTCAACCGCCTCGCCGCGATCGGGGCCGAAGCCTCAAGGGGCTTCGCGCCCGTGTCGGGCTCGGCGCCGCCGAGTGCCGACCGGGTTTCGCGCAACCAGTCCTCGAACTGTTCCTCGCCGGGAATGTCGATCCCTTCCAGAAAATCGAGTCCGCGCCCGGCGTCGGGAAGCAACTCGGGTTCCAGCCGGAAGTTGCCCTTTTTCAGGCGGACTGAACGCTGATCCGCTTCCAGCAAGTCGCAATCCGCGTCTGACAGCACCTTGCGCAGGTTGGTGATTTCGCGGCGCAGACTGCTTTGCGCCTGTTTGATCGGACGAGATCCCCAAAGCATGTTCTGCAGCCACGCCCGCGATCGCTCGTATCCGGGAGAAGCAGCGAGAACCGCAATCAGGGCAATGCCCTTACGGCTCGATATGGCGATGCGCTCGCCATTGCTGTCGATCACCTTCGGGTGACCGAACAACTGAAGTACCGCGTCCCGATTCACCGAAATCCCCTGTCAACCCTTCAACCCTGCTTGTCGTGCCCCCGGGTTTATTTTGGTTAGCAATACTTCAACAGCCGCGAATGTGGAGGAAAAGTTCCGTACCCCCTTCATTATTCACGCAAATTGAGCGCTCCCTTCACGCGGGTTGAGCGCTTTGGGAGCGCATCCTCCTCTAGTCGGCAGCTTACGAAGGTTAGGTCGCGGGTCCGATCCCAGGCTTGGTCTCGCGAGTTTCACATGAGGGGTTAATTGAAATGAAGAATTCCAAGATACGGTTGTCGCTCGGCGCTGCGGGCTTCGCGCTCATCGCCGGCCTCAATTCGCCGGCGCAAGCGGCCTGTACGGTCGACGGAAGCACGGTCGATTGCACGGGCGACAGCACCGTTGCCGAGATCAACGCCGCGGTCGCGAGCGTGGCCGGCGGCGACGTGACCCTGACCATCGACGGCACCGCGGTCCAGCCGACCAACTATGTCCAGCCCATCCAGCAGGGCGCGGTCGCGATCGACAACGCTGCGGACCTCGGCACCGAGGCAGCGCCGGTCGGCGTCCGGTACTACGGGACGCCCACTGCTGCGGACAACACGTTCTCTCTCGTCAATTCCGGCACGATAACCGACGGCGTCGAGGTTTA
Source organism: uncultured Alphaproteobacteria bacterium (assembly GCA_963740025.1). Classification (GTDB taxonomy): domain Bacteria; phylum Pseudomonadota; class Alphaproteobacteria; order Sphingomonadales; family Sphingomonadaceae; genus Tsuneonella. The sequence continues at coordinate 526,834 of CAVUCI010000011.1, forward strand.
CGGCGTTGGCGGATCGACCACGATTTCGACGACGGGCGATATCGACGCAACCGGGACATACGGTATCTACGCCGACGGGCGCGGGGATATCGCGATTGCCGTCGATGCCAACATCGGCACCGTGGGCGACGCCACGATCCCTTCGGACCTGAAGGCGGTCCGTGGTTCGGCGCGCGAATTCGTTTCGCTTCCGGGCACCACGACCACCACTACCGTTGACGGAGTGACCACCACTACCGCAACGGACCAAGGCTACACTTACAAAGGTGGGAGCGCGGACATCACGATCGCTCCCGGTTCCAACACCGGATATGTGATCGCCAACGGAGCGACGGGCGCTTCCATCACGAGCGGCGGCACGACCGGCGCGTCAGATCAGTATGAGTATCTCTACGCCTATTCGAACTATGACCAGCAGCTCACGAACTCGACCGTAACCAGCGACGCTACGAGCTATGATTCGACCAGCACGACCACGCGGACCGCAATTGGGGGCGAGGCGTCGATCGATCTTCAGGAAACCGGGCTGGTTCATGGCTCGGTCGAAGCATCTGGCCTGGAGGCAGCTTCGATCCAGATAGATGGCCAGGTCGGTACCGAGGCGGCCCCTGATTACGCGGCCGCTTATTCGACCAACTACGAAAGTACGACCACCAATCACTACAACCAGACCGGTCCGGTCGACACGTCGGAATACCAGTTCGAAGGCATGAGTGTCGGCGGGGTTGCGTCGATCGCAATCGGCGCCACCGGCTCGGTAACTGGCGAGACGTATGCCGAGGGCACAGGCGGGGCCACGATCACGGTCGACGGCACTGCCGGCCTGGCCGACAATCCGAACTATGTGACCGCCCGTTCGAACGGACGTCACGATGTCAACGAGAGCGAGTCGGTTTACGATTCGTCGACCGGGGATTCTACCTACGCATCTTCGTATCAGTACACCGCGATCGCTGGCGATGCCTCGGTGGATGTCGGTGCGACCGGAACCGTATTCGGTGTCGCGCAGGCATTCTCGGGGGCCGGAGATGCGTCGGTGACCAACGCCGGCTACGTTTCCGGGACCGTCCTCGCTCAGGCGACTTCAACAGATTACGAAGGCTCCAGCTACGATACCTACACCAATGATGCTGCGGGTTACGAGCGCCAGTACGGCTCGAGCAGCAGCGAAACGTCGTCAGGCGGCTCGGCGAGCGTGACCAATGCATCGGGTGGTTTGATCGGCGAAAGCGCGACCAGCCCGGTCTTCGTTTCGGCCAACGGCGACACCGCTGCCAGCGTCACTAACGCCGGCCGCATCAACGGTTCGGTGAGCGCCTATTCGGGCGGTCAGGAAACGGCCTACGTCAACACGAACGCATACGGTTCGACGACCAACGCGACGACCGGCGACAGCGAGTACCACTCCGATTCAATGAACAGCTACGCTTCCACCAACCTGGGCGGCGACGCATCGTTCTCCAACGCGGCGGGCGGCCTGGTAACGGGAAGCGTGGACGTGCGCGGTCAAGGCAGCGCGACGGTCGACAACGAAGGCGCGGTGATCGGCACTACTTATGCCCAAAGCACGGCGGTGGATGAAGTGCGGACCGAAGTTAACAGCTATCGGAGCGCATTCACGGCTGGCGCCGATGGCGGCACAGTGGTCACGCAGACCAGCCAGCAGACATACAGCTCCGCCGACAGCGGAGGCGACGTTACCGGAACCTATGCCGGCACCAACGGTGCGGTGCAGTTCGCTCCGTTTGGCGGTGCGAGCGACGGTTCCGTAACGCAGATCGCCGATGGCGACAGCTCGGCTCTCGTCAGCGGGACGATCTTCGGCGACTTCAACGGTTACGGCGCTGGCTATGAATATGCCTCGGTGGATACCGACGCCTCGCAGACAGTCTATGATGCCGACGGCGATATCCGTTCGTACGACTCCTCATCGGACAGCAGCTCGAGCGAGCGCTCGCTCGACAGCGACAGCAACCTCGTCGTCGATGGTGGCACCATAACCGGCGACGTCGACCTCTACGCCACCGGTTCGGTTTCGGCCCAGCTCGGAGACGGTGCATCAATCGACGGACGCCTCTACGCCGAGGCGGAAAGCTACGGCGGCTACGACGAAAGCTCGTCGAGCACCTATTCGGCGTCCTACGATGAGGATGGCAATTTCGTAGAGTCGACCAGCACGGAAAACGGCGAGTATCAGGAAGTCGCCGGTCAGGGCGACGTTGACGTTGCCATCGGCGAAGCCACCGTGGGCGGCAACGTCGATATCTACGGCGCAGGGGGTGACAGCACCTTCTCGCTCGCCAGCGATGGCGAGGTTGGCGGATCCGTCCGGCTGCAGAGCACCGGAATGGTCGACGGTTTCACCTACGACAACGTCTTCACCACCGACGACACGGGCACGACCACCAATACCTATGACTCCACGAGCCAGACGACGGCTGCGGGCGGCAACGTCTCCGCCGATGTCGCGGGTGTTATCGGTAACGACCTGGACGGCGCCGTGAGCGGCGACGCTTCGGCGAGCGGCGGCAGCCTGTACCTGTATACCAATGCCGGCGATGCGACTGCCACCGTCACGGGTCAGGTCCGCAACGACATCTCCGTCATCGCGCACGGCACTGACTATGCTTCCGCCACCCAGCAGACGGTCGTGGATGGGGTGACCACCGATTACACCACCCAGTCGTCCACGACGGCGACCGGTGGGGTGGCCAGCCTCAGCGTCGACAACGGTTCGCTCGATACTCCGGCGAACTTCGGCGACGTGATCGTGATCGGACGCTCGGGTTCCAGCGTCGACATCGCCGCTGGCAGCGCCGTGATGGCCGGCACCGGCTTCGGTTACATGCAGGTCGGCGACATGTTCTCCGACACCACTTCGACCAGCGTCGACGACCTGGTCGACGGGACCCTCGTCGGCCTTACGACCACGTACACTTCGACCACCGTCGGCGGCGACGCTTCGCTGACCAATGACGGTACGATCGGTTACGACGGCGGGGCCGGCTATGACGGTACCAACTCGTACGTTTCGGTGATCAGCCCGACTTCCGCGGAAGCGACCAACAACGGCGCCATCTTCGGTTCGATCGGCCTGACATCGCTGTTCGAGAACATCGACGAGCAGACCGTAAGCGTCGATCGCGACGATGTGACGCGGGTGGACACCACCACGCGGGTCTACACTGCGGGCGGTGGATCGGCGACGCTCGAGAATAACGGCCTCATCACCGGCGACGCCAGTGTGGCTGCTGTCGACGGCACCGTGGTCAACAACGGCGTGCTTCGCGGCGACCTGTATCTGGGCGGCAATGTCGACAACTACACCACGCAGTCGGTCGACACGCTGACCCAGCTTGGTGACGAAGAAGTCCTCGACCTCGCAGACGCTCTTGAGCAGGGTTACGCTGTCGAGCAGAACGGTCTTCTCGGTGGCACGATCAGGGTCGAAGGTGCCTTTGGCAACGTCGACGACACCGTGATGACGAGCAACATCACCGCCGACGTCGCTCTCAACAGCGGTTCGGTGACCGGCGGCGGCGTCGTGGCGGAATACGACGACGCAACCGGTGAGCGTTACACGGCGACTTCGGTCTCGCTCAATGGTTCGGGCTACCTCGGGCTGGGTGATCTTGCGGTCGAGCAGCTCGGCGATGCATTCGCTTCGGTCGATCCGCGGATCGACGGGACGGGTGACCTTTCCGAGTTCATGGGCGGCGCCCGGGTACTCGGCGTCGATACCCTGACGAAGACCGGTGCGGGCGTATTCCTGATCACCGGCGCCGACTACATGCCCAAGACCAACACCAACCTACTGGCCGACTACACGCTGGACCTGGGGACGTTCGCCATCAACGGCGGCGAAATCCAGCTGGCAACGGCCGACGGTGGTGTGTTCGGGGTGCGTGGCGACATCGTCAATGCTGCCGGACTGGTGCTCGGCAACCGCGTCACGATACCGGCGCCGCTGTTCGGCACGAACGGAGCGATCACCGCGATCGACGGTGTCGAGGTCTACCAGATGGGCGACTTCACCCAGACTGCGGCGGGCACACTGACCCTCGGGGTCACGCCCACCCTGGTGCGGGTATTCGACCCTGCGTATTCGTCGACGAGCACCTCTGCCAACCCGCTCGCGGTGCAGCAGATCGGGCTTGCGTCGGGCCTCTTCACCACCCCCGAACTCGCCTACGGTGCTGCCTACGGCAATCTCGGCGAAGGCTTCCTCACGGTCGATGGCGACGTCAACCTGGCAGGAACGGTGCAACTGGTGTCGCCGACCGGCGGACTGTTCACGAACGGTCAGACGGTCGACATCCTGGGCACGTCGGGCGCGCTCGTCTACTCGGCGGACGTAGAGGTGAACAACGGGTCCAACTTCGTGACCTTCGACCTTGCCACGCGTACCGAAGGCGGGCTGAAGATCCTCTACGCCGGTGCGACACGGGCTGGTTACGAGACGGTTGCGACCAACGAGAACGCCACTGCGGCGGGCGCGGCGCTCAGTGCGGCACTTCCGGCCGTGGTCACCACGATCCAGAACGGTTCGCTCGGCGGGATCGGGCTGGGTGGCGACCAGTTCGTCCTGGCGCAGGACCTGGCCAACATCATGGTCGGGTTCGACACCCTGCTCACGAAGGACCAGGTCGCCACCGCCCTGAACGAGCTCGCCTCGGGTGAGGTATACGGGTCGATCATGGCGCTGGAGACCACCGCTCCGTTCGTCGATGCGATCAGCACCTCGCGGCTGCCGGCCGGTGCGTCAGGGTTCAACCTCTGGCTCGCCCCCTCGGGTGACTTCGTCAGCCTTGACGGAGACGCTTCCGTGGGTTCGCGCAAGCTGAAGGCAGACAACTACGGTATGTCGGGCGGCTTCGGAGTGGCAACCGGCACCGGTGAACTCGGCTTCGGCTTCGGATACGGGCGGATCGCTTCGCATTCGGAACCCATGGCTGTCGAGGCGAACGCGAACACCTGGATGATCGGTGCTTACGCCCGCCAGGCATTCGGCCCGATCGCGGTCGGTGCGGACGTGGTCTACGGGTGGAGCCGTTGGGACGCGTCGCGGACCATGCCGACGCTCAGCCGGGCAGCGACCGCCGAATTCGACAGCAATGAACTGCGGGCCGACCTTAGGGCCGAGTACATGCTCGACCTCGGCGGCGGCTGGGTGGCTCCGTTCGGTGAGCTTTCCTATCGCAAGGTCAACTTCGACGGGTTCACCGAAAGCGGGGCGGGTGCCGTCAACCTGGTCGTCGACAAGGGGAGCGAGAGCTTCTTCCTCCCGTCGCTCGGCCTGCGTGCCGGAACCACCTTCGACAGCAGTCTCGCAACCCTGCGGCCGGAGCTTTCCGTGAAGTACACCTTCGCGGACCGCGGCCACACCTATCGGGACGTCGCCTATCTCGGCGCTCCGACGGTTCCCTTCACGCTCCAGGGCGTGGAACCCAGCGGTTACGTGACCTTGGGTGCGGGTGTCTTTGCCGACATCGGAGCCAACTCCGGTGCCTTCGTCAGGGGCGGCTACTCGACCGGTGGTGGAGTAAGTGCCGGTAGCGTCAACGCCGGTGTGACCATCGGCTTCTGATAACGATCACGGGAAGTGGGGCTTCGGATGTCGAAGCCCCATTTTTCTTTTTTTGCTTCAGGATCGGTCCCGATGATTACCGTCGACGAGTTCTTCGATCTTGCCGACGAACTATGGCCCGGACGGGTGCGCGTAAGCCTAAGCGACGGGAACGTCGTCGGGATCGCCGGTCCACAAGACTATGATACTCTGGGTAGAATAAGCGCTGCGGCGGCATGCAACTGTCCCGATCACGCGAGTTTCGGCGATCCGTCAAAGAAAGCGGCCGTAAAGCCGATAGACGCACGACTGCTGTTGGATTTCGACACCCACGTCACACTTCGCTACTTCCACATCTCCCACCCGTCCGCGCAAGCTTGCACTGTCGTTGCAGTCGGGTCTGCCGAGACCTTTTAAGGACGTCACCTCGATGACGAAGAGGCCGGCGAATAGATAGCGACGCGCCCTCCGGCACCCGCTTTCGCTCCCTTGAGGTTAAAAGACCGGCAATCTCCCCTGAAGACGCTGTCGCGCGCGTCGCTCAAGCATTCTTGACCGACAACCGCAAATCAGATTGCTGGCACGTGATCGGTTTTACCCCAGCCTGGAGCGGCGGCGATTTCCGTCACTCATTCCCGACAATTGCCGCATTGCAACGTTTGTCCCAATTTTTCGGTAGCCAGTTAACCAGGGAACGTGGCGCGGAAACCAGGCACGCGCGGAGCCTTTTGGGGCGCGGTTAGCCGAACCGAGGCGTGGCCGGGAAAATGATCACATAAATCAGGATGCGGTGGCGGAGACGGAGGGATTCGAACCCTCGGTACCCGGATAGGGTACGGTTCCTTAGCAGGGAACTGGTTTCAGCCACTCACCCACGTCTCCGGGCCCCGTGCGGCAGGCGGGCGCTATAGCGGCGAGGTGGGGGGGTCGCAAGGGCCCGTTTCGTGCCTTCTCGAGACTCGTCTCGTCGCAAATCGGATTCGCTTTGTCGCGCGTTCATTGCCGCTTCACCGCGGAAGGACTCTCTTGGGGACTGGACACATCCCGCTTTTGCGGAACGGAGGGAAATCATGGCCTTGTTCCAGGCTCTCGCGCGCCGCGGCTGGATTGCCGCCATCGGCGCCGCAGCATTCGTCGCCGTGCCGGCAACGGCTCAAATTCAGACGATCGACCCCAATTCGGGAATCGACGCCGATCTGGCCCAACCTGCCGCCACGCCCGCCGAAAACCCTGGCGAGCCTGCGCCGTACGACAACGCGACGACCTATCAGGCGACCCCGCCTGCGGGCGCCCCGGCCGAAGTCGCGCCCGAGTGGTCGGATCCGGTGGTCACCACCGCCGATGCCTCGACCGCCGCTTCGCAGGCCGCCGCCAATCCCGAGGTCGCCGCCGCGCAGGGCGATACCTACAAGAAAGACGACCTCATCGGCGCGGCCGAGGGCGTCTTCGGCAAGGGCGCCGAAGGCCTCGCGCGGATGATCGAGGACCTGCTCGCCAAGCAGGGCGAGCCCAACGCCTATATCGTCGGGCGCGAGGCAGGGGGCGCGTTCGTCGTGGGCGCGCGTTACGGCTCGGGCACGCTGCACCACAAGGTCGAAGGTGAACTCCCAGTCTATTGGACGGGCCCCTCGGTGGGCTTCGACGTGGGGGCCAACGCGAGCAACACCTTTGTCCTGGTGTACAACCTTTACGACAGCGAGGAGCTTTACGAACGCTACCCGGCGGGCGAGGGCAACGCCTATGCGATCGGCGGCCTGACCGCATCGTACCTACGCAAGGGCGACGTGGTGCTGATCCCGATCCGCGTCGGCGCGGGACTGCGGCTGGGAATCAACGCCGGCTATATGAAGTTTTCGAAAGAGCAGCGCTGGCTCCCGTTTTAAGCCGATAAGAAAATTTGCCCTTCGGTTCGCGGGGCCGCGACGGGAATGCCGTTGCGGCCCTTCGCGTATCGGCTAAAGCGCGTTCCATGCTAGACCGTCTCGCTCCCCAGGCTCCCGACGCGCTCCTCGCGCTCATCAAGATGCACCGCGACGATCCGCGGACCGACAAGATCGACCTTGGCGTGGGGGTCTATCGCACCGGTCAGGGCGCGACGCCGGTGTTCGGCGCGATCAAGGCAGCCGAACGCAAGCTGGTCGAAGAACAGGATTCGAAATCGTACCTCGGGCCGGAAGGCGACATGGGCTTCGTCGAGGCGCTGATGCCTTATGTCTTCGGCGAAGCGAACCCCACGATGGGCGGCCGGATCGCTGGGATGCAGACTCCCGGCGGTACCGGCGCCGTTCGCCTCGCGACAGCGCTGGCCAAGGCAGCCGGCGTCACGCGCGTGCATATGGGCACACCGAGCTGGCCGAACCATGCGCAGATCCTCGCCGATCTCGATCTCGAGGTGGCCGGGTTCAGCCACGCCTGTCCCGACGGAACCGCCGACCTCGACGCCGTACTCGCGGCAATCCGCGACGCGGAAGACGGCGATGCGATCCTGCTGCATGGGTGCTGCCACAACCCGACCGGGATCGACTACACGCCGGAGCAGTGGGATGCGATCGCGGCTGCGCTTGCCGAAAGCAAGGCGCTGGCGATTGTCGACGTCGCCTACCAGGGTCTCGGCCACGGGATGGAAGAAGACGCTTACGGCTTGCGCGCGGTGCTCGCCGCGGTGCCTGAGGCACTGGTCGCGTACAGCTGCGACAAGAACTTCGGGCTCTATCGTGACCGGGTGGGTGCGTTCTACATGATGGCAGCGGAGGGCGGGCAGCTTCCGACGATCCTTTCGAACGCGGCCGCGCTGGCACGCGCGAACTGGTCGATGCCGCCCGACCACGGTGCGGCGGCGGTCCGGCTGATCCTGCGCGATCCCGAATTGACCGCCCGGTGGCTCGACGAACTCGACACGATGCGCACCCGCATGCGCCAGGTGCGAGACCGGCTCGCCGGGGCCGGGATCGCAGGCAGCGTGGACATGACCCCGCTCGGTATCCAGAACGGGCTGTTTTCAGTTCTCCCGCTGTCGAAAGAACAGATCGCGGCGCTGCGCGAGGATCACGCGATCTACATGGCCGGATCGGGGCGGATCAACGTGGCCGGGCTGACCGAGGCGAACATCGACAAGTTCATTCGCGCCGTGGCCGAGGTCAGCGGCTGACCATGGCCTTATGACCGCGGATTGGCAGCCGGTCCTCGAAGGAAAGCGGCTTCATTTGCGGCCGCTGCGTCACGGCGATTGGGACGCACTTTTCGCAGTAGCCAGCGACCCGCAGATATGGGCGGTCCATCCGATGCGAGATCGCTGGCAGGAACCGGTTTTCCGCGCATTCTTCGACGATGCACTCGCGAAGGGTGGCGCGCTCGCCGTGATCGATAAGGAAAGCGGCGAGATCGTCGGGTCGAGCCGGTTCCAGAATTACGACCCGGCAGGCGACGGGTCGGTCGAGATCGGCTGGACCTTCCTTGCCCGGCGCCTGTGGGGCACCGGCGCCAATGCCGAAATGAAGCGTTTGATGCTCAGCCACGCGCTGCAGTTCGTCGAGCGGGTCGATTTCCGGGTCGGTGAAACCAACGTCATCTCGCGCAAGGCGATGGAGCACATCGGTGGACGCCTGACCGACAGGATAGACGTAACCGAAACGCCCGAAGGGCCGGCGCGGCACGTCGTCTACGAGATCGACCGCGCTAGCTTTGCGAGCGGCCCGCTCGCCAGCTGAGCGCGGTCCCCGCGATCAGTCGGCGTCTACGGGCCTAGGCGACTTCAACTCGCTGTCCTCCCACGGCAGGTGGCGGGCATCGACGCGGACCATGTTGTTGCTTTCGACCAGTACCGCGCGCGACTTGTAGCCGAGCAGCTGTTCGACCGGAATCTCGAGGTTGCGCACGAGAATCTCTGTTTCGTCGGACGAGAAATCGGTCATCCCGCGCGCCCGCTCGACGCCCTGCTGGTCGTAGATATGGACCACGTCGCCCTTCACGAACTTGCCGCGCACCTCGACAACGTCGTTGCGGTCGATCGGTCGTTCGCCGGTTTCGATCGCCTTTGCCCCGCTGTCGGAGACGACGATGCTTCCAGCCATCTGCAGGCGGTTGGTGAGCCATGCGGCCCAGCTGTCGGTCGGCTCGCTGTGGGCGATGAAGCGTGTACAGCGCCGCTCGCCCTTGATCACCGAGGAAATCGGGTCTTCCGCCTCGCCGTTGGCGATCAGCGTCGTGACCCCGGCGTTCTGCGCCATGTTCGCCGCCTGGATCTTGGTCAGCATGCCGCCGGTGCCCAGGGTGCTGATGCCGGCAGTCGCCTCGATGTACTCGCTGGCGTCGTCGACGACCTCGACGAACTTGGCGCCCGGCTCGCTGGGGTTGCGATCATAGAGCCCGTCGACGCCGGTAAGGATGACGAGGTGTCGCGCCTCGACCATCTGGGCCACCTTGGCAGCGAGGCGATCGTTGTCGCCGACACGGATTTCTTCGGTGGTGATCGTGTCGTTCTCGTTGATGATCGGCACGATTTCCGCCGCCAGCAGGCGGTGCAGCGTGTTCTTCGTGTTGAGGAAGCGGGTGTGGTCTTCGAAATCGCCGAGGGTGACGAGCACCTGCGCGATCTCGAGGCCGTGTTCGTGCCCTACCTGTTTGTATGCGTTGAGGAGCAGCGGCATCCCGCATGCGGCGGCCGCCTGCTTGTCGCGCAAGCCTGCCGTCGCGGGAGTCACGCCGATCATCCGCATTCCGAGCGCGACGGCGCCGGAAGAGCACACGATCACTTCGTAGCCCTCACTGCGTAACAGTGCGATGTCCTCGACTACGCGCTGCATGAAGGCCCAGCGGACCATCAAACGGTTTTCGTCTGTCAATAGACTTGAACCGAGCTTAATGACTATTCGCTTGTCTGAAATCACTATTGAACTCTCGCGTTATCCGTATTTCAAAACGACTTGAAAGTCGAAATGGTGCGCTGATCGCCAAACTTGCAGCGAGGAGCGCAGTATGCCATGTCTCGTAGCCCGATATGGGGCCTTCTTGCAACGAGGCTAGACCGGTAACTCGAATTCCGACGTTATCTCGCGGAAACTTCTACCCATATTTATGGTTTGTTGAGCGTAGAGACACGCGAACGAATGATACGCGCTCGGCGTTCGACAACATCGAACCGCGCGCTTGACGAATCCCGATCACACGAACTGGAACTGACCTTTACCCATGACTTTGCTAGAGAAAATCGAAAGCGACACCCATTCCGGCAACCGCGCCGACACGCCGGCCGAACAGGTCGCTGCGCTGGGCACTACCGCGCGCGCGGCGGCGCGTGGGCTCATCACCGCGTCGACCGATGCCAAGAACGGGGCGCTGCTCGCTGCGGCTCGCGCCTTGCGCGAAGCGACGCCCCGGATGGTGGAGGCGAACCGGGCCGACGTTGCCGACGTGGCCGATAGCCGGCCCGAATCCTTCATCGACCGTTTGAAGCTTGACGAGGAGCGGATCGAGGCGATTGCGCAGGCGGTCGAGGACATCGCCGGCCTACCCGACCCGGTAGGCCGCGAGATGGCTTGCTTCGAACGTCCGAACGGATTGCGCATTCGCCGCGTCGCGGTTCCCATCGGTGTGATTGCGATGATCTTCGAATCGCGTCCCAACGTCGCTGCCGATGCGAGCGCGCTCTGCCTGAAGTCCGGCAATGCGGTCATCCTGCGCGGCGGATCGGAAAGCGCGCGCTCGACCGCCGCCATCATCGATTGCATGCGCAAGGGGCTGGAAGAGGCCGGCCTGCCGGTTGACGCCGTGCAAGCGGTGCCGACGCGCGACCGCGAGGTGGTGACGGAACTCTTGCGCGCGGTCGACTACGTCGATCTGGTCATTCCGCGCGGCGGTCGGGGCCTCGTCGAACTCGTGCGTGACAAGGCGCGCGTGCCGACGCTGCTGCACCTCGATGGCAACTGTCACACTTATGTTCACTCCGACGCCGACGTTGGCCAGGCGGTCGACGTGATCCGCAACGCCAAGTTGCGCCGGACCGGCGTTTGCGGAGCGACAGAAAGCATCGTCATCGACCGGTCGATCGCGGACAAGTTCCTGCCCGCGCTGGTCGATGCGATGCCCGATTGCGAGTTGCGCGGCGACGAGACGGCGCGCTCGATCGATCCGCGCTTGTCGAAGGCCAGCGAAGAGGATTGGGATACCGAGTATCTCGACAATATCGCCTCGGTGAAGATCGTCGACGACATCGACGCGGCGCTCGATTTCGTGTCCAAACACTCCTCCGGCCACACCGATGCGATCATGACGCAGAGCGACGAGGCCGCGACACGGTTCATGTCGACGATCGACAGCGCGGTGGTGATGCACAACGCCTCGACCCAGTTCTCCGACGGGGGCGAATTCGGCATGGGCGCGGAGATCGGCATCGCTACCGGCAAGCTTCACGCGCGCGGTCCCGTCGGGCTCGAGCAGCTGACGAGCTTCAAGTACCTCGTCGAGGGACAGGGCCAGACGCGCCCGTAAGACACACGCGAATAGGGCGGGCCGCGGCTTCCCCGCGACCCGCCCCGCTCGATGTCCTCCCTGGGGAATGACCCCGGAGCTGCCTCAGCGCTGGTTGCGCTTTACCGGCATGTTTTCCGGCGCGATCGAGATGCGCTTCACCTCGCCCGAGCGGCCTGGGAAGTCGGTGAACATTGCCTCGACCAGGTTCGGCACCAGGTACTGCAGGTGGTTGGAGGTCGACAACGCTTCCGCCTTGCCCTCGAACAGGCGCTGGCCGGTCGCGCGATTGTCGATCTTCAGATCGATCCCACTGGTGTAGACTGTGTAAACGTCCAGCCCGTTGTCGAAGAACGGATCGTAGAAGCCGTAGCTCCATGGGCCGCGACCGTAAAAGCCGCTGCGGTAGTAGGGCCAATAGGCCCGGCGGCCGAAGCCGTAGCCATACCATGGATCGAAGAACGGATCGGAAATGCCCGTGCGGCGCACGCGCTCACGGCCCTTGTCGACGCCGTAGTCGAAACGGACCAGCAGGTCGGCGTTCTCGGGATTGGCGGCCTTGGTGTAGCCAATCCGGGTCAGGTTGGCCTCGACGTAATCGGCGTATTGCGCGAATTCGAGCCCTCCGGCGAGCGCCGGATCCTCGGCCACGACGGCGAACGTCTGGCCCTGCGGTGCCGGCAGCGCGCTCTGGAAGCGCTGGACATCGGCATTGAACGGCGTCGCACACGCGGCCAGTGCGCCCAGCGCGAGCGGCGCTGCGATCAGCTTCAGAGTGCGACCCCAATTGGTCAGAATAGACATGTACGAAACCCTTCGAGTGTTGCCACCGCAGCGGCGCGGCCTCGGCATCCGAAACACACGCAAGCTGTCATTGATGCGACAGGGTGTAAAGCATTCGCGGTGAACCGAGTTTGAATGAGCGACTTAGCAATAGTTATGCCAGTCGCTTTCCAATCAGCGCACCAGCCCCAGTGCAGCGTAAGTCGCATCGAGTGTCGGGCGTCCGAACTCTCGCGCGCGAGATGCCCCACGCGCCAGGATCGCGTCGAGCGCCTCGCGATCGTCGAGCAGCCCGGTGAACCGGGTCGAGATCGGTCGCAAGGTCTCCACGAGCAATTCTCCGAGCGCGGGCTTGAACGCACCGAATCCCTGGCCGCCGAAGCGGGCGAGCACGTCGTCCGGGCTTTCGTTCGCGAGTGCGGCGTAGATCGTCACGAGGTTGAGCGCTTCGGGCCGACCTTCGAGACCGGCGACTTCCGATGGCAGCGGCTCGGGGTCGGTCTTCGCCTTTTTCACCTTCTGCATCACGAGGTCCGCATCGTCGGCGAGATTGATCCGCGCCATGTCGCTGGGGTCCGACTTGCTCATCTTTGCGGCCCCGTTGCGCAGCGACATGATCCGCGCCGCCTCGGGCGGAACGATCGGTTCGGGCAGGGTAAAGACGGGCGCATCCTCGCTACCGAAGTCGTTGTTGAACTTCTGCGCGATGTCGCGGGCAAGTTCGAGATGCTGCTTCTGGTCCTCGCCGACGGGCACGTGCGTCGCCTGATAAAGCAGCACGTCGGCCGCTTGCAGCACGGGATAGGTGAACAGCGCGACCGACTGGCCTTCGCGGTTCTTGCCCGCCTTGTCCTTCCACTGCGTCATGCGGTTCAGCCAACCCATCCGGGCGGTCCCGCCGAGCAGCCACTGGAGTTCTGCATGAGCGGGAACCTGGGCCTGGTTGAACAGGATCGTCCGGTTCGAATCGAGACCTGCCGCGACGAGCATCGCGACGAGTTCAAGGGTCGATGAGCGCAACTCCGCGGGATCGTGGGGCATCGAGATCGCGTGGAGGTCGGCGATGAAGATCAGGCAATCGCCACCGGCCGCGACCGCGTCGTCCTGCATGCGGACGTAATTGCGGATAGCGCCGAGGTAATTGCCGAGGTGGGGTTTGCCGGTGGGCTGTATGCCGGAGACGACGCGCATGGCGGTGTCCTTTGAATTCGATATGGGAAATGACTGCCCGTCAGGCCCGGGCGAGGCGCTCACTTCAAGCGAAGCGCAGCCATCGCCAGGCCGCCCGGCCGCGCACCGCGAAGCGGAGCGGCGCTGACATCTGGAAGGCGGCGGTCGTGCTCATCAAGCCGCTCGCTAACCGCAATCCGCTTATTCGGCAAGATCGACCGGATCCTGCTTGCTCACGCCAGGCCGTTTGCGGGTGAGTTGGGCGATCAGGTCCTTGTCGAGCGCTCCGATCGCCAGCGCGACGGCGAAGAATACAAGCATTCCTCCCAGCACCAGTACGCCGAGCGACCATATCCTCTCGATCACGTTGCCGCCGTAACGGTCCGCCATCAGCGGCATCAGCCACCACAGGAACGCTCCCATAGCTGCGGTCGCGACGATCTGGCGTGCAATCCGCCCGGCGAGCTTGCCGGTGAAGTGGAACCAGCCGCGCACCTGCAGGATGGTGTAGAGCGTAAGGACGTTGAGGGTCGCGGTGATTGCCGTCGCCGCTGCCAGGCCGACGATGCCGTAGCGCGGCACGACGTAGAAATTGAGCGCGATGTTCACCGCCAGCGCTCCCGCAGCGACGAACATCGGCGTGCGGGTATCTTCCCGGCTGAAGAAAGCGGGTTGGAACACCTTGACCAACACGTAGGCGGGCAGTCCGCTGACCAGCGCGAGAACGATATCGGCCATCGTCGCGCCGTTCTCGGGCGTCATTTTCCCGCCGACGAAGAAGGCGGTGACGAACGCCGGCGCGCAGATGCCGAGTGCGACCGCAGCGGGCAGCGTCAGCAGCGTGCCGACCTCGACCGCGTTGCCTTGCAGTCGCTGGGCCTCGCGCTTGTCGCCTGCCTGGATGTGGCGCGCGAGCATTGGCAGGATCGCGGTGCCGAGCGCGATGCCGAAAATGCCGAGCGGCATCTGATTGAGTCGGTCCGCGAGTTTGAGCAGCGTCAGCGAGCCTTGCGGCAGGCTCGTCGCGAAGAACGTGTCGACGAGCTGGCTGATCTGGTAAATTCCCGCGCCGAACGTCGCTGGCAGGATCAGCATCCCCAACCGCCTTACTTCGGGTGTCAGCTTCGGCGCGCTGACCTTCAGGCGGACACCCGCACGACGCGCCGCCCACCACATGTAGGCGAGTTGGACCAGGCCCGACATTGTGAGCGAGATCGCGAGCGCCCAGGCGACGATCGTGTCGCTGCCGTCGGCGCCGCGCAGGTACCACCCCGTCGCAATGCCGGCGATCATCACGAGGTTGAGGAAAACCGGCACGAATGCGCCCGGCGCGAATCGACTGCGCGCATTGAGCAGGCCGGAAAGCATCGCGACGAGGCTCACCAAGCCAAGGTATGGAAAGGTCATCCGGCTGAGCATGACCGCCAGATCGAACTTGCCGGGCACCTCCTGGTATTCGCGCGCGAGCAGCCAAACGATCCACGGCATTGTGATCATGCAGATCGCACTGAAGCCGAGCAGGACCCAGACGAAAATCGACAGTACGTCGCCGGCAAAGGCGTCAGCCCCGGCTTCCCCGCCCCCTTCCTCCTCGCTGCGGTGCAGCCGCCGGGTGTACATCGGCACGAAGGCGACGCTGAATGCCCCTTCGGCGAAGAGGCGCCGGAACGTGTTGGGCAGGGTAAAGGCGAGCTGCCACGCGTCCGCCGCCAGCCCCGCGCCGAGCACGCGGCTGAGCATCATGTCGCGAACGAAGCCGAAGACGCGCGAAAGCGCGGTCAGCGATCCGATCGTCCCGACATTTCGGACGAGATTGCTCATGGCCGGACGGCCTTAAGCGCTGGCGCGAATCAGGCTTCGCCGGAGGGCGGAGGCGGGGTCTGGCCGGCCGCGGCGGCCTCTTCCTCGGCCTTGCGCTGCATCTGCTGCAGGTAAAGCCCGTTGAAGTCGATCGGATCGATCATCATCGGCTGGAATCCCAGGTCGCGCGTCGCGTCGGCGATTACCCGGCGGGCGAACGGAAACAGGATTCGCGGCGCTTCGGCGTACAGAAACGCGTGGGCGTGTTCGTCGGGCAGGTTGCGCATGCCGATCAGGCCACAATAGGCCAGTTCGACGAGATAGAGATCGCCTTCGTCGGCCTTGGCGGTCAGCTTGATCTTGAGCTCGACCTCGCTGACTTCGTCGCTTACCGGTTCGGCGGCGATGTTGAACTGCAGGTCGATATTCGGCGCGCTTTGCCACTGGAAGCAGGCCGGGGCGTTCGGATTCTCGACCGACAGGTCCTTGACGTACTGCGAGATGATTCCAGCGACCGGCTCGTTGTCGGCGCCATTGCCAAGGCTTTCGGGATTCATGTTCAGGTCGGTAAGAACGTCGGCTTCGTCGGCCATGATGATCGGGTTTCCTGCTGTTTGAGAGCGAGGCTCCAAGGGAGCCCGCTTGAGTAAATCGAGGGCGCGCCTAGCACCGTGGGCGACGTGTCGCAACGGCGCACCCGATTGGCTCGCTCGTGCGTTGTTCGTTTGTAATTCATCCCTATGTAGGGCACCATTGACTGATGGGCACTCGGCGGGTGGAGCCGCGCGTCCCTCGAAACGCAGAAACGGACTGACCAGGTGATACTCCAGATCGTCATCCTCGCCATGATCGCGGCATTCCTCGGATTGCGCCTTTACTCGGTGCTGGGACGACGTGCGGAACACGAGGAACAGCCCGAACCGAGCCGGTTCGATGCACCGGACGCGGCCACTCCGGCAGCCCCGCAACCGCGTCCCGCGCAGATCGCTCGCCCGGCTGCGCTCGAAGGGGCGATGCCCGCGGTCGAGCGCGGCGTGCGGGAAATCGCGGCGGCGGACCGCCGCTTCGATGTGAGCGGCTTTGTCGAGGGCGCCAAGGCAGCTTATGCAATGGTGCTCGAGGCGTTCTGGGAAGGTGACCGCGAGACGCTGCAGGAACTGTGCGATGAAGACGTCTACGCTGGCTTCGACGCGGCGATTTCGGCGCGCGAGGCGGCGGGCGAAACGCTCGACAACCGCCTCGTTCGGATCGAGGATGCGACGATCGACATGGCCGAACTCGTTGGCGGAACTGCCCGCGTACGTATGCGCTTCGTGGCCGACATCGCCGCGGTGACGCGCGACAAGGACGGCACCGTGGTGGCCGGCTCGCTCGACGACGCGATCGAGGCACGCGACCTCTGGACGTTCAAGCGCGACGTGCGGGCAGCCGATCCGCACTGGCTGCTCGACGAAACCGACGAGGCCTGATTACCGCAACCGGTCTGCCGCGTTCCGCGCGCGCCGGAACCGGAACCGGTTGGATTTTTCAGCCGCCGCGGTAAGCATCGATTGATGCAGTTTCGCTCCACTCTCGTCGCTCTTGCACTGGGTCTCGCGCTCGCGGGATGCCGGATGATCCCGGATACCGGTCTTCCGGCGTCCACGCCTGCGCCAACCCCGATCGCGGCAAATGCGCTGAGCGCAGGTCTCGTCCCCGGCCCTGCGGTTGCATCGCTCGGCCTGGGCGGAAGCGACGCGGCTGCCGCGCTTGCCTCATTCCGCGAATCGTGTCCTAGGCTCCTCACGCGCACCGATGCCAGCGGGCTTACCAGTGGCAGCCAGTGGGAACCCGCCTGTACCGCCGCTAATGCGTGGGGCCGTGGGAGCGCGCTCTCGTTCTTCGAACGCTATTTCGAAACAGCCCGCGTCGGCGAGGGCACCGCCTTCGCGACAGGGTACTACGAGCCCGAAATCGCGGGCAGCCGCGTACGCCGGCCAGGCTTCGACGTGCCGATCTACGGCTTGCCGCCCGAGCTTGAGCGCGGCTGGTGGGACGAGACGCCCGAAAGCGAACGGACCGGACGCCAGCAACTCGGCCGCCGTGATGCGACGGGCAAATTCATTCCCTACTACGACCGCGCCGCGATAGAGGCGGGCGCATTGGCCAATCGCGGGCTTGAGATTGCCTGGGCGGCCGATCCGGTCGAGTTCTTCTTTTTGCAGATCCAGGGCTCGGGTCGCTTGCGCGATCCGGAGGGGCGCGTGATGCGCATCGGCTATGCCGGGCAGAACGGCCGCGAATACACCGGCATCGGCAAGCTGATGAAGGATCGCGGTCTGATCGGGGAGGGCACTCCCTATCCCACTTCGATGCAGGGCATCATGGGCTACCTGCGCGCGCACCCCGAAGAGGGCCACGCGATCATGAACGAAAACAAGAGCTGGGTCTTCTTCAAGGAACTGACCGGCGACGGCCCGCTGGGCGCGCTCGGCGTAACGGTTCGACGGGAGAGCTCGGTCGCCGCCGATCCCGCCTTCGTGCCGCTGGGCGCACCCGTCTGGCTAAGAATGGACCGGGGCGAGGCGTCGGGCCTCTGGATCGCGCAGGATACGGGCGGAGCCATCAAGGGGCCGAACCGGTTCGACACTTTTTGGGGCGCGGGAGACGAGGCGCGCGCGATCGCAGGGGGAATGAGCGCGCGGGGACAGGCACTGCTGCTGCTTCCCAAGGGAACCGTGGCGCGCCTGCAGCGCCGATGAGCGCCCCCCGCGGCCTCACCGCCGAGGAGGCCGCGGCATGGGCGCGTGTGGCTGAAACGGTCGTGCCGCTGCGGCCTGCGCCGCCCCGGGCGTCGGGAGTCGTTGCTCCCAAACCGGGCAGCAGCGGAAAGGCGCCGGAACCTCCGGCGCCGACGAGGCATTCTTCGCCTCCTTCGGCCCGAATCATCCCCCGCCAGATCGTCCCGCGCGGCCGCCCCGCGCCCACTTCGCCTCGCCTCGATTCGCCAGGCCTCGATTCGCATTGGGATCGCCGCTTTCGAGCTGGCGCGATCGAACCCGACCTGACGCTCGACCTGCACGGCCATTCGCTCAATTCCGCGCATGGTAGACTTATGGACGGGATCGCGCAGGCGCGCGCGATGGGTGCACGGGTCGTGCTGCTGATCGCGGGCAAGGTCCGCCCGGTCGAGCACGCCGACCGTGCCGACAAGCGCGGGGCGATCCGGGCCAAAGTGCTCGACTGGCTCGCGGCGTCGAGCCACGCCTCCGCGATTTCCGCACTCCGCACGGCCCATGTGCGCCACGGCGGCGCTGGCGCGCTTTACATCGTGCTCAAGAGAGGGCGCTGATCGCGGTCACCCGCCGCGCACTCCGTAAGTCCACGCGAAGGGTCCCGAAAAACTCGCGATCGGAGTGTAGTCGGCAATGAGTTCGGCGGGCAGAACCTTGTCCGTACGGTTGTCGAGCACGAACAGCCGGTCGTGGCGATTGACCGCCAGGACCGCGTGCTGGACCCGCCGCGAATCGCGTAGCAGTACGAGATACAGATCGTCCGAAGGCACCCCGAGTTCGAGTAGCAGCGCCCGTTTGGCGAGCGCGAAGTCCTCGCAGTCGCCGTAACCGCGACGAAG
Organism: uncultured Alphaproteobacteria bacterium; assembly: GCA_963740025.1. Classification (GTDB taxonomy): domain Bacteria; phylum Pseudomonadota; class Alphaproteobacteria; order Sphingomonadales; family Sphingomonadaceae; genus Tsuneonella. The sequence continues at coordinate 546,231 of CAVUCI010000011.1, forward strand.
TGTGAGTGCGGCGGGCGCCCATTCGTCGCCAGTTCGATCCTCGCGGTAACGCACGTGCCAATTGACCCAGCTGTTGACCATCCGCACCGGGTCGGCCGCCGGCAAGCGACGGACCTCGCCGACAAGTTCGTCCCACGGTCCCGACTGGCCGACCAGGGATGCGAAACGCACGGCCTCCCACTTGCGGGCGATGGCGCTCGTACCCACCGGCAGCGCCACCATGCTGAACAGGCTGGGCGCGGCCGGACGGGGAGGAAGCGGAGGCTCGGCCGGCGCGCAACCGTCCGCTGCTTCTGGATCGGGGGGGAGAGTGAAGACGAGCCCGGTCGTGGGCATCACGTAGCCCTCCGCCTCGACCACGCAATCGGCTCGAGTAACCGACGTCACCAAAGGGGGTTGGAGTTCGAGGGGAACGTCCTGCGCAAGCGTCGGAAGCAGCGCGGCTATCCCGCCAAGCGCCCCCAGCAATGACATTGCGCCACTCACGCCAAAAGCCCTGTCCCACGTCCCGATCCGCACGGGAGGATGGCCCCACCTGCGCCATCCGACAACCAAACTGGAAGCAACCCGACTCGAATGAAGCACCGCACGCCGCATCATTCGCAATGTTTCTATCAGCTAGCGATCACCGCCGCCTGGGAGCCGTTCAGGAGCGTCGAACAAGGCATCCACTTAAAAGGAAAGGGCCCTCGAAAATCGCTTCCCGAGGGCCCTTCGCTCGAAGGCCCCGCGTCGCCTTTGGGGTCAAAGGCTCGCGCATTGGCTTTGGGTTCGAAGGCTCGCGCCTTACTTGTGGTACTTCGCGTAAGTGAGATCGAAGCGATCCGCGTCCATGACTTTTGTCCAGGCCTTGACGAAGTCCTTCACGAACATCTCCTCGTTGCCGTTTTCGGCATAGACCTGGCCAACCGCGCGCAATTCGGAGTTCGACCCGAAGATCAGATCGGCACGGGTGGCCTGCCACTTGGTGCTGCCGTCCTTGCGATCGGTCGCGACGTACTCCTCGTCGCTGTCATCGGTGGCTTTCCAGACATTCGTCATGTCGTAGAGATTGACGAAGAAGTCGTTCGTGAGCTGGCCGGACCGTTTGGTGAAGTGGCCGTGGCCGCGCTCGCCGTGGTTGGCGCCCAGCACGCGCAGGCCTCCGATCAGCACGGTCATTTCGGGCACTGAGAGGCCGAGCAGGCTGGCGCGATCGAGCATCATTTCCTCGGTCTTTACCGCGAGCTTCTTCTTGCCGACATAGTTGCGGAAAGCATCGGCTTCCGGCTCCATCCAGTCGAAGCTTTCGACATCGGTCTGGTCTTGCGTCGCGTCGCCGCGGCCACCTGTGAACGGTACCTCGACCGAGAAGCCGGCGTCCTTGATCGCCTTCTCGAGGCCGACCACGCCGCCAAGCACGATGGCATCGGCCAGGCTCATGTCGCCGCGCAGGCCATCGAGCGTGTCGATGACCTTGCCAAGCATTTCGGGCTCGTTGACGTCCCAGTTCTTCTGCGGCTCGAGCGCCACGCGCGCGCCGTTGGCGCCGCCGCGGTGGTCCGACTTGCGGTAGGTCGAGGCAGAGGCCCAGGCGGTCTTGATAAGCTGGCTGACCGTCAAACCGATGTCGGCGATCTTTCCCTTCACCTCGGACACCAGGCTGTCGGAAGGCATCTTGCCGGCGGGAACGGGGTCCTGCCAGATCAGGTCTTCTTCGGGCACCTCGGGGCCGAGGTAGCGCGCCTTGGGACCCATGTCGCGGTGAGTCAGCTTGAACCACGCGCGGGCAAAGGCGTCCTTGAATGCCTCCGGATCGTCGCGGAATTTCTCGCTGATCTTGCGGAATTCCGGATCGCGCTTCAGCGCCATGTCGGCGGTTGTCATCATCGTGGGGACCTTCTTGTTCGGGTCCCACGCCGCCGGAGCCATGTCCTCTTCCTTCTGGTCGATCGGCTGCCACTGGTTGGCCCCGGCGGGGCTCTTCACCAGTTCGTAGTCGTAGTCGAGCAGCAGGCGGAAGTAGTTCTCGCTCCACTGGATCGGCGTATTGGTCCAGGCACCTTCGATGCCGCTGGTCACGGTGTGTTCGCCGATGCCGCCATGCTCCTCACCGGAAACCCAGCCGAAGCCTTGCGCGACGAGGTCGCCGCCCGCTGGCGCCTGGCCGAGCGTGGAGGGATCGCCGTTCCCATGCGCCTTGCCGAAGGTGTGTCCGCCCGCGGTGAGGGCGACGGTTTCCTCATGGTCCATCGCCATGCGCGCGAAGGTTTCCTTCATGTCGCGGGCCATGCCCTCATCGTCGTGCGGGTTGCCTTGCGGACCTTCCGGGTTGACGTAGATGAGGCCCATCTGGATCGCGGCGAGCGGTCCTTCGAGCTCGTGCATACCGTGATCGGGCGCGATGCGGGTCTGAACGTTCTCGTTCACCCACTTGTCCTCGCTGCCCCAGTAGATGTCGCGCTCGGGCTCGTAGACGTCGGCACGGCCTCCGCCGAAGCCGAAGGTCGGCCCGCCCATGGATTCAATCGCGACATTGCCGGCGAGGATGAACAGGTCGGCCCACGAGATGTTCTTCCCGTACTTCTGCTTGATCGGCCACAGCAGGCGGCGTGCCTTGTCGAGGTTGCCGTTATCGGGCCAGCTATCGAGCGGGGCAAAACGCTGCTGGCCACTGTTGGCACCGCCGCGGCCGTCGGCCGTGCGGTAAGTGCCCGCAGCGTGCCACGCCATGCGGATGAAGAACGGACCGTAGTGGCCGTAATCCGCCGGCCACCACGGCTGGCTGTCGGTCATCAGGTCGGTAAGGTCCTGCTTCAGCGCCTTGTAGTCGACCGCGTTGAATGCCTCGGCATAGTCGAAGTCCTCGCCATAGGGATTGGTCGGTCCGTTGGGATTGAGGATTTCGGTGGCGAGCATCTCGGGCCACCAATCCTTGTTGGTGCGGCCGAGCAGTGCGCGGACGCCTCCGTCGTGGGGAACCGGGCAACCTCCGTTGATCGATCCTGTCTTGGCGTCCATGGTGTGCTCTCCTCTTGTTCATCGATGCGCTTGCCGCGCGATATAACAAGAGATTGCCGCAGACCGGATCAAGCGTCCAATCGATTAATTCCGACTGTTTGAACGATTAGGGCGATAAGCCGAACGGTCAGGCCGCCACGGCCAGCGGCTCGTTACGGATCAGGTAATCGAACGCCGACAACGCCGCCTTCGAGCCTTCGCCCATCGCAACCACGATCTGCTTGTAAGGCGTGGTCGTGGCGTCACCCGCAGCAAAGACGCCCGGCAGGTTCGTGCGGCCTTCCTCGTCGGTTTCGATCTCGCCATGGCTCGAAAGCGCGATGCCGCTGTCCTTCAGCCACTCGGTGTTGGGCACCAGCCCGATCTGGACGAATACGCCCGCCAGAGGGAGCCGGTGCTCCTCTCCGCTCCTGCGATCCTTCCATACCAGCCCCGACACGCGACCGTCCTCGCCCAGCACTTCGGTCGTCTGCGCGTTCGTGAGCACGTCGACATTTCCCATGCTGTGCAGCTTGGCCTGGAGGACGGCATCGGCGCGCAGCTTCGCGTCGAATTCGATCAGGGTCACGTGCTCGACGATCTTGGCGAGGTCGATGGCGGCCTCCACGCCGGAATTCCCGCCGCCGATCACCGCGATGCGCTTGCCCTTGAACAGCGGGCCGTCGCAGTGCGGGCAATAGGCCACGCCCTTGTTGCGGTATTCCGCCTCTCCGGGAACGCCCAGCGAGCGCCAGCGCGCACCGGTGGCGAGGATCAGGCTACGTGCCTTCAGCGTGCCGCCGCCAGCGAAGTGCACGGTATGCAGGCCTCCGGCTTCGGAGGCCGGTTCGAGCCGCTCCGCCGCCGCAAGGTTCATCATTTCGACCGCGTTGGCGTCCACCTGCGATTTCAATTCCCCGGCCAGCTTCGGGCCTTCGGTGTAGGCGGTGCCGGGAAGGTTCTCGATGCCGAGCGTGTCGTTGAGCTGGCCGCCGAAACGCTCTGCGGCGATCCCGGTCGCGAAACCCTTGCGCGCGGTGTAGATCGAGGCCGCGACGCCGGCTGGCCCGCCGCCGATCACCAGCACCTCGAACGGTTCCTTCGCGGACAGCTTGTCCGCCGCCGCGGCCGCGGCACCGGTGTCGAGCTTCGCAAGTATCTCGGCGAGTTCCATCTTGCCGTTGTAGAACAGCTCTCCGTCGAGGAACGTAGCCGGGACCGCGAGGACGCCGCGCTCCTCGACCTCGGCCTGGAACGTGCCGCCTTCGATCAGCGTGGCAGTGATCCGCGGGTTCTCAAGCGCCATCAGCGTGAGCGCCTGTACGACGTCCGGACAGTTGTGGCACGACAGCGAGAAATACATCTCGAACGCGAAGTCGCCTTCGAGGCCACGAATCTGGTCGAGCACGTCGGCATCGACTTTCGGCGGATGACCTCCGGCCCAGAGAAGCGCGAGCACGAGCGAGGTGAACTCGTGGCCCATCGGCAGTCCGGCAAAGCGAACCCATTTAGCCGGATCGCTCGCGCGGCGAATAACAAAGCTCGGCTTCCGGGCATCGTCGCCGTCGAACGAAGCGCTCACCATCTCATGCAGCGCGGCGATCTCTTCGAGCAGTTCGCGCGTCTGCGCGGATTTGGCGTCGTCACCAAGCGAGGCGACAAGCTCGATCGGCTCGCGCAAGTTGGCGAGATAGGTCTTGAGCTGGGTCTGCATCGCTGTGTCGAGCATTGGAGTGTCCGCTTGTGAGATCTGATCGTCGTCGATGAATCGGTCCCGGGGCAGGCTGGAGCCCGCCCCGGGACGTTCGAAGTCGGTGCTTAGAGCTTACCGACGAGGTCGAGCGAGGGCGCGAGGGTCTCTTCACCCTCTTCCCACGCGGCCGGGCAAACCTGGCCGGGGTTGTTGCGCACGTACTGCGCGGCGCGGATCTTGCGCACGAGCTCGTTCGCGTTGCGCCCGACGCCTTCGCAGGTGATCTCCATGATCTGGATCACTCCGTCCGGGTCGACCACGAAGGTCGCGCGGTCGGCAAGGCCCTGGCCTTCGCGCAGAACGCCGAAGTTCTGGCTGAGCACGTGGTTCTGGTCGCCGAGAAAGGGGAAATTCAGCTTACCGATCCGCTCGGAGCTGTCGTGCCAGGCCTTGTGGCTGAAATGCGTGTCGGTGCTGACCGCGAAGACTTCGACGCCCAGCTTCTGCAGCATGTCGTAATGCTCGCCGAGGTCTTCCAGCTCGGTCGGGCAGACGAAAGTGAAGTCGGCGGGATAGAAGAAGAACACCGCCCACTTGCCTTCGACGTCCTTCTCGCTGACGTCGTAGAACTTCTCGCCGGCCTTGAAGGCGGTGGCGGTGAACGGCTTCAGAGTGCTGCCGATGATACCCATGTGTATGATTCTCCAGTCCTTGATGGTTGAATTCGCAAGGCCCAGATAGGGATTGTCGCAGCGCAACAAAGCCGATTGTTGCGATTGCGAACATCGAAATTTTCAATCAACAGTCGGGAACTTTCGAACTGCCGTGATGGCGTTCCTTTCACAGGAACGGGCCAGGCGCGCCGAGAAGTCTGCGGGCCCCTTCGTGGAAGTGGTCCACCGGCGGTCGCTTCAACCTGAACTCCCGAAGGATGACCTCCCCGTCATCGGCGGCCAACCGAACGTTTCCGCTCTCGAGTAATTCGACGACCCAGGCAAGAAAGCGCCCAAGCGATTCGGCCAGCACCGCTTTTACGTCTTCGTCACGCCCAAAGAGGATGACCTGGCCGCTCCGCCCGCCGGGCCAGGGATCGAAGTCGAGGCCGATGTGATTGCCCGATCCGTCGGCCGTGAGCGGTATTCGGCGAGGATTGATATAAGCGGGATCGACGGCGCCCTCTGGCCACGCGCCTCCGGGAATGACGTAACGGTCGCCTCCGAATTCGGCCAAAATCGCATTCCAGTTGCGCCATTCGGTACCTGCCTGCGCCAGGGGCAGCAACGGAAGCCCGTAGAAATGTCCGAACCGGTCGTCGTTTTCTCCGTCGTGCCACCTGTATAGCTGCCGGTAGGAGTTCGGCATCCTGATCCCGACGAGCTGCTCGAAGGCATCCAGTTGCCCATCGCCGGCCGGCGGGTTGAAGATGTATTTCTGCGGATCCAGATGATCGGCGTACCACGCATCCAGTCGCGCAAGTACAGGCGCGACGTCTTCCTCCAGCGCCGGCCTTGCCGTGCCCAAGGGGCGCTTGGGACCGCCGTTCGACATCTGTCCGGGTCCTCTGGCCATTTGCCGCATCGCGCAGGTCGTGGGCATCAGTCCGGCCAGCACGCTTGCGGCCAGCACGGAGCCGCCGAGCAGCAGGTTTCGCCTGTTCTGGTCCATCACCGTTCAGCGGCCGGGGTAGCGACAAACTCTTAACGCCGGCTTCCAATTCCGTTTGCCGGACCCTGGTGCCCAGGGCGCCCGACTGCCCGATCGGTGGTTTACCGGGACCCGCATTGCGCCCGGTGGAGCAGTTTGTGGTCCGCCAGCACCAGCGCCATCATCGCCGCGACCACGGGGGTTCCGCGGATGCCGACGCATGGGTCGTGGCGGCCCTTCGTGCGGATTTCGGTCGCGTTCCCCTCGCGATCGATGGTGTCGACCGGGGTGAGGATCGAACTCGTCGGCTTGAACGCAACGCGGCAGACGACCGGCTGGCCGGTACTGATCCCGCCCGCGATGCCGCCGGCGTGGTTGGCTTCGAACGTCGGTCCGTCATCGCCGGGTCGCATCGCGTCGGCGTTCTGTTCCCCGGTCAGGCGCGCGGCCTCGAACCCGTCGCCGATTTCGACGGCCTTGACCGCGTTGATACCCATCATCGCGCCTGCAAGGTCGGCGTCGAGCTTGGCATAAATTGGCGCACCCCACCCGGCGGGCACGCCGCGCGCGACGCATTCGACTATCGCGCCGAGCGACGAGCCAGCCTTGCGCGCACCGTCGACCAGCGCGGCCCAGCGTTCGGCGGCCGCCGCATCGGGGCACCAGAACGGGTCGTTGCCGACTTCTTGCAGGTCGATGCTTGCGCGGTCGATCCGATCGCCGCCGATCTCGACCACGTAGGCATCGATCGTCACTTCCGGGATCACCAGCCGCGCCACCGCGCCCGCCGCCACCCGTGCGGCGGTTTCGCGGGCCGAGGATCGACCGCCACCACGATAGTCGCGAAATCCGTACTTTGCGTCGTAGGCATAGTCGGCGTGGCCGGGACGGTAGGCCTTGGCGACGTCCGAATAGTCTTTCGACCGCTGATCGACGTTCTCGATCATCAGGCTGATCGGCGTGCCGGTGGTGCGGCCCTCGAACACGCCCGAGAGCACGCGCACCGCGTCGGGCTCCTGCCGCTGGGTGGTGAACCTGTTCTGGCCCGGCCGCCGCGCGTCGAGCCAAGGCTGAATGTCGGCCTCGGATAGCACGAGCCCGGGCGGGCACCCGTCGACCACCGCGCCCAGTGCCGGGCCGTGGCTTTCGCCCCAGGTCGTCATCCGCAACGCGCGGCCGAAGGTGTTCCAGCTCATGGACGGCTGTCTTAGCCCAACCGCCGTTCGTGTCGAGCGAAGTCGCGACACGGGTTCTTTGAGCGGGAAAGATTTTCCTACATCGCGGCGCTTCGCTACCCCAGGGAAATGCTCGCATCGCGCCTTGCCGGTATCGCTCGCTTCGACCCGAGCCCGTCACACCGCCAGGTCAGCAGGTCGATCACGCAAGATGGCACGTTCGCCGCGCAAGGCGACACATGCTCCCCGCAGGCAACACCTCTCCGCCAAGGCGACGCCAGCTTCCCTGGACTGTGTGACAGTGTGACAAGCCCTCGGCAAACAGCCCTGCGGATGAAGCGCCAGCGGCGCTGGCCAAACGCGGTTCGCTGGGGCAGGAACAAAACGCGCTCAAGCAGCGAAGGCGATAGCGCAGAAGGAAACGCATGATTGCGAAGCTCAAAGGGCTACTCGACGAAACCGGCAGCGACTGGGCGGTGATCGACGTGGCGGGGGTGGGATACCTCGTCCACTGCTCGTCGAAGACCCTTGCCGCGTTGGGCGAGACGGGAGAGGCGTGCACGGTCTTCACCGACTTGCAGGTGTCCGAGAACGACCTGCGCCTGCTCGGCTTCTCCACCGGGACCGAGCGCGATTGGTTCCGTCTGCTGACGCAAGTGCAGGGCGTGGGCAGCAAGGTGGCGCTGGCGATCCTCTCGGCGCTCTCGCCCGACGAACTGCAACGCGCCTGCGCCGCGCAGGACGCTGCCAGCGTGGCGCGCGCGCAAGGCGTGGGGCCGAAGCTCGCGGGCCGCATCGTGAACGAGCTGAAGGACAAGGCGGGCGCGCTCCCCTCGGTCGGCGGGGTCGCCATGCCGCTGCCGAAGGGCGGGGCCAGCGCCGACGCCGTCAGCGCGCTCCAGAACCTCGGCTTCAAGCCCGCGATCGCCGCCGCCGCGGTTGCCCGAGCGATCGACGAACTGGGCGAAGGCGCGTCCGAAGGTGACCTCATTCGAGTGGCACTGAAGAGGGCGGCGGGGTGAGCGCAAATCCCGACCTCACTCCGCAGCGTCAGCCGGAGGATCCGGACGCCGCGCTGCGCCCCAAGTCGCTCGGCGAGTTCGTCGGACAGGAGGCTGCGCGCGAAAACCTGCGCGTGTTCGTCGACGCGGCGAAGGCGCGGGGCGAGGCGATGGATCACGTGCTGTTCTTCGGGCCGCCGGGGCTGGGCAAGACCACGCTGGCGCAGATCGTCGCCAAGGAACTCGGCGTTGGCTTCCGCGCAACCAGCGGCCCGGTGATCGGCAAGGCGGGCGATCTTGCCGCGCTGTTGACCAACCTGGAAGCGAACGACGTCCTTTTCATCGACGAGATTCACCGGCTCAATCCCGTGGTCGAAGAAGTGCTCTATCCGGCGATGGAGGACCGCGCATTGGACCTCATCATCGGCGAGGGCCCCTCGGCCCGCTCGGTGCGGATCGACCTGCCGCCGTTTACGCTGATCGGAGCGACCACCCGGCAAGGGCTGCTGACGACCCCTCTGCGCGACCGCTTCGGCATTCCGGTGCGGCTGAACTTCTACACCGTCGAGGAACTCGAGCGGGTGGTCACGCGCGGCGCTGGGCTGCTCGGGCTGCCCTTGGGACCGGGCGGCGCGCGGGAGATTGCCCGCCGCAGTCGGGGCACACCGCGCGTCGCGGGTCGCCTGCTGCGCCGGGTGCGGGATTTTGCGCACGTGCAGGGCGATGTCGCGGTCACCGCGGCGGTCGCGGACGCAGCGCTGACCCGGCTGGAGATCGATAACCTTGGGCTGGACGCGATGGACCGCCGCTACCTCCGGATGATCGCAGGTACATACAAGGGCGGCCCGGTCGGGGTGGAGACACTCGCCGCCGGGCTCAGCGAACCGCGCGATACGATCGAGGAGGTGGTCGAGCCTTACCTGATCCAGCTCGGCCTCGTGGCGCGGACCGCGCGCGGGCGGTGCCTCAACGATGCGGGCTGGCAGCACCTCGAGATGCAGCCGCCAAGCGGAAGCCAGGGCGGTTTGTTCGAAGGCGGGACCAAGTGATTCGCGGTTAAGGTGAGAAGCACCCCAATTCTCCGGGTGCTTTCCCGAACCGGTTCACAAGCATTAGCAAACCGGTTCCGCATTGGGACAACTCTCGCCGTGCGCAGTCGACGCGCGGAAAAATAAGCATTTCCCGCTCGCTTTCTTGGTTAATTTGATTGTCGACGCGGTGCGGCTGCCGTTTGCTGATGGATGACAGGGGCATGTTCCGCGCGGAATCGCCGGCGGGCAATCCCCGAAAGTAAACGAGAGTACAGCCCATGTCGGTCAAGATGGCCCTGGCGAAATTGGCTGCCACTGCCGCCGGCACCGCGCTGCTCGCGGGCGGCGCAGTCCACGTGGCAGAGAAGCAGGTCGCGAACGCGAAGACGCTCAAAGTGACCAAGTCGGTGAAAAGGCAACCGGCCAAGAACGTAAAGCATCGCACCGTCGCGAAGCGTCACATACCCAGGACCGTGCAGCGCAAGCGACAGATCGTCCGGCGCGAGGTGGAATGCGTCCCCGCAGGGCCCGGCGTACCCGTCGGTCCGGTGATCCACGGCGCTCCCGCGGTTCCGGGCGGTTCGAGCGAATGCCCGCCAACCTATCAGTACGTCATGGCTCCAATAGCGCTTCCGCCCCCACCCCAGGCACCGGTCGGCGGCGGCAGCAGCGGCGGGGTCACGGTGATCGGCGGCAGCGGCGGTTTCGGCGGCTTCGGTGGCGGTTTCTTTGGCGGCTTCTTCGGTGGCGGATCGAGCGGCGGCAGCGTCGTCGTAAGTTCCACGACGACGGGTTCCAGTTCCGGAAGCTCGAGTTCCTCGGGCGGCGTCGTCATCGATATCGACAATTCGAACAACGGCGGCTCGAGCTCGACCTCCACTGGTGGGTTGACGAGCACGAGCACGTCGAGCTCCGGCAACGTCTCCTCGACCAGCAGCTCGGGCAGCGTGAGTTCCACTTCCGGGAATGTCTCGTCGAGTTCGGGCAGTGTCTCTTCAAGCTCGGGGAGCGTCTCGTCGAGTTCGGGGAACGTATCCAGTTCGTCGTCGACTTCTACCTCGTCCGGCAACGTGACGAGTTCGTCCGGCAACTATTCGAGCAGTTCGACCTCGGGGAATGTTTCTTCCTCGACATCGGGCAACGTGTCCACGAGCACGTCGACCTCGGGCAACATCAGTAGCAGCACGTCCACCTCGTCTTCGTCGAGCACCAGCTCGTCGTCGAGTTCGTCGAGCAGCTCTTCGTCGAGCAGTTCTTCATCCAGTTCCGGCGGATCGAGCGGTTGGCACAACTCGAGCAGCGGCACCCCCGTGCCCGCGCCCCCGATGATGGTGCTGTTCGGCGTCGCTGCCGCCGCGGCACTTTCGAGGCGCCGCAAGAAGGATAAGCTGGCGGACTGAGCCTCGAAGCAGGACCGTCAAGCGAAGGGGCGGCTTCCGTGAGGAAGTCGCCCCTTTTCTTGCGATCGATCAGTTAGCCCGGACGACAGGCTCTCCGGCAGCTTCCCATGCGCTGATACCGCCGCCGAGGTGCGTCGCCGGCTCACCCGCGGCGACCATCTTTTCCGCCGCTGCTTTGGACCGACGGCCCGAGTGACAATAAAGCACCGTTTGCGTGCCCGCTTCGTGCGGCACCTCGGCCGGATCGAAGGCCTCAAGCGGCATGTTTACGGCGCCGGAGATGTGACCCTGCGCGAATTCCTCGGGCGTCCGCACATCGACGAGCAGCGCCTTGTGCCTGGTGGTCAGCGCTTCGAGCGCGGCAGCGTCGATCGTCGAGATCATCGGGGTCGCAGTCGCACCCGCGCCCTGATCCGCCGCCCGCGCGCCGCATGCGCCGACCGCGAGGGCCAGCGCCGCCGCGAGAAGTACCCGCCCGCTCACGCCGCCAGCTTGCGCAGCACGTATTGGAGGATGCCGCCGTTGAAGTAGTATTCCAGCTCGTTGGCGGTATCGATCCGGCACTTTGCGGTGAAGCTGAATGTCGAACCATCGGCCTTGGTCACCTCCACCTCGACGTCCTGACCGGGCTGGATGTCCGAGAGACCTCGGATGGTGAAGCTGTCCTCCCCGGTCAGGCCGAGCGAATCGCGCGTGTCGCCATCCTTGAACTGCAGCGGCAACACGCCCATCCCGACAAGGTTCGAGCGGTGGATCCGTTCGTAGCTTTCCACGATCACTGCGCGCACGCCGAGCAGCAGCGTGCCCTTCGCAGCCCAGTCGCGGCTGGAGCCCGTGCCATATTCCTTGCCTGCGACGACGACCAGCGGGGTGCCGTCCGCCTTGTGCCTCATCGCGGCGTCGTAGATCGGCATGACTTCGCCGTCGTACTTCGTCATGCCACCCTCGATGCCGGGCACCATCTCGTTCCGGATGCGAATGTTGGCGAAGGTGCCGCGCATCATCACCTCGTGGTTGCCGCGGCGGCTTCCGTACGAGTTGAAGTCGGCGCGCGCGACCTGGTGCTCCTGGAGGTATTCGCCCGCCGGGCTGTCCGCCTTGATCGAGCCCGCCGGGCTGATGTGATCGGTGGTGACAGAGTCGCCGAGGATCGCGAGCGGCTTGGCGCCGATTATGTCGGTCACCGGGGCGGGGGTCATCTCCATCCCCTCGAAGTACGGCGGATTGGCGACATAGGTCGATCCGGCGCGCCACGAGTAGGTGTCCGAACCGGTGACGTTAATCGCCTGCCAGTGCGCATCGCCCTTGTAGACGTCGGCATAGCGCGCCTCGAACATCGAGCGATCGATCGCACCGTTGCGGACCTGCGCTACTTCGTGGTTGGTCGGCCAAATGTCCTTGAGATAAACGTCGCTACCGTCGCTGCCCTGGCCGATCGGGGTTTCCACCATGTCCTCGGTCACCGTGCCCTTCAATGCATAGGCGACGACCAGCGGAGGGCTGGCGAGGAAGTTTGCTCGTACGTCGGGCGATACGCGGCCTTCGAAGTTGCGATTGCCCGACAGGACCGAGGTGGCGACGATGTCGTTTCCGTTGATCGCCTTCGAGATCGGCTCGGCGAGTGGGCCCGAGTTGCCGATGCACGTCGTGCAGCCGTAACCGACAAGATCGAACCCAATCGCGTTGAGGTGTTCCTGGAGCCCCGCCTTGATCAGGTAATCGGTAACCACCTGCGAGCCCGGCGCGAGGCTGGTCTTGACCCACGGCTTGGGCATCAGGCCCTTCTCGTGCGCCTTCTTGGCGACGAGTCCCGCGGCGATCAGCACGTCGGGATTGCTGGTATTCGTGCAGCTGGTGATCGCGGCGATGACCACGTCGCCGTCCCCGATGTCGTAATCCATGCCCTCCACCTCGGCGCGTTCCGGGCCGGACTTGCCGTAAATCTCCGTCAGCTGGCCGTTGAACAAGTCGTCGACCTCGGGGAGAATGACCTTGTCCTGCGGGCGCTTGGGACCGGCGAGGCTGGGGACGACGGTCGACAGGTCCAGCTCGAGCGTATCGGTGAAGACCGGCTCGTTAGCCGGATCGATCCACAGGCCCTGCTCCCTGGCATAGGCTTCGACCAGCGCGATCTGGTCCTCGCCGCGCCCCGTAAGCTTCAGGTATTCGAGCGTCTTGTCGTCGATCCCGAAGAAGCCGCAGGTGGCGCCGTATTCCGGCGCCATGTTGGCGAGCGTCGCGCGGTCGGCGAGGCTGAGGGCGGCGAGGCCATCGCCGAAGTACTCGACGAAGCGGCCGACGACGCCGCGCGCGCGGAGCATCTGGGTTGCGGTGAGCACGAGGTCGGTAGCCGTCACGCCCTCGGCCAGCTTGCCGGTCATCTTGAAGCCGACGACCTCTGGGATAAGCATAGAAACCGGCTGGCCGAGCATCGCCGCTTCGGCCTCGATCCCGCCCACGCCCCAGCCGAGCACCCCAAGGCCGTTGACCATGGTAGTATGGCTGTCGGTGCCGACGCAGGTGTCGGGATAGGCGACCGTCGCGCCGTCCGTGTCGTTCGAAGTCCACACGCACTGGGCGATGTGTTCCAGATTCACCTGGTGGCAGATGCCGGTGCCCGGAGGCACGGCCTTGAAGTTGTCGAGGCTCTTCGATCCCCACTTGAGGAAGTCGTAGCGCTCGGCGTTACGGGCGTACTCGAGCTCGACGTTCTTCTCGAACGCCTTTGGCGTGCCAAACTCGTCGACCATCACCGAATGGTCGATTACAAGGTGTACGGGGACGAGCGGGTTGATCTTCTGGGTATCGCCGCCGAGCTTGGCGATCGCATCGCGCATTGCCGCTAGATCGACCACGCAAGGAACTCCGGTGAAATCCTGCATAAGCACGCGTGCCGGCCGGTACTGGATTTCGCCGCCGGTCTTCGGGTCTTTCTGCCAGTCGGCAATCGCCTGGATGTGGCCGACCGAGACGGTGAACCCCGCGTCTTCGAAACGGAGCAGGTTCTCCAGCAGGACCTTCATGCTGAAGGGAAGGCGAGACACGTCGCCGATCGTGTCGGCCGCCTTCTTCAGCGAGTAATAGGCGTAGTCCTTGCCTCCTACAGTCAACGTGCTGCGGGTCTTGAGCGAGTCCTTGCCGACCTGGGTCATGCGTGCATCTGTCCTTGAACTGAGTGAGCGGGGATTTGCCCGCGCTCCTGCGCGTCCGGTCCGTTCAGGTCAAGGGCGGCAGGGGGCGAGGATTCCTAATGAGCGCGCTAGTCAGACTGCCACCTGCTCCGGCTCCGGCGGGGCGCCGCGCGTGGCGATGAAGCACCCTGCGACGATCAAAACGGCGCCCGCTACGGTCGCGCCGGTGACCTGCTCGGAAAAGTAGAGCCAGCCGAATAGCGCCGCCCACAGGAAGCCGGTGTACTCGAGCGGCGCGAGCCGCTGCGTTTCGGCGCGGGCGTAGGCCCAGCTCAGCAGGCCTGCTCCGACATAGGACAGGGCGGTGCTGGCAAGGATGTCGCGCCATGCGCCCGCGTCGGGCCAGCGCAGGAAAGCAGGCGCGAACCAGATCAGGACGAGAAAGGAGATTGCAGCCTGGAAGGTGACGACCTCCAGCGGCTTTGCGACGAGCGCCTGCTGTCGCTGGAGAACGAGGTTCCAGGCATAGAGCACCGCCGAGCCCAGCACCGCGGCAATTCCCAGCGGCGCGCCGCCGTCCATAGTCTCGCGCCAGATCTTGCCCGCGAGGATGACGAGCACCCCCGCCAACCCCATCAGCGCACCCGTCACAACCCGCCTGCCGATTACCTCGCCGAGGATGAAGTGGGCGAGGAACAGCGCGACCAGCGGCGCGACGAAGCTGATCGCGATCGCCTGCGCAAGCGGCAGCAGCGTGATCCCGTAGAAGAACAGGAACCCCATGGCCGCGACAACCACCCCGCGGATCAGATGAATGCGCAAGGTCGCCCGGTTTGGCCATCGCCCTCCCGAGAATCGCCAGGCCGGGAAGGCGAACGCGAGCCCGATCGGCGCACGCAGCAGAAGCGCGCTGTAAGCGCCCACCGCCAACGCCGCGTTCTTCATGAACGCGTCCATCCAGCTCAGCATGCCGATCGCGACTATCGTCACGACGAGAGGTAGAAGGGGATGATCGCGGCGCGACATGATGCGAGCGCGGTTCGTGGCATTCGTGCCACCGGTCAAGCCGGATTCAGCGCAGCTTCAGCCGCATGCGTTGAAGGCGGACAGGCAAGGACGTAATGATGCGTCCGACGCGAGGCGCACGGCCGACGCGTTACTTTCAAGGGGCTTACACGGTGATCGAAGGGTACAAGCGGTTCTGGTTGACGGGTGCGGCGTTGCTGGTGCTGCCCGCTGCGGCGTTCGGGCAGGCGAAGGCGCCGGTGGATCTCCTGCCCGCACCGGCGCCCATGCCCACCGTGACGCCCCGGCCGATTTCCGCGCCCGAAGACGTCAACGCATCGATCGATGCGATGGGCAAGAAGGCCGAAAACGCGGCAATGGTTCAGCAAATTGCTCCGACCGTGCAGGTCTGGACGCTTGCCGATGCCAAGGCACTCGCAGGCGTCATTGCCTCGATCGGGAGCGAAGGCCTCGATCCCAAGGATTACAAGCCCGCAGAGCTCGACGCCGCGATCGCCGGCGGGCCGGGGCAGGCGCTCAACGAGGCCGCGAGCCGCAGCTTCGCATGGCTGGTCGAGGACATGCGCGACGGTCGCACGCCGATGGATGCACGCAAGCAGTGGTTCGTAGTCGATCCCGATCCCGATCGCTACCGCACCGGCGACGTCATGGCCGATGCGCTCAAAAATCACACCATCGCCGCCAGCCTGGCGGCGCTCGCGCCCGATCATCCCGACTACCGGGCGCTCAAGGCCGAACTCGCGAAGACGACCGACAAGACCAAACGCAAGCTTATCCGCGCGAACATGGACCGCTGGCGCTGGCTCGCGAAAGACCTCGGCAAGCAGTACCTGATCACCAACGTGCCCGAGTATCAGCTTCGCCTGACGGTCAACGACAAGATTATCTCGACCTACAAGACCATCGTCGGCAAGCCGGGCCGCACCGCGACCCCGCAGCTCGCCGAAGAGGTCGAGGGCGTGATCTTCAACCCGACGTGGACCGTCCCGCAGTCGATCGTGAAGGGCGAGGGGCTCGGTGCAAAAGTGCTGAACAATCCGGGTTGGGCGAAGTCTGCCGGCTACAAGGGTTGGAAGGACCCAGAAACCGGCTTCGTCACCGTGGTGCAGCAGCCGGGCGCGAACAATTCTCTCGGGCTGATGAAGCTCGACATGCCCAATCCGCACGCGATCTTCCTCCACGACACCCCGGCGCGCAGCCTGTTCAACCGCGAGGACCGGGCGCTTTCGCACGGTTGCATCCGTACCGAGCGGGCGCAGGAACTGGCGATCACCCTAGCGATCCTCGGCAACCTCGCGGACACGCCGGAGTCCCGCAAGGCTGCCGCTGACGAGGCGGTCGCGATCAGTACCAGCGGCAAGTACACGCGTGTGCCGATCCAGAAGTCGATGCCGGTTTACATCACCTATTTCACGATGGGCCGTGACATCGACGGCAATCTGCGCGCGTTCTCCGACATCTACGATCGCGATGCACCGGTGCTCGCCAGCCTCGACCAGCCGCGCGTGTCAAATCGTGCACGCACATCGAACGAAGACGTGGTCGAGATAGTCGACGACCTTCAGACGAGCTGAGGTCGCTCGCCTTCTAGAAAGCCCCGGGGTCGCGTGGCGGTTGGGGCGCGCCTTCGGGGACCAGCAGTTGCAGATCCCTGGGTGGCTCGCTGACGGTATGTCCGTCCGGGCCGATGCCGAGCTTGTCCGCATAGAGCAGCCGTCCGCCAGCGAGCCGTAGCAGCGCGGTCTTGAAATCCGCCTCGCTCATCGCGAAGCACCCGTTGGACCGGCCAAGCTTGCCCCACCGGGCCAGATGCTCAGGCTCGCAATAGCTCGCACGGTGCATCACGATCGCGCGGTCGAGCGCGTTTGAGCAGGTCGGATCAAGACCCTCGAGCCGGATCGAGGTGCCGTAACGACCGGTATACCAGCCGAAAGTCATGTACGCGCCCTTGCTCGAGCACAGCGATTCGGGGACGTTGGAAAACCAGTTGAGCCAGCCGTCGTGCTCGGGATCCGAACCCATGCCGTGCGCCACGCGGTAACTGTCGACGTTCGCGCGGTCGAAATCGACTATGTGCAAGCGAGGATCGCTCGATCGCAGTCCAAAGTCGGCGATGCCGACGACGTCGCGCCGCCACAGGCCGGCGCCATGCTTCATCATCTGCTCGTGCGCGATTGCAAACAGCCGGCGGTCCCTCGGGCTGAGGCCGTTCGGCACTGCGGGCACTAGCGCGCGCAGCGGAGGGACCGCCAGCGTCGTGCCGGCGGCGATCGTTCCGGCAAGGAGGTCGCGCCGCTTCATCTCTCTTTGCCTAGCACACCTGGCTTAACCATCGTGTGAACGCTGCGCATAGCGGGCGATTTCGCGATAGATTGCGTTTTCGCTGCGGCTGGCCGCGTTGCCCCAACCGGTCGCGCTGTCGCGATTGAGCAGCGTGCCGTCAGGCGCGACGATGAGCAGGGCGGGGGTCGATGCAAGGTCGTCGATGCCAAACCCGCGCGCAATGTCGAGATTGCGCCCCTCGCGGGCCTGCGGCCTGCCGACATCGATGAAGACCAATTCGAAATTCTCGGCAACGAGATCGCGAAAGCGTGGGGTGTCGAGCCAGCCCGCGAGCGCCTGGCTGTCGTGACACCAGTTCGCGCCAAGAACCGCAAGCAAGGGCCTGCCGGACGCCGCTGACCGTTCTCGCGCCTTGGCGAAGTCCGCCTGCGCATTGGTCGACGGATCATAGAGCGCGGCCATCGGATGCTGCGCCGCGGGCACGGAAGTACATGCTGCCAAAGGTGCGGCAAGCAGCACCGCGAGGACTGCGAGCCGCATTTATTCGGCCGCCTCGACCACCTCGTCCGCTTCGCCGGCGTCGCTCATTCCGGCTTCGATCTCGGCGGCTTTCTTCTCGACGAGGCCCACGATGTGGTCGAGCATCGAATCCGACTGAACGTGATGGTCGGTGACGCCGGAAAGGTAGATCATGTGCTTGCCCGCGCCGCCGCCGGTCACGCCGATATCGGTTTCGCGCGCTTCGCCCGGGCCATTGACGACGCAGCCGAGCACCGAGAGGCTCATCGGCGTCTTGATATGCTCCAGCCGCTTCTCCAGCGCCTCGACCGTGCGGATCACATCGAAGCCCTGGCGAGAGCATGACGGGCACGAAACGATGCGTACGCCGCGGGTGCGCAGGCCAAGGCTCTTGAGGATTTCGAATCCCACGCGCACTTCCTGTTCGGGTTCGGCCGAGAGCGAGACGCGGATCGTATCGCCGATGCCGGCCCACAGCAGGTTGCCTATCCCGATCGAGCTTTTGACGGTGCCGCCGATCAGGCCGCCCGCTTCGGTAATGCCGAGGTGCAGCGGGCAATCGACCGCTTCGGCGAGCTGCATGTAAGCAGCCACTGCGAGGAATACGTCGCTCGCCTTCACCGCGACCTTGAATTCGTGGAAATCATGGTCCTGCAGCAGCTTGATATGATCGAGCGCGCTTTCGACGAGCGCCTCGGGACAGGGCTCGCCGTACTTTTCCAGCAGATCCTTCTCGAGACTGCCCGCATTGACGCCGATGCGAATGGCGCATCCGTTCGCCTTCGCTGCCCGAACGACTTCCGCCACACGTTCCGACGAGCCGATGTTGCCCGGGTTGATCCGCAGGCACGCGGCGCCCTTGTCGGCAGCCTCGAGGGCTCGCTTGTAGTGGAAGTGGATGTCGGCGACGACGGGGACGTTTGCTGCACGCGTGATCTCGTCGAAGCGCGCCGTGCTCTCCGCTGTGGGGCACGATACGCGGATAATGTCGACACCCGCGTCCTCGCACCGACGGATCTGGTCGATCGTCGCGCCGACGTCCTCGGTCGGCGTGTTCGTCATGGTCTGTACGCTGATCGGCGCGTCGCCTCCGACAGGGACCTTGCCGACCATGATCTGACGGGATTGGCGCCGCGCGATGTCGCGCCAGGGACGTATCGAAGACATGGTCCGCGATATAGGCGCCTGCGGATGAAGGGGCAATGACAGCCGGCGTGCGATGAGGCATGACGGCGCGGTGAAAGAGCCGCGCGACCCCACCGACACCATCTCCTTTGACGGGCCGCTGCTGTTCGGACGGGTGCTCGACGGACGTGGCGGAGGCCGTCCGATAACGTGGGAGCAGGCGCAAGGCTGGGAGCCGGGCCACCCCGGCGAGGTCATGTGGCTCCACCTGGACCGGAGGGCGGAGGGGGTACAGGAATGGCTCGAGAGCGAGCTTTCGGTACCCGAACCGACCGCCGAACTGCTGACTGGGGATGCCAACCGCCCTCGCGCCTTCCGCGACGGCGAAACGCTGACCGCCACCTTGCGTGGAATCAATTTCAACCCAGGGGCTGAACCCGAAGACATGGTCTCGATGCAGCTCTGGAGCGATGGCAAGCGGCTTGTAACCCTCCGTCGCTTGCCGTTGCAGACACCGCGCGACACATTGGCCGAGATCGATGCGGGCAACGGGCCGGTCGATGCCGGCGCGCTGGTCACCCAACTGACCGAGCATCTCGTTCACCGGATGAACGCCGCGATCGTGGATATGAACGACGAGATCGACCGACTTGAGGAACTCGACTTCGCGCGGACGGACAATGAAGCGATCCTCGCGAAGATCGCCGTGATCCGCCGCAACTGCCTCGCCCTGCAACGTCACATGGGGCCTCAGCATGTCGCGCTGGAGGCGATCAGCCGCGACGCTCCAGACTGGTTCGAACGGCACGACCGCCGCGAGATCGGCGAAACCATCGCACTCCTCCGGCGCTACCTCGACGATATCGACGTGAGCAAGGAAAGCGCGGTTGTGCTGATGGACGAACTGCGCAGTCGCGCGTTGGCAATTGCCGAAAAGACCAACCGCCGCCTGACCCTTGTCGCCACCGTCTTTCTGCCGCTTTCCTTCGTCGCCGGTCTGTTCGGGATCAACGTGGGCGGAATGCCGTGGGCGGAGATCGCTGGCGATCCGCGAGGCTTCTGGATGGTAACCGGCGCTTGCGCCGTGCTTGCGGTAATTGTGGTGCTGCTCTTTCGCCGCTGGAAATGGATCTGATCCATTGCGGCTGCGCCAGGGCGTCCCACAGTGGGACCCTGTCGTAAACTCCGGCGAATTTACCCTTCGCGTTAACCGACATCTCCAGCGCAATAGCTTATGCCGACGCACGTCCATCTACCGGAAGTTTACGACCACATGCTTTACGCGCTGACCACGTGGCTTGCCTCGCTTGTCGGCGAGGCGCGCGAGCAGGGACGCGAGATTTTCGCCAGTCTCGCCGTGCGCAAGGCGATCATGTGGATCTGGCCCTATGCCGGGGTAATTGTCGGTATGGACGCGGCAGCGCACTACGGCGACGCGACTGGCGCGCCGCTGCCGGTGCAGATGTTCATCTCGCAAGATCACAGCTTCGGCGAATACTTAGAATATTCGCTGACCGCGGCGTGTGCGATCATGCTGTTCGTCATGTGGCGGCGGCTCGGCGCAATGACCTATCTCGCAAACGCAATCATGATGATCTGGCTCACGCTCGATAATGCGCTCGAGTTCCACGAGCAATTCGGCCACTGGCTTGCGCCGGCGATCCCGCTACCGCCCGGTTCCCCGGTGCACGCCAACGATGTGGGCGAACTGATGTTCTTCGCCATGATCGGCGGCTTCTGGCTTCTGGGCCTTACCAGCGCGCTCTCCGCCGCACAGCCGCGCGCGGCAGTGCGCAGCCTGTTCATCGCCGCTGGCATCGGCTGCGCGGCGATCTTCGGAGTTCTCGTCGACATGGCGGTCACGTGGGGTCCGCACACATTGGCGCAGACCGATTTCCAGGCGTGGATGGAGGACGGCTGCGAATTCGCCTTTCTCAATTTCACCTTTCTGATGGTTGTCGCTTTCTTCCACACCGAACGCATGGCGTGGAAGCGGACCGGGCGCCCCGAACCGCTGCCGGTAGCGACCTAGAGTTTCAGTTCATACAGGAACTCATCATCGCGATGATCGCCGACCCAGAAGTCGATATCGGCCACTTTTACGAAGCCATAGCGAGCATAGAACCGCTGCGCGCCGAAGTTCTCGCTGAACACCGATAACTGCACGGCGTCGCAGCCCTGCTGCCGCGCCACCGTCAGCGCGTTATCCATCAACGCCGCCCCGATCCCCCGGCCCGTCTCCCCGCCGAGGCAATAGAGTTGGCTGAGCAGTGCCGGCCGCTTCGGCTGCGGCTCTGGGCGCTCCTCGAAGCCCTCGCCGAAGAAGATCGTGCAATAGCCAAGGATCGCTCCGTCTTCCTCGGCTACGGTCAGGTCCACGTCATCGCGCTCGATGGCGTTGCCCATGCGCTCGCGCGAGCGCCATTCCGCAAGGAAGGCCTCCAGGTCTTCCGGGGCGTAGAAGTGTCCGAAGGCCTGTGTGAATGTATCACGGCCGACGCGAACCAGCGTGTCGACTTCGGACAAGGAAGCGGGGCGCAGGACCATCATCCTGCGCCCCGTAGGCTGTTTGCGACCCTTGTTGAAGTCCGTCGTCTGGGAGTCAGGTCGTGGGCGGAACGTCGCTCGATCGGGTGCGGTGCTGCCCGGCCCTGGTATCCCACTCCTCGAGCTTGCGCCCCGCCCAATCGCGTCCGCCAAGCCCGAAGGCCAGCGCGGCGGCAACTGCCCCGCCGATCACGAGCGCCCCAAAGAAGATCCGTACGATCTCGTCGCCCACCTGCATGAAGCTCAGTCCCATGAAAGTGAACACGACGATCGTGGCCCACTTCACGATCGTGCCGGCCAGGCTTTCCTCGCCTGCGCCGGAAATCATCCTCACGAGCAACCGGGCGATCAGGAAACCGACCGCGATCACGACCGCCCCGAACACCACGCGTCCGGCGAGTTCGAGAACCTGGTCGAGGATCGCGGTGAGCTCGGGAAAGCCGAGCAGCCGGGTCGCCGCAATAGCGAAGAACAGCACGACCGCGATTTGTGCAACGCGGGCGATCACGTCGGTCGCGGTGGTGCCGTCGGGCAGCAGTTCGGTCGCACCGATCGCCCGGTCGACTCCGAGCCCGCCGAGTATTTCCTTGAGCAGTTGCACGACGAACTTGCTGATCAGATATCCGACGCCGAGCAGCAATGCGGCACCGATGATCCGCGGGATTGCGTCAAAGATCAGCCGCAGCATCTCGCTTGCCGGCTGCGACACGCTTTCGAGCTGGAGCACATCGAGCGCGAAAATCGAAACGAGGATCACGATCAGCGCATAGACGATCGTACCGATGGTCGAACTGATCGCGGTGTTGCCGGTCATAGTATCGACGCCGCCGCGGTTGGCCCACTTGTCGAAGTCGACGGTCTGCAGCGATGTGACGACGAGATCGCGGACGATCTTTGCCACCATCAGGCCGATGAAGAATATCAGTCCCGCGCCGATCAGGTTCGGGATGAATTCCATCACGCTGTTGAGCAGCGTCTGTACCGGGCTCATCACCCCGCCCAGCTGGAATACCTGCAGGATGGCCAGCAGGCCGAAGAGCCAGATCAGCAGAGCAACGATTTTCCCGAGCGATTCTCCAAGGCTGGCACCCGTGCCGGTTCCGCGGCGAAAGAATGCCACGTTGTCTACGAGTTTCGCAAAAGCCCACTTGGCCGCTTTCGCGAGCGCCCATGTAACCACGAGGATGAGCAAGGCCCACAGCAGCTTCTCGCCGATCGCCATCGCAAGATCCTGGTCGAAGCGATAATTCCCCATTTGCATCACACCGATCTCCCCTTCAGTGCCGAAGACGAAGGCGTATCACGACGTAGGGGAAATCGCGAAATCTCGCGGTGGATAAACTGCCTGGACAATATCCTGATATCCATGGCCGCCATACGTGATAATCTGCCGTCCATGCGCACCGTTATGTTGGCCGTCGCGACCACGGCACTCACCCTGTCCGCTCCCGCTGCAGCGTCGGACAAGGACTGGGATACGGCCAGCACGATCGGTGCCGGCGCGCTAGGCTTGTGGGCGATCGGGCTTCCGGTCGCGACGGGAGACGGCAAGGGCGCACTCCAGGCCGGCATGTCGGTGGGTGCCGCCTACGCCGTATCGACCGGCCTCAAGGAGATATTTCCCGAGATACGGCCCGACGGCAGCGACAACCGCAGTTTCCCTTCCGGCCACACCTCCGCCTCGTTTGCCGCTGCGACGAGCATCTACGAACGGCGCGGACCGGGTGAGGGCATCCCGGCGCTCGCCCTCGCCAGCTTCGTCGGGCTCGCGAGGGTCGAGGCGCACAAGCACCACTGGTATGACGTCGTGGCGGGAGCCGGGATCGGTACCGCTTCAGGGCTTCTCCTCACTCATCCGCTCGCCGACAAACAAGTTGCGTTCGCGCCCTGGCTGGACAGCACGGGCGGCGGCGCCACCGTCGACTTCGCATTCTGACGCGACTATCGTGCGCGGATGCGGCTGCGTCTCCTCGCCCTCTTGGGTTTCACCTTGATGATCGCCACCCCCGCCAGCGCGAACGAACCTCGCCCCGAGCCCGGCTGGAGCTTCGCGGTCCACGGCGGTGCCGGTGTTCTCAAGCGTGAACGGATGACGGCGGAGCAGCAGGCCGAGTACAAGGCCGCGCTGCAGGTCGCGCTCGACGCAGGCAGCAAGGTACTCCGCGACGGGGGCACGGCGGTCGACGCAGTGACCGCCGCGATTACCATTCTCGAGGACGATCCCAAGTTCAACGCGGGCCGCGGCGCGGTCTTCACTTGGGATGGGATCAACGAACTCGACGCTTCGATCATGGACGGAAATGGCCGCCGCGCGGGTGCGGTGGCCGGCGTGCATGTCGTGCGTCACCCCATTCTGCTCGCACGCGCGATTATGGATGACGGTCGTCATGTGATGCTGTCTGGCAAGGGCGCCGAGGAGTTCGCCGGCAATCACGAACTGGAGATCGTCCCGCCCGAATTCTTCGCCACCGATCAGCGACGCGAGCAACTCGAGCGGCTCAAGGAAAAGAACCTTTCCGCGCTCGATGTCGAGTTCAAATACGGTACTGTCGGAGCGGTGGCGCGCGACAGCGCGGGGCACCTGGCGGCAGGCACTTCGACAGGCGGCATGACGGGCAAGCGATGGAACCGCATCGGCGACAGCCCGGTCATAGGCGCGGGGACATATGCCGACGACGCTGCCTGCGCGGTCAGCGCTACCGGATCGGGTGAGTACTTCATTCGCGCTGCAGTCGCCCACACGATCTGCGAGCGGGTGCGCGCGGCGCGCAAGCTGACGCTGGAGGGGACGACGGAGGAGGTCCCGCTGACGACCGAGGTACTGCAGGGTATCGTCGACGGCGTGATCGCCGAAGTCGGCGACCTCGGCGGCGATGGCGGAGTGATCGTGGTCAGTCCGTCGGGCGAGCCGGTTTTCTCGATGAATACTCCCGGCATGTATCGCGGCCGGGCGACGGCGGAAGGTTTGCACGAGGTCGCCATCTTTGCCGACGAGTGACGCAGCGGCCGGGGCGGGGCGGCACTATGGCATGGACTGGCTGAGGATCGGCGCCTTCGGGCTGCTGATCCTCTATCACATCGGCATGTTTTTCGTGCCTTGGGGCTGGCACGTGAAGACTGCCGAGCCGCTGCAATGGGCCACCCTGCCGATGCTGGCGACCAATTCGTGGCGCATCCCGCTGCTGTTCGTCGTCTCCGGCTATGCCTCGGCGGCGCTGTTCGCGAAATCGCGGAAACTCGGCAGCTTCGTGCGCAATCGCAGTGCGCGCTTGCTCGTTCCACTGATTGCCGGAATGGCATTGTTCGTGGCCCCGCAACCGTGGGTCGAACTCACCTTCAAACACGGCTATTCTGCGGAATTCGGGTGGTTCTGGCTGCACGACTATTTCCGGTTCGGCGCAATCGACGGGATCATGTTGCCGACGTGGAACCACCTGTGGTTCGTGGCTTACCTTTGGCTCTACACGATGGGTCTCGCGCTCATCCTGGTTCTGCCGGAGAGCTGGCGGAAGCGGGGGCGGCGCAGCTTCGACTACCTGCTGGGGGAGGGCCGCGTGCTTCTCTTGCCGCTCCTTCTGCTCGGACTGCGGCTCTGGCTCGGATGGCCCGTTCCGGAGGAAACCCATGACATCGTGGGGGACCTGTACGCCCACACGCTGCAATTCCCGCTGTTCCTGTTCGGCTTCCTTTTGCGCGATGCGCCGGCGATCTGGTGCGGAGTGCGGCGCTGGTGGGGACTTGCGGGGGGTCTGGCCATCATCGCCTACGTTGTTGTCGTCGCGATCGAGTACACGTGGCCGGGAAACACTCCCGGTCCGGTGTGGGCTTATCCCGTCTTCGGTGTAGCGCGAAACGTGCAGATGTGGTGCGCGATCGTCGCGCTGGTCGGGCTGGCAGATCGGTTCTGCAACCGCGACCACCCGCGACGCGCGATGCTGACCGAAGCGGTCTTTCCATTCTACATCATTCACCAGACGATCATCGTGGTAACCGGATGGTACCTGCTACGTTTCGCACTGCCGGCCGGCGCCGAATTCTTGATCCTGCTCGGGGCGACGGTCGCGGGGTGCTGGTTGTTCTATCTCGTCGGTCGCGAGATCCCCGCGCTCCGCCCCCTGATCGGACTGCGCAGGAGGCCGCCCGTCAGGCCGGGACGATCGTGTAGAGTTCCCGCACCCACGCAGTGAGAGTCCGGCCGATTTCGGCGAATGCGGCGTCTGCCTCCCCTGCTTCCACCGGCGCATCCCTCGGTGATCGATGATAGACCGCGAACGTCACTGTGCTGCCGGTGGGGGCGACCACGTAGCCGATATCGGCCCGGGTATAGCCCATCCCCGGCCATTCGCCCGAATTGCCGGTCTTGTCGCCAATTTCCCATCCTGCCGGCACGCCGGCGCGCACCCTCTCCAGCCCGGTGGTCGTCTCGCGCATCCACTGGCGAAGGATCATGCGGTGCCCTTCGTCGAGCGGACCACTGGCGACCAACAGGTGGATCGTCCGCGCCATCGCGGCGGGGGTCGTCGTGTCGGGAAGCGTGCCGTCGGGCACGAAATTGAGCTGCGGCTCGCTTCGTTCGAGCCGGCTCGTCTCGTCGCCCAGTGCGCGCCAGAAAGCCGTGACCGCTTGCGGCCCGCCGACTCGGGAGAGCAGCAGGTTGGCGGCGGTGTTGTCCGACAGCGTCTGCGCTGCGCGGGCCAGCTCGCGCAAGCTTGCACCGGCGGCGAGCCGTTCGCGCGTGAATGGCGCGTATGACAGAAGGTCCGCCTCGCTCCAGCGGACGATTTCGTCGATTTCCAGGCGGCCTTGCTGATCGAGCCACAGTACGAGCGCGGCAAGTGTGGCCTTGAAGCTCGAGGCCATCGCGAACCGCTCGTCCTGCCTGTATCCGAGAGATGCCTGCTGTGCCGCGTCGTAGAACATCACGCCGAGCGAGCCGCCAAGACCCGCTTCGATCAGCCGCAGCTTGGCCGCAAGGCGCCCGGTTGACGAGGTGTCGATTGGAACGCAGGCGCCGAGGCAGAAGGCGCCGGCTCCGGCAACGAGTGTGCGGCGGTCCACAGTCACAGCTTGCGTTCCAAGCACACGCTGAATTCATCCGATACGTAGTCGCCGAATGGCTCACATTCGGTGAAGCCATTGGCGGCGTAGAGCAGTTGCGCGTCGCGAAACGCAGCAGGACGACCGGTTTCCAGCCCAAGCCAGACGATCCCGCGTGAGCGAGCTTCCTCGACCAGCCGATCGAGCAACGCGCGTCCGGCACCCCTGCCGCGATATTCAGGGGCGGCTCGCATCGACTTGAGCTCGCCGCGCCCCGCGCCCAGGTCGCGCAGCGCTCCGACGGCTGCGAGGACATTGCCATCCCATGCAGAAAAAAACGCTACATCGGGTGCGCGCAGCTTGTCGGCTGGCATCGCGTGGACCTTTTCAGGGGGCGACCAGCTATGCATGTCCTCGAGATGGAACTGCAATAGTGCCAATACCGCCGGGTCAGTCAGGTCATCGCGGACGGTGCGGTAAGAGGGCATGCGCAGATGTCTGCCTGCCCACGCGCGGCGAGGCAAGCGGCTGTTGACTCGTGTTAAATGAAACGCCTAGCGTTCTGGCCGCTCGGGGGCTGGCTCAAAGCGAGGTCGCACAGGGTCGCCCGACTCCCCTGCACTTGAAGGCCCGCCGGCTGTGGCGGCGCCGAACAGTGGGAATGCCAATATGAAATCGATGATGCTCGCGGCCGCAGCCGCATGTCTTGCCGTGGCGGTGCCGCAGGTGGCGGTGGCACAGGACGACCCCTGGCCATTCGACGGCGGGGACTATGTCGAAGTTACCGGCATCAAGCTCGACGATGGCGCAGCGCTGAAGTACGCTCAATGGCTGGCAGGAGAATGGCGCGCCAACGAGGATTTCTTCGTTTCTCAGGGATGGAACACTCGATACGAAATCCTGACCAACGAGTATCCTCGCAAAGGCGAGCCCGATATCTACATCGTCCGCTATTTCCCGAAATTCGTCGACAATGCGGAGGGAGAGAAGCGTCGGCAGGTCATGATGCAGCGCTACAAGCGTACCGAGCAAAAGCTGCAGGAAGAATCCGCGGGCCGTGCTTCATATCGAACCGTCGAGGGCTCGATGCTGCTACGCAAGCTCGAATGGAAAAAGTAACGAACTGATCTGAAGGGTCAGTGAGCAAGGGCGGGCGCGTTCAGTCACTGAACTTGTCCGCCTTTCGCTTGCCGAAACGCATTCCGCCTTCAAGTCGCGCGCGCAACTGGGCGTAATACGCTTCCAGGAACGCACGTTCGTCTCCAGCACCCGGATTCCAGTCGATCTTGCGGCAGATCGCCTCGTGCACTGACGCGATCGCCTCTGCGCGGTTTTCGCGCAAGACACGCTCGAGCGTCTGCAATTCGTGTTCGCCATAGACTGCCAGATCGTCGTCACCGAACCGGTAGGTCGTCCCGGTCACCGCGCTGGTTCCCCGCGCCCCTTTGTTCGCAGAGAGCGCCTTCGCCAGCTTCGTTCGCGGGGCCTCGACCACCCAGGTTCCCGCGACCAGATCCCCGGCACGCAGCGCGTCGCGATTGAAGAAGGGAAACAGCGCGAAGACTAGCAGCGACACCAGGCCCGCCCAGCCGGCCGCGCCGGTTTCCCCGGTCGGTGCGATCAGCAGCAGTACGAGCGGCATGAACAGCTCTATGTCGCGTAGCAGGTTGCGTGCAATCACCGCCTCGGCGGTCAGCCGCTCGCCGCCACCGCCCGCGCCAGGTCGCGCGGCGACGCGGATGCCGACCATGCGCTTGCCCGGCGTCGCGCCGCGGGGGCCGAGTTCGAAGGCGAGGAAATAGCCGTTCCATGAGAGGAACCAGAACAGCGTCCAGACGACCAGGAGGAACTCGCCCGCGCCGCTTTTCTCGCCTCCCCCGGACAGTGTCGACAATCCGCCCGCAACCCGCGCGATGAGCAGCGCCACCGCAAGCGTCGACACGAGCAGGATCATGTAGTCGAGTATCAGTGCGCCCAGCCGCGCGCCGCGCGTGGCGACGACGAACGGCAGCGCGATACCTTCCGGCGTGACCACCGTACGCCGTCGTTTGGCGTCAAAGGGCGTGAAGGGGATCGCGCTCAAGGTGCGTTGCCTGCGGGCTGGCGGCGGAAGGCAAAGAAATAGGCAAGCCAGGCAGCGAGCATCGTGCCGCCGATCGTCAGCCGCTCCCACGTCTCGCCGACGAGCTGGCGCGGGAAAGCCTCGAGCATCGCGGCGACCACCAGCATCAGGACGACGCCCGCCATTACCGTCGCGGCGCGCTGTCCCGCTGCTGCGGTTGCCGCCAGGATCGAGCGGTCGCCCGGAAAGGCCATCGCGCGCCCTACGTGGAGGCCTGCCGCTCCCGCGAGCAGGATCGCGAACAGTTCGGTCGTGCCGTGGACCGATAGCCAGGCGATGAAATTCATCGTCAGATCCCGTGTAGAAAACAGCCACATCATTGCGCCAAGCGTCGCCATTTCGCGCAGCAGCAGCATCAATGTCGGAATGCCGAAGGCGAAACCGAGGGCAAAGGCGAGGATCGAGACCCCGGCGTTGTTCTGGAACAGGAAAGCGGCGAATCCGCTCAAGCCGGCGGCGGTCTGCTCGGTGCCGAGCGCCTGCAGCAGCACTTCGCGGCTCGCGCCCGGAACGCGGGTGTCGGCAAACTGCGTTGGGACGAGCGTCCAATACCATTCCTCGTCGCCGCTAACGAGCAGCCAACCCGAGATGACACCCGCGATCATCACGCCGAGAGCGATGCAGATGTCGAGCCAGATAGCGCGTACCGCCGCGCTGAGTCCGCCGCCGAGGAAGTCGGCGAACCACCGCGCGAACCCCTGCCGTGGACCATAGACCTGGTACCAAGCCCGCCGCACGAGCATTTCGAGGTAGGCCAGGGTCGCCGCGTCGAGCGAGGTTTCGCGCGCGACGGCGAGGCTGGAGGCGGCGGTGCGGTAGAGCGCGGGCAGGGCGAGCACGTCTTCGTCGGTCAGCTTGCGCAGGCTCCCCTTTTCCATGGCGGTGACGATCGCTTCGAGCCGCGCCCATTCTCCCTCGCGCGCCAAACGAAATCGGTCGGAGCGCAGAACTGCGGCCTCGATGGCGCCGGCTTCGATCGCGGCTTCGCTCATCCGATTCCTCCCTTGCGCTTCGCGTCGAGGTAGCGGTCGATCAGCCGGTAGCCGATCGCGTCCCACGGCGCTTCGATCACGTCGATGCCGAGCTGGCGCAAGCGCTGGAGCACGACCGCGCGTTGGCGGGCCAGCGTGTCGGCGGCAACCGCGGTGGCCAGCGCCTCGACGCTGTCAGGCTCCGCATCCTGGAGCGCGGACAGCTCGCTGTCCTCGATCGTGACGAACAGGACGAGGTGCTTTTCGGCAATCCTGCCGAGGCTTTCGATCATCAGTTCGGCGCTCGTGGGATCGGTGAAGTCCGAAAACAGGACGATCAGGCTGCGGCGCTTCAATCGCGCGGCAAGGGTCGCCAGCGCCAGGGTGAAGTTCGGTTCCTCGCCGTGATAGTCAAGTGCGGCCGCCGCGGACTGCAGGCGGTGAAAGGCGCGCGTCTCGCCGTAGAACGGGGTCATCACCTCCGGCCTCCGCGCAAAGCCGAACAGGCTCACCCGGTCGCCGCCCTTGATCGCCACCCACGCGGCGGTGAGCGCGGCAGAGACCGCGCGGTCGATCCGCGGCAGCCCGTCCACGGACTCGCACATCGCCTGCCCGCAGTCGAACGCGAAGACGATCTGGTTGTTGCGCTCGGCCTCGTTCTCACGCGCGAAGAGCTTGGTGTGGCGCGCGCTCGACTTCCAGTCGATCCGGCGGCGGTCCATGCCCGGATGGTATTCGGAGAGCGCCTCGAACTGGGTGCCTTCGCCGCGAATCCGGCGCGCCACGATCCCGAACGCGGCATCGCGCAGGAAATGCTGGAGCGCGGGGCTGCGCACCGGTGAGAGATCGGGCCAGATGCGGATCGAATCCGCGAGCGGATGCGACACCTGCCGCGCCCCGAGTCCGAGCGGGCCGGTCCAGCGCAGCCAGACGCGCTCGATCGCCCCCGTGCCGCGCCGCTTCGGGGTGATCGTGGCCGCTCCCTGCCACGCCCCCTCGACCGGCGACAGGCGCATCGAGGCGCGCCCCTCGCTGGCAAGCCTCGGGTCCAGCATCAGTGCCGCTTCGACCGATCCGCCGGGCGCGCGACCGATAACGTCGGCAAGGACCCTGATTGACACCGGTTCGCCAACCTCGATGTCGGACGGGGCGATCACCCGCCATTCGGCAAGGCGCCCTGCCATCGCCGCGTCGAGCAGGGCCGCCAGCAACAGCACCACCCCTGCGGCGGGCGCGACCAGCCACGCGGCCGGGGCTGCAGCCGCGATAACCAGCGCTACGGGCGCGGCGAGCGCCGCGATCCAGGCCGTGCGGGTGGTGGGAACGATCACGTGCGGGTCATCGCGGAGCCTCGGTCCGTTCGACCAGCTCGCCCACGAGATCTTCGACCAGCCGACCCTCGATCTCGGCTGCCGGGCTGAGCACGAGCCGGTGGCGCAGGACCGCGGTGGCGAGTGCCTTGACGTCGTCGGGCACCACGTAGTCGCGCCCCTCGAGCGCGGCGCGGGCGCGGGCGGCGCCAGCCAGCGCGACCGCCGCGCGGGGGCTCGCGCCGCTCGAGAGGTCCGAAGTTTCACGCGTCGCGCGCACAAGCCGCACTACATAATCTACTATGCTCTCGGCGACGGTCACTCGTTCGAGCGCTGCCGTCGCATCGGACAGTTTTGCCGCGTCGGCGACGTGGGCGATCCCGAAATCGGCCGGGCGCGGCGGACCCTGTCGCTGGCCGAAACGGGTGACGATCGCGGCTTCTTCCTCGACCGAGGGGTACGGCACCAGCAGCTTGAACAGGAATCGGTCGAGCTGCGCTTCCGGCAGCGGATAGACCCCCTGGCTCTCGATCGGATTCTGCGTCGCCACGACCATGAAGTGCGGCGGCAACGCGTGGGTTTCGCCGTCGAGCGTCACCTTGCGTTCCTGCATCGCCTCGAGCAGCGCGGCCTGCGTCTTGGGCGGTGTGCGGTTGATCTCGTCGGCCAGCAGCAGGTCGCAGAAGATCGGGCCGCGGGTAAGCGTGAACGCGCTCGTCTGGAAATTGAACAGGTTCGATCCCAGGATGTCGCCCGGCAGCAGATCCGGGGTAAACTGGATGCGCCCGAAATCGAGCCCCAGCGCACAGGCAAAGCACTGCGCGAGGAAGGTCTTGGCGGTGCCCGGCGGGCCTTCCAGCAGGACGTGCCCTTCGGCCAGGAGCGCCACCAGCAGGTGTTCGACGATCTCGTCCTGGCCGACGATCGCCTTGCCCACTTCGCCGCGAATGGCGGCGGCGAGCGCGCGAACCTCGTCGAGGGTCATGGTCATGAGCGGACAGTCCTTTCAAGTGCGTGGAGGGCGTGCGCGGCGCGCAGCGTTTCGGATGGCCCGCGCGCGGCTTCGAGCTGCGTGGCGAGCGCGGAGTAGGGCGGTTCGCCGGGCATCCGGCGGGCGAGCGCTGCGTCGATTGCGTGCGGGTCGGCGCTGCGCAGGCCAAGCGCGGCAGCCAGCCGTCGACCGACCATCGCAGCGTAGGGCGCGCTCAGCAGGTGGACCCGCCCGCTGCGACGTACGAAGCCGGCCGAGTTTGCCGCGAGTTGCGTCTTGCCGAATGCGATCGTGCGCGCCTCTGCCACCGGTGGCCCGAAGCGGCCGAACGCTCGCCAGCCGACCACCGCGAGCGCAAGTAACAGGCATAGCGTCGCGGCGAGGAACGGCGGCGCGAAGGCGAGGGTCAGCAGGTTGCGCTGGCCGCCGAGCCCGGCGAGGGTGAGATCGAACACCACGGGAATGTCCTGCCCCTCGCGCGCCAGTTCGATTACTCTCGCCGCAAGCAGCGCGCGCTGCCGGTCGGCCATCCCGTAGTTGTTGAACAGGTCCGGCTCGAACGCGACGATCACGTTCCACTTGTCCCCGTCGCATTCGGCGCCGTCCGGCGGGTCAAATCCGGCGGCATCGTCGAGCACCGGATAGCAACCCTGGTCGTCGGCGTAGGCGACGAGGTCGCGCCCCTTCGAATCGCGCACGAGGCTCACCCAGGGACCGCCCTCGAGACCGAGAACTTGCGACCGGTCGGGAAGGGAGCCCGACATTCCGAGGCCTTCCCAGTCGGGCGCCGCGCCGGCCAGCTTGCCGAGGTCGGGCGTCATCGCGATCCCGTCCTTCAGGTCTCCCGCAAACCGGGGCACCGATGGCGCAACAAGGCGAACCCAGCCTTTTTTCGCACCCTTGGCCGTCGGTGGATACCGCATCGCGAACCACTTTGGCAGGATGACGAGCGTCGGACCCGCATAGCGGCGGTCTTCGATGATTTCGGCCAGGTCGTCGGCGTCGCTCCACAGCGAGGGGGTCAGGACGAGAAGCGCTTCGTCATCCAGGTGCCCGCGCGAGCGCGATCGCGACACAGCGTAACCCTGCTTTTCGAGGATTTCGGCAAGCGCGCTGTACCCGGTCAGTCCGTGCGACGCGGCGTGCGCCTCGCCGTTGTCGGATCCCGGACCGGTGTCGCCGTGCCCGATGAACCACAGCATCGCGAGGAACGCCGCGGCGCCGAACAGCAGCAGGCCCAGGACCGTGCGCGGATTGAACGTGCGATTCACGGTTGCATACGGGCCAGTTGGGCGAGTGCGAAGTCGGCATAGGCGGCGCGCGCGGCCTGCCAGTCTTCCGCGCCGAGCGAGCGCAGCGCGAACAGGCTTCGCTCGACCCGGTTCGCGATGGTGCCGAAGGCGGCGCGGGCGGCATCGGGCAGCGCGGCTAGGGCAGAGAGTTCGCGCGCGGTCGTCGCTGGTTCGACGAGGTCGGGCCGCGCGGCGGCGATTTGGCCCACGCTGCGCTGGAGCAGCAGGTGCGTCGCTTCGTCGAAGCGGCCCTCGGCGGCGAGGCGGTCGGCGTCCTCGAGCAACGCCAGCGCCGCGCCGGTATCGGGCGTCCAGCCCGAATCGCCCTCGTCCTCAGCCCTCTCGCCAGGGCGCCAACCGACGAATGGCGCGATCATCCGCCATACCAAAAGCAGTGCCAGCGCCAGGCCGATCGCGAGCAGAACCCATTTGAATACCGGCCAGCTCATGCCGAGGGCACGGCCCACCGGCTCGAGCAGTTCGCCGAGCCAGCGAAAGAACGCATCGAGCCATCCAGGCGGCCTGGCGGGAGCATCGGGAGCGGGAACGGGGGCGAACTGGGTCGCCTCGTCGGCGCGCACGGCCTTCCAGGCCCTCGCGGCGTCGCCGATAGCCCCTGCGCCCCCGGAAACCGTCCCTGTCACGCGGCGTTTGGTGACACGCCGGACGGCGCCGCGCAACTAACCGCGCGCTCTCTCCTGCGGGTATGTCCCGAGGATGCGCAATTCCTTGCAGTGAAACGCCAGTTCCTCGAGCGCGCGGTCGACCGCGGGCTGCCCCGGTGCGCCGATGATGTCGGCGTAGAACATGGTCGCCGAAAAGCTCGCCCCGGTCTGGTAGCTTTCGAGCTTGGTCATGTTGACGCCGTTGGTCGCGAACCCGCCCATCGCCTTGTAAAGCGCGGCGGGGATGTTCTTGACCTCGAACACGAACGTCGTGATCGCCGCTTGTTCGATCGTTGCTGGATCGAGCGCTTCGGGCGCCAGCAGGAGGAAGCGCGTGGTATTGTCGGCTGCATCCTCGACATCGGATTCGACGATCTCGAGGCCATAGAGCTCGGCCGCCATCGGCGGGGCGATCGCAGCGATGTTGGCTTCCCCGCGCTCCGCGACGTGCGCCGCCGCGCCGGCGGTGTCGGCGAAGCTCAGCGGCACGATCCCGCGCTCACGCAGGAAGCGGCGCGACTGACCGAGCGCTTGCGGGTGGCTGTAGGCCGCCTCGAACGGTCCGCTCCCGACCGCCATCAGGGCGTGGTTGATGCGCAGGAAGTGCTCGGCGACGATTTTCAGGCCGCTTTCGGGCAGCAGGAAGTGGATGTCGGCGACGCGGCCGTGCTGGCTGTTCTCGATCGGGATCGCGGCGCAGCCCGCACGGCCCGCCTTCACCGCGTCGATCGCATCCTCGAACGAAAAGCACGGCAGCGGCAGGCATTCCGGCACCATCTCGAGCGCGGCGCGGTGCGAATTCGCGCCCGGCGCGCCCGCGAAGGCGACCGCGCGCCCGGGATCTTCGGCGGCGGAGGCCTGCATCGCCTCGACCATGGCCCGCGCGGGAAGGGGGAAGCTGTTCATCTCGGATACGATCTCCGGCAGCGCGCGTAGCTGTGCGTAGATGGCGCGGCAAGCGGCTTGCGAGCGATCTGGCCCTTGCGCGCAGGCTGCGCGCTGACTAGAGCGCGGCGCAAACCCGCACGTTCACTCTCTTAATCGCGGATCACTGCACGCATGGACGACCGTTTCAATACCGCCGCCGGCTGGGTCCTGTTCTCCGGCATCGTCGCGCTCGGCCTTTCGAGCGTGAGCGCGAAGTACTTCATGGCCGACAAGCCGCACCGTCCGCACGAGATGGGCTATCCCATCGAAGGCGTGGTCGAGGAAGGTGGAGGCGCCGATTCGGGCCCCGACCTCGCGACCCTGCTCGCACAGGGCGACGTGGCGGCGGGCGAGAAGGCGGCGCAGGGCCGTTGCGGCACGTGCCATACTTTCGACCAGGGCGGCGGCGTCAAGCAGGGCCCGAACCTCTACGGTACCGTCGGTGAGCCGATCGGCAAGGGCAAGGCCGGCTTCGCGTTCTCGAGCGCGCTGTCGGGTCATGGCGGCGAGTGGACGTACGAGAATCTCGACGCCTGGCTCAAGAGCCCCAAGGCGTTCGCATCGGGCACCAAGATGAGCTTTGCCGGCCTTTCGAAGCCGCAGGACCGGGCCGACATCATCCTCTACCTGCGCAGCCTGGGTGGCGGACCGCCCCTGCCGACACCTGCCGCTCCGGAAGCACCTGCAGAGGCGGGCGACACCGCCGCGACGGCGCCGGGCGCCGGACCGGGTGCGGTAGAGGGCGTGGCCGCCGAAGCGCCCGAGGCGGCGAGCGCGCGCGGCATGGACCAGCCGGTCGCGAGCGAGGGTGCTGCCGTCAAGAACTGATCGGCTGGACGGTTTTCCGTCCGCGCGTCGTCGGCCCGCTCCACCCAGCCGCAAGTCTGGCCGAGTGGAGTGCGACTTAATCCGCGGCTCGTCCGCGCCTTACGCGGTGGCGCTTGCGTGATTTCATGCGCCATTGGTTGACGAGCGCAGCGATGGCGAGCGCAATCAACGCGATCAGCACATAAGCGATGATGTGCCGGGTATCCATTTGCGACTCCCGAGTAACCCCGGCCACCGGCTGATCCGGCTGCCTCAAGGGAGACGGGGAAAGCTTCGGCTAACCGTCTGTTCGCTCAATGGGCGGTTGGCGGTTCCGTTCCCTTGAACCCCTGCGCGATCACGTACCATTCGCTGGAGTCCTTTCGGCTCGCGGGCGGCTTGGCGTGCTTGACGGTCCGGAAATGCTTCTTGAGCAGCGCCAGGATATCGGCGTCGGTCCCCCCGGCGAAAACCTTGGCAACGAAGGCGCCGCCCGGCTCCAGATTTTCGACCGCGAACCATGCCGCCGCCTCGACCAGTCCCATCGTGCGCAGATGATCGGTTGCCTTGTGGCCGACGGTGTTGGCGGCCATGTCCGATAGCACCAGGTCCGCGCGTCCACCGAGCGCTTCGACCAGCGCATCCGGCGCGGAGTCGGCCATGAAATCCATTTCCAGGAACGTCGCCCCTTCCAGCGGCTCGGTCGGCAGCAGGTCGATGCCGACGAGCGCGGCCTGCGGGCGCTTCTTGCGGACGACCTGCGCCCAGCCGCCAGGCGCAACGCCCAGATCGACCACCCGCTTCGCGCCCTTGAGCACGCCGAATTTCTCGTCGAGCTCGATCAGCTTGTAGGCTGCGCGGCTGCGGTACCCCTCGGCCTTGGCCTGTTTGACGTAAGGGTCGTTGAGCTGGCGCGACAGCCAGCGGTTCGACGACGCGGTACGACCGCGCGCGGTCTTCACCCGCTTGCCGGGGTCCTTGCCCGAGCGGCTCATGTCTCGCGGCTCATGCCGCCGCAACCGGGGCCGGATTGCCGGCCATCAGGCTGCGCAGGATTCCCTCGCGGATGCCGCGGTCGGCGACGCCGAGGCGCTCTGCGGGCCAGATGTCGAGGATCGAATCGAGGATCGCGCAACCCGCTACCACCAGGTCGGCCCTGTCGTTCCCGATGCACGGGAGTTGGCGCCGGTCCTCGGGCGCCATGACGGACAGGCGGGTGGTGATTTCGCGCATCGACTCGGACGGGACGATTAGCCCGTCGACGGCGCGCCTGTCGTATTGCGGCAGTTCGAGATGGAGGCTGGCCAGTGTCGTCACCGTGCCGCTGGTGCCCAGCAGGCGGATATCGTTTTCGCTCGAGGCTTCGGCGACCCGCTCGGCGAATGGCGCGAAGCTGTCGCTCACCAGCATCCGCATCCGGGCATAGCGTTCGAGCCGGTCCGCTTCGGTATCCCCCTCGAGGCGACCCACCGTGTCGGTCAGCGAGACCACGCCCCAGGGAACGCTCGCCCAGTCGATGATCCGCGGCACGCGCTCTCCGGGCTCGATCAGCACGAGTTCGGTGGACCCGCCGCCGATGTCGAATATCACAGCCGGTCCGTGCCCGCTTTCGAGTAGGATGTGGCAACCCAGGACCGCCAGCCGCGCTTCCTCCTGCGCAGAGATGATGTCGAGCGCGATGCCGGTCTCTGCCCGCACCCGTTCGATAAAATGTTCACCGTTCGCGGCGCGGCGGCACGCCTCCGTGGCGACCGAGCGGGCGAGGAACACGTTGCGGCGGCGCAACTTTTCGGCACAGACCTGCAGCGCGCCCAGTGCGCGGTCCATCGCCTCGTCGCTCAGCCGTCCGCTCGCGGCCAATCCCTCGCCAAGACGAACGACCCGGCTGAAGGCGTCGATCACCGTGAAGTTCTCGCCCTCGGGACGGGCGATCAGAAGCCGGCAGTTGTTGGTGCCGAGGTCCAGCGCCGCATAGGCCTGTCGCCGCGGACCGCGTTCCGGTGAACACGGATAGCGACCGGCTGACCCGGCTTTCGGCAGGTTTGACTGAGAGGGGCGCTTGTAGCGGAAATCGGCTACCTTGCCGGACGATCTGCCCCTTTTTGCACCAGTCTTCCTGTCCGCATTCCTTTGTCTGTCCGGCGGAAAATGATCCGCCATATCAATACTTTCTCTTCCTCCCGCGCCGCTCAACCCATAGCGGGGCGGGGACCTGGTGCCGATGCTAGCCGTGCGGCCCGCGATGGGCAAGTCGCGCGCGCCAAGCCTTATGCTCAGGCGCGGGTTCAGGCGCGCGGATGGCCTTGACCCCGCGCTCAAGCGAAACTAAGTGCGCCCCCTCGCGAGGGCGGCCCGCCGCCTGCGATCGTGCTGATGCCCCGTCCTCTAATGGTAAGAGAGCGGACTCTGACTCCGTCAATCAAGGTTCGAATCCTTGCGGGGCATCCAACGACCTTCCCGGCATCGCGGGAACTTCGAGTGGTCAGGTCGACGATTGCGCAACGATAACGCGCATGCCGCTTTCGAGCCGGACCTTGTCGAGGCACTGCACGACTCCGCACGCTCCCCGCTCTAGCACGATGTCTCCGACCGGCACCGGACTATCGAGCGCCAGCACCAGGACCGGCCGTTCGCCGTAGCGCGCGCGCGTTTCTGCATCTGGCGGTCCGTCGAACCTGTCCAGGCGGAAGTGCGGGCCCTCTACCAGCGTGACATTGCCCGAATCGGGTAAGTGCATCCGCAATCGCTGGGGATGAGCCTTGCCCTCGGCCACCGCGATCGCTTCGTCGAGGTGCAATTCGCGCGGTCGGCCATAGTCGTAGAGGCGATAGGTGACGTCGGAATTCTGCTGCACCTCGATCAGCGAGATCCCGGCGCCGATCGCATGAACCGTACCGGCGGGAAGGTAGATGAAATCGCCCGTCCCGACCTCGTGCCAGGCGAGCAGCTCCTCGATCGACCCATCGAGCGCGGAAGCGCGCATTTCGCAAGCTGAAACCTGCCGGGCAAAGCCGACAGCCAGCCGCGCGCCGGGCTCGGCATGGGTAACCAGCCAGCACTCGTCCTTCCCGCGGCAGCCTTTGGGCGCATCCGCGTCGGATGGGTGGACCTGGACCGACAGCTTCTCGCTGGTGAAGAGGTGCTTGACGAGCAGATCGGGAATTTCGGGCGGCGGTTCGAACCAGATTTCGCCGATGCGCTTGCCGGCGGGCGCTGCAAATGGTGCGGGCAGGTCCGTACAGCCCCAGACTTTCTCGACCGCCTTCGCCTCGAGGGTACGGTTCATGGTGGCACCCGACGTCATATGAAGATTGCTAGCACGGAATGATGAACGCCGCGATATCGCAAGACTGCGGGAAACCGGCCCGCCCGCAAACCTTTCGCAACCCATTGTGCCCCGCGCCTGCCGAGCCTATCGGCGTCCCGATGACCAAACAAGAAGAGCGCGATCTCAAGCATCGCAAGTTCTATCGGGCCGAACAAGAAGCGGCCTTCTCCGAGAAGAGCACCCCCGATACCCCCCAGACCCGGCATCCGGCCTATCGGCTGGCGTTCCAGGATACCGACTTCCTCCTGCGCGAGGAACTGCGCCCCGTGCGCTTCCAGCTCGAGCTGCTGAAGCCCGAGATGCTGCTCGACGAAGCGGGCGTTGGATCGACGCTGGTGATGTACGGTTCCGCGCGCATCCCTTCGCCGGACCACGCCGGGGCGCTGGT
Organism: uncultured Alphaproteobacteria bacterium; assembly: GCA_963740025.1. GTDB lineage: Bacteria > Pseudomonadota > Alphaproteobacteria > Sphingomonadales > Sphingomonadaceae > Tsuneonella. Next base: position 585,623 of record CAVUCI010000011.1, read on the forward strand.
CGAGAACGCGAGCGGCGATGCCAAGGTCGTCGCCGAGCGCCTCGCGGCCAAGGCCAAGTACTACGACGAGGCCTACAAGCTCGCCAAGATCGCGTCGGAAAAGTCGATCGTGGAGGATGGCAAGCGGCAGTTCGTCGTCTGCTCGGGCGGCGGTCCATCGATCATGGAAGCCGCCAACAAGGGTGCAAGCGATGCCGGTGCCGAATCGATCGGCCTCAACATCGTCCTGCCGCACGAGCAGGCGCCCAATCCCTACGTCACTCCCTACCTCAGCTTCCAGTTCCACTACTTCGCGCTGCGCAAGATGCATTTCCTGCTGCGCGCGAAGGCGGTCGCGGTGTTTCCCGGTGGATTCGGCACGTTCGACGAATTTTTCGAACTGCTGACGCTGATCCAGACCGGCAAGATCATGCCGATGCCGATCCTGCTGTTCGGCAAGGATTTCTGGACCCGCGTGATCGATTGGGAGGCCTTTGCCGAAGAGGGCACGATCTCGAAGAAGGATCTCGACCTGTTCCGCTGGTGCGAGACTGCGGACGAGGCCTGGGCGCACATTTCCGCGTTCTACGACCTGCCCGCCTGATCGGCTCCGGTTTCGGTCCCGCCGCGCACCGCCTGGTGTCCAAGCGGTCCGTTGCCGGCGCCGAAGCCCGGCGCGGCCATGATCGCGCGCCGCACGAACTGGCGGCCCAGCCGCACGGCGTGTTCTAGCGCCAGGCCGTGGCCCTGCAGGGTCGCGATCGCGGATGACAGGGTGCATCCGGTGCCGTGCGTGTGCGGGGTATCGATTTTCGGATCACCGAAGGCCGCCGAGCGGTGTTCGCCCGGGCCGACGAGCGTGTCGATCACCCGGTTGTCGTCAGTGTGCCCGCCCTTGGCGAGGACGTGCGCGGCATAGGTATTGGCGATTCCGGCGGCGGCCTCGGCGATCTCGAAAGTGTCGCGCAACGTGCGTCCGGCAAGGTGTTCGAGCTCCGGCAGGTTCGGCGTGATCAGCGTCGCAAGCGGGAACAGCTTTTCGCGCATCGCCGCGATGGCGTCCTCGGCTACCAGCGTCGCGCCGGAGGTCGCGATCATCACCGGATCCAGCACGACCGGCACATGATCGGGCAGCGCATCGAGCGCATCGGCGACCGCGTCGATGATCTCCCGGTCGTGAAGCATACCGATCTTGACCGCATCGACGCCGATGTCGTCGAGGCACGACCTGATCTGCTCGGCCACGACGTCACCGCTCATCGGGGCGATCGCCTGGACGCCGACGCTGTTCTGGGCGGTCACCGCGGTGATCGCGGTCATCGCATAGCCGCCGAGCATGGTGATGGTCTTGATATCGGCCTGGACGCCCGCGCCGCCCGAGCTGTCGGACCCGGCGATGGCGAGCACGCGCGGAGGGGATTTGGCGCTCATCCGGCGAACCTGCGTTCGGTCGAGGGCGGATGCCTTTCCTGCAGCTTCTTCGTCCGCGTCGGCCGGTCCATCAGCTCGCCGCCGCAATTGGGGCAGCGGTCGTCGAGCTCCTCTGCGCAAGTCGCGCAGAACGTGCATTCAAAGCTGCAGATGAACGCGCCCGCCGCCTCGGCGGGCAGATCCGTGCCGCAGCGTTCGCAATCGGGTCGCATCTCGAGCGGCATCAGGCGGCCGCCCTGACTGCGTCGCAGATTGTCTCCACAACCCGCTCGACCTGGCCGGCATCGTCGCCTTCCGCCATCACGCGGATCAGTGGTTCGGTGCCCGAAGCGCGGATGACCAAGCGCCCCTTGCCGGCCAGTTCGGCTTGCGCATCGGCGATGGCGGCCTTCACGTGCGCGTCGTCGAGGGGCTTGCCGCCCGAATAGCGCACGTTCTTGAGCAGCTGTGGCACCGGGTCGAACTGGTGCAGGAGTTCGCTTGCCCTCTTGCCCGAGCGTACGAGGCTGGCGAGCACGCGCAGCGCCGCTACCGTACCGTCGCCGGTGGTGCCGTAGTCGAGCAGGATCATGTGGCCCGATTGCTCGCCGCCCACGTTGAACCCGCCCTCGCGCATCCGCTCGAGGACGTAGCGGTCCCCGACCGCGGTGCGCTCGAGCGTAAGGCCGTGGCTCTCGAGGTGGCGCTCCAGCCCCAGGTTCGACATGACCGTAGCGACCACGCCGCCGCCGCGCAGGTCGCCGCGATCCTGCAGCCTTAGCGCGATCAGCGCCATCAGCTGGTCGCCGTCGACCGTCTGCCCCTTCTCGTCGACCACGATCAGGCGATCGGCGTCGCCGTCGAGCGCGATGCCGATGTCGGCGCCTTCCTCGATCACCTTGGCCTTGATCGCATCGAGCGAGGTCGAACCGACGTCGCGGTTGATGTTGATGCCGTTGGGCGTGACGCCGAGCGGGATGACTTTCGCGCCGAGCTCCCAGATCGCCGAAGGGGCGACCTGGTAAGCGGCGCCGTTCGCGCAATCGACCACCACCTTCAGATCGTCGAACCGGATGTCGCTCGCCACGGCCTGCTTGACGGCGTGGATGTATCGTCCGCGCGCGTCCTCGATCCGGCGCGCCCGCCCTACTTCCGGGGCGTCCGCAAGCTCGATGTCCTGCTGGATGAGCGCCTCGATCGCCATCTCGTCGTCGTCGGACAGCTTGAAGCCATCGGGGCCGAACAACTTGATGCCGTTGTCCTCGTACGGATTGTGGCTGGCGGAGATCATCACGCCGACGTCGGCGCGCAGTTCGCGGGTGAGCATCGCGATCGCGGGGGTCGGCAGGGGACCGGTCATCACCACGTCCATACCCACACTCGTGAATCCTGCGACGAGTGCGTTTTCGAGCATGTAGCCGGACAGGCGGGTGTCCTTGCCGATAACTACGCGGTGGCGGTGATCGCCGCGCAGGAAGTGGCGACCGGCGGCCTGGCCGACCTTCATCGCGGTCGCGGCGGTCATCACGCCCGCGTTGGTGCGCCCGCGGATGCCGTCGGTGCCGAAGAACTTGCGTGCCATTGTATGTCCAGCGAACCTTTTGATTTCTTGCCGCCGCAATGGACGGACCGGGGCGCGATGTCACTAGCGTGACGAGCGAATCGCGCTATCGTCGGGTCGATGGAGACGGAAAAAGGGGGCGCGGGCCGCCAGCTGGTCACGGTTCGGATCCCGGCCGGGTGGACGCTCGCCGGACTGGTCGCGGGCCTGTTGACGGGCATAGCGCTCGCAAGAACAGACGCGCTCGATCCAGTCCTGGCGGTGACTTCGCCGGTAGGCGCGCTGTGGCTGCGCGCGCTGCAGGCGACGATCGTGCCGCTGGTGGCCGGACTGCTGGTGATCGGCATCGCCCAGCTGGCGCTCGCCGCACGCGCCGGTGCGGCCGCGCGGCGAATGCTCGGCTGGGTCGCGGCTGTGCTGGTGTTCTCGGCGCTGCTGGGCGCTGCACTCACCCCGCTGCTGCTCGACCTGTTTGCGCCGCCGGCGGCTGCGGCCGGCGTGCTCTCCGCAAACGGCGCGCCCCAGGAAGTGCCGGGCCTTGCCGCATTCGTCGAATCGCTCATAGCGCCGAACATGGTCGCCGCCGCGGCAGAGACCGCGATGTTGCCGCTGACGCTGTTCTTCGCCGCCTTCGCGGTGGCGATCGCACGCCTGCCCGCCGACCAGCGCGACAGCTTGCTCAATTTCTTCCGCGCACTCGCCAACGCGATGCTGATCGTGATCGGCTGGGTCCTGTGGGTCGCTCCCGTCGGGGTGTTCGCGCTCGCGCTCGGCGTGGGTGCGGCGAGCGGCGGAGCGGCCTTCGCGACGCTGGCTCACTATATCCTGACGGTGGTGGCCGTCGGCACCGTGATCCTTGTCGGCGGGTATCTGCTCGCCTTGTTTGCGGGAGGGATCGGCCCAGTCGCATTCGCCCGCGCGCTGATCCCGGCGCAAGCGGTGGCGTTGTCGACCCAGAGTTCGCTCGCGAGCCTGCCCGCGATGCTGGTGAGCGCCCGCCGCCTGGACTTACGCGAAGAAACCGCGGAGTTCGTCCTGCCGCTGGCGGTGGCGATCTTCCGGGCAACGAGTCCGGCGATGAACATGGCGGTCGCGGTCTACGTTGCGCACCTGGCGGGGGCCGAGCTGTCGGCTGCCGCGCTGCTGGCCGGCGCGGCGGTCGCGATCGTCATCGCGCTGGGCTCGGTCAGCCTGCCCGGCACGATCAGCTTCGTCATTTCCGTCGGTCCCATTGCACTGGCGATGGGGGTGCCGATCGGGCCGCTCGCACTGCTCGTGGCGGTCGAAATGATGCCCGACATCATGCGCACCGTCGCCAACGTGACTGCCGATGTGGCACTTGCCGCCGCGGTCGACCGGAAAAAGACGAAAGATGCGCAACTCTAGCGGTTCCCGCGCATTGGTGTAGGGAAACCCCTCCACTCCAATCCGACCACGGGAGACAACCATGGCCTTCGAAGTCACGCCGCTGCCCTATCCTGATACCGCGCTCGCCCCGGCGATCTCGGCCGAAACGCTCAGCTTCCACCACGGCAAGCACCACAAGGCATATATCGACAAGACGAATGCCGCCATCGAAGGTACGGACATGGCCGATGCCTCGCTCGAGGAAATCATCGCCAAGGCGCGCGGCAGTAACCAGGGCTTGTTCAACAACTCGGCGCAGAGCTGGAACCACGGCTTCTACTGGCACTCGCTCGCCGGCGACACCGGCAACCCGAGCGATGAACTCAAGAGCATGATCGACGATGCATTCGGATCGGTCGACGACCTCAAGAAGAAGCTCAAGGAACGCGGCGCCGCCCACTTCGCCAGCGGCTGGGTGTGGCTGGTCGAAAAGGGCGGCAAGCTCGAGATTGGCGAGACCCACGATGGCGACACGATGGCCGACCAGGACTGCAACCCACTGCTGGTGATCGACCTGTGGGAACATGCCTATTATCTGGACCACCAGAACGCGCGTCCGGCCTATCTCGACGCGGTGATCGACGGAAAGCTCAACTGGGGCTTCGCCGCCGAGAACCTCAATCGCGGGAAGACCTGGCAATACCCCTGCTAAGCTGACTTACAGCCAGACACATGAGCGGCCCGGTCTCCGAGAGGAGGGCGGGCCGCTCGCTTGTCCGGCGAGGACTATTCCGGTCTCGGGTCGGGAATGTCGTCGACCGGGTCGCCGTGCAGCGGGTCGCCGAAAAGCGGCTCGCCGAACAGGAAGCCGATCAGATTCGGTCGACCGACGTGATCGAAGAACGCGGTCAGCGTCAGCAGGATCGGCACCGAAAGCAACGCACCGAGCACGCCCCAGATCCATGTGAAGTAGCTCAGGGCGATCAGGATCATCACCGGGTTCATCGTGAAGCGCTTGCCCAGGATCGACGGCGTGAACGCGTTCGATTCTATCGCATGCAGGGCAAGGTAGGCGGCTGCCGGCACGATCCCGAGAAAGACCGTGTCCGCAGTTCCGACACCAAACAGCGCCAGGACGCCCACCATTGTCAGCGGACCGATGTAGGGCAGGAAATTGAGGATCGCGGCAAGGCCGCCCCACATGACCGGGGCTTCGAGCCCGAAGGCCCAGGCGCCCAGCGCCACGATCACGCCGACCCCTGCGTTGATCCAGGTCACGGTCAGGATGTAGGCGGCGACGCGATCCTGCACTTCGCGAATGACTCTCGCAGCCTTGATGCTTGCGCCGAAGTCACTTCGTTCGAGCAGCAGCCGGCGGCGCATCCGCACTCGCGCCTCGACCATGAAGAACGCCATCAGGAAGGTAAGCAGCGTCTCGAGAACCACGCTGGGCGTCGCATAAGCGAACTGTTCGATCATGGAGGGGGAGGCGACGACCACCTCGCGGCTCTTGTCGCCGGTGATTTCCGAGATCTGGCGATTTGCCTCGCCGAGCCAGTAGAACTGCCGTTGCAGATCCGCGAACCGTTCGCCGAGCTTGGCAAGGATCGCGGGGAGCGAATCGAACAGGTCGATCGCCGGTTGCAGTATCAGCGTTGCGGCGAGCACGATCAGGGCAAGCATCGCAAGCAGGGCGGTGAGCGAGGCGAGTACGTTCGGCAGGCCCCATCCCGACAACTTGTCGGCAAGCGGCGAGAGGACGATCGTGAGTATGAGGGCGGTGACTACGGGAAGAAAAACGACCGAACCGATCGATAGGACGAACGGCAGCGCAAGGAAGAGCCCGAGCCCGAGAAGTACCACTAGCGCCGAGATCAGGCGCAGTTCCTGCGCCGCAAACGTCATGCGCGCAGTCCGCGGGCGGGCGGAAGGTGGGGCCGCCAATTCGGCTTCGTCGGTGGGAAGCGCTTCGCTCACGGCTGCTGGGGATCCTCGAATGGATGCTGGATTTTGCCGGGAAGCGCGCGCCGGTTCAAGCGTTTCAGCGCGTGGGTTCGCTCACACCGTTGCCTGCGGCGACCTCATCGAGTTCCTCGAGGATAGCACGGTGGGCGCCCTCGTCCCCGATCGAGCGCTGGGGGATATCTCCGTCATCGAGCATTTGCGTCAGTGCTGCGCGCGCGCGGCCTACACGGCTTTTGATCGTGCCGACCGCACAGCCGCAGATGTTCGCCGCTTCCTCGTAGCTGAAGCCGCCCGCTCCAACGAGCAGAAGGGCCTCTCGCCGCTCGGGCGGCAAGGTCAGCAGGGCGCGGCGCATGTCGCTGAGGTGGATGGGCTCTTCCTGACCCGCAGGGGCGGTGAGAATGCGCTCTGCCACGTTCTCATCGAAATCGCCGCGAAAGCGGTTGCGCCGCATATCGGTGAGATAGGCATTGCGCAGGATCACGAACGTCCACGCGCGCATCGATGTGCCGGGCTCGAAGCGCTCCTGTGCACCCCAGGCCTTGAGCAGCGTTTCCTGGACGAGATCGTCGGCCATGTCGGGACGCCCGCACAGGCCGCGCGCAAAGGCCCGCAGATGCGGCACCACTTCGGTGAGCTCGCGCTTGAAATCGGCCTTTTCGGAGACCGTCCGCTTGTGCTCGCCCATCAGTTCTTGTTGTCCAGCTTCGACAGGAGATCCTTGAAGGTGTCGGGAAGCGGTTCGTCCACGACCGAATCGTAGAGCTGGCGCAAGCCGTTCGCCCATCCCGGTGAGCCGGGTCCGCTAGCGTTTTTGGCTGAAGCCGGAGTGATCTTGCCTTCCCCTTTGCTCGTCGTGACGCCCTTGGAAGCTTTGCCCTCCGAAGCGGTTTTGCGTTTATCCAATGTCGTTCCCGCCCATTAATCGAAACTTACGGTACCTAGAAACAATATTCCCCTGCGTCCGCAACCTTGACGGTGCGGACTGGGGAAACGAACCCATGGAACCGGGGAACGAACCGCGTCTGCCTTTGTTCCCCTGAAACCCCGACTAACGCGTCAGGGGGCATAAGGATGGGTAAGATCGGGGCGACCAATATGGACCGGACGAAAAACAGCCGTCGGCGGACGCGCCGTTGGCTGGTGTCCTATCCACGCGCGACGCCGGTAGCCATCTTCTTGCTTATTGCCGCGATTACCGCGTTGAGCGTCTTCGCGATCGAGCGGGGCGAGCGCCGACGGGAGGAAGCGCGCCTGTCCGGGACTGCACAGGCAGTGGCTTCCGCAATCGAACGGCGGGCGAACAATTCCTCGGCCTATCTGCGTGCCGGCGCTGCCTTGTTCGGGACGGTCAATGCCGTTCCCCCAAGCCTTTTTCGCCGGTTCGTGAGCGAACTGCGGCTCGATTCCGATTACCGAGGCGCGGAGGGCATGGGGTGGGCGGAGGCGATCGCCCCTCGCGAAATTTCCGCTTTTGAGCGCCGCCTTGCCGAAGAAGTGCCCGGGATGCCCAAGGTGCACCCGGCGCCATCCCCCGACCAGGCCCAATTGGTTCCGGTGACGTATCTTCTTCCCGACACCGAGCGTAATCGCCGAGCGCTGGGTTTCGACATGTATTCGGAAGAAACCCGGCGCGCGGCGATGGACAAGTCCGAGCGTACCGTGCGCCCCACCGCCAGCGGCCGGGTCGTGCTGGTGCAGGAAGGAAACAGGCCGTCGCCAGGGTTTATCATCTATATGCCCGTATTCGATCAATCGGTCGGGGGGCGTCTGCTGAAAGGTTTCATCTACAGCCCGTTCAATGCGCGCGATTTCCTTGCTTCGGCGCTCCAGCTCGAAGCCGGTAACGGCCTGGCCATCCGCCTTTACGACGGCGAGACCGCCAAGCAGGGCGCGATGCTGGCCGAGCTGAAAGGAGAAGCTTCAACAGGTCGCACGATCGAGCGGGTCGTCTCGGTCGCCAACCGCAGGATGCTGCTCCAGTTGCAATCGGCGAACGGGTCCTCGCTTTCGATGCTTTCGATGCTGACCCTCCTGTTCGGACTGATGGTCGCAAGCCTCTTGATGATCGTCGCGCGACTGCTGACCCAGCAGGCCGTCGAGGACCAGGCATCGCTGGACTGGCTGGCCGAGCAGAACTCTATCCGCGATACCCTTACCCGCGAGTTGAACCACCGAGTCAAGAATACCCTGGCCAATGTGCTGTCGATCGTGAGCCTTACGCGGCGACGCGCGAGCAGCCTCGACGAGTTCGCGGAAGGCATCGATGGCCGGATCCGAGCGCTATCGGCCACGCACGACCTTTTGACCCAGTCGGACTGGGGCACGACCCCCATCCGCGCGGTCATCGAAGCCGAGCTGGCACCCTATGCGCGCGCCGAGGGTTCAATCGAACTGGCGGGGCCGAGGGTCGAACTTGCTCCCAACGATGCTCTCTCCCTCGGTCTCGCGATCCATGAACTCGCGACCAACGCGACCAAGTACGGAGGGCTTTCCAGCCCCACGGGCAAAGTGCGGATTACATGGGCGCTCGATCGCGACGACCGTGCGAGTGTGCGCTGGGTCGAAAGCGGGGGGCCCCCGGTGCCGGCGCAGCGGCCACGAGGTTTCGGGACCGACCTGATCGAGAAGATCGTTGCGCACGAATTGCGTCATCCAGTTGACCTGCGGTTCGAGGAAAGCGGGGTGAATTGCACGTTATTCGTCCCCGTGCGGATGCCAAGCGAATTCGAGATGCGCGCCCGCCGCCGCGCCGCCGCGCTCAAGTCCTGACGGCCGTCGTTCAGATACGCGCGGGCCGCGGCAGGAGGACGGCCCCCTAGGATCCTCGCGGGTCAGGCCTGACAGAACTCGAGAAGGGACAGAACACAAAAAAGGGAGCGCCGGAGCGCTCCCTTTTCGCTTTTCCTCGATGTGTCCTGCGATCAGCCCAGTGGGCGGCTCGAACCGAAGAACAGCGCCTGGCTGATCGCGGCGCGAACCGTCGATTCCTGGAAAGGTTTGGTAACCAGGTAGGTCGGTTCCGGCCGGTCGCCGGTCAGCAGCCGCTCGGGATAGGCGGTGATGAAGATCACGGGCACGCTGTCGATCGCGAGAATGTCGTCCACCGCGTCGAGGCCCGACGAACCGTCTGCGAGCTGGATGTCCGCAAGCACGAGGCCCGGCGTTCGCTCGGCGACCACTTCCTGCGCCTGGGTGCGCGTGGCGGCGGTGCCGCAGATTTCGTGACCCAGCGAACGGACGAGGTCCTCGAGCTGCATCGAGATCAGCGGCTCGTCCTCGATGATGAGCACGCTCGTCGCAGACTCGCGATCGATTTCCTCGACCGCTTCCTGGACCATCGACTCGATCTCGGTCTCGTCCATGTCCATGATCTCGGCCGCCTCGGGCACCGAGAAATCTTCGAGTGTGGTCAGGAGCAGAGCCTGGCGGTTGAGCGGCGTGATCGTCCGCAAGCGGTCCTGGGCAGCGGCTTCATGCGCTCCCCCGCCACCACCTGCGTCGGCGACTTCCATATAGGCGCTCGACCAGACCTTGTTGAAAGCCTTGTAGAGCGGCACCCGACCTTCCGAGAGCGAGGCCTTGAGATCCTCGTCAGCGAGGGCAGCCTCGAGCGTGGCACGCACGAAGGCGTCCCCGGTCTGCTGCGAGCCCGTGAGGGCGCGCGCGTACCGGCGCAGATAGGGCAGATTGGCGGCGACTTGATCCCCGAGCGACATGCATTCCCTTCCCGTTGATTACTCCGCACAGAACGTGGCCCCGCGCCTATGGTTCCGCCACTTATTTCACAATCCGGGCCGAGAGGGCATGCGCCGCATCACGGACATTGAAACAACTGCGATTTCCCGATCGCCGGCAGTTAGACCCGAGGTGGCGTGCGGCAGCGTCCCGCGAATTTTCGAACTCCGATCGGACTCTAAAAGGCTCGCTATTCCAGGAAGGTGCGAGGCATTCACGCCCTCCTGAAGAATTTTTTTGATGCGCCGGGAACGCGATTTCTGGTGGGGCATTCTATCACTGTCACCGCCGAGACCCCCCCTCCCGTCCAAGCGGTGGTGATACGATCCCGAAGGGCCTCCGCTCGAAACAGAGCGGAGGCCTTTTTTTTATTCATCCTGTCGATCGCCGTTGTCTGGCGCAGTTCGCACGAGGCGGGGATGACGCAGCGGCCCGCGAAGCCATCTGCGAAGGCAATGCGTTTCGGATCGATCGGATCAGGCGGCGGAGGTAGGCTCGCGTTCGTCGTTGCCGAAGAGATCGCGCAGCCTCGCCATCAGACCTTCGCGTGGCGGCCGGCATAGCGCCTCGATCAATTCTGCGTGGTCGTATGGTTTCTCTAGCACCGGCCCGAGTTCGGCGATCTCTCGCGGAATGTCTTGCGGTGCGCCGGTCGAAAAAACGATCCGCGGTGGCTTCGGTCCGACAGAATTCACAAGTTCGGCCAGCGCCCAGCCGTCATCACGATCGGCAAGGTGTACGTCGAGTACGAGCGAGTCGGGTTTGTGCTCACGCAGGGCCGCCATCGCATCGGCGGTGTTGGTGGTGATTTTCACGCTCTTCGCGCCGGCGTCCAGCAGCGAGCCTTCGAGTGCGACCGCGATCATCGCATCGTCCTCGACCAACAGTACGTGGCCGAGCTTGCGACCGTTCTTCGTCTTGTCTGCCGGCTTGGCCACGCGCACCTGCTTCCCCGCGCGGGTCGGCCGATGCGGCCACCCGTCACCGAAACGAACGGAGCAGGAGCGCGGCGGGTTCCCGACACGCATGCAATGTTCGTGCAACGTGGCGCGCACGCCACACGGTCCAGCCTGATCGCTGTCCTAGAGCAATTTTTCGTAGATCACGTACTCGCGATTCACGTGGCTCTCGATGGCGTCCGCGATCGCCACCATTCCCTGGTTGTCGTCGAGGATCCAACCGATCTCGCCGCGTGAGGCGCCATACTTCGAAACCGCGGCACGACGGATGTGCTCGATCATCATGAAAGCCAGCTGACTCGCCATCCGCGACGACTGGAGCTTTTTCTTAACCCCCATGAGCGGGACGCGCATCGTCTTCACCTTCGGCTTGCGCAGCCAGAGAAGCAGCTTGGCCCAGCCGAGCGGAAACAGGTTGCCCTTTAGCGGCGCGACCGCCTCGTTGAGGTCAGGCAGGGTCATCATGAACGCGACCGGCTCTCCGTCGTATTCGGCGACCATGATCAGATCCTCGAACACGATCGGTTTGAATTTCTTGCCGGCATAGGCGATCTCGGCCTCGGTGAACGGCACGAAGCCCCAGTTGTCGGACCATGCGTCGTTGAGGATCTCGAGGATGAGCCGGGCCTCCTCGTCGAAATGCGACTTGTCGACCTTGCGTATGCGAATGCGCTCATTTCGTTCGCCGGCCGCGACGATGCGCTGGATAAGTGGCGGGAATTCCTTGCGTACATCGAGCTCGTAGGTGAGCAGCGACTTCGCTGGCGTGTAGCCGCCCGCGCTCTCGATCCAGTCGGCATAGCGCCGGGGCTGGTGGCCCATCATCACGGTCGGCGGATGGTCGTGTCCCTTTACCAGCTGGCCCGGTTCCTCCCAGATCGACATGCCGAGCGGGGCAAGCACGCGGGTCATGCCCTGCTCGCGCAGCCAGTCCTCGGCGCGTCCGATCAGGGCGTGGGCGACCTCTTCGTCCTCGGCCTCGAGCAGGCCCCAGTTACCCGTCCCCGGGCCCATACCCTGCTCAGGTGGCTGGGCGAGCGCCAGATGGTCGATGTGGGCCGACACGCGGCCGACGACGCGGCCGCCTTCGCGCGCCAGCATCAGCTCGACATCGGCGTGCTCGAAGAACGGGTTCTTGCCGGGTGTAACGAGCTCGATTGCCTCCATCCGCAGGGGCGGCACCCAGTTGGGGTCCGATCCATTGATTCGATAAGCGAGATCGACGAATTCGCGGCGCTCGCGCTTGCTGGCGACGGGCGTGATCTCTATCTGGCGCATGAAGCGTTCTTGACCTCGTTCATTTCGCATATGCCGCAAAACCGCTATCGAGGCAGCAGCACTCGGCGCCGCCGGATAGGCCGCGCGCACCGTTCGGAAAAGCAGATTATGAATTCAACGCCCTCCAACCCGGCCGACACGAAGGTCCAGGCTTCGCGCCCGAAGCCGTATTCGGGTGCTCGGACCGAGGACGACAAGGCCTTGCTGCGTGCCGCTGCGGAACTCACTCGCGATATTTCCAGTGCAAAGGGGGCGATCTACTGGCCCGACATGCTCGGTTCGGCGCTGGTCGGATACGCGGCGCTGGCGGGCGCAATCGTTTCGGACACGCTATGGCTGACGATCGTTTGCGGGATCATATCCACCCTCGCGCTCTACCGTGCGCTGCTCTTCATTCACGAACTGACGCATCTCCATCGCGATGCTCTGCCGGGGTTTCGCACGGCGTGGAATCTTCTCGTCGGAATTCCGATGCTGACGCCTAGCTTCATGTATGAGGATGGCCACACGATCCACCACTCGCGCAAGCGGTACGGCACGCCAGACGATCCCGAATACCTGCCGCTCGCGCTGATGAAGCCGTGGTCGCTTCCGGTGTTCATCCTGATCTCGCTGCTCGCTCCGATCGGGCTCGTTCTGCGATACGGCGTTCTGGCGCCTTTGGGCTTGGTGATTCCCTCACTGCGGCGGGCGAACTGGTCGCGGTTCTCTACCCTGGCGATAAATCCCGATTTCCGCCGGCGGCCACCGGCGCCCGAGAACAAGCGCCGCTTCGTCCTGCTCGAGACCGGCGCGGCGATCTGGGCGATCGTGCTGATCGCCAGCGTACTGTGGATCGGCTGGCAGCCGCTGCTCATTGCGCTGGCGGTGTTTTCGGCGGTCGCGGTGCTCAACCAGTTGCGCACACTGGTCGCGCACTTGTGGGAGAACGAAGGCGAGCCGATGAGCGTGACCTCACAGTACCTTGATACGGTAAACGTGCCGCCGCCCGGTTTCGTCGCCGCGCTATGGGCTCCGGTCGGTCTGCGTTATCATGCGCTGCATCACTTGCTTCCTTCACTGCCGTATCATTCGCTGGGCGAAGCCCACCGTCGCCTCGCCGCTCACGATCTGGCGCGAGAAACCTACAACCGCGCCCATTACCGCGGGATGATCCCACTGGTGAGCAGGATCGCTGCCAGCACGATTCGCCGCCCTGCGCGAGGGGAGGGGGGGCATGAAAAAGGGGCCACTTCCATGGAAGCGGCCCCTTCGAGCGTTCCGCAGGAATAACTTCCTGGCGGTTTCGCGAAACGCCGGCCGCGGGTGAGCGCGGACGCAGCGTGACGATCGTTTGCGTCAGTCCTTGACGGTAACCGTCTTTCCGTTCGTGTCGACCTGGACACGGGTATTTTCGTCACCGACATCGGCCTTGACGCCGTCGGGTCCAATCGAGACCCGGTCGCCCGTATCGGCGGTGGCGTCGACTTGGGTTCCCGCCGCCACCGTTTCGGTCGCGGTCGGTGTCACAATGGTGGTATCGCCTGTGTCCGCAGTCGTTGCTGCAGCGCCGTCGGTCGAGGTGGCGTCGGTCGCGGTGCCGTCGTCCGGCGTGCTGTCGCAGGCGCCGAGCGCGAGGCCGGCGGCGAGCGCAACGATAGCGAGCTTCTTCATCGATCCGTTCCCATTCACATCGAAGTTTCGGTGGCGGTGGGTGCAGGCGTCTCGGCGGCGTCCGTCGCCATTGGATCGGTCGCCATCGTGGTGTCCGTCGCCATGGGGTCGGCCATCGTCGCGTCGGTCGCGACCGGTGCGGCCATCGTCGTGTCGGTCGCGGTCGCGTCGGTCACTGCGGCATCGTCGGTATCCGGCGTGCTGTCGCAGGCGGCAAGAGCCAGTGCGGCGGCAAGGGCGGGCAGGGCAAACTTCTTCATGGCACGTCTCCGGTTGTACTCGGATCGCTCAACCCGCGAACTATGCCAAGGTTCCGCCACAATTCATTCTTCGGTGCGAACGAGGACCGTTTCTCCGACCAGTGCGAAAAGCACAAAGGGAGCCCACGCGGCGAGGAGCGGCGGATAACCGCCGAAATTGCCCATCGCGAGCGCGGCATTGTCGACCACGAAATAGGCGAAGCCCAGCGCCATCCCTATCACTGCGCGCACAAACAGCTGGCCGGAGCGGGCGAGTCCGAACGCAGCGACTGCGCCGAGCAGGGGCATCAGCACAGACGACAGCGGGCTGACCAGCTTGTGCCACCATTTCGACTTCATTTCGGCGGTGCGCCGCCCGGCGGCATCGTATTGCGCGATCGACTGGCGCAGCTCCCAAAACGACTGCGCGTCGGGATCGACGCTGCCGAGCCAGATCTGTTCGGGCGTGATCGCCGCGCTGACGACCGTTTCGCCCAGCCTGGTGCTGCGCGCGCCGGCAACGTCGAAGCGGACAGCGTCCTCGATCTTCCAACCCTTGCCGGTCCAGTTCGCGCGGCTGCCGCGCACTTGGTCCGCGATCGCCCCGCTCGGGGCGCGATGGTACCAGGTTACGTTGGTCAGTTCGGTGCGGTCGCCGGTGCCGCTCACGGTACCGGCGGCCAGAATATCCGCGCCATCGCTGATGTAGATGTTGGAACGAACCCCCGAATCCCTTGGCATCGCCTTGTAGTCGTTGGCGTCCCACGCCTTGAGCGTGGCCGTCGCGCGAGTGACTACGCGCTCATTGAACGCGAAGCTGCCTATCCCGACCACGAGTGCGGTGAGCAGCAGCGGGGCGAGAACCTGATGCGCGCTGAGGCCGGCTGCCTTCATCGCGATGACCTCGCTGTTCTGGTTCAGACCGACGAGCGTGATAATTGTCGCCAGCAGCACCGAATAGGGCAGAAACCGCGCGACGAGTTGTGGCATCCGCAACGTCGCATAGGTCCAGATCTCGGCCTGACCGTTACCCGGGACGGCGAGGATCTTGCCGGTCGCGGTGAGCAGGTCGAGCATCAGGAGTACCAGCACGAGCATCACCAGCACCGCCAGGATGCGCACTATGAACATCTTGGCGAGGTAGAGCGTCAAGGTTCGCGAGGGGAAAAAGTCGAATTGCACGCGCGCTACCTATTCCGCCGGTGCCAGAGCGGGCGCGCCTCGAGGCCCGCGACGGCGAAATAGCTTGCGCAGCCGCTTGCCGATCTTCGCGGACGCGGTTTCGAGCGCACCGATGGCCTGCCCGCCGGGAACGTAGGCGACCCGCCAGTACATCCACAGGATCAGGGCGGCGAAGACGATGAAAGGCAGCCACAACGCCAGCGTTGGGTCGACCCGCCCGAGCGAGGCGTAATCCTCTGCGTACTGGTTCACCTTGTGATAGGCGACCACCATCACGATAGACACGAACACGCCGAGCGCGCTGGTCGATCGTTTGGGGGGAATGGCCAGCGCGACCGCAAGCAGCGGCATCAGGAACATCATCACCACTTCGACGAGCCGGAAATTGAAGCTAGCCTGGCTTCCGATCCGCTCGGTCGATTCGGCAGCGGTCGGGTTGCCCCAACCGATGCGCAGCAGTTCGGGCAGAATGAACTCGCGCGTGTCGTCGCCACCCGCCCGGGCGCGGAACTTGGCCACGGTCGGCAAGTCGATCGGCAGGTCGTGTCGGGTGAAGCTGAGAACTCGCGGTGTTTCCTTGCCACCCATGTCCTGGATGATCGTGCCGTCGGTCAGTCGCAGGATGATCGTGTCGGGGTTGTCGGTCGTCGCCAGGAACGAACCTTCCCGGGCCGAGATCGACAAGACCTGTCCCTTGTCGTTGGCTACTCGGGCAAAGATTCCGATCAGGCGGCGCCCGTCGTCCTCGCTGCGCTCGATGCGCAGCGCCATGCGGTCCTTGAGCGTGGTGAACTCGCCCACCTTGATCGAGGCGCCGAGCGCGCCGGAACGCAGCTCGTAGTCGAGCCGCTCGTACCAGTAGCGGCTTATTGGCTGGATGTAGAACACCAGCGCCACGTTCACCGCGACGAGGATCAGCGCGAGTGCGTAGGGGACACGAAGCAGTCGGCCATACCCTTGGCCGACGGCGCGCATGACATCGAGCTCGCTCGACGTGGCCAGCTTGCGGAACGCCATCAGCACGCCGAGCAGCAGTCCCAATGGGATCGCCAGGCTCGCGTATTCGGGCATCATCGTCGCGAGCATCTTGAACACGACGCCGATCGGGCCCCCCTGAAGTGCCACGAAGTCGAGCAGCCGGAGCATCTTGTCGAGGATCAGAAGGGAGGCCGCGAGTACGAACACCCCGACCATCGGGACGATGGTCAGCCGCAGGATGTAGCGGTCGATCGCGGGAAGGAAGTTGAACACGGGGTCGGCGGGTCTCGTCTGTCCTGAGCTGCGCCCTTAACGGGAAAATGTGCGGTGGTCATGCCCCGTCGTCGACCGCGCGCTGCGGTCCTGCAGTTTCCGCCCGCTAGGTCACGCCTTTTCCAGCGTGCACTGGAGCGGGTGCTGGTTCTGGCGAGCGAAGTCCATCACCTGGTTCACCTTGGTTTCGGCGACCTCGTAGGGAAATACCCCGCACACGCCGACGCCGCGCTGGTGGACGTGAAGCATCACTCGCGTCGCCTGCTCCATGTCCATCCGGAAGAACCGCTTCAGGACTATCACCACGAATTCCATCGGGGTGTAGTCGTCGTTGAGCATCAGCACCTTGTACTGGCTCGGCTTCTTGGGCTTTGCGCGCGTCTTGGTGGCGATCCCGACCTCGTCGCCGGTATCGATGTCATCGTCGCCTTTCCCGGCGGCGCGGATGCGGTCGGACATGCTGGCAATGGGATCGGTCATCAGGGTCCGCAATATCGCATCGAAACGCCAACCTGCAAGATGGGCCTGGCGGGTTAAGGTCGCGCAAACAGCGCGGGCTATCTCAAACAGGAACGGGCCGGACAGCTTTCGCCGTCCGGCCCGTTCGCTGGGCGCGCCTTCAAAGCGTAAGGATGGACGCGCTAAACCGAAGACGGCGCTTACGCGGCGACCTTCGAAACCTTTTCCGCGGCGATGCTCATGCGGTTCGACAGCGGCGCGAATGCGTCGTTGGCGAGCTTCATCGAGGTCTCGGCGTTCTTCGAATAGCGCGCAACGGCGGCGTCGAAGTTGCGACGGGCGATTTCGCCCTGCAGCTTGAACAGCTCCGTCGGGCTCTTGATTGCGGCCATCGCCTTGAGGTCGGCGGTCATGGTCTCGAACGCGCCCTTGGCGGCTTCGACTTCGCCGCGAGCCATGTCCTGCATGCCCGAGCTGAGGATCTTGCTCGATTCGACGACGGCTTCGACGTTGCCCTTGGTGAACTCGGTCATTTCGCCGGCATAGGCCTGAAGCTTGTCGTAAGCGGCCTTGGCACGGGTTTGAGCGTCGGCGGCAAATTCCTTCGCCTTTGCGGCGTAGTCGGTGGTGGTGGTCTTGGCAGTGGCCATGATCTTGTCCTTCATCTGGGTCACCGCGGCAGCGCGCGGTGCGGGATTTCTCGTGGTGGTGGCAGTCTTCTTCGTAGTCTTTTTCGGAGCGAGGCCGGCGGTCGGCTTCTTCGCCACCGCAACCTTCGAAACCGACTTTTTCAGAGAGGATTTCTTCGCCTTGCGAGCCGGGGCTTTCTTCGCAGCCGGCTGCTTCGGTGCGGCCTTCACTGCGGCAAGGGCCGCATCGATCTTGGAAGTCGCGGGGGCCTCGTCGACCTTCTTTGCGGGCAGGGCGCTGGCGGCGTCGGCGTAAGCCTTTTCGGCGGCGGCGTCGGCATTCGCAGATTGAGACTTGTCGGCGGCAGTGGCCATCGGACTTCGCTCCTGATGTTGCACTGCACAAAATAGGCATTGCAACTGCGAAGTCAAGGACTTTTTGTGCAGTGCACAATAAGCCGCTCAAGCGAGCGTTTTCAACGCTCTACCGGCTTTTGACGTATCTCCCGGGCGCATTCTCGATGACCGCGTCGCCCTTGCCGCCAGGCTTGCGCTTGCCGGTCGCCGGGACCTCCTTGTCGCCCCGGTCCTTGAGCCACGCGCGCCAGTGGGGCCACCAGCTGCCGGGGTGCTCGGTCGCCCCCTCGACAAACGCATCGAGGCTGGGTGCGGCGCTGTCGCCGGTCCAGTACTGATACTTGCCCGCGTCGGGATGGTTGACGACGCCGGCGATGTGCCCGGACCCAGCGAGGACGAAGGTCGTGTCGCCGCGTACGTGACGGGTCATTCGCCACACGCTTTCGGCGGGCGCAATATGGTCCTCTCGACCGGCCTGGATGTAGATCGGCGTCTCGATCAGGGTGAGGTCGATCGGGGTGCCGTCGGCCTCCATCGCATCAGGCACAACCAGCTTGTTACCGCGGTAAAGATCGCGCAGATACGCGCTGTGCCACTTGGCGGGCAGGTTGGTGACGTCGCCGTTCCAGTGGAGCAGGTCGAACGCAGGGTAATCCTCGCCCAGCAGGTAATTGTTGACGACGTAATTCCAGATGAGGTCGCGGCCGCGCAGCAGGTTGAACGTCGCGGCCATGTAACGCCCGTCGAGATAGCCATCCTGCGACAGGTTGCCGATCATCTCGAGTTGTCCCTCGTCGATGAAGTTCTTGAGCTCGCCCGCCTTCTCGAAATCGACCTGCGCCGTGAAGAAGGTGGCCGAAGCGACCTTGTCCGCCTGACTACGCCGCGCCAGGATCGCCAGCGCCGCCGCCAGCGTGGTACCCGCGACGCAATAGCCGATCGTGTGGACGTTCTTCACGCCCAGCCGCTCGCGTATCACGTCGATCGCCTCGATCTCGGCGCGGATGTAGTCGTCCCAGACGACGTCCTTCATGCTCGCGTCGGCCGACTTCCAGCTGGTGACGAAGACCGTCAGCCCCTGGTCGACTGCCCATTTGATGAAGCTCTTCTTCGGAGTGAGATCGAGGATGTAGAACCGGTTGATCCACGGTGGGAAGATCACCAGGGGCGTTTCGGCGACCGTGTCGGTCGTCGGGCTGTACTGGATCAGTTGGTAGAGCGGGCCTTCGTGGACCACCTTGCCGGGCGTCGTCGCGATGTTCTCGCCCAGTTTGAACGCGTCGGCGTCGGTGTGGGTGAGTTGCCCGCGCTTCAGGTCGTTGATGAGGTGTTCCATCCCCTTCACAAGGTTGGCGCCCCTGGTTTCGATCGTACGCTGGAGAACCACCGGGTTCGTCGCGAGAAAATTGTCCGGACTCATCGCCTCGACCAGCACGCGGGTGGCGTAGGCAAGCTGCTCCTTCTTCTCCGCGTCGACCCCATCGACGTGCTCGGCGGCGTCGAGCATGTATTCGGAAACCATCAGATACGTCTGATGAAGCAGCGCGAAGGCCGGGTGGTTGCGCCACGCAGGGTCGGCAAATCGGCGATCCTTGCGAGGTAAATCGAGCTTTTCCTCGCCGCCGCCCATGCTGTTTTCGGCGATCGACTGCCACAGCCTCATCCCGTCCTCGACGAACTTCTGCTGCGCCGCAAAGCCGCTCTGCGCGGCGGACTGCCACGTCTGCGCCCAGCCCTGGCTCAACAGCATGAATTGAGCCGGGTCGAGGCCGGTCGCCGCCTCGCCGGCCTTCTCTCCCAGAAACGACAGCCACATCGTCTGCAGTTTTTGCGCAGTGGCTCCCCAGGCAGAAATCTCGCCCCAGTCCTTCATCACCGGGGCACCGGCGGGCGCGAACTGGCCCCACATCTCGCGCATCGCCTCACCCTGCAGGTCGAGGAAACCGGCAAACGGATCGGCGGGCTTGGTGTCGTCGGCCATGGGAGATCCTTTCGCGAGCGTTCACGCAACAACTGGGCGTGCTTGGCGGTTTCGCCGCAAGAATAATTGCCCTACAGCAGCCGCCCCGGGGTCGCCACCCACACAAGAGCCGAAAAACCGATGGACGATGAATTCTACCGCATCAAGCGCCTGCCGCCTTACGTCATTGCCGAAGTCAACGGCATGCGGGCCGCCGCGCGCGCTGCGGGCAAGGATATCATTGACCTCGGCATGGGCAATCCCGACCTGCCGCCCCCGCAGCATGTGATCGACAAGCTGTGCGAAGTGGCGATGAAGCCGGACGCGCATGGCTATTCGCAGTCGAAGGGCATCCCCGGTCTGCGCAAGGCGCAGGCGAACTATTACGGTCGCCGCTTCGGCGTGGATCTCGATCCCGAAAGCGAAGTGGTCGTCACCATGGGGTCGAAAGAGGGGCTCGCCAGCCTCGCCACCGCGATCACGGCACCGGGCGACGTCGTGCTCGCTCCGAACCCCAGCTACCCGATCCACACGTTCGGCTTCATCATCGCCGGGGCGACGATCCGCAGCGTACCCACCACGCCGGATGACAACTATTTCGCCAGCCTCGAGCGAGCGATGGCGTTTACCGTTCCGCGGCCGAGCATTCTCGTCGTCAACTATCCCTCGAACCCGACCGCCGAAACGGTGGACCTCGCGTTCTACGAGCGGCTGGTCGCCTGGGCCAAGGAAAACGAGGTCTGGATCATTTCCGACCTTGCTTATTCGGAGCTCTATTACGACGGAAATCCGACCGTCTCGATCCTCCAGGTAAAGGGCGCAAAGGACGTCGCGGTCGAATTCACCTCGCTTTCGAAGACGTATTCGATGGCCGGCTGGCGCATGGGCTTCGCCGTCGGGAACCGGAAGCTCATCGCCGCGATGACACGGGTCAAGAGCTACCTGGACTATGGCGCGTTCACGCCGATCCAGGCCGCGGCCTGTGCTGCGCTGAACGGCCCGCAGGATATCGTCGAGCGCAATCGCGAGCTCTACCACAAGCGGCGCGACGTCATGGTCGAAGCGTTCGGCCGCGCCGGATGGGACATTCCGCCGCCGCCTGCCAGCATGTTCGCCTGGGCCCCGCTGCCTCCGGCGCTGAAGGATATGGGCAGCCTGGAGTTTTCGAAGCAGCTTCTCACCCATGCCGAAGTCGCGGTCGCCCCGGGCGTCGGCTATGGCGAGGACGGCGAAGGTTTCGTGCGCATTGCGATGGTCGAAAACGAACAACGCCTGCGCCAGGCCGCGCGCAACGTTAAACGCTGGTTCCAGTCGCTCGGTATCAACGCCAGCGCCGCCTGACGTTACGAGCGCCGCCTGACTGGCGCAGGTTGTCGCAATGGGCTGGTTGGAATATGAGCGCCGGCATCCAAGGAGCCTGACAGAAGCATGCCGGAGGTGGCCCGCCCCGAACTGACGGACCGTGAGCGCGCGGTCCTGGACGGAATCGATCGTCGTCTGCCGCTCAAGGCGGTCGCGGCAGAGATCGGCGTGTCCGAATCCCGGGTGAATCAGCATGTCCGAGCCCTGAAAGAACGCTTCGGGGTCAATAGTCTGCCTGATTTGGTCGACGCCTGGCGTGCCGAAGGGACGGACCATACAGGGCAACCCGATTACAGGAATTCTGCATGGAGAAATCCGCAGCTTCCCGGCGGAGAGCTGCGCGACGAAAGCGGAGACCGGGTCGCACCCGGGGAGTTCGTTTTCTCTGACTATGCGCTCACTGCGATCGAGGCGCCATGGTCGGTGGAAAGCGAGCCCCGGGTAGTCCCGAGGGTGCTCGATGGCGACAATGCCTTCTTGTTGCGCCTGGCCGTCATCATCGGCATCGCATTCGGTCTCGTCGCTGCGATCGTGCTGGTGGTGACGGCTTCGCTCACACTGAGCGAGGCGCTCAATGGCAATGCCGCTATCCCCGAAGAGCAATCGTCACCGGCCGGCTGAGCACCGGCGGTGTGCCGCCGGAGGTTTCATCATGGCCGACACGATTCAGCATGACGCCGAGTATATCCGCAAGCTCATCCGCGAAGCCGAAGCCGTAAGCGACGAGGTCCTCGTCGCCTGCGCTCGCCTCAAGCAGGCAATGGTCCGGGCACGCCAGAACCCGCATATCAGCGTCGATGCGGGCCAACGCGCTCTCGTGCGCCTGACCCAGGCCGAATCGCAGGCGATGACGCTTTCGACCAGTCTGCTGCGCGTCCACGACGAACTGAGCAAGATCGCACGGGAGACGATGGGTGTCGACGACGGGACCGACACCGTCATCGGACCTTCTGCCCTCGCTGACGATGTTCCGACTTTGATCGCCGCGTAGCTCCCCGTATCAGGGTGGCGTGATCATCGATGGCGACATTCGGTACTGGCTCCAGATCGCCGTCTTCGTCGCTCTCGCCCTTGCCACATGGCGATGGGGCGCGGGCCCGGAGCGGGCGCTGACAGGGCTCCTCGTCGGGATGAGCATCTTCGATGCGGCCAACCACGCCCTGTTCGAAGTCAGCTCGTCGTTCATGACGGTCGATACAGGACACGTCCTCATCGACCTTGCAGCACTCGCCGTCTCGCTTGCAGTCGCCATCAACGCCAATCGGATGTATCCGCTATGGTTCGCCGCATTCCAGCTTATCGCAGTATTCGCGCACATCGCGCGGGCGCTGGCGGACGATACAGCGGGTCTTGCGTACCAGATCATGTTCATCGGGCCGTCGTACTGTCAGATCATCATCATGGTACTGGGCATCTGGTCGCATCGTCGGCGGGTCCGGCAGAACGGCCCATATCGATCGTGGCGGACCTTCTCGAACCATTCGCAGGCGAGAGCGCCGACGAGTTGGCCGAACGGCTGATTGCGCGTTTCGGTTCATTGGGCCGCACGCTTGCCGCGAAGTCCTGTCGAACTGGTCGAAGCGGCGGGCGGTCACGAGCGCGCGTGTGCTGCGATCGCGGGCGCGCGGCGACTTGTCGACGCCGCTGTCGCAGAGGAGGTGGCGGGCACCCTCGTCGATGGGGCCGATCCGATCCTGCATCGCTATCTGCGGTCGCGTCTAGGTGGCGGCACGACTGAGCGGCTTCACGTGATCTACGGCGACGCGGCGCGAGGGTACCTCGCGGATGAGACGATCGTGGCGGGTCGGCCAACCCGCATCGAGGCACGCTTGCGCCCGCTGATCGAACACGCGCTATCGCTCGGGGCGGCGGGCTTTCTGCTGGCGCACAACCACCCGTCGGGAATTTGCCGCCCCTCCGCCGACGATATCGTCGGTACGCGAAGGATCAGGGAGATCGCCGCCGTCCTCGAGTTGGAACTGATCGACCACCTGATCGTCACGCGGCGCAGCATCTACAGCATGCGAACCGGTGGCTGCTTCTAGCCCTTGAGCATATCCGGCAGCGCGCCCGAAACCCCGCGCGCTTCGTCCATGAACCAGGTCTTGAGCGGAGCAAGCCGCTGGACGCCCGCCATGCCGAACCGTCGCACCGCGCTCGCCGCTTTGCCCGGCACGCCGAACAGCCGGGTCAGCCCGTCGGTCGCGAGTGCCACCGAAAACGCGTCGAGACCGCGCCAGCGTTCATAGCGGTCTAGCAGCTGCGCATCGCCTGGTTCGAGCCCGAGTCGCATGCCTTCGGCGACAACCTCTACCAGAGCACCGACATCCCGCAGACCGAGGTTCAGCCCCTGGCCGGCGATGGGATGAATCCCGTGGGCCGCATCGCCGACAAGGGCGAGGCGGTCCCCTACGACACGCGCAGTATGGTGGAAGCCCAGCGGGAACGAGGATCGTGGACCGATAGATTGTATCTCGCCCAGCACGTCGCCCATGCGCTTGACGACTTCGGCGTGAAAGGCTCGCTCGCCTAGCTTGAGCGTGCCGGCGGCGTCCCTTTCATCGACGGTCCAGACCAGCGCGCTGCGGTGACGGCCCTCTGCATCGTCCTGCATCGGCAGCAGCGCAAAGGGACCGGCCGGCCAGAAGATTTCCCAGGCGGTGCCTTCGTGCGCACGAGCATGGACCAGCGAGGCGATGATCGCGCGGTGGCGATAGTCCCACGTCGCGACGGCGATGCCCGCCCCCTCGCGCGTTGGCGAGCGGCGGCCCTCGGCGGCGACCATAAGGCTACCGGTAAGCTTGCTGCCGTTGGCGAGGCGCGCAGTAACGCCGTGCGGCCCCCGAATTCGTTCGGCGACCTCGCTACGCGGGTGGAATGCGATCAGCGGCTGGCGCTCGGCGGCTTCGTAGAGCGCGAGGCGCAGCCGACGGTTCTCGAACATTCGGCCAAGCGAACCCTCATCCGGCTCCGGCACGAAGTCGATCTGCCCGGGCTTCAGCTGGTCGCTTACCGCGATCCGCTCGATCGGACAGGCAAAGGGCTCCAGGCTCTCGGCAAGTCCGATGTTCGAAAACAGGTTCCAGCTTGCAGTCGAAATTGCCGAGGCGCGCCCGTCGAAACCTTCGGCGGTAAGTTCGGCCGGATCGGCGCGGTCGATCACGTGGCTGGAAATGCCCTTTCGCGCCGCTGCCTGCGCGAGCGTCATCCCGACGAGCCCGCCGCCCAGGATGACCAGGTCCTTTTTCACGTCGCTCATGGGCACGTGGTCCCGGCTCCGCCATCGAGGTCCAGGCAGCGCCCGTCCATTTCGCCCTTTGCGACCGGCAGGCCTACCTGCGCGGCCAAGGTAGGGGCGATGTCGATCGTGCGAACCGCGAGCGGCTGCTCGAAGTGTTCCATCCCCTTGCGCCAGAACAGGATCGGGACGCGCCGGTCGTAATCCCACGGGCTGCCGTGCGTCGCGACGTAGCCCGGACCCGGTCGTGCGATCGGGGAAACCATCGGTGCGAGCATGACGATCAGGTCGCCCGAGCGACCGGGATAATACGAGGCGCGGGCCCGGTCGGCGAGTGACCACGCGCGCGGATCGCCGGTGGGGATCGGCAGCTGGGCCAATTCCTCGCCGGTGAATATCGCGGCTATGTCGCTGTCGTTGGCGGCTCGTGCGCGCAACGCGGCGGTCACCCGCGCCCGGTCGGATGCCGGGAGCGCGGGATCGAACCAAAGGTCCCCACTGGGAGAGCCCTTTTCGAAGATCGGGGCGGAAATTTTGAGTTCGGTCCCGATCGCCTTGTCGACCGCCTGGGGTGCCCAATCCGCGGACACGCGGTGAGCGGACGGCTGAGCTTGCTGCGACGAACGTTCGGGCAGGTCGATTCCCCCGTGGTCGGCGCTCAGCACCACCGAATAATCGATCCCGCGAGTGTCGAGGAAGGCGAAGAATTCACCGAGCATCTTGTCGAGCTGCGCCACCTCGATGCAGGTTTCGACGCCGTTGGTGCCATAAGCGTGGCCGATATAGTCGTTGGCCGACAGGCTGACCGCGAGCACGTCTGGCACGGCGTCTTCGCCGAGGCCCTGCGTCTCGACCAGCTTCTCGGCCAGCGCGATGGTCGCTTCGTCGACACGCGGACTGCGGACGAAGCCGTTGCCGTCGCCCGGTTGAATCGCAAGGCGGCCTGTGCCGACGGTCACGTCGCCTGCCGTGATCGGCCGGTCGCGCGCCTCGCACCATTGGGGCGCCGCATAGCCTGGCGCGCCATCGGCCACCATCGCTGCTACCGCCTCGCTAGCGGCGACCGCCTCGGGTGCCATTGTGCGCCCGGCGAGCGTGGCGAAGCCATTGCCCTGCCGCCAGTACACCGCGTCGGGGTTGTGCCCGCCCATCATCAGCGCGGCACGGTCCTTGCCCGATACCGCGACAGTCTTCGATGCGGGCCACTCGGCCTTCATACGCTCCCCCAGCGTAGGCACGAGGAGATATTTCGGCGAAGCGGTGTAGCCAGTCGTGGTCCGCGCGGCGGGGTCCTCGGCGCAATAGACTTCCATCAGCCCGCCCTTGCCGTCGGGCATCATCCAGTTGTTGGCGATGATCCCGGTGCGCGCGGGATTGTCGCCGGTCAGCAACGTCGAGTGACCCGGGCAGGTCTCGGTCGCGGCGTGCGCCTGGTAGCCGGAAGGGAATACCGCGCCCTGCAGCAGGCGGGCGAAACCGCCGGTGTAATGGTCGCGGTATTCTGAAAACAGGTCGGCGGAGAACTGGTCGATCGAGATCGCCACGATCAGCCGGGGCGGGGCCTTGTCAGCCGGCATCGCGCGAGACGCCGCAGATGCTGGTGCAACCGCATCGGCAGTCGCGGGCGCGGCGCAACCGCCCGAGGCGACGAGGGCAAGGGAGGCGGCAATCAGCTTAAGGCGCATGTAAGTTCCTCGAAACGACCGAGTTGTACCGCTGGACGGCGGCAGAGGGTCCCATTAGGACGGGCCCGGCCCGGCGCGCAACGGTTGAGGCCGCGCCTGCACCAGGAGAATGACCGGACCATGACCGCCTGCCGCCGCTTGTTCGCGCTGGCCTGGCTGGTGTGTTGCCTCGCCCTTGTATCTCTGCTCGGGGCTGGGCCCGCGGTCGCGCAGGAGCGGCCAACGCATATCGGTGCGCGGCTGGTCGCCGACGGTCCCGCAGTGCCCGGAAGGCCGCTGACGCTGGCGATCGCCTTCGACCCCGAACCGGGCTGGCACGGATACTGGAAGAACCCCGGCGACGCGGGTTACGGCATGACGCTCGACTGGAAGCTGCCGCAAGGGTGGAGTGCAGGCGTGCCGCAATACCCGGTGCCACAGGAACTAGTGCTCGGCGGGATGATGAACCACGTCTACGAAGGACCCTACGCGGTTCTCGTCGACGTGAGCGTGCCGCCCGATGCCATCGCTGCGAATACCGCGCCCATCGCGCTCGACGCGCAGTGGCTCGCGTGTACCGACAAGATCTGCGTGCCCGAGCAAGCGCACCTGACCCTCGACCTCGCGACCGCTACGAACGACGGAGAATTCGACAAATGGCGCGCGGCCATCCCCGCGCTGCTCGATTCGCCTGCCCGGTTCGCCGTTCGCGGCGAGCGACTGTGGATCGCGATACCCCTTCCCGCGTCGATGGCGGTCGGCGACCCCCACGTGTTCCTCACCGAGCGCGACGTCGTCCAATACGCCGGCACCCAGACCTTCAGCACCGACGGCGACCTGCTGATTGCCGGGCTGCCGCTCACGGAAGGAGCGCAGATACCGCAACAAGTGTCCGGGATTCTTTCATTCGCTGACGGCAACGGCGTGCGCTTCGTCGCTGCGCCCGGACCGGTTCCCGCAAACGGCATGCCGCTGAGCACGGCGAGCGGTGGGGGAGCGACCGGCCCGCTCTGGCTGCTGCTCCTCGGCGCGATTGCGGGCGGTCTGCTGCTCAACGTAATGCCCTGTGTATTTCCGATCCTCAGTCTCAAGGCGTTGAGTCTCGCACGTGCCGGCGAAAGCGACGCCAAGGCGCGCATCGAGGGGCTCGCCTACGCTGCGGGCGTAATCATTGCGACAGTGGCGCTTGGCGCTTTGTTGCTTCTGTTGCGTGCGGCGGGCGAGCAGGTCGGCTGGGCATTTCAGCTCCAGGAACCGGCGGTCGTGTTCGCGCTGCTCGTGCTGGCGGTCGCGATCACCGCCAACCTGTCCGGATTGTACGATTTGCCGTCCCTTTCGCTTACGCGGGGCGGCGAGCCGGCGAGCGCATTCGCCACCGGGCTCCTCGCCGCATTCGTCGCGACGCCTTGTACGGGCCCGTTCATGGCCGCCGCGATGGGGGCCGCGCTGCTGCTGCCCAAGGTGCAGGCGCTGTTATTGTTCGCGGCGTTGGGGCTCGGAATTGCGCTGCCTTTCCTTGCCATCGGCTTCATACCACCGCTTCGCCGGATGTTGCCGCGTCCGGGCGCGTGGATGGAGCGCTTCCGTCGCTGGATGGCTGTGCCGATGGCGCTCACCGCACTGGCACTCGTGTGGCTGACATTTCGAGTGGGTG
The DNA here is from genome assembly GCA_963740025.1 of uncultured Alphaproteobacteria bacterium. Lineage (GTDB taxonomy): Bacteria > Pseudomonadota > Alphaproteobacteria > Sphingomonadales > Sphingomonadaceae > Tsuneonella. The sequence continues at coordinate 613,508 of CAVUCI010000011.1, forward strand.
GGACGACGTTCGGAGTCGTGGCCTGGACGCTCGCCGCTGGCGTTCTCGCGGTGCTCGTCGCCATCGGCCGAACGCAGCGGACCGGCCGGGGGAGTCGCCCGGTCGCGGTGTTCGGCTTCGTGGGGCTTCTCGTCGCGGCGGTCGTCGTGCTGCCCAGCGTACGCGATCGCGGGGGCGGTGAAGCGGTTACGGAAGGCGATTTCATCGCCGCCAAGCCCTTCAGCGAGGCTCGTCTCGCCTCCGCCCGCGCCGAGGGCAAGCCAGTATTCGTCTGGTTCACCGCCGATTGGTGCCTGACCTGCAAGGTCAACGAACGCGTGGCGATCGAGCGCGATGCTACGAGGACTGCTTTTGAAAAGGCGGGAGTCGTGCCGCTGGTCGGAGACTGGACCCGCCGCGACCCGGATATCACGAGGTTCCTGTCGCGCCACGGGGCCGCGGGTGTGCCGCTTTACCTCTGGTATCCGCCGGGAGGCGATCCGCAGACGCTGCCCCAGGTTCTCACCGCAAACGACCTCGTCACGCTGGCGGCCGGGTCGTCGCTAGCTCCTCGTTCTGCGAAGACGGCTGCTCGTTAGCCTCGGCCGAAGCCAGGCGGCGGCAGCGTTCGATCAGCTGGCCGGGCCGCGGACTACCGGGCAGTTCAAGCGATCCCGCGCCGGGGATCGTCAGCTGAAGACGGCGGCTGCCCGTCAGCGCGTCGAGGCGCGGATCGGCTGGCTCGAAGCGGCCCTGCCACAACCAGCCGTGCTTGCCGACCGGAAGCGCATCGACCTTTAGCCGCTCGACATGGCCGTTGCCGATCAACGCCATCATTCCCTTCGCATGTGGATCGGTCGCCGCGTAACGGGTGACCGAAACCAGCGCTCCGTCGTCGACGCATTCGATAGCGAGCAGTGGTGGTTCGCCGGGGTGGCCGAAGACGATGCGCGCTTCGCTGCCGCTCGAAGCCCAGATCGCGCCTTCGGTGTCGGGAGAGGTCTGCAACACTGTAGGCCCACCACGCTCGTCGTCGAGCGCGATGCGTTCGACATAGCGGTCGCTCGCGGGCGGGCGGCATGCGGCAAGCGCCGCCAGCACGATGATGGCAGCGCGTTTCACCGGGAAAGGATGAAGGTGCGCAGGTCTTCGGCGAGCTTGTGGCGGTCCTTGTCGCGCACGTACATCATGTGTCCTGCATCGTAGTAGTGGAACTGGATCCTGTCCTGCGGAAAGCCGGTGCGGCTGAGCGAGTATTCGGCCCCGAAGAACGGCGTGGCGAAATCGTAGTAGCCTTGCGCGACGAAAGTCCGCAGTCCCGAGTTCTCGCGCATCGCCTTGCCGATGAACGGAGCGACGTTGACGTATGGTACCGAGCCGTAGCCGGGGACGTCCCAGTTCCAGTTCTGGCCCGGCTCGCTGCCGATCGACTGGTACTGGCGGTCGGTCTTGTAGCCCAGCGTGTCGCGCGTCCAGGCGTTGATCGCGGCGGTATAGCCGGCGTCGATGCCGTAGAAGCTGGGATCATTATCGGGTGATTCTCCTGCACTGTCGAAATCCGTGCCGGTGTAACGAGCATCGAGCCGACCCACCGTGATTCCGCGGTCGCGCAGCAGTTCCTTGTAGAAGCGGCTGTCGGACACACGCAGGTCTGCGCGGTCAAGGTAGGTTTCGGACAAGCCCGTCAGCCGCGCCATCTCCGCCCGCACGCTCGCCCGCTCGGCGGGATCGGCATTCTGTCCCTTCAGGAGGTAACTCGCGTAAGGGCCGATCGCGAACTTGCGCGCCTCATCGGCCCAGGCGGCTGGGGCAACGCCCGCGCCAGCCTTGCCGTGGTACTGCGCGGCCATCGCCATCGAGGGCAGGAACGAGATGTAGGGCAGCTCGTCGCCCGGCACGCCCCAGACCGACGCGAAGTCGAGGATCGTCGAGATCAGCACCAGCCCATTGAGGCCGACATCGTTGAAGGTGGAGGCTTCGAGTTCGTTGACGACCGTCGCAGTGCGCGTGGTGCCGTAGCTTTCGCCGCCGAGGAATTTCGGGCTGTTCCACCGGCCGTTGTCGTTCAGCCAGAGCCGAATGACCTTCGCGACAGCTTTCGCGTCTGGCCCGAGGCCGTAGTACTTCTTGGGCTCGGTGCCCTCGAACAAATAGCTATAGCCGGTGCCCGGTGGGTCGATGAAGACGAGGTCGGCAACGTCGAGCAGACTGTCGGGGTTGTCGAGGATCGGGTAGGGCGGTCCGCCATCGTCGCGTGCGTCCGAGGGGATCGCCACGCGCTTGGGTCCGAACGCGCCCATTTGCAGCCAGACCGAGCCTGAGCCCGGCCCGCCGTTGAACAGGAAGAATACCGGACGCGAGGGATCGCGCGGCTCGGCGACATAGCTCGTGGTCAGGATCACCGCTTCGTTCTTGCCGTCGTCGGACTTGAGCAGATGCTCGTTCATGGTCGCGGTGTAGCGCAGCGAACGCCCGCCAAAGGTGCCGCTCATCGTCTTGGCAACGGTTTGCGGCTTGTAGTCCCTGGCCGCGCTTTCCGGGATCGTCGGCTTGTCCTTGGCGTCGCCCTCGGGAGCAGCGTTGACGGGTAGGGCGAGGGCAAGCGCGGCAGCGGCCGGCAGAAGGCGTGCGAACATGGCGGCCCCTATGGCAAAGCCGCGCCGCGGCGTAAACGCGCGCGTCAGCGGGGCTTCACGAACTTGTAGAGAAACCGGTCGGTGTTTCCGCGGATCGCCTTGTCGAACACGCCCAGCGTGTGATCGTCGGCAGGGTTGGCAAGCAGGTCGCTTTGTGCCGCGAGACGGAAGCCCGCGCGTTCGAAGTCGGCCTTCACGACCGCGGGATCGATGCGGTGCATCTTGTCGACGATCGCGCGGGTGTCACCGGAAGGGCCGACGTGGTCGATGATCCCGACGACGGCGCCCGGCCTCATCGCCGCGTAAAGGTTGCGCACGAAGGCGTCCGGATCGGTCCGGGGGATGCCGTACTTCTCCGACTGCCAGTACAGGTCGTGGTAGTTGAGGTTCATCAGCGCGAAGTCGAACGACCGCGCCGGGGCGGTGAACGCCTCGAACGGATAGGTCTTCAGCGTTGCGCCAGGAGTGGCGGCGATCAGTGCGTCGAGCTTGGCCGCGCCGTCACCCTTGTAGAACTGGTTCGACTCGAACGCGGTCACCGAACCGTTCGGACCGACGACGCTGGCCATGATCTGCGTCCAGTACCCGGCGCCCGTCATCAGGTCGGCGGCGTCCATGCCGTGCTCGAGGCCGAGGAACGCGAGCGTTTCGGCCGGCTTGCGGCTGGCATCGAGCGCGCGCAGTTCGTCGCTACGTGCGGGGTTGGCGACGGCGGCCGCATAGGACGCGGCAGTGGCAGGCCGCGCGAGCGGATCGCCGGTTTCCATCGTAGCGCAGGCGGTCAGCGAAACCAGCGACAAGGCGGCGACAGCGGCAAGCGTCTTCATGGCATTCCCCCTTCGATGCGGACAGGTCCGTTCGACCGGACTGCTCCGTCAGGTTGACTGCATCGACCTTCGCTCGACGAATGTCGATGGCGCCGCGACGAAAGTCCTAGGGTTTGCCGCCCATACGCTTGTAGCGGGTCTTGCCATAGCGGGTCTTGCGAGTGCCAGGCTTGCCTTCGTTGCTGCGCCCGACAATCGGCGCGCGCTTCTCGCCGTCGCCGAGACCGAGTTCGTCGTTCTCGAGGCGGCGGATCTCGTCGCGCAGGCGACCCGCTTCCTCGAACTCGAGGTCGGCGGCTGCGGTGCGCATGCGTTTCTTCAGGTCCTGGATATATGCGCGCAAGTTGTGGCCGACGAGGTTGTTGCGCTCGTCGTCGCCGGTCGAGACGGTGACCCCGTCCTGCGCCGCAGTGTGTGCGACGATGTCCTGAATGTTGCGGATGATCGTGGTCGGCGTGATGCCGTGCTCTGCGTTGTATTCTTCCTGCTTGGCGCGACGCCGCTCGGTCTCCGCCATCGCGCGCTCCATGCTGCCGGTGATCCGGTCGGCATAGAGGATGACCTTGGAATCGACGTTGCGCGCCGCGCGGCCGATCGTCTGGATCAACGAGGTCTCGGAGCGCAGGAAACCCTCCTTGTCGGCGTCGAGGATGCACACCAGCCCGCACTCGGGAATGTCGAGCCCTTCGCGCAGCAGGTTGATGCCGATGAGCACGTCGTAGACGCCCAGCCGCAGGTCGCGGATCAGCTCGATGCGTTCCAGCGTCTCGACGTCGGAGTGCATGTAGCGCACGCGCACGCCCTGTTCGTGCATGAACTCGGTCAGGTCCTCGGCCATACGCTTCGTCAGAGTGGTGACGAGCGTGCGATAGCCCTTCTGCGCGGTCGCCTTGCACTCCGCGATGCAGTCCTGGACCTGGTCCTCGACCGGCCGGATCTCGACCGGCGGGTCGATCAGTCCGGTCGGGCGGATGACCTGTTCGGCGAACACCCCGCCGGTCTGGTTCATCTCCCAGTCGCCGGGCGTTGCGCTTACCGCGAAGGTCTGCGGGCGCATCGCGTCCCACTCGTTGAAGCGCAACGGGCGGTTGTCGATGCAGCTCGGCAGGCGGAATCCGTATTCGGCAAGCGTCAGCTTGCGGCGGTGGTCGCCCTTGGCCATCGCCCCGATTTGCGGAACTGTCTGGTGGCTTTCATCGACGAACAGAAGCGCATTGTCGGGCAGGTATTCGAACAACGTCGGCGGCGGCTCTCCCGGCAGGCGGCCGGTGAGGAAGCGGCTGTAGTTCTCGATGCCGGCGCATGAACCCGTCGCGGCGATCATCTCTAGGTCGAAATTGGTGCGCTGCTCCAGCCGCTGGGCCTCGAGCAGGCGACCTTCCGCGTGCAGCTCCTTGAGTCGTTCCTCCAACTCGAACTTGATGGCCGCGCTGGCCTGTTTCATTGTCGGGCCGGGTGTGACGTAGTGGCTGTTGGCGTACACGCGCACGCTATTCAGGCTCGCGCCCTTCGCGCCGGTCAGCGGGTCGAATTCGCTGATTTCCTCGATCTCGTCCCCGAAGAAACTGATCCGCCAGGCCATGTCCTCGTAATGGCTGGGAAAGATCTCCAGGCTGTCGCCGCGCACGCGGAAGTTTCCGCGCTGGAAGGCGGCGTCGTTGCGCTTGTACTGCAATGCGACGAGCTTGCGGATGATCTCGCGCTGGTCCTGCGTCTCGCCCTTCTTGAGATCGAAGATCATGGCCGAGTACGTCTCGACCGACCCGATGCCGTAGAGGCAGCTGACCGAGGCGACGATGATCACGTCGTCGCGTTCGAGCAGCGCGCGGGTGGCCGAGTGGCGCATCCGGTCGATCGCCTCGTTCACCGAGCTCTCTTTCTCGATGTAGGTGTCCGACCGCGGGACGTAGGCCTCGGGCTGATAGTAGTCGTAGTAGCTGACGAAATATTCGACCGCGTTGTTCGGGAAGAAGCTCTTGAATTCGCCGTAGAGCTGGGCGGCGAGGATCTTGTTGGGCGCGAGGATGAGCGCGGGGCGCTGCAGTTCCTCGATCACCTTGGCCATTGTGAAGGTCTTGCCGCTGCCGGTGACGCCGAGCAGCACCTGGGTCTGCTCGCCCTCGAGCGCGCTCTCCACGAGCTCCGCGATCGCGGTCGGCTGATCGCCCGACGGCTGGTATTCCGAGACGAGTTCGAAGCGCTTGCCGCCCATCGACTTCTCGGGCCGGACGGGCTTGTGGGGCACGAATTTGTCGGAGGTGTCGGGCTCTTCCAGTCCGCGACGGATTACGAGTTCGGCCATGCGCGGGGATATGGGGAACGAAAGGGGGACGGGCAAGATGGTTGGCGGGCAGGACTAAGGTTGGTAGCCTTCCTGTCGTATCGACCGACCCGGAGAAACCACATGAACCGTGCCATCATCACTGCCGCATCGCTCGTCGCGCTTGCTGCGTGCGGAAGCAATGACAAGGAGTCGGCCACGCCCAAGTCAGCCGACGAGGTGATTGCCGAGGCCGGCAAGCTCGAGAAACCCCTGCCCGGTCGCTACGAGACCAAGGTGGACCTGATCAATTTCACGGTTCCCGGACTGCCGAAGGCGCAGGCCGAACAGATGAAATCGATGATGGGCGGGACCAATCGGGAGGGGAGCACCTATTGCCTCACCGACGAAGAGGCGCAGAAGGGTTTCGAGGAGTCGATCCGGAAGATGACCGAGGGCACCGGCCAGATGAAGTGCGAATTCGACCGGTTCGCGGTCGACGGCGGGAAGCTTGACGCCGCCCTGACCTGTTCAGCACCGCAGGGAATGACTTCGGACATCGCACTGGACGGTACCGCGTCGGCCGAAGCGTCGACGATGCACATGAAGATGACGCAAAAGGCGAAGATGATCCCGGGCGGCGAAATGCGGATGGAGATGCGCATGACCTCCAGGCGCATGGGCGATTGTTAGAGACACGTCGGTGAAACCGCCCGCACGATTGCGCGTTTCACCATCATGATGAACTTCGGCATCCGCGGACGTTTGGCCGGGACACCAGGCCTCGCACCGATCGTCGATGCTCGTGACGCGCTGCTCCAGCGCATCGCGCTCGCCAGCGAAGATAGCCCCGAGGCGGTTGCCGGGCCGCCTGTCCGTCGCCTGCTGGGAGAGCTCGAGTGGATGGTCGAACCGTTCCGGCGGATGGTACGCAAACACGAGGCAGTTGCAGCAACTCATCCGCGCACGGTCATGCTGCTTCCCGGGTTTGCCACCCACCCCGTGCGGATGAAGTACATGGCCCGCCGGCTCGAGGCCGCGGGGCATACCGTCAAACGCTGGGGCCTGGGTTTCAATCTGGGGCCGACCCGCGACAATGTCGAGCGGCTCGAAGCCCGGCTCGAAGATCTGGCCGAACGGCACGGCGAACCGGTCTATCTCGTCGGCTGGAGCCTTGGCGGACTTTTCGCGCGCGAGATCGCGAAGCGGCGACCGGACAGCGTAGCGAAGGTCGTGACGATGGGTTCGCCCTTCTCGTGGAGCCCGCGGGCCAACAACGTCTGGCGTGCCTACCACCTCGTTACCGGTCACCGGGTGGAGGAACCGCCGGTCGAAATCGAACTGGCCGTGAAGCCACCGGTTGAAACGGTCGCGCTTTGGAGTCCGCGCGACGGGATCGTTCACCCAAGGGCGGCGTGCGGAGCTCCGGGAGAGCGCGACCGAGCGGTGGCATTGCGTTGCACGCACATGGGTTTCGCCTACGATCCGCAAGCGATCGCGGCCGTGCTCCGCGAACTCGAATAGGTCGATGGAAACTCGGGATACCTGCGGCATTTGGACCGTTGGGCCGCTGAGGGGCTGCGATTCCTGTAGCCAGGCACTTATCGCAATGCAGCATGGGGATCGATGAACGGTTCGTCCGAAAAGTTTGACGAGATGCGCGATCCGGCGGGCGCGGTGCGTCCTGCCTACGCCGCCTATGCGCAATGGTTCGATGAGCAGGATCGCGGGTGGCTGCTGCGCAAGGACCGCGAGGCCGAGAACGTCTTCCGGCGCACCGGCATCACGTTCAACGTCTACAGTGAACAGGAAGCCGAGGAGCGGCTGATCCCGTTCGACATGGTCCCCCGTATCGTCTCGGCCGCAGAGTGGCGGCGGCTGACAAAAGGCATCGAGCAGCGCGTGCGCGCCCTCAACGCCTTCATCCACGACCTGTATCACAGGCAGGAGATCATTCGCGCCGGTCGTCTTCCTGAGCGATTGCTGCGAAATAACGATGCATGGCTGCCCGACATGGTCGGGTTCACTCCGCCGGGCGGAGTTTATACTCACATCGTGGGTATCGATCTCGTGCGCACTGGACCGAACGACTTCTTCGTTCTCGAGGACAATGCGCGCACCCCGTCGGGCGTGTCGTACATGCTCGAGAATCGCGAAACGATGATGGCGATGTTCCCGGAACTGTTCACGCGGGTCGGGGTCGAAACCGTCAGCGACTATCCGCGCAAGCTGGCCCGCAGCCTTGCCGCCTGCGCCCCTCCAAAATGCGAAGGCAAGCCGCGCGTCGCGGTGCTGACGCCGGGAATCTACAATTCCGCCTACTACGAACACGCGTTTCTCGCCGACCAGATGGGCGCCGAACTGGTTGAGGGTAACGACCTGAGGGTAATCAATGGCCGGGTGGCGATGCGCACGACCGGCGGCTACGTGCCGGTTGACGTGCTCTACCGGCGGGTCGACGACGAATTCCTCGACCCATTGAGCTTCAATCCCGACAGCATGCTTGGCGTGCCCGGAATCATGGACGTATATCGATCGGGCGGGATCACCATCGCCAACGCGCCCGGCACCGGGATCAGCGATGACAAGGCGATCTATTCGTTCATGCCCGATATCGTCGAATTCTACACCGGCGAAAAGCCGCTGCTGCCGAACGTCGAAACGCACCGCTGCGCCGACGCGGAGAGCCTGAAATATGTGCTCGACAACCTGGCTGAGCTGGTCGTGAAGGAAGTCCACGGCTCAGGCGGCTACGGCATGCTCGTTGGACCAACCGCCTCCAGGCGCGAAATCGCCGAGTTCCGCCGAAAGCTCGAGGCGCGGCCGGAAAACTACATTGCGCAGCCGACACTGGCGCTCAGCACGTGCCCGGTATTCACCCGCAAGGGTCTCGCGCCGCGCCACGTCGATCTAAGGCCCTATGTTCTAGTTTCACCGGACGGGGTCGACATCACCCCGGGCGGGCTCACACGGGTTGCGCTCAAGAAAGGCAGCCTCGTCGTCAACTCGTCGCAGGGCGGGGGGACGAAGGACACCTGGGTGCTGAAAGACTGATGCCCGGCCAACGCTCATGTTAGGTAAGACCGCCAACGGCCTGTTCTGGATGTTCCGCTATCTCGAGCGGGCCGAGAACACCGCGCGCCTGCTCGACGCGGGGCTGCGAATGGCGCTCACCCGGGACCTGATCAGCGCCGAGGAGGAGTGGCGCTCGGTAATCCAGGCCTCGGGCCAGGCCCAGGCTTATCGCGCGAAGCACGGGACCTACACCGGCATCCAGGTGTGGAACCACATCCTGCGCGACGGCGACAACCCCGGCAGCGTGCTCGAAATGATGCGTCAGGTGCGCACCAATGCACGGCTGGTTCGCAATGCCATTTCGGGCGAATTGTGGAGCGTCGTCAACGAAAGCTGGATGCAGATCGACAGCGCGCTTTCGCGCCCCGTTGGGCAAGGCGCGGTAGGCGAGGTGATCTCGATGGTGCGACGGGCGGGCACGCTCGCACACGGGGCCATGGTCAACTCGATGCTGCGCGACGCCGGCTTCAACTTCGCCAACGCAGGCACCTTTGTCGAGCGGGCGGACAACACGGCCCGCATCCTTGACATGAAATACTACCTGCTGCTGCCCTCGTTGAGCTACGTCGGCACCACCCTTGACAGCGGGCAGTGGGACCAGGTGCTGCGCTCGGTGTCGGGAGACCGGGCCTATCGCTGGCTCAACTCGGGACAAGCGGATTCGCGCGGCATCGTCGAGTTCCTCGTGATGGACGAGCGGTTCCCCCGCAGCCTCGCGTTCAGTCACGTGATGCTTCAGGCAAACCTCAAGTCGCTCGCGCGGATGCACGGTGGACCTGGTGAGAGCAGTGCGCTGATCGAGAAGTCGTGTGAGATGCTTGGCAACCTCACGATCGAGCGCGTCTTCGACCAGGGGCTGCACGAATTCCTGACCGGCTTCATGCGTGACAACGCCGAAATCGCCCGCGCCATCGCCGACGACTACCGGTTCCTGCGGTAAGGGGAGGACCGTAAGCCATGCGCCTCGCAATTCGCCATACCACCCGGTACCGGTTCGACGAGCCGGTCGTGCACGCGCTTCAGCGCCTGCGCTTGACGCCCAAGACGACACAGGGGCAGGCGATCCTCGATTGGTCGATGGAATACCAGAACGCTCACGAGGAACTCGCGTACGATGATCAGAACCATAATACGGTGACTCTGGTGTCGATCGAGCCCGAGGCGCGCGAGGTCGTGGTTGCGTGCCGCGGCACCGTCGAAACGCAGGACCACGCAGGCGTCATCGGTCGCCATGCGGGACACCTTCCGCTGTGGAGCTTTCTTGCGCAGACGAAGCTGACCCGCCCCGGCCCGCGAGCGCGCCAGCTTGTGCGCGGACTCGAATTCTCGGAGGGAAAGCGGCTCGATTTCCTCCACGCGTTATCGCAGGCGGTGCGCGATGCGGTCGAGTACCGCACCGGCTCCACCAACGTTTCGACAACAGGTGAGGAATCGCTTGAGGCAGGATGCGGTGTTTGCCAGGACCATGCTCACATCTTCGTCGGGGCAGCGCGCAGCATGGGTGTCCCGGCACGGTATGTTTCCGGGTACCTGATGATGAACGACCGCATCGACCAGGAGGCGACCCATGCCTGGGCGGAAGCCTATGTCGATGAACTCGGTTGGGTAGGGTTCGACGTGTCGAACGGGATAAGCCCCGACCCCCGTTACGTGCGCGTTGCGACGGGCCGCGATTATCGTGACGCGGCGCCGATCACCGGCATCACCTTCGGTTCGGCCACCCAGGATCTGCACGTCGACGTCGCTGTGGAACAGCAGCAGCAGGAACAGTGACGCCCGCGAAGCTTTGGTTCAACACGACACAAGCGACTGATGGCTCGGGGGCGAGAGGGAAACGATGACTTATTGCGTTGGAATGGTGCTCGACAAAGGCCTCGTGCTGATGAGCGACACCCGGACCAACTCAGGCGTCGACAACATCTCGGTATTCCGCAAGATGATGCATTGGGAGCAGCCTGGCGACCGGGTGATCACGGTGATGACTGCGGGTAACCTCGCTACGACGCAAGCCGTTATCAGCCAGCTCGAAGAACGCACCAAGATTCCCGGCGAGCGGCGCAATACGGTCTACGATGCTTCGACCATGTTTCAGGTAGCGACCGAAATCGGGCGCCTGCTGCGCGACACCATCGACGAACGCCAGGAAGCAAACGGTGCAGACGGCCGGGGGCGTTTTACGGCATCGATGATCGTCGCCGGCCAGATCAAGGGCATGGAGCCGCGTCTGTTCCTGATCTATCCGGAAGGCAACTTCATCGAGGCGAGCTGGGACACCCCGTTCTTTCAGATCGGTGAGACCAAATACGGTCGTCCCATCCTCATCCGCGCTTACGATCGTGGTATGAGCTTCGAGGATGCGGTGAAGCTGCTGATGGTCAGTTTCGATTCCACGCTCAAGGCCAATCTCTCGGTCGGCCTGCCGCTCGACCTGATGGTCATCGAGCGCGACACCTTCGCCGCGGGACACCAGCGGCGCATCACCCACGAAGACCCCTATTTCCAGGCGATTTCGGCAGGCTGGAGCGACGCGCTGCGCAATGCGTTCAATGAACTGCCCGACTACAGCTTCTTTGCTTCAGCCGACGAAACCGCCTGATCGCTGCCATTCCGGACCTGTGCTTCCGGAAATTCGCGTAAAATCGCCTCCGAACCGGACCAATTTCGCACCGACGATAGGGGCAGGGTTAGCAATGATTACCTATCTGTTTACCTCCGTTTCGGTATTCGACCCGAATTGAAATAGTCCCCGCGCGCGGCATCATCTCCGCTATGGGTCAGCGCAACATTATCCACTTCGTCGATGCCGATACGCGAACGCGGGCGGAGCTCGCCCGCATGGCTTTCGAACTGGGCCATCATGCGGAGGTCTATGCCGACCTTGCCGAGCTTTGCGAACATCCGCCGCAGCGCGGCATCATTGTCATCCGGGACAGTGTCGAGGATAGCGGAATCGCTGCGACGCTCGACTTGCTTGCCCGCTGCGGCGTTTGGCTTCCGCTGGTGGCGATGGATGAGGCCCCACGCACATCCCGGGTCGTCGGGGCGATAAAGGCCGGAGCAATCGATTACTTGCCGCTGCCGCTCGAAGCCGGGCGGCTGAAGGCCATGCTTGAGCGGATCGGAGACGAGGCGCGAGACCATGCCGATGCGCGACGGCGGATGATCGAGGCACGCGGGCGCATCGGCAACCTGTCTGCACGTGAACGCGAGGTGCTCGACCTGCTGACGCTCGGCAGCAGCAACAAGACGATCGCGCGCGAGCTGGAAATCAGCCCGCGCACCGTCGAAATACATCGGGCAAATATGATGAATAAGCTGGGCGCTACTCATCCCGCCGAAGCAGTTCGATTGAGGCTGGAGGCTCGGCTCGAGGATCGCGCGCTCCACCTGCTCGACAGCTAGAGGCGGACGCCTAGCGGCAGAAGCCGCTTCCGGTTGCCTCGAGGTGAAAGTGATTGCGGTGCGCGGCGTTATAGCCGGGGCCAAGGATCGTCCCAAAGCGCTTGCAAGCGCTGGCGTAAACGAGATGGAGGAAGCGCCGTTCGTCGTCGGTGCCGCCGGACCAGTCATCAAGCACACTCACGCGCCGACCGTCGGCGAGCACGAATGCGGCGACGTCTACCGCCTGTGCGGTGGCGTGTGCCGACATCCGCGTGCTCCCCGCGACGGCGCGGCAATTGTAGCTGCCCATTGTCTCGATCCGGACGAGTGGACTGCCAAGAACCTCGCGTGCCGCCCGGTCGACGCCAAACCGCGCCCAGGCGGCCAAGGTATCGGCTAGCGGGCATGAGACGGGTCCCAGGTTTGTAAGCTGGAAGCGCGCGACATCGCCCTGCAGTCCGGTGAGGCTCACCGTCCCGACGGTCGAACAACCCGCACCGTAAAACCGGTCGGGCAACGGGGTGAAGTTAGCACCGGTCGCGCCGAGCTCGCGTAGACAGATGCCCGCTCGGGGGTTCACCGCTACCGCGCGCGGGGCCGCCTGTGCCTGTGGTCGCAAGGGTTCGCGACCGTCCGGCACCAGGTTGCCGCACGCGGCGAGCGCCAGGATCGGCAGGAGGGTGAAGATGCGAACCATGGCGGCGAGTGTCGCGCGCCATGGTTAACGCCAGCCTAATTTGCGCGCACGACGTCGGCCGACGGAGCAGCTGGCGCGGTAAGCAGGCTGACCGCGACGACCGCGATCCATGCCGCGATGAAGCCGGGCAGGATCTCGTAGACGCCTTCGCCGCCCAGGAAGCTCGCGTCCCATCCGTTGCCGATCCACACGATGACGACTGCCGCGCCGGTGAGCAGACCAGCGAGCGCGCCTGCGCCGGTCATCCGCTTCCACGTCAGCGACAGGATGATCATCGGTCCGAATGCCGCGCCGAATCCGGCCCAGGCGTGCGCGACGAGGCCGAGGACCTCGCTTTCCGGATCGGCCGCCAGCGCGATCGCTGCCAGCGCGACGAGGGCCACGCAGACACGGCCGACGTTCACCGCTTCGCGCTCGCTCGCGTTCTTGCGCAGAAACAGGCGATAGAAGTCCTCGGTAAGCGAGCTCGACGAGACGAGCAGCTGCGACGAGATCGTCGACATGATCGCCGCGAGCAGCGCGGCGTAGAGGAAGCCGGTGATGAGCGGGTGGAACAGCAGGTTGGCAAGGACGATGAAGATCGTCTCCGGATCGTCGACGACAATGCCGTTACGCTCGGCATAAGCGCGGCCCGCCAGGCCCACGCCCAGAGCCCCGACCATGCACACGGCCATCCAGGTCATCCCGATCCAGCGGGCGGTGGCGACCGACTTGACCGAGCGGATAGCCATGAACCGCACGATGATGTGCGGCTGACCGAAATAGCCAAGGCCCCAGGTCACCGCCGAAAGCCAGCCGATCGCGGACAGGTTGTGTCCAATGTCGAGAAAGCCCGCCTGCGGCACCGCGGCGATGCTGCCGCCTGAACTGCCCCCTTCGCCGAACATCACGACCAGCGGCATCACGACGAGCGCCAGCAGCATGATAACGCCCTGTACGAAGTCGGTCAGGCTTACCGCCAGGAAGCCGCCGACCATCGTATAGGCGAGCACGACGAGCGCCGTGACCCACACTCCCGTCATATAGCCGCCCCCGGTGAATTCGGAGAACGCGCTGACAAACAGCTTGCCCCCGCCGACGAGCCCTGCGGCGGTGTAAACCGTGAAGAACAGCACCACGATGATCGCGCTCACCACTCGCAGCGCGACGGCATAGTTGGGAAAGCGATTGCCCAGGAATTCTGGGATGGTCAGCGAATCGTTGAGGTCGATTGTCTGCTGGCGCAGCCGCGGGGCGACGACGATCCAGTTGATCAGCGCGCCAACGAACAGTCCTATACCAATCCATGCCTCGACCAGCCCGCTCGCATAGAGCGCGCCTGGGAGGCCGAGCAGCAACCAGCCCGACATGTCGGAGGCGCCCGCCGAAAGGGCTGCCACCGCTGGGTGCAGGTTGCGTCCGGCCAGCAAGTAACCTTCCGACGTGTCGGTCGACTTGCGCCAGGCGAACAGCCCGATCGCGAGCATGAGGAGGAAATAGAGGGCGAGGCTTACGAGTATCCCTGTCTGCATGGCCGCGCCTGCTAACAGCCGAAGGCCGCGCTGGCCAGTACAGCGCCTATTTGACGCAGGCCCGAGTCCCTTTAGGGGCAAAGAGATGACCGCATTCGACGAATCGGCCGGGCTTCCCGACGGCGTGCGCGCAATGTTCGACAAGAGCCGAGTCTCGCTGACGATCGCGGACTACACGCGCGATGATTGCCCGCTGGTCGGCGTGAACGATGCATTCCTCAAGCTGTCTGGTTATCCCGCGAAAGAAGTGGTGGGGCTCAACTGCCGCTTCCTCCAACCCGAAGAGGGTGCAGGGCCGGTGCGCGCGCGGATGCGCAAATTTCTCGGGGACCCGGAACTCTCCGACGGGAAATTCGTCATCCCGAATGTGACCCGCGATGGTAATCGGTTTCTGAATCTTGTTTACATGGCCAAGCTTGCGCGCGGCGGGCGGACGGCGTTCGTACTGGGTTCGCAGTTCGCCATCGACGCGCCGGGACGGCTCGATCCTGCTCTCTACGACCGGGCACTATCGGAGGACCTGCGCAAACTCGATCTGATCGGTCGCGAGGTGGGCTGGTCTTTGATGGGCAGTTTCGATGTCCTTGCTTCGAGCCATTCGATCATCGCTCGGGCACGGATGGGCTGATCGTGGCGAAAGCGGCGTGCAGTTTCCCCATCGTGGGGGTGGGCGCCTCGGCGGGCGGGCTGGAGGCCTTGCGCGCTGTGTTCGGCGGTGCATCGGGCGCGACAGGTATGGCCTTCGTTGTCGTCCAGCACCTCGATCCGACGCACGAATCGCTGATGGCGCAGTTGATCGAACGCTACACCGCGATGCCGGTCAAGCAGGCCTCGGGCGGCGAAACGGTTGAGGAGGATCACATCTATGTGATTCCGCCCGGCCACGGGCTCGCCCTGCGCGATGGCGTGCTCGAGCTCACCGAATTCACCGACCCACGCGGAATGCGTCGGCCCATCGACGATTTCTTCGAAAGTCTTGCCGAGGACGCCGGGTCTCAATCCGCCTGTGTGATCCTGTCCGGTACTGGCGCGGATGGCAGCCGGGGCCTGCGTGCGATCAAGGAGCATGGGGGACTGTGCGTCGCGCAGGAGCCGGAGAGTGCGGCGTACGACGGGATGCCGTCCTCGGCCATCGCCACCGGCCTCGTCGACATAGTTGCCGCCCCGCGCGAGGTGATCGGCGCCCTCGACAAGTTCTTTTCTCGCGCGGTGGACGGCGAGACGCCGATCGACGAGGCCCGCGAGGTCGCCGATCATATCGACGAGCTGTGCGACATTCTGCGCGAAGCGGTCGGGCACGACTTTTCGCTTTACAAGCGCAGCACGCTGGCGCGGCGCATCGCACGGCGGATGCAGCTCCTGGGGATCGAAGAAGCCGGCAAATACCTTGACCGGTTGCGCGGCGACGGTGAGGAGTGCCAGGCGCTCTTTCGCGACCTTCTGATCAACGTCACGCGCTTTTTCCGCGATCCCGAGCATTTCGAAACGCTCAACGATCTGGTGATCGATCCGCTCGTGGCGAATTGCCCGACAGGGGCGGAGCTTCGGTTCTGGGTTGCCGGCTGCTCCAGTGGCGAGGAAGCCTACACACTCGCCATGCTGATCGCCGATGCGGCCGAGCGGCACGAAACGCGCCCCTACGTCCAGATTTTCGCCACGGACATCGACGAAAAGATGCTCGATATTGCGCGGAGCGGCGCATACCCACTTTCGGCGCTGGGCGATATTCCCCGCGAGATGCGCGACAAATACACCATTGGCGGCAGCGACAAGTTCATCATCGCCAGCAAAATCCGCGACATGGTGCGCTTCAGCATGCACAACGTGGTGCGCGATCCGCCGTTCTCGAAGGTCGACCTGATCAGCTGCCGCAACCTGCTGATCTATTTCAACGACGAATTGCAGCGGCAGGTCATGCCGATCTTCCATTTCGCGCTTGCCGACAGTGGCCAAATGTTCCTCGGATCATCCGAAACGGTCGGTCGCTACGAAGACCTGTTCGAAGTCGTCGATCAAGGCGCCCGGATATTCCGGCGCCGCAATGTCACGGGACGCTACACATTGCAGATAAGCCAGGCGGCGGTGCGATCCCGCACGCCGCGTTCGCAGGTCGAACAGGATCGTCCTCGCGTCAGCGGGACCGAGATCGCCGCGCTCAAGTTGGTCGCCGAGCGCTATGCGCCCGTCAGCCTGCTGGTCGACGGCGAAGGACTGCTGCTCGAACGCTGGGGTGCGGCGGGCCGCTACCTCGATTTTCCCGAGCGACTGGAACGCACCGTCCACGTGCCTTCCCTGGCGCGGCCCGGCCTGCGTGAACTGATCGGTCCCCTGATCCGCCAAGTGAGCGATACCGGACGCCGGGCGGGAGCCACCGGAGTCGATATCCGCACCGCCTTCGGCACGCTCGAGGCGAAGATCGTCTGCGAGCGCCTCGAGCACAACGCGTTTCTCTTCGTGATCGAGGAAACCGGTTCGCTGGAGGTGAAAGAAGACGACTTCGACGAATTCGACATGGAGGACGGACAGCGTCAGTTCCTCGAAGAGGAGCTGCAGGCCACTCGCCATCGCTTGCGCTCCACGGTCGAGGAGCTCGAGACGACCAACGAGGAGCTCAAGAGCTCGAACGAAGAAATGATGTCGATGAACGAGGAGCTCCAGTCGACCAACGAGGAGCTGACGACGGTCAACGACGAACTCAAGAACAAGGTCGACGAGCTTACCGTCGCCAATGCCGACCTTAGGAACTTCTTCGACAGCACGCAGATTGCGGTGTTGGTGGTGGACGGGAACCTGCGCCTGCGCAGCTTCACCGATGCCGTGCTGGAGCTGTTTCCGCTTGATACGCAGGACATCGGCAAACCCCTTGCCAACCTCGAAAGCCGGATCGAGGACAAGTCCTACCTTTCGCTGGCCCGCAAGGCGTGCAGGGGCGAGATGGAGGAAGATCGGGTGCACATCCCCGATCTCGACGTGGAAATCATCGTGCGCGCCAATCCCTATACCCGGGGCGACGGCACGATCGACGGTGCAACCCTGATCTTCACCGATGTGACTCAGGCACTCTCCCTTGAACGCGACTTGCGCGAAGAACGCGAGCGGCTTCGGCTCGCGCTGGATGTGGCCGGGATCGGGGTGTGGGAATACGAACCGGCGAGCGACCGGGTGTTGCTCGATCCGACCGAGCGGCGCCTGCTGGCCATAGCCGACGACGACGATGGCGATCGGATGGAGCCGATCCTGTCCGCGATGGAGGACGAAGACCGCGCGCGCGTCAACCAGTCGTTGCGTAGGGCGATAGAGGGCGGAGAGGACTACGACGAGACGTTCCGCGTCTCCGGCAGCGACGGAGAAGTTCGCTGGCTCCACGGCATGGCCCGCACCATGGATCATTCCGGGAAACGGAAAATGATCGGGGTCACCTTCGACATAACCGCGGAGCGCGCATTGCTCGCCCAGCGCGAGTTGATGATCCGCGAGATGAACCACCGGGTGAAGAACCTGTTTTCGGTTATCAGCGCCATGATCTCAATCGCCGCGCGGGAGACGGACGACATCGAAGCCTTTGCCGAGGATTTGCGCGGCCGAATTCATGCGCTTGGCCGTTCGCACGCACTGACCAGCAAGATCGAGCCAGGATCGGGCCCCGGCGGCGCGATCCCGCTGCGCCAGCTCGTGGAAACGGTGATCCGCCCGAGCCGCTCTTCGCAAAGTATCGCGATCGAAGGATCGGACGTAGAGGTGCCCAACAGCCAGATCACCTCAATCGCGCTCATCCTCCACGAGTGGGCGACCAACGCGGCCAAGTATGGCGTACTCGCGAACGACGCAGCGGCAAACGGCGGGCGGCTCGCTGTCGACTGGACGGAACGGGACGGGACGGTCGACCTGACCTGGGTCGAAAGCGGCCAGACTTCTGAAAGTGGCCCCGACACCGATAGCGAAAGCAAGGGTCCGGGGTTCGGCACCCGGCTCGTCCAAACCGCCGCGCGGCAGCTGCAAGGTGAGATCGAGGGCGGCCCCACGTCGGGCGGCTACGCCCGGAGACTGGTCTTCCCCTTGGCCTGACGCGTCAGGCGGCTTGCGAGAGAACCCGGTTCAACGCCTCAACGATATCTCCGCTCGACGCCGGCTTGTCGACGGCGGGACAGTGAGCGAACTCGGTTTCCAGTTCCTTGTGAGCATGGTTGGCACTGACGAAAACCGTCGGCACACCGCGCTGCTTTAACTTGCGCGCGAGCGGCCAGACCGGCGTGCCGCCGACGTCGATGTCGAGCAGCGCGGCATCGGGCCGGTCCTCCCCAAGACAATCGATGGCCTCGGCCACGCTCGTGCTGTCGCAGAATACCCTGTAACCCAAACTCTCGACCGTCAGGACGAGGTCGAGGAGCACGAGCGCCTCGTCGTCGACAATCATTATTCGCTGCATGGACCCGGAGCCCTCCTTGGACGCCCTAACTTTCGGCAGGGCAAATCGGTTCCGGGTCATTTGCAAATCGTCGGCGATGTCCTGGATCATTCCTCCGCCGGCGCGAACTCCGCAGGCGCACCCCATACCGCACGTGCGGTGACGGGATCGTGACGGACCGCCGTCGAAGGCGAGGCCACCTGAGCGTTGGATGCAGTGGTCGATACTGTGACTGCTACGGTTACCGAAGGCGGGGCCTCTCCGCTTCCGATGCGTCTGGCAAAGTCGCCCGCACCGCCGATCGTCAGCGTGGGATGGGCTGGCGGCGCGGTGGGGGCATCGGAAGCCCACATCGCGAGCCATAGAATTCCGAGCGCCGCCAGGCCCAGCACTGCGAAGCGCACCGTCAGTCGTCTCCGGACGCGCCGTGCACGCGGTCGCGGTGCGTTACGAAGATGTCGGCGCTGCCTTCGACACCCGGCCGGGTCGAACCAAACACCATGTAGCTACCGTCCCACGACAGGGAGGCGCGGGATTCGGCGAACGGGCTGTTGACCACGTCGATCGGATGAGGAGGAGACCACTGACCGGTGGCCGAACTACGCGTCGCGGTCCAGATATCTGGCGGTGCTGCCGGGTTCGTGCGATTGGTATCGAACACGATCTCCTTTCCATCTCGACGGACATTGGGCCTCGCATCCGAGGCGCCAGTGTTGAGTTCAGTGACGGGATGAGCGGGCCCCCAGTTCACGCTCTCGTAGATGTCCATATTCCCCGAGCGGGTGCTCGAAAAATAGAGGACCGGAGTGCCATTATCGAGTTCGAAGTATGACGGGCTCCATTCCTGATCGGGGCTGTTGACGTTCGGGCCAAGCAACTGGGGCTGTTCCCAGCCCGTCCTGGTCTCACGCGTAAGATAGATATCGCCGTTGGGTTCTTCGCGTTTACTAACGAAGAACAGCTTGTGCCCGCGCACTGGTGTAGGACAGAAATCGTCGGCCGAGGAGTTGACCGGTTCCGGTAGGTGTTCGGGCGCCCCCCATCCTTCGGTCGTGCTGGATCGGTGGGCGACCCAGATATCGAGCGATGGTGTGCCCGTGGCAGGGTTCACGATGCTGCCCGGACGGTTGCTTGCCATATAGAGGCTCAGCCCATCGGGCGACAGGATCGGGCACCCGTCGTTCGCCGTCGTGTTGAGCATCGGGTTCGAGCCGTTTTCCGCGCTGACGGGTTCGCTCCAGTCGCCGAATCCGTTGTCGCCGGTGGGCAGCGCAAGCGAGGTACCGGTCGCCAATGCGGCGACGGTCGATAGGGTCAACGCGAACGCGATTGAATTCTTCCATTGCGATTGCATGTCCTTGGTCCCTTTTCCGGTCGGCAAACGAAGATCCGTTGCCCTCGAAGGAGAATGGACGCGCGATCGCCCGAAATCCTGACGAACCGCTGATTTCTTGCTGACTGAGCTCCGATTTTGCGATGATGTAACGCAAACTGCTGCTATTCATGGTTTTGCATTGTCCGGGAGCGACAGTTGCCATGAACCTTGAGCGCACGCGATTCGAGGCACCCGGGGGCCATTTCGGCGGCCCCCCCGATCTCGCACATATCGACCCGTTCGAAATCGGCGCTATTCGCGTGACCCCGGCAGAGCGGCGAGTTGAATCCCCGGAAGGAACCTCGACCGTCCTCGAGCCTCTCGTCATGCAGGTGCTCGTCGCGCTTGCCGATGCGCGCGGCAGGATAATGTCGCGCGATGACCTCGTGGTCGCGTGCTGGGGGCGCCGGATCGTGGGAGACGACGCGGTCAACAGAGTGATGTCGCGACTGCGGCGCAATCTCTTCGAAACTTGCGGAAATCGGGTGCGCATTACGACCGTTTCCAAAGTTGGCTACCGACTGGAGGTTATGGAAAGCGTCGACTTGGCCGCGGACTCTGCGCCGCCGCCGGCCGATCGAGGCTTTGGCGCCGAACCCGAGCCCAGGCGTCGCATAGCGGCGGTGGTGCTTGGGATTTGCGGGATCGCGGCCTTTGCGGGGGCGGTCTTTTTTGTCGCTTCGCCGGCAGCAGGGGTCGCGATCGCTATCGAGCCGGCCGCGGGCGCCAGTGCGGACGGGACCGCGACGGCGTTCGCCAGCGACCTTACGAACGATCTTGCTGAATTGACCGGTCCGATGACGCGTGTGACGTTGGTGGAACCCGATGCGCCAACCGGCGCCGACATGACCCTTCAGGTCGCCTATCGCGGCAACGCAACCGAGGATGGGGCGCGCGTGCGGCTCGTGGATGCAGCCAACGGGGCGGTGATCTGGTCGCGAGTTTTCGAAAGTCGCCATACTCCGGAAGCCGTCGTTCGCGAGCGCGCGGCGCATGCTATCGCGGGGGTCATTCGCTGCGGCCTCGATCGGTCAGCGGGCAATCTGGGCGATCCGGTCTCCAGGCGTCTCTATTTCACGGCGTGCGACGCCGTCCAGATGCGCGACTGGCCGCGCGCATTGAGTCTAGCGCGGCAGATCGTCTCCCTCCGTCCAGGTAGTGCGGCCAGCTGGGCCTGTCTCGCGATCACGACCGTTCTTCAGATCGACCCTGCTCAAGCCGATTATCGTGCAAAGGCCGATCAGGCGTACAGCCTGGCACAACGCGCCCTTTCGATCGATCCTCATTCGGGCCTCGCCAATCAAGCGCTCGCGATGGCGCTGGCCCTCAAGGGCGAACAGAACTTCGCCGCTCTGGAGTCAGGCATTCGAGAGGATCCCGAACACGGCTGGTTGCTGGCTCTATATGCCATAAAGTTGTTCGACACGGGATACGCGAGTGCGTCCGTCGACCCCCTGCTTCATGCGATAGAACTCGAGCCCGGCGATCCGGCCATGGCCGAGTCCGTGGTATACGGATTGCTCGGGGTCGGCCGCGTGTCCGATGCAAGGGCCATGGTAAATGAAATGGAGCGCGTCTGGCCGGGGGATCCTACGGTCGGTGCGGTGCGCGACGAACTGCTTTTCTACGATGCCGATCCGGTCATGGCCCTCGCGACATTCGAACGCGGACGGCGCCGCGACCCCTACGGACAGATTTTGCACGCCCAACTCCGGTGGCGCGCATCGCCTCATTTCGACTGGATCTCTTTCGACGAATTCGGCGAGCGGATGGTCGCATCCAGTCCCGAGATGGCCTGGACGCTGGCTTTCGCGTCCGAGAGAATGGGCGACTCCGATCGGGCGCTCCGCTGGATGACGCGGGCGCAGGGACAGCCGGGCAGGGAACCCTGGTGGCAACTGTTCTGGGCGGAAGCCGCCGAACTCCGGCGCGATCCGCGGTTCTTTGCCAAGATGGCGGAAGTCGGGCTGGTCGCCGAGTGGCAGCGGCGCGGACGCTGGCCCGACTTTTGCCAGGATCGCCGATTGCGCTACGATTGCAAGCGAGAGGCAAAGCGCCTCTCGCCCGCCATCACGACCTAGTCCGCCCTGCGGCTGGCCTTCTTGCGCTCGTGCGGGTCGAGGATCGCCTTGCGCAGGCGGATCGACTTCGGCGTCACCTCGACCATTTCGTCGTCGTCGATGTAGGCGATCGCCTGTTCGAGCGTCATGACCTTGGGCGGGGTCAGCCGGATCGCGTCGTCCTTGCCGGTCGAGCGGAAGTTGGTCAGCTGCTTCGACTTCATCGGGTTGACTTCGAGATCGTCGGGCTTGGCGTTCTCGCCGATGATCATGCCTTCGTAGATCTTCGCCTGAGGGCCGAGAAACAGGATGCCGCGCTCTTCGAGGCTGTTGAGCGCGTAACCGACAGCCTCGCCCGTGCCGTTCGAGATCAGCACGCCGTTCTGACGGCCCTCGATCGGGCCCTTGTAGGGACCGTACTTCTCGAACAGGCGGTTCATGATGCCGGTGCCGCGGGTGTCCGACAGGAATTCGCCGTGATATCCGATGAGCCCGCGGCTGGGCGCGCTGAAGGTGATCCGGGTCTTCCCCGCGCCACTCGGACGCATCTCGGTAAGCTCGGCCTTGCGGCGCTGCATCTTCTCGACGACCGTGCCCGAGTGCTCGTCGTCGACGTCGATGACGACCTGCTCGTATGGCTCCATCCGCTGGCCGTCCTCTTCGCGGAAAAGCACGCGCGGGCGGCTGATGCCGAGTTCGAAGCCTTCGCGGCGCATCGTCTCGATCAGCACGCCAAGCTGGAGCTCGCCGCGCCCGGCGACCTCGAAACTGTCCTTGTCGGCACTTTCGGTCACGCGAATGGCGACGTTGACTTCAGCCTCGCGCATGAGGCGGTCGCGGATCATCCGGCTGGTCACCTTGTCGCCCTCGCGGCCCGCGAGCGGACTGTCGTTGACGGCAAAGCGCATCGACAGCGTCGGCGGATCGATCGGTTGCGCGGCGAGCGGCTCGGTCACGTCGGGGCTGGCGATGGTGTTGGCGACGGTCGCCTTTTCCAGGCCGGCAAGCGCGATGATGTCGCCCGCCGATGCGCTGTCGACAGGCACGCGGTCGAGTCCGCGATAGGCGAGCAGCTTGGTCGCGCGACCGGTTTCGACGACCTTGCCGTCCATGTCGAGCGCACGGATCGGGTCGTTGACGCTGATCTTGCCCGAGTGGACGCGACCGGTGAGCACGCGGCCCATGAAGTTGTCGCGATCGAGCAGTGTCGCAAGAAACTTGAACGGACCGCTGTCGTCCACCTGCGGCGCGGGAACGTGATCGACGATCTTCTGGAACAGCGGGGTCAGCGTGCCCTCGCGCAGCGAAGGGTCCTCGTTCGCGTAGCCGTTTCGGCCCGAGGCGTAGAGCACCGGAAAGTCGAGCTGCTCGTCGTTCGCGTCGAGCGATACGAACAGGTCGAATACCTCGTCCAGCACTTCCTGGATGCGTTCGTCGGGACGGTCGATCTTGTTTACGACGACGATCGGCTTGAGGCCCAACGCCAGCGCCTTGCCGGTGACGAACTTGGTCTGCGGCATCGCGCCTTCGGAACTGTCGACCAGCAGGATCACACCGTCGACCATGCTGAGGATGCGTTCAACCTCGCCGCCGAAGTCGGCGTGGCCGGGCGTGTCGACGATATTGATGCGCACGTGCTCGCTCGATCCCTCGGGCGCCCATTCGACGGAGGTCGGCTTCGCCAGAATGGTGATCCCGCGTTCCTTTTCGAGGTCGTTCGAATCCATCGCACGTTCCTCGACGCGCTGGTTCTCACGGAAAGTGCCGGACTGGCGGAAAAGCTGGTCGACGAGCGTGGTCTTGCCGTGGTCGACGTGGGCGATGATCGCCACGTTTCGAAGGTTCATTGCGATGTCTCTTGGCCAATGGTGGCGGGGGCGCGGAGGCTTCCCACGCAGAAGTGGGCGCGCCCCTAGCCGAGCAGCGCCCCTAACACAACCTGCGGCGACGCGGCGGAAGGTGTGTCGCTAGTGCCACAGACGCTACGCCGTTCTAACAAGTGCGAAATCTTCCTTGAGCCGCGGATTCCGCATGTTTATTGACCCCGATGTCAGTTGAGGGAGGCAAGGCGTCGCACGGCGGCGCCGCTCCCCGCTACGGAGAGGATTTCCATGATCAAGACACGCGCCGGATTCGCCGGCACCGCCCGCTTCACCCTGCTTGCCAGCGCCGCCGCACTCGCGCTGCCGGGGATCGCCCACGCGCAGGATGCCGAGGCGAAGGCCGACGCGCAGGAGCAGGTCGATGTCGACGGCGACAACTTCCCGGTCGCAAGCGATTCCAGCACCGGCAACCAGATCGTCGTCACCGCGACCAAGCGCGAACAGACCCTGCAGGATGTGCCGGTCGCGGTCAGCGTGACCACCGCCGAAACGATCGAGCGTGCGCAGATCCGCGACGTGACCGATCTTGCCACCGTGGTCCCTTCGCTCCGCGTGACGCAGAGCCAGAGCCAGTTCGCCACGACCTACTCGATCCGCGGCTTCGGCACGAGCGGCAACAACCTCGGCCTCGAGCCGTCGGTCGCGGTGTTCGTCGACGGCGTCTATCGCAGCCGCGCGATCGCGCAGATCTCCGATCTTCCCTCGATCCAGCGGGTCGAGGTTCTGCGTGGACCGCAGTCGACCCTGTTCGGCAAGAACGCGTCGGCCGGCGTGATCTCGATCGTTACCAAGGAGCCGAGCTTCAACCTGGGCGGCAGCGTCGAGGCGAGCTACGGCAACTATAACGCCTTCGTCGCCAAGGGTTACGTCACCGGCCCGATCACCGACACGGTCGCCGCGAGCCTTGCCGCGGGTTACAACCGTCGCGACGGCTACGTCACGAACCTGTACAACGACGACGATCTCAACAACCGCAACCGCTACTTCGTGCGCGGCCAGATGCTGTTCGAGCCGAGCGACACGTTCAAGTTCCGCCTGATCGGCGACTACGACAAGATCGACGAAAAGTGCTGCGCGGTGTTCAACGTGCAGCCGTCGGCGGCGACGCTGGCGGTCATGGCGGTCGGCGGCATGGTCAACGACTATCGCGACGTGCCCAATGCCGACGTCGTCTATTCGGACGTCGTGCCGACCAGCAAGGTCCGCAACTGGGGTGTTTCTGGCCAGGGTGACTACGAAATGGGGGCGCTGACGCTCACTTCGATCACCGCATATCGCGACACCCGCCTGAACGCCGACCAGGACGTCGACTTCAATAGCGCACGCACCGCGACCGGCGCCAACGTCGGGCAGGCGAGCCTCAAGACCTTCACGCAGGAACTGCGCGTCGCGTCCGACTTCGACGGCCCGCTCAACTTCCTCGTCGGCGGCTACTACTTCAACGAGAAGGTCCACACGCAGGACCAGATCGTCTACGGCCCCGATTTCCGCAATTACGCGAATATCCTGATCGGAGGCCCGATCACGAGCCCGCCGAACGACGCTGCGGTTGATAACCTCGAGGCGCAGTTCAGCGCCCTGACGGGGCAAAATTACATCAACCAGTTCTTCCAGGCCGGGCAGGGCTTCTTCAACGACATGCGGCAGAAGGACGAGAGCTACTCGATCTTCGGCAACATCGATTTCGAGATCACCGATGCCCTGACGCTGACCCTCGGCGCGAACTACACGCACGATTCCAAGGATCTGACGACCAACTCGGTAAGCACCGACGTTTTCTCGGGCATCGACCTCGACGTCGTCCGCAATAACGCGTTCAACTATGGCGTGGCACAGGGCGTGGCGACCGTCCTCGGCAATCCGGGCGGACTGACGCTGGCGACCCCCGCCATGATCCAGACGATCGCGACCGGCGGCTACGGTCCCGCGGCCCAGGCGGCTTACACCAACCTCGTCGTGCCGGGCGCGGCGGCGGCGGCCAATCCGATCCTGGGTCTGCGCCCGCTGCAGTTCCTGCCGCCGTTCCAGAACTGCCCGAACGCGGTCGAGAGCTGCTCGGTGCGCGACGGCGACTGGAGCTACACCGCACGCCTGGCCTACGAGGTCAGCCCAACGTTCAACATGTATGCCTCGTACGCGACCGGCTACAAGGCGCCGAGCTTCAACTTGTCGCGCGACAGCCGTCCGACCGTGGCGGACGTAGCCGCGCTCCGCACGGCCGGTCTTGCGGTTACCAATCTCGCCGCCGGCACGCGTTTCGCCGAGGCCGAGAATTCCAGCGTCTATGAGCTTGGCTTCAAGGGCAACTGGGGCCTCGCTTCGGCGAATCTCACGTTCTTCCGCCAGTCGATCTCGAACTTCCAGACGAACACCTTCACCGGTGTCGGTTTCGTGTTCGCGAATGCCGACAAGCAGACCACCGACGGTGTCGAGTTCGACGGGATGGTTCGCCCGACCGACCAGCTCACGCTCAATGTCGCGATGACGTACCTCGATCCGAAGTACGACAGCTTCCCCAACTCGCCGCTGGGCGATCTGTCGGGGACGACGATCGGAAACATTCCCAAGCTGTCCGCAGTATTCGGCGCGCAGTGGGACCAGCCGATCGGAGACGATCACCTGATCCTTCGCGGCGACTTCTCGTACGCCTCGCCCATCCAGCTGGAGCCGGGCCTGCTGGCATTCATCGTCAAGGATGCTGCTGGCAATCCGATCGACTACGCACCCGCGCGAGCGGCGGCACGCCCCTTCCGCAGCGAGGTTAACGACCTCAACGCCTCGATCACCTATGCAATGCGCATGGGCCTCGAGGTCAGCCTCTGGGGCCGCAATTTGCTCAACGATCGAAACATCACCGATGTTTTCGATTCGGTGGCGCAGGCGAAGTCGATCTCGGGTTACACCAACCAACCGCGCACCTACGGCGTAAGCGCGCGCTTCAAGTTCTGATACCGCCACCACACGACGAAGGAGGGCTCCGTTCGCGGGGCCCTTTTTTGTTGCGCGTTACGCACCGGTATGATTCCCTGCTTTCAGGGAAATTCGAAGGGGGAGTTTTCGACATGGAATGGATGATCCTGCCGTTCAAGCGATACGCCGAGTTCTCGGGCCGGTCGCGCCGGATGGAGTACTGGATGTTCACGCTGTTCAACGTGATCGTCGTCACCGTGCTTATGTTCGTCGTCCTCGGTGCAGGAGGCGCCTCGGGCGTACTCGAAGCACAGGCGAGCGGGGATACATCAGCGGGGCTTGGTGCGCTATTCGGGGGATTGGGCGTGCTGATTCTCCTGTACGGGCTCGTCATCATCGTCCCGAGCATCGCGGTCACCGTGCGTCGGCTTCACGACCGGGACATGAGCGGCTGGTGGTATCTCGGCGCAGTGATCGGCGGCATGATCCCGTATCTGGGATTCCTAGTCTCGATTGCATTCCTCGTGCTGATGGCATTGCCTGGAACGCCCGGTCCGAACCGCTACGGACCTGATCCCAAGGGAATCGGCGAAGCCGAGACTTTCGCCTGAGCCGCGAAATCGAACATCGGGGCCTGCTTCTATACCGGGGGTAGGCCCCCTTTTGGTCGTAACGATGACTCAACCCGGAACCTGGCGCGGATGGATGGTCCGCCCATTAAGGCACTATGCCGACTTCCGCGGGCGCTCGGGCCGGCGCGAATTCTGGTGGTACACGCTGTTTCTGATCGCCGGCTATGCCGCGATCGCGGCGCTCGCATTCCCGATGGCGGTCACCCAAATGACCCCCGATACCATGGGTAAGTGGCTGTTCTTCGGCTGGATCGGCTTTTTTGCGATCAATCTCCTGCCCGGCCTCGCGCTGACGGTTCGGCGGTTTCATGATCTGGGGCTTTCAGGAGTGCTGACGCTGATCGTCTATGTGGTGATTCTGGTGACGGCAGGGCTCGGCTGGTTCGCATATCTCATCGTGATGAGCCTGCCCGGCCAAGCGAAAGAAAATCGCTGGGGACCTCCCCTCGGCGCCGGGGATGTCGCCGACGTGTTCGCCTAAAGTGCCCGCAGGGCCTGCGCGGGCTTGGCGCGCAACAGCGGCAGAGCCCCGACGAGCGCGAAGGCGACCACCAGCGCCAGCCCCGCGCCAAGCACACCAAACACCGCAATCCAATTGGGCAGCCACTCGAACTCGAACATCTGCGTGACGACGTACCACGCGGCGGTCAGGCCCATCGCCAGCGATACGCCCGCCAGCACCAGCGCCAGTGCGCCGTATTCGGCTAGCGCAAGGAGCAGCACCTGTCGCCGGCTTGCACCGAGCACGCGGAGCACAACCGTATCGTATGTCCGCTGCGCCCGCGCCGCGGCGATTGCCCCGAGCAGCACTGCGAGACCCGCCAGCACCGCGACCGAGGCGGCGGCGAGCGTGGCGAGGCCGACCTGCGCCAGCAAATCGCGGGCCTGGCGCAGAACCGGCCCAGTCTCGATCACGCTCGACGAAGGGAACGTCCGCACGAGCGATCGAAGCAGCGCGCTTTTATCCGCGCGGTCGGGCAGTTCGATCGTCGCGGCGAGATTGTGCGGGGCATCCTCGAGAGTGTTGGGACTGAACACGAGAACATAGTTGAACCCCATCGTTTGCCAGTCGATCCGTCGTAGTGAGGCAATGCGCGCGGTGCGCTCCACCCCGAGGACGCCGATGGTCAGGTAGTCACCGACCTTCAGGCCGATGGCGTCGGCAAGATCCTCGTCGATCGAGACGAGCGGTTCTCCCGAATAATCCTTCGGCCACCATTCGCCCGCGGTGACGGTGTTGCCCGGCGGCACCGCGTCCGCATACGTCAGCCCTCGCTCGCCGCGCAGCGCCCAGGCACCTTCGGGCAGGTCGTCTCCCAGGCTCGCCACCCGAGTCATTGCATCCTTCGGACCATAGGCCAGAATCGCCCCCCGCAATGCCGGCACCGTGCGCACCGCGGAGTCCGGCGCATCGCGCTCGACCAGCCTGCGAAAATCCGCCTCACGGTCCTTGGGGAGGTCCAGCACGAAATAATCGGGCGCCTCGGCCGGCACACGCTTGGCTACAGTGCCGTCGATGCTCGTCTGCACAGCGGCGAGCAGCACGAACGCGGCGAGCCCGAACCCGAGAGCGGTCACCAGCGTGCCGGTTGCCGCGCCGGGCCTGTGAAGGTTGGCGAGCGCCGCGCGCCACAGCGGATCGCGAGGGCGGGGGAGGCGCGCGGCTCCCTTGCGGATCGCCCACCCCAGCAATGCGAGCAGGGCCAGCGCGCCCGCCGCTCCGCCGAGGAAGCCCGCCGTCAGCGTCGGCTGCTGGGCCGTGCCGAGCGCCAGTGCGACGATCGCGCCCAGGCCGAGCAGCACCGGGACCAGCGCCGCCCTGTCACGGGCCAGCGGGCTCACCCGCTCGCGCATCAGCGCCATCGCCGGAAAACGCCGCGCGCGCACCAGCGGAGGGGCGGCGAACACGAGCGCGACGAGCAGGCCGTAGGCGAGCGCGGTCAGCAGCGCACCCGGCGCGAAGGTGATCCCGCTCCCGACCGGCAGAAGCCCTTCCAGCGCCTTGGCGAGCAATGGCGTTACCGCCACCCCGGTGACGATCCCTGCGATGCTGCCGACGAGCGCTGCCGCACCGATCTCCAGCGCGTAGATGCAGGCGATGTCGCTGCTCGTTGCGCCGAGCACCTTCAGCGTGGCGATGCCCTGCCGCCGCGCGTCGAGGTAGGACGAGACACCCCCGCCGATGCCGATGCCCGCGATCACCAGCGCGGCGAGGCCCACAAGCGTCAGGAATTCCCCCATCCGCGAGACGAAGCGGTCGGCGCCCGGCGCGCCGCGATCGCGGGTGCGTATCTCGAATCCGGCGTTCGGAAAGCGGGCCTTGAGCGCATCTTCAGCGGCCTGCGCGTCACGAGGGGACCGAAAGGCGACGTTGGTCTTGGTGCGGAACATGGCTCCCGGCGCGGTGAGACCGGCAGCCTCGGGAACACCGTCCCGCACGATGACCGTCGGGCCGAGCTGGAATCCTTCGCCAAGCCGGTCCGGTTCGTTTTCGAGGATGCCGCCGACCGCCAGCTTTACGGTGCCGAGTGAAAAGCGGTCACCCACTCTCACCCCGAGCCGATCTGCCGCGCCTTGCGCGAGCCAGGCCTGCCCTCGCGGCGGCGGGCCAATCGTCTCGCCGTTCTTGAGGGTCACGGTGCCGTAGAGGGGCCATTTTTCGTCGACAGCCTTCAGATCGACCGGTGCGGCCGCGGTGCCCGTCGAAGCCATGGCCTGCATCCGCGTGCTCTGCGAAACCGTGCCCAGCTCACCCAACGCGCCGAGCTCATCCTGCTTGAGCGCGCGTTGCCAGACCGCGACCTGCAAATCCCCGCCCAGAAATTCGCGGCCCCGTTCGGTCAATTGCTGCTCGATCGTCCCGGTCAGCGTGCCGATCGTCGCCAACGCGCCGGTGCCGAGGAACAGACACACGAGCAGCAGCCGCAGACCCCGGAACCGCGCCGACAGGTCGCGCCGCGCGATGCGCCAGGCGGTCGCCCAGGTCATCCGGGCACGCTCACTTCGAAACGTCGCTCACGATCCGGCCGTCGCCGATGGTGATCACGCGCCCGCAGCGCTCGGCGAGTTCGATGTCGTGGGTGATGACGAGCAGCGTCGCGCCCGTTTCGGCGGCCTGCGCGAACAGAAGGTCGATGATCGCATGGCCGGTCGCCGCGTCGAGGTTGCCGGTCGGCTCGTCGGCAAAAATCAGCGGAGGACGAGGGGCTGTTGCGCGGGCGATGGCGACGCGCTGCTGTTCGCCACCTGAAAGCTGCGCGGGGTAATGGTCCTTCCGGTGGCCCAAGCCCACTGCGTCGAGCTCCGCGGAAGCGCGAACTCGGGCGTCTGCCATCCCGGCAAGCTCCATCGGGGTGGCGACGTTCTCGACGGCGGTCATCGTCGGCAGCAGGTGGAAGGCTTGCAGAACGATGCCGATCCTACCCCGCCGCGCGCGTGCGAGGCCGTCCTCGTCCATGCCGGAGAAATCGGCGCCGGCGACGGTCAGCTCGCCGCCGCTCGCGCGCTCGAGCCCGGTCAGCACTGCCATCAGGCTCGACTTTCCCGAGCCCGAGGGGCCGAGCAACGCGACGACCTCTCCCGGCGCGACTTCGAGGTCGATACCCCTGAGGATTTCGACCGGAGCGGCGGCATTGCCGAGCGTGAGGGTAAGGTTGCGGGCGGAAATCGCCGCGTCTGGACTTGTCACGGGCATGGAATGGCATAGCTGGGGTGCGGCACCAAGGGTAGCAATAGGAAACCGGTCGATGCGGATAGGAGGTTGGGCGATTGTCGCAGCATTGGCGCTGACCGGGTGCGACCGCGAGGCACCGAGCGAGCGAGTTACGACCGTATCGACCGAGACACCGACTGCACCTGTTGCCAACGTTTCCGGTCCGGAAATTAACGTGCTCGCATTCGGGGATTCGCTGTTCGCGGGTTACGGCCTCGCCGACCCCGGTACGCAGAGCTATCCGTCGAAACTGGAGGCGGCGCTGCGGGCCGGAGGGCGCAATGTGAAGATCGCCAATGCCGGCGTCTCGGGCGATACCACAGCCGCGGGCTTGCAGCGGCTCGCCTTCACGCTCGACAGCCTGCCGGAGAAGCCCGACCTCGTGATCCTCGAGCTCGGCGGCAACGACCTCCTGCGCGGCCTTCCGCCCGAACAGACCCGCGCCAACCTCGCCGCGATGCTCGAACAGCTTGAAAAGCGCGAGATCCCCGTTGTGCTGTTCGGTCTGAAGGCGCCGCCCAACTACGGCGCCGATTGGCAGCGGCAATTCGACGGGATCTACCCGGCGCTGGCGAAGGAATACGGCGCCGAACTGGTACCGTTCGTGACCGAGACGGTCTTTACGGACCCCGCGATGCTCCAGGCCGATCGTATCCACCCCACCGCACAGGGGGTCGGCGTGCTCATTGGCGCGACCCGGGATGCGGTCGCGAAGGCGCTGCCTCCTCCGGCCGGCTGATGCACCTTTCGTTTCCCGCAATCCTCGTCGCCGCGCGCCAGCATGGCGAGACGGCGGTGATCGCGCGGGTGCTTTCGGAAGAATATGGCCTCGTCGCCGGATACGTGGCGGGCGGGCGCGGGCGGCAGCTGCGCCCGGTGGTGATCCCCGGGAACCGCGTCGCCGCCGAACTCAGCGCCAAGAGCGACAGCCAACTTCCCTTCCTGCGCCTCGAACTGGTCGAAAGCCGCGGGCCGTGGCTCGGCGAACCGCTGGCGGCGAGCGCGATCGGCTGGGTCACGACGCTCACCGCGATGGTTCTGCCAGAGCGCAACGCCTACCCGGCGCTCTACACCGCTCTCGGCGCGACGCTCGATGCGATCTGCCACGCACCATCGGCACGCGGCTGGCTGCGTGCGCTGGTAGGCTACGAAGCGCTGGTGCTGCGCGAACTCGGCTACGGCGGCGCGCCACCTTCCGCCGAAGCAGACCTTGAGGCGCTCCTGCAATTGTTTGCCCGCATGGGCCAGCCTCTCGAGCGCTACCTGCTTGCCGACCGGAAGGGCGATGCTATGTCCCAGCGCGCCATGCTGGGCGAGCGATTGGAGAAGTTGAGGGCATGAAGGTCGCGGTATTTCCCGGCGACGGGATCGGACCCGAAGTGACCGCCGAAGCGCGTCGGGTGCTCGAAGCGCTGGACCTTCCCGGACTGACGCTGTTCGAGGGCGACGTCGGCGGGATTGCCTACAAGCGTCACGGCCACCCTCTTCCGCCGGAGACGCTCGAGATGGCGCGCGCCGCCGACGCGGTGCTATTCGGTGCGGTCGGCGATCCGGATTGCGACAACCTCGAACGCGCACTGCGGCCCGAGCAGGCGATCCTCGGATTGCGCGCGGCGCTTGGCCTGTTCGCCAACCTGCGCCCGGCGAAGACCTTTCCCTGCCTCGAGGACATGAGCGCGCTGAAACCCGAGATCGCTGCAAAGATCGACCTCATCATCGTTCGGGAGCTCAATGGCGACGTCTATTTCGGCGACAAGGGAATCGAGACGCTGCCCGATGGTCGCCGCCGCGGATGGGACATGATGTCCTACGCCGAGGACGAGGTGCGCCGGATCTCCCACGTCGCCTTCCGCGCCGCGCAGGGCCGGGCAAAGCGCCTGTGCAGCGTCGACAAGGCCAACGTGCTCGAGACCAGTCAGCTCTGGCGCGACATCGTTTGCGAAGTCGCAGGCGAATACCCCGACGTCACACTCGAGCACATGTACGTCGACAATGCCGCGATGCAGCTTGTGCGCGATCCCGGCCGGTTCGACGTGGTCGTCACGGGCAACCTGTTCGGCGACATCCTGTCCGATCAGGCGAGCATGTGCGTCGGTTCGATCGGGCTGCTGGCGAGCGCCTCGCTCGGCGAGCGCCAGACCGGAAACGGCACTTTCGGCCTGTACGAACCGATCCACGGCAGCGCGCCCGATATTGCGGGGCGGGGGGTCGCCAACCCGATGGCGACGATGCTCTCGGCGGCGATGATGCTGCGCCACTCGTTCGGCCGCGAGGCCGAGGCGGCGCGGATCGAGGCGGCGGTCGCGCGCGCGCTCGAAGACGGCATTCGCGGCGGCGACCTTGGCGGTCAGGCCGCGACGGTCGCAATCGGCGACGCGGTGCTCGCCCGGCTGTGAGTCTCACCCTCGGCATCGTTCTGCCCACGCGCAACGAACGCGACAATCTCGCCCCGCTCATCGAGCGGATCGAGACCGCGCTCGGGTCCGACGGATGGGAGGTCATCGTCGTTGACGACGACAGCCCCGATGGCACCGCCGACGCCGCCCGCGCGCTCGCGCGAAACGATCGGCGCGTGCGCGTGCTTCAGCGGTTCGGCCGCCGGGGCCTGGCAAGTGCCGCAATCGAGGGGATGTGCGCCAGCGCCGCCCGGTTCGTCGCGGTGATGGACGCCGACCACCAGCACGATCCCGCCATGCTCCCGGCAATGCTTGCTGTTGTCGAGACGGGCGAGGCCGACATCGCGGTTGCCAGCCGCTTCGTCGCGGGCGGAAGCGCTGCGGGGCTGTCGAGCGAGCGCCGGGAAAAAGGGAGCCGCCTCGCCAACCGTCTCGCGCGCAAGGTCACCGGCGTGGAACTGACCGATCCCATGAGCGGATACTTCCTGTTGCGCGCCGAGGCCTTGCGCGCAGTCGCGCCGCGCCTTTCCGGGATAGGGTTCAAGATCCTGCTCGACCTGCTCGCCACTTCCGATCCGCCGCTGCGGATGAAGGAGGTTCCGCTGACCTTCGCCGAGCGCCGCGCGGGCGAGAGCAAACTCGACGGCGCGGTCGCGTTCGAATTCCTCGTCGGACTCTATGATCGCAGCTTCGGACGCGTCGTTCCGAGCCGGTTCGCGCTGTTCGGCACCGTCGGTGCCCTCGGCGTGGCGGTGCATATGGCGGTGCTGACGACTTTGTACCGCTTCGCCGGCGAGGGCTTCGCGCTGGCGACGGTGTTTGCGACGTTCGCCGCGATGACGTTCAACTTCTGGCTGAACAACCGGCTGACCTATCGTGACGCGCGACTGACGGGTCTTAATGCAGTGCTCAAGGGCTGGGCGGGATTTTGTGCGACCTGCGCGGTCGGCGCGCTCGCCAACGTCGCGACCGCGACCTTGCTGCATGGCCGCGGAGTGCACTGGGTGCTCGCGGCGCTGGCGGGCATCGTCATCGGCTCGGTGTGGAACTACGCGCTCTCGAGCCGTTTCGTGTGGGGACGATTCTAGACCCTACCGCCAGCTGTCGACCCACATCCACTTCTCGAACCCGCGTTCGCCGGGAAGCGGACCGGCGCTCAGGATCGGGTAGAACCACGCGAACAGCGCAAGGCTGCCGGTCAGCACAGTCCAGGATAGCCACGCCCAGCCGCGCTGCCGCAGGGCGTCGAGCGCAAGGGCCAGCGCCGCGAGCAGCGCCATGCTCGGTACGAAGTAGTGATAGTAGAACTGCACGGGCTTGGCCGCGACGATCCAGAATCCCAGGCTGGCGGCGAAGATCAGCGCGGCGGCGAGCGCGTCCCACCGGGGGTGCTTCACGCCTGCCCAGGCCGCCCAGCCGAGCGCGGGAAGTCCGGCGAGCATCGACAGCGGATTGCCGATCAGCAGGATCCCGCGTTGCGCCCCGTCGCTCGGCTCGTAGAAGTACCAGATCGCGCGGCGGTCGATGATCCAGTCGGTCCATACGCTCTGGTAAGGGTGCGGCTTCACGACGCTTTCCTGCATTCGCAGCATCATCTCGTGAAGGCCGATGAATCCGCCTGTGGGCAGGTCTTTCGAATCGATCAGCCAGACCGGTAGATAGGTCGCCGCATAGATCGCCAGCGGCACAAGGCCGAGCCACAACGCCGCTTCGGGCAGGCGTACACCGGGCACGGGCGCACCGCGATGGCCGAAGAACCCCTTCCACCCGAGCGCATGAAGGCGCACGACAAGGAACGCGAGGCCCGGCAACGGGGCAAGCGGCACCGCGTTCCATTTGGCTCCGATCGCAAGGCCCAGCGCGATCCCCGCGATGACAAGGCTGCGGCGGCCATGTTCGGGCTCGCGCACCGCGGCGGCGCATTGCCAGAACGCGGTCGCCAGCGCCGCGACCATGAACACGTCGAGCATCGCTATCCGGGAATGGACGAAGAGGATGAATCCGCTCGCCACAAGCAAACCATACGCGACGGTCGCGTAGCGGCGCAGCGAGGCGAACCACAGCGCGCGCATCGACGCCCAGAGCGCCAGCGTGCCCGCGAGCGCGCTCATGATTCGCCAGGTCCAGGGCTGGTCGCCGAAGAGAGCGATCCCCGCCGCGAGCATCTCCTTGCCGAACGGCGGGTGCTCCCTGTTCAGCCAGTCCGTGCCGGAAAGCAGCGCGCGCGCTGCGGGCAGGTAGTGGATTTCGTCGAAATAGGGCTTCGAAGGAATACCGAGTCGGATGAGAACGAGGACGAGAAATCCAAGCGCGATTGCGGCGCACCAGCCGACGGGGTCGCGTGGATGGTGCGGAACATCGGTCATGGGTTTCAGCCGCTTAAGCCCGACCACGGCAGGGGCAAGCGCTTTTTGGGTTGCCGCGGTCGAGCAGCGGCCCCTAAACGCCGCCGCAATGAAAAAGACGACCGGCATGGATCGCACGGCCACGGCGAAGTGGCGCCCCGCAACTCGCGCGGTGCGCGGCGGCACCTGGCGCAGCGAACACGGCGAGACGAGCGAGGCACTGTTCCTCACCTCGGGCTATTCCTACGACGATGCGCAGACCGTCGCCGACCGCTTCGCCGGCGAGGCCGAGGGGATGACCTACTCGCGTCTGCAAAATCCGACCGTTGCAATGCTCGAAGAGCGGATCGCCTTGATGGAAGGCGCGGAAGGCTGCCGCGCGCAGGCAAGCGGAATGGCGGCGATGACGGCTGCGTTGTTGTGTCAGGTCTCGGCGGGCGACCACGTCGTCGCCGCGCGCGCCGCGTTCGGTTCGTGTCGCTGGCTCGTCGATCACCTCCTCCCCCGCTTCGGGATCGAGACGACGGTCGTCGACAGCGCCATCGACGGTGAG
The DNA here is from genome assembly GCA_963740025.1 of uncultured Alphaproteobacteria bacterium. GTDB lineage: Bacteria > Pseudomonadota > Alphaproteobacteria > Sphingomonadales > Sphingomonadaceae > Tsuneonella. Next base: position 650,145 of record CAVUCI010000011.1, read on the forward strand.
TGGGACAGGGCTATCCGCCCGAACACCAAGGTCTTCTTCTTCGAGACCCCGGCGAATCCGACGCTCGACGTCGTCGACCTCAAATACGTCTGCGACCTTGCCCGCGCGCACGGGATAACGACCGTGGTCGACAACGCCTTTGCCACCAACGCGTTGCAGCGCCCGCTCGAATTCGGGGCCGACGTGATCGCCTACAGCGCGACCAAGCTGATGGACGGGCAGGGCCGCGTACTCGCCGGCGCGGTTTGCGGGTCGCGGCAGTTCATCGACGAAGTCCTGCTGCCGTTCCAACGCAACACCGGGCCGAACCTTTCGCCGTTCAACGCCTGGGTCGTGCTCAAGGGTCTGGAAACGCTCGATCTGCGGGCGAGGGCGCAGAGCGCCGCGGCCCTGGAGATCGGCCGGTTCATCGAGCCGCGGGTGTCGCGGATGCTCCACCCGGGACTTGCGAGCCACCCGCGCCACGACCTCGCGCTGCGCCAGATGCCGCACGGCACCGGTCCGATCTTTGCCTTCGAGGTGCCCGGCGGACGGGCGCAGGCGTTCGCGCTGCTCGACGCGCTCGAGCTGATCGATATCTCGAACAACATCGGCGATGCGCGCACGTTGATGTGTCACCCCGCGAGCACCACTCACGCCAGCATGAGCGCCGAGGCGCGCGCGGAGATGGGCGTGACCGAAGGATTGATACGCATGAACGTCGGGCTCGAGGATCCGGACGACCTCAGGGAAGACCTCGACCGCGCACTGTCGATGGCCGGGCTCTAGCTCAGCAGTTTTTCAGGAACCTACCGGCCCATTGCGGATTCTAGTTCCGAATGGGGGTACGCGTGAATTATCGATTCTCGTTGCGCGGCTCCGATGGATTTTCGGAAAGCATCATGATGAATTCGATCCCGCAGGCGGGAGGCAACCGCTCGTGAACCCGCGGGACCACTACGAAGCGCTCATTCAATCGTCGGGCGACGCCATCGTCGCAAAGGACATCGAGGGCAATGTTCTTAGCTGGAACCCGGCGGCCGAAAAGCTGTTCGGCTGGTCCAGCGAAGAAATGGTCGGCCAGTCGATCCGCCGCCTTCTGCCCCAGGATTTGCAGGACGAAGAGGACATGATCCTCTCCCGTATCCGTGTCGGTGACGCGATCGGGCTTTTCATCACTCGGCGCCTGCACAAGGATGGGCACGAGATTCACGTGGCGGTGACGATATCTCCGGTCCGGGATGCGCGGGGGCAGGTCATCGGCGCGAGCAAGATTGCCCGCGACGCGAGCTTGCACGTGGCGATGGAAAGTCAGCTTCGAGAGAGCGAGGAACGCTTCCGGATGCTGGCCGAAAATATCGCCCAACTCGCCTGGATCGCGAAACCCAGCGGCGACATCTTTTGGTACAACCAGCGGTGGTACGACTATACTGGAAGCGACCTTGCATCGATGGAAGGCTGGGGCTGGAGGGATGTCCACCACCCCGACCATATCGTCCGCGTCGAAGAGAAATTCCGCTCTTCCCTTTCCGAAGGGGAGGAATGGGAGGACCTGTTCCCTCTACGCAGCGCGAGCGGCGAGTGGCGCTGGTTCCTCAGTCGTGCCAAGCCGATTCGCGACGAGAATGGCGACATCGTCTACTGGTTCGGTACCAACACCGACATCACCGAGCAGCGCGAACAGTCCGAACAGATCGCCCTGCTGTTGCGCGAGGTGAATCACCGGTCGAAGAACATGCTCGCCAAGGTACAGGCGCTTGCCCGCAGCAGCATCGAAGGCGATCCCGAGCTCGTGAAGCGATTCGAGGAGCGCGTCGGAAGCCTCGCCGTAAATCAGGATATCCTCGTCCGGCGCGACTGGCGCGAAGTTCCGGTCGAAGAACTCGTCCGCCTCCAGCTCAAGTTCATGAGCGGAGCAATCCGCCAGATCGAGATCGGCGGGCCGGACTGCGCCTTGATCCCCCGAGCGGCGGAGATCATCGGCATGGCCTTGCACGAGCTTGCGACCAATTCGCTCAAGTACGGCGCCCTGTCGGTCCCGAAGGGGCGTGTTCGCATCTCCTGGCACTACAACGAGCGGCAATTCTCGATCGCCTGGCTGGAAAGCGATGGTCCGCCGGTGAAGGCACCAAGCCGTCGAGGTTTCGGCAGCCAGTTGATCGACGATATACCGCGTCGCGGGCTTGATGGTGAGGTCAGCTATACTTTCGCCCGCGACGGTATCGAGTGGACTTTCACAGGGTCGGCCGACCTGCTGGCCGACGGTGTACGAACCATCGCCTGACCCTTGCGCCCCGCCCCGCGGACTTGCTACCTTCACCGGCGATGAAGCAGCTTTTCCAGCACGCCGCGATTACCGACGGCATTACCGTGCGGGTAGCGGTCAATTTCCTGCCCGAACAATCGCGCCCTCACGACGGCAAGTGGTTCTGGGTCTATCACATCCGGATCGAGAACGGCTCGCACGATAAAGTGCAGCTCGTGAGTCGTCACTGGCGGATCACCGACGGTCGCGGCGTGGTCAGTATTGTCGATGGCGAGGGAGTGGTTGGCGAAAAGCCGGTGCTCGAGCCCGGGCAGGCGCATGACTACGTGTCGGGCTGCCCGCTGGCGACACCGCACGGCACAATGGAGGGGTTCTATACATTCCATCGCCTCCCCGCCGGCAGGACCGATGGCGGGGAGCCGCTCGAGGTGCGGATACCGTTCTTTCCATTGGCGGCGCCGGCAGAAGCATAATCCGCGAACGAAAACGCGGCGACTGCTTCAGCGGCCTTCCGAAGACATCTTGGCCACGTTTCGCAATTGCTCGGCCTTGGCCTTCGCCTTGTCGATAGCGGGCTTTGAGCAGTCCGCCTCGGCCAACTCGTCGATCTGATCGGCTGCCTGCACCGTCATCTTCTCCAGGAGGCGCTTCTCCTGCTCGACGTTGGCCAGCTTGTGCCGCAGCTCGCGTGTTTCCTCGTCCATGCCGGCCAGCTTACGAATTTCTCGTCCCACCGCAAGACTGACCGGGCCGTCGGTCAGCCAGCGACCCGCACTTCGGGTTCCAGCCCGAACCATTCGGCAAGTGCGCCCAAGTCCTTGATCACGCTTTCGCCAACGATCGGGGCGCGTTCGGGCGTCGTGGTGAGAACCAGCTTGCCTTTCTCGATCTGCAGCGCGCTCGATAGCGTGGCCGTGAGCGCGGCAGCCCCGGCGCGGCGGGCGAGGCGGATGGAAAGGCCCCAGCCGGTCGCTTCCCTGAGGTCCGCCTCGCTCGCCATTTCGGCTAGTCCCGCAGGGTGATCGGTCTTGCCGCAGGCGGCGAGCAGCGCGGCTGCGAGCATCGCCCGGCCCCGCGCGTCGATCGCAATCCAGCGCTTGTCGAGCGCCCATTCGAGTCCCTGCCGCACGCGCAAGTTTGGCTCGACCCGCCCCAGTGCCAGCGCCAGCAGCGTAGCGGCCAGCCGCAGCCGTTCGCTTTCCGGACCGTCGCCCGACACTACCGGCGCTGCCCAGGCGGCGAGTTGGGTGGCCTCGGTCACCGCGCCCTGCCGCGGCGCGGCGAAAGCGATCACCCCGGCGAGCAGCGGGTCGTTGGCGCGCTCTTCCAATCCCAGTTGCTGATAAAGCAGCCCCTCGCGCAGGCCCCACGAGGAGAACACGAGGCCATCGGGTTCGAGTTCGCTGAGCATGATCCGCAGCATCTCGGCCGCGTGGGGCAATGCGGCCGAGCGCGACGTCGCTACGCCGGGGATCGCAGCCAGCGATGCGGCGTCCATCTTCGCGGCCTTTCTGGAGAACCTGAGCGCGTCTTCCGCGGAAAGCCTGAAAGCGTGGGGGTCCGAGAGCGGCCAGTCGAGTTCGTACATCGCGAAAGCGGCAAAGGCGCGCCAAGTGCCCCCCACTAGGTAAAGCGGTCCCGGGTGGGTGGCAGCCCATCCGGCACCCTCGAAAGCCTTGTGGACGGCTTTCCTGAACCTGTCGGAACCCTTTTCTCGCAAGGCAGGAAGGCGCAGCGTGCCGAGCGGCAGGCTGACACCGTGGTGGCTCGTCCCGCCTTCGACCGCGATCAGCTCGATGCTGCCACCGCCAAGGTCTGCAACCACCCCACGTGCACCGGGGAACGCGGAGATTACCCCGTCGGCCGAAGCGCGCGCCTCCTCCTCGCCGGAGAGCAACCGCGGCGAGAGCCCGAGCGCGGCGACGTCGTGAAGGAACGCCTCTCCGTTCGTCGCGTCGCGCACCGCGGCGGTGGCGACGGTCTGGACCTGCTTCACCCCGTAGTCGGCAATGACGAGGACGAACCGGGCGAGCGCGCGCAGCGCCTGGTCGATCGCCTTGTCCGGCATTTCGCCCCCTTCCGCTGACAGGTCGCGGCCAAGGCGCGCGGTCGTCTTTTCGTTGAACAGCGAAATGGGCGCGCGGGGCGGCCCCCCGTATATGACCAGGCGTACGGTGTTCGATCCGATGTCGATTACCGCGTGGGCGGGCCTGGCGTCGCGTGGGCGCTTGCTCATCGACCGGTTGCTTCGTCTGTCACTTCTCTGGGCGCCGCAGGTTCAGGCTCGGCACTTCCTCGATGCCCGCGCCGCCGCGGCCCGAGAGCGAAGGGTTACGGATGAAATAGTGGTGCACGTTGAACCCCTCTTCGCTGTGCGGCACCCGCGCATAGGTGCCGTCGGGCGCCAGCGTCCAGCTCTGTTCGGTGTCGAGCAGGTTGGCGACAAGCACTTGTTCGAGAACCTGCCTGTGTACCGTGGGGTTCCGCAGCGGCACGAATGCCTCGATCCGGCGGTCGAGGTTACGGCTCATCGCGTCGGCGCTGGAGATGAACACTTTTGCCCGTGAGCTGGGAAGTGCGTAGCCGTTCGCAAAGGCCCAGATCCGGCTGTGTTCGAGGAACCGTCCGATGATCGATTTGACCCGAATGTTCTCGCTCATCCCCGAGACACCGGGGCGGAGGCAGCAAATCCCGCGGATGGTCAGATCGATTCGTACCCCCGCCTGGCTCGCCGCATAGAGCCGGTCGATCACCCCGCGCTCGGTGATCGCGTTGAGCTTCGCCCAGATCGCCGCCGGGCGCCCCGCCTCGGCATTCTCGATCTCGCGGTCGATCAGACGGTAGAGTGTCTCGCGCAAATCGATCGGGGAAATCGCCAGGCATTCGAGCCTGCGCGGCTCGACGTACCCGGTCACGAAGTTGAAGAGTTTTCCCGCGTCGCGACCCAAACGCGGATCGGCGGTGAAGAACGACAGGTCGGTGTAGATGTTCGCCGTCACAGGGTGATAGTTGCCGGTCCCGAAGTGGCAATAAGTGCGCGCACCGCTCTCCTCGCGACGAACGACCATCGACACCTTGGCGTGGGTCTTCCACTCGGTGAAACCATAGACCACCTGCACGCCCGCTCGCTCGAGCTGTGCTGCCCACTTCAGGTTCTGCTCCTCGTCGAAGCGAGCCTTCAGCTCGACTACTGCGGTTACCGACTTGCCGTTCTCCGCCGCTTCGATCAGCGCAGAGATCACCGGCGACTGGTTGCCCGCGCGGTAGAGCGTCTGCTTGATCGAGACGACTTGCGGATCGCGCGCCGCCTGGCGCAGGAAATCGACCACCACCTCGAAGCTTTCGTAAGGGTGCTGGATGACGATGTCCTTCTCGCCGATCGCAGCAAAGCAGTCGCCGTCGTGTTCGACGATGCGCTCCGGGTAGCGGGGGGCAAATGGCGCGAACTTGAGGTCGGGGCGGTCCTCCTCGCCAACGACCTGGTCGAGCCCCGCGAGGCCGATCATCCCGGCAGTCTTTCCGACCATCGCCTGCTCGACCCCGAGTTGCTCGCGCAGAAACGCTTCGGCGGCAGGATCGCAGGCCTCGTCGAGCTCGAGCTGCACCACCCGCCCGCGGCGGCGGCGCTGAATCGCTGTGCGGAAGGTGCGGACGAGGTCCTCTGCCTCTTCCTCGATCTCGATGTCGCTGTCTCGCAGCACGCGGAATACTCCGTCGCCGACGATCTTGAAGCCCGGGAACAGCGCAGGGGCGAACCGCGTGATCAGGCTTTCGACCGGCACCCAGGTCGACTCGCCGTGGACCTCCGCCTCCGCCTCGGCCTCGCAGCCGGGCAGGCGCACGAAGCGCGGGATGCTGGCGGGGATCAGGACCATCTCGAGCAGCCGCTCGCACTCCGGTTCGTCGCGCTCGAGGTGAAAGATCACGCCCATGCCGAGATTGGCGACGAAGGGAAAAGGGTGCGCCGGGTCGAGCGCCTGCGGTGTCAGAACCGGCAGGAGGTGATCGTCGAACCAGTCCTTCAGCCACTTGTGGTGGCGCGCGGCGATCCGGCTCTCGTCGGCGATGTGGACCCCTTGGGCCGCCAGCGCGGTCACGAGCGTGCGCAGCGATCGCTGCTGATCGCGCTCGAGCCCCGCGACCTCGCGGCGGATTGCGGCGAGTTGCTGCGACGGGGTCTTGCCGTCGATCGAACGGTTCTCGATCCCGCGCCGCTTCTGCCCTTCGAGCCCGGCGATGCGGATCATCATGAACTCGTCGAGGTTGGAACCGGATATCGCCAGGAAACGTAGCCGTTCGAGCAGCGGGTATTCCGGGTTGTCCGCCTCTGCCAGCACGCGGCGGTTGAAGGCTAGCCAGCTCAATTCGCGATTGAAGTAGCGGGTCTCGCGCGCGTCGTCGCCCGCCGGCCCGTCGCCGGTGTCGCCAGGCGGGGAGTGCGGAGAATCCATGTTCGTCCCGATAGCACGTGTGCCTCGCCGTGTGCGGTCGGTATGTTACGGTGCTGTTACGGTGCACCTCGGACGGAGCCGATTGCCGATTCCCCTCGCGCTCGCTAGTGGCGGGCGGAGATGAAGCGCACACACCTTCCCCTGAACGCCCTGCGCGTGTTCGATGCCGCGGCGCGGCACCTCAGCTTCACGCGCGCGGCGGACGAGCTCGCGGTGACGCCGGCGGCCGTCGGCCAGCAGATCCGCGCGCTGGAGGATCACCTCGGCACCGTGCTGTTCCGCCGCACCAGCAAGGGACTGGAGCTGACCGACGAGGCGCTGGCCGGGCTCGACGCCTTGCGCGAGGGCTTCCTCAAGTTCGAGGAATCGGTCCAGGCGATGCAGGCGGGGCAGGCGAGCGATCGCTACACGATTGCCGCCCCGCGGGAATTCTACGCCCAGTGGCTCAGCCACCGGCTGGCGAAATTCGTCGAGGGCAGCCCCGGCGTGCGGTTCAACCTGATCGCGGACGAGAACGCCGATTTCACCGAGACCAACCTCGACGTGGCGATCCGGCTGGTCGATGGGCCGGGCGACCTCGAAGGGGTCGAACTCGCGCCCGCGCGCCGCGTGGTCGTGGCCGCCCCCGGTGCGGCCGACCAGTGGATCCAGTGGCCCGGCGCTCCGCTGCCCGAAGGTGCCGAGGCGATGGTCCAGGTCGCCAATCCCGGTCAGGCGCTGTCGAGCGCGGTCGCCGGCCTCGGCAAGGCGGTGATGCCCTATCTGCTTGTCGAAGAGGCGATCGAGGCGGGCAGGCTCGAAGTGCTCGAGGGGCCAGACGAAGGGCGCCGCGCCTACTGGCTGGTCGCCCCCTTGCCGCAGTGGCGGCAAAAGAAGGTCAAGACGCTGGTCGCCTTCCTCACGGCTCCCTGAAAGCCCGAAACACGTCGGCGAGCCCGGGCGGGTCGCATTCGGCGCGCAGCGCCTCGATCGCGGGGGCAATCGGCATCCGGTAGACGAGCGCTGCGTCTTCGCGCCGTTCCATCGTCGCGCCCAGCGCGCGGAGGAAGCCGATCGCGCGGGTGTTTTCGGCAAGGGTCCAGGCCTGGAATTCCTCATACCCCGCCTCGGCCGCATCGAGCAGGATAGTCGCGGTGAGGAGCCGGCCAAGGCCGCGGTCGTGGAATTCGTCGACCACCGCGACCGAAAACTCCGCGCGGCCCGGATCGTCATCCTCACCGCCCTCCGAAGCGATCGCGTGGACCGCGCCGATGGCGGGCTCTCCGGGCAGGTCGCTGGCGATTGCGCCCCAGGCGATGTGGCGCACGCCGTCGGCGTCGAGCAGGCGGGCGATCACTGGATCGGAGGGAATGCGCAGCCCGGTGAAGAAGCGCAGGTAGCGCGACCGGTCGCTCAGCCGGGCGATGCCTTCGCGCAATCGCGCCTCGTCGCCGGGATGTATCGTGCGGATGCACACGCGCGTGCCGTCCTCGAGGCGGGTGTGGATCGTCCGCCTGTCGGTTGGCGAATGCGCCGCGCGCTTCTCGCTCATGGGTAGTCGTCCCTGTCGCGACCCGGTTGGTGCCAGTGAACTAGCACGAGTGCGCGAGGGATCAAAAGGCGGGTGTCAGCCCCCGGCAGCAGCCGCTTCAGCCTCGGCGGCTTCCTCGATCCGGCGGGCGGCCTTCTCGGCTTCGGTCTTGCGACGGTCGGTCATGACCTTGCGCGCCTGGTCGGCGAGGCCGCGCCAGGTTTTGGCCGCGCGCAAGTTACGCTCGCGAACGTTGTCGAGCGTCGCCGCGTCGGCTTCCGCCGCGGCTTCGTTGGCGCGGGTGTCGTAGAATTCGAAGGTCTGGCTCATCGCGGGATACTCTCGGCTGGGGTGGTCGGGCGGGGCGGCGTTGCTCCCCCGCGCGCAGCATTGGCGGCGCGCGGGAAAGCGAATGCGGTTCCGCTCAGTCGGCGGACGAGAGGTTGACCGCGCTGGCCTTGCCGTTGCGGCCGGTCTCGACTTCGTAGTTGAGGCGCTGGTCCTTGTTCAGCGACTGCATCCCCGCGGCCTGGACGGCGGTGATGTGAACGAAGCTGTCGTCCGTGCCGTCGTCGGGCTGGATGAAGCCATAGCCCTTGTCGAGGTTGAAGAACTTTACGGTTCCGGTCTTGCTCATGATGGTTCCTTTCAAGAACGCTCAGGTTGGCCCGGGGCGAGAGTGCCCGCGAGGTCGTGCGTAAGGTCGTCTCGTGAAAGGAAGTCGTCGTCTGGGTAGCGCCGGGAACCCTGTAGCGATGAAGCGGCAGGGACGGGAAGCGGTCGTCAAAATCCGAAGTCCGTCGCAAAATTCGACGTCAGCGGGCGGGCCTCTAGCACGAGAAGCGCGAAACGCCTAATCGCGGCCCTGAGCCACCCGGTCCGCCGCTCCGGGCGAGCCAGCGCCGCCGGCCCGGCTTCCCAGCACCTCGCGCCGGATGCGTTCGTAGAGCGGGTGACCCGGCACGACCTCGCGCTCGTCGATGCGGAAGGCGCTGCGCAGGCGGAGAAGATAGATGAGCAGGCCGTCGGCGCGCCCCGTCCACCCGTCGAAGTCCCAGTCCTCGCGCATCGCGCGTTCGAGCGCGCAATCCTCCAGCCGGTCGGCCCCCCACCTGAGCGCATCGTCCCACGCGGCGGCGAACCCTTCCGCGCCGGGCCGCGCGCGCAGCTTGTAGAGCGCCTCCATCGATTTGCCGATCGATCGGGCGGCCTGGGAAACGATCCCCGTCGCCGCCAGCGTGGCGACGAACCGCCGCTGCCGCTCTGGCGTGATCGAGTTGCTGCGCGGTTGCGCGTGGAGATATGGCGCGAAGGCGAGCAGCGGATCGTCCTCCTCGGGCTCGGGCGCGATATGGGCGACCGCGGAGGTGGCTTGGCGCGCCGTGGCGCGGAGGTTGCGGGACGGGGGAGGGGCGGTCGGTGCGGAGGCGTCGGGCATTAGCCCGCGGTTAGATTGCAGAATTTCAGTGTGTAGGAAAATGGATTATCGCGGCGAGCGACGAGCGACCACCGTTCCGTTGAGAATTCGCTCGTTGATTTCTTCCTTCCAAGCAAGCTGCTTGTCAGAATGCGACTTGTGAGGCCAGTCGGTTATCCGTCAGCGGGATGCCTCGGGCAGATAAAGATGAATTGCGGGTCATATCGAGGACATTTCGCGGAGTTCTGCGTTCTTTAGCGAAGCTATCCCGCAACAAAAAGAGCGGCCCCCACTGACCGCCCCTTCGTCTCACTTCTGAACCCGTCGCCAATCAACCGCCACTCGTGTCGTCCTCCTCGCCAGTGCCGCCATGCGCCATCGCCCAGTCCTTCTGTTTGGCGATCCACGCGTCGCGGGCCTCGAACCACGCGGCGCGGCGTTCGGCCCATTGTTCTGGGGTCAGGCTGTCGGCGTCGACCAACCACTGATCGCGCTGGTCCTTCCAGTCCTTGCGGCCGATGTTGAAGGCATCCCGCCAGGCTTCCATGTCGTCCTTGAACTGCGCGCGCAGTTCCTTCGACGACAGGCCGGGGTTGGTGCCGGACTTGGCCGCATCGCGCATGGCCATTGCGGCGGAGCGGCGCTCGGCGCTCTGGCCGGTGTAATGGTCGATCCGGTCGCGGATCATCTGTGCCTGCTCGGCTTGGTTCATTTTCTGCTGCTCGGCAAAGTCGCGGCCGAACTGGCCTCGCTCATTGGCGATCGAGCGCGCGGCGCTCATTGGGTCGGACGACTGGCCGGGTACGCTCATCGGCGGGCCGTTGCCCATCGATCCGCCCATGCCGCCGGCGTTGCCCATGGCGCCGCCGCCCGCATTGCCTGCGCCGCCGCCGGGGCCCCCGTGGGCCTGGGCAAAGGCAGGCGCGGCGCCGAGCGCCAGTGTGCCTGCTACGAGAATGGCGATCCGTTTCATGTGTGCTCTCCTTCCAGTATGCCCCGGCACGACAACGCGCGCGCGCTTTCTCTATCCTGAAGGCGGTCTATTTGTGAGGCGGGCCGGGCAGGAGGCGCGACAATCCGCACAACGGCGCAGGACGTGGGGGTCTACTCTTCCGACAGGTCCCATGTTGACCGGCAAGGCGAATCCGACTAGGGGCGCGCTCATCCAAGGCAGGGTTTACCCGGCCTCGGGCAGATAGAGCTGAACATTGCCGGTCATGTCCCGGGGGCCTGATGCTTCGTGCGTCGAGGCTCTTTTCTATTGAGGCCGTCCTTCGGGAACGTGCTTCGGGGCAGCCGTCAAAGTAACCCGGTGTCCTTGACCCGGGTGGAGTGTTTTCGGCTCGTGCTGCGCTTCGGCAACCCTTCGCGGGAACGCCGGTCGCGCGCACGATCCTCGTTTCTCTCCACCCATGGCCATGTCGCCACCATTCATGGCTTGGCCCATCCTGGCCGGGCACACGGTGAAGAGAGAAAGTCTTAATGCCGACGATCAACCAGCTGGTCCGCAAGGGCCGCGTTCCGCAGAAGGCCAAGTCCAAGGTCCCTGCGATGGAACAGAACCCGCAGAAGCGCGGCGTCTGCACCCGCGTTTACACGACGACCCCGAAGAAGCCGAACTCGGCGCTGCGCAAGGTGGCCAAGGTTCGCCTGACCAACCAGCGCGAGGTCATCAGCTACATCCCGGGCGAAGGGCACAACCTGCAAGAGCACAGTGTGGTCCTTATCCGCGGCGGGCGCGTGCGCGACCTTCCCGGCGTGCGCTACCACGTGCTGCGCGGCGTGCTCGACACCCAGGGTGTCAAGGACCGCAAGCAGAGCCGCTCGAAGTACGGCGCCAAGCGTCCGAAGTAATTTTGGCGCGGCGCTAGCCCGGCTCCGGCCCGGTCCTCCACCCGGCTACCCTGCGAAGGTAGCATTCGGGTGGCCGGGTGGAGGAGCGGGCCGGAGCCGCAGGACGCTCACGAAGGTGAGCGGCCACTCCGAAGGAGTTAAACAAGATGTCACGTCGTCGTCGTCCCGAGAAGCGGGAAATCCTGCCTGATCCGAAGTTTCAAGATCAGGTGCTGTCGAAGTTCATGAACAACCTGATGCTCGACGGGAAGAAGTCCGTCGCTGAAAGCATCGTCTACGGCGCGCTCGACACCGTCGAGGCCCGTGCGAAGGCCAACCCGATCGAGGTGTTCCACACCGCGCTCGACAACATCAAGCCGCAGATCGAGGTGCGTTCGCGCCGCGTCGGCGGTGCGACGTACCAGGTGCCGGTCGAGGTCCGCCCCGAGCGTGCCCAGGCGCTTGCCATCCGCTGGCTCATCACCGCCGCTCGCGGCCGTGCGGAAACCACGATGGCCGCGCGTCTCTCGGCCGAGCTGATGGACGCCGCCAACAACCGCGGCAACGCGGTGAAGAAGCGCGAGGACACGCACCGCATGGCGGACGCGAACCGCGCCTTCTCGCATTATCGCTGGTAACACCTATATGGGGGCGGGCTCTCGCTTGAGGTCCGCCCCCAACTACCCCCGAGGAATTTTACATGGCCCGCGAATATCCGCTGGAGCGCTATCGCAACATCGGCATCATGGCGCACATCGATGCCGGCAAAACCACCACGACCGAACGCATCCTCTACTACACCGGCAAGTCCTACAAGATCGGCGAAGTCCACGACGGCGCCGCCACCATGGACTGGATGGAGCAGGAGCAGGAACGCGGCATCACCATCACCTCGGCGGCGACCACGACCTTCTGGGCGGCCGACGACGGCAAGGGTGAAAAGCACCGCATCAACATCATCGACACCCCCGGCCACGTCGACTTCACCATCGAGGTGGAACGCTCGCTGCGCGTCCTCGACGGCGCGGTCGCGGTGTTCGACGGCGTCGCCGGCGTGGAACCGCAATCCGAAACCGTCTGGCGCCAAGCCGACAAGTACGGCGTGCCTCGGATGTGCTTCATCAACAAGTTGGACCGTACCGGCGCCGACTTCTATTATTGCGTGCAGTCGATCATCGACCGCTTGGGGGCCGTGCCGCTGGTGCTCTACCTGCCGATCGGCATGGAGAGCCAGCTCAAGGGCGTCGTCGATCTCGTTAACAACCGCGGCATCGTCTGGAAGGACGAGAGCCTCGGTGCCGAGTTCGAATACACCGACATCCCCGCCGACCTCGCCGACAAGGCGGCCGAGTACCGCGAGAAAATGATCGAGACCGTTGTCGAACAGGACGACGAGGTCATGGAAGCCTATCTCGAAGGCGAGATGCCTGACGTGGCGACTCTGAAGCGGCTCATTCGCAAGGGCACCATGGCGCGTGATTTCGTACCCGTGACCTGCGGTTCGGCGTTCAAGAACAAGGGCGTGCAGCCCCTGCTCGACGCAGTCGTCGACTACATGCCGAGCCCGCTCGACGTGCCGGCGATCAAGGGCGTGCTGCCCGATAGCGACGTCGAGGAAACGCGCCCGTCGTCTGACGATGCACCGTTCTCGGCGCTGGCGTTCAAGATCATGAACGACCCGTTCGTCGGCTCGCTGACCTTCACCCGCATCTATTCGGGCAAGCTCTCCAAGGGCCAGGTCCTGAACTCGGTGAAGGACAAGAAGGAAAAGATCGGCCGCATGCTGCTGATGCACTCGAACAATCGCGAGGACATCGAAGAGGCGTTCGCGGGCGACATCGTCGCATTGGCGGGCATGAAGGACACCACCACCGGTGACACCCTGTGCGATCCGGCCAAGCCGATCATCCTCGAGCGGATGGAGTTCCCCGACCCCGTCATCGAGCTGTCGGTGGAACCCAAGACGAAGGCCGACCAGGAAAAGATGGGCATCGCGCTCAATCGCCTTGCGCAGGAGGATCCGTCCTTCCGCGTGTCGACCGATCACGAAAGCGGCCAGACGATCATCAAGGGCATGGGCGAGCTTCACCTCGACATCCTGGTCGACCGCATGAAGCGCGAGTTCAAGGTCGAAGCCAATGTCGGCGCGCCGCAGGTGGCTTACCGCGAATACCTCGCGAAGCCGGTCGACGTGGACTACACCCACAAGAAGCAGTCGGGTGGTTCGGGCCAGTTCGGCCGGGTGAAGGTCAAGGTCACTCCGGGCGAACGCGGCCAGGGCGTCGTCTTCGAAGACAACATCAAGGGCGGCAACATCCCGAAGGAGTACATCCCGGCGATCGAGAAGGGCTGCGCGAGCAGGCCGAAAGCGGTTACCTGGTCGGCTTCCCGATCATCGACTTCACCGTCGAACTGTACGACGGCGCGTACCACGACGTCGACTCGAGCGCGATCGCGTTCGAAATCGCCGGTCGCGGTGCGATGCGCGAAGTTGCGCAGAAGGCGGGCATCAAGCTGCTCGAGCCGATCATGAAGGTCGAAGTCGTGACCCCCGAGGATTATCTCGGCGACGTCATCGGCGATCTCAACAGCCGTCGTGGCCAGATCCAGGGCACCGACACCCGCGGCAACGCCCAGGCCGTCGAGGCCTTCGTGCCGCTGGCGAACATGTTCGGTTACGTCAACGAACTGCGCTCGTTCACTCAGGGCCGCGCCCAGTACACGATGCAGTTCAGCCACTACGACGAGGTTCCGGCGAACGTCGCGGCCGAGGTCAAGGAGAAGCTTGCCTAAGGCAGGTCATCCGTCTAGGGGCGGCGCCTGATTCACCGGGTGCCGCCCGCAGGCTTGCGTGAAATTCAATTTCAGACAGAAGGTTAGAGATACAATGGCTAAGGAAAAATTCCAGCGGAACAAGCCGCACTGCAACATCGGCACCATCGGTCACGTCGACCACGGCAAGACCACGCTGACGGCGGCGATCACGAAGGTGATGGCTGAAGAGCACGGCGGTGCGGCCGTCGATTTCGCCAACATCGACAAGGCTCCCGAAGAGCGTGAGCGCGGCATCACCATCTCGACCGCGCACGTCGAGTATGAGACCGACGCACGTCACTACGCGCACGTCGACTGCCCGGGTCACGCCGACTACGTGAAGAACATGATCACCGGTGCCGCCCAGATGGACGGCGCGATCCTGGTCGTGAACGCCGCCGACGGCCCGATGCCGCAGACCCGCGAGCACATCCTGCTCGCCCGTCAGGTCGGCGTGCCGGCGCTGGTCGTGTACATGAACAAGGTGGACCAGGTCGACGACGAGGAAATCCTCGAGCTCGTCGAACTCGAAGTGCGCGAACTGCTCTCAGCTCGTACGACTTCGACGGTGACAACATTCCGATCATCAAGGGTTCGGCTCTGGCCGCTCTTGAAGGTCGCGACGACAACATCGGCAAGAACTCGATCATCGAGCTGATGAAGGCTGTCGACGAGCACATCCCGCAGCCCGAGCGTCCGATCGACAAGCCGTTCCTGATGCCGATCGAAGACGTGTTCTCGATCTCGGGTCGCGGCACCGTGGTGACCGGCCGCGTCGAATCGGGCATCGTCAACGTTGGCGACGAAGTCGAGATCGTCGGCATCAAGGACACGCAGAAGACGACCGTCACCGGCGTCGAAATGTTCCGCAAGCTGCTCGATCGCGGTGAAGCCGGCGACAACATCGGTGCGCTGCATCCGCGGCATCGGCCGTGAAGACGTCGAGCGTGGCCAGGTGCTCTGCAAGCCCGGTTCGGTCAACCCGCACACGGAGTTCGAAGCTGAGGTCTACGTGCTGTCGAAGGACGAAGGTGGCCGTCACACGCCGTTCTTCGCCAACTACCGCCCGCAGTTCTACTTCCGCACCACCGACGTGACCGGCGAAGTGATCCTCCCCGAGGGCACCGAAATGGTCATGCCGGGCGACAACGTGACGATCGGCGTCAAGCTGATTGCTCCGATCGCCATGGACGAAGGCCTGCGCTTCGCAATTCGCGAAGGCGGCCGCACCGTCGGTTCGGGCGTCGTCGCCAAGATCACCAAGTAAGCTTGGCGTCTGACAAGGTGCGAAAATAACGGCCCGGTTTCCACGAGAAGCCGGGCCCTTTCCTTCAAGGCGCGGCAATTTGTCGCCTTGTCCTCGGCGGATTATTGCGCGGCGAAGCAATTACCTGCGATTCTGGCCGTTGCAAGAATCCCGCCCCCTCCGTATAGGCGCGCCACCGGACGGAGATTCGTCCCCTCCGAAACGAAATTCATGAAGGCCGCCCGTTCCGGGAAACCGGGATAAAGCGGGTCGGCCTTTCTTATTTTTGGGGTCGAAACCGGACACGGCCGGCTCTTTGGCTCTTTCGCATCGGTAGTAGGACATGGAAGCTCAGAATATCCGTATTCGCCTCAAGGCGTTTGATCACCGCGTTCTCGATCAGGCAACTGGTGAGATCGCGGATACCGCCCGCCGCACTGGCGCGCTCATTCGTGGCCCCATTCCGCTGCCGACGCGTATCGAGAAGTTCACCGTGAACCGCGGCCCGCACATCGACAAGAAGTCGCGCGAGCAGTTCGAGGTGCGGACTTACAAGCGGCTGCTCGACATCGTGCAGCCCAACGCCCAGACCGTCGACGCGCTGATGAAGCTCGATCTGGCTGCTGGCGTGAACGTGGAAATCAAGCTGGCTTGAGCGGTTTCGCTGCGGGGCCGCAAGGCTTCGCGGACAAGGGATACCTCCGGCCTTAGCCGGGCAGCGTCCCCCGTCTCGCTCCTCCTTTCCCGGAGAGGCACTCGGCCCGGACGGGGCGATGCATGACAATCGGGCTGAGCACGCACCCGGGATGGTCTCCGGTGCCTCTGTTAAGGAGATCTGATCATGCGCACAGGCGTGATCGCAAAGAAAGTCGGGATGACCCGCCTGTTCCAGGAGGATGGACGGCACGTGCCGGTCACCGTTCTGGCGCTGGAAGACTGCCAGGTCGTATCGCACCGCACGGCCGATCGTGATGGCTATTACGCGGTTCAGCTCGGTGCGGGCGAAGCCAAGCAGAAGAACGTGAACAAGCCGCAGCGCGAAGCTTTCGCCAAGGCCGAGGTTGGTCTGAAGATGCGTGTTGCCGAATTCCGCGTCGAAGACGAAGACGGGTTGCTGCCGGTCGGTTCGACCATCTCCGCCGAGCACTTCATTGCCGGCCAGAAGGTCGACATCACCGGCCACACGCAGGGCAAGGGCTTTGCCGGCGCCATGAAGCGCTGGGGTTTCGGTGGTCTGCGCGCCACGCACGGCGTGTCGGTCTCGCACCGTTCGCACGGTTCGACCGGCAAGCGCCAGGACCCGGGCAGGGTGTTCAAGAACAAGAAGATGGCCGGCCACATGGGCGACCGTCAGCGCACCCAGCAGAACCTCGAAATCGTGCGTACCGACGCCGATCGCGGCCTGATCTTCGTCAAGGGTCGGTGCCGGGCTCGAAGAACGGTTGGCTGCTCGTTCGCGACGCGGTGAAGCTGACCATGCCCGAGGGACTGCCGTTCCCCGGCGCGATTCTCGAGAAGAAGAGCTCTGCTCCCGAGCACGATGAAGCGACCGCCGGCATGGTCGAGACCGCCGCCGAGCACGAAGTGAATCCGCAGGTCGATGCCGAGCATCAGGCGCAGCTTCTCAAGGAGCAGCAGGCCGGTGCCGGTGACGACGCGACCCCGGCTGTCGGCGAAGAAACCCCGAGAACACCGACAATGCCGGCTCGGATGATAGCAAGGAGGGCTGAGCCGTGAAGGTGAAGGTCCAGAAACTCGACGGCAAGGCCTCGGGCGACATCGAACTCAACGATGACGTCTTCGGCGTCGAACCGCGGCAGGACATCCTGCACCGTGTCGTCACGTGGCAGCTGTGGAATCGCCGCGCGACCGCGCGTCCGACCCGTGAGCGCAGCGATGTCGCTCGCACGGGCAAGAAGTTCGGTCGCCAGAAGGGCGGCGGCCGCTCGCCACGGCGACCGCGCTGCTCCGATCTTCATCGGTGGCGGCAAGGCGCACGGTGCCAAGAAGCGCGATTTCGATATCTCGCTCAACAAGAAGATCCGTGCGCTCGGTCTGAAGATGGCTCTTTCGAGCAAGGCGAAGGACGGTCTCGTGGTCGTCGACAGCCTCGAGCTCAAGGATGCCAAGACCAAGGCGCTCGACGACCAGTTCGGCAAGGGCGGCTGGAGCGGCAAGGTCCTCGTGATCGATGGCGATGCGGTCGAGGCTTCGTTCGCGAAGGCTGCGGCAACCTGCCGGGCGTGAACGTCCTCCCGGCCATCGGCGCCAACGTCTACGACATCCTGAAGCACGACACGCTGGTCCTGACCAAGGCGGCGGTCGAGAAGCTGGAGGCCCGTTCAATGGCTAAGGCATACAAGCAGTTGACGCCCGTCACTACGACGTGATCGTCGCCCGCACATCACCGAGAAATCGACGCTGGCTTCGGAGCACAACGCCGTCGTCTTCAAGGTGGCGGACACGCGACCAAGCCGCAGATCAAGGATGCCGTCGAGGCGCTCTATGATCGCAAGGTGAAGGAGGTGAACACGATCGTCGCCAAGGGCAAGACGAAGCGCTGGAAGGGCAAGCCCTACAAGCGCACCGACATGAAGAAGGCGATCGTGACGCTGGCCGAAGGCCAGGACCCGATCGACGTCACGAGCGGGAGCTGATGCGATGGCACTAAGAACTACAACCCGACAAGCCCCGCCCGTCGCGGCCTGATCCTCGTCGACAAGTCGGCCCTCCACAAGGGCCGTCCGGTCAAGTCGCTGACCAAGGGCAAGAGCAAGACCGGCGGTCGTAACAACAAGGGCCACGTGACCTCGCGCGGAAAGGCCGGCGGCCACAGCAGGGGTATCGCTTCGTCGATTCAAGCGTCGCAAGTGGGACGTGCAAGCAACGGTCGAGCGGATGGAGTACGATTCCAACCGCACCGCGTTCATTGCGCTGGTGAAGTACGAGGACGGCGAGCTCGCCTAATCCTCGCGCCGCGGCGGCTCGCGGTCGGCGATCAGGTCGTCGCGGGCGAGAAGGTCGACACCAAGCCGGGCAACGCCATGCTGCTGGGCCAGATGCCGGTCGGCACGATCTGTCACGATGTCGAGAGGAAGCCGGGCAAGGGCGGACAGATCGCTGGCTCGGCGGGCCATACGTGCCAGAT
>CAVUCI010000012.1:0-24738 GCA_963740025.1 uncultured Alphaproteobacteria bacterium
GTTTCCGAAGGGCTTGCGAAACCACGTCGAGCGTCTGGAGCTTGGCCCCAAACCGAGCCACAGTCGCTGGGTCATCGGCAAGTGCGTCCGCAAGAGCGTCCACCGCACGGGCGAGCCCCGCAAGGTCCGACGAACCGAGCCTTTGTGTGATGGAGTGCTCATGTGCGCCTAAGCGAACAGTACCGGCCTTCGCCTGCTGAACAGCGCGATCAACCCGCTGCTGCGCGGCGTTTGCGCCGGGGGTCCAATCGCCAACCGCAACACGCCCGTCGAATCGCACGCCCGCCTTACCAGCAACGCACCAAGCAACTCGGCCTTCGATCGAAGACGCGCCACGCGAAAGATGCAACCGTTCGCCGACCCGGGGCAGCGCCGGACCTTCGATCAGTGCTCCGCTTGGAGACATGTTACGGATCTTGACCTGTCCGGACACGCTGGCGGAGGAAATGCCCGCCAAGACGAACATGTTGGTGCGCTGCTCGCGCCGGCCATTGCCGTCTGGATGATCTAGGACTTCGACCGAGAGCATGTCTGGCCATTAGCCGAGTATAGCTAACCTTTCGCTCGCTCGGAGCCACGTAGTTCTGCCTAGTGTCTTCAGCAACCCCGGTGCGCCGAAGCTTAAAAGTCGCATCATGCACGGATTGGCTTCACGAATATGGCGTGCGCTGCGTGGACCTCGTCGGCGACAGACAAAACATCGCGGCATCTCGCTTCCGCTCTCGCCGAGCGATCAACAGCATCGGACCCCGGTAGCGGAACGGCTCGCTGGCCCAGGCGCGACCCAAGAATGCTGCCGTTCGCACAGATTTTCGGCATTGGGCAGCAGCGCGCCCAAGATGAGCTGGCCCAACAGACGCGCAGGGATCGTAAAAGCAGTCGTCCAATGGTCGTTGGAGCCAGATTCGCGTGCTCAGTCTGCGATCCCGACGAACCTCCCGAGCCCAAGTTTGGCTATCGTGCGATCGCTTGGTATATATCTGGGGTATGGCGCGCACGTTGCCGAGTACAACACAATAACTGACGAGTTCGACGCCACCTGTGCTCTGGCGCTATAGGTGATCGCTCCCGGCTTCGGACGCCCGAGCCGAGGGGATACTCACTTCCATTCCTCGGACAATCATCTGCAGGGCGGCTTGGAGACGCTCACTATCTTTTCCCAAGGGAAACTTTCGAAAGTTGAACGGCAGCGCGACAACACCGTGGATCGTCGCCCATAGCGTCTGAGCTGCAATATCCACATCCATGGGTATCATCCGCCCAGCCGCGATCGCTTGCGAAATGGCCTCCCTGATGAGGCGGTAAGAAGTTCCTTCGCGAGGATCGAGGTTAGGCAGCGGACCCTCGCGCTGGAATAGATTGGCGTCCTCTCCCGGAACTTGAGTCTGGAGAAAGGTCGAGCGAAACGCGGCAGGCTCGGTCATTGCAAAATTCGCATAAGACTTCAGCACCGCGACGACCCGATCGAGGGGATCCTCGTGCGCGGCGAAGGCAACCTCTGCATCGTCTCTCATGCGGTCGACCGCATCTTGCCAGATGCCCCGCACAAGTTCGAGGTGGTTGTTGAAGTACCGGTACAATGCTGCGGGCGAATACCCGCTGCGACGCGCGATGCTCCTCATGGTGACCGCGGCGTATCCTTCCGTGTCATACACTTCGCGGGCCACTTGCAGGATACGAGCACGTATCTGTGCCTGCTCTGCCGGTGTCTGTGGTTTTTTTGGCACGTCACGCCTCCTGTCGGCTTCCGCCTAGCCGACCCCGTCTTATCTGCATAATCGGAATGGACATGTTTGCTAAACATGTTAACTCAATCACGACAAAGGTTAGGATTTGCCGCAGGCGCCGGCGATTTTTTTGATCGTCCGTCGGTGACATTCTGAGCGACCGTACTGGAAAGGGGGGCGAATGGACGACTCGATCGAACCTTTAGATCCGTCGCTATGGTTTGAGCGGATCGAAAAAATTGCCAGCGGTGACCTTGGGAGTGTCGAGAACGCACTCCGTCATGCTGCGCATCTGCTCCAGCTTACTCCTGCGCCTTTTCGCGATGGTGTTCGATTGGGATCCGACGAAGCGGAGTTCGAGGCGTTGCTCGACGCGGGCTCGTTTGACGCTGCGGCTCGCCGACTGGTTGGGCAACCGACCGCTTTAGCGGTCGAGGCCGATCATGCCGGGGCTGTGTACCGCGTGACGATGGGATGCCCAATCCTTCGACGCGCGATTAGCGGTCGCGGCAAAACCGAAGCGTCCGCAATTCTAGACGCCTGGACGAAGTGTCTCTTGAACCTGAGATCGGAATACGGCGCAGATTTGCTCAGCGGCCGTCGTCAACTTGAGCATAGATTCCGAGCCGGATAACATCCGCTGTATGCGCGGCGCCTAGCTTTTTCATGAGCGACGCTTTCAGCAATGCTGCCTGCTCCAAAGAAATGGCCATTTCGCCAGCGATACCGACAAGCGAGTATCCGCGCACGAGATTGACCAAGGCCTCTCGTTCAGCCGGCTCCAGCTCAGCAACAAGGCGTCTGGCCTCCGCTGCGGCTTCTGCGGAACTCTTCGCTCCCGTTATGTTCTCAGCAATTTCCCGGACTCCCGCTTGGGCGCGAACGATTACCCCCTAAAGCGAGAGGCAGACTAGTGGCAATCCTCAACTGCCTCCTGACGCAGATCTCGGCACCGGAACACGCGAGCTTGTTGCAGCCGCCGCGGGAGGACGAATTGGGCGTGTGCGAACCGACGCCAGGTCCCCCTCGCTGTAGACCGCAGTTTGACTGGCTAGCGCCGCGGCATTCGCCCACGAAGGAAGCCGGGCCCGGCGCCTCACGGCCCTGGTCGCACACAACCGCCAACGATCCCTCCAACGACCAGCTCCATCGCTTCGGTCGGGCGGCTTCACCTTGGCCAGGAGCCGCATTCCACGGCCGTTTTGGGGCCGTATCCTAAGCCGGACTGGACTTGCGGCGTCCCCGCTTCTGACTGGGATTCCGACCCAGCCCGATTTTCTTGGCGAGATCCAGTGAACCCTAGCTTTCGGGCTCAAGTATTCAATCCTACGAGTTCTCTGATAATCAATCGCGACTAGGCGGCCTTTCGCTGCCCGACAGACGGCATCGGCGCGAGATTGAGAAGTTTCAGCCGACAGGCAGTTTCTGCCGGGCTGAACAGGAAGCCTTGTCCGTAATAACACCCCATTTGGAGAAGAAGGTCGCGTTGTTCGTTGGTCTCGACCCCCTCGGCGATGACTTCCTTGCCAAGGTTCTTGGCCATCGAGATCAGTGCCTGGACAATCATCCGAGATTGGTGCTCGGAGCAGATCGTTCGCACGAAGCTGCCGTCGATCTTGACCTTGTCGATGGGAAAATCGCGAAGATGCGACAGAGACGAAAAGCCCGTCCCGAAATCATCGAGCGCGATCTGCAAGCCGGCACTCCGCAACTTTGCCAGGACCGCCTGTACGCTCGCGCCATCGTTGACCAGCAGCATCGTCTCGGTGATCTCGAGCGTGACACGCTTCGGGTCAATCCGGTGCTTTTCTAGCTTGGCCAGCAAGCGGCCGGCGAAGTCCCGGCTCAATAGGTCCGCCTCGGTGGCGTTCATGCTAATGAACTGAACACCAGGTTGCGCGGCGTGGATTTCGGCGAACTCAGAACACATAAGGTCGGTCATGCGCTCGCTGATTTCGCGCGAGAGGATAGGGTCGAGAATTGCGGGCAGGACCTGTGACGCGGTCAGCTTCTGGCCCGACCGCGTGGTCACGCGCATCAAGGCCTCGAATCCCACAACCGCATTGTTCGCAAGCTGAATAATGGGCTGGTACCCGGCGAAAAGCCGATCTTCACTCACCGCATTGCGGACCAGACCGATCGCTTCCTGGCGCAACCGATTTTCGCGTTCGAGGCTCACGCGATAGTGATGCGTGCGGCCCGGCTCGCGCACCTTTCCGTGGTAAAGTGCAAGGTCTGCGCGGCGGAGAAGTTCGTGAGCAACGATGGTTTCTCCGCTCCGCGCGAGACCACAGGTCGCGCTTACGGCCACCTTGCGGCCGGCGATTTCCACCTCTTCCGAGACCGCCCGGATAAGATCTTCGCCGACCTGGGTCGCTTCCTCCAGCCGGATTCCGGCGGGCGTGATCACCGCGAACTCGTCTCCGCCCCAGCGCGCGACCAAAGCATCAGACGGTACCGCTGCAACGATCCGCGAACTGATCTCTTCGAGAACAATGTCGCCGACCAAGTGGCCAAACGTATCGTTGATGTCCTTGAAACCGTCGAGATCGAGCATCAGAACGAAAAAGTCGGCGCCTGACTGGCGCTGCGACCTGAGCCGGTCACCCAGATGGCGATCGAACGCCTGGCGGTTTAAGAGGTTGGTCAGCGAGTCGTAGTCCGCTGCTCGCTGGAGGGCCATCTGCGCGTGGTAGGCTTCGGTCACGTCCTGGAGAATACCGGCTACTCGGGCTAAGTTATCGCTGCTGCTGGGTTCGATGTATTCTCCGACGACCTTAATCCGCCTCCTTTTCCCAGCCCGAGTGATGACATCGGCCTCGAGGCCGGCGGAACCTCGGCCGACGATGATTTCTTGCAAAGCCTGTTCGACGAGCGGCCGATCTTCGGGAACGTAGAGGTCCAGTGCGCTGGCAAGCGAAAACGGCTTGTCATAGGGGAGATCGAGGATGGCGAGGCTTTCGTCGGAGTAGACAAGATTGCCGGTTTCGAGTTCGAGCGCCCACGACCCCATTTTTGCGACCCTCTCGGCTTGGGCGAAAATGCGGTTGGATTGCTCGAGGCGATCTGATCGCTGGAGCAGATCGGCCGTGAGCTGAGCCGACGCCACTCGTTGATAATGCGCTTCGATCAACTCTTCGACGATTCTGCCGAAATACCGCAGCTGGTCGAGGTGTTCTTCGTTGAAGCGGCCCGGACGCTGATCAGCGAGACATAGGGTGCCGAGGAGGGCTCCCTCAGAGGTCGCGATTGGCTGCCCGAGGTACGAGCGAACGTGCGGCTTGCCCGTAACCATCGCGTTGGCTCGAAAGCGGTCGTCTTCGAGCGCATCGGAGATCAGCAGGCTGCGGCCTGCCTCAATCGCGTGGCTGCAAAAGGAAACGTTGCGCGAAGTCTCGCGGATATCGACGCCCGACCGAGCGAGGAACCACTGTCGATCGGTATCGACAAGGCTGATGAGCGCGATCGAACAATCGAAAAGCCTGGTGCAGAAGCGCGTAATGTCGTCGAAACACTTCTGGGGCGGCGTATCGAGAATCTTGAGCGAGCGGAGAGCGGCAACCCGCATCTCATCGGTTAGCTGACTAATCGGCATTGAGGCGACCTCCCGATCAACGCAGTACGTGCTCTCGGTGAAAGCGTGGTAAACCGCTCGTGAGGACATCTACGAGCATCCGCTTAAATAGGGCGCTCGGCAAGCACGCGCACAGCCAAGTAATGGGCGGGGCTTTGCGATACCGTTTCTTGCCTATCGGCCGAGTCTCGCCTCGGCGCTCGAATCCCGAGTGTCCCGATTCGCGACAGTCGCCACCCGGTCCGTCCGGTTTGTTTGTCAAAATCTCCCGGTCAGGTTAACGATCAATGGCTTTGGCAGCGGATGCAACTGGACCGGTCTTGAACGGATCGAGGCGCCGCACCGTGCTCTGAAGCGGTTGGCCGCATCCGACGGGGGTACCGCGATGTTTCGAGGTTCTTTGCAGATGTCCGCTCATGAACGATATTGAGCCGCTCGACCCGCAGACGTGGCTGGAGGAGATCGAGCGCATCTTGGCCGCTCGATCACGTGGGCGAACTTCGACCGAGATGCTTCTACGGCGGGTATTCTATCTCCTGCAACTTGCACCGCGCGCTCTGCGCGGCATCGTTCCCCTTTGCATATCCGAAGATCAGCTCGAAAGCTGGCTTGCAGACAAAGCCGAGTTGGCGGCTGCTCATGCGCTCTTCGCGCCGCCAACAGAGGTCTGGATCATCCGCGAAGCAGCCAGCGAATCTTCGAAAGTGCGTATCGAGATTCTAGGTGCGCCGAGCCCGGGCGAGGATATCGACACCGATCCCGCTCGCGCATTGATCGGCGCCTGGTGCCAGGCGGTCCTAACGCTGCAGGGCCAGAGTAGAAAAGTGCCGGGCTCGATCTCGAGTTGCGCGTACACCCCCATCGAAGAAGGTTCGCCAACGCAGCACTGACTTGTGCACGGCCCTCGGTTTTCAACTAGTCGCGGCGCCGGTGCGTTAATCCAAACGCCCCCCGCTGTCTCGCTAGCAAGCAGGCGACACGCGGGGTATACGGGTTAATACCTACGGGGATGAATTATCTGGATTAAGGGTACTTCCTTAGGTAATCTTCACGTGGAAAACAAAACTGGGCCGCAAACGGTGATGAATATTAGCAAGGTTCATGTAGTGGACCGGGATAGCCGGCGTAGGGCACGTCTCTCGTACGTGCTGGCGGGGACGCGCTATCAAGCCCAAGTCTATGAGAGCTTGGAAGAGTTTACCTCGTTTGGACCATCCGAAGGTCTTGTACTGGCCAACGATGACGATCTCAAACTGCCGTTGCCGACCTTGAAGAGCGCACTGCGTCAGGGCGGGAGCGACTTACCTATCGCACTCTATTCGTCCCGGCACGACACCGAGCGCATTGTCGAAGCCGTTCTTTCCGGGGCGCTCGATTATCTTGTTTGGCCAATCGAATCTGGCGATCTCGAAGCTGCATTCGAGCGCATTGCTCAGCGGATTGCGCAATCGGGTGGATCGTCAGCAAAGGAGGCAGCTGCTCACCGGAAGGTGGAAACCTTGTCGCCCCGCGAGCGCGAAGTATTGGCTTTGCTCACGGGCGGGTTTTCAAACAGAGAAATGGGCGAGGCGCTCGGGATCAGCGTGCGAACCGTAGAAATCCATCGCGCCAACCTCTTCCGCAAGCTCGAGGCGGGATCCACCGCCGAGGCGGTGGCCATCGGAATTTATGCGGGGGTGTCCGCGAGCCAATCGTAATTGGACCGCACCGCTATGTGTCGGTCCGGAGCCTCGGCCCAATGGCTATACTCGTGTCTCTCGACGACGCGGCGACGCATGTCGGGTCCCGGCAGAGATGCTCGGGGGCGTTGCCGACGACAAATGGCTCTCTCCATTCCTCTCGCAAGGGAATGCGCAGCCAACCGGGGGTTTGCCCAGCGCCATGCACCGGCTGAGGACGCTCCACCCCCTTTCACGCTGAAACGCGACGCACGACGTTTCGATCTCGCGTGCGCGGTAATGTCTTTACGCCGATCTCGACTCGTTAGGCTCTGGAAGGGTGGCAGGGTTCGGCGAGAGGGTACCGCCTAGCCGATCAGCTTGGCGAACGCGAAAGCCCCTGCGACGAACGTGCCGAGCACGAACACGACGATCAGCCATGCTTCGACGGGTATGGGACCGTCGCCTGGATGGCGCGGATCGGGTTCCGATTCGATACGATCCCTTCGGCGGGTCATCGAGTTGAGCCCGGGCTCGCGCTTTTTTCTTTCGGCATCGATTCACATTACCCGGCGGCAGCTGGCGCGGCAATGAACGTTCGCGCACGCGTTGCTGAATTGCGTGTCCGGACCAATGCGGCCGCCAGCATTTCTTCGCGACGAAAGCCAACAGCGCAAACAAGATGTTAACCCTACCTAGGTAGTAACCCCGATCACCGTAATTGAATGAGTTGGAGTTGCCATCATGCTTAGTACTTTCGTCCGGCGCCGCGCGGGGCCGACCTGCCTTGGCCTGTTACTCATGGCGAGCGGCGTCTGGGTGAGCCCTGCGGTGGCAGCCACCGATGGGTCGCTGGGTGCAACATCGACGGGGAGCATATCGATCACCGCGTCGGTCCCCAACCGGGCGCGCATCTCGGGTCTGTCGGACGTGGTCTTTGCGAGCCAGGATCCCGCGACCGCGGCAAGCGACGCGCAGAGCGTGTGCGTATGGAGCAACACGGCCACCAAAGCCTATACCGTCACCGCGAGCGGGGACGGTTCCGGCTCGGCCTTTACCTTGGCCAGCGGCGGGTCGAGCGTGCCGTACCAGGTCCAGTGGGCTGGGACATCGGGCGCGACGACAGGAACGGTCCTGACTGCGGGTTCCGCATCGGCTTCGTTCACCTCGACCGCCACCAACCAGAATTGCTCGACTGGTCCCTCTGCGAGCGCCAGTCTGATCGTCGGTATCGATCCAGCGGACCTCAGCACGATGAGTGCGGGAGCCAATTACGCGGGCACCCTCACGCTGCTTGTGACGCCGCTCTAACCACAGCGATCCGATCGCCAGGAAGGCCCGCGCGGGAGGAGATCTCGCGCGGGCCTTCTTCGTTTCATAAGACTATCTTAACCAAACCTTTTTACCACGATGGGATGAACTACGTAGACAACCTGAGGCGAGCGCTGATCGCGGGTATATGCGTGTTGGCGGGATTGTCGTCGGCAGCGCAGGGCCAGGAAAAGGCCAATATTACCGGTCTCGCGGACGTCGCTTTCGGGCTCGTTGCCAGCCCCGGCGATAAGACGGTCAGTCAAAGTCTTTGTGTCTTCACGTCCAGCCGCACCGAGCGATACACGGTCCTTGCTGTCGGCAGCGGTAGCGGTGGCCAGTTCGTGCTCAATTCCGGTGCCTTCGACATGCCCTACGACCTGTTGTGGGCAGATTATGCCGGGGCCTCGGGTGGAACGATGCTGGCGGCCAACGCGCTGACGGCGGGCTTTTCCTCCCCGGTCAAGCAGCACAGCTGCAAGAGCGGCCCTCCGACCTCCGCCACCCTCACGGTTGTGCTGCGTGACCAGACGCTCCAGCAGGCGCGTGCGGGATCGTACTTCGGGCTTCTCCAAATAACGATCGCGCCGGAGTGACACGGTGGTGGGTTCCGCCCGTCCCAACCTCAGCTTCGGGCGCCGCGCACGGTGCGCGCTCAAGATAACCGCGCTCTGCTTGCCGATGGGAATTCCGGCTCCGGCACACGCCGATGCCGCGAGAATTTCGGTCGCGGAGCCCGAGGGGTTCGCCGAGCTGACGCGCGAGCGCGATCTCGTGGTCGATCTCTATTTTGGAGGAGTGCGACGCGGTGAAGCGCGCGTTCTCATGACGCCGGACACGATCGAGTTCACCGAGCCTCGGGGTGTCCTCGCGCTGCTGCCGCCGCTCACCGACCCTGGCGCCGTGCTGGGGGCTCTTTCGAAGGGGCGCTTGCCCACCCTTACCGAGGCGTCATGCGAGCCCGCGAGCGATACCGAGGCATGCGGCCGCCGCGAGCCCGACATTCTCGGGATCGCCCTCGACAAAGACCACTTTCGCTTGGACATCTTCCTCAACCCGCGGTTTCTGACGACGGCACCGCGGGTTGCCGAGACCTACCTGCCGAAACCCGATCGTGCGCTGACGTTCGTCAATGCGGTAGGAGGGTTGGTATCCGGCCAGTCGGATTCCGGCGAGACCTTGTTCAACCTTCAGGACCAGCTGGTGCTCGCGCGGGGGGCGCAAAGGCTTCGCGCGGATCTTTCGGCATCGGATGCCGACGGGTTTTCTGCCGAACGAATTGCTCTCGAGTGGGACCTGCCCGAGCGACGCTACTCCGCCGGGGCGCTCTGGACACCGGGCAATAGCTTGGGGGGCCGGATCAAGGCGCTCGGCATCGGGGTGGAAACCCAGATCGACACGCGCCGCGACCGCGATGAAGCGCGCGGAACCCCGATCATCGTGTACCTCGCGAGCCGGGCGCGCGTCGATATTCTCTACGAGGGGCGGATCCTCTCCTCGGAAATCTACGAAGCGGGCAACCAGCAGCTCGACACGGCCAATCTCCCCGAGGGATCCTACGGGATCACGCTGCGGATCCAGCAGGCGAATGGCGAGACCCGCGACGAGCGCCGGTTTTACGCCAAACAGCGCGGAATTCCGGTGGCTGGACGGAGCGAATTCTACGGTTATGGCGGCCTGCTGATCGATGATCGAGAGACCGGGTCGCTCAAGGTCACCAACCGTCCCTTCTTTCAGGGCGGGATTGCGCGGCGATTGGCTCCCGCTTGGGCAATCGATGCCAACACCGAGCTCACCACCGGGGGCGGTACGGCGGAACTCGGCATCAATTATCTATCGCCGCTGGTCGATGTTCGCGCCGCAGCGCTTGGCGATACGGCGGGGAGGGTGGGCGGCGTCGTTCGCCTCAATTCGGGTAACGCCGGACGGATCAATTTCAGTTTCGATCTGCGCGCGCTCTCGGCTTCGGGGGGCTGCCACGAAGGGCGCGCTTCTTTTACCCGCGCGCGACGATGCCGCGTATCGCGAGGGTGCGATGCTGGGCGAGGGCTCCGGAGGATATGTCCAGGCCGGCGGCTTGGTTTCGATGAGCGCCGCGAGACTTCCGCCTGCTGGGGTCATTCTATTACCGTGACGATAGCGCTGGACCCGCGCAATACGGGATTGGACCAGCATTCGAGTGGGACGCGTATCGCAGCGGTCCGCTCCTCGTTTCGGTCCGCGGAGACGCGACGGTGACCCAGTCGGGGTACTCGGGCTTTGTCGGTCTGTCGCTTCGTCTCACAGGCCGTCAGAGTTCGGTTTCCGCGTTGGCGGGCTGGCGGAGATCGTCTGCGGATTCGGAGCGCGGCAACGGTCCCGCAGGGGCGCTCGGAGCGTCGTGGAATTCATCGGTGGCTGGCGGACGTCTGGCGATCGGGACCGGTCTCGAATACAATCCCGAACGGCAGAACGAGTTCGTTTCAGCCGAGTTCGATCACCGGCTCGGGTCCGTGAGCGCCGATGCGGTGCACGTGTCGCGCGACCTAACCTCAGGATCCGCCACCCAGTACACGCTGGGTTTCCAGACGACGCTCGTCGGCGGATCGACCAGCGGGATCCGTGCGATCGGCAAGTCGACAACCGAAAGCATGATCGTGACGAGCCTGGAGGGCGCTCGCAGCGATGATCGCTTCGAAGTCCTGGTCGACGAGAGACCCGTCGCAACGCTTCGCGGCACCGAGTCCTCGTTTATCAAACTGCCCGCGTACCGGGCATACAAAGTGCGGATCCGGCCGCTGCAGGGCGGGGCACTGGCCTACGATGGGTCGGCACGCGAGGTGGGACTCTATCCCGGAAGCGTCGCGCACCTCGATTGGCTCGCGGTCCCCGTCTTGACCTGGATCGGCACGCTCGTCGATCAGGCAGGTCGACCATTGAGACGCGCGACGCTTACCGGGAAGGGCGTGTGGACGATCACCGACGACGAGGGGTATTTCCAGCTCGACGCGCCGCAAGGGGCCGCGCTCGAGGTCGCGGCCGAAGATGGCACGCCGCTATCGCTCGAATTGCCCGACGGGAACGAGGCCCGGTCGGGCCTCGTGCGTCTGGGACATGTCGTCGGGCCGTTCGCGCGGACTAGCCGAGTCCGCCCAAGAGAATATCGAACTTGCCAAGAGAGAAGAGAACGGATCATGAAGCCATTCGAGTACTGTCGAAGTGCGATTGCCGCTGCCATGCTGATGGCGTCACTGCCCGCGAACGCCGAGATGGTCCTCAGCCAGATCATCGTCGATCTCGCGCCCGACGCGACCTTCGCGCGGCGATATCGAGGTATGGAACAGCGGATCGGAACGAATGTACGTCGAGGCGGATCCATTCCGGATCGAGGCGCCTGGGACCGAGCGCGAAACTCGCTCGAAGGTGGCTGATCCCGAAGTATCCGGGCTGCTGGTTTCGCCTCAGCGGATTGTCCTGAGCCCTGGAGAGCGCCGCGTTATCCGTGTCGCGGCGCTCGGGCCTCGTTCCGCCAGCGACAGGGTCTACCGGGTCGCCATACGGCCCGTGGCCAGGCGCGGTCTCTTCGGACATGACGGCGATCAAGCTTCTCGTCGGCTACGATATCCTGGTGATTGTTCGGCCGGAAGACAGTGGAAGGCGATCTGACCGCCCAACGCACGGGACAGACCCTCGTCATCCGCAACGATAGCAACACCGCGCAAGAGCTTTTCGAAGGGCGCCAGTGCAATGCGGTAGGGGACAAATGCCGAGACCTTCCGGCGCGACGCCTCTATCCCGGGAACTCGTTGAGCGAGACTTTGCCGTACGACACCGCAGTCGCATACAAATCGGCGATCGGCAGCAAAGTGCGTTCACGAACTTTCTGATCCAGCTGTCCCTCTTCTCGGCGCCCATCGCCTGATCCGCGCCGGGCTTGGCATCGCGGTGTTCTGGGGTGACCGCGATCATCCTATCGGTCGATAGGAGCGTGGGCGGGGACGGAATTTCGAAGGAAGGGTCGCGACACTTCGAAGCGGAGTCGCAACGAAGAAATTTACTACGAACGGCTTCGCGGTAGACCTGTGGGAAATTGCGGAGCGGCACCGAGTTAGCGGCGCGCGCGGCACATCGGCGTGCAAGGGTGTCCCGCGCGAGGTCCGGGGCACGCGCCTCAACGTCGCAGCCGCAAGAGCTGAGACCATTCCAACGCGATCTCAGATGCACCCTCTTGAGTGCGCACCATAGGATTGTCGCACCGTATGGAAGCTCACCGAGTAGCGCATGGGCGTAGGTGGGCCTCGTTCCGACCGCGCGCTCGATCGCAAGTTTCCAAGAGCGATGCCCCGCCCGGGCATTCGTCCCACACGACTTTTCTGCCATGTCCCACGCGTTGGACCGTTACCGCTAAATTTACTCCTCCCGCCTAGACCTCCGCGTGAAGGCAATTGCGGGAACATCATGCGCGAGACCAATCCGAACGTGTGCGTCATCGGGCTCGGCTACATCGGGTTACCAACGGCCGCGGTGATCGCGCGCAGCGGTTGCCGGGTGACCGGCATCGACGTCAACCGGCGGGTGGTCGAGACCATCAACCGGGGTGAAATTCATATCGAGGAAGTTGACCTCGACGGTCTGGTAAGGGGCGTCGTCCAGCGCGGCTTGCTGCGCGCATCGAGTGAGATCGCGCCAGCCGACGTTTTCGTGATCGCGGTACCCACGCCGTTTGTGAAGGACGGCAGCCACACGCCCGACATCTCGTACGTCATGGATGCCACGACCTCGCTCGCGGCCGTCCTCAAGAAAGGCGACTGCGTAATCCTAGAGGCGACCTCACCAGTAGGCACGACCGAGGCGTTGCGCGACCGGCTGGCCGCCTTACGCCCCGACCTCGCGATGCCAGGCCTCGCTACCGGTACCCCCGATGTCTCGATCGCATATTGTCCCGAGCGCGTGCTGCCGGGGCGCATCGTAGAAGAACTGACGAACAACGACCGCTCGATCGGCGGAATCACGCCGCGGTGCGCGCGCAGGGCGCTGGCGTTCTACAAGCTTTTCGTGCGGGGGACGTGCGTCATGACCGACGCGCGGAGTGCCGAAATGACCAAGCTTGTCGAGAATGCTTATCGCGACGTTAATATCGCCTTCGCCAACGAGTTGTCGATGATCGCCGAGCGCATGAACCTCGACGTGTGGGAAGTCATCCGCCTCGCAAATCGCCACCCACGGGTTAACATTCTCCAACCCGGACCCGGGGTCGGTGGACACTGCATCGCCGTAGACCCCTGGTTCATCGTTCACGGTGCTCCGCAGGAGGCGAAGATCATCCGCACGGCGCGCGAGGTCAACGACGCCAAGATGCAACACGTTCTCGAACGCGCGGTGGCACTGATCGAAGACAACCCAGGCGTGCCGGTCGCCTGCCTCGGCCTCGCTTTCAAGGCCAACATCGACGACTTTCGCGAGAGCCCGGCGCGCTTTGTCGCTGCCAGCCTCGCCCGCAGATTCGGCAAGCGGGTGCGGATCGTGGAACCGTATGCGCGCCGTCTTCCAATCGAGTTCACCGACACCGGCGCAACTCTGGTCGATGTTGACACCGCGCTTGAGACTTGCGGCCTGTTCGTCCTGTTGGTTGACCACGACGCGTTTCGTTCGATCCCGGCGGAGGAACGTAGCGGAGCAGTCGTGTTTGATACACGGGGCATTTGGTCCAACGAACGTGCGCCGACACGCCCTAGCTTACGTCTTGCGAGCTAATGCGGAGGTCAAGCACCTGCCGGGCCAGAAAGTGCGTCAGGAAACCAAAGCGGCTATCCTTACATGCTCGCCGTTTGCCCATCTGAAAATCTTGGAGACCCAATGGGATCCCCTACCAAAATTCTGACGGTCTTCGGAACGCGGCCCGAAGCGATTAAACTATTCCCCCTTCTGCACGCGCTTTCGAACGATGCGCGTTTCAACAGCCGTGTTTGTGTCACTGGCCAGCACCGTCGCATGCTAGATCAGGTGCTGGATATGGCGGGCGTACGTCCAGACTTCGATCTCGATCTCATGCAGCACGACCAGACGCTGGACGCCCTGACTGGGCACCTCCTCTCCGGCATCGGATCAGTGCTTGATGCGGAGTCTCCCGACTGGGTCATTGTGCAAGGCGATACCGCGACCGCAATGGCTGGCGCCATGGCGGCTTACTATCGAAAGATTCCCGTTGCTCACGTCGAGGCCGGGCTGCGCTCTGGAGACAACTACCATCCTTGGCCCGAAGAAGTGAACCGCAAGATTGTGGGTGGCATTGCGGCATTGCATTTCGCTCCGACACGGACAGCCGCCGCGGCTTTGCGACGTGAGAACGTCGCACCAGAATCGGTCCATGTGACGGGAAATACAGTCATCGACGCATTGTACTGGGTAACGGCTCAAATTGCCGAGAACCCAGGACTTGCGAGCAAACTGGCCCAGTTCGAGCAGCGTTATGCGGGCAAACGGATCGTCGGCGTGACAAGCCACCGTCGCGAAAACTTCGGTGAAGGCATGACCGAAATCGCCAATGCTATTCTCCGCCTTGCCGAGCGACCCGACGTCGCTGTGATATTCCCGGTCCATCTCAACCCCAACGTTCGGTCGGTAATGATGGAGCGCCTGGGGAATCGCGAGAACATTGCTCTTATCGAGCCGCTCGATTATCCACATTTTGCCCGTTTACTTGAAATATCGACCCTCATTCTGTCCGACAGTGGGGGTGTTCAGGAAGAGGCCCCTGCTCTGGGTAAACCGGTGCTCGTGATGCGAGAGACGACCGAGCGACCGGAAGGGGTAGAAGCCGGCACGGCCAAACTCGTGGGAACGCGCGCGGAACGCATTGTGCGTGAAGCGACGCGGCTTTTGGACGATCCCACGGCATATAAATCGATGGCCCGATCCCTCAATCCCTATGGCGACGGGCAATCCGCGGCACGGATCCTCGAAATCATCGCACGTGGCGGCATGGGGCGGTAGGTCCGCACCAAGTCTGTGCCTTCAGATACGCGTGTTCAGTCATCTCCAGTCGTATAGCGATTTCAACCGCTGCTTGTGCTCACCCACGACGGGGGGGGGGGAATTGACGTATCAAGAGATCAAAGATCGACTCTGGCATTCTACGTCGGTTGTAGCGGAACCCAGATTGCGCCAAATAAAGCCACAGATTGTGGCCTGGTCTGGCGAACCCTTGGTCCGCCGTCTGACGACTTAGTTTAGATATAGCGTCGAAATTATGCCAGTTCTTGGTCAGTCCCAATATTTCGAGGTGCGTTCACTATACCCCTTCCCCGCACGCAGGGGCTTACTTCGGCGGTTTCGCGGACGAAGACGGCGGCGGCGTCTTGTCGGCCTCGCCCGGTAGCGGTCCTTCGCGCTCCTTTTCTAGTCGGTCCATATATTGCTTCTCAAGCTGTTCGACGCGCGACTGCTCGGCGGCGGCATCGGCATCGATCGTCGACAGGCGTTCGGCGCGCGCAGCCGCGATCAGCTCGGAAAAGCGCACGTCGGGGCTGTCGCGCTTGTCGGCATAATAGGCGTCGAGGAGTTGCTGGGTGCAGCCGGTGAACCCGCCTGCACCAGCCGTCGAGCACGACATCGTGCCCGACTTTCCGATGAGGTCGAGCCGCTCGACCCGGCGTGCCCACGCCATGTTCTTGGGATCGTCGCTGAAGCGTAGTGCCTCTGGAATGCGATAACGATCGTTCTCGGGCAGGCGCGCGACGACCACGATCTCGTCACCTTGCGCCTCTGGAGCGGGATCGTCGCCGTAAAGGATGACCATCTTGACCGTGTCACCGCCCTGGTCCTGCGCGGCGGCCGGGATGGACGCGATCGCCGCGGCGGCGGCAAGCAGCGGAAGGGCAAGCTGGCGGATCATCGTGTCGTCCTCGTCCTTGGGTTCGTGCTCATCGGGCCACACGGGCCGTGAACTGTCTATGAAGCGCTCGCGAAGAGAGCGCGTTGATCTGGCACAAGGTTCCTCAAATCCGCTCGGCGAGCCGGATCGCGACGCGGCAGCCGAGGCGAATCGCACCGGCCAGCACCGGATAAGCGGGCGCGCGTTCGGCACCTGCCGCCAATGCGGTATCGCGATGCTCGCGCTCGTCGTCGCGGAATTCCTCGATCATCGAGGCGAGTTCGGGATCGCTCCCGCCCGCCTCCAGCGCATCAAGCTGAGCCGAATAATGGCGATCAATCTCCTCCTCGACCGCGGCGGTGCAGGCCATCGCCGCTTCGGGGCCGAGAAGCGCCGTTCCCGCGCCGAGCGCGAACCCGGCAACGTGCCAGAACGGCTGCAAGGCGGTCGGCCGGACGCCGCGTGACGTCATCAGTGCATCGAACGCCTCGCGGTGACGGCGCTCTTGCTCGGCCATGCCGGCAATCTTGGTCGCGTGAGGTGCCCGGTCCCCCATCACCGCCAGTTGTCCGGCGTAGATGCGCTGCGCACCGTATTCGCCCGCCTGGTCGACGCGAATCATGCGATTGGTGTCAGGTTTCACTGCGCAGCCCCAGCAACCGTAGGATCGCGAGTGCCGTAGCAGTCGAAATAAGCGCATTCCACCCCGCGAGCGAGATGCCGAACAGGCTCCACTGGACCTCGTCGCAACGGATCAGAGGCGCGTTCATGATCGCCTCGAGCGGGTCGTCGCTGCCAGTTGCAAGTGAACTGCAGGCGGTCAGGCCCTCCCACCATCCGTATTCGACGCCGGCGTGATA
This sequence comes from uncultured Alphaproteobacteria bacterium, assembly GCA_963740025.1. Taxonomy (GTDB): domain Bacteria; phylum Pseudomonadota; class Alphaproteobacteria; order Sphingomonadales; family Sphingomonadaceae; genus Tsuneonella. Next base: position 16,983 of record CAVUCI010000012.1, read on the forward strand.
GGCCCCGATCGCGCCCGAGATCAGGATGGCGAACGCGGCAAGTGCGACCCAAAGCCGCTTCGGCGGCGCGACGGTCGAGAGCAGCGCCAGCGCCACCGCCGCGAAATGCGGGTAGCGCTGCCACCAGCACATCTCGCACGGATAGAGACCGAAACCGTACTGGCTCACATAGGCCCCGCCCAGCAGCAGGGCAGGGACCGCAAGCGCGAGGCGCTGCGCCAGTCTGTCGGAGGGGGCCAGCATCAATTGCGGTGAGCCATCGCGCTGGACGCGGTGCGACGCAAGGTGTCGAGAGCGTAAGTGAGCTGGAAGTCCTCGATTCCCTTTTCCTTCAGCTGCTCGGCGGTCATCTGGAAGCGGGGATCGTCCTTGCGATCCTTTTCGAGATCCTCGTCCTTGAGCGCAGCCTCGTTGACGAGGTGGCCGCGCAGGTCCGATTCGCGCAGACGGAATTTCTCGCGCTTGGCAAGATCGGGATCGGACAACTGCGGCACCTGGATGTCGGGTTCAATTCCGCCTTCCTGCACCGAGTGGCCCGAAGGCGTATAGTAGCGCGCGGTCGTGAGCTTGAGCGCAGCGGTGCGGCCGAGCGGGAGCAAGGTCTGCACACTGCCCTTGCCGAAGCTGCGTTCGCCCATGATCACGGCGCGGCGCTGGTCCTGCAGCGCGCCCGCAACGATCTCGCTCGCAGAGGCCGAGCCGGCGTCGATCAACACTACCAACGGAACATTCTGGGCCATGTCGCCGCGATAGACACTCTCGGCCTCGTAAACGAGCGATTCGCCCTTCGCCCGCCCGCGTTGCGAAACGATCTGACCTTTGTCGAGGAACAGGTCGGAGAGCGCCACCGCCTCGTCGAGAGAACCGCCGGGGTTCTGCCGCAGGTCGAGAACGAGGCCGTTCATCCGGCCCGACGCCTGCTTCTTGAGGTCGGTCCAGGCCTTGAGCACGTCGGCGCCCACGTCGCGGCTGAATTCGTTCACCGAGATGTAGCCGATGTTGCCGGCCTTTAATTCATGCGTCACCGGCTCAAGCTCGATCACGCCGCGCGTCACGGTAACGTCGAAGGGCTCCTCGCGCCCGGTCCGGAAGATCGTGAGCCGGATCGTCGAGCCCGCGGGTCCGCGCATCTTGGCGACCGCTTCGTCGAGGTCACCGCCGTAGATCAACTGACCATCGAGGTGCGTGATGTAGTCGCCCGCCTTAATCCCCACCTTGTCGGCCGGGCTGCCCTTGAACGGCGAGACCACCTTGACCGCTCCGTCGTCCATCACCACCGACAGGCCGAGACCCGAGTAGTTGCCGTCGATCATCGTCTCGAGCCGCTGAAGATCGCTTCCGTCGAGGTAAGCCGAGTGCGGGTCGAGGCTGGCGAGCATACCGTCGATCGCGCCGCGGATAAGCTTGTCGTCGTCGACCGGCTCGACGTAGCTCGCCTTGATCCGCTGATAGACCGCGAACAGCTTGGCGAATTCCGGGCCAGCGCGCCCGTCGACCTGCGCAAGCCCTGCGGTGGTGGCGGGAATGAGCGCGACGGCGCTGACTAGTGCAGCGGAGCGGACCAGGGCGGCAAACTTCATGAACGACGATCCTCGATAGGCTTCGCGCACTTGTATCGCGCGGCGGGCGTTAACGCCAGATGAGGCAACACTTGGCGGAATAAGCCGCGTCCCGTCGCGGGACCGGGCGGGCCGCGGTGACTAGCGCAGGAATTCTACCGGGTTCACAGGCTCCTCATCATGGCGGAGCTCGAGCCCTACCACGGGGCGACCGATACCGGCGATCCCGAGCGGCGCGCCGGCTACTAGACGCTCGCCGACCGAAACGTCGACTCTTGCAAGACCGGTGACGAGGCTGGTGAAGCCGCCCGAATGTTCGACGATGACGATCCGACCGAACCCTCGGAACGGTCCGGCAAAGGCGACACGTCCCGCCGCGGGCGCAACGACTTGCGCGCCGCTCGCCGGAGCGAGCGTGAGCCCGTTGGATATCGCGCCGCTTTCGGTACGTTGCCCGAACCCTGTGACGGTGCGGCCGGCGACCGGCAGCTGAAACGAGGGTGCGAAGGCCGCGGAAGCGCGCTCGGGTTGCGGACCATCGATGAGCACTTCGCTCGCTCCGGGCCGCGGCGGTCGCAGCAGCGGGCCCGGCAGGGCGGCAAGCCGTTTGCGCAAGGTTCCCTCAGCGCCGAGCCGATCGACGAGTGCATCGAGATCTCGCGCTTCTTCGGCGAGCGCGAGTGCCTTTTCAGCCTCGCGCGCGGCAGCCCCACCAACTCTTCGCGACGCAAGCCGCTGGCGCGTTTCGAGCGCGGCGAGCCGAGTGCGGCGCATCGCGAGTGCGCGTTCGCTCTTCTTGAGCGCGCCGTAAGCCGAGCGTGCCTCCCCTTCAATTGCCTGTGCCCGGCCGAGTTCGCCGCGCAGTGCCGCAGTACGTTTGCGCACTTCGGGCAATGTCGTATCGAGTATCGCTCTCAAATAGACCGTTTCGCGCAGTGACCCGGGCCGCAGGACCGCGAGGGCGAGGGGACGGCGCGCGAGCTTCTGTAGGCCACCGGTGAGCCGGATCAACGGCCCCCGGCGCTCGGCAATGCGCTTTTCGAGCGCCGCGCGTTCACCCCTGGCTATTGCGATGCGGGCCTGCGCCGCGGCAATCTCGGCCTCGGCCTGCTGGATGCGCGCAGCCACGGCGGCCGCCTCGCGTGCGGTTTTCTGAGCGGCGGCGCGGGTCGAGCGGGCTTCGACTTCGAGCCGGCTCGCGCGCAAACTGGCGCTCCGCGCCTGTTCGCGTGCCTCGGTGAGCGCGGTACGCGTTTCCCTCACCGTTTCGTAGCTCTCGCCGAGTTGCGCGAGGGCGCCCACGCCCAGCGCGAGGAAGGGCAGTCCCGACAGTGCGAGGCGAAGCTTCATCACGGTTTCCTTAGCGCGATCAGCCGCTACGATGATAGGGATGGCCGGCGAGGATCGTCGTCGCGCGATAGATTTGCTCCATCAGCATTGCGCGAGCAAGCAGGTGCGGCCAGGTCATCGCTCCCATGGCCAGCAGCAGGTCCGCCGCTGCCCGCTCCTCGTCTGAATGTCCTTCCGCCGCCCCGAGCACGAAGCGCGCCTCACGCACCCCATCGTCGCGCCACTGGCCGAGGATCGCAGCGAATTGCTCGGACGTCAGGCTTTTCCCGCGTTCATCGAGCAACACCCTGCGATGAGGCGGGGCTGGCTCAGGTATTTTGCTGCCGCTCTCAGGCAGTTCCGTGAGCTTGATTGGCCAGGTCACCCGCTTTTCGTAGCGTGCAACAAGTTCCTCTTCGGGCGAGCGGCCAATTTTACCACGAGCCAGAACGTAAATCAGCATGTGAAGACCGAAATTAGTTCTTTGCTAACCAACCTCTTTTACTCCCTGGGTCCGCCAGGCGCGCTGTCCTACCATACTTCGGACGGCCCTGTACCGCGAAAAGGGAGCGTCGAAAACACATGGGTAATACGATTAGACAGCGCGCGGATTCATCCCAAGAGATACTGGCAGTCGACGTCGCCATCATCGGCGCCGGGCCAGCCGGGCTGACCGCCGGATACCTGCTGACGAAGGCGGGCAAGACCGTGGCGATCATCGAGAAGGATGCGACCTACGTCGGCGGGATCAGCCGCACGGTCGAGCACAAGGGCTATCGCTTCGACATCGGCGGACACCGCTTCTTCTCGAAGAGCCAGCAGGTCGTCGACCTGTGGAACGAGATCCTGCCCGACGATTTCATCCAGCGCCCGCGGATGAGCCGCATCTATTACGAGGGCAAGTTCTACAGCTACCCGCTGCGCGCGTTCGAGGCGCTGTGGAACTTGGGCATCTTCCGCTCGACCGCCTGCATGACGAGCTACGTCTGGTCGAAGATCTTCCCGATCAAGGACATCCGCAGCTTCGAGGACTGGACCAGCAACCAGTTCGGCAAGAAACTCTACGGCATCTTCTTCAAGACCTATACCGAGAAGGTCTGGGGCATGCCCTGCAACGAGATGAGCGCCGACTGGGCCGCCCAGCGCATCAAGGGCCTGTCGCTCTGGGGTGCGGTGACCGACGGTCTCAAGCGCAGCCTCGGCCTCAACAAGGCGCCCAACGACGGACAGGCGGTGAAAACCCTGCTCGAGACCTTCCGTTATCCGCGACAGGGCCCCGGCATGATGTGGGACGCCGCGCGCGACAAGATCGAGGCGACCGGCAAAGGCACCGTGATCATGGGCCGCGCGCTCGAACAGCTCGCAGCCGACGGTAACGGCGGCTGGCGCATGACCGCGACCGGCAAGGACGGAAACAGGGTCGTCATCAAGGCCGCCAACGCGATCAGCAGCGCCCCGATGCGCGAACTGGCCGCGCGCATGCATCCGCTGCCCGATACGACCCTCAATGCATCGAACCTCAAGTACCGCGATTTCCTGACCGTGGCGCTGATGGTCGAGGGCGAAGACCTGTTTCCCGACAACTGGATCTACATCCACGACAGCAAGGTGAAAGTCGGCCGCGTGCAGAATTTCCGTAGCTGGTCGCCCGAAATGGTGCCGGACGAGAACATGGCCTGCGTCGCACTAGAATACTTCTGCTTCGAAGGCGACGGTCTCTGGTCGATGGCGGACGAGGATCTCGTGGCGCTGGCGACCCGGGAGATGGACATCCTCGGCCTGCTCGATCCGAAGAAGGTCAAGGGTGGCGCGGTCGTACGCCAGGAAAAGGCCTACCCGGTCTACGACGAAACCTACGCCGCGAACGTTGCGGCGATGCGCTTCGAACTCGAGGAAAAACACCCGACACTGCATCTCGTCGGCCGCAACGGTATGCACCGCTACAACAACCAGGACCACGCGATGATGACCGCGATGCTGACGATAGAGAATATTCTCGCCGGCGAGCGGCTGTACGACACCTGGTGTGTCAACGAGGACGCCGAATACCACGAAGCGGGCGACGAAGGGCAGTTCGCAGGCGCCGAAAAGGCCCTGCCGCAGCGCGAGATCAGCGACGACCAGGCCGCCGCGCTCGGTTCCGTCCGCTCGGTCCCGACGCGGGTTGCGGACGACAACGAGGGCAGGTCGCCCATGCGGAAATCAGCTTGAGTTTGGTCGGACTTCTGATTGCCATGATTCGGCCACTTGTAGCGCTGGTACTTCGGCTTTCCGACATCCGCTCCTTGCGCTATTTTGGCGCCAGCGTCGCGGCGCTTGCCATTGACATCAGCACCTTCTTTGCCGCGCTTATATTAGGCCTCACCGCTGGACCGGCTTCGGCGCTGGCCTATTCACTCGGCATCGCAGCGCACTGGGTGATTTCCAGCCAATTGGTGTTTCACAACTGTCTTGCCGCCGACGGGCCCGGACGGAGGTTGCAGAAAGTGTTTTTTGTATCGTCCGCGCTGGCGGGGCTTGCGGTGACGACGCTGACTGTCACGCTGGCGGACTTTGCCGGGATCAATCCGCCCTTGGCAAAGTTTGCTGCGATCATCGCCAGCTTCACGCTGACTTACGTGCTGCGCGCTCAGATCGTGTTCAAGCCCGACGGTCGGTCATGATGCCAATGCACTCGCCCGCCTGGTGGGCCCGTCATCCGGGCGTCGCGGTCCTGATGATCTGGCTGTCGGTCAGCATCGTTCTCGTGCTGGCATCCCCGCATCTGGCCGCGGGCCGCTTTCCTGATGCCGATGATATCATGCGGTTGGTTGAGGTGCGCGACCTCATGGCGGGCCAAGGCTGGTTTGATCTTCACCAGTACCGCATGAACCCACCCGCTGGCACGTTGATGCATTGGTCTCGGCTGGTCGATCTTCCGCTGGCCGGACTGATCGGCCTGCTGTCGCTCCTCCTTCCGCCAAGACAAGCCGAATTTTCCGCCGTTCTGGTCATGCCTCTCCTTGTATTGATGCTGACGATGCTCGTGATCGGTAGGCTCGCTTTTGAGCGGTTCGGCCTTCGCATCGCGCTGCTCGCAAGCGCGATGTTCCTAATAGTCCCGATGGTGCCTGCGCAGTTCCAGCCGCTCCGGATTGATCACCATAGCTGGCAAATCCTAACAGTCGCCGTTGCGTTGTGGGCGATCTTTCGGCCCGATGAGATGCGCGGAGGGCTATTGGCCGGTCTGGCGATGGCCGCTGGGCTGATGATCTCGCTGGAAACCGTGGTGATGGCCGCAGGCTTTGCCTTGGTGCTTACTTGGCGTTGGTTCGCGGACGACGCTGAGCGAATGTGGCTGGTGCGTTATCTTCAGGGAATGTCCGGCGGTCTTGCGGCCTTGTTCTTGCTTACTCGTGGTCTTGGCGATCTTGCACCGCATTGCGACGTGATCGCCCCGGCCCATCTCGGCTTGTTCGCGGTTATTGCTGCCGGTGCGACCGTGCTCGGCGCGGCGGCACCGACCTCGCGGATCGCGGTGATTGGAGGGCTGGCGGCCAGCGGTCTGGTCGGCATCCTGCTGGTGGGCCTGACAGCGCCAGCTTGTCTCGCCCCGCCCTTCAGCGGTCTCGATCCGCTGGTGCGTAACGAGTGGTATCTGCGTGTTACCGAGGGTCTACCATTGTGGCACCGGACCCCTTGGGAAGCGCTGTCGGTCGCTTTCCAGTGCCTGTTGGGACTCGCAGTCGCGGCTATTCTGGCCGTCCGCGGGGAAAAGCCGCTGCGAAGGTGGTGGCGCGAATACGCGTTGGTCTTAACCACTGCGATCATCGCCGGATTTGCGACCTTCCGCTCCATCGCTTTTGCCGGGATGGTCGTCACGATACCGCTGGCGTGGCTAGCGGCGCGGGCCTTCGCGTGCTGGCAAGGCAATGCGCATTTAGTGGTCCGGTTCGCCGCCCTGACGGGTCTCCTTCCGGCTCTGCTGCCCGCTGTGTTCGTCAAGCCTATGGCATCGCTAGTGATGCCGACATCGGCCAAACAAACCGTTTCCCGCTGCCAAATCGACGACAGCGCGAGACTGATCAACTCCCTGCCCAGCGGAATTGTGTTCGCCCCTCTCGACATCGGGCCAGATCTGCTGCTCCGGACCCGTCACAGGATCGTTGCTTCGGGCCATCACCGCGCCGAATCCGGCATGCACGACGTGATCGCCGCTTTTACCGGCGATGCACGGACTGCACGCGCGCGGATCATAGCAAACCGCGCCGATTATGTAGTGGCCTGCATGGATATGTACGAGATGACCGTCTACCGCCAAGTTGGAGGACCCCGAAGCTTTGCCGCCAAGCTAGCGGCAGGAGAGACACCCAATTGGCTGAAGCCGATCGATCTAGGCGGCCCCGAACCATTGCGCGCATGGCGCTTGCGTGCGGGCCACGAAATGACCTCGAAATGAGATCGGTATTGATCGGGACCGACCCGATCCCTCGCCTCACTCTTAACGATAGCGCCTCAGGAATACCGAAACAAGCAATGGGCCGACGTACTGATGCCGGCCTTTCTCCACCTATTTTCAGACTGGAGACTGAATGTGATGTAATGTTGCCGGCAAACTCCGGTGAATTCGCGATCGTGAACGCCGCCCTTCCACTCCAGATCGGACGTCCGCATCGTTACGCCAAATACCCGGAAGCAGACCTTCCATTAGTGAACCGGATGGCAGTCGTCGCTGAGGGTCGTAGGCGCGTCACTCGACGCTGCAATCGCCAACCACCCTTTTTCAGGCGAGGGATTAAAGCGGCTTCCACGTCGCGGTGGGCGTAAAGACGTGCCTCCGCATGTGTCGCGGTCAGGCGATACGCGTATCCGCAATCTTTTCCTCGCCA
>CAVUCI010000013.1:0-93447 GCA_963740025.1 uncultured Alphaproteobacteria bacterium
GGAGAGCCAGCTCAAGGGCGTCGTCGATCTGGTGAACAACCGCGGCATCGTCTGGGAAGACGAGAGCCTGGGTGCGAATTTCAACTATGTCGATATTCCCGCCGACATTGCCGACAAGGCGGCCGAATATCGCGTGAAGCTGATCGAGCTCGCCGTCGAGCATGACGACGAGGTCATGGAAGCCTATCTCGAAGGCAAGAAGCCTGACGCGGCGACCCTCAAGCGGCTGATCCGCAAGGGTACGCTCGCGCAGGCTTTCGTGCCGGTGGTGTGCGGTCGGCGTTCAAGAACAAGGGCGTTCAGCCCTTGCTCGACGCAGTCGTCGACTACATGCCCAGCCCGATCGACGTTCCGTCGATCAAGGGCATCCTTCCCGACAGCGAGGAAGAGGAGAGCCGCCCGTCGACCGACGATGCGCCGTTCTCCGCACTGGCGTTCAAGATCATGAACGACCCGTTCGTCGGCACCCTGACCTTCACCCGCATTTATTCGGGCAGCTCTCCAAGGGCCAGGTCCTGAACTCGGTGAAGGACAAGAAGGAAAAGATCGGCCGCATGCTGCTGATGCACTCCAACAACCGCGAGGACATCGACGAAGCATTCGCGGGCGACATCGTCGCTTGCGGGCCTCAAGGATACCACCACGGGCGATACACTGTGCGACCGGCCAAGCCGATCATCCTCGAGCGGATGGAGTTCCCCGAGCCGGTGATCGAACTGTCGGTGGAGCCCAAGACCAAGGCCGACCAGGAAAAGATGGGCGTCGCGCTCAATCGCCTGGCGCCGAGGACCCGTCGTTCCGCGTGTCGACCGATCACGAATTCGGCCAGACGATCATCAAGGGCATGGGCGAGCTTCACCTCGACATCCTGGTCGACCGCATGAAGCGCGAATTCAAGGTCGAAGCCAATGTCGGTGCGCCGCAGGTGGCTTACCGTGAATACCTCGCGAAGGTCGAAGTCGATTACACCCACAAGAAGCAGTCGGGCGGTTCCGGCCAGTTCGGCCGGGTGAAGGTCAAGGTCACCCCCGGCGAACGCGGCCAGGGCATCGTGTTCGAAGACGAGATCAAGGGCGGTAACATTCCGCGCGAATACATCCCGTCGATCGAAAAGGGCATGCGCGAGCAGGCCGCGAGCGGCTACCTGGTCGGCTTCCCGATCATCGACTTCACCATCAAGCTGATCGACGGCGCGTATCACGACGTCGACTCGAGCCGATCGCGTTCGAAATCGCCGGCCGCGGTGCGATGCGCGAAGTTGCGCAGAAGGCCGGGATCAAGCTGCTCGAGCCGATCATGAAGGTCGAAGTCGTGACGCCGGAAGATTATCTGGGCGACGTCATCGGCGATCTCAACTCCCGTCGTGGCCAGATCCAGGGCACCGACACCCGCGGCAATGCCCAGGCCGTCGAGGCGTTCGTGCCGCTGGCGAACATGTTCGGTTACGTGAACGAGCTGCGTTCGTTCACTCAGGGCCGGGCGCAGTACTCGATGCAGTTCTCGCATTACGACGAAGTGCCGGCGAATGTCGCACAAGAGGTCAAGGAGAAGCTTGCCTAAGGCAGGTCATCCGTCTAGGGGCGGCGCCTGATTCAGCGGGTGCCGCCCGCAGATTCGCGAAATTCAATTTCAGACAAGAGGTTAAGAGACAATGGCGAAGGAAAAATTCGAGCGGAACAAGCCGCACTGCAACATCGGCACCATCGGTCACGTCGACCACGGCAAGACCACGCTGACGGCGGCGATCACGAAGGTGATGGCTGAAGACCACGGCGGTGCAGCCGTCGATTTCGCCAACATCGACAAGGCTCCCGAAGAGCGCGAGCGCGGCATCACGATTTCGACCGCGCACGTCGAGTACGAAACCGACGCGCGCCACTACGCGCACGTCGATTGCCCGGGCCACGCCGACTACGTGAAGAACATGATCACCGGTGCCGCCCAGATGGACGGCGCGATCCTGGTGGTGAACGCCGCCGACGGCCCGATGCCGCAGACCCGCGAGCACATCCTGCTCGCCCGTCAGGTCGGCGTGCCGGCGCTGGTCGTGTACATGAACAAGGTCGACCAGGTCGACGACGAGGAAATCCTCGAGCTCGTCGAACTGGAAGTTCGCGAACTGCTCGCTCAGTACGATTTCGACGGCGACAACATTCCGATCATCAAGGGTTCGGCTCTGGCCGCTCTTGAAGGCCGCGACGACAACATCGGCAAGAATTCGATCATCGAGCTGATGAAGGCCGTCGACGAGCACATCCCGCAGCCCGAGCGTCCGATCGACAAGCCGTTCCTGATGCCGATCGAGGACGTGTTCTCGATCTCGGGTCGCGGCACCGTCGTGACCGGCCGCGTCGAAACCGGCATCGTCAATGTTGGCGACGAAGTCGAAATCGTCGGCATCAAGGACACGCGCAAGACGACCGTCACCGGCGTCGAAATGTTCCGCAAGCTGCTCGATCGCGGCGAAGCCGGCGACAACATCGGTGCGCTGCATCCGCGGCGTCGGCCGTGAAGACGTCGAGCGTGGCCAGGTCTCTGGCAAGCCCGGTTCGGTTAAGCCGCACACCGAGTTCAACGCCGAAGTCTACGTCCTGTCGAAGGACGAAGGTGGCCGTCACACGCCGTTCTTCGCCAACTATCGCCCGCAGTTCTACTTCCGCACCACCGACGTGACCGGCGAAGTGATCCTTCCCGAGGGCACCGAGATGGTCATGCCGGGCGACAACGTGACGATCGGCGTCAAGCTGATCGCCCCGATCGCCATGGACGAAGGCCTGCGCTTCGCAATCCGCGAAGGCGGCCGCACCGTCGGTTCGGGGGTTGTCAGCAAGATCACCAAGTAATCTTGGCGTCTGACCAGGTCGGGCCCGCTTTCCTTCGGGAAGGCGGGCCTTTTCCTTCAAGGCGCGGCGATTCGTCGCCTTGTCATCGGCGGATCGTTGCGCGGCGAAGCAATTACCGCGATTCTGCGGGTTGCAAGAATCCCGCCCCATCCGTATAGGCGCGCCACCAGACGGAGATTCGTCTCCTCCGAAACGAATTTCAGGGAAGGTCGCCCGTTCCGGGAAACCGGGTCAAGCGGGGCGGCCTTCTTTTTTTTGCGGGTCGAAACCGGACTCGGCACCGGCTCGTTTGGCTCTTTCGCATCGGTAGTAGGACATGGAAGCTCAGAATATCCGCATTCGCCTCAAGGCGTTCGATCACCGCGTGCTCGATCAGGCAACTGGCGAAATCGCGGATACCGCCCGCCGCACCGGCGCGCTCATCCGGGGCCCCATTCCTCTGCCGACGCGGATCGAGAAGTTCACCGTGAACCGCGGCCCGCACATCGACAAGAAGTCGCGCGAGCAGTTCGAGGTGCGCACTTACAAGCGGCTGCTCGACATCGTGCAGCCCAACGCCCAGACGGTCGACGCGCTGATGAAGCTCGATCTGGCCGCTGGCGTGAACGTCGAAATCAAGCTGGCAGCTTGAAGTTTCGCATGCGGGGCGTCGCCAAAGGCCTCGCCGAGACAAGGGATACCGCCGGCACGTTGCCGGGCAGCGTCCCCCGTCTCGCTCTCCTCCTTTCCCGGAAGGAGGCACTTAGCCCGGACGGGGCGATGCATGACAATCTGGGCTGAGCAAGCACCCGGGATGGTCTCGGGTGCCTCTGTTTAAGGAGAATGGATCATGCGCACTGGCGTGATCGCGAAGAAAGTCGGGATGACCCGCCTGTTCCAGGAGGACGGACGGCACGTGCCCGTGACCGTTCTCGCGCTGGAAGAATGCCAGGTCGTATCGCACCGCACTGCCGATCGCGATGGCTATTTCGCCGTCCAGCTCGGCGCGGGCGAGGCCAAGCAGAAGAACGTCGCCAAGCCGCAGCGCGAAGCATTTCGCCAAGGCCGAAGTCGGCTGAAGACGCAGGTCGCTGAATTCCGCGTCGAAGACGAAGACGGCCTGCTGCCCGTCGGCTCGACCATCACCGCCGAGCACTTCATCGCCGGCCAGATGGTCGACATCACCGGCCACACGCAGGGCAAGGGCTTTGCCGGCGCGATGAAGCGCTGGGGCTTCGGTGGTCTGCGCGCAACGCACGGCGTTTCGCTCTCCCACCGTTCGCACGGTTCGACCGGTAACCGCCAGGATCCGGGCCGCGTCTTCAAGAACAAGAAGATGGCCGGCCACATGGGTGACCGCCAGCGCACCCAGCAGAACCTCGAAATCGTGCGCACCGACGCCGAGCGCGGCCTGCTCTTCGTCAAGGGCTCGGTCCCCGGCTCGAAGAACGGCTGGCTGATCGTTCGCGACGCGGTGAAGCTGCCGCTGCCCGAGGGCGCTGCCGTTCCCCGGCGCGATCCTCGACAAGAAGAGCGCTGCTCCCGAGCACGATGAAGCGACCGCCGGCATGGTCGAGACCGCTGCCGAGCACGAGGTCAATCCGCAGGTCGAAGCCGAGCATCAGGCGCAGCTTCTCAAGGAGCAGCAGGCCGGTGCCGGTGACGACGCGACGCCGGCTGTCGGCGAAGAAACCGCCGAGAACGGCGACAATGCCGGCTCGGACGAAAACAAGGAGGGCTGAGCCGTGAAGGTGAAGGTCCAGAAACTCGACGGCAAGGCCGTCGGGCGACATCGAGCTGAACGATGCCGTGTTCGGCGTCGAGCCGCGCGCAGGACATCCTGCACCGCGTCGTCACCTGGCAGCTCGAGAACCGCCGCGGCACCGCGCGTCCGACCCGCGAGCGCTGCGACGTCGCGCGCACCGGCAAGAAGTTCGGCCGCCAGAAGGGCGGCGGCACGGCTCGTCACGGCGACCGCGCGGCTCCGATCTTCATCGGCGGCGGCAAGGCGCACGGTGCCCGCAAGCGCGACTTCAACATGTCGCTCAACAAGAAGATCCGTGCGCTCGGCCTGAAGATGGCGCTTTCGAGCAAGGCGAAGGACGGTCTGGTGGTCGTCGACAGCCTCGAGCTCAAGGACGCCAAGACCAAGGCGCTCGCCAACCAGTTCGGCAAGGCCGGCTGGAGCGGCAAGGTGCTGGTGATCGACGGCGACGCGGTCGAGGCTTCGTTCGCGAAGGCCGCGGGCAACCTGCCGGGCGTCAACGTGCTGCCGGCCGTGGGCGCCAACGTCTACGACATCCTGAAGCACGACACGCTGGTCCTGACCAAGGCCGCTGTCGAGAAGCTGGAGGCGCGTTTCAATGGCTAAGGAAAGCAGGTCGACGCGCGTCACTACGACGTGATCCTCGCGCCGCACATCACCGAGAAGTCGACGCTGGCTTCGGAGCACAACGCGGTGGTGTTCAAGGTCGCGGGCGACGCGACCAAGCCGCAGATCAAGGAGGCGGTCGAGGCGCTCTTCGATCGCAAGGTGACGAGCGTGAACACCATCGTCGACAAGGGCAAGACGAAGCGCTGGAAGGGCAAGCCCTACACGCGCTCCGACATGAAGAAGGCGATCGTGACGCTGGCCGAGGGCCAGGACTCGATCGACGTCACCGAGCGGGATCTGAGGCCATGGCACTCAAGAACTACAACCCGACCAGCCCCGCCCGTCGCGGCCTGATCCTGGTCGACAAGTCCGCCCTGTACAAGGGCAAGCCGGTCAAGGCGCTTACCGAGGGCAAGCGCAAGACCGGTGGCCGCAACAACAAGGGCCATGTCACCTCGCGCGGCATCGCCGGCGGTCACAAGCAGAAGTACCGCTACATCGACTTCAAGCGTCGCAAGTGGGACATGCCGGCCACCGTCGAGCGGATCGAATACGATCCCAACCGCACCGCGTTCATTGCGCTGGTGAAGTATGAGGACGGCGAGCTGGCCTACATCCTCGCGCCGCAGCGTCTCGCCGTCGGCGATCAGGTCGTCGCGGGCGAGAAGGTCGACACCAAGCCGGGCAACGCGATGCTGCTGGGCCAGATGCCGGTCGGCACGATCTGCCACAATGTCGAGATGAAGCCGGGCAAGGGCGGCCAGATCGCTCGTTCGGCGGGCACTTACGTCCAGGTCGTCGGCCGTGACCGCGGCATGGTCATCGTGCGCCTCAACTCCGGCGAGCAGCGTTATCTGCGCGGCCGACTGCATGGGCACGGTTGGCGCGGTGTCGAACCCCGACAACCAGAACCAGAACTTCGCCAAGGCCGGCCGCACCCGCTGGAAGGGCAAGCGTCCGCTGACCCGCGGCGTCGCGAAGAACCCGGTCGATCACCCGCATGGTGGCGGTGAAGGCCGGACCTCGGGCGGCCGTCATCCGGTCACTCCGTGGGGCAAGCCGACCAAGGGTGCCCGCACCCGCCACAACAAGCAGACGGACAAGATGATCATCCGTTCGCGTCACGCCAAGAAGAAGAGGTAAGCGAGATGGCTCGTTCCGTCTGGAAAGGTCCGTTCGTCGACCTCCACCTGCTGAAGAAGGCGGAGGACGCGCAGGAGAAGAGTGCGCGTGGTCCGATCAAGACCTGGTCGCGTCGCTCGACGATCCTGCCGCAGTTCGTCGGCCTGACGTTCAGCGTCTACAACGGCCAGAAGTTCATTCCGGTCTCCGTCAACGAGGACATGGTCGGTCACAAGCTCGGCGAGTTCGCGCCCACGCGCACCTTCCCCGGCCACGCCGCCGACAAGAAGGGCAAGCGCTGATGGGCAAGGCAAAAGCTCCCCGCCGCGTCGGCGATAACGAGGCGCTGGCCGTCGGCACCACGATCCGTGGTTCGCGCGCAGAAGCTGAACCTCGTTGCCGGCCTGATCCGCGGCAAGAAGGCCGAAGAAGCGATGAACATCCTCGCCTTCTCGAAGCGGGCGATGGCGCGCGATGCATCGAAGGTGCTCGCTTGTGCGATCGCCAACGCCGAGAACAACCACAACCTCGACGTCGACGCGCTCGTCGTCGCCGAGGCGTCGGTCGGCAAGTCGATCACCATGAAGCGCTTCCACACGCGTGGTCGCGGCAAGTCGACCCGCATCCTCAAGCCGTTCAGCCGGCTGCGGATCGTGGTCCGCGAAAGCGAGGAGGCCTAAGTCATGGGTCATAAGAGCAATCCGATCGGCCTGCGCCTGCAGATCAACCGCACCTGGGACAGCCGCTGGTACGCCGAAGGGCGCGACTACGCCAAGCTGCTCAAGGAAGACATCGAGATCCGCAAGTACATCGTCGACAGCCTGCCGCAGGCGGCGATTTCCAAGGTCGTGATCGAGCGTCCGGCCAAGCTGTGCCGCGTGTCGATCTATGCCGCCCGTCCGGGCGTCATCATCGGCAAGAAGGGCGCCGACATCGAAAAGCTTCGCGCGAAGCTTGCGACGATGACCGAAAGCGAAGTGAAGCTGAACATCGTCGAGATCCGCAAGCCGGAAATCGATGCCAAGCTCGTCGCGCAGGGCATCGCCGACCAGCTGGTTCGCCGCGTGGCGTTCCGCCGGGCGATGAAGCGCGCCATGCAGTCGGCCATGCGCCTGGGTGCCGAAGGCATCAAGGTCATGTGTGGCGGCCGTCTCGGCGGCGCCGAAATCGCCCGCGTCGAGCAGTATCGTGAAGGCCGCGTGCCGCTGCACACGCTGCGCGCGAATGTCGACTACGCCGAGGCCGAGGCGCTGACCGCCTATGGCGTGATCGGCATCAAGGTGTGGATCTTCAAGGGCGAGATTCTCGGCCACGATCCGACCGCACAGGACCGGCTGATGATGGAGGCCCAGACTTCCGGCGTCCGCCCCGCCGGCGACCGGCGCTAAGGTAGAGCAAGAGCAATGCTGCAACCGAAAAAGACCAAGTTTCGCAAGGCCTTCAAGGGCCGGATCAAGGGCGAAGCCAAGGGCGGTACCGACCTCAACTTCGGTTCGTACGGCCTCAAGGCGCTTGAGCCGGAGCGAATTACCGCGCGCCAGATCGAGGCAGCGCGTCGTGCGATCACGCGCCACATCAAGCGTCAGGGACGTCTGTGGATCCGCGTGTTCCCCGACGTGCCGGTGTCGAAGAAGCCCGCCGAGGTCCGTCAGGGTAAGGGCAAGGGTTCGGTCGAATATTGGGCGGCTCGCGTGAAGCCTGGCCGGATCCTGTTCGAGCTCGACGGCGTCCCCGGCCCGCTCGCGGCCGAGGCGTTCAGCCGCGCGGCAATGAAGCTGCCGATCAAGACCAAGGTCGTTGCCCGTCTGGGCGACACCTCGCACCTGGGAGCCGAATGATGGCAAAAGCCCCCGCCAAGAAGGCCGATGTCGGCAACGCGAAGGCTGCCGACATGCGCACCAAGACCGACGACCAGCTTTCAGAGCAGCTCGTCGACCTCAAGCGCGAAGCGTTCAACCTGCGTTTCCAGGCAGCGACCAATCAGCTCGAGCGACCCGCGCGCATCAGTGAAGTGCGTCGCGACATCGCCCGCATCAAGACGCTGCAGACCGAGCGTGCCCGCTCGGCCGAAGCGAAGTAAGGACAAGAGATATGCCCAAGCGTATCCTCACCGGGACAGTCGTCTCCGACAAGACCGACAAGACCGTGACCGTGCTGGTCGAGCGGAAGGTCAAGCACCCGCTCTACGGCAAGATCATCCGTCGTTCGAAGAAGTATCACGCCCACGACGAGGGCAACGAGTACCATCCGGGCGATGTCGTGCGGATCGAGGAGACCCGGCCGATTTCGAAGACCAAGACCTGGGCCGTGAAGGACCGGGTCGTGGCGGGCGGCGTGCAGGCGGTGGAAGCCGACCTCGACGTCGAAGCCGCAAGCAACTGATTAGACTTAGGAACTGCCGGACTGGTTCCGGCAAGCCGAACGAGAAGGAAACGGATCGATGATCCAGATGCAATCCAATCTCGACGTCGCGGACAACAGCGGCGCGAAGCGCGTCCAGTGCATCAAGGTGCTGGGCGGGTCTAAGCGCCGGACCGCGGGCGTCGGCGACGTGATCGTCGTCTCCGTCAAGGAGGCGCAGCCGCGCACGCGCGTCAAGAAAGGCGACGTTCACCGCGCAGTGATCGTGCGCACCAAGAAGGACGTGCGTCGTCCCGACGGCAGCGTGATTCGTTTCGACAGCAACGCCGCGGTGCTCGTGAACAAGAACGAGGAGCCGATCGGCACCCGTATCTTCGGACCGGTCGTGCGCGAACTGCGCGGTCGCGGCTTCATGAAGATCATCTCGCTCGCTCCGGAGGTTCTGTAATGGCCGGCGCAAAGATCAAGAAGGGCGACAGCGTCGTCGTGCTCTCGGGCAAGGACAAGGGCCGCACCGGCACCGTCCAGGCCGTGATGCCCAAGGATGCCAAAGTCCTGGTCGATGGGGTCAACGTGATTGCCCGTCACCGCAAGCCGACGCAGCAGAACCCCCAGGGCGGTATCGACCGCAAGCCGGCTCCGCTGCATATCTCGAAGGTGGCGCTCGCCGATCCCAAGGACGGCAAGCCGACCCGCGTCCGGTTCGAAACGAGCAAGGACGGTCGCAAGGTCCGCGTCGCCGTCAAGTCCGGAGAAACGATCGATGGCTGACAAAAGCTACACGCCGCGTCTGAAGGCCAAGTATGAATCCGAAATCGCCAAGGCGATGACGGAGAAGTTCGGCTACAAGAACGCGCTCGAAGTTCCCCGGATCGAGAAGATCACGCTCAACATGGGTGTGGGCGAGGCGAGCCAGGACAAGAAGAAGGTCCAGACTGCAGCCGAGGAAATGGCGCTGATTGCTGGCCAGAAGCCGGTAATCACCAAGGCCAAGAAGTCGATCGCGCAGTTCAAGCTGCGTGAAGGCATGCCGATCGGCGCGAAGGTAACCCTTCGCCGTGAGCGGATGTACGAATTTCTGGACCGCCTGGTGACCATCGCCATGCCGCGTATCCGCGACTTCCGCGGGCTGAACCCGAAGAGCTTCGACGGGCGCGGCAATTACGCGATGGGCCTGAAAGAGCAGATCATCTTCCCGGAAATCTCGTACGACAAGATCGAGAAGGTACGGGGAATGGACATCATCGTAACCACCACCGCGAAGACCGACGACGAGGCGCGCGAGCTGCTGCGCCTGTTCGGTTTCCCGTTCCCGCGTGAGGACGCTGCTGCCGACCAGCAGCAGGCCGCGTGAAGCAGATTTTGAGGAAGAGAGCTTAAGTCCATGGCGAAACTGAGTTCGATCAACAAGAACGAGCGGCGCAAGAAGCTCGTGAAAAAGTATGCCGGCAAGTACGCGCGGCTGAAGGCCATTGCCGACGACAAGTCGAAGGATGACGGCGAGCGCCTGATGGCGCGGCTGCAGATGGCCGAAATTCCGCGCAATGCGAATCCTACTCGGGTGCGCAATCGCTGTTCCACCACCGGCCGCCCGCGCGGCTATTATCGCAAGTTTGGTCTCAATCGTATTGAGCTCCGGAACCTTGGAAACAAGGGCATGATCCCGGGCCTGACGAAGTCGAGCTGGTGAGGATCTGACCAATGGCTATGACCGATCCCGTGGGCGATATGCTCACCCGCATCCGCAACGGCCAGCAGGCGAAGAAGGACTCGGTCCTGACGCCCGCTAGCAAGCTGCGTGCAAACATCCTCGAAGTGCTCCAGCGCGAAGGCTACATTCGTGGCTACAGCGACGACGCTTCTGGCAAACATCCGCAGCTGCGGATCGAACTGAAGTATTTCGAAGGCGAACCCGCGATCAAGCACGTCGCTCGCGTTTCGAAGCCTGGCCGCCGCGTCTATTCGGGTTCCAAGGAACTGCCGACGATTCGCAATGGCCTTGGCATCACCATCGTCTCGACGCCGAAGGGCGTGCTCTCGGATGCCGAGGCGCGTATCCAGAACGTCGGTGGCGAAGTGCTGGCGGAGGTGTTCTGATGAGCCGCATCGGCAAAAGGCCGGTCGCGATCCCCAGTGGGGTCGAGGCCAAGATCGACGACGGCACGCTCACCGTAAAGGGGCCGAAGGGCACCCTTTCGATGGGCCTGTCGGACAACGTGACCTACACGGTCGAAGACGGCGCGATCTCGGTCAAGCCGGCCAACGACACGCGTGCCGCCCGCAACTTCTGGGGCATGCAGCGCACGCTGGTCTCGAACCTCGTCGAAGGCGTGACTGAAGGCTTCACCAAGACGCTGGTCATCAAGGGCGTTGGCTACCGTGCACAGGCGCAGGGCAAGAAGCTCAAGCTTCAGCTCGGCTACTCCCACGACGTCGACCTCGATGTGCCGGAAGGTCTCGAGGTGAAGACCCCTGATCAGACCACGGTCGAGGTGTCCGGTATCGACAAGCAGGCCGTTGGCCAGTTCGCCGCCGAAATCCGCCGTTGGCGCAAGCCCGAACCCTACAAGGGCAAGGGTATCGCGTATCGCGGCGAGTACATCTTCCGCAAGGAAGGGAAGAAGAAGTAAGATGGCCAAGCTTTCCCTCTTCGAGCGCCGCCGCCGCCGCGTGCGCACCGCGATCAAGAATCGTGCGGGCGATCGTCCGCGCCTGTCGGTGCACCGCACCGGTAAGCACATCTACGCGCAGATCATCGACGACGCCCAGGGCAAGACTGTTGCCGCTGCCAGCACGCTGGGCGGTAAGTCCAGCGGCGCCAACGTCGATGCCGCCGCCCAGGTGGGTAAGGATATCGCGGCCGCCGCAAAGAAGGCCGGCGTCTCGACCGTCGTGTTCGACCGCGGCGGGTTCCTGTTTCATGGTCGCGTGAAAGCGCTGGCCGACGCCGCCCGCGAAGGCGGGCTGGAGTTCTGATGATGGCTGACGAAAACAACACCAACGAAACGGCGACTGCCGAGACCGAAAACGCGGTCAAGCTCGAGCAGCCGGCGATTGCCGACACTCCGTCGGAAGCTGCCGACACCCAGAGCGCCGCGAGCGGCGATCCGGTTCAACCACGCGAGCAGAGCGATGCACGTGGCGGCAACGATCGCGGCGGCCGTGGCGGCCGCGGCGGTGGCGGCGGACGCGGCGGTAACGACCGTGGCGGCCGTGGCCGTGGCGGTGGCCGCGACAACCGTCGCGGAGGGCGCGAGGAAGAAGACGACGGCATTATCGAGAAGCTCGTCCACATCAACCGCGTCTCAAAGACGGTCAAGGGCGGTAAGCGCTTCGGCTTTGCAGCGCTGGTCGTGGTGGGCGACGGCTCGGGCAGGGTCGGCTTCGGTCATGGCAAGGCGCGTGAAGTGCCCGAGGCCATCACCAAGGCGACCGCTTCGGCCAAGAAGAAGATGATCCGCGTTCCGCTTAAGGAAGGCCGCACCCTTCACCACGACGGCAAGGGCCGTTTCGGGGCGGGCAAGGTCAACCTTCGCAGCGCGCCCGCGGGTACCGGCATCATCGCCGGCGGCCCGATGCGCGCCGTGTTCGAGAGCCTGGGCGTGGCCGACGTCGTGACCAAGTCGGTCGGCACGTCGAACCCCTACAACATGATCCGCGCCACCTTCGCCGCGCTGCAGGACCAGACTTCGCCGAAGTCGGTCGCCCAGCGTCGCGGAAAGAAGGTCGCCGACCTGCTGGGTCGGGGCGGCGCGAGCGAGGCGGAGGCCGAAGCCGACGCCGCCGCGATCACGGAGTAACAGCAATGGCGAAGATCAAGCTCAAGCAGATCGGCAGCCCGATCCGTCGTCCGGAAAGCCAGAAGAAGATTCTGGTTGGCCTGGGTCTCGGCAAGATGCACCGCGAAGTCGAACTGGAGGATACTCCCGAGGTTCGCGGTGCGATCGCCAAGCTGCCGCACATGGTCGAGATCGTCGACTGAAACGCCGTCGAGCAAACGGCTCGGCATAGCGCGATAAAAGCGAAAGCGAGTGCATTGACATGAAACTGAACGACATCCGCGACAACGAGGGCGCCCGCCACCGCAAAATGCGGGTCGGCCGGGGCATCGGTTCGGGCAAGGGCAAGACTTCGGGCCGCGGCCAGAAGGGCCAGAAGGCGCGCTCGGGCGTGGCCATCAAGGGCTTCGAAGGCGGCCAGATGCCGCTTCACATGCGCCTGCCGAAGCGCGGATTCAACAACCCGAACGGCAAGGACTTCGCCGAGGTAAACCTGGGCATGGTCCAGAAGTTCATCGACGCCAAGAAGCTTGATGCCAAGGGCACGATCGACCACGACGCGCTCAAGGCGGCGGGTCTCGCGAGCGGCGGCAAGCACGGGGTCCGCCTGCTCGGCAAGGGCGAACTGACCAGCAAGGTCAGCTTCAAGGTCGCAGGCGCGTCGAAGGGCGCGATCGAGGCAGTCGAGAAGGCTGGCGGCAAGGTCGAGGTTATCGAAGCCGCACGCCCCGAGGCTGAGAAGAAGGCCGAGCGCGCCGCAGCGAACAAGGCCAAGAAGGCTTCCTAATCGAAAAATGGTTGCGCGGGGTTCGACATCGAGCCCCGCGCTCCCTATCTAGCCTCCCATCGCCGGGAGGGACCGGTGCGACAGACAGGACCTTTCGAGTAATCCCATGGCATCACGCGCCGACAATATCGCGAGCAGCATCAGCCTCGCGAACTTTTCCAAGGCCACCGAGCTCAAGAACCGCATCTGGTTCACGGTCGCGGCCCTGGTCGTGTTCCGCTTTTTGAGCTTTGTGCCGCTCCCGGGCGTCAACCCGCTCATTCTCGAGCAGCTCTACGCGCAGACGCAAGGCGGTATCCTCGACCTGTTCAACACGTTCTCGGGCGGCAGCCTCGAGCGCATGAGTCTCATCGCGCTCGGCATCATGCCGTACATCACCGCCTCGATCGTGATCCAGCTTGCGGCATCCCTCCATCCGGCGCTCGCCGCGTTGAAGAAGGAAGGCGCAACCGGGCGTCAAAAACTCAATCAGTATACGCGCTACGGCACCGTATTCCTGTGCGCGATTCAGGGCTGGTTCCTGGCCTCGGGACTTGAGGCTTATGGCGCCTCGAGCGGCCTGCAGGCCGTCGTCATACCGGGGATTATGTTCCGCATCACTGCGGTGATCAGCCTCGTGGGCGGATCCATGTTCCTCCTCTGGTTGGGCGAACAAATCACCAGTCGCGGGATCGGCAACGGCGTATCGCTGATCATCATGGCGGGCATCATTTCCCGTTTCCCGACTTTCGCCGCGCAGCTTTTCGAGGGTGCTCGCTCAGGCTCGATCGGGCCGTTCGTTGTAATCGGCTTCATCGTCGCGTTCATCGGCCTCGTGCTGTTCATTGCCTTCATGGAGCGCGCTCAACGCCGCCTTCTGATCCAGTACCCCAAGCGCGCCAGCGCCAAGGGCATGATGCAGGCCGACCGCAGCCACCTACCACTGAAGCTGAACACTGCGGGCGTAATCCCTCCGATCTTCGCCAGCTCGTTGCTCCTGCTGCCGCTGACGATCAGCCAGTTTGCCGGGCAGTCGATTAACCCGGAGAGCACCGCTGGGGGGATCATCACCTCGATGAACTTCTACCTGCAGCACGGGCAGCCACTTTACCTTACGCTCTACGCCGCAGGCATCATCTTCTTCTCGTTCTTCTATACCGCGGTGGTATTCAACCCGGAGGAGACGGCCGAGAACCTCAAGAAGAATGGCGGGTTCATCCCCGGCATCCGCCCCGGCAAGCGCACACAGGATTATCTCGATTACGTACTCACCCGCATTACGGTGATCGGGGCGATCTACCTGACTCTCGTCTGTGTGATCCCGGAATATATGTTCAGCCGTACCGGGATCCAGATGGTCATGGGGGGCACCAGTCTGTTGATCGTCGTCAATGTGACAGTCGATACGATCAGCCAGATCCAGTCGCACCTGCTGGCGCACCAGTACGGCGACCTCATCAAGAAGGCGAAGCTCAAGGGGCGTCTGCGCTAAGACTGCAGGCCCGGGTTGAAAGCGCAGCCTCACAACTGCATGGCCGACGTCGGAAGGGGAAGCACGTCGTGAACATCATCCTGTTGGGACCGCCGGGAGCGGGGAAGGGCACGCAGGCCCAGCGGCTTGTCGAGCATCATGGCATGCGCCAACTGTCGACCGGCGATATGCTTCGTGCGGCGGTAAAGGCCGGTACGCCGGTGGGGATTGAAGCCAAGGCGGTGATGGAGCGCGGCGAACTCGTCTCGGACGAGATCGTGAGTAAGCTGATCGACGCCGAACTTACAGCGATGGGCGACGGCGTCGGCGCGATCTTCGACGGTTATCCGCGCACCGAGGCGCAGGCCCACGCGCTCGACGAAATTCTTGCCCGCCACGGCCGATCCCTCGATTACGTGATCGAACTCGATGTCGACGAGGACGCGCTTGTCGAGCGTATCACCGGCCGCTTCACATGCGCCAAGTGCGGGGAAGGCTATCACGACGTTTACAAGCAGCCGAAAGTCCCGGGCGTTTGCGACAAGTGCAGCTCGACCGAATTCAAGCGCCGCCCCGACGATAACGAGGACACTGTCCGCACCCGCATGGCGGAGTATCGCGCCAAGACCGCGCCGATCCTGCCTGTTTACGAAGAGCGCGGCATCGTACGCCGGGTCGACGGGATGGGCGACATCGGCGAAGTGACCGCGGCGATCGAGGCAATTCTCGCCAGCTAGCCTCTTTTCCCCCGTGCGCGACCGTGGAATACAGGCGGCGAGGGGGATCGATCGATGAAATATCTGTTCGGACTGGCCGTGACCGCATTAAGCCTGTCGGCGCCCGCAATGGCGGAGGTCGTCGAGACTTCGGCCGATCATTTCGTCACCCGCGACGAAGCGGTCGTGCGGGCGACGACCAAGGCGACATGGATGGCGCTGATCTCCCCTGGCGATTGGTGGGACGACGACCACACGTGGTCGGGCGATGCTTCGAACATGTCGATTATTCCGCAAGGCGGCGGGTGCTTTTGCGAACGCATTCCCGCTGTCGAGAGCGAGAGCAGCGTCGGCCTGGCGGGGAGTGCAGAGCATCTGAAGATCGTGCTTGCGCAGCCGGAAAAGGTCCTGCGGATGCGAGGCGGGCTGGGACCCCTTCAGAGCGAGCCAGTCGATGGTGTGCTGACGATTACCCTTCAGCCCGACGCAGCAAGCGAGGGGACGAAGATTGTCTGGGAGTACATCGTCGGAGGGCACATGCGTTTTCCGGTCGAGAAGATATCGCAGGCAGTCGACGGGGTGATGACCCAGCAGCTCGCCCATCTCGCCGATACGCTCGGCCGGGTCGATGCTCCGGCGAAGGCGCCGGAAGCGAAGGCCGGAGACAATGCAGCGGGTTTGAGTAATTCCGACGACATCGGTGCCCAGGGTTACGCGATGGAAAAGGCGAATGGGTGAACGACTCACCGCACGACCTTTGACGGACCGCGCGTAGGGGTGTAACAGGCACGTCACGATCGCGAAGCGGGGCCTGTCAGGCTCCCGTTCTCGCTTTTGCGCGCTCGGGCATTGACGCCGCCGGCAAATCGCCTTAAGCGCGCCCCTATTCGACACAGCGGGACGAGTCCGGCAGGCGGCAGCCTCAGTGCGCGCCATCGGGGCTTTTTGCCGTAGCGGCGCTTCCGCCCGTGTCGGGAACTAGCGATGAGATAGGGACCGGCAATCGCCTCATGTCCCTGTGGAGCATGGAGAACTAAGTGGCACGTATTGCCGGGGTAAACCTCCCCACCAACAAGCGCGTTATCATCGCGCTCACCTACATCCACGGTATCGGCCGTACCACGGCTGTGAAGATCGCCGACAAGCTGGGTATCGATCACACCCGCCGCGTGCAGGATTTGACCGACGCCGAGGTGCTGCAGATCCGCGAGACGATCGATGCCGAGCACCAGGTCGAGGGCGACCTGCGTCGCGAGACGGCGATGAACATCAAGCGTCTGATGGATCTCGCCAGCTATCGCGGTCTGCGTCACCGCAAGGGCCTGCCGGTCCGCGGCCAGCGCACCCACACCAACGCCCGCACCCGCAAGGGCAAGGCCAAGCCGATCGCCGGTAAGAAGAAGTAAGCCGCGCCTGCACAGGCAGCAGCTGCTCTCTTGGATTTAGGACAGGAATTCCACATGGCACGTGAACCCCAGCGCATTCGCCGGCGTGAACGCAAGAACATTTCCAGCGGCGTGGCGCATGTCAACGCCAGCTTCAACAACACGATGATCACCATCACAGACGCACAGGGCAACGCGATCAGCTGGTCGTCGGCCGGCATGATGGGCTTCAAAGGCAGCCGCAAGTCGACTCCCTATGCCGCCCAGGTCGCCGCCGACGATGCCGGCAAGAAGGCCGCCGAACACGGCGTCCGCACGCTCGAGGTCGAGGTCAAGGGCCCTGGCTCGGGCCGCGAGAGCGCGCTGCGGGCCCTGCAGGCGGTTGGCTTCACGATCACTTCGATCCGTGACGTCACTCCGATCCCGCACAACGGGGTCCGGCCGAGCAAGCGTCGCCGCGTCTGATTACCTGCCCGGCGGCAGGGTCGCTCCCCGCCGCCGACTTTTCGGGGATCGGACGCCGCACGGCGCCGGTCCCGCACCCATTTGAACCCCAGGGGATATCCATGGCCGTCAACACCAAGAACTGGCAGGAACTCAAGAAGCCCAACTCGCTCGAGGTCAAGGACGCCGCAAAAGGCCGCAAGGCGACCTTCGTCGCCGAACCGCTCGAGCGTGGCTTCGGCCTGACGCTCGGCAACGCCCTGCGCAGAGTGCTTCTCTCGAGCCTCCAGGGTGCCGCGATTACCTCGATCAAGATCGAGAACGTGTTGCACGAATTCTCCTCGCTCGCCGGCGTGCGCGAGGACGTCACCGACATCGTCCTGAACGTGAAACAGATTGCGCTCAAGATGGAAGGCGAGGGACCGAAGCGGCTCCAGCTCGCCGCCACCGGCCCAGGTGAGGTCAAGGCCGGCGACATCGCCGTGTCGGGCGACATCGAGGTCATGAACAAGGATCTCGTGATCTGTCACCTCGATGAGGGTGCGAATCTCAACATGGAACTGACCGCCGACACGGGCAAAGGCTATGTCCCTGCCGTCGGCAATCGTCCGGTCGATGCGCCGATCGGGTTGATCCCGGTCGACTCGCTTTACTCACCGGTCCGCCAGGTCAGCTACAAGGTGGAGAACGCCCGCGTGGGACAGGAACTCGACTTCGACAAGCTTTCGCTGACGATTGAGACCGACGGTACCGTCACTCCCGAGGACGCCGTGGCTTATGCCGCGCGCATCCTGCAGGACCAGCTCGCTCTGTTCGTCCACTTCGAAGACGGCGTGCCGGTGGCCGCCAGCCCGATGATCGGCATGGCCGCGCAGCCGGAAGAGAGCGACGCCAACCAGCTGAACCGTTACCTCCTCAAGAAGGTCGACGAGCTCGAGCTGTCGGTGCGTTCGGCGAATTGCCTCAAGAACGACAACATCATCTACATCGGCGACCTGGTCCAGAAGACCGAGGCCGAGATGCTCCGCACGCCGAACTTCGGCCGCAAGAGCCTCAACGAGATCAAGGAAGTCCTGAGCTCGATGGGCCTGCGCCTCGGAATGGACATCCCCGGCTGGCCGCCTGAAAACATCGAGGAAATGGCCAAGAAGCTTGAGCAAGAGCTTCTGGGCTGATCGGGATTGGGCGGCGCCCGCTAACGCCGCCCGGATTGGGTTACCTCATACGGGCCCCCTACGAACGGAGTACTGAGAAATGAAGCATGGCATCAAGGGCCGCAAGCTGCAGCGCAAGTCCGGCCACCGCGCCGCCCTTTTGCGCAACCTCGCGACCGCGCTGGTCAAGCATGAGCAGATCCTGACCACGACGCCGAAGGCGAAGGAACTGCGTCCTTACATCGAAAAGCTGATCACGCTCGCCAAGCGCGGCGGCCTCAGCAATCGGCGGCTCGCCATGAGCCGCCTGGGCGACGAGACCCAGCTGAGGAAACTGTTCGACGTTCTTGCCGAGCGCTACGCCGACCGCGAGGGTGGATACACCCGGATCATCAAGGCTGGCATTCGCGAGAGTGACGCCGCTCCGATCGCGATCATCGAGCTCGTTGACCGAGATGTCGATGCCAAGGGCCAGGACTCGGGTCCGGTGACGAACGCCGACGAGGACGAATTCGAGGACGCGTGAGGCGCCGCTCGAAACGAGACACCGAAGGGCCGGGGGGAAACTTCCGGCCCTTTTCTTTTGCTGTCTGGCTCCGATTGAATCTGTCGTCCAATTAGTTACATCTGTTTCCGGGTCGCAATTCACGGGAGCCCTCATGACTATTCGCCTGACCGCGCTGCTCGGCGCTGTATCCGCGCTTGCGCTTAGCGCGCCCGCCATTGCTCAGGATACCGGAGGTAAGATGATCGCGAACGCCGCCGCCGAAAAGCCGATCGTCTATCCCCAGACCGAGCGCGGCGACACGGTCGAAACGATCTTCGGAGAGCGAATTGCCGATCCCTACCGCTGGCTGGAGGCCGACGTGCGGTCCGATGCGAAAGTCGCGAACTGGGTCGCCGAGCAGAATAAAGTGACCGAGGCGTATCTCGACACCCTGCCAGGGCGCGACTGGTTCGAGGCGCGCATCGCCGAGCGCATGGACTACGAGCGCTTCGGACTGCCGTACAAGTATGGCAACCGCTATTTCTACACCCGCAACACCGGGCTGCAAAACCAGAGCCCGCTCTATGTACAGGACGGCCCCGACGGCGAGCGGCGCCTGCTGATCGATCCCAACATTTGGGCCAAGGATGCCGCCACCGCGCTCAGCGACTGGCAGCCGTCGCCCGATGGATCGAAATTGCTCTACAGCGTTCAGGACGGCGGGACCGACTGGCGCATCCTCAAGGTTCTCGACGTCGATACCGGCAAGGAAGCCGGCGACGAAATTCGGTGGGCGAAGTTCACTGGTCTTGCCTGGGTGGGCGAGAAGGCCTTCCTCTATTCGCGCTTTCCGGAGCCCGAGGAGGGCAAGGACTTTCAGGCGCTGAACTACAACCAGGCGGTCTATTTCCACGAGCTCGGCACGCCGCAGTCCGAGGACGAGATGATCTTCTCAACTCCGGACTACCGCGAGCGGGGGCATTCGGCCTCCGTTTCGGACGACGGGCGCTGGGCATTCATAAGCAGTTCGACCGGGACCGACGCCCGCAATGAATTGCAGGTCATCGACCTGTCGCAGCGCAACGAACTGGGCTGGGCTTCGAAGCCGCTGATCACGGGGTTCGACAACGACTGGTCGCTGATCGATACCGTTGGCTCGACGCTCTATCTCAAAACCAACAAGGACGCGCCGACCTATCGCGTGGTGAAGGTCGATCTTGCGGCGGACACCCCGAAATTCGAAACCGTCGTTCCCGAGCGTCCCGAGCCGATCGAATCGGCTTCGATCGTCGGGGGAAAGCTGGTGATCAGCTATCTCAAGGACGCGGCAAGCCGGGTGGAGGTGTTCAACCTCGATGGCGCGCCGATTCGAACTATCGATCTTGACGGAATCGGCACGGCCAGCGGGTTCGGTGGTCATCCGGGCGACCCTGAGACGTTCTTCTCCTTTTCCAGCTTCAATCGGCCCGCGACTATCTATCGCCTCGATGTGGCGACCGGTGAGACGGCGGTTTTCCAGGCGCCGTCGCTTGACATCGATCCCGAGAAGTATGACGTCAGCCAGATCTTCTATCCGTCGAAGGACGGAACGAAAATTCCGATGTTCATCGTCAAGCGCAAGGATGTGACGGGCCCGGCGCCGACTCTGCTTTACGGATACGGCGGGTTCGGGGTTTCGCTTACCCCGGGTTTTTCGGCTACTCGGATGGCGTGGATCGACGCGGGCGGGGTCTATGCCCTCGCCAGCATTCGCGGTGGCGGGGAATACGGCAAGGCCTGGCACGATGCCGGGCGCTTGGCGAACAAGCAAAACGTGTTCGACGACTTCGCCGCGGCCGGTGAGTGGCTCAAGGCGAACAACGTCACCACGCCGCACGGCCTCGCCATCGAGGGCGGTTCAAACGGAGGCTTGCTGGTCGGTGCGGTGCTCAACCAGCGTCCGGATCTCATCGACGCGGCGCACGCTGCGGTAGGCGTAATGGACATGCTGCGCTTCGACCGCTGGACTGCCGGCCGGTACTGGGTCGACGACTACGGATATCCCTCGAAGGAAGCGGGCTTCAGGGTGCTTCGTGCCTATTCGCCTTACCACAACATTCACTCGGACGTGGACTATCCGGCGACGCTGGTAACCACCGCCGATACGGACGACCGCGTCGTGCCGGGACACAGCTTCAAGTATACTGCCGCGCTCCAAGCGGCCGACGCTGGGCCCGAACCGCACCTTATCCGCATCGAGACGCGCGCAGGTCATGGTAGCGGCAAGCCGACAGACAAAGCGATTGCGGAAGGGGCCGACGTGATGGCGTTCCTCGCCCGATGGACCGGCCTCGAGGTACCGCCAAGCGAAGGAAAATAAGCTAGCAAAGATCGTGCCATGTTCAGATTCAACCGAGTTTAGCTGAACGAAGGCTGCAACCGCAATTCAGGCTCACCTCAGTGGTGTTCACCTATAACGGTGTCACAAGGCGGGGGAACGTCCCTCGCACAAAGACTGAGGTGAGCCATGAATACCATTACAAAAGCCCTCGCCAAAGGCACCGTTGCCACCGTTGCGGCTGGCGCGATGGCCTTGGCTTCCGCAACCCCCGCAATGGCGCGCGACCGTCACGACGATGGGATCGACGCAGGCGATATCATCGCCGGCGCGCTGATTATCGGCGGGATCGCCGCCGTTGCCGGCTCGATCGGCAACGATCGCGGATACAACGGAACCTACGGCGGCCCGTACAACGGCAACGACCGATACGGGTACGACTACAATCGCTATGGCAACTCGCGCTCGGCCGTCCAGCAGTGTGTGAACGCTGCCCAGCGTGATCTTGCTCGCCGCGGGTTCCGCGGAACGCGGGTCACCGACATCCGCGACATCGACCGTAAGCGCGACGGCTACCGCGTCAAAGGGACGCTTGTCGTCAACGAACGGGGAAGCGGCTGGAATCGCGACTATAACTACCGCTATGGCGGTCGCGATTATGACAAGGGCCGGTTCAGCTGCGACGTACGCTACGGCCGGGTGGTCGACCTGGATTACAGCGGCCTGAAGAACTCCAGCCGCTACGGCAATCGCTACGGCTACAACAACCCCTACGGTTGGTAAGCCCTTGGCGTTGAACGAATCGATGGGCGGTTCAGGCTTTTGCAAGCCTGGGCCGCCTAGTCGTTTGAGTTCTCGTGCGGTATTATGCCGCCGGTTCCTTTGAGAAGGTCTTGCGGGTCATGGGTCTCAATCTTCGCCTCACCTCCGCCGCCGCGATCGCCGCATGCGCATCGATGGCCGGCGCGCCGCTAGCTGCCGCGGAACTGCCGGCGCCGGCCGCGCCCATGGCGGTTGCGTCTGTTGGCGTGTTCGATGCGGACGGAGTCAACGCGCTGAACCACCGCCGCTGGTACCGCCGGGACCGGGTCGATGCCGGTGACGTGATTGGCGCGGTCGTTTTGCTAGGTGCAATCGCCGCCGTCGCCAGCGCGGCAAGTAAGTCGAGCCAGCGGGATCGCGACTATCGCTATCCGGCGCCGAATGGCGATTATCGCTACGATTATCGCAACCGCCCATACGACAGCCGCATGGATGATAGCCGGGGCCTCGATCGTGCAGTCGACATGTGCGCGCGTGAGGTTGAGCGCAATGCGCGCATCGACACTGTTGACAACGCCACGCGCACTGCGAGCGGCTGGGACGTATCGGGTCGCCTGCGGACAGGCGAACCATTCCGCTGCTCGATCGACAACGATGGGCGAATCGGCAACGTCGACTACGGTCGCGGCACCGGTTATCGCGGCGACGCGAGCGGCACCCGCGCTCCCTCTGACAGCCAGTGGGACGACGATCGCTACGCCGCCGCACGCGCAGTGCATGATGGCGCGCCGGCCTATCCCAGTGGACCGCTTCCCGGGGACTCCGACAGCGGCGACGACGACCGGTACCAGACCGCGCAGGCGCCGGACTTCCAAGGCTGACGCGTCAGCCTTCCTCTGTCCGGTAAGCGGGTAGCGCGAGCTTCCATCGAATTGCCGCTCCCCTGACTGCAAACCCGGCGACCCAGGCGATAGCCCAAGTCCAACCGTCCGGCAGGCTTGAAAACGCTCCGACGACGGTGATCCCGGCAGACAGCGCGGCAGCGGTCACGTAGATCTCTGGTCGCATTATGATCGAGGGTACGCCAGCGATCACGTCGCGCGCCACGCCCCCGGCGCAGCCGGTCACTACCCCCAGCACCGCGGCCGGGATCGGTGCCACTCCGAAGGCTAGGGCCTTTGCGGTTCCAAGAACGGAGAAAGCCGCAAGGCCCGCAGCGTCGGCCCATTCGAGCAATTCACCCTCCCACCATTTCGTCGGCGTGAACCAAGCCAAGAGGGCGGTGGCGAACACCACCGGGGCAACCCATGGAGAGTGAAGCCAGAACGCCGGCACGCCCAGCAACATGTCGCGGATCGATCCGCCGCCAACTCCCGTGACGAGAGCGAAAAACGCCATTGTCACGAACGTCTGCCTGAGCCGCCCTGCGAGCAATGCCCCGGTGAGCGCGAAGATCGCGGTGCCCGCGAGGTCGAGAAACGGGGATAGGACGGGCGGGTTCATTCAATTGGACCTAAGCGTGCCGCATCAGCTGCCGACAATCTCGCCGATGGCCTTTGCAGCCCCGATGCAGTCGAGATCTCTCCAACGCGGGCCGATCACCTGCATTCCGCACGGTAGCCCATCGACTTCGCCGACCGGCAGGACGGTTGAAGGCAGATTCGGGAAGGTCGCGATGCCGGCCCAGGCGAGCGCAGCTGCACTGCTCTCCTCTTTCCCGTTTATCGTGATC
This sequence comes from uncultured Alphaproteobacteria bacterium, assembly GCA_963740025.1. Lineage (GTDB taxonomy): Bacteria > Pseudomonadota > Alphaproteobacteria > Sphingomonadales > Sphingomonadaceae > Tsuneonella. Next base: position 23,693 of record CAVUCI010000013.1, read on the forward strand.
GTTCCGTCGAACACACGGCCCTCGCGCGACGGTACCGCTACGACGGGCGCAGGGGGGGCGAGGACGAACGAGTGACCTGAGAACACCTCTTCCCAGGCCGCCTCGCAGCGGGCCTGGGCATCGAGCATGTCGAACCAGTCGCTGGCGCTCGCGCGCTTCCCGTCGGGACCCGGTTCGCCGCGCGCCATCGCGACGTTGAGCATCCGCAAGTAATCGGCATGGGCCTGCGCGAAATCGGGCATCGTGCGCCGGGGCTTTCGATCGACAACGTGCCCGGCGTTCTCGAGTGCTTCGGCCGCTGCCTCGACACAGCGGCGCACGCCGTCGTCCACTGGACTTCCGGGCAGGTCGGTGATTACGAGAAACCGCGCACCGGCCAGGGGTTCGTCCAGACGCGGCGGCGGGAAGTTGGCGGTGCGTTCGACTAGCAGGGCCAGATCGTCGGCATTGCGGGCAAAGGGCCCGGCGATCGAAAGCGCGCCGTCGTGCGCGTCGGCACCGTTCAGAGAAGGGTGGTCATGACCCTCTTTCGAGATCAGCCCCCAACTCGTCTTGTGGCCCCAGATGCCGCAAAAGTGGGCGGGCACCCGGACCGATCCGCCGATATCCGTGCCGTATTCGCACGGTACCATGCCGGTCGCCACCGCAGCCGCCGCGCCGCCCGACGAACCGCCGGGACTGCGAGAAAGGTCGTGCGGGTTCGCGGTACGGCCATAGACCGGGTTGGCCGATTGCCAGTCTGCGAGGCCGGGCGGGACGTTGGTCTTGCCCACGATGATTGCACCTGCATTGAGCAAGTTGCGCACGACCTTCGCGTTGCGTCGAGCGACGTATTCGGTGTGTTCTGCGAAACCCCAGGTTGTCGGCAGACCGTCGACGTCGAAACTTTCCTTCACGGTCATCGGAACGCCGAACAACGGCTGATCGACGCCTTCGCCCATCTTCGTATAATGCTTCGCCTGGTCGCGTGCCCGCTCGAAGTCGCGCACGACGACCGCATTGATCCGCCCGTCGAGTGCTTCGATCCGTGCGATGCACGCGTCGACCGCCTCGAGCGGCGAGAGATCGCCCGCGCGGATTTGCGCCGCGAGTGCGATCGCGCCGGGTTCGTCGGTCAGCTTGGGAATCGTCATCGGCCTCTCCTCCTGCAGGGGGAGATGCGTCAGCGCGCTTCCGGCGTCAAACGTGGATCGGCTTGCCCTGTACCGCCATTGCCGCTTCCTTGATCGCTTCCGAGTGCGTCGGGTGGGCGTGGCAGGTGTAGGCGATGTCTTCGCTCGTCGCGCCGAATTCCATCGCGAGGGCTGCCTCGGCGATCATGGTGCCGGCGACCGAGGCGATCGCCCAAACGCCCAACACACGGTCGCTCTCGGCCTCGGCGATGACTTTCACGAATCCGTCTGGCTCGTGGTTGGTCTTGGCACGGCTGTTGGCGAGCATCGGGAACTTGCCGACCTTGATCTCGTGCCCGGCTTCCTTCGCCTCCTCTTCGGTGAGGCCGACGCCGGCCATTTCCGGCCAGGTGTACACCACACCGGGGATCACCGCGTGGTTCACGATGCCCGTCTGCCCCGCGATGTTTTCGGCGCAGGCGATGCCTTCATCCTCGGCCTTGTGCGCGAGCATCGGGCCGGGGATCACGTCGCCGATCGCCCACACTCCGTCCACCTTGGTACGGAAGTCGTGGTCGGTCTCGATCTGGCCGCGCTTGTTCACCTCTAGCCCGATCTTGTCGAGGCCGAGCCCCTCGGTGTTGGGTCGCCGCCCGATCGACACGAGGACGCAGTCCGCCTCGATCGTCTGCTCGTCGCCGCCAGCCGACTTCTCGACCGTCAACGTGGCCGTCTTGCCCTTGACCGTGCAGCCCGTGACCTTGTGGCCGAGCATCATCGTCATGCCCTGCTTCTTGAAGATCTTCGCGGCTTCCTTGCGCACGTCCATGTCCATGCCGGGGAGCAGCTGGTCGAGGAACTCCACGACGATTACTTCCGCGCCGAGGCGCCGCCAGACGGACCCGAGTTCGAGCCCGATCACACCGCCGCCGATCACGACCATCTTCTTTGGAACCGACTTCAGTTCAAGCGCGCCCGTGCTGTCGACAACGATCTGCTTGTCGTTATCGACCTCGACGCCCTTGAGCGGCGTGACCGATGAGCCGGTGGCAATGACGACGTTCTTCGCGGTGACCTTTTCGCCGCCGATGTCGACCGTGTGCGGATCGACGAACGTCGCGAAACCCTTCTTCCAGTCGACCTTGTTCTTCTTGAACAGGAAAGCGATGCCTCCGGTCAGCTGCTTCACCGCGTCGAGTCGCTGCGCGTGCATCTGGTCGAGATCGAGCTTCGGTTCGACGACGACGCCCATCTTGGCCATCATACCGTTCTTCGCCGCGTCGAAATACTCGCTCGCGTGCAGCATGGCCTTAGACGGGATGCACCCAACGTTGAGGCACGTGCCGCCCAGGGTGTCACGGCTCTCGACGCAGGCGGTCTTCAGCCCGAGCTGCGCCGCGCGGATCGCTGCAACATAGCCCCCAGGGCCGCTGCCGATGATGAGGACGTCGTAGTCGTATTCAGCCATTATCTCTTCCTCAAAGGTCGATCAGCATCCGCATGGGATCTTCGATCGCTTCCTTGATAATCTTCAGTGCGGTGACCGCCTCGCGGCCATCGATGAGGCGGTGATCGTAGGACAATGCGATATACATCATCGGGCGAACCACGATTTCGCCGTTCACGACGACTGCGCGATCCTCAATCCGGTGAAGTCCGAGTACCGCACTCTGCGGAGGATTGATGATCGGCGTACTCATGAGACTGCCGAAGACCCCTCCGTTGGAGATCGTGAATGTTCCGCCGGACATGTCGTCCATCGTCAGCGTGCCGTCCTTGGCCCGCTTGCCGAAGTCGGCGATGTCCTTCTCGATCCGGGCGAAGCTCTTCGCATCGGCATCGCGCACGACCGGTACTACGAGCCCATTGGGCGCGCTGACCGCCACCGAGATATCAACGTAGTCGTGGTAGACGATTTCCTCGCCATCGATCTGGGCGTTCACGCTGGGCACGTCCTTGAGCGCGAGGCAGCTCGCCTTGGCGAAGAAGCCCATGAAGCCCAGCTTGATGTCGTGCTTCTTGGCGAACAGGTCCTTGTACTTCTCGCGCGCCTCGATCACCGCACTCATGTCGACGTCGTTGAAGGTCGTAAGCAGCGCGGCGGTGTCCTGTGCGCTCTTGAGACGTTTCGCGATCGTCTGGCGCATCCGGGTCATCTTGACCCGCTCCTCGCGGCGCTCTCCGGACGGCGCTGCGCTGGTGGTTGGTGTGGGTCCCGATGACGAAGTTGCAGACGGCGCTGGCGATGCCTTCGCTCCGGCCGCAGCGGCCAATACGTCTTCCTTTGTCAAACGCCCGTCTTTGCCGGTGCCCTTGATTGTCGTCGGGTCGACCCCGTGCTCCAGCACCGCGCGGCGCACTGCCGGGCTCAGCGTCTGGGTCGCCTCGGGATCGTGGATCTTGGCCTGTGCGGGGGCGGTGTCCTCGAGCGTCCCATCGTCCTTCCGCTCTCCCGTGGGGGCGGGGGTAGCTGCGGGAGCTTCCTCCTTCGGGGACGGGGTCTCCCGCGGCTCGACGCGCGTACCCTCGCCAGGCGCCACGTCGTCCTCGATCGTCGCCAGCAGCGCGCCGACCTCGACAGTCTCACCGACCGCCACCTTTTGTTCGCCCATCACGCCATTAACGGGCGAGGGAACCTCGACCGCGACCTTGTCGGTCTCGAGGCTGACGATGGGCTCGTCGACCGAAACCGGATCGCCCGGCTTCTTGAGCCACTCGCCGACAGTCGCTTCGGTAACCGATTCACCCAGCGTGGGGACATTGACTTCTTTGGACATCTATCGCTTCCTCAGGCGGGTTTCTTCTTGGCGAGGCGTGCCTTGTTGCCGCGCAGGGCCTCGCCGCCGTCGTTAAGGCCAAGCGCCAGGCCGACCAGCGCACGCTGCTGTTCCTCGTGCCGCTTGGCAAAGCCTGTTGCGGGCGATGCAGCGACTTCGCGCCCTGCATAGATCGGGCGCATGCCGTCCTTGCCGGCCGCTTGGGCGGCCTGTTCGATCAACCGGTCGACGAAGAACCACGAACCGTTGTTCTTCGGTTCTTCCTGACACCAGACGATCTCTTCCAGGTTCGTCATGCGCTTGATCCGCACGCCGAGTGGCTCGCCCGGGAAGGGATAGATCTGCTCGATGCGTACGATCGACACGTCGTCGAGGCCTTCCTCGTCGCGCTTCTCGATCAGATCGTAGGCGACTTTGCCACTGCACAGCACCAGCCGGCGGACCTTGTCGTCCGCGATCTCGGTCGTGTCGCTGACGATCCGGCGGAAGTGGCTGTCACCGATGAATTCGTCGACAGTGCTTTTGGCCATCGGGTGACGCAGGAGTGATTTCGGCGTCATGATGATAAGCGGTTTGCGGAAGGGCCGCAGCATCTGCCGGCGCAGCACGTGGAAATAGTTCGCCGGGACGGTGATGTTGCAGACCTGAATGTTGTCGTTCGCGCAAAGCTGGAGATAGCGCTCGAGCCGCGCCGACGAGTGCTCCGGACCCTGTCCCTCGTAACCGTGCGGCAGCAGCATCACGAGCCCGTTGGCACGCAGCCACTTCGCCTCACCACTGGCGATGAACTGGTCGATGATGATCTGCGCGCCGTTGGCGAAATCGCCGAATTGCGCTTCCCACAACACCAGCGTCTTGGGATCGGCCATGGCGAAGCCGTATTCGAAGCCGAGCACACCGTATTCGGACAGCGGGCTGTCGTAGACTTCGAACTTCCCATGCGGCAACTGGGTGAGCGGAATGTACTTGTGCTCGTCCTTCTGGTCGACCCAGACGGCGTGACGCTGGCTGAATGTGCCGCGGCCTGAATCCTGGCCGGAAAGGCGCACTCCATAGCCTTCTGTGACGAGGCTGCCGTAAGCGAGTGCCTCGGCGGTCGCCCAATCGAATTCGCTGCCGATTTCGAACATCTTGCGCTTGGCATCGAGCACCCGGCCCAGCGTCTTGTGGATCGTCAGATCGTCGGGGACGGTGGTGAGCGTGCGGCCGAGACTGTCGAGCAACTTGCGCGAAATCGCGGTGTCGACGTTGCGACGCGACTCTTCGGGATCGACCGGCTTGTTGAGGCCCGCCCAGCGTCCGCCGAACCAGTCGGCGTTGTTGGGCTTGTAGCTCGACGCGCCCTCGAATTCCTCGTCGAGGTGGGCATTGAACTCACTGCACATCGCGTCGGCATCGCCGGGCTCGATGACGCCTTCGTCCAGCAGGCGCTTTTCGTAGATCTCGCTGACCTTCGAGTGCCCCTTGATCGCGTCGTACATCAACGGCTGGGTAAACTTGGGTTCGTCGCCCTCGTTGTGGCCGAAGCGGCGGTAGCACCACATATCGATCACTATGTCGCGGCCGAACAGCTGGCGATATTCGATCGCCAGCTTGCAGGCGAAGGTCACCGCTTCCGGATCATCGCCATTCACGTGGAGGATCGGCGCCTGGACGCCTTTCGCGACGTCGGAAGGGTAGGGCGACGATCGCGCGAACTGAGGGCTCGTGGTGAAGCCGATCTGGTTGTTGATCACGAAGTGCAGGCAGCCGCCGGTGTTGTATCCGCGCACGCCTGAAAACCCGAAGCACTCCCACACGATGCCCTGCCCCGCGAATGCCGCGTCGCCATGGATCAGGACGGGCAGGACTTGCTCGTGCTTCTTGAGGTCGTCGCGGATCGCCTGCTGCGCGCGCGCCTTGCCGAGCACGACGGGATCGACAGCCTCGAGATGCGATGGGTTGGGCACCAGGCTCATGTGCACCTTGATCCCGTCGAACTCGCGGTCCGTCGAAGTGCCGAGGTGGTACTTCACGTCGCCCGATCCGCCGACGTCGTCGGGGTTGGCGCTGCCGCCGGAGAATTCGTGAAAGATGACCTTGTATGGCTTGGCCATCACGTTCGCGAGCACGTTGAGCCGGCCGCGGTGGGCCATGCCGTAGATGATCTCGCGCACGCCGAGTGCACCGCCGTACTTGATGACGCTCTCGAGCGCCGGGATCATCGCCTCGCCCCCGTCGAGGCCAAAGCGCTTGGTCCCGACGTACTTCTTGCCGAGATACTTCTCGTACTGCTCGCCGCGGATGACAGCGGCCAGGATCGCGCGCTTGCCCTCGGGAGTGAAAGTAATGACCTTGTCCGGCCCTTCGATCCGCTCCTGAATGAAGCGCCGCTCTTCGACATCGGCGATGTGCATGTACTCGAAGCCGACGTGCCCGCAGTAGTTCTTCCGCAGGATCGCCACGAGTTCGTTCACCGTCGCCCATTCAAGGCCGAGCGTGCCGCCGAGATAGACCGGCCGCTCGAGCGCATCACCTGTGAATCCGTGGTACTCGGGGGTGAGGTCGGCCGGCAGTTCGCGGTGCGAAAGGTGTAGCGGATCGAGGTTTGCGGCAAGGTGCCCGCGCACGCGGTAGGTTCGCACGAGCATCATCGCGCGGATCGAGTCCCCGGCGGCCTGCTCGACCGCCTTCTCGTCCATCGGCTTGCCGGCTTTCGCCGCGGCGGCCTTGACCGCGACTTGCATCGCGGTGGGATCGAGTGCCTGGGTAAGCTCGTCCTCGCTCTCGCCGCCGACCAGCGGCCACTTCGCATTCGCCCAACTGGGGCCGGGTTGCGGTCCGGACTCTTCGAGCGCGGGGAGGAAATCGTGTGCTTCGTTACCCATCGGGTGGCCTACCTTTTAGTGAGGCAATGCGTGAACCTCCGCGATGCTCCCGCTGACGCGGAGGCATCGCGGAAGATTCAGGCAAGTTCCTTCAGCAACGCGTCGAGCGTGGTGCCAAGTTCGCTGGGGCTGGGCGAAACGCGGATGCCGGCGGCTTCCATCGCCGCGATCTTGTCTTCCGCGCCGCCTTGGCCGCCCGAAACGATGGCGCCCGCATGGCCCATCCGGCGGCCCGGAGGGGCGGTGCGCCCGGCTATGAAGCCCACCACCGGCTTGCGCCAGCCCTTCTTCGCCTCGTCGGCAAGGAACTGTGCGGCCTCTTCCTCGGCGCTGCCGCCGATCTCGCCGATCATGACTATGGACTTGGTCGCATCGTCTTTCAGGAACAGCTCGAGCACATCGATGAAGTTGGTGCCGTTGACGGGATCGCCGCCAATGCCGACCGCGGTGGTCTGGCCGAGTCCCACCTGTGTGGTCTGGTGTACCGCTTCGTAGGTCAGCGTACCGGAGCGGCTGACGATACCGACGGTACCTTTCTTGAAGATGGAACCGGGCATAATCCCGATCTTGCACTCGCCCGGAGTGAGAACGCCGGGACAGTTCGGGCCAATCAGGCGACTCTTGCTGCCGTCCAGCGCGCGCTTCACCCGCACCATGTCGAGCACCGGAATGCCCTCGGTTATGCAGACGATCAGCTCGACCTCGGCGTCGATCGCCTCGAGGATGGAGTCGGCGGCAAACGGCGGCGGCACGTAAATGCAGCTCGCGGTCGCGCCCGTCGCGGCCTTGGCCTCGGCGACGGTATCGTAGACCGGCAGGCCGATGTGCGTCGTACCACCCTTTCCAGGGGTGACGCCGGCGACCATCTGCGTGCCGTAGTCGAGCGCCTGCTGAGTGTGGAACGTGCCGGTGTCTCCGGTCATCCCTTGGGTGATGACCTTCGTGCTCTTGTCGACCAGGATGCTCATGCGAGATCCCCGTCGAGGTTCTTGCAAGCCATCAGCAATTCCTCGACCGCGTCGGTCGAGGTCTTGAGGTTGGCCTTTTCGCTGTCCGACAGATCGATCTCGATCACGTCCTCGATGCCGTTCGCGCCGATCACCGCAGGGACGCCGACGTAGAGCCCGTCGAGGCCGTACTTGCCCTTCACGTAGGCGGCACAGGGGAGGATGCGCTTCTGGTCGCCGAGGTAGGCTTCGGCCATCGCGATTGCGCTGGTGGCCGGGGCGTAATAGGCGCTGCCGGTCTTGAGCAGGCCAACGATCTCGCCGCCGCCGCCGCGGGTGCGCTTCACGATCTCGTCGATCTTCGCCTCGTCGATACCCTTGATCTTCGCGAGGTCGTTGACCGGAATGCCGCTGATCGTGGTGTAGCTGGTGACCGGGACCATCGTATCGCCGTGGCCGCCAAGGACGAAGGCGTTCACGTCTCTTACCGACACGCCGAATTCCCAGGCGAGGAAGGTCGCGAAGCGCGCCGAATCGAGCACACCGGCCATGCCGACGACCTTTTCGTGCGGCAGTCCGCTGAATTCGCGCAGCGCCCAGACCATCGCATCGAGGGGGTTGGTAATGCAGATCACGAAGGCGTCCGGGCAGTTGTCGCGGATGCCTTCGCCGACCGCCTTCATGACCTTGAGGTTGATGCCGAGAAGGTCGTCGCGGCTCATGCCCGGCTTGCGCGGCACGCCGGCGGTGACGATGACGACGTCGGCGCCAGCGATGTCGGCGTAGTCGTTGGTGCCCTTGATATTGGCGTCGAAGCCCTCGATCGGACCGCACTGCGACAGGTCGAGCGCCTTGCCCTGAGGAATACCCTCGGCGATGTCGAACAGGACGATGTCGCCCATTTCCTTCTTCGCGGCGAGGTGAGCGAGCGTGCCGCCGATCATGCCGGCGCCGACGAGCGCGATTTTCTTGCGGGCCATAGGGGAAGCGTTTCCTTCGGTCGCGCGGGACGGGCCTCGTCTGGGCGCGGCTCCTTCCCGCGGGCGGGAGCGGCCCCTGTGTGCGAGAGGCGACCTAAGCGCGGTATGATGCGATTGCAACCGCCAAACCGCGCAGCCGCAAGACTATCTTTGCAAATGGTTCGCAGTAGCGACAAGCGGCACTTGAAGCGGGCTCAACCCCAATCGTCGTTGCCGTCGGGCGCGATGGCGGATGCGTTGGCCTCCGACAAGCGGTGCGCCGCCCGAGCGAAGTCGTCCGGTCCGTAGCCCATCAGCCAAAGGCCCCCGGCAAATGCCACAGCCATTATGATCAGCTTAATTCCCACGGAAGCTCTTCTAGATCCTGCTGGTAAATGTTCGGTCTAGCGAAATGGTTGATGCGTAGGTGGCGCCGCCGTCAGCCCGTCGCACGACGTCTTGCGGGGGCCTCACGCTCCTGCGCGAGGAGCATCGCGGCGAGGTAATTGGGCACGGCACGGCTGAAGTGATACCCTTGGCCCAGCGTGCAGCCGGCCGAGCGGACGGCGGCGACTTGTTCGACCGTCTCGAGGCCTTCGGCGACGATTTCCATGTCGAGCTGCGCACCGAGCTCCGCCACCGCGCGGATGATCGCCTCGCTCTTGCGGCCCACGTTGGGGCCGGAAACGAAGCTGCGGTCGACCTTGATCTTGCGGAATGGAAACCGGTCGATGTAGCCCAGCGAGGAATAGCCCGTTCCGAAGTCGTCGAGTGCGAAATGAACCCCCGCCGCCGACAGTTCCTCGATGAATCCGGCGGTGGCATGGTTGTCGTCGAGGAACAGGCTTTCGGTCACCTCTAGCTCCAGTCGCGACGGATCGAGGCCTGCTTCGCGCAGCGCCGACAGGATGCCGAGTGCAGCTCCGGGCGCCTTGATCTGAAGCGGCGAGAGGTTGACCGCCAGCGACACATCGTCGGGCCAGTGCACGGCCGCTCGTGCCGCCTGCGCCGTGATCCAGTTGCCGAGCGTGACGATCACGCCGGTTTCCTCGGCAACGGGGATGAACTCGTCCGGTCGCAGTTCGCCCTTCTCGGGATGGAACCAGCGTACGAGCGCCTCGAACGTGCGGATACGGCCGCTCTCAAGGTCGACGATCGGCTGGAAGAAGATCGACAGTTCGTCGCGCTGAAGCGCGATCCGCAGTTCCTGCTCGATCTCGCGGCGACGGATCAGAGTGCGGCTCATGGCGGGTGCGTAGAAGCGGGTCCGGTTCTTTCCACCTACCTTCGCGTGGTAGAGCGCGAGGTCTGCGCGCTGCATCAGCCCGTCGGCGTCCTGCGCGTCCTCCGGCAGGATCGCGACACCCATCGAAGAGGGGACTTCGAGCCGTTCGGCATCGATTCGCAATGGCCGCGTCACGCTCTCGAGCACTCGAATGGCGAGTTGCTCGCAGTTGCGACGACTGGCGACGGGGCAGACCATGATGAACTCGTCGCCGCCGAACCGGGCGACGGTCGCTCCCTCTGGCGCAACCTCTTCGAGCCGCCGGGCTACGGCGGCGAGAACCTGGTCACCAACTGTATGACCGAGCAGGTCGTTGACCTCTTTGAAACGGTCGAGGTCGAGCCAGAACAGGGCCAGCATCGTCCCGTCCGACGCGCGCATCACGCTATTCGCAATGGCGTGGTCGAGACCGGCCCGGTTGGCGAGTCCGGTAACGACGTCGGTCCGGGCAAGTGCCCTCATCTCTTCCGCCAACTCAGCATTTGTCGTGGCCGAAGCGGTCGCGTCGTGCAGCGAACGATAGATTGTATGGACGATGGAGCCGATCGTCGGAAAAGCCAGCGCCGTCACCGTGGCGAGCGTAACATAGGCGATCGTGCCCTGGCCGATCAGGGTGACGATCACCGGGAACAGCATAAGGATCGGCTGGCTCATGGCGATCGCTGGTCGGCCCGCATCCCGAGCGGCAGCTGCGACCGAATAGCCGACGATCAATGGCAGGACCATGACCAGCAGTGTCGGGTCGACGCCAAGCAGGATCATCGCCGCCGCAAAACTGCCCAGTGCAAGCGCGTAAGAGGTGGCCCCGACGGTATAAACGATTTCGAGCCAATTCGCCGGGAAGCGGCCGCTGTGGCGGGCTATGAAGGTCATCGCCCCGACGCGTACTGCGCCGATCGCCGCCACCGTGACCGCACCGACGAGCAGGGTTTGCGAACCGCTGGAAAAGGCAGCGACACCGGTCAGTATGGAACCGATCATGGTCGCCATAAGCAGACCTGCCGGCTGGTTGTAGAGCGTTCGCAGAAGATGCAGATGCACTTCGGTGCTCGGCGGTTCGATCTTGCCGAACGACGACCAGAGCCGGGTGAACCGGCTGTGTGCGACCACCCCCGTCATGTGCACGCTCAATAGAGCCTGTCCGTCACCATATGGTTAACCAAGGACTTTCGGGAAAGCCCGATCAACCAAGCGAGCGGGCTGCCGCAGCATGACGCTCGGCAAGGCGGCGGTCGAAAGTTCGACAAATGCCGAGCCACCATTCGTGCTCCTGCATGTTCCCTTCGACAAGCGCGCGGTCCGCTTCGGCAAGCGCCTTGGTTGCGGCTCCCAGACCGTGCTCCACGAAATGGCGCAAAGCGGCATGGAGGACGGCATCGTTGCTCAGTCCCAGCTCGCTGTTGTCATTCGCCGCGAGCGGTCCGGCGCGCCGAGCCAGAGCGCGGGCGATCGGCGACCTGGTGATCGTCCGGGCGGGGGCGAAGCGAAATGACATAACTTGGTTGCGATCCTTGTTCTGGTTTCCGCACCGTTTAGCAGCCGGGGACTAAGCACCGGTTCGCCGAGAGGGTTACGCGCGCAGTAACTTGTAAGATTATCGGACGTTTACGTTCGGCGCGTCGTTGGTGCCGGGACGAACGATCCACCGGCCCGAGTTCGCGTATTCGGCCTTGACGCTGCTCGCTTCGGGCAGACTTCCACTCGGTTCAATGGGCTCATTATCCCGGGTCGCGACGACTGCCGCGTCGGCGCGCGGAGCGGGCAACAGGTAAGCGGCAACTTGTGCCGCAGCCGCCCTCGACCGGGCCGCTTCATAGGTTTGCGCGAGGACCACCGGATCGGGCGCCGAGCCAGCAGGATCGGTGTAGCTGCGCGGATGCGGCGCAGGGACCGGCTCGCGCCCCGCATAGCGCGCAGCGAAAGCATCCGGGGCGCCCGCCGCCCCGCGCCACTTGTAAAACGTGTGCAGCCCGATGGTGCCGACGTTCGCCAGGCTCGCAGCCCAGTACGGCAGAACATAGGTCGCGTGATAATGGGTCGCGAGGCCGACGGGGCGATAGACCGCGCCGCCGAGGGCGGCCATCGCGATCCGGCGCGCCCGGTCCCAGTTCGCGCGCATCGGTTTGCGTAGAAGGCTGCCGTCGCAAGTGAAGCTGAACTGGCACCCGGTCCGACGTTCGCTACCCTGGAACACGACGCCGCACACGCTATTGGGATAGCTCGGATGGACAACGCGGTTGAGGATGACTTGCGCTACCGCGCGCTGGCCGTCGCTCGGTTCGTTCGCGGCCTCGTAATAGAGTGCCAGGGTCATGCACTGGAGCGCGCGCGCCTTGTCGAGGCCGGTGCCGGTTTCGACGAATGCGCGCGCCAGCCCGGCCCGACCGGTCGTGGCAGGCTCGGCATCCGAGTGGGTGCCGGCTCCGGCCGAAGGCGGAAGCGTGTCGGCAGCGGCGGCGAACTGCGGCACATCTTCGAGATAGAAGAACGCCGACCCCGGAAAGCTGTTACCCGGCGTCTCGAACGGCATCGCCATCGGCGCCGCCGCGGTCGACGGAGCCAGGTCGAACCCGCGCCAATCCGCGGGCGCGGCCATGGCCGGCACCGCGACCGCCGCAGCAAGCGCGAACAGCCGCCGGCCGCGATGGGGGCCGGCCAACAAGTCGGCGAACGCTCCCCGCCGACCGCGACCTGAAGGTATGCGGGGGGATCGCCGGGCACTTGCCGGTGGGCGGGCGTTCGTTGGGGGCACCTGGTTCCTTTGCGCGTCGGCCTTCGGCCGTAGCGGCGAGCTGTCTTTGCCGCGAGCCGCTCGGTCCCGGGTGTCCCTTGGCGGAACAGCCCGCAAGGCGAGGTTAAACGGCAGCCTTGCGGCGGGGTTAACTTGGCAAAGAGGGTTCACGGGCTTAAGGCGCGGGCTTCGTCACGGGTTGTCCGTCTAACAGCGGACCGAAGAGGGAAGTGGGTGGGAAACCCGCGCTGCCCCCGCAACTGTGACCGGGGAGCGAGCGGCCAGCAGCCACTGCGAAAGCGGGAAGGCGGCCGTAAGCGACGATCCGGGAGCCAGGAGACCTGCCTGTCGACGGTCGTTCCGCAGCCGGGCGGGGTGCACCGGATTGCAGCGAGGGCTTGCCCGCACCGGGCGTGCCTCCCGCCATGGACGGCAATGTCGTTCATGCAAGGAGGTATTGTGCCTAAATTCCTGTTTCTCTTGAGTTCCGCCGTATTGGCTGCGCCATTGGCCGCGCAGGACGAGGTCATAGTCGCCGACCGTCGCATCGACGAGACGACGATCACCGTTACCGCTACCGGCGCACGCGGCAACGTCGCGGACACCGGCCAGTCGGTCACCGTCATCGGCGAGGATGAAATCGACGCAGTGCAAGGCGCCGACATCGCCCGCGTCCTTCGCCGCGCGCCGGGCGTGACGATCACCCGCAACGGTCCGCCCGGATCATTCACCGGGGTGCGCGTGCGCGGCGCGGGGGCCGAGCAACTGCTGGTCCTCGTCGACGGCGTGCGAGTCGCCGATCCCGCGGCGCCGGGCGGCGGTTCCGACTTCGGCACGCTGGCTGCGGGCGAGGTCGAAAAACTCGACCTCTTGCGCGGTTCTAACTCGACGATCTGGGGATCGGACGCGATCGGCGGGGTGCTGGCGGTTACCACGCGTGCAAGCCGCGGGCTTTCGGCGAGTGCCGAGGTCGGCGGTGAGGATTTGGGCTATCTCGCCGCGAGCGGCGGAACCGGTTCGGACAGCTTTTTCGTGGGCGGGTCTGTCAGCTGGCAGAGCACCGATGGCTTCTCCGCCGCGGAAACAGGCACCGAAGCCGATGGCTTCGAGCAATGGTCGGCGAACGGGCAGGCACGGGCCTATCTCAGCGACACGTTCGAGCTGTTCGCGCAGGGGCGCTATGCCAAGGGCAGCCTCGACATCGACGGCTATCCACCGCCGCTCTACACCTTCGCCGACACCGCCGAGATGCAGGACACCCGCCAGTACACCGGCGCGGCAGGTGCGATCTACGACAGTGCACTGTTCTTCCTGCGCGCGGCATACTCGGTCTCTGACACCGAGCGGGATAGCTTCGACCCGGCCCAGGGCGGCGAACCCACCTACACCACCGATGGACACGCGCAGCGCATCGACCTGCGCGGCGAATGGAGACCGCTGGGTCCGTTCGTGGTCCACTTTGGCGGCGAGGGGGAATGGTCCCGGTTCGCCACGCTCTACGATGCTCCGGCGACGACGCACATCTGGGGCGTCTACGCCCAGGCTGGGATCGAATGGGGCGGCATCTCCGCACACGCCGGCCTGCGCCACGACCAGCACGCGCGGTTCGGCGGGGCGACGAGCCTTGGTGTCGACGCCAGCTATCGCCTCGGTCGCGACTTCCGTCTGCGGGCATCGTACGGTGAGGGGTTCAAGGCGCCGACCCTTTTCCAGCTGCTTTCGGACTATGGAAATGCCTCGCTCGCTCCCGAGCGGAGCCGTAGCTTCGATCTGGGCCTCGACTGGCATAGCCGGTCCGACCCGACATGGGCCGCGGTGACGCTGTTCCGCCGCGACAGCCGCGACCTGATCGATTTCGTCTCCTGCTTCGGCTCGAGCGACGGCGTCTGCGCCGACCGACCCTACGGTACCTACGCGAACGTCGGCCGCGCGCGGTCGCAGGGGCTCGAGTTCGAGTTCGGGCTCGCGCCGAGCGACAACTTGCGGACCCAGTTCGCCTACAGCTACATCGACGCGACCGATCGTGGTGCGCAAACCGACCTGGCTCGTCGGCCCCGGCACGCGCTGACCGGCTCGCTCGATTGGCGCACGCCACTAGGCGCGAGCGTGGGCAGCGACGTGCGGCTGGTCGGTGACAGCTTCGACGATCCGGCCAACGCGATCCCCATCGACGGGCACGTCCTGGTCGATCTGCGCGCGACGATGCCCTTGAGCGAGAGGATCGAGCTCTACGGCCGGGTCGAGAACCTGTTCGACGCGCAATACGTCGAAGTCGCCGGCTATGGCACGCGCGGGCGGACCGCCTTCGTCGGTGCGCGCGTGAAGCTGTGAGAGCGCTGCTCGCGGCTGGCTGCGTGCTGCTGGCGGGGTGCGCCGCGCCCGCGCCGCAGCGTGCAGAAGGCGCGCATCCTACGATCGTAAGTCTAAACCCGTGCACCGACGCGATCCTGTCGGAAGTCGCGGACCCCGCGCAGATTCTCGCGGTCAGTCACTACAGCCACGACCCGCGCGCGACCTCGATGCCGCTCGCCAAGGCGCGGCGGTTTCGCGCTACCGGTGGGACGGTCGAGGAAGTGCTCGCGCTCGATCCGGATGTGGTGGTGGGCTCGAGCTTCATGGCGCCAGCGACCAGCGCTTCGCTCGCCCGGATGGGGATGCGGGTGGAGACGATCGGGATCGCATCAACCGTTGAACAGAGCGAGGCGCAGGTGCGGACGCTGGCAGCGCTCGCCGGGCATCCCGAGCGCGGCGAGGTGCTCGTCCGGCGGATCGAGGCCGCGCTCGCCGCGAGCCGCAACGACGCTCGCATTCCCGCGATCCTCTGGCAGCCCGACGGCATCGTGCCGGGAAAAGACGCGCTGGTGAGCGAACTGATGGCGAACGCCGGCTTGGTCAACGTTAGCGCCGCGCAGGGCATGGGACAGGCCGACTATCTTTCGCTCGAGCGCCTGCTCGCCAACCCGCCGCGCGTGCTGCTGGTGGCGGGGAGCGAGCGTGGCCAGCATCACCCCGCGATCGCCGGGTTGCCGGGGATGGATCGCGCCGAGTTTGACCCGACCTTGCTCTATTGCGGCGGACCGACGATCATCCGCGCGGCCGAGCGGCTGGCCCAGATACGGCGGGAGCTCCCGTGACGCGTCCAGTCGCCATCCTCCTCGTCCTTATCGCGCTCGCGGTCCCGTTGTCCCTGCTCGCCGGACGAGTGTGGATCGACCCCGCGAGTACACCCAACGCTGCGGTGATCCTCGCCGAACTGCGGCTGCCGCGCGCGGTACTCGCGCTGGTGATCGGAGCAGGGCTCGGCGCGAGCGGGGCGGCAATGCAGGGCTATTTGCGCAACCCGCTTGCCGACCCCGGCCTGTTCGGAATCGCCCCGGGCGCGGCGCTTGGCGCCGTGGCGAGTTTGTGGTTCGGATTCGCCGCCTCGCCCCTCTTGCTGCCGCTGTTCGCGCTTCTCGGTGCCGCGGGAGCGATGGCACTGCTCGCGGCGATCGCGGGGCGGACAGGCGGTATCGCACTGTTCACCCTTGCCGGGATGATGATCGCCAGCCTTGCGGGCGCGCTGACGAGCCTGGCGATCAGCCTAGCGCCGAACGCGTTTGCGATGAGCGAAATCGTCACCTGGCTGATGGGCGCGCTGACTGACCGTTCGTGGAACGACGTCTGGCTGGCCGCGCCGTTGACGGTCACGGGCATCGGCTGCCTGCTGATGGCCGCGCGCGGGCTCGACGCGCTGGTGCTGGGTGACGCTGCGGCGCGCAGCCTCGGAATGGACCCGCGCGCGTTGCAGGTCTGGCTGATCGCCGGGGTCGGCCTCACGGTGGGCAGCGGAGTGGCGGTCGCCGGTATCGTCGGCTTCGTCGGGTTGATCGTACCGCACCTTGTGCGCCCGTTCACCGACCGCCGGCCATCGCAGTTGCTGCTGCCGAGCGCGCTGGCTGGCGCACTGCTGGTGCTTGTGGCGGATTGCGTGTGCCGGGTGCTGCCGCTCGTCACCGAACTGCGCCTCGGCATTGCCCTGAGTCTGATCGGTGCCCCGTTCTTCCTCTGGCTGCTGCTGCGGATGCGGCGAGGGCTGGCATGACTCTCGAAGCGCTCGGTCTGTCGCTCCGCGGACGGTTGGCGAACGTCTCCGCGACGATTGAGCCCGGCAGGATCACCGCGATCTGCGGCCCTAACGGCGCGGGCAAGTCAAGCCTGCTTCAATGCCTCGCCGGGCTCCTCACGCCCGACGCCGGTTCTGCCCGGCTCGACGGCAAGGATATCGCCGCGCTTCACCTGCGATCGCGCGCGCAGGCGATCGGGTATCTCCCACAGGACGGCGAGGTTGCGTGGGACGTCGCAGTGCGCAACCTGGTCGCGCTCGGCCGTCTGCCGCATCGCGATCGGGGGACGGCGGAAATCGAGGCAGCGCTTTTCGCGCTCGATCTCGATGAACTATCCGATCGCCCGGTTTCGAGCCTTTCAGGCGGCGAGCGGGCGCGGGCACTGCTCGCCCGCGTACTCGCCGGAACGCCGCGCTGGATCCTCGCCGACGAGCCGCTCGCAGCGCTCGACATCGGGCACCAGCTCCGATTGCTCACGCACCTGCGCCGCGCGGCGGACGGCGGGGCTGGGGTCGTACTCGTGTTGCACGATCTCGCTCTGGCGAGGAACCACGCGGATCGCGTCATCGTACTCGACAGCGGAACGAAGGCGGCCGACGGAACGCCGGATGAGGCGCTGTCGGCCGACGTTATCGGGAAAGTCTGGGGGGTGCCGGCCGTCTGGCTTGGCGAACGTGGAAGTCATGCACTGACAGTGGATCAGGCTGGGACCGAGACTCCCGGGCCGTCCGCATTGCGGGGATCTTCGTAAGAGGCCTCCGTGAACATCTGCGTACGCCGCTCGCTGCGATAGGCAAGGCCGCGCGCCATGTCACCGCCCGCGTAACGATAGTCCAGTTCCTGTGCGATACCGTCGTAATCGCGCATCGCGATTGCCTGCGCGAGTTTCGGACTCTCGTCGGGCGACAGGTTTCCCTCACCCACGTTATAGACGAGATCGACCAGAGCATCATATTCGTGCTGGTACAACGGCATGTCGCCTGTAACGCGCGTCACAGCGTCTTCCGCCTCGGCCAGGTCCTCGTCCAGAAAGTCGAGGATGCGATCGTAGCCGACCTTGTCGCCCACCTTAAGTCCGTCGGAAGGCGTGACGAGGTGCCCGACGCCCACCGTTGGGTGCCCGGCTACATCACGGTAGACGACGTCGCGCACACCTTCTTCCTGAACGAGCGCTTCCTTCAGGTGCTCGCTGGCGTGCAAGTCACGCGCGGGCATCCTCGCGAGCGGCGAAGTCGACTCGACGGAGGTGGCCGGTTCGGTCGCGATTGCCCCGATAGCCGCGGTAGAAACGCCCATGACGCTCGCCGAAATTGCAAGCGCGGCCTTTTTCTTCCGCAGCCTGCGTTCGAACGAAGTCCGATGTGCTCTTCGCGAGCGCCCCCGTTTCAGGCGCTGGCCTAACCGCTCGACTTCTTCGCGCCGCCTCTCACGCATGCGCGCGAGCATGCGCCGAACGGGATCGCGGCGGCGTTTGGGAGCGGGTGGCTCGGCTAACTGGGAATGAGCGGTCAAAGGTTGCCTCCTTAATCCCCCCTCCATTAAATCAACGGGTTAGGGGCCGAGCCGGTCCACGGCTCGTCGATGTGAGGCAACGTTTCATGAAGACGGGGCCGGAAGCGATGCTCCCGGCCCCTGATCTGGCCTACTTGTCCGTATCGGTAAGCCCGTGCGCCTCGAGCATCGGCTTCACATCCGGGTCGTGCCCGGTGAAAGCGCGATACATCTCGAAGTAGTCGGGCACACCGCCCTTGCTGAGGATCGTCTCGCGGTAATGATCGCCATTTGCGCGCGTCAGGCCGCCGTGGTCGAGGAACCACTTCTGGCTGTCGCGGTCGAGCATCTCGGTCCACAGGTAGCTGTAGTAGCCGGCCGAATAGCCCGCCGGGTTGGCGAAAATGTGGTTGAAGTAGCTGCTGCGGTAGCGCGGCGGCACGAGGTCGGTCTCAAGGCCGAGTTCCTTCAGGCTCTTGCTCTCGAACGCGTCGACGCCGGTCGGGGCCTGGATTGCAGCGGCCTGAGCGGGGCTCAGCGCGTGCCACTTCATGTCGAGCAGCGCAGCCTCTACCACCTCGCCGAAATCGTAGCCCTGGTTGAACTTCTTGGCGGCCTGGATCTTGTCGATCAGCGACTGAGGGATCGTCTCGCCGGTCTTGTAGTGCTTGGCATAGTGCGCCAGCACTTCAGGATAAGTCGCCCACATCTCGTTGGTCTGGCTCGGGTATTCGACGAAGTCGCGCGCGGTCGCCGTACCCGAGAGCGAAGGATACTGCCCGTTGGCGAAGAAGCCGTGCAGGGCGTGTCCGAATTCGTGGAACATCGTTTCGGCCCAGTCGAAGCTGATCAGCTGCGGCTCGCCCTCGGGCGCCTTGGGGATGTTGAGCACGTTGTAGATGACCGGCTTGTCGCCGAACAGATGGCTCTGGTCGACGAAGTTGCTCATCCACGCGCCCCCGCGCTTGTTGTCGCGCTGGTAAGGGTCGAAATAGAATATGCCGAGCTGGCTGCCGTCCTTGTCCATGACATCGTAGGTCCAGACGTCGGGATTGTAGACCGGCAGGTCGGTGCGCTGCTTGAAGGTCAGGCCGTAAAGCTTGTTGGCGGCATAGAACACGCCGTCCTCGAGGACGCGGTGGATCTCGAAGTACTGCTTGACCTCGTCCTCGTTGAACGAGAACTTCTTCGCCTTCACCTTGTCGGCGTACATGTACCAGTCCCAGGGCTTGACCGTGAAATCGCCGCCTTCGGCCTTGATCTCTTCATTGAGCATCGCGGCGTCGGCGCGCTGGGTCGCGGCGAGGGCAGGGACCATCTGCTCCATGAAGTCGAGCGCGGTCTTCGGGTCCTTCGCCATGCGATCGTACATCACGTAGCTCGCCCAGTCGGGCTCGCCGAAAAGTGCCGCCTTGTCGGCGCGCAGCTTGACGATCTTCGCCACGAGGGCACGGGTATCCTTGTCGCCGCCCTGTTCGGCGCGGGTCCAGCTGTGTTCGAACAGCTCTTCGCGCACGGCGCGGTCCTTGAGGCTGGCGAGCGCCGGCTGCTGCGTCGTGTTCTGCAGCGCGATCAAGTACTTGCCGTCGAGGCCTCGCTCCGTCGCCGCCTTTGCGGCAGCGGTAATCTCGGCATCGGAGAGTCCGGCAAGCTTGGCCTTGTCGTCGATCACGAGTGCGCGGGCCTTGGCGGCGTCGACCAGCGTCTTGCTGAACTGGGTCGTCGCACTCGACAGCTCGGTGTTGATCGCCTTGACCTGCTCCTTCTGCGCCGGGGTCAGCAGCGCGCCCGCGTGGACCATGTTCTTGTAGGTCTCCTCGAGCAGCCTCGCGTCCTCGGGTGTCATGCTCATCGCGGCGCGGTTGTCGTAGACCGCCTTGACCCGCGCGAAGAGCTTGGGATCGAGGTTGATGGCGTCCGAGTGCGCGGTCAGCTTCGGGCTGATTTCGGCATCGACGGCGTCGAGCGTGTCGTTGGTGTTCGATCCGGTCAGCGCGTAGAAAACGGCGCTGACGCGGTTCAGCATCCGGCCCGACTTCTCGAGGGCGACGATCGTGTTGTCGAACGTCGGCGGCGCGGGATTGTCGACGATCGCCTGCACTTCGGCCTTGTGGATCGCCATCGCCTGTTCGAACGCCGGCGCGTAATCGCCGTCGGAAATCTTGGTGAAGTCCGGCGCGTGCAGCGGCAGGTCGCTCGGCTGCGCGAAGTAGCCGGTCGCCTGCGGGATCGCGACGGCAGTCGGGCGTTCGGCGGTCTCGGTGGTCATGGTCGTGCATCCAGCAAGCGAAGTCCCCGCCAAAGCGGCGGCGACGATGAAACGGGTGGTCATTGCAGTCCCCAAAAAGCTCGAATTGGTTGCCCGCCTTGTGGCGGGTCACGAAGGACTTACGCTTGAGACGATGAATGGTTGCTGGTGCAACCGGATTGCCTGTCGTTCGTCGATCAGAGTCGGTCGTTGATCGGTTCGAGCGGGAAGTCGGCGATCGGCAGGTAGGCGGATCCGCCGTGGCCCATGCGGCTCTCGTAAAGGCGGAAGGTCGTGACCGGCCAAGGCGCTGCCGAAAGGTCGCCGTGTGCCGCGAGCCAGGCACCGGCACCGACTGCTCCGCCGCCTAGCCGGGCGAGGGTGACGTGCGGCACGAACCTGCGGGTTTCGGGGGCGATGCCGGCGGCGCGACAGGCGCGCTCGATCCGCCGTTCGAGCACGTCCAGGGACGGGTCGGGGGCGATCGCCGCCCACAGCGCTGTGGCGCGGCCTTTCTTCTCGAAATGGCCGACGCCGCGCACCTGCAGGCTAAATTCCGGCGCGGTCAAGCCGTCCAGTGCGGCAACGAGGTCCTCCCCTGTGCGCCGGTCGACATCGCCGATGAAGCGCAGGGTCAGGTGGAGTTGTTCGTCGGATTGCCAGCGGCCGCGCTCAACCCCGCCTTGCGCCGCCAGCAGCGCTTCGCGGACCGGGCGGGGTGGACGTAGCGCGATGAACAGACGGGTCACGCCCTTACTCTATACGATAGTCGATCGGCTTGAAGCTGCCGCCGTTGGACGCGTAGGCGGAACACGCGGTCAGCCCGATCACGAGGTCGGTCAGCGCGCGCAGACGGATGAAGTCGCCTGGCTTGCTGGTCGGCGGATCGACCCGCAGTTTGCCGTGCGGCTCTACCGGCACGTTCATGAACACGTTGAACGCCGTCGGGATCGCGTCGGGTTCGATGCCCCAGGGGCCGAGCGCTTCGGCCAGATTGCCGAAACAACCCGGATGGACCGGCTGGTCCGGGTAGAAGTGGCGGAACGTAGCCTCGCTGCAAGGGGTCAGCAGGAAGTCGTGGCGACCGACGCTGTCCTCTTCGATCTCGAGCATCGGATTGGACCGGTTCGACCACAGGCGGTTCCCGGTAGTGAGCGCGATGGTTTCCTCGTAATCGAACGTGCGCCCGTTCGAGATGACCTCGCGCACGTCCGCGCGCGAATAGGCAAGCAGGTCGGCGACCTGTGTGCCCTGCGGGTCGATCACGGTGAGCGACTGGCCTTCATTGAGTTCGAAGGCCACGCCCGACCGGGGGGCAATACGCTGGGTGTTCATTTCGTTGCCCTCACGCACGCGGATCGCGGAACGGGCAGTTCCAATCGTCAGGCACGGCGCGTCCGCTGAACTGGCGCGCCGCGCTGCCGTCGCCGTGCCGCTCGAGCATGGGGTTCGGCGACCCTGCGAGCGCGACATCGCGATCGATGATTTTCTCGCGCATCCGCTCGTAGCGGCCATCGGCACGGAGCCGCTCGAACTGGTCGTGGAGGTTGAATACCATAGCCGGTCGCTCGAACCGCCGCGCGGGACGCGAAGCGGCGGGGTGGAGGCCAACCACGAAGTAAGCCTCGCCCCCGAAAGTAAGCGAGAAGTGCGGGTCGTCGGGGTCGCCGCTAACCCGAGGATCGGGTTTCTGGCCGAGCCAGTGGTCCTTGTCGGCGATCGATTGCAGCCGTTGCCACATGGCCTTCTCGAACGCTTTCTCGTCGAGATCGAGTGGTCCGTCGAAGATCGCGACGAAGCTTCGCAGGCCTTCGCGCTCGTCGCGGTAGGCCCAAGACCATTCGAGCAAGTCGTGCGTGATCTGCAGGTCGTTCCAAGCGCTTGTAATGTCGCGCGCGTGGACAAAGCGCATCATGTCTGTTGCGAGCGCCGACTTTGCGCCCACGCACGGAAAACCGGCGTCCTTTATCTTGTCGCGAAAGGCGGCCTCGGTTTTCGCGGGCCGGATAGGGATATCGGTAGAATCAAGCATGGGCCGGGAAAACGCCCGGCCCATGCGATGGGTCCCGAATTAATACTTGTTACCAGATACGTGCGCGCTTTTCGGGCGGGATGTACATCGCATTGTCGGGGCCGATACCGAACGCATCGTACCATGCGTCGAGGTTGCTCACCGGCACCAGGATGCGAGCGCGGTCGGGCGAGTGCGGATCGGAGCTCATGATCTGCTTCAGAAGATCCTCGCGCCACTTCGACCGCCACGACTGCGCATAGGCGAGGAAGAAGCGCTGATCGCCGGTCAGCCCGTCGAGCACGGGCGCTTCCTTGCCGTCGAGGGACAGGTGGTAGGCATCGTAGGCCTCGGTAAGGCCGGCGAGGTCGGCGATGTTCTCTCCCATCGTCAGTGCCGGATTGATCTTCGCACCCGGCACGATCTCGAGCTTGGCGTACTGCTTGCCGAACTCCTCTGCCTGGGCGTTGAACCGTGCGGCATCTTCGGGGGTCCACCAGTCCCGCACCTTGCCGTCGGCGTCGATCTTGCGTCCCTGATCGTCGAAGCCGTGGCTTATCTCGTGCCCGATCGTCGCGCCGACTGCGCCGTAGTTGACCGCGGCGTCGGCCTGCGGATCGAAATAGGGTGGCTGCAGGTATGCGGCAGGGAAGACGATCTTGTTTTCCAGCCCGCCGTTGTAGGCATTCACCGTCTGCGGGTTCATCGCCCACAGCTTGCGGTCGACCGGCTTGCCAAGGAAGCTCATCGCGTAATCGGCGTTCAGCTTACGCGCCTGCGCAAGGTTTCCATAAAGGTCGTCGGCGGACAGATCGAGCGAGCTGTAATCCCGCCACTTGTCGGGATAGCCGACCATGACTTGCATCTTGGACAGTTTCTCGAGCGCCGCCTGCTTGGTCGGTCCGCTCATCCAGCTGTTCTGCTCGATCCGGTTCGCCATCGCCTGCTTCAGGTTGGCGACCATGGCCTGCATCTTCGCCTTGGCCGACGGGGGGAAGTGCTTGTCGACGTAGGCATGGCCGACGTCCTCGCCCAGCGTGCCGTCGATCACCCCAAGCGCGCGCTTCCAGCGCGGCAGGAGCTGCGTGGTGCCGGACAAGGCGCTGGTATACTCGAACCGGCTGTCGACCATCGCCTTGTTGAGGTAGGGTGACGCCTGGTCAGCCATGTGGAATTCCTCCCACAGCTTCAGCGTCTCGAGCGGGGTCGCATCGAACAGGGCGGCGATCTGCTTCACCGCGGTATTCTCGCCCACGATCATGCGGGACTGGGGCGGAATGTTCGCCCCCGCAAACCACGCGTCCCAGTCGATCCCGGGGGCATAGGCCTTGAGCTCGGCGGTCGAATAGGGATTGTTGATCTTTTCGATCTGGCGCCGGTCGGCCGCGTCCCAGCTCAGCTGCGCGATCTCCGTCTCGAACGCCATTACCCTAGCCGCCGCGGCTGCCGGGTCGGGCGTGCCGATCGCCTTCAGCGTGCGCTGGATGTAGCTGTAATAGGCCTGCCGCTGCTTGGCGAAGCCGGGTTCGAGGTAATAGCTCTTCTCTGGCAGGCCCAGGCCGCCCTGGCCGAGCCACAACACGTTCATTTCCGGATTGGCGGTGTCCGCTTCGACGCCCATGCCGATCAGGCTGCTGCCCAGCCGGTCGTACGTCGCGCCGAGGTAGCGTGCGAACTCGCTCTTGTCGGAAACTGCCCTCAAGCCCTTCAGGTCCGCGAGAAGCGGAGCGATGCCCTTCTTCTCGATCGCCTTCTCGTCCATGTAGGATGCGTACATCGTGCCGTAGCGGGTGCCCGCCGGGGCGTTCGTGATCAGCTCCTTCAGGTCGTCCTGAACCCGGTCGACGATGTCGAGCACCGCGCCGGTTAGCGGGCGGTCGGCGGGTATTTCGGCGGTCTTGAGCCAGTTGCCCGAAGCATACTTCTCGAAGTCGTCGCCCGGCTTCACGCCGGTGTCGATGTAGGTCATGTTCAGCCCGAAATCGCCGATTTCCGGGTGACCGGTGACGACGATCTGGTCCTGATCGTCGGCGGCTGTCTGTGCGAGCACCGGCGCCGCGGACAGGCTGACAACGAGCGCCGTCGCAGCGCACAGACCGATTTTGAAATTCCTCATGTGAGTCCCCCGGGGCAAGCGTGATTCCCCGGCTAACCGCCGCCGGGCGAATTTCCGATTTCGTGCCAAGCGGTTGGGAGACCATCAAGCGACCCCTGCTCGACCAATGCGATTGCTCGGTCGACGAAGAGCGCGCGATGTGCGTGTCACGCAACCGGAACCGCCGCCACGGGAAACCGTGGCGGCCCGAATACTTCCCGCGTTTGCCTAGAACCTCACCCCTAGTCCGGCAACGACCTGATGCCGCTGGAAGCCGAGCGCGTAGGACTCGGTCCCATCGGTCTCCTTGTAGTTGGTGTAATTGGAGTAGCGGTATTCAACCTGGCCGAAGAAATTACCGCTCAATCGCTGCTCGAGTCCCACGCTCGCGCGCCAACCCCCGCGGTCGTCGGAAATAGAAAAATCACCCGTTGGGTCGGCTGGATCTGTGTAGCTGAGCCTACCGCGGCCATTCACGTAGCCGGCACCAAGAGTGAAAAGGGTGCGTGGCGTAACCCGGGTGCCGCCACGGACCCCGGCATACCAGTTTCGCTTGAGCGAGAAACACGCTGCATCACCGCCAAAAACCTCCTCGCAGCGCTTGTTGTCGGCCTGCTCATAGCTGCCCTCGACTCCGAAGTAAGCGCCATCGCTGATGCGAAGGTCGTAGCCGGCGACCACGCCGTAAACGAGACCGGTCGTCGACTCCGATTCACGGAAGTTGTTGGCAGGAAATGCGCTGTCTTCGTAGGTTGCGTCGGCAGATGTGGCGTCCACCCCGGCAACCACCGCAAGACGGGCGCCCGGAAACCGGGAAGCGTCCTGCGCCAAAGCGGGTGAACAAGCGGCGGCTGCTGCCGCTGCGAACAGGATAAGGAACCTCATGTCAAACCCCTCCCCGAGTAATCATGCGATCCGTGTCTTGAGTAAATCTAGTAATTAAGCAGAACAACAGTCACGCCGTTGATGCGACGAAATAAGACAGACACCTGTGGCAGAATTGCCGCAATCGCGATCCCGTTTACGAAGTTCGTTGCACGCAAAAAGAAACGGCCGCCAAGGTAAAACCCTTGGCGGCCGCGCCCCCTGATCGGGAAAGTAGAATCAAGCGGTCTCGAATGCGGACTGCCTTGTGGTCGCGCCGCGGTTCGTGCTGCCGCGCTCCCCTGCGTCGTCGATCTTTCGGTCGGCCTTGTCGACCATCTCGTCCTTCTTGGACCTGGCCTTGTCGCCGACTGTATCGATCGCGTCCTCTCCGTATTCGCCCAAGTGCTCCTCTTCGAAGCGGGTCGACGGGAAGGCAGCGCCGGCCATAGCGCCGACGAATGCCGCGGCGAGGCCGCCGATAAGCGGATTGTCGTGATAGGCGCGCTCGGCCTTGTCTGTCAGGCGGCTTGCCTTGCGACGGGTGCGGCTACCGAAGTCGCGCGCCTTCTGCGCGACATGGTCGCGCTGTTCGCGCAGCGAATCCGTCGCATCGTCGAGGCGCTTGCGGAACGAATTCTCGTCCTCGTCGTGGCGCTGCTCGATCATCAGGTAGCTTGCCCGGGCGCAGTCGCGCCGGCGGCGATAGGCTTCGTGGTCCTCGCCTTCGCGCGGCTCGATGGTCGCCATGTGGGTGACGTAGCCCTGGTGATGGGCGTGATCCCACTCATCGCCCGGCGCGGGTTCGCTGCCGAACTTGTCGGTAATGGTCTTGGCGCGCGCATCGCTGTCGCTGACGAGCCAGAGTCCGCCGATGGCGATCATGCCGAGCGCGATCGGGTTCCGCCGCGCCTGATCGAGCACGTAGCGGGCGTCGACTCCGTTTTCGTCCGCCTTGTCTAGCAGGGCGTCGAACATGTTGCGCGGGGTGAGCTGTTCGCCGATCCGATCGGCGGTACGGCTCATGTCGCGCTGGGTTTCGCGGATTTCCCGCTCGATTTCTGCGGGATCTCGGGTGTCTTTGGTTTCTGTCTGGGTCATCAGGAACTCCGGGTATTCATGTTGCCGGTCACCGCGTCGGGCGTATCTTCGACGGTACGGATCGACCGGTCGGGCTTGAGATTGGTGGTGGCGAGCTTGGATTTCGCACTCGAATACATGATCGTCGCCACGATCAGGGTCAGGACGCCGACGATCAGCGTGCCGAGCCAGAGGTTCTCGATCCAGTCGCCAACCAGGTAGGCAAGGCCCATCAGGGTGACGCCAAGACCGGCGATGCCAACCACGGCGGCTCCGGCAAGTGCGCCGGTCGCCTGCTTGATGTCGGTAGCGGCCTCGCGAACTTCGGCCTGCATCAGGCTGACCTGTTCTTCGGCAAGATGGGCGCCCTGGCGCGTCAGCTTGCTCAGGAGGTCGACGATGTTGTCGTCGTGCGGTTCTGCATCACGGACGCGGCGTCCGGGCGGGTCGATAATCTTGGTCTGGTCGTTCATTGGGTCATCCCTTCGCGAATGGCGGCGTAGCGGTTCTGCGCGGCGCGGGTTTTTTCGGCGAAACGGCCACCGTTCGGGCGTCCGGCGTAACTCGGGTTTGCATCGTAGCTGCCCGTAGTCTCGTGATCGTGACGCTTGTGATCGGCACCGGCGCGCAGGAAGCGTGCGGCGGCAAAGCCGGCTGCGGCAGACGCGGCGAGAAACGTGGTCGGATGTTTGCGGGCGAAGCTGGTTACTTCGCGGCCCATCTGTTCGGGGCTGCGGCCTTCGACCTTGCCGGCGAAGCGGTCGATGCCCTTCGCGGTTTCGCGGAAGGCGGAGCTGAGCCAGCCCGGCGCGTCGTTATCGCGGTCGAGGTCGCCTGCCGCTTTCTCGAGCGCATCGGAAGCAGACCGCGCGGTGCGGGTCGCCTGCGATTTGTATTCGGCGGTCTTCTCGCTCGCCTTGTCCTTGGCGGTGTCTGCCAGTCGGTCGGCGTCGTTCTTCAGGTCCTGCTTGGTATCGGAACCGGACGTGCCCGACCGATGACCGGCGCGATTGAGTTCGGCTGTGGTCATGGTGGTCTCCTTTTATTTTGCAATCACTTAACCAAAGGAGCCACGGGAAGTTTGTTCCGAGATTCTTCGATGCTTCGGCGGGCGGTTCGTCGCCATCGACCAGACGTGGCAGGCTCGACATGGCCGTCTGGCCGTGTTGCAATCGCGGGGCCGCTCCCCACATCGCAAAGCCCGCGGGGATGCCGGCCGGGCCCCCTCTTGACCCTTACGAACATTTGCGGAACATCCATCTAGATGAGCCTGACCACAATCTCCGTCCGCGGCGCGCGCGAGCACAATCTCAAGGGGATCGACATCGATCTTCCGCGCGACAGCCTGATCGTGATCACGGGCCTTTCCGGCTCGGGCAAGAGCAGCCTGGCCTTCGACACCATCTATGCCGAGGGGCAGAGGCGCTACGTCGAGAGCCTCAGCGCCTATGCGCGCCAGTTCCTCGAGATGATGCAGAAGCCCGATGTCGAACACATCGACGGACTTAGTCCCGCGATCTCGATCGAGCAGAAGACCACCAGCCGCAACCCGCGTTCGACCGTGGCGACGGTCACCGAGATCTACGACTACATGCGCCTGCTGTGGGCACGGGTGGGCGTGCCCTATTCGCCCGCCACCGGCCTGCCGATCGAGGCGCAGACGGTCAGCAACATGGTCGACCGGGTGATGGCGCTGCCCGAGGGCACGCGCGCCTACCTGCTCGCCCCCGTGGTGCGCGGGCGCAAGGGTGAGTACCGCAAGGAGCTTGCCGAATGGCAGAAGGCGGGCTTCACCCGCGTGCGCATCGACGGCGAGATGTACCCGATCGAGGAAGCTCCCGCGCTCGACAAGAAGTTCAAGCACGACATCGAGGTGGTGGTCGACCGGATCGCGGTGAAAGACGGCATCCAGACGCGGCTCGCCGACAGCTTCGAGCAGGCGCTGAAGCTCGCCGAGGGGCTGGCCTACTTCGACCTCGCCGACGGCGTCGTGCCGGGCCGCGAGGACGAGGACGCAGCCGGCGGCGCGATGAAGGGCGCGGGGCTGCCGGCCAACCGCATCGTGTTCAGCGAGAAGTTCGCCTGCCCGGTCTCCGGCTTCACCATCGAGGAGGTCGAGCCGCGGCTATTCTCGTTCAACGCACCGCAGGGCGCGTGCCCGGCGTGCGACGGGCTGGGCGAAAAGCTGCTGTTCGATCCGCAGCTGGTCGTGCCGAACGAGCACCTGACGCTGAAGCAGGGCGCGGTCGTGCCGTGGGCGAAATCCAACCCGCCGTCGCCCTATTACATGCAGGTGCTGTCCAGCCTCGCGAAGGAATACGGCTTCGACCTCACCACCCCGTGGGACGAGCTGGGCGAGGCGAACCGGGACGTCATCCTGTTCGGCACCAAGGGCAAGGCCGTCCCGCTCACCTTCAAGGACGGGCGCAAGGAATACACCGTGCGCAAGGCGTTCGAGGGCGTCATCGGCAACCTCAACCGCCGGATGCTGCAGACCGAGAGCGCGTGGATGCGCGAGGAGCTGGGCAAGTACCAGACCGCGCAGGCCGTGCGAGACGTGCCACGGCAAGCGCCTCAACGAAAAGGCGCTGGCGGTGAAGGTGGCCGGAACGGACATCGCCACACCCACCCAGATGAGCGTCACGGCGGCGAAGGACTGGTTCCTCGCCCTCCCCGACCAGCTCACCGACACCCAGCAGCAGATCGCCAAGGCCATCCTGAAGGAAATCAACGAGCGGCTGGGCTTCCTCGACAACGTGGGGCTCGACTACCTCAACCTCGATCGCACCAGCGGCACCTTGTCGGGCGGCGAGAGCCAGCGCATCCGCCTCGCCAGCCAGATCGGCAGCGGATTGAGCGGCGTGCTCTACGTGCTCGACGAGCCTTCCATCGGCCTCCACCAGCGCGACAACGACCGGCTGCTCGAAACGCTCAAGCGCCTGCGCGACCTCGGCAATACGGTCATCGTGGTCGAGCATGACGAGGACGCGATCCGCACCGCCGACCACGTGGTCGACCTTGGCCCCGGCGCGGGCGTGCACGGGGGCGAGATCGTCGCGCAGGGCACGCTGAAACAGGTGCTCAAGTCGAAGAACTCGCTCACCGCCGATTACCTAACCGGTCGCCGCCAGATCGAGATTCCCGCCACGCGCCGCAAGGGCAACGGGCACAAGCTCACCGTCCACGGCGCGCGGGCGAACAATCTGCAGGACGTCACGGCCTCGATCCCATTGGGCACCTTCACCTGCATCACCGGCGTATCGGGTTCGGGCAAGTCCAGCTTCACCATCGACACGCTCTACGCCGCCGCCGCGCGGACGCTGAACGGCGCGCGGGTGATCGCCGGGCCGCACGACAAGGTCACCGGCCTCGAATTCTGCGACAAGGTGATCGAGATCGACCAGTCGCCGATCGGCCGCACCCCGCGCTCCAACCCGGCGACCTACACCGGCGCCTTCACCCAGATCCGCGACTGGTTCGCCGGGCTGCCCGAAAGCCAGGCGCGCGGGTACAAGGCGGGGCGCTTCAGCTTCAACGTGAAGGGCGGCCGGTGCGAGGCGTGCCAGGGCGACGGGCTGATCAAGATCGAGATGCACTTCCTGCCCGACGTCTACGTCACGTGCGAGGAATGCCACGGCAAGCGCTACAACCGCGAAACGCTGGAGGTGAAGTTCAAGGGCCACTCCATCGCCGACGTACTCGACATGACGATCGAGGACGCGGAGGAGTTCTTCAAGGCCGTCCCCCCGATCCGCGACAAGATGCACATGCTGAACGAGGTCGGCCTCGGCTACGTCAAGGTCGGCCAGCAGGCGACGACGCTATCGGGCGGCGAGGCGCAGCGGGTGAAACTCGCCAAGGAACTCAGCCGCCGCAGCACCGGGCAGACGCTCTACATCCTCGACGAGCCGACCACCGGGCTCCACTTCGAGGACGTCCGCAAGCTCCTCGAAGTGCTCCAGCGGCTTGTCGACCAGGGTAACTCGGTGGTGGTGATCGAACACAACCTCGACGTGATCAAGACCGCCGACTGGATCGTGGACCTCGGGCCGGAAGGTGGCGTGCGGGGCGGGGAGATCGTGGCGGAGGGGACGCCGGAGGACGGTCGCAGCGAACGCGCGGAGTTTTACGGGACAATATCTCGCGCCGATGTTGGGGAAGACGGCAAAGCGGATCGCGGAGAGCGTATCGTGACGCTCGGATATTGCCGCTTTCCATGAAAACAGCTCGGCCCGAAGAACAGATCTTCGACGATTTAGAGAAGCTCTGCTCGAGGGACGGGTACATCCATGCAATAGCCTACTTCTGCTTTAGGGATAATTTTCTTACCTATTCGTCGGGCGCGATGACGCCGGCTGATATGGCAAAATCTTACGCGCCTGAGCGGCTGATACGGACCGAGATTACGACATTAATCGGCCTCATGATGAAGGGGCCGATTTCTTTTGCTCTGCCTGATCCTCTCGTTTTCCAAGACCTTCTGAACAGAACTCAAAGTCTCTTAAAAGAGCTTCATGAGTGTCTGAACGAGCCTATGATGAGCTGCTTTTCGCCAGCGTTTAGGGCGACGGGGCAGGACCCATTCACGCGCGCCGACGTCTTGCGAGAGCCTATATTTTATGGCGGTGAATCTGCTTACAGCTTTCAGTATCGCGAATTCGCTAGTCTGCGATACACTAGAGACCGTGATTGGCTGCTTCGGGAAAAAGGATTTGATATTGACGCAGCGTCGTCGTTCGCTGCGGCGATCGCGAAGATACATGACGAGAGAATGCTGGCGAGCCTTAAGGCTATGCGAGGATTGGAACCTTCACAATGGACGTTCCTACCTGGTTTGACCTGTACTAAGGATGAAGTTTCCGCTCGATCTGGCTTACCCTCTGAGACAGTTGATAAGTTATGTGCAACTTTCGGCGCCTCAGCATTCCCCTGCAACAGTCAGTTTACGTCGTTGGGAGACTATAACGAAGCGATTTCCAAGCCGCTCATAATATCTCCAACTGGGGACCTCATCTGCCTCAATCTCTATAATCTATATGAGGCCATATACGATTCGCCTTTCTACTGGATGGTAGGAAGTGATTACCGGGACACCGCTCTAGTAAACCGAGGTCAATTTACCGAACGGTTTGTCTTCGACCGGCTCAAGTCTGTATTTGGCGATAATCGTGTCTATCGGAACGTTGATGTCTTAGGCCGAGACGGTAATCGTGTAACTGAAATCGATGTGCTGGTTCAGTTTGCCGACCGCCTAGTGATCGTCCAGTGCAAATCGAAGAAATTGACGCTTGAGGCTCGTCGAGGCAATGATTTGCAACTTCGGGATGATTTTAAAAAGGCGGTGCAAGCGGCCTACGATCAGGCAGAGATCGCGGCAAACGCGATTATCGGCGGAAAGGCCTATCTCGAAGCTGAAGGACTGCGGCTGAATCTCGCGGATTTCAGTGAGATATACCCACTTTGTGTTGTCTCGGATCACTATCCTGCCTTAACTGTTCAAGCTGAGCACTTCTTGCGCTTCGAGAAAGTGGGTGTAATTCAGCAGCCACTTGTGACAGACGTGTTCTTCGTCGATGTACTCTGTGAAATGCTTGACAGTCCTCTTAGACTTCTGAGCTACGTAAACAGAAGGGTAAACTACAGAGACAAGGTTCACTCAGTTAATGAGCTTACGATCCTTGGATATCATCTGAGTAAAAATTTCTGGTTTGACGACGAATTGGATTTCGCTTACTTGGCTGATGACTTTGGTATTGATCTAGATGTGGCGATGACAGTGCGTCGTGAGGGCGTGCCGGGGAATCCTATCCCGGAAGGAATCCTGTCGAGACTTAGCTCAACCACAATTGGAAAAATCATTGGTGGGATCGAGCATGCTCCAGATCCTTCGCTTGTCGACCTAGGATTTCTGTTACTGACCTTGGGCGAAGAAACCATCAAGGCGCTTAGCGGCGCCATCGATAAAATTTCCGCGCAGACAAGGAAAGACGGTAAGCGTCATGATGTGACGTCCTGGTTTGACGCCCCTAGTATAGGACTGACGGTACATTCCAATTCAGTGCCGACGTCCGAGGCTATGGACGCTCTTGCGAACCACTGTAGTCTTAGGAAGTACAAACAGAGGGCTGAGACGTGGTTTGGTCTATCTGTGAGACCTTCGGACTCGATGCCCCAATTCGGCTTACAAATTCAAGGGCAGTGGGTGTCAGACCAGCGTCTTGAGGAAGCGACCAAAGGTATGGGTCGAGCTCCAGCGTATAAGTTAGAAGGCAAACAACTCCGTAAGGCGAAGACGGGTCGCAATGAGCTATGCCCTTGTGGAAGTGGATTGAAATTCAAGCGCTGCTGCTTGATCCGATGAAATCAAAAAGCCCGCTCAACGCATTCTCGGAGCGGGCCTTCGTATAAGGAGCGGGAAACGCTTGCGCGTGCGTCGAAGCGGCCGCCCGCGAATTCGTTAGGTAGCCCCCCCGCCGCCGTGTACACCCCCGTCATCGCTGCCGACGACCTCTGGCCTGGCGGCGACTGAGAGACACGCGTTCGTGCTCCCGCCTTCATGCAGGGAGCCGCCGTGTCCGACATCGCCTTAATCTTTTCGGTCGTGATGGCGATCGCGATCGCCTGGTACGCGATGCGCGAGTGGGTCATGGCATCTCCCTTCCACGAAGACGCCGAGCAGCGGGACTGATCCCGCACACGGTTTTCCGGCGCGGCGATTCCGGGGGGTCTTGCCGCGCCGATGCAACCGCTACGAAATTGGGGCCACGCCCCTGACCATGCGACCCGAAGGGCTGGGCGAAAGTCGAGCCCCGACTCCTGTAGACCCCGCGCCAGTCGCGGGGTCTTTTTTGTGTGCGGGGGACTTCCCGCCGCCGTCGCCGCCGCTGCCGCCTCTGCCGGGCGACCCAGGCGAGCCCGCGGCACAAACCGTTTTCCTACAGTCCCCTTGCGCGCATAGAGGGATCGGTCCTGCTCGTCCGCCGGCGCCATCGCAGCGCGGCTTCGGGCGCTCCTAGCCAGGGACCGATGCCATGACCGCCATGCCGCCCGACCAGTTCTCGCTGCCGTGCGAGATTGCCGACGATGGATCGCCCCTCGGGCAGCCCCGTCCCGGCACCCCTTCCGAAAGCTGGCAGGCGCGGGGATTGGCGTCTCCGGCGGGGCGGGGGTGGCAGCCGGTCGCGCCCGCCGGTGCGCACTCCGCTGCCGTGGCAGGGCACGACGCGCCGATCGATCCGCCCGGTGTGTTCGAGCGCGAACGGCAGCGGGCGTTCCTGCTCGAGCTGGCCGAGTGCGGGCAGGTGCGCGCGGCCTCTGCGCGCTGCGGCATCTCGTATCGCACCGTCTATCGCGAGCGGCGCGCCAATCCCGCCTTCGCGCGGGCGTGGGAGGCGGCGCTGCTCTCCGCGCGGGCCTTTGCCGAGGACGTGCTTGCCGCCCCCGCGATCGACGGAGTGGAGGAGGCGGTGTTCTTTCGCGGCGAGGAAGTCGGCCGCCGCGTGCACTTCGATTCGCGGCTGCTGCTCGCCCACCTCGCGCGGCTCGACCGGCGGGCGGAGGATGCGGCCACCTGCGCCTATGCGGGCGACCTCGACGGTGCGCTCGACCGCTATGTCGCCGGGTGCGACGATCCCGCGCCGCTCTGCCCCGATTGCGGAGAGGCGTTGCCGATGGTGCAATCCGACGGGGAAGGGCAGCAGGACGGAAAACGGGATGAAGGGGATCGTGGACCGGCGCCCGCCGTTTTCTCTCCAGGACCGTGTGACAGGTGTGACATGCCCTCGGCGAAAGCGGCTGCGGCGCGGGAGGCGGAGGTCGGGCCGTGCCCCGACTGCGGCGGGTTCTGCCTCGATCCAAACGCCGCGCTTACCCGGATGGATTGCCAGTGGTTCGGCAACCGGCTCGATCGGATGGAGGCGGCGCGGCCCGCCGGTGCGCGACCGGCGCACGACTTCGCCGGCTATGGTCTGGGGGAAGTCGACGACTGGCAGCTCTGGGCGTTCGAGGACGGGGTGCCCGACTGGTGGCTCGTCGTGCCTCCGCCCCAAGATGCGCCGGAGGATGAGGAAGGGGTGTGGTATTACGACGACGACCGCACGCCGTGGCGGGCTTCGGCGGTTGCGGATTAGGTGATCGGGGCGGACTTGTGTAGGGGGGACCTATCGCTGTGTCTGACCCCTTTGGCCCCGCAGCGACAGAGAGACGCCTCGTTTGTGCTCCCGCCTTTTGCCCGGAGCACCGCCGTGTCCGAATATCTGATTATCGCAATTGCCCTTCCCGCAACTTTCGCCGCGGCGTACTTCGCATCGGAATGGCTTGCCGCTCCCAGGAAAGAGGAAGAGGGCCGGTCTGACCGCTCAGTCGAGCAGTGAAAGTTCGACCTTGCCCGAACCGCGGGCAATCAGGCCGATCTCGGTCGCGGCCGAGCGCGACAGGTCGATCACCCGGTTGCCGTGGTAGGGCCCGCGGTCGTTGATCCGCACGACCACCGATTTGCCGTTGGCCGGGTTCGTCACCCGTACGTGGCTGCCGAAGGGCAGGGTGCGGTGTGCGGCGGTGAGCTCGTTCATGTCGAACCGCTCGCCGCTGGCGGTGCGGCGGCCGTTGAACTTGCGACCGTAAAAGCTGGCAACGCCGCTGCCGATGGACTTACCCTCGTCGGTGTCGGCCGCCTGTTCGACCGGCGCGGTGATCGCGGTCACGTCGACTGCTCCCGTCGCCGGCGCGGTGCCGGTCATCGGGGTGGCCAGGTCGGTGAAGTTGCGCGCGAAGGCCTCGCTGTCGTCCGCCAGCGCGGATGTGCTCGCCGAAGCAGGCAGGGCAAGCGCGGCGGCAATAGCCAGCATGCGCACAGCCCGGCGGCCCGAAAAAGTCGATGTCCCATCCATGCACGGCGGTTTACCGGTGGTTTTCGCGGTCGGGCACCCCCTCGGGCTCGCCCCACCCCGGACTCACCACCGTTCATCGTGGAGAGTCGGAACATTAACCACGTTTGCTCGTGCTCGCAGCGCTTTTTGCTTTCCTACAGGCATCGTGCGTTGGAAGAGAACCTGTCGTCGAGTCGCCAGCGGTTTAATACACTTCCGCATCGGGGGTATTTGCTGACTTGCCCTGCGCATCTCCAGCGCCAAAGCAAATGGGGCCGACCCGAAGGTCGACCCCACTCTCACCGGTACGTGGTCCTCTCCGAAGAGAGGCGCTTGGCACCCAGTGTCGTTGCCTTTCGGTCTCCGATCGAGGATCGGCTTCCGTCCGGCTCTGTCACCGGCGCTCGCACCGGCATCCGGTTCCGTCTGGCGGTCGGTCCGGATCCGAAGATCCTTTCCTGTTCCGCCAGGCGGTTCCGAGACCGGACTTCCTTGTCTCTCGCCTTTCACCCCCGAAAGGGCGGCAGCTGCATTGCTTTGGCGAAGCCTCCGCGATGCATCCTCGGTAAGCGACCGGACGACCGGTCGATGGTGGCTTGTCCGGCGTTCTACTCAAACGATCCCTTTGCGTTTGGCTGAAGCCGTCTGCAAAGCGATCTCGAAGACCGCGCGGTCTGTACCGCCATCTCGAAAGACCTGGGAAAGTTTCAGACTTTCAAACCGTTAGGTTTGTCCGTCCGAGCTCTTCCGTGCCCTTCCGATGACTGAAAGGTGCATGGCGGGACCGAGTCGCGCAAGCTCGCAAGCCCGCGCTTATCCACTGTCCCCGCTTTTCGCTGTGGACACGGGTGGATAACTCAACCGTTCGTCGCAGTCCTGTTTCGCGACCGATTATTTCACCGATCGCGCTGCGCAAGCAGCCTTAGTCTAAGGGCGTTTAGCTTGATAAAGCCTTGCGCGTCGGTTTGATCGTAAGCGCCCGCGTCATCCTCGAACGTGACATGGCGCTCGGAGTAGAGCGAGTTGGACGACTTGCGCCCCACTACGCTTGCGCTGCCCTTGTACAGCTTCAGGCGCACCGTGCCCGATACCTTCTCCTGGCTGAGGTCGATCGCCGCCTGCAACATCTCGCGCTCGGGCGCGAACCAGAAGCCGTTGTAGATGAGCTCCGCGTACTTGGGCATGAGCTCGTCCTTGAGGTGCGCGGCACCGCGGTCGAGCGTGATCTGCTCGATCCCGCGATGGGCGCGGGCATAGATCTCGCCGCCGGGGGTCTCGTACATCCCGCGGCTTTTCATGCCGACGAACCGGTTCTCGACAAGATCGAGCCGGCCGATCCCGTGCTTGCGGCCGAGGTCGTTGAGCGCGGCGAGCAGTTTCGCGGGGCTCATGGCTTCGCCGTTCAGTGCGACGCCATCGCCCTTCTCGAAATCGACCGTGATGTATTCGGGCGTGTCAGGCGCGTTCTCGGGATCGTCGGTTCGCGAATAGACGTAGTCGGGGGTTTCTTCCCACGGATCCTCGAGCACCTTGCCCTCGGACGAAGTGTGCAGGAGGTTTGCGTCGGTCGAAAAGGGGCTTTCGCCGCGCTTGTCCTTGGGCACCGGAATCTGGTGCGCCTCGGCCCATGCGATCAGCGCGGTGCGGCTATTGAGGTCCCATTCGCGCCAAGGTGCGATGACCTTGATGTCGGGATCGAGCGCGTAGGCCGATAGCTCGAAGCGCACCTGGTCATTGCCCTTGCCGGTCGCGCCATGGGCGATCGCATCGGCGCCGGTTTCGCGGGCGATCTCGATCAGCCGCTTGGAGATCAAGCGGTCGAGCGATGCTGGTGCCGAGCAGGTAGTCTCCCTCGTACCGGGCGTTGGCGCGCATCATCGGGAAAACGAAGTCGCGCACGAACTCCTCGCGCAGGTCGTCGATGTAGATGTGCTCGTCCGGGATACCCATCAGCTTCGCCTTGGCGCGCGCTGGCTCGAGCTCCTCGCCCTGGCCCAGATCGGCGGTGAAGGTCACCACTTCGCAGTTGTAGGTGACCTGCAGCCACTTGAGGATTACACTGGTGTCGAGACCGCCGGAGTAGGCGAGGACGACCTTCTTGATGTCGGACATGGGCTGCGAAGCTCCGCTGGATTGCGGCGCGCCGGTATCAGTCCCCGCCCGGCCCCGCAACGCCGCAGTCGGCGATCAGCGCGTTTTCTGCTTCCGCCATGTAGCCGCGAGTGATCGGTAGAGCTTCGCGCCGGCGGACGTACTGGATCTGGAAATTGCACATGCCCCCGTTCTCGAACGAAGCGGTCGCTCCGGAGAGGTAGAAAGTCCACATGCGAAAGAATCGCTCGCCGTACTTCTCGACGATGTAGTCCTTGTGTTCCTGGCAGCGCGCGTACCACTGCCGCAGGGTCTTGGCATAGTGCAGCCGGAGAATTTCGATGTCCGTTGGCATCATGCGGACCTTTTCGCTTGCCGCCATGGTCTCGCTCAGTGCCGGGATGTAGCCGCCCGGGAAGATGTACTTGCGAGTGAACTCGTCGGTCTTTCCCGGAGGGCCGAAGCGACCGATCGTGTGGAGCAGCATCACGCCTTCGGGCTTGAGCAGGTTGGCGCAAGATCTGAAGAAGGTCTCGAACTGCGGCGTGCCGACGTGCTCAAACATGCCGACCGACACGATCCGGTCGTACTTGTCTCCGCGCGCGGCCGTGTCGCGGTAGTCGACCAGTTCGATTTTCACCCGGTCGGCGACGCCCGCCGCCTGGGCCCGTTCGCGGGCGAGGGCGGCCTGCTCTTCGCTCAAGGTGATGCCGGTGACGCGCACGTCCGCATGGCGAGCGAGAAAGATGGCCATCCCGCCCCATCCGCATCCGATGTCGAGAACATGCTGGCCGGGAGCCAGCGCAAGCTTGGCGGCGATGTGCGCCAGCTTGGCCACCTGCGCTTCCTCCAGCGTCATGTCGTCATTCGGCCAGTAGGCGCAGGAATACTGCATGTACTCCTTGTCGAGCATGCGTTCGTACAGGTCGTTACCGATGTCGTAGTGATGCGCGACGTTGGCCTTCGAGGAGGCTTGCCGGTTGATTGCTTCGAACGCGGCGCCGACCCAGTTACGCGCGCGCCGGCCGAGGCTGGGCGGCTTGATTTCCTTGCCGTCGTCCCAGCGGTTGTTCTTTCGCAGCAGCGCGACGAGATCCATGACATCGCCGCGCTCGATGATCAGTCGTCCATCCATGAACGCCTCGGCCGCGCCCAGCCGGGGATCGAGCAGGACATCCCGCCCAACTTTCTTGTCGGCGAAGCGTACACGCACTTCGGGAAAGCCGTCAGCAGGCTCACCGAGACGCACCACCCGGCCATCGTGGTGCTCGATCTCGAGCACGCCGTGTTTCACCATCGCGCCAAGCACGCGGTCGATCAGAGCCATGTGGAAATTCCTATTCGGGCGGTCGTTCAATTCGGGGTCGGGCTGACAATGGATGAACTCACCTGCTAGATCCCGGCATACCAGGCATATCCAGAGCGATCCTCCCAGTAACCGCCCTGTCCTTCGCCTATACTGTCGAGGCTGGCAACCGCCTCGATCGCAGTCAGGTACTTCGCGTGCTTGTATCCGAGCTGGCGTTCAACCCGCAGGCGAAGCGGGGCGCCATTGCGGACGGGCAGCGGTTCCCCGTTGAGCGAATGTGCGATGATCGTCTGCGGGTGGTAGGCGTCGTCGAGGTCGATGCTCTCATAGTACCGTGCGCCCGCCAGCGTATCGGCGCAGCGCAGCACGATGAAGCGGGCTTCGGGCCTGAGCCCAGCGCCGTCGAGGATCGTGGTCAGCTGCGGTCCGGTCCATTCGCCGATCGCGCTCCAGCCCTCGACGCAGTCGTGCCGGGTGATCTGGGTGCGCTGCGGCAGCTTGCGAAGGTTCTCGAGGCTGAGGGACAGCGGATGCGAGACCAGTCCACCGACCTGGAGACGCCAATCGGCAAATCCGGCCGCCTGGGACGCGGCGTATTGGGGCGTGTCCACGGTGACCGAACCGTTTCCGCGGAAAAAGGGCGAGATGTCTGCGCGGTCGTATTCCTTGACCAGACCGCCGCCGCCGAGCAGTCGCTGCGCGCCGCGGTGCCAGCTTTCGGAGGCGCGGAACAGCGACCGGGCCGTTGGCGTGTCGGCCACCTTCGAGCACGCACCCGCGAACAGCGCTGCCGCGCCTGCGACGAATCCTCTACGCCGCATCGTGCCCTCCGGTGATCATGTCGCGCATCTGCCTGAGCGGATGAGAGAGCAGCACGAGCACCACGTGCAGTACGAGAAAGCCGAATACGCTCCACGCGAAGATGAAATGGAGCGAGCGCATCGACTGCCGCCCTCCAACGAGCTCGATTACGGGCGACAACAAGGGCTCCATGCCCGGACTGATGCCCATGCCGGTGAGGATCATGCCCGGAAGCAGGATGCCGAGGACTACTCCGTAAGCGAGCTTCTGGAGAAAGTTGAACTTGGAGCCCTCGTGCTCGAAGTCGAGCCGGAGGTGCTTCGCCACGTCGGTACGGATGGCGCTCCAGTGCCATTCCGCGCGGTTCGTGGCGATGTCGCGCCGGAAGTGCCGGCTTACTAGCATCGCGATCCACATGAACAGCAGACAGAGCGCGAACGGCCACGCCATCAGCACGTGCCACTCGCGCGCGCCGGCGAGGCTGTAATGCCCTGGAATCGTCATCCAGCCCGGAAAGCGTGGGACCGACAGCCATTCGGTACCTGCTGCGAACCCCCAATCGCCCCAATACAGCCGCGGGTGCGCATTCGAGATATTCAGGCCGGACATGAAAAGGACGACGACACACACCAGGTTCAGCCAGTGCCATAGCCGGGTGGAGAGCGCGTGACGCTTCACCCCGCCATCCCGCGCGCGAGATAGATCACATCGCGCGGCTGCGAGAGCAGGTGCTGGCCGCTGTCGACATAAAGCGTCTCCCCGTTTGCCAGCCAGCCTTCGGCCAGGAACAGGCACGCATCGGAGATCTCGACCGGCCCGGTGCGCCGTTCGAGCAAGTTGAGCCGGTGACTGAGCTCGATTTCCTTCTCACTCTGATCATGGCTCGGCAGAATTGCGCCGGGGGCGAGGGCATAGACGCGATCTTCAGGGCCGGCGGTCCCCATCGCCAGCATGGGTACCGTAGCGGCGAGAGCGTGCTTGCTCATCGTGTAGGTGAAGAAGTCCGGGTTAGGGTTGGCGATCTTCTGGTCGGTCACATGGATCACGCGTTTGCCGCCTTTGGAGCGGGCGCGGGTGAGGAAAGTCTGCGCCATGCGGGCGGGGCTGCCGGCATTGATCCGCAACGTTTTGCGAAAGTTCTCCATGTCGATATCGCCATCATCGTTGTCGGGCACGAAAATCGACGCCGAATTGATCAGCACGCGCCAGTCGGGGAGAAAATCGGCGAGCCGCTCGACCATGTCCTTTGCCGCGTCGGCATCAGACAAATTGCAATGAATAGCGCTCGCGCTGGGCAACTCGTCCGCGAGCGCCTCCGCCTCGGCAGCCGAGCGACCATAATGAATCACGACGTGCCACCCGGCTTCGCCAAACGATCGCGCAATCGCCGCGCCAAGGCGCTTGGCGCCGCCGGTGACGAGAACGGCTGGTCGGTCAGGTCCCTCCATAGGGATTCATCAAAGCACACGCGCGCAGCGATGTGAAAGCAAAAGGCGCGCCGCTCTTTACGAGCGACGCGCCAATCTTCTTCAGCGTGGGGTCAGCGGCACTTGATCGTACGGCGCTGCACCTCGCGGCCGAGAAGGGCGCCAGCGGCGGCGCCGAGGATCGTGCCGGTGGCACGTTCGCCGCGGGTATCGATCGCCCGCCCGACGAGCGCGCCGGCTGCCGCGCCGACGACGAGGCCGACAGTGCCATTGGACTTCTTGCAGTAATAGCGACCATCACGGCCCTGCCAGTAATTGATGCCGTTCTGGGTGTGATGGCGATGCGCATAGCCGGTGTTATGGGCAAACACAGGGGCGGCCGGGACCGCCATGCTGGTGGCGGCGACAGCGAGTAGCAACTTGTTCATGGGGCATCCTTCCCTCTGCAATCGTTTCGCCACATTCGACGCGCGAGCAGCCTTTCAGGTCCCCAACGTCAGATGAACAGAATCGCCCCCTCGGACGCGCGCGACGAGTCGAGGCAAAACGTCGGCAAGTCGACGAACGCCAATACCGCGCGAACCGAAAAAGGGCGCCGTCCTCTCCGGACGACGCCCTCAAATCGTCGCAACAGTGCGCCTTAGCGGCAGCGCACCTCGCCCTGGTCGATCTTGCGACCCAGAAGGGCACCCGCCGCAGCGCCCAGAATTGTACCCGTGGCGCGTTCACCGCGGGTGTCGATCGCCCGGCCAGCAAGGGCGCCAGCGGCTGCTCCGATGATGAGACCGGTCGTGCCGTTCGATCTCTTGCAATAATAGCGGCCGTCGTCGCCTTGCCAGTAACGGATACCGTTGCCGCTCGTATAATAGCGTGGCTGGTAGCGCTCCTTGGCGCGATGTCCGTGCGCAGGTGCCCATGGCGGCGGATCGGCGAGAACCGGGGCGGCGGGGAGTGCAAGTCCGACAGCGGCAATGGCGAGGAGCGTCTTTTTCATCGTTGTTATCCTTCCCGAAGATCAGATGTGCCCCTCGTTTGCGCTGAAGCAGGCGAACCGCCGATGAACGATCGGATCTAATGCAAATTTTACGACGAATCGCGCCGTGCGAAGGTTGGATTGCGGGCCGTTCGAGTCTTCCACGGAATGTCGAAGCCGGTATGGGCACGGAATAGGGAGAGGAACGATGCAGTGTGACCTGGTGGATGTATTCGGATCGGGCCCGCTCAGCGGCAACCCGCTCGCCGTCGTGCATGGCGCCGAAGGCCTCGACGACGCGCAGATGCTGCGACTGACCCAGTGGCTCGGATTCTCCGAGACGACATTCCTACTACCCCCCACGGACCGGGCGGCGGATTACCGCGTCCGGATTTTTTATCCGGCTGGGGAACTTCCGTTCGCAGGTCATCCGACGCTCGGCAGCTGTCACGCGTGGCTGCGGGCGGGTGGCAAGCCGCGGCGCGAGGGCGTCTACCTGCAGGAATGTGGGGTGGGGCTGGTCGAAGTGCGTGGCTCTGTCGATGAGCTGGCTTTCAAGGCGCCGCCGTTCATTCGCTCGGGCACTCTCGACGATGTCGAGCTTGCCGAGTGTGCGCGGCTCGCCGGAGTGGCTGCGGATTCGGTATTAGAGGGTGTGCACGTGGCAAATGGACCGCAATGGCGCCTGCTGCTCCTCGCGAGCGCGGAGCAGGTCCTCGCGGCCAAACCGGCGGCGGAGGCTCCTGCAGGAACCGACATCGGTCTCGCCGCACCAGGAGCGGAGGGGTCGGCAGTTGACTGGGAACTTCGCGCTTTCTTCGCCGACCAACATGGAAAGTTACGCGAAGATCCGGTCACCGGCAGCTTCAACGCGGGTGTCGCTCTGCACCTGTTCGGCAGCGGGCTTGCAGAAGGCCGGACGATCGCCGCACAGGGGCGAGCGACCGGCGCAGACGGGCGCGTAGTGTGGGAACGCGACACTGATGGATCGGTCTGGATCGGCGGGCGATGCGACACGGTGTCGATCGGCGCCGAGCTACCTGTCTTTCGCTAGTTTGCCGCTGCGAATGCGGCTTCGCGATCTCGCTCGGCGCGACTCTTCTTTTCCGCTGCAGTCTTGAGCTGGCCGCATGCGGCGTCGATATCGCGCCCGCGCGGCGTGCGCACCGGTGCGCTTATTCCGTGCTCAAAGACGATCTCGCTGAAGCGCCTGACCCGTTCGGGGGTGGAGCACTCGTAGGGGGCACCAGGCCACGGGTTGAACGGGATCAGGTTGACCTTCGCGGGAAGCTTGTATTGCTTGATCAGCCGGACGAGTTCACGGGCGTCATCGTCGCTGTCGTTCTTGTCCTTGAGCATGACGTATTCGAACGTAATCCGCCGGGCGTTGGATGCGCCTGGATAAGCGGCGCAGGCTTCGAGCAGTTCCTCGATGCCGTATTTGCGGTTGATCGGCACGATCTCGTCGCGCACTTCCTTGGTCACCGCGTGAAGCGAGACCGCTAGGTTTACGCCGATTTCCTCGCCGCAGCGGTCCATCATCGGCACGACGCCGCTGGTCGACAGCGTGATCCGGCGCTTAGACAGCGCAAGTCCATCGCCGTCCATCACCAGCTTTAGCGCGTCGCGCACATTTTCGAAATTATAGAGCGGCTCGCCCATGCCCATCATCACGATGTTGGTCAGCAGGCGCCCATCGGACGAATAGTGACCAGCGTCCTTCGTCTCGTCCAGGCCGGCCATGCTTCCCTTGGGCCATTCGCCGAGAGCATCGCGCGCCAGCATGACCTGGCCCACGATCTCCCCAGGGGTCAGATTGCGCACTAGCTTCATCGTGCCGGTGTGGCAGAACCGGCAGTTGAGCGTGCACCCGACCTGGCTTGAAACGCACAACGTTCCGCGGTCCGCGTCCGGGATGAAGACCATCTCGAATTCGTGTCCGTCGGCGGTGCGCAGCAGCCACTTGCGGGTGCCGTCGGTCGAATGCTGTGCCTCGACCACCTCTGGGCGTCCAATGACGAAATGCTCCGCCAACCAGGGCCGCATCGTCTTGGCGATGTCGGTCATCGCGTCGAACTCAGTCACGCCACGGTGATAGAGCCAATGAAACACCTGCTTCGCACGGAGCTTGGCAGCTTTTGCGTCGAGTCCCGCCTCGGCGAACAGCTCGGTGATGCGTGGGCGCGAAAGGCCCAACAGGTCGACCCTCCCGTCGGCGCGCGGCGTCACGTCGCGAGCAACTGGTACCGGATCGACGGTTCCGGGGATGGGCATGAGAGCGGTATCGGCCATTGCGTGGCGCATATAGGGTGAGCCGCGCCAACAGGCAAAGAACATCGGCAGGGCGGGTCTTCTGCGCGTTCGGCCGATACAATCTTACGTATGCGCGCAACGCGCGAACACCCCTTTGTTGCGGCCGTTCCTCCGGTTCACCGACGAATCCGATCTGTTCATCGACGGCTATGTGGCGGAGAAGCAACAGTTTTGTCGTTGTATGAGGTTCATGAAACCGGACCCGATTGGCTCCGTTGAGCGGGTCCATGGCAGCCGGTTCGCCGGGTGCCTGTGAAGAAAACGGAGTACATTTAATGAATACTAAGATCGCATCGCTCGTTGCCGCCTCGATGGCTGCGCTGGCCACCCCGGCAATGGCCCAGTCCTACAGCGACGCACCGTTCACCGGCGTCCGCGTGGGCGGCGAGGTCGGGTACGACCATATCCGCTCAGGCAGCACCGAGGACGTCGACACTAC
The DNA here is from genome assembly GCA_963740025.1 of uncultured Alphaproteobacteria bacterium. Lineage (GTDB taxonomy): Bacteria > Pseudomonadota > Alphaproteobacteria > Sphingomonadales > Sphingomonadaceae > Tsuneonella. The sequence goes on from CAVUCI010000013.1 coordinate 68,486, forward strand.
CCGTGATCTCAAGGAATCGATCGACGGCGTGACGTACGGCGGCGTCGTAGGCTACGACATTGCAGCGGGCGAGAAGCTGCGTCTGGGCGCCGAGGCAAGCTATTCGGGCAGCAGCGCCTCGACCGACTACAACAACGACCAGCCGACAGTGTTCAACCTCGGCAATGTGAAGGCCGACCGCGACATCTACGTCGGCGGCCGGGTCGGTTACGTGACCAGCCCGAAAACCATGGTCTACGTAAAGGGCGGCTACACTAACCAGCGCTACTCGCTGACCGGTAGCGACGGCACCACAACGCTCGCCGGCAAGCTCGACACCGACGGCTGGCGCGTCGGCGCGGGTGCCGAATTCGCGGTAAGCCGCAACGCCTATATTGGCGCCGAATATCGTTATTCGAAGTATTCGAAGGGCGAGGTGGACTTCGAAGGCGACACCCCCGACGGCAGTCGCTTCAACATCGACACGGACCGCCACCAGGTCGTGGCGACCGCGGGTGTCCGGTTCTGATCGAGCACCGGATACCGTAGCGGGAAGGGCGGGGCTTCGTGCCCCGCCCTTTTGTTTGTCAGTGACTGTTGCGCGCGCAGCCGAGCGACGCCGCGTCGAGCGCGGTGGCAGCTCCACCAAGCGAATAGCGATCAGTGAAGCGGCGGCCACGCACATCGATGGCAGAGATCGCCATCGAGCGCGCCGTACGCATCGCCGCGACGATCGCAGCGTCCATCGCCTTGTCCGTCGCCCAGGCGTCGCCACCACCGCCGGTCAGACGAAAGCGTTTGCCATCCAGCGTAAGCGAAATGGAGGCGCCTTCCGCCAGCTTGCGAGACAGGCGCGCATGGAACTGCCCCCAAACCTGCCGACGGGGCCAGGTACCGACACTGGCGTAGGCATCGTAATCGTGCCCCCTCTTGCTGGGCTGGGGAACGGCGATTGCGTAGCACCGGGCAGCGCCTGGATCGCGAAATGCGCCCCAATCGTCAAAGATGCCGAGGTCGTCCTTCGCGGCGGCAGGAACCGGGATTGCGATCAGGGCAAGTGCGATCAGCCTATGCATAGGCGATTTCGATAACCTCCCATTCCTTTTCGCCGCCCGGCAAGCGCACTGTCCTGAGATCGCCGACGCGTGCGCCGCGCAAGGCGCGGGCGAGGGGAGAAGACCACCCGATCCGGCCTTTACCCGCATCCTGCTCGTCGTCCCCCACGAGAGTGACGATTCGATGTTCGTCGTTTTCATCGGCGACAGTAATAGTGGCACCGAAGAACGCGCGACTTTTGTCGGGCTGATTGCCGGGGACCACCACCCGGGCGGCCTTCATCCGCCGCGCCAGGTATGCCAGCTCGCGGTCAATCTCGCGCATCCGCTTGCGGCCGTAGAGATAATCCCCGTTTTCGCTGCGGTCGCCATTGCCCGCTGCCCAGCTCACGATCTCGACGATCTCCGGCCGCTCGGTGCCGAGCAAATGGTCGTAGCGCGCCTTCAGAGCAGACAACCCCGCCGGCGTTATCGGATTGTCGGCCCCCACGCGGGTCCTCTAGCCCGGAGTGCGCTTGCCAACGAACTGGCTCACGCCTTTCGGCTGCGCGCCAAAGCGGATCCGCTCGGGGTGCAACGCTTCGTAGACGACCGCGTTCTCGAGCACGCGCTGGACGTAGTTCTTGGTCTCGAAGATGGGGATCTCCTCGATCCACTTCAGCCAGTCGATCCCGCCTAGCCGCGGATCGCCGTTCGCGCGCAGCCATTTGTTCACGTTGCCGGGCCCCGCGTTGTAGGCCGCGACGGCGAGCGGATAGCTGCCGCCATAGTAATCCATCATGCGCGAGAAATAGCCGCTGCCAAGCTGCACGTTGTAGCCCGGATCGGTAATGAGATTGGCGCCCATATAGGCCAGCCCCATCTTTCCCGCCTGTTCGTTCGCGGTTGCGGGCATCAGCTGCATCAGGCCGCGCGCCCCGGCGTGGCTGATGCGATTGATGTCGAACTCGCTTTCCTGCCGTGCGATCGCGTGGACCATCGTATAGTCGGTGCCCGGCGGGGTGGAGATGACCGGGAAGCCGACCCCCGTGAAACCGGTGATACCCTTTTCGGGAGCGGTGCGCCCGATTACGACACCGAGCTCGTCGAGGCCGAGTTCCCGCGCGAGATTGGCGGCAAGCTGCAGGTCGGTCGCGTTCTTTGCGTTATCCGCGAGCGCGGTGAAGAAGTAACGCTCGGTCCGCCAGTCAGTATTGCTGCGCGCGATCGTACGGATCGCGGCGGCGAGGGGCGAGGCGTTAAATGCAGCGACCTGCTGCGGCGATGGCGTGGTCAATGAAACTTGCTTGAAATCAGGCAGCTTGCGGCCCAGGCGCTCCAGCGCGAGCTGGCCGTAGAAATATTCGGGATACTGGGCCGCCATTTCGAAATAGCGGTTCGCCGCGCCCTGGTTGCCCGCCCGCGCAGATGCATTGCCGGCCCAGTAGAATCCCTTCGAGCGCGTCTGCGGAGTTTGCGCGGCGTTGCCGTAGCGGAAGAACATCGGAGCGGCGAGATTGCCGTCGCCCATCGACCAGAGCGCCTTCGTGCCGCCGAGCCACATGAGCGAGGTGTAATCGTCGCGGAGCTTGTAACTAAGCTTCGAGATGTCGGTCCCAGGTTCGAACAGGTCGTCGACCTTGCTCGCAATGGCGGCGGCAGTGCTGTCGCTCGCGCCACGCGCCTGGACGAGCATTTCAGTGACCATGTCTTCGGGATCGTGCGGCGGATGTGCGAAGGTGGCGCGTGTCGCTAGCAGCTGCTGGCCCTGATAGCTCTGACCGTTCTTGCGGTAAAAGCGCGCGAGTGCGTAGACGTAGCCCGGGTCGCTCATCAGATCCGCTGGCACCGAAAGGCCGATTGCTTGCGGCAAGCTTCCCTGCACGACGGCGAGATGCGACATGAATTTCGGGCGGCTTGCGAGCGGGACGAGGTCCATCTGTCGCGCAGCAGCCTCGGTCTCGCCCTGCCACAGCAGCGCCCGCATGCGCTCCTCCTGGTCGGTCGGAGAGAATGCTGGGCCGAACATGCTGACGAGATAGGCCTCGGCAGGGCTGCTCATCCGGCCGCCCTGCCACGCGAGGCGGGCCTGCTCGCGCGCCTCGGGCCGGCCGAGCGACGACAGTGCGAGTGCGTAACGGGCGCGCGCCGGATTGGTAAGCGGCGGAAAGCGATCAAAAAAAGCGACTATCGCCTGCGGACTGGGCGCATCCCGATCGAGCGCCTTTTCCGCGCTGGCGCGGATAACCTCCATCCGGGGGTAGGTCGGATAAGCAAGCGCGAACCCGGCGTAGTCGGAAAATCCCATGCGGTCATTGCCGATCAACTGCTGCCAGCGCGAGACGGCGGCGGCGGCCTGTGTCGGCTGCGAAGCGACCATCATCGCGCGGCCCGTGTCGGATTGTGCCTGCGCCGCCAGCGGAGAGGCCGCGGCGGCGAGTGCGGCGAGTGTTGAGTAACGCAGTAATTTCAGCTTCTTGTCGACCATGCTGGACATTGTGCCTTTCGGCTCCTTATCACGCGATGAATGCATGGAATCCCATGTAGAAAACGGGCGCGCAAGGGCCACCCCCCTTGCGATCTTATGAGACTAACAAAGGCGAAGCGACAATGTTCTCGGGCTCGATTCCCGCTCTGGTGACTCCTTTTCGCGACGGGTCGTTCGACGAGGGCTCATTCCGGCGCCTGGTTGACTGGCAGATAGAGCAGGGGTCGAGCGCGCTCGTCCCGTGCGGGACCACGGGGGAAGCCTCGACCCTATCGAACGCCGAGCACCACCGCGTGATAGAAGTCTGCGTCGAGCAGGCCGCCGGGCGCGTACCGATCATCGCCGGTTGCGGCAGCAACGATACGATGAATGCATTGCTTCACATGAACTTTTCGAAAAAGGCCGGTGCTTCGGCCGCACTCTGCGTCGCGCCGTATTACAACCGTCCGAGCCAGAAGGGCCTGATCGCGCACTTTAGCTACCTGGCCGAGCACTGCGACCTGCCGATCGTACTCTACAACGTGCCCGGTCGCACTGTGACCGATATCGAGCCCGAAACGGTGTGTGAACTCGCCAAGGCATTTCCGGACAAGATCGTCGCCATCAAGGATGCGAGTGGCGATCTTAGCCGAGTAACCGATCATCGGATGGGCATCGGCAAGGATTTCTGCCAGCTGTCAGGCGACGACGAACTGGCGCTGCCGGCCAACGCTGCGGGGGCAGTAGGCTGCATCTCCGTCACCGCTAACGTCGCGCCCGCGCTCTGCGCCGAATTCCAGGCGGCCTGCGCCGCCAACGACCTCGCTCGAGCTCGCGAGTTGAACGACCGTCTTTATCCGCTGCACTACGCCATGTTCGAAGATGCGAGCCCCGCCCCGGTCAAGTACGCGCTTAGCCGCGTATTCCCCGACATCAGCCCAGCGGTCCGGCTGCCGATCGTCGAGTGCAGCGATGCGGCTAAAAAGGCGGTGGACGAGGCGCTGGAGCACGCCGGGCTGCTCTGACCTTGGCAGCTTGGGGTCTCGCGCCTATGTCGCGGCTCCCATGGCCCGTCCCAAGCCCGAAACCTTCGACAAGAAGAAGACCGTCGCCGAAAACCGGCGCGCGCGATTCGATTATTTCATCGAGGACAAGTTCGAGGCCGGGCTGATGCTCACCGGCACCGAGGTGAAGAGCCTGCGCGCCGGCGAAGCGACGATCGCCGAAAGCTATGCCGAATTGCGCGGCGGCGAGGTCTGGCTGGTCAATTCCAACATCCCCGAATTCAGCCACGGCAACCGCAACAACCATGAGCCGAAGCGCCCGCGTAAGCTGCTGCTGCATGAGCGTGAGATCGACAAGATGCACGGCGCGGTCGAGCGCAAGGGGATGACGCTGGTTCCACTGTCGATCTACTTCAACGGCAGGGGGCGCGCGAAGGTCGAGCTGGCGCTTGCCAAGGGCAAGCAGGCGCAGGACAAGCGGGCGACGATCAAGGATCGCGACTGGAAGCGCGACAAGGCGCGCCTTTTGCGCGAGCGCGGTTGAGCCACCCCCTTCAAACCGCTTTCGAAAAGTGTATCTGCAAGCCCATGTCTAACCCCTTCAATCGCTGGGCCAAACGCAACATGCCCACGCGGGAGGGGATGGCGAAAAACAAGTACCTCGCGCCCATCGCTCATCGCTTTCTCAGCCCAGAGCTGTGGCGCTTTACGCGCCGCTCCGTGCCGCGCGGGGTGGCACTCGGCATCTTTGCCGGATTCATCGTACCGGTAGGTCAGATCTTTCTTGCCGCGTTTCTTGCGTTGCCGGCCCGTGCCAACGTGCCGCTTGCCGCCTTGGTGACCTTTGTCACCAATCCCTTCACACTGCCGTTCTGGCTTTACGTCGCGAACAAGGTGGGCTCGTTCACGCTCAAGATCGATGCCGCGACGGTGCACGCTGCGAACGATGAACTCGCAAGCGGTCGATGGGAGCAGTTCGGCTGGTTCCTGCAGACAGCGGGCGTCACTGCTTTCGGGTTCGTGGTGCTGGCCGTCGTGGGGGCAGCAGTGGGCTACGTCGTTTCGGGCTTCGTCTGGCGGATCGTGGTCGCCAACAGGCGCAAGGCACGGCTGAAGCGCATGCACGACGAGCGTGCCCGCCGACGCGAGATCACGCCGTGAGCGACGCGGGGGCCCGACCTGTAAACCAATTTGCCATACTCGCAGGCGCGATCGCGCTCAGCACGGCGGCGATATGGCTGGTGAGTGACGATGGGCTGACAGCCGCGGCATTCCTTGGCGGTATCGCCGTCTTCATCGGCGCCGGTTTGACGTTTGCGCGCATGAGACCGGCCCCCGGATCCGACGACCTCGCGCCTCCCGACTGGTCGGTCACCGTCGCGGCAATCGAACGGCCGGGCGTGGCTATCGCGATCGTAGATCGAGCCAACCGGCTGGTCTGCGCGAACTCTTCCTATACCGAGTGGTTTGGCGCTGGCAGCGCGCCGCCCAACCTCCCGCTCGACCGTCCCGCGCTCGAGGCGCTCGCCCGCGCCGCGCGCGAGGCTTGGCGAGACGGGTCGGGTGCAGCCGCGGGCATCGAAAGTGCCGACGGTTCCCGGCGGTGGGGCGTGCGCGCCGACCGGGCGGGGCGCGGTGAGGACTATCTGATCTGGCGGTTCGAGGGACAGGCGGAGGAAGATTTCGTTGCTGATCTTGCCCGCGCGCTCACCGGCCCGCTCGGGCGGTTGCTGTCGCGGAGCGGGATCGAGACGGCGCTGGTCGGCTCCGACGGAACCGTCCGCGCCGCGGCGGCAGGGTTCGCGACCCGGGCCGCAGGCGATGCTGCCGCGACGCTCGCGGGCCAGGATTTTGCGTCGCTCCTGCGTGCAGACGAACGCGACCGCATATTTTTCGCGCGGGAAGGGCGGCGCGGTAATCCGCAAACTCTGATCCACGTACCGCTGGGTGAAGCGGAGGCAAACCGCGCCCCGAATGCAGATGCGGGGCCCAGCTTGATGCTGCTGGTCGAGGCCGGGGTGGGACTGGGCGGCACCGGCGAGCAATCGGGCAGCGCGGCGACCCCGCAACTCGAGGCATTGCTAGGCGCGCTGCCGCTGGGACTCGCGATGACCGATCGCGATGGGCGTCTGCTATTCGCGAACACGCCATTTCGTCGGGCGGCTGGGGTCGAAGGCAAGACGCTACCGCAGTTTCCATCGGACCTCGTGGTGCGCGAAGACAAGGGACCGGTCGCCGACGCCGTGCGCCGGTTCGGCAAGGGCCCCGCGAGTGCGACAGACATGGCGGTTCGACTGCGCGGCCAGCCAGACGATCCGGTCAGCCTGGGCATCGCTGGCGTGCGCGGGCTGGGCGAGGCAGCGGTGCTTCTGAGCCTTGTCGATTCAACCGAGGAAACCCGGCTCAAGCGGCAGGTTGCGCAGGCGACCAAGATGCAGGCGGTCGGCCAGCTGGCCGGCGGGGTGGCGCACGATTTCAACAACGTGCTGACTGCGGTGATCGGCACCTGCGACCTCATGCTGCTGCGCCACACGCCGGGCGACAGCGACTACGACGACATCAACCAGATCCGCGCCAATTCGAACCGCGCAGCGGCGCTGACCCGCCAGCTCCTCGCCTTCAGTCGCCAGCAGACGCTGCGGCCCGAGGTGCTTCAGCTGCCCGATGTGGTGAGCGAGGTCAGCCAACTCTTGCGCCGCCTGATGGGTGAGAAGATCGAGCTGAAGATTCATCATGACCGCGAGTTGGGACCGGTGCGCGCCGACCCGCAGCAGCTTGAGCAGGTGATCGTAAACCTTGCTGCCAACGCGCGCGACGCAATGCAGTCGCGCGGCGATGGTTCGGGCAAGCTCTCGCTCGCCACCCGCCGGGTCACCGCGCGCGACGTGCGCAAAATGGGAAGCGAGATCATTCCCGAAGGGGAATATACCGTGCTCGTGGTGCAGGATTCGGGTGGTGGTATTCCCCCGGAACATCTGGCCAAGATCTTCGAGCCATTCTTCACCACAAAGCAGCAGGGCCGTGGCCCTGCGCAGGGAATGACGCTCGGAGGCACCGGCCTCGGGCTCTCGACGGTCTACGGCATCGTCAAGCAGTCGGGCGGATTCATTTTTGCCGACAACATTCCCGAAACCGCCGGGGCAAAGGCCGGGGCGCGGTTCAGCGTTTACCTGCCAGTCTATCACGGCGAGGCACCCGGCAAAGCACCCGTTGCCGAAGCCGCGCCGGCCGCCGAGTGGTCGGATGGCGGGAAGATCCTGCTCGTTGAAGACGAGGACATGGTTCGTGCGGTGGCCGAGCGGGCGCTCGCGCGTGCGGGATACACGGTGACTGCCTGTGCCGACGGGGAAGAGGGCCTGGCCGCGGTCGCTAACGGAGGCGAGTTCGATTTGGTCGTTTCCGACGTGGTGATGCCGGGGATGGACGGTCCCGCGATGGCCCGCGCGATCCGCAAGGCGAAACCTTCGCTGCCGGTATTGTTCATGTCGGGCTACGCCGAGGAACAACTGCGAAACGACATCGACATCGCCGACATGCATTTCATTCCCAAACCGTTCAGCGTGAAGCAGATTTCGGAGAAGGTCGGCGCGGTGCTCAGTGCGGCGCGGGGTTGACCGGCGTTCAGCCTGCGGACACAATCAAGATACAATGTAACATTCGTCGCACCGCTGAATGGGGAGATCTCGATGCGAATGAAGTATCTGACGCTGGCCGCCACCGCTGTTGCCACCGCGGCTTTTGCGCAGACCGCCGACCAGCCGGCCGGTGTCGGCCCGAGTGCTCAGGGCGACCTGGACGTTACGATCTACAACAACAACATCGCACTGGTGCAGGACGTTCGCCGGCTCGACATCGTGAGTGGCCGCAGTCGGATCGAGTTTCCCGACGTTTCCGCGCAGATCCGTCCTGAGACGCTGAGCTTCAATGCTGCCGGCGCCGGGATCGTCGAGCAGAATTTCGACTTCGACCTGCTCACCCCCACCAAGCTGATGGAAAAGGCCATCGGCCGGACCGTCACGCTGATCCGAACGAATCCCGCGACCGGCGTCGAGGCGCGCGAGCGGGCGACGGTGCTTTCGACCGCGGGCGGAGTGGTCGTGAAGATCGGAGACCGGATCGAGGTGCTGCGGGACGATGGCTTTCCGGTGCGGGTCGTATTCGATGAAGTGCCGCCCAACCTGCGCGCCCGCCCGACGCTGTCGGTCACGATTGAAAGCGACCGCGGCGGCACGCGCCCGGCCTCGATCCGCTACCTTACGGGCGGCCTTGGCTGGTCGGCCGACTACGTTGCGCTCTACGATGAGGCGAAGGGCACGACCGACATGCAGGGCTGGGTCACGCTGACCAATCAGACCGGCACCACGTTCCACAATGCCGACACCGTGCTTGTCTCGGGAAGTCCCCAGGCAAGTGGTGGAAGCACCCGGCAGGTCTATCGTCCGTCCCCGCCGCCCCCGCCGCGCGGTTCGTTCACGCCCGGCACCGAAACCGCCGATCGCGAGCGGCTTGGTGACTATTATCTCTATCCGCTGCCCGGTCGCACGACGATCGCCAACGCGCAGACCAAGCAAGTGAGCTTCCTGGACGTGCAAGCCGTTCCGGCGAAGAAGGTCTATGCCCGCCAGGTGGGATGGCTCGCGAGCGACGAGCAGCCGGTCAATGTTTCGAGCGCGATCGCCTTTTCGACCTCGCGAGAGCAGGGGCTGGGCGATGCGCTGCCTGCCGGCACCGTCCGCTTCTACCAGCGCGACGCGCAGGGCACGCCCCAATTCGTCGGCGAGAGCACGATCGGCCATACCCCGATGGGCAGTGCGCTGACGCTTACCACCGGCGATGCGTTCGACGTGTTCGTCCAGGCCGAAGTCGTCAGCCGCGACAAGATCACCTCCGGCGAATACGAGGCGAGCGGTCGCTACCGGGTCATCAAGGATGGCCAGCAGGTAGCCGAATACAAGTACGACCGCGCCCTCGATTACTGGCGCACGACGATGCGCTATACGTTCACGAACGCAAAGCCGGTGCCGGTCGAGGTCGAACTGACTCAGGGCGGGCTGGACCGCGGCTGGTGGGCTCGCGACTACCGCGTGACCAGCGAAGATGTACCGGGCGAGCAGGTCAACGCCGGCGCCCGCAAGTACCTCGTCACCATTCCAGCCAATGGCAAGCGCGAGGTGCGGGTAACTTACGAAACGCGGTACTGAGGAGACACGCGGTGCGCTGCGCCCTGTTGTGCCTCTTGCTGACGACCGCTCTGCCCGCGCTGGCACGCGAGCCGGTCGATGCGTCGGAGCCGTCGAACGTCGCCGTGACCGTCTACCGCGATCCGAATCGTGGACCCGACGAAGCGATGGACCGGGACTGGCCGCGCGGATTCGCGATGATCAGCGAGACCCGCCAGGTCACCCTGCCGCCGGGAGAATCGACAATCCGCTTCGAGGGAGTGTCGGAAGGCATGGTCGCGGTTACGGCGATCGTCACCGGCCTACCCGGCGGGACGATCGAGAAGAACCGGAATGCGGACCTGCTCAGTCCGGGCGCACTAATCGACGGTACGCTCGGCAACCGGGTGACGATTACCCGAACCGATCCTGCGAGCGGACGCGAGATGAGCGAATCGGCGATCGTGCGCAGCCGTGCCGATGGCGGACTGGTCCTGCAGACCGGCGCCGGTTTCGAAGCGGTGCGCTGTTCCGGCCTACCGGAAAAACTGACGTTCGATCGGCTCCCTACGGGCCTCTCAGCCCGCCCCGTCTACTCGATCGATACCGCCAGTCCTCAGGGCGGGACCTATAAGGTGACGCTCACCTACTTGTCGTGGGGCTTCGACTGGCAGGCACATTACGTCGCCACGCTGGCAGAGGGAGGTGCGGCCGACGACGTGCGGATGCGGCTCACCAGCTGGCTGACGCTCGTCAACGACAACGGTCAGACCTTTCCCGACGCCGAACTGATGGCGGTCGCGGGCAAGCTGCGCGTGACGAGCGACTACGCCGCGCTTTCCGACCCGCCGGAAGGACGGCCGCTGCAGCTCATATGCTATCCGATCGGCAGTACCGCCGCGGGCTCGCCCGTGGGGTACGCGGGCCAATACCCTCCGCCACCGCCACCGCCCCCTCCTCCGATGGCCGCCCCGGTGGCGATGATGAGGGAATCGGATGCGATCATGGTGACCGGCTCGCGCATGTCGAAGGCGGCGATGGTCGCGCGCGAAGAAGACCTCGCCGATCTCAAGCTCTACCGCGTGCCCGAGCGGGTCACGGTGGCCGCACAGAGCCAGAAGCAGATCGCTTTTCTCGAGCGCGATACCGTCGAGGGCAAGCTGTGGCATACCACCTATTGCGCACCGTGGAATAACACCCAGGGCCAGGCCGAGCCGACCGGCCTGCTGCTCACGACTGTGAATGACAAGCCTCACGGACTTGGTGCCGCGCTGCCGACCGGTGGCATCACGGTATTCGAATTCAAGTCCCGACGGTGATCTCCTCGTCGGTGAAGACCGGTTGCGCGACTATGCGAGCGGGCAGGAAGTCGAGATCGAGATGGGCACCAGCGGTCAGGTTTTCGCTGCCTGCTCGCGAGCGAGTGAGGACGACGAACAAGTTGCGGGCGGGCGCGTGCCGATGAAGCTCGTCGTGACGAACGCCAACGCCGCACCCGCGAAACTGCGAATTACCCTCGGCGGGTCGGCTGCCAAGGTCGCGGCTATCAAGGGCACCCGAATAAAGGACGGCGCGCGGATTTACGAGGCCACGGTGCCCGCGCAGGGGCGTCGCGAACTGACCTGGACCATCGTCGACGATTGATCGCCGGAGAGGGGCGCACGAAAAATTTCGTTCCACTCTTGTTCTCATGGAACAAACCAGATACATACCCCTTCGGGTGACAGGTGACCTTCCGATACCCGGTGGGTCTAGGCAAAACGCGAAAGGGTGTGTCATGGCGGCTTCGAACCTCAAGCTGGTGGAAGACAAGAACTTGGATACGGACCGTCAGAAGGCGCTCGACGCCGCGCTCGCACAGATCGACCGTGCGTTCGGCAAGGGCTCGGCGATGAAGCTGGGCCAGAAGGAAGCGATGAACGTCGAGACGATCTCGACCGGATCGCTGGGACTCGACATCGCGCTGGGCGTGGGCGGATTGCCCAAGGGCCGCGTGATCGAGGTGTACGGCCCCGAAAGCTCGGGCAAGACGACGCTGGCGCTGCATGTCATCGCCGAAGCGCAGAAGAACGGCGGCACCGCCGCGTTCGTCGACGCCGAACACGCGCTCGACCCCGTCTATGCGAAGAAGCTGGGCGTCAACATCGACGAGCTGATCGTCTCGCAGCCCGATACCGGCGAGCAGGCGCTCGAGATCACCGACACGCTGGTGCGCTCGAACGCGATTGACGTGCTGGTGGTCGATTCGGTCGCCGCGCTCGTTCCCCGGGCGGAGATCGAGGGCGAGATGGGCGACAGCCACGTCGGCCTCCAGGCCCGCCTGATGAGCCAGTCGCTGCGCAAGCTCACCGGCTCGATCAACCGGTCGAAGTGCATGGTGATCTTCATCAACCAGCTGCGCATGAAGATCGGCGTGATGTACGGCAATCCGGAGACGACGACGGGCGGCAACGCGCTCAAGTTCTACGCTTCGGTCCGCCTCGACATCCGCCGCACCGGCCAGATCAAGGATCGCGACGAGATCATCGGTAACTCGACCCGGGTGAAGGTGGTGAAGAACAAGGTCGCCCCGCCGTTCAAGCAGGTCGAATTCGACATCATGTACGGCGAAGGTATTTCCAAGATCGGCGAGATTCTCGATCTCGGCGTGAAGGCTGGCATTGTCGAGAAGTCCGGCTCGTGGTTCAGCTACGACTCGATCCGGATTGGTCAGGGGCGCGAGAACGCCAAGACCTACCTGAAGGAAAATCCCGAAGTTTGCGACAAGTTGGAAGCTGCGATCCGCGGCCGGACCGACGCCGTCGCCGAGGAGATGATGACGGGGCCGGACGCGGACTCCGACGACTGATCCTCAAGCCGGGTGTGCGCCATTTCATTGGCGCCGTCCGATGAACCGGAATGCCGGTGCGTGTGCCCAAATGGCCCGCACCGGCTTTTCCGTTTCTGCGCCGCACCTTCGCGTGATACCGGACGTCGAACGATTTTCGGAGGATCCGATGACTGATCGCCGTGACTGGGAAGGTCGAACCGGTCAGAAGTGGGCGCAGGAATGGCGGCGGACGGACCGCAGCTTCGCCGAGGTCACCCAGCGACTGCTCGATGCCGCGAGACGAGGGCCGGTGAAGCGTGTGCTGGATGTCGGTTGCGGGGCGGGCGAGCTCTCGCTCGCACTCGCGCGCGAACATGCCCACGCCCAGATCCTCGGGATCGATGTAAGCGAATCGCTCATCGAGGTCGCCCGCCAACGTGGCGATCGCCTGAGCAATGCACACTTCGACCTTGCCGACGCAGCGGCATGGTCGACGCCCGATTTCGCGCCGGACCTCGTCATCTCGCGCCACGGGGTGATGTTCTTCTCCGATCCGGTGTCCGCCTTCGCCAACCTGCGCACCCAGGCAGCCGCCGAAGCACGTCTCGTCTTCTCCTGCTTTCGCGACCGTCGAGACAATCCCTGGGCGAGTCGCATTGGGGACCTCTTGCCTGCCGGCACGCTTGCCCCGCCGGAGCCCGGGGGCCCCGGGCCATTCGCATTTTCCGATCCGGCGCACGTGGAGGGTATTCTCAGCGCTGCGAAGTGGCGCGACGTGTCCTTCACGCCGGTGGACTATGCCTATGTCGCAGGGGCTGGGGGTGACCCGGTGGGCGACGCGCTAAGTTACTTCCTGACCATCGGTCCGGCTGCGGCCGCCGCGGCCGAACTTGAGCCTGCAGAGCGGTCAACGTTCGCCGACCGGCTGGAGACATTCCTTCTCGGTCATCGCGATGGCTCGATCGTCGCGCTTCCGGCGGCGGCGTGGATCGTGGCCGCTCGCGTCGGTTGACCCGGATCGCTGCCATCATTCGACCGTAATTCGCTTGTCGCTCGCGCGTGCAGCAATTACCTGCGGTGAGCCATGAACTCGACCAACGACATCCGCCGCAGCTTCCTCGATTATTTCGCGTCTGCGGGCCACCGCGTTGTGCCCAGTGCGCCGCTGGTGCCGTATAACGATCCGACGCTGATGTTCGTCAACGCGGGCATGGTGCCGTTCAAGAACGTTTTCACCGGGCTCGAAACCCCGCCGAGCCCGACCGCCACGAGCAGCCAGAAGTGCGTTCGCGCCGGCGGCAAGCACAACGATCTCGACAACGTTGGCTACACTGCGCGGCACCACACGTTTTTCGAGATGCTCGGAAATTTCAGTTTCGGCGATTATTTCAAGGAGCAGGCGATCACCCATGCGTGGACGCTGCTGACGAAGGAGTGGGGCCTCAACCCTGAGCGGCTTACGGCGACGGTCTATCACACGGACGACGAGGCGTTCGAGCTCTGGCGCAAGATCAGTGGTTTGCGAGAGGCGCGGATCATCCGCATTTCGACGAAGGACAATTTCTGGGCGATGGGATCGGACGGACCGTGCGGCCCGTGCTCGGAAATCTTCTACGATCACGGCGACCACATCTTCGGTGGTCCGCCTGGAAGCCCCGATGAGGACGGCGACCGTTTCGTCGAAATCTGGAACCTCGTGTTCATGCAGTACGAGCAGGCGGCCGACGAGATTGTCGCCGACTTGCCCAAGCCGAGCATCGATACCGGCATGGGCCTCGAACGCATCGCCGCGGTCATGCAGGGTGTGTCCGACAACTACGAAATCGATACCTTCAGGGAGCTGATCGCGGCCAGTGAGAGCCTGACTGGCGTGCCGGCCGACGGCGGTGCCAAGGCAAGCCATCGCGTGATCGCCGATCACCTGCGCTCGACGAGTTTCCTCCTCGCAGATGGTGTATTGCCGTCGAACGAGGGGCGCGGATACGTCCTGCGCCGGATCATGCGCCGTGCGATGCGGCACGCGCATCTGATCGGTGCGAAAGAGCCGCTGATGCACCGCCTGGTCCCGACGCTCGTTGCGGAGATGGGGCAAGCTTATCCAGAACTCGGCCGCGCGCAGCCGCTGATCGAGGAGACGCTGGAGCGCGAGGAAACCAAATTCCGCCGCACGCTGGCGAATGGCCTCAAGCTGCTCGACGAGGCGACCGGGGATATGGCCGAAGGCGGCGAGCTCGACGGCGAAACGGCATTCAAGCTCTATGACACCTACGGCTTTCCCTACGACCTGACCGAAGACGCGCTACGCAGCCGCGGGATCGCGGTCGACCGCGCCGGCTTCGACAACGCAATGGCACGGCAGAAGGCCGCCGCGCGCGCTGCGTGGAAGGGCAGCGGACAGGCGGCGGACGGAGACGTGTGGTTCGACATCGTTGAACGTGAGGGCGCGACCGAGTTCACCGGTTACAGTTCGACCGAAGGCGAAGGCCGGGTCGTCGCCCTGGTGAAGAATGGCTCGGAAGTCGGCGAAGCGGCGGCGGGCGACGAGGTCGTCGTCCTCACCAATCAAACCCCGTTCTATGGCGAAAGCGGGGGCCAGACAGGCGATGCCGGCACGATCACAACGCCCGAAGGCCTCAAGATCACCGTCTCCGATACCTCGAAGCCGCTCGGGCGCCTGCATGCCCACCATGGCATGATCGAGGCCGGCTCGATCAGGATCGGCGATGTGGTGCACATGTGGATCGATGCCGACCGTCGCGACCGGATTCGGGCCAACCACTCGGCGACGCACCTCGTTCATGCTGCGCTGCGCCATAGGCTCGGCGATCACGTCACGCAGAAGGGTTCGCTTGTCGCCGAGGACCGCTTCCGCTTCGATTTCTCTCATCCCAAGCCGCTTAGCGCCGAAGATGTCGCCGCGATCGAGGCCGAGGTAAATGCGGAAATTCGGGCGAACGAGATCGGTGACCACGCGGCTGATGAGCCCCGACGATGCGATCGCCGCGGGAGCGATGGCGTTATTCGGCGAGAAATACGGCGACGAGGTTCGCGTTCTCAGCATGGGCCGCAAGCGTGACGGGGAGCGCAACTACTCGGTCGAACTCTGCGGCGGCACTCACGTGCGCGCGACCGGCGACATCGGATTGTTCCGCATCGTGTCCGAAAGCGCGGTAAGCTCCGGCGTGCGCCGCATCGAGGCACTGACCGGAGAGGCCGCGCGCCAGTGGCTCGTTCACCGCGAGGATGCCTTGAAGGACGCAGCAGCTGCTATTCGCGCGACGCCCGAAGAAGTGCCGGGCCGCATTGCGACGCTGCTCGAGGAACGCAAGCGGCTCGAACGCGAACTGGCCGATGCGAAAAAATCATTGGCGCTAGGGGGAGGCCGCTCGGGCAAGTCGTCCGACGCCGAGGAAGAGATCGGCGGGATCAAGTTCTCGGGCCAAATCATCGAAGGGCTCGAGGCAAAGGCCCTGCGCGGCCTGCTCGACGAAGCGAAGCAGCGGCTGGGCTCTGGCGTTGCGGCGATCGTCGCAGTCAACGACGGCAAGGCCGCGATAGCCACGGCGGTTACCGACGATCTTACCGGCATCGTAAGCGCGGTCGATCTCGTGCGCGCGGGTGTCGAGGCGCTTGGCGGCAAGGGCGGCGGAGGCCGCGCCGACATGGCGCAGGGCGGTGGGCCAGACGGCAACAAGGCTGCCGACGCGATTGAGGCGGTGCGGGCCTCGCTTGCCAGCGAGGCCGCTACCGCCTGATCGTCAGTCCGGGAAATTAGCCCCTGTTGCCGCTCGCATTTCGCGTGGCAGGTCCGCTTCCGCGCTGTGTATCCTTCACCTGCGTGACGTCACCGGTCCGCTGGGGGCCCTTGATCGGTCCGTTGTCCTCGCCCGACTGTTCCTTGGGCGTGGCGTCGGGGCGTTGCTTGATATCGCTCATGATCGTCTCCTTCCCCTGACCAACGAGCGAACAGCGCGATCTATCCGAGTTCCTCTGCGCTTTCGTGGACTCCAGTGCGCAGTTTCGGCGTATGATCGAGCGCGGCCTCGTCCCGCAGAAGCATGCGGAATTCGTCGCGTTTTTCGTGGATCGAGGCGATCACCGGCCCCATCGCCACTCCAAGGTCGACGAGCACAGCCTCGCTCAATTGAAGCGAGCTTTCGAGCGTTTCGGGTACCGCGTGGCTGGCGCCGGCGCGGTACAGCCTGGTTGCGTGGTTCAGGTCCCTGGCACGCACGATGATCGGCAAATTCGGATGTTCGCCGCGCAATTTCGCCGTCAGCCGCTGGGCCAGGATCGGTTCGTCCATGGTGAGGATCACCGCAGGCGCGGTTTCGATGCCCAGCCGATCGAGCGCGTTGCCTCGAGCAGCGTCGCCGAAAGTCGCCTTGTACCCTTTGCGCCGTGCATATTCGATAAGGTCCGCATCGCTATCTATGGCGATGTAGTCCTTGCCGTGCACGGTCAGCATGTCCGCCACGAGCCGTCCGACCCGGCCGATGCCGATGACGATCACCCTTGGATCGCCCCTGCTGGTTTCGTCGATCTCCGGAACGGGCTCTACCCGCCGCGCAACGACCCGGCCGAGCCGCGCGAGCAGCGGAGTGACGGTGAGGCCGATTGCAGTGACGATCTGCCAGAATTGCGCGGTTTCGCGCTCGATCAGCAGCGCCGCACTTGCCGCAGTCAGCACGATCAGTGTGGTTTCGCTGGGAGAGGCCATCAACAAGCCGGTTTCGGTTGCGGTGCTCCGCCGGGCTCCCATCAATCGCAAGAGCACACTGGTGACAAATGCCTTGAGCAGCAGGACGCCCACAACCGCGAGCGTTATCGAGCCGATCTGGGCCCATACCTTCACCAGATCGATGCTCATCCCCACCGTGATCAGGAATATCCCGAGCGCTAGGCCCTTGAATGGTTCGATGATTCCCTCGACCTCGCCATGATATTCGGTCTCAGCGATGAGCAGGCCCGCGATCAGTGCGCCGACAATCGGCGAAAGTCCGGTCGCGGCGGTGGCGAGACTTGCCCCCATGACCACGAGCAGGCTGGCCGCAAGGAACAATTCGGGGCTCTTGGTGCGTGCGGCCTGAGCGAACAGGCGCGGCAGCAGCAGTCGGCCGACGACGAGCAGCGCGGCAACTACCAGAAAGCCTTGCCAGAGCGTTCCGACAAGGCCCTCCCACCCTCCGCTTTGAGCATAGGGCGCCAGCGCGCCGAGGATGAATATCATCGGCACGATCGCAATGTCCTCGAACAGAAGCATCGACAGTGCAGCGCGGCCGACCGGACTCGATGTGCCCGAGATCGGCAGTACGATCGCGGTCGATGACAATGCGAGCGCGAAACCGAGTGCAGCGGCTGCAGTCGTATCGAGGCCGGTCTGCGAAAGCACCAGGGCAAGCAGTGCGCCAATGATCAGCAACTCAAGCGCGCCCAGCCCAAACACCAGGCGCCGCATCGACCACAGGCGATTGAACGACAGTTCGAGCCCGATGGTGAACAGCAGAAGCACGATCCCGAATTCGGCGAACGGCTCGAGCGCCTCGGGCTCGGTAATCGTGACATGGTAGAGCCATGGTGCCTGCGGCACGAGTTCGGCCGAGCCCGAACGGCCCGACCAGCAGGCCGATCAGGATGAACCCGATGACCGGCGTGATGCGAAAGCGATGGAAAACGGGGATCACGATCCCGGCAGCGCCAAGGATCACCAGCGCATCGGACAACATTGCCGATTGGGTGAGGCTCTCGGTCATCGATCAGCCCCTTGGCCAGTCGAGGTACTCGGTAGGTAATCCTTTGATTCACAGCCGAAGGTCGGGATGGTCGGACGAATTCGCATGTCCCCACGCTAGCCGGATAGTGCCCGCGTAGGAAAATCAAATGTTCTCCGCACGCACGATAGGATAACCTCACGCGCATGGAACCCGATGTCTTGATCGTCGGCGGGGGACCGGCGGGGATGATGGCCGGCTATCTGTTGGCGCGTGCCGGCGTATCCGTGCTGGTGCTGGAGAAACACGCGGACTTCTTCCGCGATTTCCGCGGCGACACCGTCCACCCCTCGACTATGGAGATCCTGGCCGAGCTCGGCCTGCTCGAGGATTTCCTGCAGCGGCCGCACAACCGGATCGACCACGCCGAGATCTGGTACAATGATCGGCAGCTCACAGTCGGCGACCTCTCCCACCTCGCTATGCCCGCGCCATTTATCGCGATGATGCCGCAGTGGGACTTCCTCGATTTCCTGCGCGATGCGGCGGCGGCCTTTCCATCGTTCGTGCTGCGGATGGAGGCCGAGGCGGCCGGTTTCATCGAGGAGTCTGACCGAACGGTCGGTGTCCGTCTCGCGGACGGGGAAGAATTGCGGGCGCGGCGTCTGGTGCTGTGCTGCGATGGGCGCGATTCCATAGCGCGGCGGGCGTTGCCGATTGAATCGCTTGGCGTGCCGATCGATGTGTTCTGGTTTGCGATTCCCAAGGAGATGAAGGGCACCGCGCTGCGCGGTGTCATTCGCAGCTACCGCTTGTTCGTGCTGATCGATCGGGGCAGCTATTGGCAGTGTGCCGCGGTCATTGCGAAGGGCGGGGCGGACCAGGTCAAGGCGCGCGGAATCGAGGCTTTCCGCTCCGACATCCTCACAGCCTTGCCCGAGGTGACCAATATCGACGAGGCGCTACCCGATTGGGATGCGGTGCGGCTACTCTCGGTTTCGCTCGACCGGCTGACCGAATGGAGCCGACCCGGGCTGCTCGCGATCGGCGACGCCGCGCATGCGATGAGCCCGGTCGGCGGAATCGGCATCAACCTCGCAATCCAGGACGCGGTGGCGACCGCCAACATCCTTGCCGCGCCGCTCGCCGCGGGGCGGGACCTCGACGATCTCCTTCCGAAGGTGCAGGCCCGGCGGATGTGGCCGACGAAGGTCATTCAAAGCTTCCAGCGCGCGGCGCACGAGCGCGTGCTCCAGCCGCTGATCGAAGGTCGCGCCGATGTCCCGCTAGAACCTCCGCTTCCCTTGCGCCTGCTCGACCGCTTTCCCCTTCTTCGCCGCATCCCTGGTCACTTCATCGGCCACGGAGTGAGGCAGGAGCATGTGCGTTCGCCAGAGGCGCGACGCTCCTAGCCCCCACCTGGACCGTGCGGGCCGCCGAGCGGCTGGCTGCGCGGACGCGGCTTTCCGGGGTGCTTGCCATCCTCGTCCCACTCGATCCGGTAAAGGTCGAACCGGCGGTCGGCGAGGTTGCGGACGGTTCCCTCAGCGCGAGCCCAGCTGAGGTCGGCGAGGTTGATGTCGCTGATCGTCAGCGTCTCGACATTCTCGGTCGCCTCGGCCGCGATCCCGTCGCGTGCGAAGGGGAAATCGCACGGGGTGAGGATGCAGCTTTGCGCATACTGGACGTCCATGTTGCCCACGTTGGGCAGATTGCCGACGTTGCCCGACATGACGACGAAGCATTGGTTCTCGATCGCGCGCGCCTGGCAGCAATACCGCACCCGCAGGTAGCCCTGTCTATTGTCGGTGCAGAACGGCACGAAAATGATTCGCGCGCCCTCGTCGGCGAGGCGGCGGGAAAGCTCGGGAAACTCGCTGTCATAGCAGATCTGCACGCCGATCGGGCCAACGTCGGTCTGGATTACGTCGATCTTGTCGCCGCCCTTGATGTTCCACCAGTACCGCTCGTTGGGTGTGGGATGCATTTTTTCCTGCTCGTGCACCGATCCGTCACGCAGGCAAACGTAAGCGACATTGTGGATGTCGCCATCGTCCATCCGCGTCGGGTGGCTGCCGGCGATGATGTTGATGTTGAACCGCATCGCCATGTCGGAGATGTCGGCCTTCAATCGCGGGGTGTATTCCGAAAGGCGTTCGATCGCCTCGACGGGGGAGAGCTCTTTCTCCTCGAAGCTCAACAGCATCAGCGTGAAGAGCTCGGGAAAGAGGATGAAATCGCTCTCATAGTCGCTCGCGACGTCGACGAAATAGCGGACAGTGCGCAGGAACTCGTCATAATCGGCGACGGCGCGTGCCTGCAGCTGGCAGGTCGCGACGCGAACGCTCTCGACACCGCGCGGCAGGCGCTTCTTCGCGGGCTGGTCGCTCTCGACGTAAGGGTTGCGCCAGACCATCATGACGGCATTTGCTTCGGACGCCTTGTCTTCGGGCAGGTAGTCCTCGATCACCCGCTCAGGCTCGAAACCATTAGCCAGTTGAAAGCGCAGGACGGGATCGTGCAGCCTCCCGGCCACGACTTGCTCGAGGTAGTCGGCAGGCCCGTCGACCTTGCGCTTGTTGCGCCGGTAGTTCGGCATCCGCCCGGCGAAGACGATGCCTTTGAGGTCGCGCTCTTCGGCCAGCGCGCGACGTTCCTCGTATAGGCGGCGGCCAATACGCACGCCGCGCACCTTGGGATCGACGCACATCTCGTAGCCGTACAGCCAGTCGCCGGTCGGATCATGGCGACTGCCGAAGCCATTGCCGGTGATCTCATCCCAGTCGTGATCCTGGAACGCCAGCGCTTCGGCCACCTGCATTGTCGCGCAGTATCCGATCACCTGTTCGTCGAGCAGAGCGACGAAGCACCCTTCGCGAAAGTTGTTGATCTGCCCGCGGATCTCACCGTGGGTATAGGCGGGCATATCGTTGTAAACCCGGCGCACGAGGTTCGCGATGCCGGGGATGTCCTTCACCCGCGCGTTGCGCACCTCGAGGCGGCGCTGGCCGATCTTCTCACTTTTTTGACGTTTGGCAGGGCGTTTCGGGGGCGTGGCGGATTTGGCCATGGTTTTCCTTGCAGGGCAGCGGATACGAAAGGACCGGGTGCAGCGCGACGCCGACCCGGTCCTGGTTCAGTCAGTCAGGATAATGACCGGGGGAGCTGATGGTTTCAGCTCCAGCTGGCCATTTCCTTCTCGAGGTTTTCGACGATCGCCTCGAAGAACTGTTCGGTGGTCATCCACGCCTGGTCGGGGCCAATGAGCAGCGCAAGGTCCTTGGTCATCTTGCCGCTTTCCACGGTCTCGATGCAGACCCGCTCAAGCGTCTCGGCGAACTTTACCACGTCGGGCGTGTTGTCGAACTTGCCGCGGTAGCTGAGACCTTGGGTCCAGGCGAAGATGCTGGCAATCGGGTTGGTGCTGGTCGCCTTGCCCTGCTGGTGCTGGCGGTAGTGGCGGGTGACAGTGCCGTGCGCGGCCTCGGCTTCGACGGTCTTGCCGTCGGGTGCCATCAGGACCGAGGTCATCAGCCCAAGCGAGCCGAAGCCCTGCGCCACGGTATCGGACTGCACGTCGCCGTCGTAGTTCTTGCACGCCCAGACGAACTTGCCCGACCACTTGAGCGCCGAGGCGACCATGTCGTCGATCAGGCGGTGTTCGTAGACGATTCCCTTTTCCTTGAACTTCGCGGCAAAGCCCTCGTTGTCGAACACCTCCTGGAACAGGTCCTTGAAGCGCCCGTCATAGGCCTTCATGATCGTGTTCTTCGTGCTGAGGTAAACCGGCCAGCCAAGGTTGAGGCCGTAGTTGAACGAAGCGCGCGCGAAATCGCGGATGCTGTCGTCAAGGTTGTACATCGCCATTGCGACGCCCGCGCTGGGGAACTTGAACACCTCAAGGTCGATCGTTTCGCCGTCCTCGCCGTCGAAGACCAGGCGAAGCGTACCGGGACCCGGGATCAGGGTGTCGGTGGCGCGGTACTGGTCGCCGAAGGCGTGGCGGCCGACCACGATCGGGTCGGTCCAGCCGGGAACCAGACGCGGCACGTTCGAAATCACGATTGGTTCGCGGAAGACCACGCCGCCCAGAATGTTGCGGATCGTGCCATTGGGGCTCTTCCACATTTTCTTGAGGCCGAATTCCTCGACGCGGGCTTCGTCCGGAGTAATCGTCGCGCACTTCACCCCGACGCCGCAGGCCTTGATCGCGTTGGCCGCGTCGACGGTGATCTGGTCGTCGGTCTCATCGCGCTTCTCGACCGAGAGGTCATAATACTGCAGATCGATATCGAGGTAGGGCAGGATCAGCCGCTCGCGGATCCATTGCCAGATGATGCGGGTCATCTCGTCGCCGTCGATCTCGACGACCGGGTTCACTACCTTGATCTTCGCCATGGGGTTCCTGCTGCTGTCTGAAAATGAGGTTGGCCGCGCTTTAGCAGGGCAGGGCGGGGGTGCAAGGGCAGCCCCCGAACGCAAAAGGCGCCGCTTGCGCGACGCCTTTTCGTATCTCTTCGATGGTGGGCGCACCAAGGATTGAACTTGGGACCCCTACGATGTCAACATAGTGCTCTACCACTGAGCTATGCGCCCACACCATCGAGCGGACGGCCATCTAGCGACCGTCCTGCAGAAGGGCAAGGGGTCAGATGCGCGCTGCGGCCTCGGCGTGGAACATCCGGTCGACCTCCATCACCAGGTCCTTGAGATGAAACGGTTTCGAAAGAACTTTCGCACGCGGCTGCTCGCGGCTGGCCTTAAGGGTAACGGCGGCAAATCCTGTGATGAACATGACCTTTGTCGCAGGCGAAACCTCATTGCAGCGCTGGGCGAGTTCGATCCCGTCCATCTCGGGCATGACGATATCCGACAGCAGCAGATCGAAATGCGCCGATTCGAGGTGAGGCACGGCCTCTGTGCCGCGATCCACTGCGACCACGGAGTAGCCCGCGTTTTCAAGCGCGCGCGCGAGATAGGTGCGCATCGCTTCCTCATCTTCGGCAAGCAGGATGCGGATCGGGGGTCGGTCGTTCATAGAGCTTTCAGTAGCGCAATCCGCTTAAGAAATCTTTCGCGACGGCGGCGGTGACCTGCTTTGACACAGGCGTTTGCGTGGTTACTTCTAAAGGCATGATTGGCGAGAACGCACGCGTGGAGGGCGAGGGCGGGGGGAAGATTCCCGGAACCGGAGCGCCCGCGTACACCCTGCGCCGACCGCCCGGAGCCCCGATCCCCGTCCTGATTGCCGCACCGCACGGGGGCCGCGCCTACTCGCCCGCGCTGACCGAGCGGATACGCGATCCCGCCTATGCCGCCCTGAGACTCGAGGATCGCCACGTCGATAGGATGGCCGATGCAATTGCGAGCGCCACCGGCGCGGCGTTGCTGGTCGCCCACGCGCCGCGTGCGATGCTCGACCTCAACCGCGCGATCGACGACATGGACTGGTCGATGGTGATTGGTGGTGCCCCGTCCGCGACCCGCCATTCGGCTGCCAATCGTCGCGCGCGCGGCGGGCTTGGGCTCGTGCCGCGCCGATTGCCGGTGATGGGCGAAATCTGGAAATCGAGGATGACGCGCGAGGATCTCGAAGCGCGCATCGAAGGTGTCCATCGCCCGTATCATGCGGTGCTCGCCGCGGCGCTGGAGGACCTGCGGGACCGTTGGGGCGCTGTGCTCTTGATCGACCTCCACTCGATGCCGCCGCTCCGTGCCCGTCACGCGGGCGAGCAGCCGGGCGAATTCGTGATCGGCGACCGCTTCGGCGCGAGCTGCGGTCACCGCCTGATTGCGAGCGCATTCGACTGGTTCGAAAGGCAGGGGCGGATCGCAGTCCACAACCGACCCTATGCGGGCGGATACGTGCTCGATCGTCACGCGGCCCCTGCGCGCGATATTCACGCGATGCAGATAGAAGTCTGCCGGGCGAGCTATCTCGACGCCCGACTGGAAGAGCCAAGCGGCCGATTCGGCGGCGTTTCGCGCACCTTGGCGGGACTGGTGCGGGCGCTTGCGGCTGAAGTCGCCGACATTGGCGGCGCAAGGTTGCCGCTGGCTGCGGAATAAGATCGGGCGAGCCGGTGATTGTCTGCTTTCAGGGGGGGGGCTGCGACGCCCTGACCAAAGGTTGCTTACGGGTTGAAACGAAAGCCGTTTACGCAGCTCACCCTCGGGAGAAATGCAATCGGCAGTCTCCTTATATTCAAGGCGCAGATGCCACTTGACGACCGGCAGAACCAGATTTCCCAGTGATCGGAGGATCGCTCTGCGCGTGCTGGCGGCTCACGAAGTACCATATACCGCTGAATTACAATGATTGGCCGTTGATCATAAGCAGTTCATCAGGAAATTATCACCAATTCATCAATTGGCTTAATGGGAGTGCTCGTTATTTTCGGAGCTGGGCCAAGTGCCTGAATTCGATCAAACTGATCAACGGTCCTATAAAAGGGTCGCGTTCGGTTCGCTGGTCATAAGATCCAGAGAAGGAACGCTAACCATGAGAGCTTTTTTATTTGCGGCAGCAGCCGCGTGTCTTTGCCTTCCCGTATCGGTGTCGGCAAACAGTCCCCAGATTGTCGTTAGTCCAAACCCGATGAAGGAATGGGTCTCCACGACGTCCCGGCGGCTTGATCGCACTCTGGCTCGCACCGATATGCGTCGGGCCGAGACCGGTATCTCAACAGTCTGGTTCAATGCCACCAAGCGAGGGAAGCCGACAAACGTCCGAACCGCCGAGCGAGGGCCTTATGGGTTGGATCTCGTCGCGCGGAACGCAGTTCGACGGCTTCGCTTG
>CAVUCI010000014.1:0-175705 GCA_963740025.1 uncultured Alphaproteobacteria bacterium
AGAAACCAATGGCTTTCGTGTTGGTTAGCATATGATGGCGACCACCCCTTACGAAACCGACAGACATTCCCTTGCAGTCCGCTGGCTCGTGATCGCGGCCGCTGTCCTGCAGGTCCTCGTTCCGGTCCTTCCGAGCCTTGGTATCGGCGAGCGGATCGGTACGCAGTCGGATGACGTGCGGACCCTGATCACTCCCGCCGGGTGGGCGTTTTCGATCTGGGGTCCGCTCTTCACCGGCTCGTTCGCGTTTGCGATTTACCAGGTTCTGCCGCGAAAACGCGATGACCCGTTGCTCGCACGACTGCGTTGGCCGGCGGCGGGGGCCTTCATGGGTAACGCCGTATGGGCCTTGTACACGCAGTCCTTTGGCCTTTCAGCGATATCGGCAGCGATCATTATTTTCACGCTGGCCTGTCTGCTTTGGGCGTACCGGGTGTTCGCCGGGTGGGAAATCGCATTTACGCGGATACAGCGCTGGCTTGTGGTGCTACCCCTCAGCGCTCTCGCAGCCTGGCTCACGGCCGCAACGATCGTGAACATCGCGGCATCGCTGCGCTATCACGAAATCGAGGGCGGTGATGCTGCGGCTGCGATTAGCCCCGAAATCGTGATCATCGGCGGCATTATCGCGGCCCTCGCGGTCGCACGCGGACGCGGGAACCCGCCATATGCGCTGGTATTCCTGTGGGCTCTGGCTAAATCTACGCCGCGGGCGGACAACAAGCCGGTATCGTCGCCGTTGCTACCGGCGCCTCGGGCTTGCTGGTCATTGCGGGGCTCATTACCGGACTAAAGCGCGCTCAGCCCGGGACATGGCTGGGATCTCCGGACGCTCAGAACCGGTAGCCGTAGCCGACCCCCAGCGTAAACTGCGTGGCCCGCCCTCGCTCGATAACGAGCGGAGAATTCTTCGCCACTCCGCCCAGGCGCTCGAAACTCGAGAAGGCAGTAATAGCGCTCCGACGATCAGCGGCCGAACGAGCGATCCACCGACACCATACGAGACCGACCGCCATTCGGCCTGTAAACCGCGAGTCCGGATCGCACCGATTGCTCGCTATCGATACCGAAATACGTCCGGGTGAAACCACTGCTCGCCACGGTAGCGCGAGGCCCGATGTTCACAATCGTCCGGCCGCTGCGCAACTGGTAGGACAGCGACACATCGCCCACTGTGCCCTCATGTCCGCCAAATCCGCGCCGGGCCTCTATACGTCCCCGCCATTGCTGGCGTTGGCCGAACCGCTTTTCCACAAAACCGCCAATTTCGGCGGTCGCGCCGATATCTCCGAGACCAACCAGCGCATCGCTGCCGCCGGTGACTGCGAACGGTGAACCGCTGCCGTCCTCGTCCCGGCCAAACCGAAGTTTGGCAATCGGACCGCCTTCCATCCGCCTGAATTGACCGCGTTCCAGCCAATTCCGTCGGGAATCGACGCGAAAACCGTATCTCCATAATTTACCCGCAGATCAGGAAAGACGGACAAAACGTAGTCTTTCGATCCTTGCCACGCGGGGCTCACGACAGGCGCCGCGCCGATTGTCACCGACCATCCCTCATCGGTCGTGGGACGACCAGAAGCTGCCGCGGGAGGCTGCTCGGGCTGAGCCAAGGCTGGCGCGCTCCAGGCAACCATGAACACAAAAATCGGAATCGTGCGCCGCATCTCATTTCCCAAAATTATCACAGCGTAAAGTGCGGCGAAGAAACGCCATCCCCTTAGAGGAATTGCCAAATGCTGAACAGGCGCCGCTCACTCTATAATCAGCGTTCGATTAAAACGAGAGAGTTCCGTGCGGGCGCATTCGTGGGCCTCGCGGATCAGCCCTTGAGATTCAGCAAGGCGGCTCAAGCAACCTTGAAATCAACGGGGTAGCTTTTTTGGCTTCGCATCTGCAGGGTCTGGTTGCCCCGTCACCTTGCTTATGCGGGCCACCCACCAGGTCAGTGATTGAAGATAGTGTAGAATGCCTCCATGCGCTCAATCTGATTGGATTGAGCAGGCCTGTGACGTGGAACATTATAGAGAGCGCATAAAGCTGGAGGCTGCTCGAAGAAGCATACCTGCTCTTTTTCATTTCACACAAATGCGGAACCTGGAAAGCATTGTCGAGCATGGCTTGGTCCCTCGACAGGCTTTGGACGACGCTCGGCATCCATATCGCCCGTCGGATCGTTTCAGACTCGACGGCAAGCCAGACACGATATCATTATCGATTTCGCACGTAAATTATTCGATGTTCGAGGCCAAGCGTCTTGAAGATCCTTCAAGCGAATGGGTCGTATTGCTGCTGGATCCCGCCATTCTCTGGGAAAAGCATTGCAGGTTTTGTTACCGCAACGCTGCTTCGAAAGAGATGACTTCCGCGCGCGGTGCTCAGGCCGGTCCCAAGACCTTTAATTGGCTATTTATCGCCGAGGACGGAACAGACTGCGGCTGGACCCCTGCTCGGAATGATGCCGAAGTCCTGGTCTACGGGAATATCGAACCGCACTATATCGGTGCAGCGTGGATCGATGAGATGTCTCTCGCTCGGTATGTTCAGGGCCAATTGGATCGGATTTCAGACGAGGACCTCAGCACTTTCGTCCGGCCGTTCTTGTGGCCAGGGATATGGGACCAATCTGGTTGATCGTAGCGGATCATGCCGCTCAGCATGCGGATTTAACAAGATTCGCGATCAAGAATGACCAATGCGGTCAGCAATCCAAGCCTGCACATCGTCTTCCGCCCATGCCACGGAGTATCCGCCCAATTGCACCGGCTTCGGAAACTTGCCCTCGGCCATCCAGCGATAAATCGTCGAACGGCCAAGCCCGACACGGTGCTGAACCTCGGGCAAGCGAATAAGCCGGGTCACCCGGCGAGGCTCTGTCGCTCCCTTGTCGATCTCTTCACCCACGATGGCCTCCTTCGGCACCGGCGAAGACATCGCCAAGCAGCGCATCCTTGCGTTCGAGCTCATCGATGTGATCGGAAAGCAGGCGGGCGACACGGTGCGCAGTGCCCTTGGCCCAACGCGGCTTCACGTCATGAACCTGGTTGCCCAAGACACGCTCGAGCGCTGAAGGCAGTTCGCCGGAAAAGTCCTCGAAGAACTGCGCGAGGTCCGATTGCAGCCAGGCGATCGCGTGATCGCCGCTGCTGACGAGGAACAGGAGCAGGTGTGCGTGCGGCGCGACGCCGCTCGCAGCAAGAATGCGCAAGGCTTCGCCGAGGCTGGCCGAGCGCTCGCCGGCAAGGACACGGCGCAAGGCATCCTTATGGATCTGCGCGTCGCGCGCGATGTCGCAGCGGGCACGGCCGCTGGCTTCGACGGCTGCCAAAAGCAGCCGGGCGAGGTCGGCGCGAACCTGTTGTTCGGCAAAGAGCGCCATGTCGGTCATCGACGAATCCTTATCTCTAGAGGTGGTCAACTCACCGGCTAACCGCGAAGGAAGCCTGTAGGAAAACGAAAAGAACAATTAGAGAACATAGAGGAAGGAACGAATCAGCTTCCTTCGATGATTCGCGCGAATTTCGGCCGGGTTCGCGCGTATCGCGGCACGCCGCTCGCAGAAGCCGGCACTCTCGGCGCTTCCGCGCGATCAGCCTGCGCGAATCCCGGTCAGCGCACTCTCCGTTGTCGCTTTTTGCTTGGCCGGGAGCTCCAAAATCCAGTTCCCGATTTCCTACAGGCATATGTTCTATTTATGTTCTCTTGCGATTCGAATCAATGGAGCACAAATCGAGATGACCTGCCTCAATCGTCTGACCGCGATAGCGGTCGCCTGTCTGGGGATGATCGCGACCTCCTCACAGCAAGTCCGCGCCCAGGATTTCACCTTGTTCGAGCACGCGATCGTTCCGCCGAAGACGGACCAGCAGCCGGCAAGGCAATATCTTCCTGCAATCTACCAGGCCGAGCCAGCAGACGTGTCCTACCGGGAAGGCCTGTATATGGCGGCAATAGCCGAGGCTGAGCGCCGTTACGGGCTTCCGACCAACCTGCTTCGTGCTCTTATCTGGGCTGAGTCCCGCTTCAATCCGATGGCTGTGAGTCCAGCGGGTGCTGCCGGGCTTGCTCAGCTTATGCCGGCCACGGCGCGAGAACTGGGCGTCCGGAACCGTCATGACCCTCTTGCATCGATCGACGGTGGCGCCCGGTATCTTCGCGATATGTTGGACCGGTTCGACGCGGTCCACCTGGCCTTGGCTGCTTACAATGCGGGCCCAGGTGCCGTCTCCCGATCACGCGGCATTCCCAACAATGGTGAAACGCCGCAATATGTCCGGTCTGTGTTGGGACGTTGGCAAGCAATTGGTACGTACAATTGACGAAACTGCCTGATTTCCGGCTATTGTCTGAAATCATGTGCCGGAATGAAGACGGACAACGCTAGTGAATGAGACCCCCGGTGAGCCGTTCGACTTTCGCAAGGCGTTGAAGGCACAGAAGCGCCGGAAGCTGAGAAAGGAGATCGCGTTGGGTTTGGGAGCATTCGCGATCGTATTTGCTGGAGGGATGCTGGCACTCAACTGGCCAGTCCATGATGCCAGCCTTGCTAACGACGATCAGCAGCCTCAGGCATTATTCCAGCAAGCGAGCTCCCCACAATTCGACATCTGCGGATCCATCCGGCGCACATGCGTCGTGGATGGAGATACTTTCTGGCTTGATGGCGTAAAGATCCGCATTGCCGACATCGACACTCCCGAGATCAGCGAGCCTCGTTGCGACTATGAATACCAACTCGGCATGCGCGCGACGCATCGCCTTGTCGAATTGCTCAATGGCGGACCCTTCGAACTGAGGACCATCGGGAGCAGAGATGAGGATCAGTACGGTCGTAAATTGCGGGTTGTAACGCGCGGCGGCCGCTCGCTTGGCGATCAGCTGGTCAGCGAAGGGCTGGCGCGAACCTGGACCGGGAGACGTGAACCATGGTGCTGAATCGCGATCAGGAATTGTGGGCCGTCGCGCTCTGGGTTGAAAAGAACCATGGCGAAGAGGGAACCGCGTATATCGCGCAGCAAATCCAGCGGCTATCCAACGAAGGGGACGAGGCAGGCATAGCAACGTGGAAAACTGTTGCTGAGCGCTTCGATCAGCTTAGCTGCCAAAGCTCTACGAACTGAGGCTCGGCACGATGCGGAATTGGCTTCGAATCTGGGGCATCAGAATTGAGTTCGCCTTGCTGGCGTCAGTGTCCCTGGCGGGGCTGATCCTGAGCCTCCAATCCTGCATTGGCTGAGAAGAAATTCGTTCTCCCGATCAACCCTTCGCAAACTTTCCCATGATGACCTTTCCTCCTGTCCGGAGCTCATCGAGGTAGTCGCTCCACCATTGAGCCATCCGCACACGCTCGTCCCAATGTTTGCCGCGATGGTAGATGCCACGCACAACATTGCTGTCGCCATGTGCCAGGGCTCGCTCGATTGCATCGGGATTCCAAAGTCCCGATTCGTTCAGGAATGTCGATGCTGTCGCCCGGAGTCCATGCGCGGTGACTTCTTCCTTCGAGTATCCCATGCGACGGAATGCGGCATTGAGCGTGTTTTCACTCATGGGACGCTTGGAGCTGCGCGCAGATGGGAAAACATATCCTTCGCGGCCGAGCATCTCGGCCAGATCAGTGAGATAGCCTCTAACCTGCTTGGAAAGCGGGACGGCATGCGCTCGGCGCGCTTTCATTTTACCGGCAGGGATCTTCCAGACCCCATCGACAAGGTCGATCTCGTGCCATTCAGCGTGCCGGAGTTCGCCGGGGCGAACGAACACATGCGGCGCGATTTGCAAAGCCAGCTTCGTCACCATGTAGCCAGTGAAGTCGTCGATTGCGCGCAGCAGTCCGCCTAGCTCTGCGGGCTCGAGGATTGCTGCATAATGCGTGGCTCGCGGCGTTACGAGAGCACCCTTCAGCATACTGGTCGGATCGGATTTGCAACGGGTCGTTGCGACACCGTAGCGAAACACGCGGCCTGCGAACGAGCGGCATTTCTTCGCAGTCTCGTGCTTGCCAGTGGCTTCCAGTCGTTTGAGGGGAGCCAGGACTTCGAACGGCTCGATCTCGTTGATGGGTCGGTTCCCGATGGCAGGCGCAAGCTTGTCGAGGAAATAATTGGCCTTGACGATCGTGCCATCGGCGCGGCCATTCTGGACCATCATCTGCTCGATATACTCACGTGCGACTGCCTCGAACGTCTGAGCAGAAAGGAACTCGGCGCGGATTTTCCGCTTCCGCTTCTCAAAGGCAGGGTCGCCCCCAGAAGCAACTGCTCGTCGCGCCTCGTAGGCCGCGTCTCGCGCTTGCTTGAGGCTGATGTCGGGATAGCTGCCGATGCAGAGCTTCTTTTGCGCACCGCCGATCCGGTATCGGAATCGCCAAAGCTTGCTGCCGGTCGGCGTGACCTCGACATATAGGCCGCGCTCATCGGTTACCTTGTACGGCTTATCCTTGGGCTTGAGTGCGCGGAGGCGAGTATCTGTCAGAGGCATGTGGGGGCCTTTTCATCTGGGCCTTTGCGAAACGGCCTCAAAAGGCCCACAAAAGTGTCTGGAACCCCCGAGAACAGGCGGGACGATCCGGAACGATCCAAGGGCCAAATCCCTAGGATTTCTGCGGGTTTTATAGATTATTTGGGAGAACGTGAGAAGAACAAATGGTGCCCAGAAGAGGACTCGAACCTCCACGCCCTTGCGAGCGCCGCCACCTGAAGACGGTGCGTCTACCAATTCCGCCATCTGGGCACCGGATGCGCGAGCGGATTTCGAAGCCGACCGCAGGTAGGGGCGCGCCGATACGAAGGGGTCATGCGATTGTCAACGCAAAGCTTGGGCTGCGCTAGCGGCAGGCGACAGAGCGTCCAAGGGCGTTGCGATACGGTGCGGTTTGCGGCAGGGCGACTGGCGCAAATCGAAAGCAGGACACCGATGGCCAAAACCCACCCTCTCGACGGCAAGCTGGTAACCGTGGTCGGCGGCAGTGGGTTTCTGGGCGATCACGTCGCGCAGGCGCTGCTGTCGCGCGGCGCAAGGGTACGGATCGCCAGCCGGCATCCCGGAAAGGCCTGGCGGCTAAAGCCCCTCGCGCAGCTCGGCCAGATACAGTTTGCGCAGTGCGATGCAACGAACCCCGCCAGTGCTGCCGCGGCAGTCGCCGGGGCGCACGCAGTCGTCAACCTCGTCGGCACTTTCGACGGCGACCTCGTCACAACGATCGTTGACAGCGCGGAGAACGTTGCGCGAGCCGCAACCGAGAACGGCTGCGCGGCGATGGTCCACGTGAGCGCGATCGGCGCCGACGCCGATTCGCCAGCGACTTATGCATGCGCCAAAGCCGAGAGCGAAGACGCGGTGCGGCAGGCGTTTCCAAGGGCGACGATCCTGCGCCCGTCGATCCTGTTCGGCGAGGACGACGGCTTCATCAACATGTTCGCCGGACTGATCTCGATGGTCCCGCTGCTGCCGGTCTTCGCGCCCCATGCCATGATCCAGCCGCTTTCGGTCGAGGACGCGGCAAAGGCGGTGGTCGCCGCGCTCGCCGATCCAGCCAGGCACGGTGGCAAGACGTACGAGATCGCCGGACCCGAGCCGATCACGATGCGCGCCCTCAACGAACGGATTGCGCGGGCACAAAACCGGAAGCGCACCTTCATCGACATGCCCGACGGGGTATCGGCGTTCTTCGCAATGTTGCCCGGGACGCCGATGAATTCCGACCAGTGGACGCTGCTCAAGCAGGGCAACCGGCCCTCCGGGCGCTTTCCGGGGATCGAGGAACTCGACGTCACGCCGCGACCGCTCGGGCTTTTCCTCGACCGCTGGATGATACGCTATCGCAAGCACGGCCGCTTCAACGAGAAGCTGGCGAGCTAACTCAGGTCGCTTCCTTTGGAGGCGCCGCTCCCTCGTCCGCCAGCAAAGTGAGCGGCTCGACAATCAGCGTCCCGCCATCGAACCCGGTGATCCGCACGCGAGCCCCTACGGGAAGCTCGGGACCCCGCGCAGACCATTCGCTGTCTCCCTGTCGCACGCGGCCCTCACCGTGCTCGATTGCGGTCGCGACAGTGCCGGTCTGACCGACCAGCCGCCCCATCCGGTTGTTGAGTAGCGGGTCGGAACTGACGATCGGCGTCTCGGTCAGAATCCGTCGCGCGGCAAAGACGATGATCAGCGACAGGAAGACGAAATTGACGATCTGAAGCGCCACGCCCGGATCGAACACGTAGACGAGCGCGCCGGTCGCCAGCGCCGCGAGCGCAAGCCAGATCAGGTAAACGCCGGGCACGACCATCTCGGCGCCTGCGAGCACCAAGCCGATAGCGAACCACACCCAATAGGGATCCAGGCCGTCGAGCCAATCCATTGCCTTACGAATCTCCGCCCGTGCGCGGAACCGCTGAACGCTGCCGCTGGACCGGGAGCGTCATGCCGGATTGGTTCTGGTTCTGGCCGGTGCCCGGTGTCGTCACGTCGCCCGGCTTGACCACGTCTCGAACAAGCTCGCCGATCCCGCCCAACGATCCGATCAGCTGGGTCGCCTCGACCGGGAACAAGATGGTCTTGGCGTTGGGGCTGGTGGCGAACTTGCCGACCGCCTTCGTGTATTCCTGCGCGATGAAGTAATTGATTGCCTGATTGCCCGACTGCGCGATCGCCTCGGACACCGCGCGGGTCGCCTCGGCCTCGGCCTGTGCGGCGCGCTCGCGCGCCTCGGCGTCGCGGAAGGCGGCTTCCTTCTTGCCCTCGGCGGAGAGGATCGCCGACTGCTTCTCGCCCTCGGCGCGCAGGATACGGCTCGCGCGCTCGCCCTCGGCCTCGAGGATTTCGGCACGCTTGAGACGTTCAGCCTTCATCTGCCGCGCCATCGCCTCGGAAATGTCGATCGGCGGGCGGATGTCCTTGATCTCGACGCGGGTGATCTTGACCCCCCACGGCGAGGTCGCGTGGTCGACGACCGACAGCAGCCGCGCGTTGATCTCGTCGCGCTTCGAAAGCGTTTCGTCGAGGTCCA
Organism: uncultured Alphaproteobacteria bacterium; assembly: GCA_963740025.1. Taxonomy (GTDB): domain Bacteria; phylum Pseudomonadota; class Alphaproteobacteria; order Sphingomonadales; family Sphingomonadaceae; genus Tsuneonella. The sequence continues at coordinate 8,999 of CAVUCI010000014.1, forward strand.
TGGAGCCCATCACGGTGCGCAAATTGGTCGTCGTGAGCGCCATGATCGCAGCGTACAGGTTGTGCACCTCGTACGCCGCCTTGCCCGCGTCGAGCACCTGGAAAAACACGACCGCGTCCACGCCGACCATGGCGTTGTCCTTGGTGATGATCTCCTGCCCCGGGATGTCGAGCACCTGCTCCATCATGTTCACCTTCTGGCCGACGCGGTCGACGAAGGGGATGATGACGTGCATGCCGGGATCGGCCGCCTTTGTGTACTTGCCGAAGCGCTCGATCGTATAGACGAAACCCTGCCGCACGACCTTGATCGCCGACATGACGAAGATGAAAAGCACAGCCACGACAAGCGCGAGCGTGATGAACGGACCCATTCCAACCCTCCTGTTCCGGTCGATATCCTAGACCCGGGGGGGCGGCGGGCAAGCAAAACCGGATGCCGCCTTGCCGATTTCCGCGACGCGCGGCTGGCCTGCGCCCTCCGCTCCCGCTACGCGAGAAGAATGATGGAGAAACGCGCACTCGCCGGCCGGCAGGTACACCCCGTGGGCCTGGGCTGCATGAATCTGTCGTGGGCCTATGGCGATCCGCCACCCCATGACGAGAAAATCCGCCTGCTCGAACGCGCGATCGAGCTCGGCTACGACCATCTCGACACCTCGAACATCTATGGCCTCGGCCGCAACGAGACGCTGATCGGCGAAGCCCTGTCCAGCCGGCGGAGCGCTTACCTGCTCGCGAGCAAGACCGGGATCGTGGTCAAGGACGGAGGCGGACGCAGGATCGACTGTTCACCCGAATCGATGATCCGTTCACTCGACGAGAGCTTGTCGCGACTGAAGACCGACCATATCGATCTGTTCTACATGCACCGGCTAGACCGCACGGTTCCGATTGCCGACATGGTGGGCGCGCTCTCGCGTGCGATCGAGGCGGGCAAGATCGGCGGATACGGAGTCTCCGAATGGAGCGCCGCGCACATCCGCGAAGCGCACGCGGTGCACCCCGTGGCCGCGGTGCAGACCGAATACTCGCTGTGGACCCGCCAGCCCGAGATCGCGGTGCTCGAAGCGACACGCGAGCTGGAAATCGCCTTCGTCGCGTTCTCGCCGGTGGGCCGCGGAGCGCTCGGCGGCGAGCTGGGCGAAGACCCGACGTTTGGCGAACACGACATCCGCCGTAACATGCCCCGCTTCGACGGCGAGCACTGGCCCGCCAACCGCGTGCTGATCGCGAAATTCGATGCCCTTGCGAACGAGGCCGGGATCGCGCCCGCGCAACTCGCGCTGGCGTGGGTGCTCGCGCAGGGACCGCACGTCCATGTCATCCCCGGCACCACAAACATTGCGCACCTCGAGGAAAACTTTGCCACGCTGTCGCTCGATATCGCTCCCGAAACACTGACCGCTGCCGGCGACCTGATCAACCGGGCAACCGTCAGCGGGCCGCGCTACAGTCCGGCCATGCAAGCTTCGATCGACACCGAGGACTTTGCCTGAGCGCGCGCTGTCAGTCTCCCTTCGGTCCGAGATAGCCCGGTCCGTATACCGCGTCGCGAATGTCGTGATGCAGCGTGCCGTCGAACGGGATCTTCTGGGTGGCGAAGACCACCGCCATGTCGTTTGCGGGATCGACCCAGAACAGCATCGAGGGATAGCCGTCCCAGAAGAATTCGCCGGTCGCGCCGCGGTTTTCCTCGGCAGCCTGCGGCTGCCCTTTCCGAACGAAGAAATCGATACCGAAGCCGCCCGAACCTTTGCCCGGTAGCCAAGCCCGTTCGGTGATCGCGGGATCGAGCTGGTCGGTTGCCATCAAGTCGATGGTCGAGGGCTTGAGGATGCGCACGCCGTCGAGGCTGCCCTTGCCCAGCAGCATGCGGGCAAACCGCATGTAATCATCGACCGTCGTGACGAGCCCCGATCCGCCCATCGTCAGGGGCTTGCCGGCGAAGTTCGGTTCAAGCCATTTTTCGCGCGGCATCGGGGTCAGCGCCCCGTCCGGCGCGGACTGGTAGATGCGCGCGAGCCGGGGCAAGTCTTCCGCCGCGCGTTTCCAGCCGCTGTCGTCCATCCCGAGCGGCGCGAAGATGTGGCCCTGCACGTAGTCAGCGAAGGGCATCCCGCTCAGCACCTCGACCAGCCGCGCCTGTACGTCGACCCCCGCGCTATAGTTCCACTGCATGCCCGGCTCATAGAGCAGCGGGACTTGTGCCATCCTCTCGGCGAACTCGGCCAGGTGTTGTCGGGAGACAGCGGCTGGAGCCGTTCCCATTCGCGGTCTGCGGCGTTCTGGGGATTGCCGTTCGAGCCATAAGTAAAGCCGGCCGTATGACGTAGCACATCCCGTATCAGGATCGGACGCGCGGGCGGACGTACGATCGGCCGTCCTTGCGCATCTTCACCCGCCAGGACGCCCACGCCGGCGAATTGCGGCAGGTATTTCGAAAGCGGATCGTCGAGCCGGAACTTACCCTCTTCCCACAGCTGCATCAGCGCAACTCCGGTGACCGGTTTGGTCATCGAAAACGCCTGCACCAGGGTGTCGCGTTCGAACGGCCTGCCGCTCTCGCGATCGGCGAGGCCGGCAGCGTGAAAATCGCGAAGCTTGCCGTCCTGCCAGACAAGGACCGACGCGCCGACGGTCCGGCCATTCGCCACGATCGCATCTACCGCCGCGTCGACCCGTCGGATGTCGAGTTCGAATGCCGAGGTCGCGTCATCGGGCTGCTGGGCGATAACCGGCGTTCCAAGCCCGAGAAGCAGAGCTGCGCCCGCTATCGCGAGCCGCATCAAAGCGCGTTCCCGTACAGCGCCAGCAAGCGGTTCCACGCGCGTTCGGCCTGCTGCTGGTCGTAGACCGGACTATCGGGCACGCACCAGCCGTGGTCGGCGGGATAGACCTCGATCTCGGCCTTGGCACCTACTGCGTCGGCCGCCTTGCGAAGCATCGTCTTCGCTTCGGGCTGCTTGGCATCGTCGTTCTGCGCGATCGCGAACAGGTAGCTGGTCCCGGGTTGCAGCATCTTGTGCGGACTGGTCGGGCTGTCGATGACGAGGCCGCCGCCGTGGAAACTCGCCGCCGCCTTTACCCGGCTGGGCACCGCTGCTGCAGTGTACACGGTGTATGGCCCGCCCATGCAGTACCCCTGCGTTCCAATGCCGCGCACGGTATCGACCGCGTCCTGCTGGTCGAGCCAAGCGACCAGCGCCTTCGCATCGCGCTCGATCGCATCGGGCTTGCCGCCCTTCTCGCGCCACGGTCCGACTTTCTGAAACCCTCCGTCCGCCATGAAAGCGGCAAAGTCGTCGAACTGGGGCGCGGGTACGTCGCGGTAATAGGGGTTGGCGACGAGGACGGCGTAGCCCTCGCCCGCAAGCCGCCGGGCCATTGCCTTCTTGGCCTCGCGCAAACCCGCAATGTCGGGCCAGAAGATCACGCCGGGTGATGGCTTTCCGGGGTGGACGAAAAACGCGTCCATCGTGCCGTCGGCCGTGCTGATATTCACCATCGATTCGCTCAACGCGCCGCTGTCGCTCCCGGCCTTGTCCCCCTCTCCCCCCTTCATCGAAGTGCAGGCGGCCAGACTCGCGAGCGCGCCGGTCGCGGCGAATTGCCGGCGGTCGATGCCCTTGCGGGCGAACCCTTCGAGATCGCGGTCGTCACACATGTCCTCAGCTCTCCTCCGGCTCCCGTCACTGCGCAGTCTAGCAGCGGCTAGCGGAGCGTCCAGCCACACACTTGAGGCGTTGCCAGAACCCTCGATCCCAGCCAAAAGGTTCGCAAAAGAAACGGAGAGGCCGGTGAGGAAATTCGTGTCGGTGATGGCGGCGCTCGCGCTCGCCGCGTGCAGCGCAACCAAGGACGAGCCGGCGGGTAGCTCGGGAGTCTCGCCGCCTACCACGGGGGTCACCGACGCGATGATCGCCTCGGCCGACGGCGGCGAATGGCTAACCTACGGCCGCACGTATTCCGAACAGCGCTATTCTCCGCTCGACCAGATCGATGCCGGGGACGTCGGCAAGCTCGGCCTCGCGTGGTTCGCCGATCTCGACACCGCGCGCGGGCAGGAAGCGACTCCGCTGATGCACGACGGGGTGCTCTACGTCACGACCGCATGGAGCAAGGTGCTCGCGTTCGACGCGAAGACCGGCAGACAGATTTGGGCCTACGATCCCGAGGTCCCGCGCCAGACGCTGGTGCGCGCTTGCTGCGATGCGGTAAACCGCGGCGTCGCCCTGTATGGCGACAAGATTTTTGTCGGGACGCTCGACGGCCGCCTGGTCGCGCTCGATGCAAAGACCGGCAAGGTCGCCTGGTCGAAGCTCGCGGTGCCGGACCAGGACAATTACACGATTACCGGCGCCCCTCGCGCGGCAAAGGGCCTGATCCTGATTGGTAGCGGCGGGTCGGAGTACAAGGCGCGCGGTTATCTTGCCGCCTACGACTGGGCGACCGGCAAGGAAGTCTGGCGGTTCAATACGGTCCCCGGCAACCCCAAGGACGGCTTCGACGGCGAGGGCGCCAACGCCAAGGCGATGGAAGCCGCTGGGAAGACATGGGGCGGAGAGTGGTGGACGCTCGGCGGCGGGGGAACGGTCTGGGATTCGATCGTCTACGATCCCAAGACGGGGCTCGTACTGTTCGGCACCGGCAATGCCGAACCTTGGAACCCGGCCGCGCACGATCGCGGACAGGGCGATGCGCTCTACACCGCTTCGATCGTCGCGGTGGACGCGAGCACCGGCGAATATCGCTGGCATTTCCAGGAGACGCCCGAGGACCGGTGGGACTTCGACAGCGATGCGCCGATCATGCTCGCCGACATGGAGATCGACGGCAAGCTGCGCCACGTCGCGCTGCACGCGCCGAAGAACGGCTATTTTTACGTCCTCGACGCCGAAACCGGCAAGTTCCTGTTCGCGACCCCCTACGTGCTACAGAACTGGACCACCGGCGTCGATCCCAACACCGGCAAGGCGCAGATTGCACCCGAGGCGCGCTACGACGTGACCGGCGAGCCCTTCCTCGCCACGCCAAGCCCCATCGGCGGCCACAGCTGGCAGCCGATGAGCAGGAGCGAAAGGACCGGGCTCGTCTATATCCCCACCAACCACACCACCTTTGGCCTGGCGGGAGCGAAGGACTGGCAGGCGAGCGACATCGGCTATCAAACCGGCATGGACGGCAGCAAGGTCTCGATGCCCGCTAACAAGGCGGCGCGCGAAGGGGCGCTAAAGATGATGACCGGGGAACTGCTCGCCTGGGACCCGGTGGCGCGCAAGCCGGCCTGGAGCGTCGCACAGAAGAGCCCATGGAATGGCGGCACGCTCGCGACGGCGGGCGACCTGGTGTTCCAGGGCAATGCCGAGGGCAATTTCGTCGCCTACGGGGCTGATAGCGGCAAGAAGCTGTGGTCGTTTCCCGCGCAGACGGGAGTGATCGCCGCACCGATGACCTATACCGTGGACGGGGAGCAATACGTGGCCATTCTCGCCGGATGGGGCGGGGTCTGGGATACCGCCGCAGGCATCCTCGCCTCGAAGGCGGGCTCGACCCGCAACATCAGCCGTCTGCTGGTGTTCAAGCTGGGAGGCTCAGCGAAGCTACCTGCGCCGCCGCCAGCAGCGAAGCAGGTGCTGGACCCGCCCCCGTTCACCGGCACGACCCAGCAGGTCGCCCAGGGCGCGGACCTCTACGCCCGCTACTGTTCAGCCTGCCACGGCGACGCCGCGATCGCGGGTGGACTTAACCCCGACCTCAGACATTCGGGCGCGATCGGATATCCCGACACGATCAAATCGATCGTCATCGACGGAGCGCTTTCGCACAATGGCATGGTCAGCTTTGCCAAGGCGCTGCGCCCCGCAGATGCCGAGGCGATCCGCCAGTACCTGGTCAAGCGTGCAAACGAGGACAAGGCGCTCGAAAGTCGCGACAAGTAGCACCGCCGCTGCGGCGCCCACTCCCTCATTTGCCCTTGGGGGATGGCGCCGCGGCTGTTAGGTTGCCCGACAAAACCGATTCCATCCGCGGAGAGAGACTCATGGCCCAGACCTACCCTTGCCTGATCGACGGCGAACTCGTCACCACCGACACCACGCTTGAGGTGCTCAACCCCGCGAACGAGCAAGTAGTCGGCCTGGTCCCGGCGTGTGGCAAGGAAGAGCTCGACCGAGCAGTCGCCGCCGCCCGCCGGGCGTTCAAGACGTGGCGCAAGACTTCGCAGGAGGAACGCCAGAAGGTCGTCCAGGGCATCGCCGCGGCGATCAAGGAAAACGGCGACGAGCTGTTCCGCCTGCTCACCACCGAACAGGGCAAGCCGCATGCGCAGGCCCAGCAGGAGATTTACGGCGCCGCCGGCCTCGTCGCGGCGCAGTCGACGCTCACGCTCGACGACGTGATCAACCAGGACGACGATACCCGCCTGTCGCGCACCCGCAGGGTGCCGGTGGGCGTGGTCGGGGGTATCGTGCCGTGGAACTTCCCGGTGATGATGGCGATGCAGAAGATTGCCCCGGCCCTGATCGCGGGCTGCACCATCGTGCTCAAGCCCTCGCCCTTCACGCCGCTCACGACGCTGCGCATCGCCGAACTGATCAAGGACGTGGTGCCCGCGGGCGTCGTCAACATCATCACCGGCGAGGACAGCCTCGGCCCGCTCATCACCGAGCATCCGGACATCGACAAGATCACCTTCACCGGCAGCACCGCGACGGGGAAGAAGATCATGGAAGGCGCCAGCAAGGACCTCAAGCGCATTACGCTCGAACTGGGCGGCAACGATGCCTCGATCGTGTTGCCCGACGCCGACGTGGGCAAGGTCGCCGAACAGCTGTTCTGGTCGAGCTTCTCGAACGCCGGGCAGGTCTGCATCGCCGCCAAGCGGATCTACATCCACGAGGATATCTACGACGAGCTGAGCCAGGCGATCGCCGAATACGCAAAGCAGGTGAAAGTCGGTGACGGCAGCCAGCAGGGAACGGGCGTCGGCCCGATCCAGAACAAGAAGCAGTTCGACCGGGTGTGCGAGCTTATTCAGGACGCCAAGGACAACGGCTACAAGTTCCTTGTCGGCGGAGAGACCGACCCGTCGGGCTCGGGTTACTACGTGCCGATCACGATCCTCGACAATCCGCCTGAGGATGCCCGCATCGTGGCCGAGGAGCAGTTCGGCCCGGTCATGCCGCTGATGAAGTTCTCCACCACCGAGGAAGCGATCGAGCGCGCCAACGCGTCCGACTACGGTCTCGCCGGCGCGGTGTGGACGAGCGATCCCGACAAGGGCGTCGAGGTTGCCGAGCAGCTCGAGACGGGGACCGTCTGGGTCAACGAGTTCATGCACCTGTCGCCCTTCGCGCCGTTTGGCGGGCACAAGCAGTCCGGCTTCGGCGCCGAGTACGGCATCGACGGGCTGAAGGAATTCACATATCCTCAGGTGATCACCGTCAAGCGTGATGCCTTCGCCTGAAAAATGGCCGGGGCGGCCGAACGCGACGGCTCCGGCAGCATTTTACAGGTCCCATGTTCCTTTCGCCGCACGTCGCGCGTATCGTGCCGGTCGGAAGGAACCGGGCATGGCATCTGTAAAATCCGATCGGGTCGAGAATTTTGGAGCTCTAGTCGGGTGGACGCATGACGAACTTGGCGATCGTGTGATGGTCTGCCTGCAGAGCAAGCGGCCTGGCCAGGGTGACGCGGATGCCGACGAGACTCGCTACCTGATGACCAAGAACCAGGCAGCGGTGCTTGCAAACTACCTGTTCACGATCTCGGGACGCTTGCCGCAACCGAAACGCCGACGGCGCTGGTTCGGATAAGGACGATGGGCAAGGTTATCGGCATCGGCGGGGTGTTCTTCAAGTCGGCCAACCCTGAAGCCACGCGCGACTGGTATGCCCAAGTCCTGGGCATCTCATTCCAGGATTGGGGGGGCACCATCTTTGAGCCGCGGGACGCCGCCGCTAAGGCGGGTGCGGCAACGGTGTTCTGTCCATTCGATGCCGACACCGATTATTTCGCCCCGTCGGACGCCCCTTTCATGATCAACCTGATGGTCGACGACCTGGCTAGCGTCCTCGCCCGCTGTGCCGAGAACGGGGTAGAGCCCGCTTCGACGACGATGAGCGAGCCGAACGGAGACTTCGCGCACGTGATGGATCCGGAAGGCCGCAAGATCGAGCTCTGGCAGCCCAAGCCTATGTAATCGTTCACGCGGTCGGCGGCTTTGCCGGCGCCTTGGCCCCCGGGTTCGTTGGCGGGTTCATCGGCGAGTTCGTGGCCGCGCCTTTCGGCGCGATCCGCCAGACCGTGTTGCCGAGGTCGTCGGCGACCAGCAGCGCGCCGGTGCTGTCCCACGAAAGGCCGACGGGTCGCCCGTAGGTCGCATGGTTCGGACCTACGAAACCGCCGAGGAACGTGACCGCCTTGCCCGCCGGCTTGCCGCCCGCGAACGGCACGAACGTCACGTTGTAGCCGTTGGGCTTTGTGCGGTCCCAGCTGCCGTGCTCCCCGACGAACGCGCCATTCTTGAACTGCGCGGGAAATGCGGACCCGTTCTCGAACACGAGTCCGAGGGGCGCGACGTGTGACGATAGCGCGTAATCGGGCGGGATCGCCTTCTGCACCATCGTCGGGTTTGCCGGCTTCACGCGCTTGTCGACATGCTGGCCGTAATAGCTCCACGGCCAGCCATAGAAGGCGCCCTGTTGCACGTGCGTCATGTAATCGGGGACGAGGTCGTTGCCGAGTTCGTCCCGCTCGTTGACGACCGTCCATAATTCGCCGCTCGCGGGGTTGAACGTCAGGCCGTTGGGGTTGCGCAACCCGGTGGCATAGGGCCGCTGCGCCCCGGTCTTCGCGTCGATCTCCACTATCCGCGCGCGGCCGCGTTCAGCCTGCATCCCGTTCTCGGTGATGTTCGAATTCGAACCGATGCCCGCATAGAGCTTCGACCCGTCGGGGCTGACCGCCAGATCCTTGGTCCAGTGGTGGTCGATCTCGCCCTTGGGCAGGTCGGCAAGCCTGACCGGCTTGCCGAGGCTCGTCTGCCCCGGAGCATAGTCCCAGCGCAGCACGTCGCCGGTTTCGGCAACGTAGAGATAACCGCCGGAAACCACGATACCGAACGGCGAATCGAGATTCTTCGCCAGCACCGCCTTGCTGTCGGCGGTGCCATCGCCGTTCGTATCGCGCAGCAGGAGCAGGTCGTTACCCGGCTTCTTCGCGCCATGCGTGCTGCCCATCAGGATCTTGAAGGCGAGATCCTTGGGCCGCGCGACCGGTTCGATACCCGGGCCGCCGCTCTCGACGACCAGCACGTCGCCATTCGGCAGGCCGTAGACGCGGCGCGGTGAGGCGAGATCGGTGGCGAACTTCTGCACCGTGAAACCGTCGGGAACGGTCGGCATCTTGCCGTTCGGCCAGTCGGCCGGGTTTGCCAGCGACATCGGCGGGAACAGGTACTGGTGCGGCTCTGGCAAGAATGGGTCGGCGCCGATCTGGCGCGAAGGATCGATGGTCTGCTTCGAACATCCGGCAAGCGCCAGCGCGGCCATGCCGGCGGCGATGAACAGGCGGGTCTTCATGTCCGTACCTCCCGCACCACGTGGGTATAGGCCATGCGATGTCCGAGGAAGCCGGTGACGACTAGCAGAAGTACGGTGATCGCCGACAAGGTGAGGCCGGTCGGCACGACGGAGGTCCAGGCGTCGCGGGCGTGGACGAAATCATTGAACAGCGCGATCGCGAAAATCACGAGGTTGCCGATCATGTGAATCCAGCCGATCCCCGGCTTGGCGCGCGCGCCGAAGAAATCGATCAGTCCGAACAGCGCCGCGATCCCCGCAAAAAGCGTGCCGAACGCGAGCAACCACGCCGAAAAGTTCGACCACTAAATCAGCGCCGTCTGGGCGTACGTGATGTCGGTGAGCAATGCTCCGGTGAAGCAGACGATCGGAAACGGGACGAACATCGCGTGCAGCGGTACCCCTCCGATTGCGACGCGGGGTTGGAATGATCGAGCCATGCGGGGGCCTTTCTGTCGAAGACTGGTATGTGTCTCCAACCGACGAGGCGTCCCGATGTTTCGTAAACTTTCTGTAATGTTGGACGCAGAGGCGCGATCAACGCCGCGTGAGCGCGGCTTCGCTTTCCTCCATCAGGCGTTCGATGATCGCCGCGACCGGTTCTTCTTCCTTGACCATGCCGACCGACTGGCCGGCCATCAAGCTGCCATTCTCGACATCGCCGTCTATCACCGCGCGGCGCAACGCTCCGGCCCAATAATGCTCGATCTGGAGCTGGGCCTCGATCATCTCGATACCCTCGCTGTCGAGCAGCCCGGCGACCTCGCGCTGCTTTGCGGTGAAATGCTCGGTGCCCTTGTTGCGCAGCGCGCGGACCGGGATCACCGGTAGGCGCGGATCGACCTGCACGCTCGCCACCGCGTCGCGCGCACCGGCGCGGAAGAATGCCTTCTTGAAGTCGGGGTGCGCGATCGACTCGGTCGCGCAGGCGAAGCGCGTGCCGAGCTGGACGCCGACCGCCCCCATCTCGAGGTAGCCGGCGATCACCTCGCCCCGCCCGATCCCGCCGGCGACGAAGACGAGGTGCTCGTCCGCCAGCGCGGGCAGGAACTCCTGCGCCAGTACGCTGGTCGAAACCGGACCGATGTGGCCTCCAGCTTCCATCCCCTCGATCACCAGCGCGTCGCCGCCCGAGCGAAGCAGCTTCTTCGCCAACGCGAGCGTGGGCGCGAACACGATTACCTTCGCCCCGAAGTCCTTGATCGCCTCGACCGAGCCCTTTGGCGGGATGCCGCCAGCGAGGACGACGTGGCCGACCGCGTGCTTGCCGCACACCGCGATCAGCTCGGTGAGCTGAGGGTGCATTGTGATAAGGTTCACCCCGAACGGCTTGTTCGTCATCGACTTCGTCGCCGCGATCTCAGCATCGAGCAGCTCTGGCGTCATGGCACCGCAGGCGATCACTCCGAATCCGCCCGCGTTGCTGATCGCCGAGACGAGGTTGCGCTCCGACACCCAACTCATCGCGCCGCACATGATGGCGTATTCGGTACCGAGGAATTCGCGGCCGCGAGCCATGAGGGCGGACGTCTTGGGGTAGCTGTTCATGGGCGTGGCGCATAGGCGCGCGTCCGGCGAGCGGCAAGCCGCGCTAGAACGCCTTGCGCAGTTCGAACTGGATCGTCCGGCCAAGCGCGTCGCGGCGGATCTTCTGGTACGCCTGCGGCTCGTATCCGTCGGGGCCGACCACGTTCTGGCGGCGGTTGAACGCATTATCGATCGCGACCGTGAGGCGCGTTCCCCTAGCCAACTTGCTCCCCACGAACACCTCGCCAAGATCGGTGTACAACTTCATGTCGAGCGTCGTCAGCGAGTCGAACTCGAGCAGCTGCGGGTTGGCCAGCGATCCGTAAAGCCGCTTGCTAGGGCCGCGCCGGCGAAAGTCGATGCGCACGCCGCTTGGCCCATGGTTCAGCGCGAAGCTGGCGCTGGTGGTGTTGCGCGGCTCCGCGCCGCCAAAGCCCACGGCAGCGCCATCGAGCAGATCGAGGACCGGCAGCCCCGGCCGGATCATCAAAGTGTTCGACAACAGCTCGGTATGCGACATCGTCACCTGCAGTTTGGTCTGCGTGGTGCGATAGGCCGGACGCCCGTCGCTCGCCGGCACTCGCCGCGGCGGCGCGCTGAGAGGCAGCGTGTAGCGCAGTCCAAAGCGCAGCCGTTCGCTGCGCTCGCGAGCGATATTGATCGAGCGTCCGTCGACGAGGACCAGCGTGCCGGAGGCGTCGCGTACGAAGCGGTCCGGGAACGCGACGAGGACCGCCGGGGTCGGCTCGGGCAAGGCGCCGATCTGGTTGCGCAGATCGTCCACGCTGTATTCGGCATCGAGTTGGACGCTGTATTCCTTCCAGGGTGTGGCGGTGAGCGCGACGCTCCTGGTGCGGCGATCCTGTGGGAGCAGTCCTGCGACGCCACCGTAGATCGTCGTCACGTCAACCGTCTCGCCGCTTACTGGATCGAAGTAAGGTACATCCTGCACCGTCGTTGCAGGGGCTGCGAGCAGGATCGGGCTGATCGCGCTTTCGTCGCGGGCGCTGCGGGCTACCAGACGCAGCCAGCCGACAGGTTGCCAGTTGAGCGAGAGGGCATGACGGTGGAGCGAGCCGTGGCTGCCGAGATCGACATAGCCAATGTCGAAGGCCACGTCGCTTTCGCCCAGTGCGCCGAGGGACCCAGCCGCGCGCGAGGTCAGCGGAAGCGACAGGCCACCACCGATTGCGTACTGGTGCTGGTTCAGCTCACGCACGCCGCTCGTATTCGAGGTGCCGTCGTACGCATCCCATTGCAGAAAGCCATTCACCCTCGCGTCGAGCGATCCCGCCCAGAGTTCGGCGAGCGGCCCCGAGGCCTCGGCCGCGATCGCGGTCGTGCGCGAGACGCTCGTGCTGGCGTTCGTTGCGACCGGAATCTGGCTGACCAGCGCTCCGTCGAAGGGATTTGTCATGGCGGAAATTGCAGGCAACGTTCCCGGAAACTCGGAGCGCGAATGCGACGCCCTGCGATCGAAACGGGCGTTGAGGCTGCCGCGCCACTTGCCGATGGCTGCGTTGAGTGTCGCCGAGGCGCCTTGCGAATTGGTGCGAAAGCGGCTGGTCAAAGGGTGCGCCGGATCCTCGATATACAGGCTCACCGGGACGCTGAACGGCGTAAAGGCATTAGTGGTCGGCACTGCCAACCGCGCCCGGGTGAGGCCGGTCAGGCTGCGGCTGTCGGTCCACCCCGCACGTGCGTTGAACGAGAGCGACAAGGCTCCGCTCAATTGGCGGCTCCCGGACAGCGACAGGTCGATCGGTCGCGACGCGGCGCGCAGGCTGCGGTTCGCCGCACGCCCGCTGGGGTTGAGGCGGTTCGCCCCGTCGAGCAGCATGGTCAGGGTGGGCATCCCTGCGCCCGCCGGCATTGCTATCGAAGTTACCGGTTGCCCCGCGAGCGCGCTCACCGCGGGATCGACTTCGACGGCACCCGGCCCGGGTAATACGTTACCGAGCAGCGCGTAGAACGTATCCTGCACGCGCGGCACATAGGGCCGCTCGCTTTCGAGGAGATATCCCGAATCGGCGCCGCGCAGCGACAGGTTGAGGCGGTTCTGGCTCTGGACTCTCCTCAGTTGGAGTTCACCGCGCCTGTTGTTCCACCCGCCGTCGGTCGCGATCTCGTCGCTTGCGGTCGCGACCGCAGTGCGCACCTTGCGCTTGAGCACGACGTTGTAGACGCGCTGCCCGGCCGCTCCGTTGACGCGCTGCGCCGCGCCGCGCGGCAAGGTTTCGATGCGCTGGATTGCCTCTGGTGGCAGGTCGGCGATGTCGTTCGCATCGGCGACCGGACGTCCGTTGACCAGTAGCGCGGGATCCGTGTCGCGGTTCTCCTGGCGGATCGCGTCGAGAACCTCGCCGATCGATCCGGCAGCGTAGGATGCGACCTCATCCTCGTCGTATACCTGCTCGACCGCGAAATCCTTAAGACTCGCGACGATCGAGCGATCACCGATGACGACGATGGTACCGGGCGGATCGCGCTCGGGCTCGGCGGGTGTGGGCGTGAATGTGGTTGTGGGTTCCGGTTGCGGCGCATCCTGAGCCATGGCTGGACGCGCTGCCCCCGTGGCATCGAACGCCACCAGAGAAACGGCGACGAACAGTCGGTTGGCCACCGAATTCCTGCGAGATGGATCAATCATCGAAACAGATGAATTCCACCCCGCCGGTCACTACGCCGGCGGGGTGGGCAAGTTTCGTATTACAGGTCGTAGAGCGCGTAATCGGGCACCGAGATGTAGGTCCCGTTGCTGTTCTCGGTCCCTGCGCCCCAAGGCGCGACCGACATCCACTCGGTAGTGCACTTCTCTCCGGAATAGCCGTTCTGTGGGCGCCAAGTGCCTGGGACGCCCTTCTTGGTGCCGCCGGTGCTGGGCGAGATGCAGACGACGACCTGGCCGACGTGGTATTCGCCGGTAACATCGACCCGGCCGCCATGGTCCTCGAAGGCGTAGAGCGAGTCGGTCTGCATTTCGTCGATCGGCGTGCCGTCCACGGTGGCGACAGTCACGGCCGGATCCCAATATTCGGGAATGGTCTCGTCGTAGGCCTGGGTGCCCTCGAACTGACAGTTGCCTTGCGGAGTCGTGCCCCAGAAGCCCTGCTCCTCGCCCGCTTCGTGTGCGTCGTTGAACGCGTTGCACGCTTGCAGGGCAGCGCCGGCCTGCGGAGTTCCTATCAGGTCATCGCGTATCACGTACATGCCTTCGGCCGGATGATGTTCGATCGATTCAGGATGATAGACTTCCTGGCCGATCTGACAGGCGAAGCTGTAGGTGAAGGTCGATTCGAAATCGGCCGTGTAATTGTAGGTGCTGTCCGTCCAGTAGCCGGCAGTCGACCACTGGTCGCCGAACATGTTGACGCTGCCGCCGATGCGGAACGGATCGCCGCGAATTTCCAGTTCGGCCGGGACGTAATCGCCCGCGTGCATGATCGTGCTTTCGTCGACCACGCGCGTTCCCTCGACTTCGGTCGGGCCGGCGGTCAGCGCAGACGAACCGGGAATCACGACACCGGTCCATCGGTCGCCGTTGCCGTTATCGTACCCGGCAGCGAGATCGGTACACTGGTCCTGCATTTCGGTCAGCGTGTCGGTGCTGGGCCCGGTCGAAACCGGAGTGGGAATGGTATCGGCAAGAGCCGCGGTCGAAAGGACAGGCGAAAGCGCCGTCGCGCACATCGCCACGATGGCAATGGACTTTTTCATGATAACCAACCTTGTCAGGAGGCCAGCCGATTTTTCGGGCGATGGCCAGTCGCACGAAGGGCGCGCGACTCGATTTCGCCCCGATGAGGGCGTTCGTACTTGGTTAGTGCACGATTAGAAAGCGACTAACGGGCCAATGTCCCGTTTTCGATCAAGGAAAACAATCACTTATTGTCGAAGGTTAGTGCGCTGGCACTAACCTTCGTTAGCCCTCAGTCCTCACTCGCATCCAGCCCGTAAGCTGTGTGCAGTACGCGGACCGCGAGCTCGGTCTCGTCCTCGTCGATCATCACGGAGACCTTGATCTCGCTGGTGGAGATCGCCTGGATGTTGATCCCGCGCTCGGCGAGGCTCTTGAACATCGTCGCGGCGACACCCGCGTGGCTCTTCATGCCGACGCCGACGACGCTGATCTTGGCGATGTGGCTGTCGGTGATAATGCGGTTGTATCCGATGTCCCCGCGGCGATCCTCAAGCAGCGCGGTCGCGCGGGCGAGGTCGGCCTGCGGCACCGTAAACGTCACGTCGGTCTCGCCCTTGTCGCGGCCGACGTTCTGGATGATCATGTCGACGTTGATCGAGGCGTCGGCCAGCGGTTCGAAGATATGCGCCACCGCGCCCGGTTTGTCGGGTACGCGGGTGAGAATCACCTTCGCCTCGTTCTTGTCGTGCGCGATGCCGGTGACGTGCTGGCGTTCCATCTCGCCTCTCTCCACTAGGTCGTTCATTTCCTCTTCCGACACGATCATCGTGCCGGGGAGGTCGTCTGCCGGCAAGGCGTCGTCGCCGATGAAGCTCGAGAGGACCTGCACACGCACGCCCTCCTTCATCGCCAGGCCGACCGATCGGGTTTGCAACACCTTGGCTCCAACCGAAGCCAGCTCGAGCATTTCCTCGTAAGTCACTGCCTTGAGCTTGCGCGCCTTGGCGACGATCCGCGGGTCGGTGGTATAGACCCCGTCGACATCGGTGTAGATATCGCAGCGGTCCGCCCCGATCGCCGCCGCCACCGCGACCGCCGAGGTATCGCTGCCGCCGCGCCCGAGCGTCGTTACCCGCCCGTCGTCGCCGACGCCCTGAAACCCAGGAATGACCGCGATTTCGCCCGCACCCATACTGGCCAGCAATCCCACCGAATCGATGTCCTCGATCCGCGCCTTGGCGTGCGCCTCGATCGTGCGGATCGGAAGCTGCCAGCCGAGCCATGAGCGTGCTTTGCATCCTACTGCCTGCAAGGTCAGCGCGAGGAGGCCGCTGGTAACCTGCTCGCCCGACGCCACGACGACATCGTATTCGGCGGGATCATAGAGCGGGTTCGCCTCGCGGCAGAAATTGACGAGGCGGTCGGTTTCGCCAGCCATCGCGGAAACGACCACGGCGACTTCGTTGCCGCCGGCCGCCTGCTTGCGCACGATGTTCGCCACGCGCCGGATGCGCTCGGTGCCGGCCATCGAGGTGCCGCCGAATTTCATCACGATCCGGGCCAAGCTTGTCGCGCTCCTGCTGGATGACTGTTCGCCGCGCTGTTAGGGTCCGGCCATGATCGATGCAACAGCCCCCGCACATACGAAAACTTCCGACGAGCCAACCATCCGGCCTGGCGAGGCCGCCCACTTCGGCAAGCTGGCCGCCGACTGGTGGGATCCGAAGGGCTCGTCGGCGATGCTGCACCGGATCAATCCCGTGCGTCTCGCCTTCCTGCGCGCGGCGATCGATTCGCATTGGCGGGGCGATCCCGACAGCGTGCGTCCGCTCGCCGGCAAGAGCGCGCTCGACGTCGGCTGCGGAGCCGGGCTGCTGTGCGAACCCCTCGCCCGCCTCGGCGCCGACGTGACGGGTGTCGATGCCGCGGCGGAAAACGTCATGGCGGCTGCCGCCCACGCCGAGGGCGCAGGACTGGACATCCGCTACATGGCCGGAGAGGTCGGCGCGCTCGACCTCGGCAAGTTCGACCTCGTCACCTGTATGGAAGTGATCGAGCACGTCGCCGACAAGCCGGTGTTCCTCTCCGCGCTCGCAGCGCAGCTCGCGCCTGGTGGACTGATGGTATTGTCCACTCCCAACCGCACGGTGCAGTCGCGGCTGCTGCTGGTGGGTGCGGCGGAAGCGGTCGGCATGGTGCCCAGGGGCACGCACCACTGGGACGACTTCGTCACACCCGACGAACTGCGCGCCCTGCTGGCGACCGCGGGCCTCGCAATGGGCGAGCCGCAAGGCATCGCATTCTCGCCCGCGAAAGGCCTACACCTCTCGGCGGACCAGTCGCTGGACTACATCGTCACCGCGACGCGGAGCGCCTGAGTTTCACCGCAAGCGCGGGATCGTCGGTGAACAGGCCGTCGACGCCCGTGGCCGCGAGCATCGACCACGCCGCAGCGTAGTTGCCGGTCGCCGCCTCGTCGGTACCGACGCGCAGCGGTGGCGGAAGGAAGGCGTTCTCCTTGCGCACGGTCCAGCCGTGAACTTTGAGACCGGCCGCATGCGCGTCGGCGACGAGTTCGGCCGGCTTGCCTCCGGCATCGACCAGCATCCGCACATCGGGCCCGATCGCGTCTGCATATTCGGCAATATGCGCGAGGCCCGCAGGCGTGATCATCTCTGCGTAGGACATGCCGGGCTCGTCCCCCGGACCGCCAGTGGTCGCAATCAATTGGACGAGCGGCAGGTCGGTCAGCTTGTCCAGACGTTGGAGCGGAGCGACATCGAAGCACTGGACGAACAGTGGGATCGCTTTCCCGTCCAGTCCTTCTTTTTTCAGCGCGCCGACGAACAGGTCAACGCTGTCGATTCCCTGCTGCAGCAGGAACGTGGGATGTTTGAGTTCGGGATAAAGTCCGATCGTGCGACCGGTTTCCGCCTCCTTGGCGCGAACCAGCGCCACGATCTCGGAAAAGGTAGGGACCTGGTAGAGCCCGTCGAATCGCGCGTTCGCCCGGCGCAGCGTGCCGAGCCGCTCCTTGGCACGCAGCGTCCGCAACTCGGCAAGCGTAAAGTCCTCGGCGAACCAGCCCGAGACGAGCTGACCGTCAATCTCTTTCGACTTGCGGCGGTCGGCGAACTCCTCGCGCGCAGCGACGTCGGTCGTATCCGAAAGCTCGTTCTCATGGCGCGCGACGAGAACGAGGTCCTTCGTCGCCACAAGGTCAGGCTCAATGAAATCGGCGCCCTCGTCGATCGCGCGCTCGTAGGCGGCGAGCGTGTGTTCGGGCCGCTCGCCGCTCGCCCCGCGGTGGGCGATGATCAACTGGGCGTGGGCCGGGCTAATGGTCATGGGAAGCGCGAGAGCGGCGACGGCGAGAAGAGGCAGGATTCGCATGCGCCGCTTTCTGGCGGATCCAGCCTGAATATCAACCGAGCGCTGCAGTGATCGCCGCGCGTACCTGGGTCTCGCGCGTTTTCCAGTTGCCGCTGATCTTCTCGAACCGCACGCCCGTCTCGCGCAGCAGGTCCTCCGCGATCTGGGCGAACTGCTGACGCGCCTCGTGCAACCCGAAGAATCGCGTGCCGTCGAAAACCCATGGCACGTCCGGCGCGAACAGCAGGTAGAGCTCGGCCTTGTCGTAGGCGAGCAGTTCGGGCGGAATCTCCCCGAGCAGCATCTGCGCCCAGGCGGCGGTCATCAGCGGATCGGTATCGAGCAGCACCAGCGGCGGGTCGTCCGCGCAGGCCACGCGCATCATGCGGTCCTGCTCGCGTGCGATCGTCAGCAGCGCATCGCGCGTGAAATCGGTGCCGACCGTCTCGGCATAAGTGCGGCCGTATTCGGGCACCAGCGGGCAGTCGAACTCAGCCGCGAGCGCGCCCGCGAGCGTCGACTTGCCGGTGCTTTCGGCACCGTGAAAACACACGCGGATCATATTGCCTCCCTGCGGGCCGCGCGTGCCCATTCGCGCAAGCCGACGACCGACAGGATCAGGAATGCGCCGTAGAGCACCGCAAGCAGCTGGAGGTCACGCACCAGATAGAGCGCGATCGATGCCACGTCGATAACGATCCACACTATCCAGTTCTCTATCCTGCGAAAACTGAGGAGGAATTGCGCCGCAACACTCGCGCCGGCGACGGCGCTATCGGCCATCGGCAGTGCTGCGTCGGTCCAGCGACCCAGCGAGAGGCCGAGCGCCACGCTGACGATTGCAGTCGCCAGGCCCCACACGACGCGCGCGGGCCAGCGGAGCCAGCGTACGGATATCGTGTCGTCGGAGCCTTTGGCCCGGCTCCAGAGCCACCAGCCCCACGCGTTCACGACGAAGAAGAACACCTGAAGCCCGGCCTCGGCGTAGAGCTTCGCTTCGAACAGGACGATCCCGATACAGGTCACCATCGCCATCGCCGCGGGAAAATTCCACACCGAGCGGCGGATCAGGAGGACTATATTGACGAAGCCTAGGACGGTCCCGGCGACCTCGAGCGGGCTCACGCGAGCTTGCTCTCCCACTCATCGGAGTCGAATCCGACGAGTACGCCTTCCGGGTAATCGGTCACTGGCCGCTTGATGCACGAAGGCTGGGCGACCATCAGGCGCATGGCCTTCTCAGCGTCCAGATCTTCCTTCTGCTCGGGCTCAAGCCTGCGAAAGGTCGTGCCGCGGCGGTTCAGCAGCTTTTCCCACCCGACAGCCTCGACCCAGGACCGCAACAGGTCGGCGTCGGCGCCTTCCTTCTTGTAGTCGTGGAAGGTGTAGGCGACCCCCTTCGCGTCAAGCCAAGCGCGGGCCTTCTTGACCGTGTCGCAGTTGGGGATGCCGTAGAGATCGATACTCACAGTCCGCGTCCCCCGAAATGGTGTATACGCACCTCGCCGCAGGCGAACAGCGTGTACTCCGCGTAATATTCCTCGCGGCCCTTGTGCTGGACCGCGCGGTGTTCCGCAAGCCGCCTCCACGCGCGGGCCGAAGCCTCATCGTCCCATTCGCTGAGCGCGACGACTTCCCCGTCAGCGGCAGTGTACGACTTGAAGCTCCGGTATCCGGGCTGGGCAATGGCAAGCGCCTCCATCGCAATGGCGTCGGCAGCATAGGCGGCTTCGTCCATGTCGGCGCGCTTGCGATTTCGAAAGACGACGAGGAACACCGAGGGCGCTCTCACCCGCCACCGAGGTGCGCGTCGGCGATGGCCACCGCGAGCGCGTCGGCCGCATCGGGTCCCGCCACGGTCACTCCGGGCAGCAGCACCCTGAGCATTGCCTGGATCTGCACCTTTTCGGCCGCGCCGGTGCCAACAACCGCTTTCTTGACCAGGCGGGCGGCGTGTTCGCGCACCGGCACCCCCGCGCGACCACAGGCGGCGAGCACTGCGCCGCGCGCCTGCGCCAGCTTCAGAGTCGACTGCGGATTCTTGTTGGCGAAGACCTCCTCAACGGCGACCCGGTCGGGCGCATAAGTTGCAAGTACCGCGGCGACCGCGTCGTGGAGATTATGCAGCCGCTCCGCCATTGAGGCCTTTGCGTCGGTTGGAACCTGGCCGTTGGCGATGTGTGAGGTGCGCGACCCTTCGACCCGGATCACGCCCCAGCCGGTGCACGACAGCGAGGGATCGAGGCCGAGAATGATCATGTCCGTGCAATCAGAGGCGCAGGCCGAGCCGAGGCCCGACATTCATCATCGCGAGGTAGAGCACGACGGTAAGTGCACAGCCGGCGGCGAGCGCGAGCCAGAAGTTCACTTCATGACGCAGCAGAACCGGGATGAGGAGGAACATCGGCAGGCTCGGCAGCACGTACCAGAAGGTCGCCGCCGAGTGCACGGCCATGTTCTCCGCGTCGGGCTTCGCCCACCACAGGAAGATCATTCCGAGTACCGAGACCAGCGGTAGAGAGGCGACGATCGCCGCGGTCGCGGGAAGGCGCCGGCCGATCTCGGAGATCGCCGCGATCATCGCCCCGGCGAGCAGTGCCTTGGCGACGATCGTCCAGCTCATTCGCCGATCTTCTCGAGTATCTCGTCGGAGACCTCGTAGTTACCCCACACGGTTTGCACGTCGTCGTCATCGTCGAGCGCATCGACCAGCTTGAGAAGCGTACCCGCGTTGCCCTCGTCGAGTTCTACGGTGATGTTGGGCTTCCACGCGAGCTTCACGCTCTCGGCCTCGCCGAGCGACTTCTCCAGCGCGCCGGCGACTTCGTGCAGCGCTTCCATGTCGGTCCAGATCGTGTGGCCGTCCTCGGTGCTCTCAACGTCGTCGGCCCCGGCCTCGATCGCGGCTTCGAGAACCTTTTCCTCGTCGCCAGCGCTCGCGGGGTATTCGATCAGGCCCTTGCGCTCGAACCCGTGGCTCACCGCACCGCTCGCACCCAGGTTGCCGCCGTTCTTGCTGAACGCGGTGCGCACGTTGGTGGCGGTGCGGTTGCGGTTGTCGGTCAGCGCCTCGACGATCAGCGCGACACCGCCCGGGCCGTACCCCTCGTAGCGAACCTCTTCGTAGTCATCGCCCTCGTTGGCGCTCGCCTTGTCGATCGCGCGCTGGATGTTGTCCTTGGGCATCGATGCGGCCTTGGCATTGTTGACCGCCAGCCGCAGGCGCGGGTTCATGTCGGGATCGGGCGTCCCCATCTTAGCCGCGACGGTGATCTCGCGCGAAAGCTTGGAAAACTGCGCCGAGCGCTTCTTGTCCTGCGCACCCTTGCGATGCATAATATTTTTGAACTTGGAATGGCCTGCCATAAGTCCGTTCTTGTGATCATGAATTCAGGGAATGGGGGCGCATTAGCCGCATGAGCGGGCAACCGACAAGAGGCGTGCAAGCGCTGGCAGCCGACAATCGCGAGCCGCGGCGATTCGTACCTGGGACGTGGCGGTCGTGGGCAGCGTTCGTGCGCCATCCGGTTTTACCCGATCGGGCGGATCTGCGCCCGATTCCGGCACTCAAGACCGTCTTCGCGCTATTCGGCCTCGACCTCGCGCTCATGGCGCTGTTGCTCGGCGCGCTTTCGATCGCGACCAGCCTGGGTTTTAAGATGCCCGAACACGTGCTCGGCGAAATCGACCTCAAACCTGGGATCATTGCCATCATCGTCTTGGGTGGCCCGATCATAGAGGAAATCATATTTCGCGGCTGGCTGTCGGGTCGGGTCGGCCACATAGTGGCAACCCCCCTGTCGATCGCCGCGCTGCTTGCGTTCATTACCGGGGGAGCGGCATTCGGAACCGATGTCGCACGCGCCCAGACTTTCCTCCTGGTGGGAGGGGCGTGCGCCATCCTGGCTATCGCAGCCCTGTTTTTGTTGCGCGGGCGCGATGCGCTGCGGTTCTTCCAGCGCCACTTCGGCTGGTTCTACTGGTTCAGCGTACTCGCATTCGCGGCGGTTCACGTCAGCAACTTCGCATCGGCGGGTCTGGTCGTCGCGCCGCTGGTCTTGCCTCAGTTCATGCTGGCGCTGATCCTCGGGTTTCTGCGCGTGAATCACGGGCTGTGGAGTTCTATGCTCACGCACATGCTCCACAATACGGTATTCATCTCGCTCGTTCTTCTGGGAGCAAGCGCCGGCTAAATCGTGACGGCAGTTCCGCTGACGCTGACCATCAGCATCGATCCGTTCTGACCCAGTACTTCGTAGTCGATGTCGACACCGACCACGGCGTTGGCCCCCAGATCCATCGCCTCACGCTTGATCTCCGCGACCGCTTCCTTGCGGGCACGAGCAAGAACCGCTTCGTATTTCCCCGAGCGACCGCCGACGATGTCGGTGATCGAGGCAAACAGATCGCGGAAGATATTGGCACCTACGATCACTTCGCCCGTGACGATGCCGTGATAAGCGCGGATCGGCTGGCCTTCGACGGTGGGAGTGGTGGTGACGATCATGCCGCCACCTCCGCCCTCGCCCCTACCTTGGCCCCGGCCCACATCATCATCTCCCCATGGGCTTGGTCTGCTAGCCATTTACCACCGTTCCTCCGTTCGGATGCAGCACCTGCCCCGACATGTAGCTCGAATCCTCACATGCAAGGAAGAGGAAGGCGGGGGCGACCTCGTTCGGCTGGCCGGGGCGGCCCATCGGGGTATTCTTGCCGAAGTCCTTCATCTTCTCTTTCGGCTGCCCGCCGAAAGGGTTGAGCGGCGTCCAGATCGGACCTGGCGCGACCCCGTTCACGCGAATGCCGTCCTTGACGAGATTCTCGCTCAGCGAGCGCGTGAAGGCCGTGATTGCGCCCTTGGTCGCGCTATAGTCGAGCAGGATGGCCGCGCCCTGGTACATCGTGATCGAGGTGCAATTGACGATCGCCGCCCCCTTCTTGAGGTGCGGTCGCGCAGCTTGGACCAGGTAGAACATCGAGAAGATGTTGGTCTGGAAGGTGCGCTGCAATTGTTCTACCGTGATATCCTCGACATCCTTGTCCGGATGCTGCTCGCCGGCATTGTTGACCAGCACGTCGAGCCGGCCCCACTTGTCGATGACCTTCTGAACAAGCGCCTTGCCGGTTTCCGGATCGCCGAGATCGCCCTTGTGGAGCAGCGACTCGCTACCTTCGTCGGCGATGCGGTCGGCTACGAACTGCGCATCGTCGTCTTCCTCCAGATAGGCGATCGCGATCTTGGCGCCTTCGCGAGCAAACAGGATCGCGGTCGCGCGGCCAATGCCACTGTCGCCCCCGGTGACGATCGCCACCTTGCCCTTGAGCCGCCCCGAGCCGGGATAGCGCGGTTGCCAGTCGGGCTTGTCGTCCATTTGCGATTCGTGGCCCGGCATCCGCGGCTGCTCCTTGGTCTCTTCGACGAAGGCAGTGTCGACGGTTTCGGGTTCGGCGGTGTCGGTGCTCATTGCTTTATCCTCGAATTGGGGTTCCGAGGTTGCAATGAGCGAACTGCGCGCACCGTTCCGGGTGCCCGTCGAGGTTGCGGTCAACCGAGCCCGAGAGCCGCCTTATAGGTATCGAGCACCATTTCCATCTCGGCGCGGTCATCCGGCTTCATCTTCCTGAGGCGGACGATCTGACGCATGATCTTGGCGTCGTACCCGACGGCCTTCGCCTCGGCATAGACATCGCGGATGTCGTCGGCGATGCCCTTCTTTTCTTCCTCGAGGCGTTCGATGCGCTCGATCAGCAGGCGCAGGCGGTCGTCGGTGGCGTCGGCCATTTCGGTTTCAAAGCTCCGGTGAATAAGAATCGGGTTGGCAGTCCGATAGCCAGAGCGCAGAAGCGTTTGAAGGTGCCGTGGAAAACTATTCGGCTGAATTTCGCTTCAGGCTGGCCTCCATGCAGTCGAGTTGTTCCTGCGTGGCAGGCGACTGGCGAGTGGCCTTCCACTCGTTTGCGGGCATCCCGTGAATCAGTTCGCGCGCCGCGTCCTTGTCGCCACCATACCCTGCATCCCTGATCCAGTCGGCGAGGCAATTGCGGCAGAACCCCGCGAGACCCATCAGATCGATGTTCTGCGCGTCGTGCCGATGACGCAAGTGACGCACCAGCCGACGAAACGCCGTGGCGGCCTGGTCGTCGGGAAGCGTATCAAGTGGGTCCGCATTCGTATCCATCGTCACCAACAATCCTCAAGTTGACTTGTCTTGTCGCATACCACTGTCATAGGCGGCATCCATGCAGAAGCTCGAACCGCGCAAGCGCAAGGTCAAGGTCCTCGCCACAATTGGTCCGGCGAGCCGGTCTCCCGAGATGCTCGAAAAGCTACTCGCGGCCGGGGCCGACGCGTTCCGCGTCAACATGAGCCATGGCGAGCATGCCGACCACGCAGCCGCGATCAAGGCGATCCGCGAACTGGAAAAGGCCAGCGGACACCCGATCGCGATTCTCGCTGACCTGCAGGGTCCCAAGCTGCGCGTCGGGTGCTTCAAGGATGGCCAGGCCGTTATCCGCCATTCGGGCCACTTCACGCTCGACCGTAACCCTGAGCTTGGTGACGAGACCCGCGTCGAGCTACCTCATCCCGAGCTGTTCGAAGTGCTGGAAAAGGGTCAGCGCCTGCTGATCAACGACGGCAAGATCCGCCTGAAGGTGATCAAGGCCGAACCCGACGCGATCATCTGCTCCGCCGAAGTCGGCGGCGTCATCTCCGATCGCAAGGGCGTCAACGTTCCCGACGCAGAGGTGCCAATCCCGGCGCTGACCGAAAAAGACCGCAAGGACCTTTCCTTCGCGGTATCGCAGGGCGTCGACTGGATCGGGCTTTCATTCGTGCAGCGGCCCGAGGACCTTGCCGAAGCGCGCAAGCTGATGGGCGGATATGGCGCCCTTTGCGCCAAGATCGAGAAGCCGAGCGCGGTACGCCGTCTTCCGGAAATCCTCGAAATGGCCGACGGAATAATGGTGGCGCGCGGCGACCTCGGCGTCGAACTCGATCCCGAAGAAGTGCCGCCGCTGCAGAAGAAGATCGTTAATCTTGCGCGCACCGCAGGCAAGCCGGTGATCGTCGCGACGCAGATGCTCGAATCGATGATCGAGAGCCCCACCCCGACCCGTGCCGAGGTCTCGGATGTTGCCAACGCGGTCTACGACGGTGCCGACGCGGTCATGCTCTCGGCCGAGACCGCTGCGGGCGAATGGCCCGAGGAAGCGGTCGCGATCATGGACCGCATCGCGATCCAGGTCGAACGCGACGACGCCTACCTCGAGCGTGTCCGTTTCCTCGATACGCCACCCGACCGAACGACCGCCGATGCGTTGAGCCATTCGTGCATGACCATCGCCGATACCGTTTCGGTAAGCGGGATCATCGTCTTCACCGGAAGCGGCAGCACCGCACGGCGCGTGGCGAGAGAGCGGCCGAGCGTGCCGATGCTGGTCCTGACCCCAAGCGTGAAAACCGCGCGGCGCAACGCGCTATTGTGGGGTGCACACGCGGTCGTCACGAAGGATATCGGCAGTTTCGAGGAAATGATCGCCAAGGGCAAACGTATGGCCTTGCGCCACGGGTTCGGCACTGCGGGCAGCAAGCTGATTGCGCTTGCCGGTGTGCCCTTCGGGACCCCCGGCAGCACCAACCTGCTCCATGTCGTCACCTTGACCGGCGACGAACTGGCCCGGCATTCTGGGTGAGCTGGCGCTAAAGTCCGAAGCTGTCGCGAATCCCGTCGATCACGTACTGCGCGGCGAGCGCTGCGAGAAGCACGCCGAGCAGGCGCGTGATGACCGCCTCAACCCGCGCGCCGAACAGCTTCATTAGCGGGCTGGCGGCGAGCAGCGCGAGCAAGGTCAGAAGCAGCACCGCGCCGAGCGCGGCGAGCACGACGAGCGTGTTCTCGAGGCCTTCGGCGCGGGCCGTCAGCAGCATGATCGATGCAATCGCGCCTGGTCCGGCCAGCATCGGCATTGCCATCGGGAAGACCGAAACGTCCTCCACCTCGGGCGTGGCGGCGATCTTCTCGGCACGCTGTTCGCGGCGCTCGGTGCGTTTTTCGAACACCATGTCGAGCGCGATCAGGAACAACATCAACCCGCCGGCAATACGGAAGCTGTCGAGCTGGATATGCAGCGCGCCAAGCAGGTTCTCGCCGAACAATGCGAACACAACCAGGATCACTGCCGCGATGAAGCAGGCGCGGATTGCCATGCTGCGCGACTGGGCGCTCGTCGCGCCCTTGGTCAATCCAGCGTAGATCGGCGCGCAGCCGGGCGGATCGATGACCACGAACAACGTGACGAATGCCGAAAGAAAGACCTCGACCATGGTTTCTCTCAGCAGGCTGGAGCGGGCGCGCCCGACGCCGCGGGAGTTACCGAGGATGTGCGCCGGAATACCTTCTCCATCACACCATCGATGCGCGCCTCGACCACAAGCGTGCGGCGGCAGTCCGCGGCAAGTTCGGTGTGCCATGCGAGCGTGCCGTCGTCCGAGCGTCCCGACTGCCATGCTTCGCTGCGGCGCGCCTTCGGCGCGCGCTTCACGCGATTGGGCATGCCTTGTGGACACTCAGCCTTGCGGCCAGCGATCATCTCCGGGTCGGCGTAGGCATCCTCGAGGTCGAACCCCTGGTCGAGAACCCAGCGGTAATCGCCGTCATTCTGCCTCTGCCAGATCGTCGCGAAACGGGTCTTGCGGCCTGATGGATGGGTCGCCGCACCGGTGGAGAGCGCAAAACTGCCATCGCAGCTGACCCAGACCAGGTCGGGGCCCCAGACGATCGGCTTTTCCGGATCGGCCTGCCCCTTGAGCGCTGCCTGTACGTTTTCCCACCCCGGTCCGGGCCAGATCGCGTCGTCGGTCGCGTAGTCCCGGAATGCGGTCCAGGTCCCGTCTTCGCGAGCTGCGCGGGCAAAAGCGAGTTCGGTGGCGATCACCGTGCTCGGTTCGCCCCGCAGAGCGAGCGTGCCCGCCGCCGGGTCGCGGTAGCTTGCGGGACCGGCGGCACAACCGGCAGTTGCGGCCGCGAGCAGCGCAGCGACGGACGCGCAAAGGGTCGCTTTTGCTCTCATGGAAGATTCTTCGGCGGCGAGAGGGCCTCGTGCCGATAGGCGGCGACGAGTGCGTTGCGCAGCAGGACGGCAATCGTCATCGGCCCGACCCCTCCCGGCACCGGCGTGATTGCCGCTGCGACTTCGCTCGCCTCCTCGAACGCGACATCGCCAATCAGCTTGCCCTTTGCCGCACCGGGCTCGGGATCGAGCCTGTTGATACCAACATCGATCACGGTCGCCCCCGGCGCGATCCATTCGCCGCGCACCATCTCGGGCCGCCCGACGGCGGCAACCACGATGTCCGCGTCTCTGACGACGTCGGTCAAGTCCCTAGTCCGGCTGTGCGCGATGGTCACCGTCGCGTTGGCATTCACGAGCAACTGCGCCATCGGACGTCCGACAAGCTGCGAGCGTCCGATCACCACCGCATCCTTGCCCGACAGGTCGCCGAGCCGGTCTTCCAGCAGCATCATGCAGCCGACCGGGGTGCAGGGGAACAGGCCGTCCTGCTGGTTCGCCAGGCGCGCGATGTTCGTGTCGGTCAGCCCGTCGACGTCCTTGTCGGGATCGATCAACGCGATCACCGCCTTGTCGTCGAGATGCTTCGGCAGCGGAAGCTGGACGAGAATGCCGTCGACCGCCGGATCGGCATTGAGCTCGCGCACGAGCGCCTCGAGGTCTTCCTGTGCGGTTCCGTCGGGCAGGCGATGCTCGAAACTCTCCATCCCGGCGGCGATAGTCGCCTTGCCCTTGCTGCCGACGTAAACCTGGCTGGCCGGATCGTCGCCGACGAGCACCACAGCGAGGCCGGCCTTGCGCCCTGCCTTTTCCTCGAACTCGCGCGCTGCCTCGCCAACCTTCTCGCGCAATGCGGCGGCAAACGCCTTGCCGTCGATAACGTCGGCAGCCATCAGTACGGCCTCAGGCTCTCGAGCACGATGATGATCGCGTAGATCAGCAGCAACAGCACCATCGGCGAGAAATCGATTGCCCCGGTA
The DNA here is from genome assembly GCA_963740025.1 of uncultured Alphaproteobacteria bacterium. Lineage (GTDB taxonomy): Bacteria > Pseudomonadota > Alphaproteobacteria > Sphingomonadales > Sphingomonadaceae > Tsuneonella. The sequence continues at coordinate 37,173 of CAVUCI010000014.1, forward strand.
TCGGGCAGCACCCGGCGGATCGGGCGCAGCACCGGTTCGAACAGCCGGGCGATCGCGTCGTGGACCGCCACGAAGAACGTGTTGTCGCGGCCGATCACGTTGAAGCTGAACAACAGCCCGATGATGAACCAGATGATGACGAGCATGTTCGCGGTGTTCGCGAGCATGATGAAGATCTGGATGAGGGCGTCCATCGGGGGTCCTTGGATTGCGGTGTCGCGTGTGGCTCTAGCCGAGCGCGAAGGGGTGTATCAATGGGGTAATACGCGCGCCGCCCTACTTCCGTATCAGGGTGCCGGCGCCGGTGGCAGTGAAGAATTCGAGGAGCATCGCGTGCGGCACTCGTCCATCGAGCACCACCGCCGCCTCGCATCCGGCCTCGACCGCATGCACGCACGTCTCGAGTTTGGGGATCATCCCGCCGCTGATCGTGCCGTCGGCCTTTAGCTGAGCAATGTCGGCCGGATTGAGGTCGGTCAGCAGTTCGCCGCGCTTGTCCATTACCCCGGCGACGTCGGTTAACAGGAAAAGCCGAGCCGCGCCGAGCGCCGCCGCCACCGCCCCGGCCATCGTATCGGCGTTGATGTTATACGTGTGCCCGTCCGCGCCTGCACCGATCGGGGCGATGACCGGGATCATCCCGGCGGCAACCGCGGTGTCGATCAGCGTCGTGTCGACATGGCTCGGCTCGCCGACGAAGCCGAGATCGATCGCCTGCTCGATGCTGCTGTCCGGATCCTTCATCGTGCGCTCGACCTTGGTCGCGGTGACCATGCCTCCGTCCTTGCCCGAAACGCCCAGCGCCTTGCCGCCAGCCTGCGCTATCCAACCGACGAGTTCCTTGTTGATCGCGCCTGAGAGGACCATCTCGGCGACTTCGGCCGTCGCCTTGTCGGTCACCCTGAGGCCGTCGATGAAGGTGCTTTCGACCCCCAGCTTCTTGAGCATCGCGCCGATCTGCGGTCCGCCACCATGCACGACCACGGGATTGATACCGACTGCTTTCAAGAGGACGATGTCCTCGGCGAAGTCACGCGCCGCTTCCGGGTCGCCCATCGCGTGGCCGCCGTACTTCACCACGAAGGTGCGGCCGGCATAGCGCTGGAGATAAGGCAACGCCTCGATCAGCACTTCCGCCTTGGCGAGCATCGTCTGGGTGTCGCCATTCATCGTCGCAGGATCCTTTGTTGGCCGCTTGCCGCTCGCGCGCTGCTTAGCGGGTGACGCGCCGGTAGGAAAGCGGCTCGGCCCCGTTCGATGCGCTCGTATCCGTTAAATCCAAACTGGACCATTGCCCCCCCCCGGCATGCGATGATACCCCCGAGCGAAACACCCAGAAACAAAAGATTGGGTCGCAGGTGAACGATGAATTCCGGCAGCGGCTGACCGCTGCCTACGACGCGTGGGGAACGAGTGCCGGCACCACGCCGGCGCAGTTCTTCGATCTGATGGACGAAGCGATCGAGTTCCACACGGTGCTCGAACGGGAGTTTCCCGGCGATCCACTCAGCGGACCGTTCTGCGGCCGGGCGGCGGTGATCGGGTACTGGACCGCGATCGCGGAGTGCTGGGAGCTTATCTCAAGCAAGACCGAGGCGATCGTCGCCGAAGGCGACCGGGTCGTGTGGATCGGCCGGGTGCGCTGGCGCAACCGGCGAACGCTGCGCGAACTGACCACGACGAAGGTCGATATCTGGACCGTGTGGCAGGGCCGCGCGATCCGCTATCTCGAGATGTTCGACAGCGCCGGTTACGCCCGCGCATCGGGCCTCGGCGACCACGCCGCGGTGAGCATCTCGCCCATCTGACACGAAGCGGGCGGCACACCCTGAGAGTGGTGCGCCGCCCGCCGCGTGAAGCTCTGGCTGCAATCAGTCGATCGCGTGCTTGAGCTGGCTCATCTGGTCGTGACCAGCCTTGACCGAGGTCCACGCCTCGTCGACCGCGGTTCGCGCGGTGGCGGGCAAATCCTTGTGCTTGAGGGCGGCCTCGAACTTTTCCTTGAGGTAGTCTTCGCCGCTTTCGACCGAGTTCACGATCGCCTCGTCGTCGCGGCCGACGACCGCTTCCTTGAGGTTGATCCAACCGCGGTGCATCGCGCCCGTGGTGGTGCCGTCGTCTTCCGGATCGCCGCCCAGCGACGCGACCGCGGCCTGCAGCTTGGCGACCGCCGCCTGGCGTTCGGTGGCGCGTGACCTGAACATTTCGGCGAAGCGCGCGTTCTCGGTGTCCTCGGCCGCCTTGGTATAGCCGTTGATCGAGTCGATCAGCGTGGCGATCAGCGTGTTGAGGGTGCCGGTGTCGGTCGAATCGGCATCGTTGCGTTCAAGTGTTTCTTCGTGAGCCATTGGTGAATTCCTTCAAACTTGTAAGGGGTTACGCAGGTGAGAGCGAACGGCCGGGCAGTTCGTTCCGGCGGCCGGGCGACCGCCGGACACGGCCTGGCGCAAGCCGTGTTCACCCGATGTCGTAATCGCCGTGCGGGTGGCCGGCGCCTTCGCTCGCTTCACCCTGCTCTGCCTGGCGCGCGTGCTCGCTGTCCGGGTCGATGCGGCCCTGTTGCTCATCGCGTCCCGGCAGGCCGTGGCCGCGAGGCGCCGAACCACCGCGTCCACGGTCGCCATAGCCCGCGGGCGCGCCGCTATCGGTCGAGGTATCCGCGTCGCCTTGTCCGACCTGGCCGGGTTCCAGACGCTCCTTTTCGTCGCCGCCGACGCGTTCGCGCCACGGCTGCGCATTACCGCCAGCTTGTTCGTCCGGATCGCTGGCGACGGTGTCGTCGTGGCCGTGCGGCGAGCCATAGTCGTCGCGGTCGCTTCCGGGGTGAAGGCCGGCGCCCGCGCGCTCGGCGTCGTCGACGAATGGTCCATCGGTGCGGCGCTGCGACTGGTTCTGGCTCTGGCCCTGGGATTGGCTTTGCGATTGCTGGTTCATGGGAGTCTCCTGGTACTCGATCGGTCTTGCCCGCGCGGCGGCAGGCTCACCCAATCAAGTCGCGACAGGAGCGGAAGTTTCCCGGCGATGCGGCGAATCGGGCGGGCGGTGCGGGGGACCGGCCCGGCGGCTTTCACCGAGGGCATGTCACGCCTGTCACACAGTCCAGACGCCCTTTTTCGGGAGGGCCGAAACCCCCTGCTCCTGTCGGGGCCGGAAAGGGGGAAAAAGGCGGTGCCATCGGCGGAGCGTAACAGCGCGCTGGGCGTGTAGGAAAACGGTTTGCCGCACCGGGAAGGCGCGGGGTAAACCGGGGCACGATGCCCCTGCCCCCGGTCCTGCGCGCCGCCGCGGCCTATTTCGCGATGATCTTCGCGCTGGGGTTCGTGCTCGGCACGTTGCGGGTTCTGTGGATCGCGCCCCGGACCGGCGAGACGGCGGCGGTCCTGCTCGAGCTGCCGTTGATGCTGCTGGCGAGCTGGCTGGCGGCGCGCGCGCTCACCGGGCGCTTCGAGATCCGGCGAGCGCGGGACGCGGTTGCAGTGGGCGCCCTCGCCTTCGCCCTGCTGATGGGTGCTGAACTGCTGCTCGCGCTCGCGACCGGGCAGAGCGCGCGGGAGTGGCTCGCCGGCCTCGGACGCTTGCCGGGAGCGCTCGGCCTTGCCGGACAACTCGGCTTCGCGCTGATGCCGGTGCTGGTGCGCGAACGGCCCGCGAGTTCGCGCTAGGGCGCAGCCTTCGGCGGGTCGAGCGCCCAGGGATTGTCGGGATGCGCAGAAGTCGGCGCGGCCTGAGGGGTAGCGGAGCCGCCGGTCTCGTCGGGCGAAGGGACCGTGCAATAGGCGGTCATCAACACCCCGGCCGCCCACCACAGCGCCTTCCACCGGCTGCGAAACACGTTCTGGTACTTGCCGAACATGGCGGTGACGATGCGCGCAGGCGGGTTAAGATCGTGTGTGGACGCGGCCGAGCGAACCAATCCGCCGACGAACCACCCGATCGCCCCGCCGATCGCGACGACTTGCAGAGATGCGATCGTGAACAGGTTGTTCGAGAACGGCTGCTTGCGGGTCTTGTGGCGGAAGACGTGCCGCCCGGCATAGGCGCCGAGCGTCCCGCCGAAGAACGCGAGTTCGAGCAAGGTCGCCTCCGAGATCCGACGCTCCTGCGCTTCCGCCAACCGCTTGTCGATTCCGAAGGCGGCGAAGGCGGCGAGGTTGATCGCCACGATAAGCGTGGCCGCAATCGCGACGATAGTGGCAGGTGTCAGGTCCATCGTTTCAATAGCGGTGCGGCTCGCAGGCGATCCCGTCGAAGTCGCCGTCCATCGTCTCGCGGTATCCCGGCTCGCCGCGATAGATCGGGTCCTTCCCGAGCATGCGAACCTCGTCGCAACCGGCGTAGGTTACGCTGCCTTCGATCGCGGCGACCTCTTCCTCGCTCATCATCAGGTACTGCACGCGCGGATACAGGAACCAAACCGCCGCAAACGCGATCGCCGCGAAGATCGCGATCTCGGAATAGCCGAGTTCGGTTTGCTGGTGGTTCGTGTGACGGGCCATGGCGCCGAGGATATCGCCGCGTTGGTTCGCAACAGGTAAAGGTGGTGTCCGCATAACTCACACCCCTTCCGCCTGCGGGAGGGGCGGGGGTGGGGCCGGCGGGAACAGCGGCCGGGGGCCCGGCTAATGCAAAGGTAACGGCGGGCGCCCATCCCAAGACTGAGCCGTGCCGCACTACCCCTTGGATCGACGACAACCTGCCCTACGCCTCGCTATAGTTCGTTCCGACGCTATGGGCGTACAACTTCCAGTGGCACGAGAAACCGGCGCGGAAAGTGGACAGCTACGCGACGCCGCTGATCACATTGCGTGAGCGCTCTACAATCTCAAACACGCTCTTCACCCAGCGTCGTAAAGCCGATCGGGTCTTTTCCACGTTGAACGTGCCAGCGAACCTTTTGACGGTCGTCAGATACGATTTTGGAATCCCCAAGGCCTACTCCGCCGCCACGCTCCCGCCCTCGGCGTCGTCGCCAAACAGCCCCGGACCTTCGTCCTCGACGTCGTTCGCGCCTTCGCCCTTCTTGGCCTTCTGGCGCTGGTCGAAGCTCGACCAGACGTCGCCCCAGTTGCCCTTGGTCGCGGCTTTCGAATACTCGGTGGCGCGGGTTTCGAAGAAGTTGGCGTGCTCCACCCCGTTCAGCAGCGGGGCGAGCCAGGGCAGCGGGTGGTCCTCGACCATGTAGATCGCCGGCAGGCCGAGCTGCGACAGGCGCCAGTCGGCGATGTAGCGGATGTAGCGCTTGATTTCCTTCGCGCTCATGCCGGGGACCGGCCCCTGTTCGAACGCGAGGTCGATGAAGGCGTCTTCCAGGCGGACGGTCTTCTGGCAGGCATCGATGATGTCTTCCTTCACCGCCTTGGTCAGGCAGTTCCGTTCCGCGCAGAAGGCGTGGAACAGGCGGGTGATGCCTTCGCAGTGGAGGCTTTCGTCGCGGACCGACCAGCTGACGATCTGGCCCATGCCCTTCATCTTGTTGAAGCGCGGGAAGTTCATCAGCATCGCGAAGCTGGCGAACAGCTGCAGCCCTTCGGTAAAGCCGCCGAACATCGCCAGCGTGCGGGCGATATCCTCGTCGGTATCGACGCCGAATTCCTGCAGGTAATCGTGCTTGGCCTTCATCTCCTCGTATTCGAGGAACATGCCGTATTCGCTTTCCGGCATGCCGATCGTGTCGAGCAGGTGGCTGTAGGCGGCGATGTGCACCGTCTCCATGTTGGAGAATGCGGTCAGCATCATCTTGATCTCGGTCGGCTTGAACACGCGGCCGTACTTGTCGTGGTAGCAATCCTGCACCTCGACATCGGCCTGCGTGAAGAAGCGGAATATCTGCGTGAGCAGGTTGCGCTCGTGATCGGAAAGCTTCTGCGCCCAGTCGCGGCAATCCTCGCCCAGGGGCACTTCCTCGGGTAGCCAGTGCACCTGCTGCTGGCGCTTCCAGAACTCGTAGGCCCACGGATATTCGAACGGCTTGTACGTCTTGCGGGCTTCGAGAAGGGACATCTGGTAGCTCCAGTTTCTTTAAGGCCCACGATATAGCGTGTCGGGGCCGGTAATGGAATCGACTTCGCGCCTTTTTCGGTGGGTACCGGCGCGCTTTGCGGCGCCTCGATTCGCTCCCCCGACGGCGAAGGCACGAGGGTATGGGCAAGCCGCGATTCGGGCGAAGCGCACACGCCGTCGCGATTGGGGATAAATAGCGCGGTAACCACGTGGAACCGGGCGGGGTTTCGCGGATTTCATCGGCAACGGCAGCGATAGGGCAAAACCCGTACTGCCGCATGAGGGAAAAAGCGGGCGGTGTTCCGAATTTTCCCCTTTTCGCGGGGCACCGTCCCGCACCCTCGCGCCCCGTCAGCAAGCTGGCGGGGCGCTCTAGGTTCTGGTGGCTATTTCCAGAACCAGCGGTCCTTCGCCCGGCGCCGCGCCCGCTCACGCCACATGCGCACGTACATCCAGATACCGCTGAAGCTGAAGAACAGCAGCGCGAGGCCGGAGAGGAACGAGATCGCCTCACCCGCCTTGCCGAACTGCTCGCCCGAATGGAGGTGATGGAATAGGCCGGTCAGCGAGGCGAGGCCGGTGCGCTCGTCGCGCGGCGGCATGCATCGCCAGCCTTCGGGGCAGACGAAGCCGGGGGGCGCCGCAACCTCGGCAGCCGGCGCCGCGCCCTCGCCGGACCACGCGCCGAGGTGGCTCAGCAAGCCTGTTGCCGCGATCCACAACAGGAACACGGCGAAGAAAACCGACAGCCAGCGATGCCACTTCCGCATTCGAGATCCTTATTTGCGAATCGTTCGCAAGAGCCTTTGGCGGAGGCATCACTGCTCTGCAAGCCGCGGATTGTAACGCTTTGTCGAATTGCTTCGGCACTCTTGCCCCGGCGCGTGCGTTGGGGAGGTGAACCCCAGGCAAAGAAGGAGAATGCCATGACCACCGATACCAGCGCCATCAAGGAACACATGGAAGTGATCGGCGCCGACGGTGCCCACGTCGGCGTGGTCGACCGCGTCGAAGGCGATCACATCAAGCTGACGAAGAAGAGCTCGTCGGCGCAGGTCGAGGGCGCCGAGGGCAAGCACGAAGGCCACCACCACACGATCCCCATCGGCCTCGTCGCGGATATCGAGGGCGACAAGGTCCGCCTCAGCGCCACCGGCGCCAACGCGATGAATTTCGAGGAAGAGGCCGACTGAGGCTTGAGGACGTTGACATGGATAGGTTGCCCCGGCCCCGCACAAACGGAGCCGGGGCTTCTTAGCGCTGCGAACTAGGCGTAACGCATTAACTTCCACGTTACAGCGCGCCCGTTATGCGGAGGCATCCGATTGCTCTTGGCAATTGGCGCTGTCGTCGAAGGACTGTCCATCGACTGCCACACACCAGACTCCGGGCAAATTTCACCCGTTTTTGCCGTCGTTCCGATAGGCTTCCTGCCAGAATAAAAATTCATCGCAATTCTACTCCGCCGTCCGACGCCAACCCTCGGTTGGCGCTCGATGAAAGTAGCCCCTTTGTCGTCGGCTTGAGCGCCGGGGCCGTTTCGCAAGCAAAGTCTCAGAGCGCGACGAGCTGCGGAATCATCCACAGCTTTTGGACAGGCTCATCCTCACCGAAGCCGAGGGCTTCAGATTGACCAGAACGAGCATACGTGCGAGGTGAAGCTTGCAACGGCAGGCCCCGAACGTACACTCGTTCAGCTTGCTTGGGCCACTCAGCGACAAGTCGTTGGGTGGCCCTTTGCTTTTTCGCTAAAATGCGAATCAGCAAAACCTACATACTGCCGACATGCGCGAGTCGGCGAATCATAGTCAAAAAGTTTTCCACACCTACACTACTGGCAGGCGAGACACTCGTCGTAGTCGGTGGTCGGCAGCTCGTACTTCGCCGCTTCGGACGTGTTGTCCGCCTCGACCCCTCCTGCGAACCCGGCGCGCTGCACCGACTTCGAACGCAGGTAGTACAGGCTCTTGATGCCCTTCTCCCACGCCTGGAAGTGCAGCATCGCGAGGTCCCACTTGTCGACGTCGGCGGGGATGAAGAGGTTCAGGCTCTGTGCCTGGTCGATGAACGGCGTGCGATCGCCCGCGAATTCGAGCAGCCAGCGCTGGTCGATCTCGAACGAAGTCTTGTAGACCGCTTTCTCCTCGGGCGTGAGGAAGTCGAGGTGCTGGACGCTGCCCCCCTTCTCGAGGATCGAATTCCACACGTTGGTCGAATTCTTGCTCTTCTTCTCGAGCAGCTTCTCGAGATACGGGTTCTTCACCACGAACGAGCCCGACAGCGTCTTGTGGGTGTAGATATTCGCCGGGATCGGCTCGATGCAGGCGCTGGTGCCGCCGCAGATGATGCTGATCGAGGCGGTCGGTGCGATCGCCATCTTGCAGCTGAACCGTTCCATCGCGCCCGCGTCCGCCGCATCGGGGCACGGCCCGCGCTCTTCGGCGAGGACCATGCTCGCTTCCTCCGCCTTCGCGGCGATGTGCTTGAACATTTTCAGGTTCCACACCTTGGCCATCGGGCTTTCGAAGCCGATGCCCTTCATCTGCAGGAACGAGTGGAAGCCCATCACGCCCATGCCCACGCTGCGTTCGCGCATGGCCGAATACTTGGCGCGGCCCATCTCGTCGGGCGCGCGGTCGATGTAGTCCTGCAGCACGTTGTCGAGGAAGCGCATGACGTCTTCCACAAAGGCCTTGTCGCCCTCCCACTCGTCCCACTTCTCGAGGTTGAGCGACGACAGGCAGCAGACCGCGGTGCGATCGTTGCCGAGGTGGTCGATCCCGGTCGGCAGGGTGATTTCCGAACACAGGTTCGATGTCGAGACTTTGAGCCCCAGTTCGCGGTGATGCTTGGGCATCATCCGGTTCACGGTGTCGGAGAACACGATGTAGGGCTCGCCGGTCGCGAGCCGCGTTTCGACCAGCTTCTGAAACAGGCTGCGCGCATCGACGGTCGCGCGGGTCTCGCCCGTCTTGGGGCTGACGAGGTTCCATTCCTCGCCCGCGCGAACGGCCTCCATGAAGGCGTCGGATACGAGCACGCCGTGGTGCAGGTTCAAGGCCTTTCGGTTGAAGTCGCCGGAAGGCTTGCGGATCTCGAGGAACTCCTCGATCTCCGGATGCGAAACGTCGAGGTAGCACGCGGCCGAACCGCGCCGCAGGGAACCCTGCGAAATCGCCAGCGTCAGGCTGTCCATCACGCGCACGAACGGGATGATCCCGCTGGTCTTGCCGTTGAGGCCGACCGGCTCGCCGATCCCGCGCACATTGCCCCAATAGGTACCGATGCCGCCGCCGCGGCTCGCCAGCCAGACGTTCTCGTTCCAGGTGTTGACGATGCCGTCGAGGCTGTCGCTGACCGAATTGAGATAACAGCTGATCGGCAGGCCGCGATTGGTGCCGCCGTTCGACAGCACCGGGGTCGCCGGCATGAACCACAGCTTCGAGATATAGTCGTAGAGCCGCTGCGCGTGGTCCTGGTCGTCGGCATAGGCATCGGCCACCCGGGCGAACAGATCCTGGTACTTCTCGCCCGGCAGCAGGTAGCGGTCGTCGAGGGTTTCCTTGCCGAACTCGGTCAGCAGGGCATCGCGCGATTCGTCGGTAACGATCGTGAAGCGCCGGTCGGCGATCTTCTTGCTGTCTTCCCGCGGCTTTGCGGCGGCCTTCACCGCCTCGGCCATGGCGCCAGCCATCGCTTCGCTCGCCATGTCGGCGACGAGCGCCTCGCTACCCTTGTCCGCCTTGTCCATCTTCACCGCCGCGCGCTTGGGGGAGGGCGATACGCTCGCAGGAGTCGTCTGATCGACAGTCGTTTCCTCGAGCCCCATGGCCGCCTCGTTCCCGGTCCTGAATTCCATTTGTCGCCCCGTCCGTCTGTCTGCTCGGATACCGGTTTTCCCCGTCCGGTGTTCCGCATTCGTTCGATTCGGAGCCGAAGCGCTCCGACTAGCATTTCCGGGCACCGGACGGGGATAAACTTTTCCCCAGAACGGTCCCCAGCGACGGTTGGCGAAGGGCCTTGCAGGACGCAGTTTCGCCTGCACCGCCCATATGGGGCGCTTGCGGCGTGAAACTAGGTCTTGTGGGTCCCCCTCGGTGCCCAACCACAATGGATAGTGAATCAAGCCGGACTGACACGCAATAGGGTCAACCCGCAATTAACCGTGTTCGGGCGGTAGCGGGCGAGGTGTGTTATGCTTGTGCAACGCCGCGACGCGCCGGATTTCCACGGCTCGCGCGGAGCGCAAGGGGCAATCGACTTTTTGCAAAAATTTTTTTGTCCCCGACCGGCTGTGAATCTTCCGAATCCGCGGCCGCAATTTCCGAATCGCGATCTGCAATCCGGCGCAACGGTTTTCCTTGCAGGGGGAGGTTGCGAGCGCCGGAAAGCCCGAACCGAGTCGGGAAAAATGTTGGCAGCCGAACCGCAGGAGACACGGGAACTCGCCGACGAGTTCGGCGCTTGAGATTCGCAGCTTATCAGGAGCTTAGACGATGGCACGAGAAAACCCCGCACCGGGCGCCCCCAAAGCCGTTGTCGCCGCCGACATCTCACTGATCGGGACCGTCGATGAGGCGATGGCGTGCACCTTGCGCGACAAGCTGGCCGCGCTCGACGCCAACAGCGAAACAATCACGATCGACATGACCACGCTCGGCGGCGATCCCGAGATGGCGCGCCGAATGATCTTCGACCTCGACGCGGTTCGCGGCCGAATGCCGAACTGCCGCTTCCGCTTCTTCGGCAAGAGCGTCGTCTATTCGGCCGGAGCGACGTTCATGGCGGCCTTCCCGCGCAAAGAGCGCTTTCTGACGAAAGACGCGATGCTGCTGCTCCATTGCCGGCAGATCAAGAAGACCTTCGAGATGGACGGCCCGATCCGCGCGGAAATCCCGCGGATCGAGGCCCTGCTCCACCAGTTCCGCACCGGCGTGGACCTCGAAGTGGAGAACTTCGAACGACTGATCGAAGGCAGCGACGTTACGATCGAAGAGCTGCTCGAGAAGGCGCTCTACAACTGGTATCTGACTGCCGAGGAAGCCGTCGATCGGGGACTAGTCGCAGCGATCGTCGAAGCCTGATCAGCCCTGCGCCGCCTTCGCATGCTCGGCGATCGCGTCGGCGATCTCGTCGACCAGTTGCAGGGGAAGGTCGTGGCCCATGCCGGAGATCGTCTTCAATTTCGCCCCCTCGATGTGCTTCGCGGTGTCCTTGCCGCCCTCGAGCGGGACCAGCGGGTCGGCTTCTCCATGGATCACCAGCGTGGGCGCCTTCACCGCCTGCAGCCGCTCGCGCCGATCGCCGTCGGCGACGATCGCGGCGAACTGGCGGGGCATGCCGGCCGGATAGAAGCTGCGGCGGATCAGCGCGCGGCTGCGTTCGCGCAACGCCTGTTCGTCGGGGCGATACGCGGGGCCGCCGATCGCGTGCGCGACCTTGAGCCCGTGTTCGACCAGCACCTCCTCATCCATCGAGGCGGGCCGCTTCGTGAGTGCGGATATCGCCTCCTTCGTGCCGCCGGGCAGTTTGCGGTGGCCGGTGGTCGACATGATCGATGTCATGCTGATCACCCGCTCGGGATGGCTGAAGGCCATGTGCTGGACGATCATGCCGCCCATGCTCGCGCCGACTATGTGCGCCCTGTCGATGCCCAGCGCATCGAGTAGCCCGATCCCGTCATCCGCCATGTCGGCAAGCGTGTAGGGCACCCTGGGCTTGAGGCCGAAGCGGCTGAGCAGCAGTAGCTTGAGCATGCCCGGCGCCTTCGCGCCTTCGAACTTGTGGCTTAGCCCGATGTCGCGGTTGTCGTACCGGATCACCCGGAAGCCGCGCTCGACCAGCGCTTCGACCAGTTCCATCGGCCACAGCGTCATCTGCGCTCCGAGACCCATGACGAGCAGCAGCGGAGGCGCCCCCGGATCGCCGTGTTCGTCGTATTCGAGGGTGATTCCGTTGGCTTCGATCTGCGGCATTCGTCAGCTCTCCTGTCCGTGCAAATCCGTATCGAACGCGTCGAAACGGCGACGTAGCATGGGCCCGGCCACGAGGAAAATCACGGTGCCTGCGAAAGACACGCCCGCATGGAGCAGCCAGAACTGCGTAGGACCTAGCGGCTCGTAAAAGCGGGCCAGCCAGCCCGAAGTAATACCGGTGACGAATGCGGTGAGGTAGACCGAGGCCATCATCAGGGCGTTGACCGCCGGGGGCGCCCGGCGCGATACGAACGATAGCAGTGGCGGCCAGAACAGCATGAATGCACTGCCCGAGAGGAAGAAAGCAAGAATGGGCCAAAGGAGAGAGGCCTTGCCGCCGCTCACCTCCGCCTGCCAGGCGCCAGCCGCCAGCGCGAGCATCGAACAGGCCATCACCGCAGCGCCTATCGCCATCTTGGTGAAGTCGTGCGGCGCGCTGCCCCGCCTCGCGGCCACGCGTCGCCATGACCAGATAAGGAACGGGACTATGAGGATCGAGGCCAGCGCATCCTCCGAAACGAACCACGGCACCGGCACCTGCCCCACCGCGGTTCTGAGATTCACCTGTTCCGAGACCCAGATCAGCCCGACGTTGCTCGACTGGTCGTAAGCCAGTCCCGCGCACAAGCCGAAGATCATCACCACCACCACCAGGCCGACGATGCGCCAGTCGCGGGCTGCCATAGGCGGACCGGGATCCGTCCGCTTGTGACGAGGCGTGTCGTCGGCGAAATGCTTCCAGCCCGCAAGATACACGACGGCAGCAAAGGCCATCATCGCGGCCGCCAGCCCGAAACCGGCGTGCCAGCCATAGACCTGCGCGACGAGTCCGCAGAGGAACGGGCCGAGAGTGGCGCCGATATTGATGCCGGTCGAAAAGATCGTGTAGCCGACTGACCGGTTCACTTCGTCGTGTTCCGGATAGAGGTGGCCGACCTGCGCGGCGACATTACCTTTGAGCAGGCCCGAACCCACAACGAGGCTGACCAACGCGAGTAAAAAGCTGACATCGAAGGTCATCGCAATATGGCCGAGCGTCATAAACGCGATGCCGAGCATCACCGTCTTGCGCGCGCCGAGCCATCGGTCGGCGACCAGCCCCCCGAACATCGGGGTGAAATAGACAAAGCCCGAGTAAAGACCGAAGGTCTGGCTGGCGAAGGCCTGGGTGCTCAGCGGTCCGAAGACGCTTTCGATCCACCCGCGATAGGCGTCCATCCCGGCAACGTTTTCGATCCGGCCGGGCAGGAGGATTTCCTGTACCATGAACAGGATCAGCAGACCCCGCATGCCGTAGAAGCTGAACCGCTCCCACGCTTCGGTCATCGCGAGATAGGCCACCCCAACCGGCTGGCCAAGGAAGGTCGGGCTACCCCGCGTGTCGGCAGTCGATTGCGCAGCGGTCATGGCTCGTCCCCCGTGCGAGCCGACCCAAAACTGCACGGTGCAAGACTAACCGGCTCCGAATGCGTGTCAATCGGAGGCCCGTTCCGCCTGCAGCTCCTGTCCGCCTTGACGGATCACCAGGCCGGTGATCTTGCCGCCCGCGCGCACGAACTCGACTTCGGCATCGACCCCGATCGCGGCAAAACGAGCGTCACCGGCGGCAACGAGCCCTGTGGCCGGTTGCGGGCCGAATGCGAGCGTCAACTGGCCTTCGTCATTCACCGCAACCGTAATGGGCGCGACCGCACTTGTGTAAGCGCCGGCATATGTTTCGAGGATTTCGCGGGGGACGTTGATCGAGGCTGTCTCGGGCACCGGCCCAGTCCGGAGCGCGCGCTCAGGCTTCTCCTCTCCGTTCTGGTGCATGAGCATCGCGTAGCCGTTTTCCTCTGGGACGATCTCGAACCAGTTCAGGCTGTCCGGGCCATAGAAGAAGCGATTGCCGCCGGCCGCGAACACCTCGCTGTCGCCTGCCCCGCTGCGGCGAGTGTAGAGCTTCCCGTCGCGGAATTGGAACAGCCGAGTCGCGTCGCCGCCCTCGATCGCGTAGACGCCGAGCATCGGCTCGATCGCGGTCAGGTCGGGCGTGGTCGCGGTAAACGTGGGGAAGGGCCTGCCGATTGCTTCCGCGGCCAGCCGCAGCATCGGCGTTCCCGCAGGCTGGATCCCTCCGTCGGCATTGGTGAACACGGCGACGAACAAGTCTCGCTCAGGCACGTATATCGCGTTCGTCGCGAAGCCGAAGATCCCGCCGCTGTGCGTGACTGCGGGCAGGCCTTGCAAAGTGGTCGGCGCGAGACCGTAGCCATACGGGAACGTAGTGCCGTCATTGAGCTTCGCCGGGGAGATCATCTCCGCGTAGAGCGGCTCGGAAACTACCTTGCCGTGATGCAGCGCATTCGACCATTTTGCGAGATCGCCGACGGTCCCGATCAACGCCCCGGCCGCATGGGGAACGCTCATGTCGATCGCGCGCGACGTCTCGAAGGTTTCGTTCGCGACGGGTGTATAACCCGTTGCGAAGGCGGGCACCCCGTCCTCGTCGACCCCATAGCGGATCGAGGTGAGGCCGAGCGGCTTAACGATCCGCTCGTCGATCGCCTGCCACCAGGGATTGCCGGTCACCGCCTCGATAACCGCGCCGACCAGCACGTAGCCCGAGTTATTGTAACTCCACTTTTCGCCCGGCAGGAAGTCGACCGGCTCGTCGCGAAATTCGTCGATCATCTCGGCCGTAGTATGCCGGGTCGAAACCTTGTCGCTCACCATCCAGCCGGGAATGCCGGTGTACGATTTGATGCCCGAGGTGTGGTTGAGCAGCTGGCGCACCGTCGCGTGGGCGCCCGGCTCGGGATAATCGGGGACGAACTTTGACAGTGGGTCGTCGAGCGACAGCTTGCCCTCTTCGACGAGTTGCAGGACCACCGCCGCGGCGAACTGCTTGGTGATCGAACCGAGGCGGAACACCGTGTCGGCGGTGATCGGCTTGCCGCCCGCGATATCGGCCATGCCCGATGCGCCGACGTAGATGACCTTGCCGTCCTCTGTGACGATTGCCGCGGCGCCCGGTCCGCCATCGGAGTAGGCCGCGTCGACAATCGCTTCCGCTTTAACGCGGTAATCGGGCGCGACAGCGTAAGCCGGAGCGGACAGGATGACCAACGCCGCCGTGGCGGTATGCAGGTAATTTCTCAAGCGCATGGAGGAACCTTTCCCGGTGTATTGCCTGCCTAATACACCGGGAAAGCGAGGTCAAGTACCGGGGCATTTCAGCCCACGGTCGTCCCGAAGAGCTTGCCGACCCCGGCCGTCACGGCCATTGCCAGAGCACCCCAGAAAACGACCCGCACTATCGCCTTGCCGACCGGCGCGGAGCCGGCACGCGCCCCGAGGAAGCCGAGCAGCGCGAGCGCGAGAAGTGAAGCCCCGACGACTCCTGCCGCCAGCGAAGCGAGCGGGAGCGCGAGCACGACGAGAAGCGGCAATGCCGCGCCGGCGGTGAATGTGGCTGCCGATGCGATCGCCGCCTGCAGCGGCCGCGCCGTCATAGTCTCGGAGATGCCCAGCTCATCTCGGGCGTGCGCCGCCACGATGTCGCCGGCGCTCAGTTGGACGGCGACCTGGCGTGCCAGTTCCGGGTCGAGCCCTCGTGCGATGTAGATCCCGGTCAATTCATCGAGTTCGGCCTCTGGCTGGGACGCGAGTTCGCCGCGCTCGCGGGCAAGATCGGCATTTTCGGTATCCGCCTGCGAACTGACGGAGACGTATTCGCCCGCGGCCATCGACAAAGCGCCTGCCGCCAGACCCGCGAAACCGGCCAGCAGCACCTCCTGCTTACCAGCCGCTGCGGCGGCGACGCCAACAATCAGGCTCGCAGTCGAGACGATTCCGTCATTCGCACCAAGAACGGCGGCGCGCAGCCATCCTATGCGTTCGATCGAGTGGTTTTCATCGTGTGGTCGGGCCATTGGCTTTCTCCCGGCGCGACCCGGTCGATCAGGGAACGAGAACGGTATCTCGCGCGACCGGATCGGTCTCTGGATAATCGAGAATGAAATGCAATCCACGGCTTTCGTGCCGCCGGAGCGCGCTCTGGACGATCAGATCGGCGCACTGGTGCAGGTTGCGCAGTTCGATGAGGTCGGTCGTGACGCGAAACGAGCCGTAGTAGTCCTCGATCTCCTGCGCGAGGTTGGCGATGCGGTGCGCCGCGCGCTCGAGCCGCTTGGTAGTGCGCACGATGCCGACGTAGTTCCACATGAACCGGCGAATCTCAGTCCAGTTCTGCTTGATGACGACTTCTTCGTCGGAATCGGTAACGCGGCTTTCGTCCCACTCGCGGGTCGGCGGCGGATCGTCCATCTCGTCCCACGCCGAGAGGATGTCCTTGGCCGCTGCCTCACCGAACACGAAGCATTCGAGGAGCGAGTTCGAGGCAAGTCGATTGGCGCCGTGAAGCCCGCTCTCCGTCACCTCTCCGGCGGCCCATAGCCCGGGCAGGTCGGTGCGCGCATCGAGCCCGATCAGTACGCCGCCGCAAGTGTAGTGCTGCGCGGGCACGACGGGGATCGGTTCTTTGGTCATATCGATGCCGAGACCGGTCAGCTTCTCGTCGATGTTGGGGAAATGTTCGCGCACGAATTCGGCTGGCTGGTGACTGATGTCGAGGTGGACGAAGTCGAGGCCGTAGCGCTTGATCTGGTCGTCGTTCGCGCGGGCCACGATGTCGCGCGGGGCGAGTTCCATCCGCTCGGGGTCGTATTTCGCCATGTAGCGTTCGCCGGTGGTCGGATTGACCAGCCATCCGCCCTCGCCCCTGACGGCCTCGGTGATCAGGAAGTTCTTGACCTCGAGGTTGTAGAGGCAGGTCGGGTGGAACTGCATCATCTCCATGTTGGAGACGCGTGCGCCCGCTCGCCAGGCCATCGCGATGCCATCTCCGGTCGCGCCGCGCGGTGCGGTGGAGAACTGGTAGACGCGCCCTGCCCCGCCGGTCGCCAGCACGGTCGCGCGGGCGACGTGTGCCTCGACCTTGCCGGTCGCTTCGTCGAGCGCATAGACGCCCCACACGCGGCCGGATCCCGAGTACTTCTCGGCATTGCGCCCGGTGATGAGGTCGATGCACGCCCGACCAGGCAGCATCGTGATGTTGGCGTTCGCCTCGGCCGCCTTGAGCAGCGCCTCCTGCACCGCCCACCCGGTCGCGTCGTCAACGTGTACGATCCGGCGGTGGCTGTGCCCGCCCTCGCGGGTCAGGTGAAGGTTTCCACTGTCCTCGTTGAATGGAACGCCGAGCGCGATCAGCCTGTCGATCGACGCGGGCGCATTCTCGATCACGAACTCGACCGTCTCGAGCCGGTTGAGGCCCGCGCCGGCAATCATCGTATCGCGAATGTGATTCTCGAACGTGTCGCCTGCGTCGAGCACCGCAGCGATCCCGCCCTGCGCCCACGCGGTCGATCCGCCGGTGAGGTTACCCTTGGCAAGCACCAGGACCTTGCGATGTTCGGCGAGCGCCAGCGCAGCGGTAAGACCAGCGGCACCCGAGCCGATGACGATCACGTCGTATGGAGCAGTCATTCGCGCGTCATGGCGGTTGCGGTGAAACCCGGCAAGCGCTTGTGAACGGCGCGCCGATGACGCAGGGACGTCGGCTGGAGGTGCCCGAATGCGAATGCGACTTGTGACGATTCTTGCCGCTCTCATGGCGGTCATGCTTGCGACCACCCCGGCAATCGCGGCCTGCTCGCTTGGAACGCCCGGTCAGACCGTCGATGTCGCGATTGGCAGCACGGGTCGATCGGTCCTGCTGCATCGGCCCACCGGCGATTCCTCCGTGCGTCTGCCGTTGGTAATGCTCTTCCACGGCAGTGGATCGACGGCGGCGGCGATGGTTCGCAGTTCGAAGCTAGAGGCGACTTCGGACGCGCATGGGTTTGTGCTCGCCGCTGCAAACGCGGGCATCCCGCTGGATAACGGCTTTGCGTGGAACATACCGGGCGTGCCGACGATCGCGGGCACGATCCCGACCGCCGACGATGCCGACGACGTCGCCTTCGTAGGTGAGGCGATCGACTATCTCGCCTCGAAGGGCTGCGTCGATCGGACCCGGGTCTATGCCACCGGCCTCTCGGGCGGAGGTCGGATGACCTCCTGGCTCGGCTGTGTGTCGGCCGATAGGTTCGCCGCGATCGCACCGGTCGTGGGTCTGCGAGCCGGCAACCCTTCGAAGATCGATCCGTCCAAGCCCGATCCGGCGACATGCCGGCCGTCCCGCCCGATGCCGGTCATGGCTTTTGCCGGTGAGGCCGACAATACCAATCCGGTGGCAGGGGGCGGCGCGGGCTATTGGCAGTATTCGATGCTGGCAGGAATGACCCGCTGGGCCGAACTCGATCGTTGCCGCAAGGGGCCGGTAGCGCAGGCGCTCGGCCCGGTCCGCTGGGAGTACGGCTGGAGTGACTGCAGTCAGGGCGCGGAGGTGATCGCCCACATGGTCACCGGAGCGGGACATTCTTGGGTCGCGGACAACGAATCGCTTTGGGCATTCTTCGCGCGTCATTCCCGCTGAACGACACCCAACCGTCGGAGCGTGTGAAGAAAACCACGGCTCGCCGCTTCCCCGTTTACCCTGTTTGCGGAAAGGCTAGTCCGGTCCGCGCAGGGGATAAGCACGGGAAGGGTCGCAAGACTTATGAAAATCGCACAGATCGCGTGCGCGCTCGGTCGGCATAGTGTCGACCAGAGCAAGGTTCGGCGCATTCACGGCGGACAGGTCGGCCGCTGCAAGCACTGCTCGACGCCGATGGAAGAAAGCACGCCGCACCACTGGACCGTGCAATACGTGCGCGATGCGGGGCTCGGCGGGCGCTTTCTCAACTGATCGGCGGTCGGTCTCCGCGCGAAACCACGATGTAGTAGCCTGCGTTTACGGTGTCCTGCGCGAGCAGGTCGCCGTAACGCGCTTCCCAAGCGCCTGACGCGAGATCGGCGGCGAGCCGGTCGAACCCGGCCTGTGCCCCCTCGATCTTCCAGAACGACGAAATCGCCTTGCGCACCGCCGGGTCGAGATAGGCGTGCGGGCGCCGCCAGTAGGCGTAGAGAAACCCGTCGGTACAATCGTGCGGGATCGGTACCGGGATGAAATCGACCGGACCGAGAGCTTCCTCGTAGAGCGAGAACCGGGGCATGATCGCCGCGTCGAGCCGGGCGAGCTGCGGCCAATAGTCGATGATCCATTCGACGCGGTCTTCAGGATCGAAAGTCAGCAGCACCACCGGCCCGCGTGCGATCCGGCGCATTTCCGCAAGCCCTTTGGCCAGGTCCGACCAGTGATGGACCGTCAACACCCCCATTGCCGCGTCGAAGCTGTCGTCGGCGAACGGTAGCGCCTCGGCCACACCCCGCACCGCCGGAGCGGCGCCAGGAGGCCGCTGGGCGATCATCTCGGCCGACGGCTCGAGCGCGGTGACCGCGCGATCCGTGGGTTCGTAATTGCCCGTGCCCGCACCGACATTGAGCACCGTGCGCGCATCGCCAAGAGCGTCCTCGATCATCGCAGCGATGCGCGGGTCGGCCCTGCGGAGGTTTGCGTAATCGAGCCCGATGGTGTCGTAGATCGGCCTGTTAAAGGAGTCAGGCGGCATTGCTGGTGAGACTGACGAAGACGTCCTCGAGATCCGCCTCGCGAGTGGTCACGTCCTCGATAACGAAGCCCTGGTCCTGAACCAGTGCGAGTACCTGCCCGGCGGTGATCTTGTCCTTGTCGTATGTAATCTCGACAGTGCGGTCGCCCTTCTTCTCGCTGCGCTTGAACGCGGCGTGGACGGGTGGCGCGGCGAGGTCGCGATCGACCGTCACCTCGACCACCTTCTCGGCCATCATGCCGAGCATCTCGCGGGTCGGCTTGTTGGCGATGAGTTCGCCATGGTTGATGATCGCGATCCGGTCGCAGAGTTCCTCCGCCTCCTCGAGATAGTGCGTGGTCAGCACCACCGTCACGCCTTCGCGGTTCAGGCGGGTCACCAGTTCCCACAGCTGGCGACGCAGCTCGACGTCGACGCCCGCTGTCGGCTCGTCGAGGACAAGAATGGGCGGCGCGTGGACCATCGCCTTGGCGACCAGCAGGCGCCGTTTCATCCCGCCCGAAAGCGTCCGCGCATAGGCGTTTCGCTTGTCGCTGAGGCGCACCGCCTCTAGCAATTCCTCCGATCGGCGGTCGCTTTTTGGCACGCCATAGAAACCCGCCTGATTCTCGAGCACCTCGAACGGGGTGAAGAACGGGTCGAACACGATTTCCTGCGGCACGATCCCGATCGAGCGCTTGGCGTTGCGCGGATTGGCGTCGATGTCGAAGCCCCAGATCTCTGCATGGCCGCTCGTTTTCATGACGAGTCCGGCGAGAATATTGATCAGCGTCGATTTGCCCGCCCCATTCGGCCCCAGCAGACCAAAGATTTCGCCCTGCGGCACGTCGAAGCTGACGCCCTTGAGGGCAAGCTTGCCTTCCTCGCCCTTTTCGCCGGCATAGCGTTTAACGAGGTTGTCGATGCGGATCGCTGGAGGAGTGGTCATGCCCGCGCTCTAAGCCGTTGCAGCGCGGCGTCCAACCGATTATCGGCGGATCGCATGAGCATTCCGCCGCCCGAAGTGACCAAGGTAGCCTCCACCCGTGTATGGTGCGACGGTGCGACCGACATACGCAGCGGCGCGAATTACCGCCCCGCCGCGCTCGGCCACCCGAAGGTCTGGCTCGAGATTGACGAGCACGGCTACGTCGATTGCGGCTACTGCGACCGGCGCTTCGTGCTCGAGGGCGGCCCCGCCGATGGCGTCGACCAGGCAACGCTGCCCGACATTTCCGAGGGCGGCGACCCGGGCTACCGATAAGGCGGACTGGCGCTAGCCCGCCTGAGCGCCCATATCGGATGCATGACAGCCACCGATCCGCACGCCCTGCTCTACGCCGGCGGCAAGCTCGACCCCGACGAGGCTAAAGCGCTCGCCGCCGCAACTCTGGCCAACTGCGAAGATGGCGAGCTCTATCTCCAGTTCATGGCCAGCGAATCGTTCGTGTTCGACGACGGTCGGCTGAAGACCTGCGACTATTCGCGCGACGCCGGATTTGGCTTGCGTGGCGTCTCGGGGGAGATGACCGGTTTCGCCCATGCCAGCGAGATCAGCGCCGCGGCGATCCGCCGGGCGGGCGAGACGCTACGACTGCTGGATCCAGCAAAGAACTCGCTTGCCGCATCCCCGGCCCGATCGAACAGGCACCTCTATACCGACCAGAGCCCGCTCGACGCGATCCCGATCGAAAAGAAGATCCGCCTCCTCGAGGAGATCGACGCCGCAGCCCGTGCGCGCGATCCGCGCGTGGTGCAGGCGACCGCGAGCCTGTCGGGCAGCTGGAGCGCGATCGAGATCGTCCGCCCAGACGGCTTCGTCGCGCGCGACGTGCGCCCGCTGGTGCGGCTCAATGTTTCGGTCGTCGCGGAGGCGGACGGTCGTCGCGAGACCGGCAGTTTCGGTTTCGGCGGGCGTTACCTCTACGACGAGCTGTTCGAACTCGCGAGCTGGCGACGTGCGGTGGATGCGGCGGTCGACCAGGCTCTGACAAATCTCGGCAGCGTGCCCGCCCCGGCAGGCGAGATGACCGTGCTGCTCGGTCCCGGCTGGCCCGGCGTGCTGCTGCACGAAGCGGTCGGTCATGGACTCGAAGGCGACTTCAACCGCAAGGGCACCAGCGCATTCTCGGGCCGAATCGGCCAGCGGGTCGCCGCGCCCGGCGTCACCGTGGTCGACGACGGCAGCATCGCGCACCGGCGTGGTTCGCTCTCGATCGACGACGAGGGCACTCCGACGCAAGAAACGGTGCTGATCGAGGACGGCGTCCTGAAAGGCTATATGCAGGACCGCATGAATGCGCGGCTGATGGGAGTTGCGCCGACCGGCAACGGCCGACGCGAGAACTATGCCCACGCGCCCATGCCGCGGATGACCAACACGTTCATGCGCAGCGGCGCAGACGATCCGGCCGAACTGCTCTCCCGCGTGAAGAAGGGTATTTTCGCCAAGAGTTTCGGGGGCGGGCAGGTCGATATTGTCAGCGGCAAGTTCACCTTCAGCTGCACCGAAGCCTACCTGGTGGAGGACGGCAAGCTCGGCGCACCGATCAAAGGCGCGACGCTGATCGGCGACGGTCCGAGCGTCCTCACCAAGGTCACCGGCATTGGCAACGATCTCGCACTCGACGAAGGCGTGGGGATGTGCGGCAAGGGGGGGCAGTCGGTACCCGCGGGAGTCGGCCAACCGACCCTTCTGGTGTCCGGCATCACCGTCGGGGGAACCGCCTGACGAGAGTCAGCCTCGGTTCAGCGCACTTGAGGTAAGATGATGGCCATGAATCCGACGATGAAACGACTCGCAATCCTCACGGTCCCGCTAGCAGCTCTACTTACTGTTCCAGCCGCAGCAGACGACAACGCCGCCGGGGAAAAGGAACTGGCGCAGCTTCTCGAGGGACGTGTGGCCGGTGAACCGGTCAAGTGCATTCGCGAAGGCGCGAACAACTCGGTCCAGATCGTCGACGGGACCGCGATGGTCTTCCGTCGCGGCAGCACCCTCTACGTCAACCGCCCGGACGGCGCGCAAACGCTGGATTACTGGGACCTGCCCGTGTTCGAGAAATGGGGTGGAAACGGCCTCTGCGAGCTCGACCACGTCACGCTGTACGATCGCGGAGCCCGCATCCCCGGGCCGGTCCTGTTTCTTGCGGAATTCGTCCCCTACACCAAACCCGCCCGCTAAGGAGATTTCCATGCGAACCCCCCTCCGTATCGCTACCATCGCCGCCGCTGCCGCGCTCGTGGCCGGTGCAACCGGGCCCGCGTCCGCGGGAGAACGCCTGACCGGCGAGGAAAAGCTCGCCAAGATTCTCGAGGGCCGGGTCGCCGGTAAGCCAGAGAGCTGCATCAACACCTTCACCAACCGGTCCTCCACGGTGATCGACAAGACCGCGATCGTTTACGGCACCGGGCGCACGATCTGGGTCAACCGGCCGGTGGATCCGAGCAGCCTGAGCGATTGGGACGCGCTGCTTGTTCGGCAGTTCGGCACGCAGCTGTGCCGGCAGGATATCGTCACCACGTTCGACACTTCTTCCGGAATGTACACCGGGAACGTCTTCCTGACCGAGTTCGTCCCCTACACCCGCGTCGACTGACAAACACAGCCGGTGGCCTGCGCATCGCGCCGGTGGGCGTCGGAACTGCTTCATTTCTGGTTCCACGATCTTGGCTCCGCCGACTGGTGGGGCGGATCACCCATCGTCGATGCACGGGTCGAGCGGCGGTTCTCGCGCGAATGGCGCATTCTCGGTCCGCAACCCGCTTACGAATTCCTGCGTGAGCCCCTAACCGCGCTCGCCGCTATCCTTCTGTTCGATCAAGTTCCGCGCAACATCTTCCGCGGAACCGAAGCGGCATTCGCCACAGATCCGCTGGCGCGGGCGATCTCGCGCGGCTTCATCTCGCGTGGCTGGCACCAGAACTTCCCGAGGGCTCCCAGCGCCTTTGCCGGAATGCCCTTAATGCACAGCGAGGCGATCGCCGACCAGTTGATCAGCCTCGCCTATTTCAGGAACATTCCCGAAAACTTCGCCTTCGCGCGCGACCATTATTCGATGATCGCGCGCTTCGGGCGATTTCCCCACCGCAACGGCGTGCTCGGCCGAAAGTCGTCGCCGGCAGAGCGCGCTGCCGTCGCGGCGGGGAGTGCGTGGTAGCCTATTGCATGTCGCTCAACTGGCCACGGATCGCGCCATTCGGATAGGCGGTGGTGTGAACATTGACGTAAAAATCCGCCGGGTTCCCCTGCAGTCGGTTCTGAGTCCACTCCTTGCCGTCCTTGCAGCCTTGCCAACGCCCTTCGTTCGACTTGGTCAGCGTTAGCACCGGCGGACCATTGGTTCCGGCGCGACCGTAATGGATGTGCGCGGCGGTGATCGTGTCGAGCCCGCGCAGGTCCTTGATCTCGTAGCAGACCTGGCCGAATGCATCGGAAATCGAGACCTCGGCGCGGCCATAACCGTCGGGGTCGCCGCCACCGACCTCGTTCGCTCCGGTCAGAACTGTGTGATAGGTATCCGAGGTCGCATCGACCGCTTCCTCTTCAAGGGTGGCGCAACCTGCCAGCGCGACCGATCCGGCGAGCGCGGTGAGCGCGAGTATCGGTGTCGTGTTCTTCATCATTCGACCTCTCCTGTCGTTGGTTCCGGCCGTTCCACCCGACGGCTCATGTTCTGGGTAACGGGCCTCGCGGCGACTCCGTTCCACGGCGGCGCGATTGACGCACCGGTCGCCCGCGCGCATTCCGGCGTTGCGGCAACGCACGGGAGAAGAACAATGACCACGCCGCAGCAGCCGATCGGATCGCCCTTCGGTTATCGGTCGACCGCGAGGGAGGTGGTTGCCGATGTCGACCTTTCCGGCAAGCAGGTGGTCGTCACCGGCGGCTATTCCGGAATCGGCACCGAGACTGTGCGCGCGCTCGCAGGGGCCGGTGCGCGCGTTATCGTGGGCGCCCGGCGCACCAGCCGGGCCGAGGAGGTCCTGGGCGAGATGGACGGCGAGATCGAGGTTTTGCCGCTCGATTTGGCCGGTCCGGAATCGATCGACGAATTCGCGGACGAAGTCGCCAGTCGCTGGGACCACATAGATATCCTGATAGAAAATGCCGCTATCATGGCGAACGCGCTTTCCCGCGACGGACGCGGTTACGAAAGCCAGTTCGCTACCAATCACCTTGGGCATTTCCAGCTCACCGCGCGGCTGTGGCCGCTGCTCGATGCCGCAGGATCGGCGCGCGTGGTGGTGCTGTCCTCGATCGGCCACCGTCTCGGCGCGCCCGACCTCGATGATCCGAACTTCGAACGGCAGGACTACGACAAGTGGCTGGCCTATGGCCGGGCCAAGAGCGCCAACGCATTGTTCGCGCTGCAACTCGACAAGTTGGGCGAACCGCACAGGGTGCGCGCTTTCGCGGTCCACCCGGGCGGGATCATGACCCCGCTTCAGCGCCACCTTTCGAACGAAGAGCAGGTCGCGATGGGCTGGATGGATGCCGAGGGCAACGTCAACGAGCGCTTCAAGAGCACCGAGGAAGGCGCCGCGACCACGGTATGGGCGGCAACCTCGCCGCTGCTAGACGGGAAGGGAGGCGTCTATTGCGAGGATTGCGACGTCGCCAGCCCCGCAAGCCCGGACAGGCCGATGGGGGGCGTCCATCCGCACGTCCGCGACGAGGACTTGGCATCCCGGCTATGGGACAAGTCAGAGCAGCTCACAGAGGTGACTTTCCGCCCCTAGCCTGTCGCAGTCGACCGCGAGGCATGCGCTCCGTGTCGAGATCGATCACCAGGTCGGCTGGCTCGTCGGCAAGCATCCGGCGCGTAATCCGCTCGTAGTGTTCGATGAACCGCGCGATATTTGCGCGCGTCATGCCGCGATCGCCCAGATGCGCCTCCTGCTCGGCGCGCCAGTTCTCGACCACCGCGAAATCCGGTGCCCGTAGGAATACCCGCAGGTCGAGCCGGGCGAACAGCGCAGTATAGTCTCGTGCCAGCCGCTCGTTGACCCAACGGCGCCATCTGCCGTCGGCGTCGGACTCCCGCTCGAGCCGATTTACCGGGTGCGACAGCGTTGCCGCGCCCTCGGGTCGCGCGCCGACGCACCATCCTTCGAGCAGGACAGCATCGAAAGGCCCCACGAGAAGGCGTGTGCGAGCCCGGTCGTCGCCGGCCTTGTCGAAGCGCGGCACGTTCGCGCTTCCGCCAGCGAGCAACGCGCCAAGCGCCCCCTGGAGCAATTCGATGTCGTGAGTCCCGGGAACGCCGCGGGTGGAGCACAGTGGGTGGACCTTGCGAGCCAAGTCCCTTCGCTCGTCGATGGTCAGATAGAAGTCGTCGAGCGCGACGACCGCTGTGCGCATCTCCTTCTTGTCAAGCAATGCGGCGATGCGCTGCGCCATCGTGCTCTTGCCCGACCCCTGGGAACCGGCGAGTCCGATCAGGACGGGCCGGCCGAGTTTTGCATGACGAGCCGCAATCGCATCCGCGACTGCGCAGTCCGCGCCCTCCCAGGTCAGATTCTCGCCTGTCCGGTCGTGCATAGCGAG
Organism: uncultured Alphaproteobacteria bacterium; assembly: GCA_963740025.1. Lineage (GTDB taxonomy): Bacteria > Pseudomonadota > Alphaproteobacteria > Sphingomonadales > Sphingomonadaceae > Tsuneonella. Next base: position 63,269 of record CAVUCI010000014.1, read on the forward strand.
AGGGCCGGGCAGTCGGGACATTTCGGGTTCTTCGGAGTGCAGATTTCGCGACCCAGTTCCTTCATCAGCCGGTGGTGTTCGTCGATCGTCGCGGCAGTCCAGTCGTCCGGCAGTTGCGGCATGAGCCGCGCATAGGCTTTGCCGGTGTCCTCGCCCTCCTCGATCAACCCGAGCCGGACAAGGATGCGCAAATGGTGCGTGTCGAGAACCAGGGCGGGCCGGTCGAGCGTAGTCGTGTTGACCACCTGCGCGGCAATCTTCGGCCCCGCGCCCGGCAGCGCCTCAAGCCATGCGATCGCGTCGGGCGTGCTCACTTGCTCGAGAGACGACAGGTCGACCGAGCCGACTTTCGTGCGGATCGCGCCCAGCACGTTGTGCACCCGTTTCGCCGACTGGTTGGGAAACCGCACGCCCTTCAGCGCCTTCGCCAGCACATCGATCGGCAGGTCGGCAACCGCGTTCCACGTACCGCACTCGGCCAGCAACCTGTCCGCTACCGCACTCGACGCCTCGCTGTGCATCCGCGAGCCAATCAGCCCTTGGACCAGCGACCATTCGGGTGAACGCCGGTCTGTCTCGGCGCGAGGCATGTGCCCAAATCTCTGGACGAGCGCGTCCTGCAGCCTTTTGAGTGTCTGCGTGACCGACCTTGCCATCAGAGCGTCTTCGCCAGCCTTATGCTGGTTTTTTCGTAGCCTTGCGCCTCCCAGAAACCGTGCGCCCGGGTACGCGACTGATGGCTGGTCACTTCGATCATGTAACATCTGTCCGCTGCGAGCCGCTCTTCCGCCGCGCGCACCATCGCTGCGCCGATGCCGCCACTGCGATGCGCTTCATCGACGACCATCATGGAGATCCGCCCAATCGGGGCGGGCCGGTGGAGAACGTGCATCAGCGACGTGGTGAGGCAGCCGACGACTGCATCGCCGAGCGTTGCGACGAGAACACGCCGCCCGGGTCCGCAGATCGATCGCATTCGTTCGGCGACTTCAACCGGCGTCGCTCCATAACCGAGCTGTCCGATCAACCCCGCAAGCGCTTCGGCGTCGTCGGGACGCGCCTCACGAACGAAGGTCTCATCGGCCACGGCTTACTCCCACTCGATCGTGCCCGGAGGCTTCGACGTATAATCGTACACCACCCGGTTCACGCCCTTCACCTCGTTGACGATGCGCGTGGAGACGCGGCTCAGGAAGGCGCTGTCGAAAGGATAGACATCCGCCGTCATGCCGTCGGTGCTGGTCACCGCACGCAGGGCGAGGACGTGGTCGTAAGTGCGATAGTCGCCCATCACGCCCACGGTTCGTACGGGCAGCAGTACCGCAAAAGCCTGCCATATCGCGTCGTAAAGGCCGGCGTTGCGGATCTCCTCGAGATAGATCGCGTCGGCCTTGCGCAGGATATCGCAGCGTTCCTTGTCGACCGCGCCGGGAATGCGGATCGCCAGTCCGGGGCCGGGGAACGGGTGCCGGCCGACGAAGATATCGGGCAGGCCAAGCTCTCGTCCGAGTTCGCGGACCTCGTCCTTGAATAGCTCGCGCAGCGGTTCGACGAGCGCCATGTTCATCCGCTCCGGCAAGCCGCCCACGTTGTGGTGGCTCTTGATCGTCACGGATGGGCCACCGATGAAGCTGACGCTCTCGATAACGTCGGGATAGAGCGTTCCTTGAGCAAGAAACTCCGCTCCGCCGATCTTTCGCGCCTCTTCCTCGAACACGTTGATGAATTCGGCGCCGATGAACTTTCGCTTCTTCTCCGGGTCGGTGACGCCGGCCAGGCCGGCCATGAAGCGCTCTTCGGCATCCACCACCACCAACGGGATGTTGTAGTGGTCGCGGAACATCGTCTCTACCTGTTCGCGCTCGTTCAAACGCAACAGGCCGTGATCGACGAACACGCAGGTCAGCTGCTCGCCGATCGCCTCGTGGATCAGGATCGCGGCGACCGAGCTGTCGACTCCTCCGCTGAGCCCGCAGATCACCCGTCCTGAGCCCACCTGCTCGCGGATCTGCGCGATCTTGGTCTCGCAATAGGCGGCCATCGTCCAGTCGCCGGCAAGACCGCAGACCTTGTGAACGAAGTTCGCCAGCAGTTTCGCGCCGTCCGGGGTGTGAACGACCTCGGGATGGAATTGGGTGCCGTAGAACTTGCGCGCCTCGTCGGCGATCACGGCAAAGGGGGCGCCGTCGCTCGTGGCGACGATCTCGAAACCGGGAGCGAACTTCGTGACCTTGTCGCCGTGGCTCATCCACACCTGGTGCCGCTCGCCGACCTGCCAGAGGCCGTCGAACAGCGCGCAATCCCTGGTAACAGTCAGGAACGCACGACCGAATTCGCCTTCCCACTCACCCTGATTGCCCGCCTCGACCGTACCGCCGAGCTGATGGCTCATGACCTGTTGCCCATAGCAGATGCCGAGGATCGGCAGGCCCGCCTCGAAAAGCATCTGCGGGGCGCGGGGCGAGCCTTCTTCGGGCACCCCGGCGGGCGATCCCGATAGAATGATCCCCTTCGGCTTGAGGCGGTGGAACGCCTCTTCGGCCTGAGTGAACGGGGCGATTTCCGAATAGACCCCGGCCTCGCGTATGCGGCGGGCGATGAGCTGGGTCACCTGGCTGCCGAAGTCGACAATCAGGACGGAATCGGGGGTGATGGAATCGGGCGGAGCGGCGTTGTCCATGCCGCGCCGTTAAGCGGCGGACCGTTCCAGGTCCAGTGCGTCGGCTCCCGCGGGCCCATTGGTTCGCCTGCATGAGGTCTCGCGAGTGGCGATTGCCGGGTACGGAGAGGCCAGCTAGGCTCCCCCTGCGCCACGCCCGTCAGGCGCGGCCAGTGCACCGAGGGGCCATGCACCAGCGCGCCAGTCTGTGGTTCGTCTTCGTCGTCTTGCTGATCGACATGATCGGGTTCGGGATCGTCATGCCGGTCCTGCCCAGCCTGATCATGCACCTCGGCAATATGCCGGTCGACAGCGCGGGACTTTGGAACGGCTGGCTGCTTGCCGGATACGCGGCGATGCAGTTCGTCTTCGCACCGATTATCGGCAATCTATCCGACCGGTTCGGGCGCCGTCCAGTCCTGCTCGCCTGCCTGGTCGCCTACGGCATCGACTACGCGATGCAGGGGTTCGCGCCCAACCTGTGGTGGCTGGCCGCCGGGCGGGTCGTCGCCGGGATCACCGGAGCCAGCTACTCGGCGGTTTATGCCTACATCGCCGACATCACTCCACCGGAGGAGCGCGCGGCGAGCTTCGGCGTGCTGGGCATCGCCTTCGGATTCGGGTTCATCATCGGTCCAGCAATCGGTGGACTTCTCGGAGAACTGGGTCCGCGGGTTCCCTTCTTCGCAGCTGCCGGCATGGCGTTCGCCAATGCGCTGTTCGGGTTTCTATTTCTGCGCGAGAGCTTGGCCGCCGAGAACCGGCGGCCTTTCCGGCTTGCCCGAGCCAATGCGTTCGCCGCCCTGGCTGCGCTATCGCACCAAAGTCGCACCGTCCTGTGGTTTGTCGCCGCGCTCGGCGTGTGGCAACTCGCGCACATCGTGTACCCCGCGATGTGGGCCTTCGTAGCCACTGCAACCTTCGGCTGGAGCGAGTGGCAGATCGGGCTGTCGCTGACGGCCGTGGGAGTCGGCAGCGCGACAGTGCAGGGCCTTGTCCTGCCGCGCCTCGTTCCGAGGATCGGCGAAGTGCGTGCGGCGGGCGTGGGAATTGCGGCCGTGGCGCTCGTTTCGCTAGTGTATGCTTTCGTACGGTTCGACCCGCTGATCTACGCGGCCCTCGTATTCAATGGACTGCAGGGACTGGTGCAACCGTCGATCGCGGCGCTCAATAGCCGCGCAGTCGACGCCTCAAGCCAGGGCGAGTTGCAGGGCGCGACGCAGTCCATCGGCAGCCTCGCACAGATTGCCGGTCCGCCGTTCTATGCCATGATTTTTGCGCGCTTCTCCGGGCCGGAATCGATCGCGCCCATACCTGCAATGCCGTTGCTGGTTTCCGCGTTCGTCGCGGTTGTTGCTTACCTGCTCATTCTGCGAGGGGCGAGAGATCTCGAAAAGCCGGCAGCTGCATAGTTGCATCAAACGCAACGGTGGTCGCGGTTTTCTCATTTGTGAAAAGCTTCTTGTAACATTATTTCCGGGTCGAACCGGACGAAGCCTGTCCTCTCCCCAAGAAAATCGGCTTCACGGTGAGTGCCTCCGACCACGTCCCCCCGGGTCCCGAGGCACCTTCGCCCCCGCCCCTCCCGGCGGCCGCGAACAGAAAGCGGGGCGGCAGCCTCCTCTCCCTCTCAGCTGCCGCCCCGTCTTTCCACTTTCGCGCCCGGCCCGGACTCTTCCGCGGCAGCCGCAACCCGCCCATCGGCAGGCTGACCCTCGGTTCCAGATTGCCGGACGCCCGGGATTGGTTCGGATCGAAGCGAATCAGGCGGCGCGCCGCCGCTCGCGCCGCGGCTCGCGGAATGCACGCACCTTCTCGCTGAAGGTGCGATTGCGACCGGCCGACTTGGCTTCGTAAAGCAGCTTGTCCGCCATCACGTAGAGATCGTTGAATTTCGCGCGCGGCAGCGCTGCGTGCGGCGCCACGATTACCCCCATGCTCGCAGTCACGGGGGCGAAAAGCCCTTCAACCTGCCGAGCCACCCGAGCGGTTATCGCCGCGCGCACGCGTTCAGCGCGCTTGTCGGCCCCGGGTCCGTGGAGGAGCAGCAGGAATTCCTCGCCCCCGAGCCGGATAGCAACGCATTCGGGTTCCGAGGAGAATACTTCCGCAGTGGCGACGAGCACCGCGTCTCCCACGGCATGTCCGTGGCGGTCGTTGACTTGCTTGAAGTGATCGAGATCGATCAAAGCGAACGTCTCGTAGCCGCTGCGTCGCAATTCGGCGAACCGCGGCTCGACCGCGCGCCGGTTGAGCAATCCGGTCAGCGGATCGCGCCCGGCGAGAGTTTCCAGATCGCGCACTTCCGAGCGCGCGAGATCGCGTTCGTCGCGTAGCGCCAGGAATCGCGCGGCCACACCAAGCGCGGTGGTGCTTACCTCCATGATCATCCCGGCGATAAACAGGCCGGTAGCTTCGGCAGTCGGAACGCCCGGAAGCGCAAAACTGAGCACGCGGATCAGCGCTACGACGACAAGCGGCGAGAAGCCGATCGCGACATAGCGGACCATACGGCTTCCACCCCGCCAGGCGTCCCACCCCGCCGCGACGACGATTATCCCGATCGGAAGTCCGGAAAAATAGAACATCTTCGCCGGAAGGGTGCCGAGCGAGTCGAAGCCGGGCGCATGAAGCAGCGTGACCGCAAGCATCCAGATAGCCGCAATGCGCAGGCCCCGGCTCGCCCAAGGGCCCATAATCCCGCGCTCCACAAACGTGGCGAGGAACATCGCCGCGGTCGCAACCACCAGCCCGAAGCTGCCTACCGTCAGCGCGCGGGTGACTTGCAGATCCGGATCGAACAAGGGCAGATAGAGGCCCTCGGTCAACGTCAACTGTGCGGCCATGCACGCCACAAACGCCATGTGCCACAGAATGAACGGTTCACGCAGGACCCGATAAAAGGCAAAGTCGAACAGAAGCGGCATGAGCAGCAAGCCGAGAATGAGCGCCGCCAGCATGAGGGTATTGCGATCGCTCTCGCTGGTTCCCGGCGGCGTGCGGGCGAGCACGAGGTAATCGAGTGGGAGCGGCTGCGTGGTGTGGTCGATAGCGACCCACAGTGTGTCGGCCCCTTGAGGTAGCGCGGGCAGGTCGAGCGCGAAGCGGCGATCAAGGAAGGCCGCGTGAAGTGTTTCGAATGGCCGCTCGATCGACGCGATCGATCCGTCCGCCGCCCGCCAGGCGACAATCATCCGATCAAACTTGGCGATCCGGCTGACCAGCAAGCGCGGCGGATTTGCCGGGTCGAACGTAAATCGGGCGAGCTGGCGCGCCTTGCTCCCCCCAGCCCACTTTCCCGGGCACCGCCAGACAATCGGACGGGCAAGCGTTTCGGCGATCGCTCCGGTTTCGGCGACCGCCGCTCCGCAGCGCAGATCGGGCGCCGGGTCGGCAGCCGCGACCGGCGCGGCATACGCCAGAAGCGCCGCGAAAAGGGCGACGAACCATAACCCCAACCGTCCCATGTCGAGGAGCGATAGACACTCGCGCCTAAAGTGGGGTTAATGATGGCGAAGAATTAGACCAGTGCAGACGCCATTTCGCGCAAGTCACTTTTGAGTAACTTGCCAAGATGGCTTCGCGGCATTTCTTCGACTGCATGCAATGCCGAAAGGCGCTGGGTCTTACCCAACTTGCCGTTGGTCTCTGCAAGGATCGCGGGCAGGTCCCCCTCGCCGACATCGCGCGCCAACCGCACGAATCCGACCGGAGTTTCGCCCCAGGCCCGGCTCGGCACGCCGATTACTGCCGCTTCGATCACCCGCGGATCTGCTTCGAGCGCCGCCTCGAGGTCGGCAGGATATATGTTGAACCCGCCCGAAATGATCATGTCCTTCGCTCGTCCGACAAGCTCGACGAAACCGTCCGCGTCGATCCGCCCGATGTCGCCCATGCGCTGCCACGTCTCTCCGGTGGCAGGATCGGTCCAGTACCCCTCGCGGGTCTTCTCTTCCTGGTTGCGATAGCCCGACATCATCGTGCCCGAGCGGCCGACGAGGTGGCCCGCTGTACCGGGCGGGACTTCGTTATCGTCATCATCCAGCACCTTGAGTTCGCTGCCGGGCGCGGGCCGGCCGACCGTATGGAGCTTGCCCGGAAACTCGTGAGCGGGCAGCAGACAGACGACCCCGCCTTCGGTCATCGAATAGATCTCGATCAGCGCGCCCGGCATCCTCTCCAGCGCTTGGCGCTTGAGGTCAGCCGAGAATGGCGCCGAGGTGCAGTACTTGAGCCGGAGCGCCGACAGGTCGAACCGGTCGAAGTCGGGATAGTCCATCAGCCGCTGATACTGGACCGGAACCAGCATCGTGACCGTCGTCCCGTCCGCCTCGGCATGAGCGAGCCAGCGACCGCAGTCGAACTTGCCGACGATCCGCACCGTCCCCCCAGCGAGCAGCGGAGCGAGGAATGCGACCATCGTCGTGTTCGAGTAAAGCGGAGTCGAGGCGAGGCTGATCACCTCTCCACCACTCTCGAGGAAGCTCGCGGCGCTGCGGGCGAACTGGCGCCAGCGCATCAGGTGCGAATGGACGATGCCCTTGGGCATGCCGGTCGTGCCCGAGGAATAAATGATGTTGAAGGGATCTTTCTCCCCGGGCTCGACCGGCGCGGCGCGGGTGCCGGCGGGCGCCATCCAGCCATCGAGCTCCTCGTCGAGCACGATCTTGGTGACGCCGGGAAAGCAGCCCTCGCCAAGCTCGGTCAGCTTGGCGCGGTCGATGAAGATGTGCCGCGCCCCGCTGTCGGCCGCCATCGCGGCAAGCTGGTCTGCGGTCGCGCTGGTGGTCAGCGGAGCGGCGACCCCGCCCGCGCGCACTGCGCCCAAAAACACGATCGCATAAGGAATGGTGGAGGTGCCGAGGATCGCCACCGATTCCCCTTCGCGCAGCCCAAGCTCCTGCAACCGCGCCGCGATCCGCTCGACCCGGTCGTGAAGTTCGGACCACGAGAGCTTCCCCGAATCGTCTAACAGAGCGTCTTTATCTTGCTGGAGTCCCGCCCAATCGGCGAGAACCTGCGAGAACGAGCCGAACGGTTCGGCAAGGCGGGCGGCGATATCCTCTCTCGTCATGCACGGCACGCTAACCGTCAGGGACGCGGTGACAAGGGGATTTACGTCGTGCGCCCCGACAGTTCAGCTTCCAAGCTCGCCCAGCAGGAATGCGAGGATGACTCCGAGCGCGGTAGCGACCCCGGCGAGATGGCTGTCCTCCCTGTAGGCCTTGGGAAAGACCTCGGTCGAGAGACTGGCGACGACCGCTCCGGCCGCGAAGCAACGGATCACCGCCAGCGGGCCCTCGCCCACGTCCGCGAGCAGGAGGTTGCCCGCAATCGCAGCGGCCGAGAGTAGCGCTGCCGTTGCCGCCCAGAGTACGAACACTTTCTTGTTCGACCGGCCGCCCTTGGCCATGTCGCGCGCGCCGCCAGCCGCTTCGGGCAGGTTAGACAGCAAGATTGAGCCCGCCAGCGCCGCCACTTCGAGCGGGCCGGCACCAATCAGCGCTACTCCCAGAGCGAGGTTTTCGGGCACCCCGTCGAGCGTGATCGCAGCGAGCAGGCCGCCGCCCGAATTGCCGCCCCACTTCTCGTCGATGAAATAGTCGAGAACAGCGAATACGACCGCGCCGGCAGCCACCCCCAGCAATGCGTGGAGAACACTCGATCGCTGGATCGAGGGTTCGATCAATTCGCTGACGACCGACAGCAACAGCGCACCGCCCGCAAGTGCAACCAGGAACCCTTCGACCCGAACTGGCAGCTTGCCGAAGATGCCCCAGGCGGCCCCCACCAGCAGGGCGCCCGAGACGACGAGAACGACGACTAAGGTCAGGATCATCGCATCAGCCGGCCAATTCCTTCACCAGAGCAAACAAGTAATCGCGCCCGGTATAGATACCGCGCACGTTGAGCCGTTCGTTGAGGCCGTGGGTGCCATTGCCGTCGGGGTCGCCCCATGCGCTCGGCACACCGTAAGTCGGGATGCCTGCGCCGCCGGTATAGACGCCGTCGGTCGCGCCGGTCGACATCGTCGGGATCACCGGCACGCCGGGGAAATACTTGGCGGCCACCTTTTCGATGGGGCCGATGATCGCGGGGTCGAGCGGAGGATTCTTGGCGAGCGGCTTGTCGTCGCGGCCATAAGCAATGGTGATCTTGTCGTTGCCGATGACCGAGGCGAGTTCGTCGCGGATCTCCGCCGGCGTGTGCCCCGGGAATATCCTGCAGTTGACGTTCGCCTCTACGTGCTGGGGCAGCGCGTTCAAGGCGTGGCCTCCGTCGATCAACGTCGCGACGCAGGTCGTCCGCAGCATCGAATGGAGCGCCTTGTCGCGGTTGACGATCGCCATCGCGTCGTCATCGCTTAGGTCCCGGGTGAGCGCGATCATTGCCTCTCCCGTCTCATCGCCGCGCAGCGCACCTGCCTTCTCGAAGAAAACCCGTGTGGTGTCGGTGAACTCGGCCGGAAACTCGTGCGCGCCGATCTTCAGCAACGCTTCGGACATATCGTATATCGCGTTATCCGGCACCGGCTGGCTGCTGTGCCCTCCCCGATTGGTCGCGACCAACTTGTAATCCTGGTAGATCTTCTCGCCGACCTGGACCGTCTGCACCAACAAATGCCCATTGCCGTCGGTTCGACCCCCGCCCCCTTCATTGAGCGCAAATGCCGCATCGATCAGCGGTCGGCGCTCCTTGGCGAGGTAGGCGGCGCCGTTGAATGCGTCGTCAGTCTCCTCGCCGCAGGTCAGCGCCAGCTTGATCGTGCGCTTCGGCTTGTAGCCGGCCTCCTTCAGCCGGATCAGCGCGTCGGTCCACACCGCGGCCTGGAACTTGTCGTCGGCAATGCCACGAGCGAAGTAGTATCCGTTCTCCTCGACCAGCTTGAACGGGTCGCGTTCCCAGTCGGATCGCTTGGCGGCGACGACGTCGATATGCGCGAGCAGGAGCATCGGCTTCAACTTCGCCGAAGTGCCCGGGAGGACTGCGACGAGCCCTCCGTCGTTCGGATGATCGGGCACCGAGAACGGTGTCAGTTGGTCGTCAGCGAACCCGGCCGCCTTGAGTCGGCCTTGGAGCTGGGCAGCGGCCTGCGTGCAGCTGCCATTGGGCAACGAGGTATCGGTTTCGACCAGTTCCTTGTAAAGATCGAAGAACTTCGCCTGGTCGGGCCGCAGTGGCCCCATCGGCTCGACAGTCATTTGCGCCGCGACCGGTGTTGCCGCGAGCACGCCTGCAAGAGCCGTAAGCACTGCGTATTTCATTGAATTCTCCCCAAACCAACGGGGAACCTTTCAGCATCATTTGGCTGTGGATGGAAGGGGGCGGAAAAGGTTCCTAAATGCCCCCTCGATGACTATATGATGGTCATGGACGAGAACACTCCCCAGCAGGGCGCGAATACCCCCCAGAATTCCAGCGTGCAGAACGGCTACGGCGCAGATTCGATCAAGGTCCTCAAGGGCCTCGACGCGGTCCGAAAGCGCCCCGGCATGTACATCGGCGACACCGACGATGGGTCGGGCTTGCACCACATGGTGTTCGAGGTGTCGGACAACGCCATCGACGAAGCGCTCGCGGGCCATTGCGACCTCGTTCTGATCGAACTCAACCCGGATGGGTCCGTTAGCGTCGAGGACAATGGGCGCGGCATTCCGGTCGACATGCACAAGGAAGAGGGCGTGTCGGCGGCGGAAGTCATCATGACCCAGCTGCACGCGGGCGGCAAGTTCGAGAACACCAGCGACGACAATGCCTACAAGGTTTCGGGCGGCCTGCACGGAGTCGGCGTGTCGGTCGTCAACGCACTCAGCGAGTGGCTCGAACTGACGATCTGGCGCGACGGCAAGGAGCACTGGATGCGCTTCGAACACGGGGACGCCGTCTCACCGCTCGAGGTAAAGGGCCCGGCTGGTCGCGAGCGTAACGGCACCCGCGTCACTTTCATGCCTTCGACTGACACATTCAAGAACGTCACCGAGTTCGATTTCGAGAAGCTGGAGCATCGCTACCGCGAGCTCGCGTTCCTCAACTCGGGCGTGCGCATCAAACTTGTCGACAAGCGCCACGAGGAACCGGTCGAACACGACCTGTACTACGAGGGCGGCATCGCCGCGTTCGTGAAGTATCTCGACCGGAACAAGGCGCCGCTGGTTCCCGAGCCGATCTCGGTTTCGGCCGACAAGGACGGCATCGGCATCGACGTCGCGCTCGAGTGGAACGATTCCTACTACGAGAACGTGCTCTGCTTTACGAACAACATCCCGCAGCGCGACGGCGGCACTCACCTCGCCGCGTTCCGAGCCGCGCTGACGCGCACGATCAACAACTACGCCGAGCGCACGGGTCTGCTGAAGAAGGAAAAGGTTTCGCTGTCGGGCGAGGACATGCGCGAAGGACTGACCGCGATCGTCTCGGTCAAGCTGCCGGATCCGAAATTCGGGTCCCAGACCAAGGACAAGCTGGTCAGCTCCGAAGTCCGCCAGCCACTGGAATCGCTGATGAGCGAGAAGATGACCGAGTGGCTCGAGGAAAATCCCGCCGACGCCAAGGCGATCATCCAGAAGATCGTCGACGCCGCCGCCGCACGCGAGGCCGCGCGCAGAGCTCGCGAAATGAGCCGCAAGGGCGCAATGTCGGTCGCCAGCCTACCCGGCAAGCTCTCCGACTGCCGCGAGCGCGATCCGGCCAAGTGCGAAATCTTCCTCGTCGAGGGTGATTCCGCAGGTGGCTCGGCCAAGTCGGGCCGTGATTCCAAATACCAGGCGATCCTGCCGCTCAAGGGCAAGATCCTCAACGTCGAGCGCGCGCGGTTCGACCGGATCATTTCGTCGAAGGAAGTCGGCACGCTAATCCAGGCGATGGGCACCGGCCTGCGCGACGAGTTCAACCTGGAGAAGTTGCGCTACCACAAGATCGTCATCATGACCGACGCCGACGTAGACGGCGCGCACATCCGCACGCTGTTGCTGACGTTCTTCCACCGCCAGATGCCCGAGATCATCAAGGCCGGGCATCTCTACATCGCACAGCCGCCACTATTCAAAGTCAGCAAGGGCCGCAGCGAGGTCTACCTCAAGGACCAGGCCGCTCTCGACCGTCATCTCGTCGACGGAGGTCTTCAGGGCCGTGTGCTAGAGACCAGCCAAGGCGCCCGCTCGGGCCAAGATCTGCGCAGTCTGGTCGAGTATGCGCTGCGCATCCGCAGCCTGCTCGGCTTCGTGCCGCGCAAGTACGATACGGGCGTGATCGAGCAGATGGCGCTCGCCGGCGCGTTCGACCCCGCGCTCGACGCTGACACGCGGATGCAGGCCCTCGAATACGCCGCGCAGCGTCTCGGCATGGGCGATCCGGAGGCCGAATGGTCGGTCCTGCGCCGCGATGACGGCTCGATCGTATTCGCCCGCAAATGGCGCGGAGTGACCGACGCGCACGAGATCGAGGGCAAGTTCCTCGACAGCGCAGAGGCGCGCAAGCTCCATCGGATCGCGGAGGAACACGCCGACGCGTTCGCACAGCCGAGCAGCTTCACTCGCGGGTCCGCCGAAGCCGAAATCGAGCCCGCAGAATCCTCCGGCGACACCGAAGACGAGGACAACGCCGCGCCGGTCCAGCCGGAAGGCGAGATCACCCGGCCGACCCAACTGCTCGACGCGGTGCTGGCCGCGGGGCGCAAAGGGTTGTCAATCAGCCGTTACAAGGGCTTGGGTGAAATGAACGCCGAGCAGTTGTGGGAGACCACGCTGGATCCCGAAAACCGTGCGCTTCTGCAGGTTAAGGTCGAGGATGCCGACGTGACCGACGAAATCTTCACGCGCCTGATGGGCGACATCGTCGAGCCGCGTCGCGAATTCATCCAGGAAAACGCGCTCAACGTGGCGAATCTCGACGTCTGATTAATCGCGGCAACGCTGGATTCGCTCAACGCCGCGCGCGAAACAGTATCCAGAGCACGACGAGTACGGCGAGAAACATCGCGAGGAGTGCGACGATGACGAGTATGTCGACCTCCATTTTCGCGACCTTTCAGAATCTTGTTTCAACTGACTAACAAAGGTTGTCGGCTGTCCGTTCCTGCGGTTTGACGCATATCGGGCTTGCGATGCAGATCGGTCACAGGCATTCCGCAGGCCATGTCGCAACGCCCGATCAAGTCACTCATCGCAGCCGCCTTCACCGCCGTTCTCGCGGGCTGTGCCACGGTGCCATCCGCGCCGCCTGCCCCGGTCGAAGTCGGGATCGTCGCGATCAATGACTTTCATGGCGCGATCGAGCCGCCGAACCAGTCGGTCTTCATGCCAGGCCCTGATGGCGAGACGGTTGGCGTGCCCGCCGGCGGCGCGGCATATCTGGCATCGGCTATCGATTCTATCCGCGCGCGGCACCCGAACAATGTGACCGTGTCCGCAGGCGACCTCACCAGCGCCTCGCAGTTCGCTTCGTCCCTATATCTGGACGAGCCGGCGGTCGGTGCGATGAATCGGATCGGGCTCGAATTCAACGCGGTCGGCAACCACGAGTTCGACAACGGCGACAAGGAGTTGTTGCGCCTGCAGAACGGCGGATGCGCGAAGAACACGCGACGCGCCCCATGCGCGGTCGAACCGTTTACCGGCGCCAGGTTCAAATACCTCGCCGCCAACGTCGTCACCGAAAACGGGACCACACTGTTTCCGGCGACCGGGACCAAGAGCTTTGGCACCGGCGCCCGCAAGGTGACAGTTGGCTTCGTCGGCCTGACCCTCAAGGGAACGTCCGGGCTCGTCCTGCCGGACGCTGTCGCCGGATTAACCTTTGGCGATGAGGCGGACGCAATCAATCGCGCCGCCGACACACTGCGCGCCGAGGGTGCCGACGCGGTTGTCGTGTTGCTGCACCAAGGCGGCCGCACCGGTGGCGATCCCGACCCGCAGGGCTGCGAGGCGCTGTCGGGCGACATCCTCCCGATTCTCGACCGCCTGTCGACCAAGGTCGACGTCGTAGTCTCGGGCCACACCCACTGGGCCTATATCTGCGAGCGCGAACTGCCTGGCCGGACGACCCCGCTGCTGCTGACAAGCGCCGGGGTTTACGGCGAATTAGTGACGGACATCACGCTCGATATCGATCCGGTCACCAATCACGTCGTCGCCAAAAGCGCGGCGAATGTGATCGTGCAGAGCAAGCCCTACACCGCCTCGAGAGGGCCGGTTGCGAACACCGACATCGTTCCCCGCTTCGAGCCGCGCGCCGACATCGCCGCCTATGTCGGCAAATACGTCGATGCGTCCAAGGCTTATTCCAATCGCAAGGTGGGCTCGATCGCCGGCACCGCCACGCGCCCCAGCGAGGGAGGCGGGAATACCGGCGGTTCACTGGGAAATCTGATCGCCGACGCGCAGCTCGCCGCGACGCGCGACGCGGGGGCACAGATCGCCTTCATGAACCCGTTCGGAATCCGCGCCCCGGCAGTCATCGGACCCGCAGCGGACGGATCGGTGACTTTCGGCGAACTCTACCAGATTCAGCCGTTCAACAACGAGCTGGTGACGATGAGCCTGACCGGTGCGGAACTGAAGGCGGTGCTCGAACAGGGCTTCGACGAAGAAGCGCCGATGCAAGTGCTCACCCCTTCGCAGGGGTTCGTCTATCGCTACGACCTGTCCAAACCCGTCGGCCAGCGGATCGTCGACATGACATTGAACAGCAAACCGATCGACCCGGCGGCGACTTACCGGGTCACGGTGAGCAACTTCCTCGCCCAAGGCGGCGACAGTTTCACGCTGTTCGCGAAGGGGCGCGACACGGTACGTGGCGGAGTAGACCTTGACGCGCTGCAGGACTGGCTGGCGGTGAAACCGGCACGCGCGGTGCCGGAAGACAACCGGAACGTCGACATCACGCCGAAGTGACGTCTCAGGCTGCGCGTAGCCCCTTCACCCCGCGCGAACCGCGATCAGCCGCGCTGAGGCCGGCGAAAAGCGTGTCGACGATGCGTCCGAGTTTGGCTTCGCTCAGCCGGGGCTCCATGTACGTGAGCACGTCCGCCATCGTGTAGGGCAGAACCATCTGGTTGATGAGGCTCAGCGCATCGTCGATCGCCAGCCCCTCGAACGCGCCTTCCGCCTGCGCCTGCGCGATTAGTTCGCACAGGTAGTGATCGGCCAAGTCGACATAGCTGCGCACCCGTTCGAAATGCGCCGCGCCGAGTTCGCAATAAACCTTGAATGCTGCGGGGTCGGCCAGGAATTTGTCGCGCTGATGCCGAAACCGGCGCGCGAAGAATTCGAACATCTTGCGATTGGGTGGAAGGTCGCTCGCCAGCACCTCTTCCATGATCGTGACATGATCGGCGAACCAGCGCTCGACGATGGCGTCGAACAGGTCGGTTTCTTCAGGGAACAGTGCCTCGATCCGCGCGCGGGGCACACCTGATCCGGCGGCGAGCGCGCCCCGGGTCACATCGTGGCCGCGTTCCTCGATCAGCCGCATTGCGGTCCGGACCAGCCGATCCTTTTCGCTGTCGGGTTCAGTCCCGCTGCCGCTCATCTCAAGCTCCCGTCTGCTCGCGCGAATGTAGGCGAACTGGCAGGGTGTTTGAAGGGCGTTTCGCCGATTATTGCGCGGTCGGTGTAGCCGTAGCCCCTGCCGCGGCAGACGAGGTTCCGGTCGCTCCCATCGCGCCGCCCGGACCGACGACGCGGCGATAGGTCTGCTCTTCGGTCATTGTGCCCGTGGTGGGAGAGTCAGCGTCCGGCATTCGATACAGCGTTCCGTCGGCGATGGCATAGACCATGTTTTCGCCATTGTTCTTGATGAGGATGCGGCTGTTGTCGTCGTACCAATTGTAGGTTCCGGTGGTCTCGACTCCATTCTGATCACGCATTGTATAGGTCCCGTCGGTCTTGAGCGTAATCGAACGCTCGCCGTTGGCGACCGGTTGCGCATAGGTGCCTGCATAATCGACGCTCGTACGCGCATTCGGCACGACCGAGGGGAACCGCGGATCGATCTTGGGCAGATTCACAGGCACGTCGGCGGCTTCCGACGTCGCCTCGTCTGCGGGGGTCGTGTCGCCACAAGCGGCAAGCCCGAGGGCGAGTGGGGCAACAAGCGTGATGGCACGGGCGAAGCGCATGGAATATCTCCGGGGAAATGGCGTCTGTATTCCAAGCAACGGACGAACCCGCAGGATGTTTCAGCCCTTTTTGGGCGGTAGCGGAAAGAACCCGGAGGTGCGCCGAACATAGTCTGCATAGCCGGGTCGGCGCTTGGCGAGCCCGGCCTCGAGCAGCGGCTTGCCCGACCAGCGTGTTAGCGTGAATGTTAGGAATAGCGGACCGATGATGGTCCACGCAGCAACCCACCAGCCGGCGGAGGCGGCGGCGATCCAGATGCCCCACCAGGCACAGGCATCGCCGAAATAGTTCGGATGGCGGGTATAGCGCCAAAGACCGCTGTCCATCACAGCGCTCTTGTTTACCGGATCAGCCCGGAACCGTGCCAACTGCCAGTCGCCGATCCATTCGAAGAAAGCCCCGACGAGCCAGATCGCCAATCCCACCAGTGCCAACCCGCTGATCGGCTGCTCGCTGCCAGCCGCGAGGATTCCCGCCTGCGCTGGGCTGGAAACGAGGAACAGCAGCACCGCCTGACCGAGAAAGACCTTCAAAAGCGCGGCGATCGCGAAGCGGCCCTGTTCGCGCGGCTTGCGCATCATCCGGGCATAGCGCGGGTCCTCGCCCTCGCGACGCCAGCGGCGGAACAGGTGGATCGCGAGACGGGTGCCCCACAATACGGCCATCGCCATGATCAGCGTAGCGAGCGGTCCCGGCTCAGCGAGCCGCAGCCAGCTCACAAGCGCCAGCAAAGCCATCCCTCCGCCCCAGAACGAATCCACGAACGAAACGTCGTCGATCTGGATCGAGATGACCCAGAGAAGCAAGACGATCCCAAGCAGGATCGCGGCGTTTCCGAGCAGCGCTTCAACCATTGGCAGCCATCCTTTCCGCCTGTTCCAAGAACCGTTCGAAACGATCGCAATCGGGTCGCTTGGCGCGGTAGAAGGCCGCGAGCTTTGCGAAGTCTGCGGCCATGTCGTCGCTCGGCCAGATCGGTTCACCCAGCCCGCCGCGCATGGTTGCATTGTTTACCCAGGCGGGCACGATCGGGACCCCCGCGGCACGAGCGATATGCCAGAAGCCGGACCGCCATTCGCCATCGCTGGTGCGCGAACCTTCAGGCGCGACGACGAGCGCCAGTTCGTGCGAGCGCGCAAAGACGTCAGCCACCTGCTCGACATAGTTCGAGCCGCGCCGCGAGCGATCGACCGATATCCCTCCCATGTCCTCCATGAAGCGCGCCATCGGCCATTTGAACAGGGTGTGCTTGCCCATGAAGCTCGGCCGGATGCCGAAGGCATGGGTCGCACCGATGAAGAACACGAAGTCCCAGTTCGATGTATGCGGCGCGCCGGTGATGATGAACTTCCGGACCCTCGGATGGCCGCCTTCGAGCCGCCAACCCTTCCAGCGATAGAGCGCGATCAGAAGGCGGCGGACGATACGCGACAGGAGCGTCGCGCGATGATCGCCCATGTTGCCAACCGACGCCATGACGCGCGCCCTCCCCGCCCCGGCTTAGCAGCCGGCGCGGGGATTGCTAAGAATCAAGTTTGCCGATCGTCAGTCGTATTTGACGGAAACGGTGTCGCGCTTGTCATTGGCGTCGGGGTCCGTGCGCACGACATCGGCGTCGCCGTCACCCTCCGCATCGGCGACACGGGTCGTTTCTCCGTCCCCTCGCGCGGCGTCGGCGGTGAGATGGTCGTAAAGCGCCTCGTAATGCTTCATCGCCTGGCGCATTTCCTCGGTGTCGGCGTTCGCACCGTTGTTGCGCTCGATCACCGCGTGACCTTCGCGGTAGTGCCGGGCAACGTCGGCGTGATCGACCGTCAGGTCCTCGTAGCGTCGGTCGAAGTCGGCCATCGGGTAGCCGACCGTCTTCATCATGGTTGCGACGAGCCGGTCGGCATGGAGGACAGCCTCGACGGGACTGTCGACGAACACCGCCTTCACCTCGCGCCATTCGTCGGCGAAGCGCGCGTGCTCGCTCGCGGTTAGCGGGCGGATAGTAAGGGCGTCGACGCGCTCCTCGCGCTCGGCAAGCGCGGCCTCGGCCTTGCCGCGATTGCCGACGTCGTCGACCGCGCGGTCGTACTCGTCGCCGAAGCGGTCCCTCAGGTGATCCGTTTTGCGCCGCTGCATTGCCATGTAAATCGCCACGGCGGCAATCAGCACGATGACCGCGATGACCGCGATCAGGGTGTTCTGGTCCACGGAAACTCTCCTCGTTTCCGTCCAAGCCCCTTCAAGCCGATGATACGTCCCGCGGCGTTTGGGGTTCCGTCGACTACATCCGGAACACGCCGAACGCGGGGCTTTCGGGGATCGGCGCCTCGAGCGTCGCGGCGAAAGCGAGGCCAAGGACGTCGCGGGTCTGGACCGGGTCGATAACCCCGTCGTCCCACAATCGCGCGGTCGCGTAGTAGGGGTTGCCCTCGTCCTCGTACTTCTGGCGGATCGGCGCCTTGAATGCCTCGGCTTCCTCGGGCGTCCACTTGTCGGCGTCGCGATGGACCGTGGCGAGCACGCTGGCCGCCTGCTCGCCGCCCATCACGCTGATACGCGCGTTGGGCCAGGTGAACAGGAAGCGCGGGCTGTAGGCGCGGCCCGCCATGCCGTAGTTGCCGGCGCCGAAGCTGCCGCCGATCACCACGGTGATTTTGGGCACCGTCGCGGTGGCGACAGCGGTCACGAGCTTGGCGCCATGCTTCGCGATGCCTTCCGCCTCGTACTTGCCGCCGACCATGAAGCCGCTGATATTCTGCAGGAAAAGCAATGGAATACGACGTTGGCAGGCGAGTTCGATGAAGTGCGCGCCCTTCTGCGCGCTTTCCGAAAACAGCACGCCGTTGTTGGCAAGGATCGCCACCGGCATGCCCCAGATATGCGCGAAACCGCACACGAGAGTGCTGCCGTAGAGCGCCTTGAACTCGTGAAACTCGCTGCCATCGACGATCCGGGCGATTACCTCGTGCACGTCGTAAGGCGCACGCACGTCATCCGGGATCAGGGCGTAAAGGTCCTCGACGTCGAATTTCGGCGCTCGCGGAGTGATGATTCCGACACCATCTGCAGCCAGATTGTTCACGCCGAGGTGGCTGACGATGTCGCGCACGATGGTGAGCGCGTGCTCGTCGTTCTCGGCAAGGTGGTCGACTACGCCCGACTTCTTCGCGTGGAGGTCGCCGCCGCCCAGGTCCTCGGCCGAGATCTCTTCACCCGTCGCGGCCTTTACCAGCGGGGGTCCGGCAAGAAAGATGGTCCCCTGCTCGCGAACGATTACCGTCTCGTCGGACATTGCGGGCACATAGGCGCCGCCGGCGGTGCAGGAGCCCATTACGCAGGCGATCTGCGGAATTCCGGCCGCGCTCATCTGCGCCTGGTTGTAGAAGATCCGCCCGAAGTGCTCGCGGTCCGGAAACACCTCCGCCTGGTAGGGCAGGTTCGCCCCGCCGCTGTCTACGAGGTAGACGCACGGCAGCCTGTTCTCCTGCGCGATCTCCTGCGCCCGAAGATGCTTCTTGACCGTCATTGGATAGTAGCTGCCGCCCTTCACGGTGGGATCGTTGCAGACGATCATCGTCTGCCGCCCGCTCACCCGTCCGATCCCGGCGATCATCGAGGCGCCGTTGACGTCGCCTTCGTACATCCCGTTCGCCGCAAGCTGGCCGATCTCGAGGAAGGGGGAGCCGGGATCGAGCAGCCGTTCGACGCGCTCGCGCGGCAGCAGCTTGCCGCGGCTCACATGACGTTCGCGATGCCGCTCGCTGCCGCCCAGAGCCGCCTCGGCGACTTTCGCGCGCAGTTCGTCTGCAAGGCCCTTGTTGTGATCGAACCGGGCCTTCGCCTCGGGGTTTTCGCGGTCGAGCTTGGTCGTCAGCGTGGGAGCGCTCATCCGGCCGCCCCGATCAGTTCGCGCCCGATCAGCATGCGGCGAATCTCGTTCGTGCCCGCGCCGATATCGAGCAGCTTCGCATCGCGCAGGTACCGCTCCACCGGCCAATCCTTGGTATAGCCCGCTCCGCCCAGCGCCTGAACCGCCTCACCCGCCACGCGGAAGGCGTTCTCGCTCGCCAGCAGGATCGCACCCGCCGCATCGAAGCGAGTGGTGTGCCCCGCGTCGCAGCTCTTGGCGACGGCATAGGTATAGGCGCGCGCCGATTGCAGCGCGACATACATGTCGGCGACCTTGGCCTGCATCAGCTGAAACGCACCGATCGGCTTGCCGAACTGCTTGCGCTCGCGAAGGTAGGGAATGACGGTGTCGAGACAGGCCTGCATGATCCCCAGCTGAAGCCCGGCGAGGACCACGCGCTCATAGTCGAGCCCGCTCATCAGAACGCCCACCCCGCCGTTGAGAGGCCCCATGATGCGGTCTTCGGGAACGTGGCAGTCGTCGAACACCAGTTCGGCGGTGGGGCTGCCGCGCATGCCCATCTTGTCGATCTTCTGGCCGATCGAGAAACCGTCGTCGTCCTTCTCGATCAGGAACGCGGTGATGCCGCGGCTTCCCGCGCTGCCGTCGGTCTTGGCATAGACCACCAGCGTATCGGCGTAAGTCGCGTTGGTGATCCAGAACTTGGTTCCGTTGAGCACGTACCCACCGCCCTGGCTGTCGGGCACGGCATCGGCCTTGAGCTTCATCGAGACGACATCGGATCCGGCGCTGGCCTCGCTCATCGCCAGGCTGCCCACGTGCTCTCCGCTGATGAGCTTCGGCAGGTATTTCGCCTTCTGCTCGTCGGTACCCCAGCGGCGTATCTGGTTGACGCACAGGTTCGAATGCGCGCCATAGCTGAGGCCGACGCTGGCCGAAGCGCGGCTGATCTCCTCGACCGCGATCACGTGCTCGAGATAGCCCAGGCCGAGTCCTCCCCACTCCTCCTCGACGGTGATGCCGTGCAGGCCCAGTTCACCCATTCTGGGCCAGAGATCCTGCGGAAACCAATCCTCGCGGTCGGCTTTCTCGGCAAGCGGCGCGACCTGCTCGTCGACGAAGCGGGCGACCGCGTCACGGATCATCTCGGCACTTTCGCCGAGCTGGAAATCGAAATCGGGGGTGGCGCGCAAGATCGGTATCTCCTTCTTCGCTCCGCGCCTATACCAGCCCTTGCGGCTGCGCAAATCCCGCCATTCCAACAAGTTGCGCGCAGATCAAGTTTTGTGCTTAAGACCTTGAAGATCGGCGGAAATTGCGATAATCCTCGGCAAGGGATCGCTGTCTGTGAAATTCGAGCAATCGTCTGGCCCGCCTGCAGGCGAGACGCCTTTGCCCGCATTCCGGGATGAGGATGCGCGCGCCCGGATTCTGACCGCTTACAAGTTGGAGGCGCTCGAGAACGACGCCGAGCTGACTGCGATCACCCGCTTTGCAGCACAGCTTTGCAGCGCGTCGATGGCCTTCGTCAGCGTCGTCGAACGCGATGCGCAGCGCTTCCTCGCGCGAGAGGGGACCGACCTACGCGAGACATCGCGCCAGTCGAGTTTCTGCGCGCACACTATGGTGCGCGGCGAAGAGATGGTCGTCACTGATGCGACCCGCGATCCGCGCTTTGCCGACAGCGAGCTGGTGACCGGCGAACCGCACGTGCGGTTTTACGCCGGCGCACCCTTGATCTCGCCCGAGGGCGCGCCGCTCGGCGCCTTGTGTGTGATCGATGACGAGCCTCGCCCGGATGGCCTGTCATCGGTTCAGATCGAGGGCTTGCACGTCCTTGCGAAGGCCGTGATGCGGCGGCTCGAACTCGCGTCGAAAAGGCCTAGCGGCGGTCGCTCGCGAGAGCGAGGCGGCGGCGACGATGCGCGAGATCGCCGATCTCCTGCCGGCAATCATCTGGTCCGCCGACGGTGAAGGAAACTTCGACTACTTCAATTCGCGCTGGAAGGAAGTGACCGGCGCCAATCGGCCCAAGACAACCGAGGACTGGCGACCGGTCGTCCATCCCGACGATTCGGGCGTAGCTTTCGGCGCATGGGCGGAGAGCTACGAGGCCGGAGAGCCGTACGAGAGCGAGTACCGGCTCAAGCAAGCCGACGGTTCGTGGCGCTGGACCCTCTCCAGGGCGCTCGCGTTCCTCAACGAGGATGGCTCGGTTCGTCGCTGGTACGGGACGCTGACCGATATCGACACCAGCCACCGACTTTCCGAAAGTCGCGACCTCCTCGCGCGCGAACTGTCGCACCGAATCAAGAACATTTTCGCCGTGGTCGCCGGACTCGTCTCGATCCGCGCTCGCCGGCATGAAGCCGCGCGCCAGTTTGCCGACGAACTGATCGACGCGATCCGCGCGCTCGGCCGGGCGCACGACTTCGTCCGTCCCGTCGAGGGAGCAAAAGGTGACAGCCTTCGCGGCCTGCTGACCGAATTGATGGCGCCTTATTCCGACATTCGCGAGCGTATCGAGATCGGCGGCAAGGATTGTTCGATCGGACCACGCGCGGCGACGCCGCTGGCGCTGATCTTCCACGAACTCGCGACCAACTCGGCGAAATACGGCGCGCTTTCGGTCGAGGGCGGGACCGTGTTCATCGAGATCGACTGCCCCGAAGACGACGGAGAGGCGGGGATCACGTGGCGCGAGGACGGCGGTCCATCGACCAGCCAGCCGAACGCGGAAGGTTTCGGTTCGCGGCTCGTCCAGATGTCGATCGAAGGGCAGCTTGGCGGCAAGATGGAACGACGCTTCCTGCTCGGCGGCCTCGAAGTCGACCTGACGATACCGGTATCCGCTATCCGCACCTAGCCGCGAAGGGTCGTGGCGGTTAGGCTGGCGGCGATGCTCTCGTTCGAGACCGTAACCAGGCGCTTCGGCGCGCTCGCCGCCGTCGATGCGGTTTCGGCAACGGTCCCCACCGGTCAGTTCGTCGCGCTCGTCGGCGCTTCGGGATCGGGCAAGTCGACCCTGCTAGGCATGGCCAACCGGCTCGTCGAACCCGACGAGGGCCGGGTGCTTGTGGCGAGCGAGCCGGTGCGCAACCAGTCGCTGCCCGCGCTTCGGCGGCGGATAGGCTACGTGTTCCAGTCGATCGGCCTGTTCCCGCACATGGACGTTGCCGCCAATGTCGGGATCGGGCCGCGGGTCGCGGGCGAGCCGCTCGCGGAGGCAAGGATCGGCGAGCTGCTCGATCTCATCGGGCTCGATCCAGAGCACGCGCGGCGGATGCCCGACGAACTGTCGGGCGGACAGCGCCAGCGGGTGGCCGTCGCCCGCGCGCTCGCCGCCGGGCCGGAACTGCTGCTGCTCGACGAGGCCTTCGGCGCGCTCGATCCGGTTACCCGCGACGCGCTGGGCAAACGCGTGCGCGAACTGCACCAGCGGCTCGGCCTTACGACGGTCCTGGTGACTCACGACATGGCCGAGGCGCTGCTGCTGGCAGATCGCGTCCTGGTCATGGAGGCGGGCCGCATCGTCGCCGACGAGACGCCGCACGCGCTGTTGGGCGGTGCGGGAGGAGAGGCGGCGCAGGCGCTGGTCGCGGTCCCGCGCGAGCAAGCCGACGCGCTCGAGGCGCTACGCCGATGAACGACACGCTCGCCGCCCTCCTGACGCTCGGCGACAAGCTGGCCGCGCACGTCGTCCTCGCCGCATCGGCGCTGGCGCTGGGGGTCGCGGTTGCGCTGCCGCTGGCGGTCTGGGCGAGCCGCTCGCGCGCCGTCGCCCGCGCGTCGCTGGGGTTCGCCAGCCTCGTCCAGACGATACCGGCGCTGGCGCTGCTGGCGCTGTTCTTCCCGGTCCTGCTGTCGTTGCGCGGAGTGTTCGGCGAAAGCCTGCCGACACTGGGATTCCTGCCAGCGCTGCTTGCACTGGCGCTCTATGCCCTGCTGCCGATCCTGCGCAATGCGGTGACCGCACGCGCCGAAATGGAACCCGGCGTGCTCGAAGCGGCCGACGCGGTGGGCATGACCGGCTGGCAGAAGCTGCGCCTGGTCGAAGGCCCGCTCGCCGCGCCGTTCGTTATGGCGGGCGTGCGCACTGCGGCGGTGTGGACGATCGGGGCCGCTACCCTTTCCACCACGGTCGGCCAGCCGAGCCTCGGCGATCCGATCTTCGCGGGGCTGCAGACGCAGAACTGGTCGCTCGTGCTCGCCGGATGCATCGCCGCTGCGGCTCTTGCGATGACGACCGACGCGCTGCTCGCACTGATCGAGAGCGGCCTCAAGACCCGGCGCCGTCGGCGCATGTCGTTCGGCGTCGCAGCGATCGCGCTCGGCCTGCTGGCGGCACTGTGGCACGGACGGAGCCGCGCGGGCGACGATACGGTCGTCATCGGGGCGAAGAGCTTTTCCGAACAATACGTCCTCGCACGGCTGATCGGCGACCGGTTGGAGGAAGCGGGATACCGCGTGGCCTACCGCGACGGGCTCGGCTCGGCGGTCGTGCAGAGCGCGCTCGAGGGCGGCGCGATCGATGTCGCGGTCGATTACACCGGCACTTTATGGGCGAACCAGCTCAAGCGCGACGACCGCGTCGCCCCGGACGAAATGCTGGCCACGCTGTCCCGCTGGGAGCAGGGACGCGGCGTCGCGCTGCTCGGACGGCTCGGATTCGAGAACGCCTACGCCTTCGCGATGCGCGGCGACCGCGCCGCCTCGCTCGGCATCGCATCGCTGGGAGACCTCGCGAACGTCGCGCCCCGGCTGGTTGTCGGGGGCGATCCCGAATTCTTTGCGCGGCCCGAGTGGCGCGCGGTCGAAAGCGCCTATGGCCTGCGGTTCGCCCGCCAGCGGACATTTTCGCCGACCTTCATGTACGATGCACTGGCCTCGGGCGAGGCCGACGTGATCAGCGCATACACCTCCGACGGGCGGATCGCGGCGGACGACCTGGCGGTGCTGGCCGATCCGAAACGCGCATTGCCGAACTACGACGCGATCGTGCTGGTGGGGGCCGAACACGCCGACGACCAGCGACTGCTGGCGGCGATCCGCCCGCTGCTCGGCGCGATCGACGTTGCCGACATGAGGCAGGCCAATTTCATGGTCGACCGGACCGAGGACAAGAAGACCCTCGCCGAGGCCGCCGAGTGGCTCGCCCGGCAAATCGAACCCTGATCAGTTGGCGCGGCTCCACACCTGGGTCTGGCAGAACGGACCGATGCAGCCCTTCACCTCGAGCTTGGTGGGGCTCTTGCGGCGCACCACCGAGCGGTACGACTTGCCGCTCTTGGGATCGTAGATCGTTCCACGCCAGAGGTCGCCGTCCGGCTTGAAGCCGCTGAGGATCGCGATGCCCAGCACACGCCGGTTGCGCAGCGACGTGTCGGGGTTGTTGACGTCGCGCTGGTCGACGCCCTGCGGCGGGACTTCGAGGAACTTCACCAGCCGCCCGCAGCGCGTGGCGCCGCAATCGGCAATGCGGATTTCGCCGCTCTTCTCCGCGGTGATCCACAGCCCGTCGATCGGCGCGGCGGCGGCCAATGGTGCGGCGACGGCAAGCGCGGCCAGCGCGATGAAACCCTTCAGCAACCCGGTCACTCCTGTTCGAAGCCCACGCCGCGCGGCCAGTTGGCGGCGGCGAGGCCCATGACCTTGAACAGGTGGCCCATCTGGTCGTCGGCGGCAAGCCGGTCGCGCGCGGCGTAGAGCTCGGCGCGCATTTGCGGGGAGCGCGTGGCGAGCGCCTCGGCGCGGGTGTCGATGCCGAGCGCCTTGAGCCACTCCCCTTGCGTCGGGGTGCCCATCCAGGCGACCCCGCGCGACCGGGCGACCCTCGCGAGCGTTGCGAAGTCGACGTGCGCGGTCAGGTCCGCCTCTCCCGGCGCGGAAAACGGATCGACCTTGCGATGCGCGCGCACCGCCTGGATCGTCGAACCCGCGCGGCTGTCGGTGTGGCCATAGTCGATCAGCAGGGCGCAGCCGCCCTGCACCGCGAGCCGCCCGGCGATTTCGCCAACCACCGCCGCGGCCGCGGGGCTGGTCTCGATGATCGTGCCCTGCCGCCCCTCGCGCCACGAGGGAGGTACAGCCGCGTCCATCGGCTGCGCTCCGATCGTGTAGATGAGCGTGTCGCCATCGAGCCCGACCATCCGCTCGCGCCAGCCCTCCGCCGCGCGGACGAGCTGGCGAACGGGCAGCGCGTCGAGGAACTCGTTGCCCACGATCAGCAGCGGGCGGTCGGACGGAAGCGTCTCGAGATCGCCGTGAAACTGGGCCTGCGGCACCGCTTCGGACTGGACCTGCCTGAGCGCGGGCGAGCTTTCGACGAAATGGATTTCCGGATCGAGCCCGTAGCGCGTCATCGTGCGCAAGGCGTCCTTCGTCAGCGTGCCGCGTCCGGGCCCCAGCTCGACATAGGCGACCGGGTCCAGGCGGCCCGCCCGGATCCACATGTCGGCGAGCCACAGCCCGATCAACTCGCCGAACATCTGGCTGATTTCCGGCGCGGTGACGAAGTCGCCGCCCGCCCCGAGCGGATCGCGCGAGGTGTAATATCTCGCGTTCGATTCCGCCATGAAGTGCGCCAGGCTGATCGGCCCCGTGGTGCGGATCAGGCGCCGGAATACTTCGGCGAGCGACCGCTCGCGTTCGTGCGTCCGCCCCTGGCTCATGCCGCGGCGGGCTGCGCCGTCTGGCTCCCCAGCGGAGGACGTGTCAGCGCGCGGATCGCCACCGCAATGCCGAGCAGGATCAGCGGGATCGTCAGCCACTGGCCCATGCTGAGGCCCGTCGAGCGGGCGAACTCGGCCAGCTGCGCGTCGGGTTCGCGGAAAAACTCGACCGTAAAGCGGGCGAGCGCGATGCCGGCGGTGAACACGCCGACCAGCAAGCCCGGACGCCAGCGCGCCTTCGTCTTCCAGAACAGCAGCAGCATGACGACGATCAGCAGCGCGCCTTCGAGGCCGGCCTCGTAAAGCTGGCTCGGGTGGCGCGGCAGCTGGGTCGGATCCTGCGGGAAGATCATCGCCCACGGCACGTCCGTCGGCCGTCCCCACAGCTCGCCGTTGATGAAGTTTGCGAGGCGGCCGAACATCATCCCGAACGGCACATTGACCGCGATGTAGTCCGCAGTGCGCAGAAAGCTGATCTTGTTGCGCCAGCAGACCCAGGAAATCGCCAGCAGCACGCCGATGACCCCGCCGTGGAAGCTCATCCCGCCATCCCACAACCGCAGCAGATCCCAGCTCGGCGTCGCGCCCGGGGTGAAATGGGTGAGCATGCTCGGCTCGTCGCTCGTCCCGCCGGTATAGAACAGCGCGTAACCGAGCCGCCCACCGATGATGATGCCGAGCGTGCAATAGAAGAACAGGTCGTCGGCATGGCGCTGCGCCATCGGGCTGCCCGGCGCCTTGATCATCTTCGTCAGGTGCCAGTAACCCAGCACGATTCCGGCGAGATAGGCGAGCGAGTAGAACCGCAGCTCGAAGAAGCCGAGGTCGATTCCCCTACGGAGTCCGAGGTCTTCGAAATGGAGGTACTGGTGGGCTTCCTGAGTCGCCGCAGCGAGTAGTGACAGCAGCACTTTTGATCCTTACCCTTGAGGGCATCCCGCACGGTGGATGGCCCTTTTCGCGCGCGTCTTTGGCATAGCGCGGCGGCGGGCGAAACCCCGGTGGGCAACAGCGGAAGAGGAATTGATGGCGACAGAGCTCGACAGGGACATCCAGCGCATTTCGGACCAGATGACCGGTGCGGGGCAAATGTTCGAAACCCACATGATCGAGCGGCGCGGCGTGAAGATGCCGGCGTTCGTCAATGCACCGCCCACCCTGGCGCACTACGTGGCGCATTTTTCGAACGAACACAGGGACAAGCTGTTCATCGTCGACGGCGACCAGCGGCTGACGTTCGCCGACGTTTACGACGCCGCGAGCCACGTCGCCCACGGCCTCGTGTCGCGCCATGGGATGCAGCGCGGCGACCGCGTGGGCATTGCCGCGCGCAATTCGGCGAACTGGATCGTCGCCTATCTCGGCGTGCTGATGGGCGGCGGGTGCGCCACCCTGCTCAACGGCTGGTGGACCGGGGAGGAGCTCGCCTTCGGCATCGACCTGTGCGAATGCTCGCTCATCCTCGCCGACCCGCAGCGCGCTGCCCGGCTCGACGGGATAGAGCATCGCGGCAAGACGATCGTATTCACCCACGATGGCCCGCCGAGCGCCGGGCTCGAGCCGATCTGGGACGATGGCGACACCGCCGCGACAATGCTCGGCACGCTGGGTTCGGACGATCTCGCGACGATCCTCTACACTTCGGGCAGCACGGGCTCTCCCAAGGGCGCCTATTCCGACCATCTGGGCGTAGTCAGCGGGGTGATGAACTACGTCGCGCAGACTGCGATGATCCTCCAGATCCTGACCGAACGGAACGAGGCTCCGACCGTCCAGCCGAGCGCGCTGGTGGCCGTGCCGCTGTTCCACGTCACCGGCGAAATCCCGCTGTTCCTCCAGAGCTTTGCGATGGGCCGTAAACTGGTCCTGATGCCCAAGTGGGACGCGACCGAGGCGCTCCGCCTGCTCGACGAGGAAAAGATCACCTATTTCGTGGGCGTCCCCCTGATGAGCTACGAGCTCGCCACGCACCCCGAACGCGACAAGTACGACCTGTCGCAGTGCAAGAGCTTTGCCGCCGGAGGCGCGCCGCGCCCCCCCGAGCACGTGACCAAGATCCGCGAGGCGTTTCCCGACGGCTATCCGCTTCTCGGTTATGGCCTGACGGAGACCAACGCGGTCGGCGCGGGTAATCTCAACGAGAATTACATGGCCAAGCCCGGTTCGACGGGCACCGCGTCGAAACCCCTCGTCGATCTTACGATCCTCGACGAAGACGGAAAGCCGCTTTCGCAGGGGCAAGTGGGCGAAGTGTGCATTCGCTCGGTGTGCAATTTCCTGGGCTACTGGAAGAACGAGGAAGCCACCCGCAACGCTTACACCGATGACGCCTATTTCCGCACGGGCGACCTCGGCTTCCTCGACGAGGACGGCTACCTGTTCATCGTCGACCGCAAGAAGGACATCATCATCCGCGGCGGCGAAAACATCAGCTGCATCGAGGTCGAACAGGAAATCTACGCTCACCCGCACATTGCCGAATGTTCGGTCTTCGGTCTGCCCGACGAGCGACTGGGCGAGATCCCGGCGGCGGTCTATCTCGTAAAGGATGGGCATTCGGTCGCGCCCGACGACCTCAAGGAATTCCTTGCCGAGCGCATGGCCAAGTTCAAGATCCCGCAATACCTGTGGCAGACCGACCAGCCGTTGCCGCGGCTGGGTACCCAGAAAATCGACAAGCGCGCGCTGCGCACGCGTTTCGAGGATCGGGCGGAGGAAGCGGGAGCCGCTTGAACCAGCCGCGCATCCCCAACCAGCGCGAAGTCGTCGACCGGCGGGCGCTCGCCGAGCGGATCGGAGCGCTCGCCGCGGACAAGGAAGCCAAGGCGCGGCCCGCGATCGTCGAGGCGCTGAAGGCCGCGCTCGAGGCAGGCCGGGCCGAACTCGACCGGCGGCTCGAGGAAAAGCCAAGTGCCGGTCACGAGATCACCGGGGGCCATGCGTTCCTGATCGATCAGCTCGTGCGCACGATTCACGACCACGTTATCGCCGACGTCTATCCCGCGGTGAACCGATCGACTGCCGAACGGCTGACGCTGGTTGCCGTGGGCGGCTACGGCCGGGCCGAGATGGCGCCGCATTCGGACGTGGACATCGCCTTCATCCATCCCACCCGCAACGCGCACTGGTGCGAGCAGGTGATCGAGGCGATCCTCTATTACATGTGGGACCTGGGGCTGAAGGTCGGGCATTCGAGCCGCTCGGTCGACGAGACGATCCGGATGGCGAAATCCGATCTCACGATACGCACCGCGATGCTCGAGGGACGCTACGTGTGGGGGGACCAGGACCTTTACGACGAGGTCAGCCGCCGCTTTGCTGAAGAGGTCGTCAAGGGAACCGAAAGGCAGTTCGTCGCCGACAAGCTCGACGAGCGCAATGCGCGGCATAAGCGGATGGGCGACAGCCGTTACGTCGTCGAGCCCAACGTCAAGGACGGCAAGGGCGGCTTGCGCGACCTGCAGACGCTCTACTGGATCGGGAAATACATCCACAAGGTCCGCGTTGCAGCGGACCTCGTCGACGTCGGGCTGTTCACGCAGGCCGAATACCGCAGCTTCCGCCGCGCCGAGGGCTTCATGCTCGCCGTGCGCTGCCACCTGCACACGATCACCGGGCGCGCCGAAGACCGGCTGACGTTCGACCTCCAGCGCGCAGTCGCGGCGCGGATGAATTTCGCCGACCGTCCGGGCAAGAGCGCGGTCGAGCGGTTCATGCAGTTCTATTTCCTGCAGGCGAAGCGCGTCGGTTCGCTGACCGGCGTATTCCTTGCCCACATCGACGAGCAGTTCGCGAAGACCCGCGTGCGCAAGGGTCTGCTCGCCGGGTTCACTCCGCGAGCGCGCGAGTTCAAGGGCTACAAGGTTTTCGGCGGACGCATCGCTGCCCCGGACGACGACTGGTTTCGCAAGGACCCGGTGCGACTGATCGAGGTATTCCAGCTCGCCGAGGCAAACTCCCTCGAGATCCATCCGGAAACGATGCGCCAGGCGGCACGCGATTCGGGCCTGATCAAGCATGAAATCCGCCATGACGAACGCGCCAACGCGCTGTTCCTCGACCTGCTGGCGGGACGCAACGATCCCGAAACGGTGTTGCGCTGGATGAACGAGACCGGCGTGTTCGGCCGCTTCGTGCCCGACTTCGGGCGGGTGAACGCACAGATGCAGTTCGACATGTACCACCACTACACGGTCGACGAGCACACCATTCGGGCCATCGGCCTGCTGAACCGGATCGAGAAGGGCGAACTGGCCGGCGATCACCCGCGCGCGACCAAGCTGATCCACGAGGTTAACAGCCGCCGTGCGATCTATGTGGCGGTGCTCCTGCACGATATTGCCAAGGGCCGTGGCGGCGACCACTCCGTACTAGGCGGAGAGGTCGCAGAAGAACTCTGCCCGCGATTCGGTCTCGACGACGGCGAAACCGCGCTCGTCGCCTGGCTGGTTCGCGCGCACCTGCTGATGAGCGCGACAGCGTTCAAGCGCGATCTCACCGATCCCAAGACGATCGAGGACTTCGTCGGCCAGGTGCAGAGCGCCGAACGACTCAAGAACCTGATGATCCTGACCGCGGTCGACATTCGCGCGGTCGGCCCCGGCACCTGGAACAGCTGGAAGGGCCAGCTCCTCGGCGAACTGAGCGACCAGGCCGTGGAGCGGCTGCGCCTCGGTCACATGAAGCACGGTCGGAAGCAGCGCGTCGAGGCCAAGAAGGCGGCCGTCACCGAGCTCCTCGACGAGAAGAAAGGCATCCTGCGGCTCTATGGCGACAGGTTCGACGACGCCTACTGGATCGCCGAACCCGAGGACATCATCGCGCTGAACCTGAAGCACTACGCTGTCAGCCACGAAGAGCAGGACAATCTTTCGGTCAACTGCGAGGTCTATCCATCGCGCGGGGCGACTCTGGTGACGGTGATCGCGGCGGATCATCCCGGCCTGTTCTACCGGATCGCCGGCGGCATCCACCTGGCCGGCGCAAACATCATCGACGCGCGCATTCACACCACGAGGACCGGCTGGGCGGTCGACAACTTCCTCGTCCAGGATCCTCACGGATTGCCGTTCGAAGAGGATGCGCAGCTCAAACGGCTCGAGATGTCGATCGCAGACGCGCTTGCCAACAAGCGCGCGCTGGTGCCGGAACTCGCCAAGCGGCCATTGCCGCACAGCCGCGCCAAGGCGTTCGACGTCAGCCCAGTCGTCTCATTCGACAACCAGGCTTCGAACCGCTTCACGGTCATAGAGGTGAATGCCCGCGACCGGGCGGCGCTGTTGAATCGGCTCGCCCGGGCGCTGTTCGAGAACCGGCTGGTGGTGCACTCGGCGCACATCACCAACTACGGGGAGCGTGCGGCGGATACGTTCTACGTAACCGACCTCACCGGCGGCAAGGTGACCGGCCCGTCCCGGTTGAAGGCAGTCGAGGAAGCCCTTCTCGCCGCATCGAGCGACGAGCGACAGGCCGAATTGGAAAACGCCTGATGCGCTTTCAGTATTCGCGGGCCCCGAACAGCGCGCTTCCCACCCGCACGTGCGTTGCACCGAGCATGATCGCGGTTTCGAAATCGCCGCTCATACCCATGCTCAGCTTGTCGAGGCCGTTGTCGCGAGCGAGCTTGTCGAGCAGCGCGAAGAACGGCGCGGGCTCGATATCGGCAGGGCGGTACGCACATCAGACCGATTACCGGGACATCGGCGTCGCGCGCCA
Source organism: uncultured Alphaproteobacteria bacterium (assembly GCA_963740025.1). Classification (GTDB taxonomy): domain Bacteria; phylum Pseudomonadota; class Alphaproteobacteria; order Sphingomonadales; family Sphingomonadaceae; genus Tsuneonella. The sequence goes on from CAVUCI010000014.1 coordinate 95,294, forward strand.
TCTGAAGCAGTTCGGGCAGGTCGGCGACGGCACAGCCGCCCTTTTGCGGCTCCTCGCCGACATCGACCTGGACGAAGCAAGGTACCCGCTTCCCGGTCTTGTCGAACGCCTTGGCGAGCGCCTTGACCAGGCTCGGCCGGTCGAGCGAGTGGATGCAGTCGAACAATTCGACCGCGTCCTGCGCCTTGTTCGACTGCAGGCTGCCGACGAGATGGAGCGACACGTCTGGATAGCGCTCTCGCAGAGACGGCCATTTGGCCTGCGCCTCCTGTACCCGATTCTCGCCGAACACGCGGTGACCGGCCGCAAGCAGCGGTTCGATCGCTTCGGCCGGGTGAGTCTTGCTGATTGCGACGAGGGTCACCTCGTCGGGCTCGCGCCGGGCAATCCGGCAGGCGCGGGCAACACGATCGTGGATTTCGCCAAGGGCTAACGCTGCATTCATCACGGCTGTGCGCTATAGCGATGGTATGGCCGACCGCCAGTCCCTGCCCGACCTCTGGCTCCTTTCGGATGCCCGCAACGACGAACTGCTGCCGCGCACCCTGCGCGCGCTGCCCCGAGGATCGGCATTCGTGTTTCGCCACTACCACCTGGACCCCCGCACGCGCAGGGCCCGGTGGGACGAGCTCTTGCCGCTGGTGATCGAGGGCGGCCACCTAGCGGTGCTCTCCGGCAGCGACGACGAGGCGCGCGCCTGGGGTGCTTCCGGCTCCTATGGCCCGCCCGAGGCGATCGGCGAGGCGCCTGAGCTTTTGCGCATCGCAGCGGTGCACGACGGGCATGAGATCGCCCACGCCAACGCCGCCGGGGCCGACGCCGCGATGTTGTCTCCGGTGTTCGAGACACGCACGCATCCGAACGCCGTGCCACTCGGCACCGAGAAATTCCACGCGCTCGCGGCGCTTGCCGAAATGCCGGTGATCGCGCTCGGGGGCATGACATTCGAACGGGCGAAGGAACTTGGCTGGACGCGCTGGGCGGCGATCGACGGACTTGCGCTCAAGCAGGATTCGTGACGACGGTCGTTTGCGCGTCAAGGATTCTTGACGGGCGAGTCCACCACCTGCGATAACGCCGGCCGGACGTATCAGGGGTAGCAGCAATGGCAACACGCGCGATGAGCCGCACCAGCGGCAGGGCGCCAGCGACCGACTGGCGCGCCGCGTTCCGCCGATCGTTGCGCCGCGCCGGGCAGATCGCGGGCGCCGCGGCCCTGTTCGCTGGCATGCTGTTCCTCGGCCTCGCCCTCGCCAGCTACACCCAGACCGATCCGAGTGCATCGACCGCCGCGGCGGGCGACGACGTGCGCAACTGGATGGGCGCGACCGGCGCCTGGGTCGCGGAACGGGTGTTCTTCCTGTTCGGCGTGACCGGCATCCTGTTGTTGCCGATGCTTTACATCGCCGCGCGCAAGCTGTGGCGCGACGTGGAGGAAGAGGACCGCGAGGAAGGAACCCGCTGGTGGCGCCCACTCGGAACCCTGCTGCTCTCGATGGCCCTGCTGGGCACCGTTCTTGCGCTGGCTTTCGACCGTCCTGGCGGCACGCTGCCGGCGTCGTCGGGCGGCATCGCCGGTTTGCTGGGAGCAGGGACGATCCAGGCGGTTGGCGACAGACTGGGCGAAAGCGCGAGCGGCTGGGTCATTCTGGGCCTGGCGCTCGTGGCACTCGCCGGCGGCGTCGTGGGCGTGACTAGGGTGTTTGCGATCGATTGGGTTCAACTGCTTACCCTGCCCCGCTTCCTCAAGCGCGCGCCAAGTCTGCCGCCGCAGATCGCCGAACTCGATATTCCGTTCGCGTCGAAGACTCGCGCGAAGCGCGAGCGCGAGCGCGAGCGCGGGGGCGAGGACGCGGAGGCGCCGCAGATCGCCGAACGCCGAGCGCCGGAGATCGCCGATCCCGCCGCCGCACCGCGCGCTGCCAAACCCGCCGGCAAGAAGGCGCAGAAGGACCTGTTCGCGAACTATCAACTCCCCAGCCTCGACCTGCTGGAGGAGCCGCCGGTCCACGCAGCGCCCAAGCTCGACAAGCTAGCGCTCGAGCGGAACGCGCGGCTGCTCGAAACCGTGCTCGACGATTTCAACGTTAAGGGCGAGATCACCGCCGTGCGCACCGGCCCGGTCGTGACGATGTACGAACTGGAGCCAGCCCCCGGCATCAAGGCGAGCCGGGTGATCGGGCTTGCCGAAGACATCGCCCGCAACATGAGCGCGATCAGCGCGCGCGTATCCTCGATCCCCGGCAAGACCGTGATGGGCATCGAGTTGCCCAACGCTGACCGCCAGATGGTCGCGCTGAAGGAACTGGCCGCGTGCGACGCGTTCGTGAACGCGCGCGGCAGCCTGCCGATCATTCTCGGCAAGGACATCGCGGGCGAGCCGATCGTGGCCGACCTTGCCGCGATGCCGCACCTGCTCGTCGCGGGCACCACCGGCTCGGGCAAGTCGGTCGGCCTCAACTGCATCCTGCTATCGTTGCTCTACAAGTTCACGCCCGACGAGTGCCGCCTGATCCTGATCGATCCCAAGGTGCTCGAACTGAAGAGCTACGACGACATCCCACACCTGCTATCGCCCGTGGTCACCGAGCCGGCGAAGTCGGTCCGCGCGCTGAAGTGGGCGGTCGAGGAGATGGAACGCCGCTACCGGATGATGAGTAGCATCGGCGCGCGCAACATATCCGGTTTCAACGAGCGCGTCCGGACAGCGATTGCCAAGGGCAAGCCGCTGGGCCGGCGCGTGCAGACGGGGTTCGACCCCGACACCGGCGAGGAGATCTTCGAGGAAGAGCAACTCGACTACGCGGTCCTGCCGCAGATCGTGCTTATCGTCGACGAGCTGGCCGATCTCATGGTCACGGTGGGCAAGGAGATCGAGGTTCTGATCCAGCGCCTGTCGCAGAAGAGCCGCGCGGCCGGCATTCACCTGATCATGGCGACGCAGCGCCCGTCGGTCGACGTCATCACCGGCGTGATCAAGGCAAACCTGCCGACGCGCATCAGCTTCAACGTGACGAGCCGCATCGACAGCCGCACGATCCTGGGCGAGCAAGGCGCCGAACAGCTGCTCGGCAAGGGCGACATGCTCTACAAGCCTTCGACCGGCGCGCTGGTGCGCGTCCACGGACCGTTCGTTTCCGACGAGGAGGTCGAGGCGGTCGCCGAGCACTGGCGCGGCCAGGGCAAGCCCGACTACGTCGATGCCGTAACCGAGGAGCCCGAGGACGGCTTCGGATTCAGCTTCGACGACGAACTGACCGCGAGCGACAATCCGGACGAGCGCAAGTACCGCCAGGCGTGCCAGATCGTGTTCGAGCACCAGAAGGCGAGTGGATCGTGGCTCCAGCGCCAGATGGGCGTGGGCTACAACACCGCCGCGAAGTGGATCGAGCGGATGGAAGAAGATGGCCTCGTGGGTCCCGCCAACCACGTTGGCCGGCGCGATGTCTACCGCGACAAAGACGGCAATCCGCTCTGACCGGAAAACCGGTGTGATATCTTCGTAGCGGGCATTGTTACGCAGTTGCAACATACTTGCGAAATCTCGTTCCGATTTGAAACGCAATGTTGCGCTCAAGCGGTAGCGTGCCGTAACTTTCGAATGTTCATTCGGGAGGTTACGTTACATGCGCCGCATAACACTCATGATCGGCTCCGCCGTTGCGGGTCTCACCATCGGCTCGGCTCAGCCCGCGTTCGCACAGGAAGTGCCGGGCGAGACGACTGCATCCGAGCAGGGCGAAGCCACGCCGCAGAACCAGATCATCGTGACCGGCACCCGCCGTTTGGACCGGACCGTCGCCGACAGTTCGGTTCCGATCGACGTCATCTCGAACGACGCGCTGGAGCACCAGGGCACGACCGAAACCAACCGGTTGCTCAACAACCTGGTGCCTTCTTTCAACTTTCCCCAGCCGTCGCTGACCGACGGCACCGACTCGCTGCGCCCGGCGACGCTGCGCGGTCTCGCGCCCGATCAGGTGCTGGTGCTCGTCAACGGCAAGCGCCGTCACCTGTCCTCGCTGCTCAACCTAAACGGTTCGGTCGGCCGCGGCTCGGCGGGCGTCGATATGAACACGATCCCGCCGCTCGCCATCGACCGTATCGAAGTTCTGCGCGACGGCGCCGCATCGCAATACGGCTCGGACGCCATCGCCGGGGTGATCAACATCCAGCTCAAGCGCCGTCCCGGGCGGCCGGGCGGTCGCCAGCTACGGCAAGTACATCACGACGATGGAAGACGTCCGCAATGTCGCTAGCGTCACCACCAACGGCACGAGCGACCCGACCATTACCCTTGGCGACGAGCGCAAGCGCCGCGACGGGGAAACCTATACCTTCGCAGCGAACGTCGGTGTCCCGGTCGGCGGGGAAGGTTATTTCAACGTCACGGCGGAGTACAAGGATCGCTCACCCACCAACCGCTCGGGCCCCGACCTGCGGCGGCAGTATGCGACCGCGAACGACCCGCGCGAGGTGACGTTCGATCGGTTCAGCCACCGCTACGGCGATGGTCGGTCACAGGACTACAACTTCGTAGTCAACGCTGGCGCACCGCTGTTCGACACCGGGTTCGAGTTTTACGAGTTCGGCACGTACGGCATCCGCGACGGCAACGGTGCGGGCTTCTACCGCCGTTCGCTCGACTCGCGTAACGCAGACTGGTCGAACGGCGGCCAACCGATCTATCCCGACGGCTTCCTGCCGCTGATCGTCAGTGAGATCGAGGATATTGCCGGTGTCATCGGCATCCGCGGAGAAGCGGCGGGCTGGAACCTCGACCTGTCGGCGAACTATGGCAGCAACCGGCTGAACTACCACGTCGAGAACAGCGTAAATACCTCACTGGGTGGAGCGGTGAGCCCGCGGCGCTTTTACGCGGGCGGGCTGCGCTCGGGTCAGACCTCGATCAACTTCGACGCCCAGCGCCCGATCGATTTCGGGTTTGGCGATACTTCGCTCGCCGCCGGCCTCGAATGGCGAAACGAGAACTACAAGATCGTTCGCGGCGACCGGTCCAGCTATGTCGCCGGGCCCTACACTTTCACCAACGGCGCCGCGCCGGGCGCACAGGTATTTCCCGGCTTCCAACCCAGCACCGAGGTCGACGCTTCGCGCGACAGCTACGCCGCATATCTCGAACTCGACAGCGATCTTTCGGACATGATCAACGTCCAGGTCGCCGGTCGTTACGAGCACTTCTCGGACTTCGGCAGCACGATCAACGGGAAATTCGCGGGCAGAGTTCGAGCCAGTGGACGGCCTTGCGCTGCGCGGCTCGATCTCTACCGGCTTCCGCGCGCCGGGCATGGCCCAGCAGTACTTCTCGACCACCTCGACCAACAACGTCGCGGGCGTCGGCCTGATCGAGATCGGTACCTTCCCGGTCAGCTCGCCGATCGCGGTGGCGCTGGGTGCGGAGCCGCTCAAGCCCGAGAAATCGGTCAACCTGGGCGGCGGCATCGTGTTCACGATGGTCCCGGGCCTCAGCATCACGGCCGATTACTACAACATCAAGATCAACGACCGGATCGTCCTGACCGAGAACCTGCAGGGCGCGGATGTCGTCGCGATCTTGAACGCGGCAGGCGTGGTCGGCACCTCGGGCCGGTTCTTCATCAACGGCGTCGATACCCGCACCCAGGGTCTCGACATCGTGGCGAACTACCGCTTCCCAGATTTCGGTGCGGGCCGGTTCAGCCTGACCGCCGGTTACAACATCAACGACACGAAAATCACCGATCGCAAGGTGTTCAGCGGTTTCACCGCCGACCGGCTGTTCGCCCGCTCGGAAAGCTTCCGCCTGACCGACGGCCAGCCGTCGAACAAGCTGAACCTGGGGCTCGACTGGGATTACCACCCGGTCGGCGTGACGCTGCGGGCAAACCGCTATGGCAAGGTCTTCCTGCCGGTCGGCAACATCAGCGACATCACCGTGGACAAGGGCGCACCGGGCGACATCACGCTCAGCCCGAAGTGGATCGTCGACCTCGAAGCACGGATCCAGCCGGGCAACGGTCTGGAGATCGCGGTGGGTGCGAACAACCTGCTCGACGAATACCCCGATCGCCTGCCCTACGGCACGGTCGACGGCTACAACTACGGCCTCAACAACAGCTTCCTGCCGTATTCGTCGCAGTCGCCGTTCGGCTTCAGCGGCCGGTTCGTCTACGGCCGCGTCGCGATCGACTTCTGATCGCTTCGCGCGCGGCGCGCACAAGGAAAGAGCCCCGCCGGTTCGCGCCGGCGGGGCTTCTTGCATCAGCCCTCGGATTGCGCCGTCAACGGCCAACGCTGGCGGTCGATGCGAACCTGATCGGTGCCCTTCCAGTACCAGCCCGCGCCGTGGGCACGACCGACCAGGTTCATCGCCGGCGCGTCGATCCGCAGCTTGCCCTCCTCCTCGCCCAGGAAGCGATCGGCGATGTGCGTGGCGACGACCTCGCCGAGCACGATCCCGCCATCGGGATGCGTCTCGACCAGCTTCCACAGCCGGCATTCGAACGCGACCGGCGCATCGGCGATCAAGGGCGGCGCGACGAGCGAGGCAGGCCGCGTGGCGACGCCGGTGGCGGCCAGCTCGCTTGCATCGCGCGGAGCATCGGCGGCGGTCCTCACCATCGCTTCGGCCTGTTCCTCGCTCACCAGCGCGACGGTGAATTCACCGATGTCGCGGATGTTGCGCCACGAATCCTTGCTCACCTCGCCAGCGCGAACCTCGTCCCCACCGATGCCGATCGCTACCAGCGGGGGCGTTCCGCCCATCGCGTTGAAGAACGAATAGGGCGCCGCGTTGACCGTCCCGTCTGCGCCCGTGCTAACCACCCAGGCGATCGGACGTGGGTGGACGGTGTTGACCATCAGCTTGTAGCGGGTCGCCGGGTCGAGTTCTGCCATCGTGAATTGCATGACCGCGAGATGGGATTCCCTCGCGCCAAAGAAAAGGGTCCCGCCGGACAAGAACCGGCGGGACCCCTTCGCTCCTGCGCTTTGCCGCGCGGACTTACTTCAGATCGGCGGCGGTGAGCGTCGTGCCGTTCTGGACGATGGCGGCCGACTTGGCCTGCGTGGCATCGTCGGCGGCGACGAAGCCGATCTTCGCCAGCGGACCGTCCTTGCCCCAGCTCTTGGTCCACTGCTGGACGTACTCGGCGAGGCCCGGGATCACGCCCACGTGCGCCTTCTTGACGTAGATGTAGAGCGGACGCGCGCCGGGATAGGTAAAGTTCGAGATGTTCTCGTAAGTCGCTTCGACCCCGTTCATCTTCTGGTCCTGCAGCTTGTCGGCGTTCTCTTCGAGATACGAATAGCCGAACACGCCCACGGCCTTCGGATTGCCCTCGATCTTCTGCACGATCAGGTTGTCCTGCTCGCCCTGGTCGACATAGGCCCCGTCGGCGCGCACCTCGGTGCAGGTCTGCTCGAACTTGTCCTTGTCGCTGTCCTTCAGCGCCTTCATCGCCGGATCGGTTTCGCAGCCCGCGGTCAGGATCAGTTCCTTGAGCGCGTCGCGCGTACCCGAAGTCGACGGCGGACCGTAGACGAGGATCGGCGCGTCGGGCAGCGACGGATCGACGTCCTTCCAGGTCTTGGCGGTCTGTTCCTTGCCGAACGGCTTGGCGGCGAGCGCCTTGTAGACGATTTCCGGCGTCAGCGGCAGCACGATGCCGCCCTTCGCGCTGGCGAACGCAATACCGTCGAGGCCGACCTGGATCTCCTCGATGTCGGTCACGCCGTTCTTCTGGCAGTCCTCGAACTCGCCCGGCTTCATCCGGCGCGAAGCGTCGGCAATGTCGGGATGCTGCGCGCCGACGCCGGCGCAGAACAGCTTCATGCCGCCGCCGGTGCCGGTCGATTCGATCAGCGGGCTCTTCATGCCGGGGTTAGCCGCGACGAATTCCTCGGCGACCTTCTTGGCGAAGGGATAGACGGTCGACGAGCCGACCGCGCGGATCGAATCGCGGCTGGCAGATGCGCCGCCACCGCTGCCGCCGCATGCGGCAAGGACAAGAACGGAAGCGGCTGCGAGGGAGGTGCTGACAAAACGGTTCATTGGATTATTTCCTGTTTGAGTGCCGTTGCGGCGATTAGGATCGATGTGTGACGGCGATATGACAGCCACGGATCAGAAGCGGAACTGTCCGTAAAGGCCTACTTCGTTTCGCGAAGCCTGGCCGCTGTCGAGGTTGCCCGCCTTGAGCCCGCCGTCCGACTCGTCGTGTTTCCAGACGAGGGCGAAATCCACGATGTCGGCGGGGCTGTACTGAACGCCGACCTGGTACATCTTGGCGCTGAGAGCGGGCGCGACCTTGCGAGACGGTTCGACCCAGTCGTGGCGGGCGAAGACGCTCCACCGTTCGACGGGAGCGACCGAACCGAACACGCTCCAGCCCTCCGCGCTATCCTCGGGCGAGGATTGCCTGACCTTCCAGTTGTTCGCCGAGAAGTATTCGACGCCGATCGTGACCGGCATTTCGCCGACCTTGTCCTTGTACGCGACGAGCGCGTCGAAGCGGTTTGCGCGGCGGTAGGGCACTGCACCCTCGACATCGTTGCCGAGCTTGCCGGTGTAGCCGCCGACCGCGGCATTGAAGCCGCCCTTTTTCACCGACAGGCGACCTTCCAGATCGACTGTCTTGGTGAACTTGGGATCGCGATAGCCGCCGCCGTCGACAGCGGAGGCCTGGTAGCTCACAAGTCCTCCGGCGAGGTCGCCGCCCACATGGACGCCCCAGTCGGCCGAGGTGCCGAAGCCGTAGAAGTCCACCGTCTCCTTTTCGATGTGGCGGTAGCCATAAATGCCCTCGGCATAGGGTACCCACGGCATATCGGCCGAACCGAGGCGGATCCTCGCGGCGGGCGACAGCTTCGCCTCGAGGTAGGCCTTCTTGACGTAGAACCCGAGGCCCACGTTCTTGCCGGCATTATCGACCCGGCTGATGTCCATCGTGACATTCCCGGCGAACGTCTTGTCGAACTGGTGGTCGACCCCGACGTAGAAGCGCTTGATTTCGAACCCGCTGTCGCGCTCGACCTGGTTTCCGGCCGCTTCGTCGGCGCTCACGGTGCTGATGTTGTAGTACATCCGCCCGGAAACCTTGGTCGAGGCGGCCCATTTCGCCGCCTTGGCGAAGGCGCCCTGGCTATCGCCCGTTGTCTTCACCGCCTCGGTCGCCGCCGCCGCGCTGGCGGTTGCTGCGCCCGCTGCAGTCGTCGCGGCCTGCGCTTCGGCCCTAGCGGCATCGAGCTGCGCCTGGAGCGTGTCGATACGGTCGGCCATCGCCGCCATCTGCGCGCGCATCTGCGCCAGTTCCTGCGCAACATCGGCATTGTCCTGCGCCGCCGCGGGCATTGCCCAGCCGGTTGCCGCCGCCATCGCAAGTACCGAGATCGTCAGTTTCGTTCGTGTCACTTCGGTTACCCTCGTGAAAATTGGATTACGCTTTCACGGCGGCCCTATGGGCATTGTGTGACGCCTGTGTGACTGTTCTCGCAAGCCCGTGATTCACCCAGTCGGATCGTCGTTCGGCCACAGCGCTTGCCGGGAACTGGTTGCAACTGTAACGGCACCCGCCGAAGGAGTACCTCCCCATGCGCATCGGTTGCCCCAAGGAAATCAAGAACCACGAATATCGCGTCGGCCTGACGCCGGAGAGCGTGCGCGAACTGACCGCGCACGGGCACGAAGTATGGGTGGAAACCGGCGCCGGCCTCGGGATCGGTGCTACCGACATCGACTATCAGGCGTGCGGCGCAACCATCCAGCCCGATGCGAAAACGGTGTTCGATCGCTGCGAGATGATCGTGAAGGTCAAGGAACCGCAAGCGGTCGAACGCGCGATGCTGCGCGAGGGGCAGATCCTTTACACCTACCTCCACCTCGCCCCAGATCCCAAGCAGACCGCCGACCTCGTCCGATCGGGCGTGACCGCCATCGCCTACGAGACGGTAACCGGTCCGGGCGGGTCGCTACCGCTGCTCAAGCCGATGAGCCAGGTGGCCGGCCGGATGAGCATCCAGGCTGGAGCCACCGCGCTGGAGAAGGCGCATGGTGGACGCGGGGTGCTGCTCGGCGGCGTCCCGGGCGTGCTGCCGGGCAAGGTGATCGTCATCGGCGGCGGTGTGGTCGGCTTCAACGCCGCCCAGATGGCGGTCGGCCTCGGTGCCGACGTGACGATCCTCGATCGCGATCCGGAAGTGCTGGAAAAAGTCGGGACCTTCTTCGAAGCGCGCGCCAGCACGCGCTTCTCCAACAAGGCGAACCTCGAGGATTCGGTGTGCGAAGCGGATCTCATTATCGGGGCCGTGCTCATCCCAGGGGCGGCCGCCCCCAAACTCGTGACGCGCGACATGCTCAAGTGCATGAAGCCCGGCAGCGTGCTGGTCGATGTCGCAATCGACCAGGGCGGATGCTTCGAAACCTCGCACCCGACCACGCACGCCGACCCGACTTACGTGATAGATGATGTCGTTCACTACTGCGTCGCCAACATGCCCGGAGCGGTCGCCCGCACGAGCACTTATGCACTCAACAATGTGACATTGCCGCACGCGCTGCGCATCGCGGACATGGGCTGGAAAGCGGCACTGCGGGCCAATCCACATCTCGCCGAAGGGCTCAACGTTCACGCTGGCAAGGTGACTTACAAAGCGGTGGCCGAGGAGTTGGGTTACGATTACCTGCCCGTGGCCGAGGCAATCACCTAAGTCGTCAGGCGTCAGGCGTCAGTCGGGCTTCCAGCCGATCTCGACGTAACGGGCGGACTTGGGGATGTCGGTGACGGCCTCGTTGATCGTCACCGTCTCACCCGGTGCAAGCTCAGGCTTTGGCGAAGCGATTTCCCACGTGTAGACGATCCGGTCGCGCGCATCGCTGAGTACCATCAGGATCGAGGGCACCTTGCGCGTCTCGCGTCCGACGTTCTTGATCGTGCCGCTCGTCCCGAAATATTCGGTCCCGTTGGGCAGAGTGCGCCGCTCCTGCTTGTCGCGCGGAAAATCGAGCACGAGGTCCGGCTTCTCGAGTCCGAAAGTCGGCCGGGTGACCGGCACCCAGTCGGGCAGGCCCCAGTAGCTCACCGCAGCTACGGTCCCCAGTGCAACCAACGCAAACAGCGCCGCCGCGATGGTCCAGACCTTCATCATGTTCCGCCGCGGCCGGAACGGAGGTTCGTAATCGAACGCCGAGACTTCTTCTTCGTAGCCTTCCGGTTCGGCCACGGGTGCCGACTCGGCCTCGACCACGGTGGGCGGCGCAGGCTCCGCATCGAAATGCGACGGCCGAACATCGGGATCGGTAGGAGCGGTTTCGCCAACCGGCGGAGGCGGCGGAGCGGAGACTTCCTCTTGCAAGGGGGCATCCGGAACCGGGGTCGCGGGCGGAGCGGCAGCCTCCGTCACGGGAGGCGGCGCCTGCTCCCGCGACGAATGTTGCACTTCGGCAGCCGGAGCGGCCTGTGCCACCACGAGTTCGGGACCATCCTGGAACCAGCTGTGGCGACACTTCGCACAACGCACGGTTCTGCCTTCTGCGCCGATGGCGCTATCCGGCACGACGTATCGGGTCGCGCAGGCGGGGCAGGCGATGATCATCTCGCGCAAGAATCTGGCGCAAGGAGCGGTGCGGCACAAGAGTTGTACGCAGCAAGTTGTGTCGCGGACGGCTTTTTTCCACACTGAAGCGCGGCTATAGCCGCCCGTCGATGCGCTTCTCCTCCCTCCCGACCGTCCAGGCAATGCCCAGGCCATGAGTGGCGAGGGGGGTGAAGTCGTCACATTCGACAATGTCGGCCTGCGTTACGGCGCCGACCGAGAGGTGTTGAGCGACGTCTCTTTCACGCTGCATGCGGGTGGCTTCTACTTTCTCACGGGCGCCAGTGGGGCGGGCAAGACATCGATGCTCAAGCTCCTCTATCTGGCCCAGCGGCCCTCACGCGGGGCGATCCGCATGTTCGGAACCGACGTGATAACCCTCCCTCGCGAAAGACTGCCGCGATTTCGCCGCCGGCTGGGCGTCGTGTTCCAGGACTTCCGACTCGTCCCGCACCTGTCGGCGTTCGACAACGTCGCGCTTCCACTGCGCGTATCGGGCGTGCGCGAGGCCGAATTGCGCCAGCCGGTCGCCGATATGCTCGAATGGGTCGGCCTGTCGGAGCGCAGGGATGCTCGGCCCGCAACCCTGTCGGGCGGCGAGCAGCAGCGCGTTGCGATCGCGCGCGCGGTGATCGGCCGGCCCGACATGCTCGTCGCCGACGAACCCACGGGTAACGTCGATCCGGACATGGCGCTCAAGCTGCTGCGGCTGTTCGAGGCGCTGAACCGTCTGGGCACCACCGTCGTCGTCGCGACACACGACGTCCATCTGCTGCGCAAGGTGCCCGATTCGCTGATCATGCGGCTCGACAAGGGCCGTCTCAGCGATCCGACCGGCGCGCTGCGCTTCCCGCCCCGCCGGGACCAGCGGCCCATCGATCGGAGCGACTTCGCGTGAAGAAGCCGCCGGTCCTCGCCCACGCGGTCGCCCGCAGCCTCGTGCCGTTTCGCGGTAGCCGCGCCGCGCAGCTGGTGCCGCACGCCAGGCTTGCAGGACCGATGCCGTGGGTCATCGCGATCATGGTCGCACTGACCACGATCGCCGCCGCTGGCGGCCTTGCGCTGAGCAACCTTGCACAAACCACACGCGGCGAACTGTCCGGCGCGGCGACCATTCAGATCGTCGAACCGCTCAAGTCCGAGCGCGACCGCCAGGCCAGGGCCGCGGAGGTCGCGCTCGCATCCCTGCCGGAGGTATCGAGTATCCGTATCGTGCCCGACCGCGAGCTCGACGCACTGCTCGAACCATGGCTTGGCGCGGGCGGCGAGGGGACCGATGCAGTCCCGGTCCCGGCGCTGATCGACGTCGAGCTGCGCGGCCCCGCGAACGAGGCACGACTGTCTGCGATGCGCGGTGTGCTCGCCCGCCCTGCCCCGGCGGCGCGGGTCGATGCGCAGTCGACCTGGCTGGCCCCCGTCTTCGCTGCCATCCGATCGCTACAGTACCTCGCCCTCGGCCTCGTGGTGCTACTCGGTATCACAAGCTCGGCGGCCGTCCTGCTTGCCTCGCGCAGCGCACTTGGCGGCAATCGCGGGACGATCGAGATCGTCCACCTGCTCGGGGGGACGGATGCGCAGATCGCGCGCATTTTCCAGCGTTCGATCGCTTTCGACGCCGCCGCCGGTGGCGCCGCAGGCCTCGCGCTCGGAATGGTCGCGATCTTCGTTCTCGGAAAGCAGTTCGCCGCGCTCGGTTCGGGGATGGTCGCCGGCGGCGGCCTCGGCCCTATCGACTGGCTGCTGATCGCGGCTATCCCTCTCGTCGGTATCGTCATCGCCATGCTGACCGCGCGGCTTACAGTTCTCGGCGCACTGAGGAAGATGCTGTGATCGTGCGTTTCGCCGCCTTCGTCGCGATATTGTACGCACTCGGCTTCCTGTGGTTCGCCGCCGCGCTGCCGCAACCGGCGGGTGCCCTGCGTACCGACGCGATCGTGGTGCCGACGGGCGGCGCGGGGCGGATCGATCGCGGGCTCGAATTGCTCGCCCGGGGTCAGGCGCGCGAGCTTCTCGTCACCGGCGTCGACCGCGAGGTGAAGCCCAAGGAGTTCGCCGCAGAGTACAAGGTCTCGCCAAAGACCATGAACTGCTGCGTCACACTCGGTTTCGCCGCGGTCGACACGCGTAGCAACGCCGCCGAAACCGCCGCATGGGTGCGTCACCACGACATCCGCTCGATCCGGCTCGTCACAACCGACTGGCACATGCGCCGAGCGGCGGGGGAGCTGAACCTCGCACTGCCGGACGATGTGAAGGTCGTGCGCGATGCGGTCCCCTCGCGGCCGCGGCTGGGCATACTGTTCCTCGAATACAACAAGCTGATCGCCTCTACGCTGGCGCGGCCGCTCCCGGACTGACGCGGTGGCAGTGCTGCGCAGCCTCGTCTTCTATGTCGTGTTCTATCTGGGCTCGCTCGGGTACACGGCGTGGTCGCTCTGGGTGCTTCGGCGCGATGTTGCGCACTTCCGCCGGGTGGTGCGCGGCTGGGCATTGTTTCAACGCTGGTGCGTAACCCGGATCCTGGGGATGACGATCCGGGAAGCAGGCGCGCGACCGGATTATCCGGCGCTCTACGCGATCAAGCACGAAAGCTTCTTCGAGGCTATCGATCTGCCCGCGCTGCTCGACACCCCTGCGGTGTTTGCCAAGGAGGAGCTTTTTTCGATTCCCCTATGGGGCGCCTCGGCGAGGGCCTACGGCATCGTGCCGGTCGCCCGCGACCAGGGCGCACGGGCGCTTCGGGCGATGCTGGCGGCGGCGAAGCTCCACGCAGATGCGGGTCGTCCGCTGGCGATCTTTCCCGAAGGCACGCGTGTCCCGCATGGGACCGAACCGCCGCTGCAAGCAGGTTTCGCAGGCCTCTACAAGCTGCTCGGCTTGCCAGTGGTTCCGGTCGCGATCGACAGTGGCCCGCTTTATCACCGGAGCATCAAGCGGAGCGGCACAATTACCTATCGCTTCGGCGAACCTGTACCCCCCGGACTCCCCCGCGCCGAAGCCGAAGCTCGCGTGCACGCCGCAATGAATGCGCTCAATCCATGACCGAGCGGCCGGGCTGGAGTCGTGCGCTGGTCGCCTTTGCGGCGATATTCGCGCTCTATCAGGCATCCGAAGGCCTGCAGACGGTCATTTCACCCGAAAGCCCGATCGGTCCGGCGCTGATGCTTGCCGCGCTTGTCGTTGCCTGGCCGCTCGGCCGTTGGCTCGGCGGCACCGGTTTTGGCACCTACGGTCTCGAGCGCTTCCGTACGCTACCGCTGGTCCTTACCGGCGGCTTCGTGCTCGCAGGCCTCGCCAAATACGCATCGATCGCGCTGGGTCCGGGCGAGGCGCATTGGAACGACCTGGTTCCCAGCGCTGGCTCGATTGCCCTGGCCCTGGCGATCACCTTCGTACCGTCCGCGGTCGAGGACATTCTTACCCGCGGTTTCCTGTTGCGGGTGTTTCCCTTGCAACTCGGGGGGATCAGCTACGTGGTTCTCAGCGCCGCGCTTTACACGCTGAACCACGTGTGGCGGTTCGATTGGGGGTGGAGCGAGCAGGTTCGGCTATTTGCACTTGGCCTCGCCTATGCTGCCGCCGCATGGCGGTGGCGTTCGCTGTGGGCCGCGGTGGCGCTCCACTGGGGGTGGAATTTCGCGAACGCGATCACCGGTCCGATGGTCGACATCGAAGGAATGACCGTCGATTCCGGCCGAATGGCGAGCGCGGCGGCCCACCTCGCGTTGCTGGCGATCGTTCTCTTGCTACCTGCCCGCAAGCGTGGGACCGACGCCTAGCCCTCGTGGTCGCTGCGGCCGAAATCGGGGCGCGCGTCGTCCTGGCCCTGCTCGACGATCGAGCGGCGGATGTCGCGCGTGCGGGCAAACAGGTCATAAAGCGCCTCGCCATCGCCGCGCCGGATCGCGCGCTGGAGCGCGGTAAGGTCCTCGGTAAAGCGTCCCAGCATTTCGAGCACCGCGTCGCGGTTGGTCAGGAATACATCGCGCCACATGACCGGGTCGCTCGCAGCGATGCGGGTGAAGTCGCGAAATCCGCCCGCCGAGTATTTGATGACTTCGCTGCGGGTCACTTCCTCGAGGTCCGAAGCGGTGCCGACTATCGTATAGGCAATCAGGTGCGGGATATGGCTGGTCACCGCGAGAACGAGGTCGTGGTGCGCGGCATCCATGATCTCGACCCTAGCGCCGAGAGCCTGCCAGAATTCCGTCAGCCGTGCGACAGCATCCGGATCGGCGTCGGCAGGCGGGGTGAGGATGCACCAGCGGTGACGGAACAGGTGTGCGAAGCCCGCGTCGGGCCCGCTCCGCTCGGTACCTGCAACAGGGTGCGCCGGGATTACGGCCGCTCCCGGCAGAGCGGAGCGCAGCGCCTCTGTCACCGCTGCCTTGGACGAGCCGACGTCGCTGACGATCGCTCCGTCGGGCAGCGCATTTGCGATCTGTGCGGCTGCCTCGCCCATCGCCCCGACAGGTACGCAAAAGACGACCAGCTCGGCATCGGCGACCGCTTCTGCGGCGTTATCACAGACTTTTCCGACGAGCCCGCGCTCGGCGGCGCGACTTCGCACGTCGGGATCGGCGTCATAGCCCGTCGTCGCACAGCCCGGCAGGTATTCGCTTATAGCGAGGCCGACCGATCCGCCGAGCAGCCCGAGCCCGATCACCGCGATTCGCTGAAAGCTCATCCCGCGCGCTCCGCGGCAAGGCGGATCGTCTCGGCTACCGCGTCCATGTCCTCTGGCGTGCCGATCGTGATGCGCAGCGCATGACCCAGTCCCTGCCCCGGCAAGTGCCGCACCGCGTAGCCCGCCTCCGCCAACGCGCCAAGCGCGGCTTCGGCGGTCAGTACACCTTCGAACAGGACCAACAGGAAATTGCCCTCGCTAGGCAGCGGGCGGATACCGTGATTGCCGAGCGCGGCCAGCGCATCGGCCAGACGAGCGCGATTGGCGGCATTCTCCACTCGGCTGCGCTCGACGAAGGCATCGTCACCCAACGCCGCGAGCGCTGCCGCCTGCCCGGTATTGGTGACGTTGAACGGCCCGCGGATGCGATTGAGCGCCTCGATCAGGTGCGGCGCACCGGTCGCCCATCCGATCCGCTCGCCCGCCAGCCCGTGAATCTTCGAGAAGGTGCGCGTGACGAGCACGTTTTCGTTCGCCGTTGCCAGAGCAAATCCGCCGTCGTCGTCTTCCGGTGCGAGATATTCGGCATAGGCCTGGTCAAGGACGAGGAGCACATCGCCCGGCAACCCTGCGTGCAACCGCGCGACCTCGCTCGCGGGCAGGAAGCTGCCGGTGGGATTGTTCGGGTTGGCGAGATAGACCACGCGGGTCCTCCCGGTCACCGCCGCCAGCAGAGCATCGACGTCGCAGCCGTAATCCGCGTCGGCGGATTCGATCGGGGTCGCGCCGGCGCGGCGCGCGGCGATGTCGTAGACCGCAAAGCTGTAGCGGGGGAACAGTACCTCGTCGCCCGGACCGGCGAATGCGTTGGCCGCCAGCTGCAGCAGTTCGTCCGATCCGGTCCCGCAGACGATCAGCGCAGGATCAATCCCGAACTTCGCGCCGATCGCTTCGCGCAAGGACGGTGCTGCCTGGGTCAGGGTAGCGGCTCGGCGCCTCGGCCCCGGCCTTCGCGGCAAGTGCGGCGGGCGACGTGCCCAGAGGATTCTCGTTCGCAGACAGCTTGACCAGCGCCTTGCCATCGGCGCCGGCCGACTTGCCCGGCACGTATGCATGGATGCCCTCGATCCAGGGCTTCAGGACAGGACGGTTCACCATCGCGACAGGCGCATAGCGGTCGGGGCGCGGCTTGCGAACAAAATCCTCCTTGGCTCGCCCGGCATGAGACTTGTTGACAGCGCGCGCCCGATGCCGCCAAGCCGCGCCGCCATGGCCCCCGCCGCCCCAAGCAAGCGCGTGACGCTGCCTGCCCCGCTGTCGCTCGACGGCGGGCAAAAGCTCACGGGAGTCGAAATCGCCTACGAAACCTACGGTGAGCTGGCGCCGGACAAGGGCAACGCAATTCTCGTGTGCCATGCGCTCACCGGCGACCAGTACGTGGCGAGCGAACACCCCGTCACCGGCAAGGCCGGCTGGTGGGAACGGATGGTTGGCCCCGGCAAACCGATCGACACCGACCGGTTCCACATCATCTGCGCCAACGTGATCGGCGGGTGCATGGGATCGACCGGTCCGGCGAGCGACGCGCCCGACGGCAAGCCCTATGCCATGCGCTTTCCGGTCATCACGATCCGCGACATGGTTCGCGCCGAGGTCGCTCTGCTCGATGCACTCGGGATCGAGCGGCTGCACGCAGTTGTCGGCGGTTCGATGGGCGGGATGCAGGCGCTGAGCATGGCAGCCAATTTCCCCGATCGCGCCGATCGCGTGCTGGTCATCGCCAGCACCGCGCGGCACTCTGCGCAGAACATCGCGTTCCACGAGGTCGGGCGGCAAGCGGTCATGGCCGACCCCGATTGGCAGGAAGGCGATTATTACGGATCGGGCCGCTCGCCGGACAAGGGATTGAGCGTGGCTCGGATGGCGGCGCACATCACCTACCTCAGCGAGACCGGCTTCACCGAAAAATTCGGACGCAACCTGCAGGATCGCGATAGAAAGACCTTCGGTTTCGACGCCGATTTCCAGGTCGAGAGCTATTTGCGCTACCAGGGCAGCGGCTTTACGCAGCGGTTCGACTCCAACAGCTACCTCTATATCACCCGTGCGATGGACTATTTCGACCTCGCCGAGGAACATGGCGGCAAGCTGGCCAATGCTTTCGCCGGTTCCGCCGCACGGTTCTGCCTCGTCAGCTTCGACAGCGACTGGCTGTACCCAACCGCCGAGAGTCGCCACGTTGTTCACGCGCTCAACGCAGCCGGCGCGGCAGTGAGTTTCGTCGAGCTGTCGGCCCCCAACGGTCACGACAGCTTCCTGCTCGACCATCCGGCGCTCGACCGGGTCGTGAAGGGGTTCATCGGATGACCCGTAACGGCGCGGGACTACGCCCCGATCTTGCAGTCATTGCCGACAACGTCACGCCGGGAAGCCGGGTGCTGGATATCGGATGTGGCGACGGCGCGCTGATGGCGGCGCTCGGCGCCAAGGGATGCGACGCGCGGGGGATGGAGCTTGACGCGGAACTGGTCGAGCGATGCGTCGCCCGGGGGTTATCGGTCGTGCAGGGAGATGCGGACCGCGATCTCGCCGACTACCCCGACAAGGCGTTCGACTATGCGATTCTCAGCCAGACCTTGCAGACCGCCGCGCGGCCTGACCGGATGCTCGACGAATTGCTGCGCGTAGGGCGGCAGGCATTCGTCTCGTTCCCCAACTTTGCGAACTGGCGCATGCGCGCCGCGCTGGCGCTCGGCGGCAGGATGCCAGTCACGCGGCACCTGCCGGTCAGCTGGTACGAAACGCAGAACATACACCACGTAACCGTGCTCGATTTCCGCGAGCTGGTGCGCGCAATGAATGTACGGATCGAGCGCGAATGGTTTTTCGCCGGCGAGCGCCAAGTCGGTACCCTCGGCGCGAACTGGCGCGCCGAATATGCCGTCTTCGAGTTGACCCGATGACTACCGTTACCCGTTTCGCCCCGTCGCCAACCGGCCTGCTGCACGTCGGAAATATCCGCACCGCACTCCACGCCTGGCTGCTCGCCAGGAAAGCACGGCGGCCAATTTCTGCTGCGGATCGACGATACCGACGCGGAACGCAGTCGCGAGGAATACGTCGAGGCGATCCGCGAAGACCTCGCCTGGCTCGGCCTTGAGCCTGACGGCGAAGAACGACAGTCGGCGCGCCTCGACCTGTACGAAGATGCTTTCACCAGATTGCGCGAGGCAGGTCGCGTCTATCGCTGCTATGAAACCGCGCAGGAGCTCGATCTCAAGCGAAAGGTGCTGCTGGGGCGTGGCCTGCCGCCGATCTACGACCGCGCGGGACTTGAACTCACCGACGCCGATCACGCGCGGTTCGCCGACGAAGGCGTGGCTCCTCACTGGCGCTTTCGCCTCGAGCACGGCCAGCCGATCGAATGGACCGACGCCATCCGCGGACCCCAGCATTTCGATCCGGCGCAGCTTTCCGACCCGGTAATCCGCCGAGCCGACGGCTCGTGGCTCTACATGCTCCCCAGTGCGATCGACGATGCCGATATGGGCGTCACCACGGTACTCCGCGGCGAGGATCACGTAAGCAATACCGCCGTTCAAATTCAGATGTTTACCGCACTTTTTGCTGCGGGCGTCGGTGCCGCGAAGGAACTTCCGCAGTTCGCGCACGAGGCGTTGCTGGTGGGCCGCGAAGGCAAGCTGTCGAAGCGACTTGGCTCGCTCTCGGCTTCGGCGCTGCGCGACAACGGGATCGAGCCCGAAGCGCTTGTCGCACTGCTCGCAAGGATTGGGACTTCGCTTCCTGTCGAACCCATCGCCGACCGCAATATCCTGATCGAGACGTTCGATTTGGCGACTTTCGGCCGCGCGCCCGCACGTTTCGACGAGGCGGAGCTGGAACGGCTGAACCAGGCCATCGTCCACCAACTCGAATACGCGGCGGTGGCGGGCCAGTTGCCGGAGGGGATGGACGAAACCGCGTGGACGGCGATCCGACCGAATCTCGAGAAAGTTGCCGACGCAGCCGATTGGTGGCGCGTGGTCACCGGCCCGGTCGAGCAGCCCGCGTTCGATGCGGAGACCCGCACCTATATCGGTCAGGCGGCCACATCGCTGGTGTGGAGCGAAGACCCGTGGACCGCGCTGACTGCGTCGCTCAAGGAGTCGACCGGCCGAAAGGGCAAAGCTTTGTTCCTGCCGCTGCGCCAGGCGCTGACTGGCATGGACCACGGTCCCGATATGCACGCGCTGTTGCCGCTGATCGGGGAAAGCGCCGCACGCGATCGACTGTCCAGGGCGGCGAAAGACGCCTGACTTACTGGAGCGTGACCCGCTCCTCGTCGGGATCGGATCGACCGAAGAACTGCATGAGCTGAATCAGCAGCTCGCAGCGTTGCGACAGCGTCTCGGCTTCGAGCAGTGCCTGCTTGGCGGCCGGGTCGAAAGGGGCGATCTGGCTGACCCCGTCGATCAGCGTGCGATCGTCGAGGCGCGCGACGGAATCCCAGTCGACGAGGTATCCCTGTGCATCCGCGAATGCCCGAGCCTCCTGCTCGAACCCAGCCCGTTCGATACTCGCGAGGCTCGCGTGCTCGTCATCCTCGAGGAGATCGGCCTCGATCTGCCGGAACGGGGTCGTGACGTCGAGTTCACGACCCAGGCGAAAGCGCGCTTCGCCCGCCAGAATGATATTGTACCGCCCGTCGTCCAATGCCTCTACCTCGTCGATCTTGCCGACGCAGCCTACGCTGAAGAGCGGCGCGCCCTCCGCGGCGGTCTGAGGCTGGATCATCGCGATCCGTCGGTCGCGCGCTAGTGCGTCGCCCACCAGCGCACGATAGCGGGGCTCGAAGATGTGCAGCGGCAGGTGCAATCCGGGGAACAGGATTGCGCCCGGCAGCGGGAAGATCGACAGGCGGGTGGCCATCGCTATCCGAACAGCAGGGTCGAGAGCTTGCGCCTGGTGGCGACCGCCCATGGGTCTTCAAGCCCGACCGCCTCGAACATCTTCACCAGCTGCGCACGGGCCGCGCCATCGTTCCATTCGCGATCGGTGCGGATCATGCCGAGCAGCGTCTCGCCCGCGGCCTCGCGGTCGCCGCTGGCAAACGCCGCCTCAGCATAGGCCATTTGTGCGTCCATGTCGGTCGGACGCTCGGCAGCGGCGGCGCGCAGGGCTTGCAGTTCACTGTCGTCGACCTTGTCGCCTGCCAGCTCGAGCGCGGAAAGCGCGGTCTTGATCGCCGGATCGTCCGCGACCCGCGCGTCGAGCGTGGCCGCGTGCGTCTTCGCTTCCTCGGTCCTGTTAGCGGCCACGAGTGCGCGGATCAGCCCGGCGTGGGCGGCGGCGTTATCGGGTGCCATCTCGGCGACTTGCGAGAAAATACCCGCGGCACGCTCTCCATCGCCCTCGGCGAGCACCTGCTCGCCCATCTCGACGAATTGCGCGACATCGTCTTTTGCCTTTTGCGCATCCTCACCGCCAACGGGCAATTGGGCGAGCAACTGGTCGAGCGTCGCCTTCAGCTGCGATTCGGTGCGCGCATTGGTCAGGTCGGCAACCGGCTGGCCCTGAAACATCGCGTAGACCGTCGGGATCGAGCGCACCTGGAATTGCGCGGCGATGAACTGTTCCTCATCGACGTTGATCTTGGCTAGTACCACGCCCTTGTCGGCATACTCGCCGCAGACTTTCTCGAGCACCGGAGTCAATGCCTTGCAGGGGCCGCACCATTCGGCCCAGAAATCGAGCACGACCAGATTGGTCATCGACGGTTCTACGATATCCTTGCGGAAGCGGTCGACCGCCTTCTGCTCTTCCAGGTTCAAACCCATGCTGGCCACGTGCTGGTCCCCTTTGCGATTGGCTGCGCGCAATAAAATGCTCGGGGCCAATGTGGGTCTTCGCCCGCATTTGTGAAGCGAAAAGCGGAGTGCGACAATTGCAGTCAATTAGCGCTTGCGGCCCCCCGCACCTGTTGCTAATCGCGCGCCTCCCCGGCCGGGAACCACTGTTTCGGGCCAACGCCAGTGAGCGGGCGTAGCTCAGGGGTAGAGCACAACCTTGCCAAGGTTGGGGTCGGGCGTTCGAATCGCCTCGCCCGCTCCATTTTTCCTTTCCAGTCCGTGATCCAAGTCCCCCGCTGCGGGGCCACGTTGCCTTGTGCAGTTCGTCGAACGGAGCGTGCGACCGGGCGATCATGAGCGAAAATTCACTTGCGCTCTCGCCACCACGCATTAGCGGGCCCAACGTGACTTTATATCATCAAACCTGCGCCGCGCTGCGCCTCGCCCTTCTTGCCACCTCGATGATAGCGTTTCCCGCGTTTGCGCAGGAGGCGCCCGCGACTTCCGCATCGCCGCCAGCGGACGAACAGCCAGACGATGATCTCCACAACCGCCAGATCGACGGCGGGCAAATTATCGTTACCGCTTCGGGCCTGAAGCGTCTCGACATGCTGGCCGGCACGACCGCGGTCGAAGGGCTCGAGCTCCAGCGCTCGCTCGCGGGACAGGTCGGCGAGGTACTCGCCGGACAGCCCGGCGTCTCGATGAGCGGCTTCGCCCCCGGCGCCTCGCGTCCGGTGCTGCGCGGTTTTTCGGGGAACCGGGTCAAGCTCCTGATCGACGGGATCGGTTCGATCGACGCTTCGAACGTGTCGGACGACCACGCGGTTGCGGTCGACCCGTTCAATGCCGAACGCATCGACGTCCTGCGCGGTCCGGCGGTGCTGCTCTACGGCAGCCAAGCGATCGGAGGCGCGGTCAACATAATCGACAAGCGCATCCCCCTGCGCCTGCCCGACGAGCCGGTGCATGTCGACGCGGTGGTGAGCGGCAACACCGCGTCCGATTTGCGCCAAGGCGCGATCTCGCTCGATGCGCCACTGGGCGGCGGATTCGCTGGGCACGTCGATGCCGGATACAGTGACACCGGCGACCTATCGATCCCGGGCTATGCCGTCGCCGAACCCCTGCGCGCGCAGCTTCTCTCCCGCGCCGACGCCGTCGCCACGAGCGATCCGGCACTGGCCGCCATCTTGCGCGGGCAGGCCGACCAGCGCGGCACACTGCCAGGCAGCGCGGCGCGTACCTGGAGCGCGACGGGCGGGCTCGCCTTCTTCTCGGGCGACAGCAATCTCGGCGCCTCGCTCGGTTACTACGACACTTATTACGGAGTCCCGGTCCGCCCCGGCACCGAGGAAAGCGACCCCGGCCACATCGGTCTCAAGCAATGGCGCGGCGACATGCGCGCCGATCTCGCGCTGGGCGGCGGCCTGTTCCAGAAGCTGTCGAGCCACGCTGCCTACAGCCACTACACCCACACCGAGTTCGAGGGTGACGGAAATCCGGGCACGACCTTCAACGTCGAGGGGCTCGAAGCGCGGTCGGAGCTCGTGCAGGCCGAACGCTCGGGATGGTCGGGTTCGCTCGGCATCCAGTACGACTACCGTCACCTCGATACGGTCGGCGACGAGGCGATCGTACCGCGCAACCTGTCGGACCACCTTGCGGCGTTTGCGTTGCAGGAGGTGCCGCTGGGCGATGCTCTGCGGCTTCAATTGGCGGGGCGTTACGAGCGCGCCACCGTTGCCGCTCCCGACATTGGGTTCGACCGTTCGTTCGACACCTTCTCGGGCGCACTAGGGCTTAGCTACTCGATTGCGGCGGGCTTCGATGTGGGCGTCAACGCCAACCGGGTGGCCCGCGCTCCGAGCCCGGAGGAACTGTTGGTGGACGGATTCCACCCCGCTACGCAGGTCTACGAGAGCGGTGACCGGAACCTCTCCCCTGAGCGCGCCTGGGGCGGCGAGTTATTCGGCCGGGGGCGGCTCGGGCAAGCAGACCTTTCGCTCACCGCGTTCTACAGCCGCTTCGACGGCTACATTTACGAGTCCGACACCGGCACCAGAATCGACGGCGCCCCGGTCTACGCCTTCCGGCAAGGCAATGCCGACTATTCTGGCATCGAGGGCGAAATCGCCACGCCGCTCATCAAAGGCGGGCCATTAGCGCTCAAGAGTGAACTGCGCGGATCGTACGTCCGCGCCAAGCTCGTAGACGGAGGCGGCAACGTGCCGCGCATTCCGCCGCTGACGCTGTCCGGCGCCCTCGAGGCGGAGTCCGGTGCGCTTACCACGCGCGGCGAGGTCGAGTGGGCCGCGCGGCAAGACAAGGTTGCTGCGGGCGAAACCCCGACCGAGGGTTATACGTTCGTGAACGCTTCGATCGCCTGGCGCCCGCTGCGCGGAAATGACAACGTGACGCTTCTGCTGAAGGCGGACAATATCCTCAACGCAACGGGGCGCCTCGCGACGAGCCTGACGAAGGACTACACGCCGCTGCCCGGACGCAACTTCGAAGCGAGCGTGCGAGTCAGCTTTTAGGCGGGCCGGATCAGCCCGGATGTCCGTCGCCGTCCCGGTCAATGGTTCGGAGCGCCTCGGTCGCGGCCCTCTGCACGAGCGGCCTTGAGTTCGGCCTCGTGCGCTCGCTCGTTCGCGTCCGCCGCCTCGACCTCGCCCTTCCGCTGCGCGCGCATCCGGTCGTAACCCCAGTACATGTGACCGTAGGCGAAGACCATGAGTAGCCCGCCAGCGATCGCGACGTTCTTCATCGCCTGTGCGGCCTGCATCGGATCGCCAAACTGGTTGTGAAAGAAGAAGATCGTCAGCAGCGTGAAGCCGAACAGCAGGATCGAAACCAATCGGGTCATTACGCCCAGCGCGAGCAGTAGCCCGGCGACGACTTCGAAGATCCCCGTCGTCTGTGCGAGGCTGCCGGGCAGGTTCGCAGCTTCGAGCAGGGATGCGGCGCCGGTCGGATCGATGATCTTCGGGATACCGGACAGAATGAACAGCAGCGCGATCAGCAGGCGGCCGATGAAGGCGGCAATGGCGGACATGGCGTTTTCCTTTCCCCTGTTTTCCGCGCTCAAACGCGCGGGACGAGGCAAAGTTGCAGATTGAGCTATTCCTCTGCAGCAAAAGTGATGTCGGCATGCTCCTGCAGCCGCTCGACCAGCACCTCTCCCAGGAATGCACCCGGTGTGCCTATCCCGCCCGAACCATTCGTCTCGAGCAGTGCCATGCCGGTTTCGGCGAGCATCCGGCTGGTAGAGCCGTAACCCGGATCGTACTTGCCCTTCACTGCGTAGCGCAATGATCGGCCATCGGGCATCTCGGCCACGAACAATACGTCGTAGAAGCCGTTCTCGCGCTCTTCCCTGGTTGGTCCTTCACCCGGCTTGGGAGGCTTGGCTCCGAACGGGTTCTTCATCGCGCCCGCCAGCGCATTCGCCGCCGCCTTCCCCGCTTCGCCGGGGCTGGTGAGCACCATCTCGTCATAACGGAAATCCTCGCCCCACGGATGGCCGAGCAGGAAGTTCGTCCGGTGAACGTTCTTGGTATTGATCGGCGCCATCACGAATGGGGCGGCCCACTTGCCGAGATCGGCTTCGTAATGCGGGATCATGCCCGAAGGCTGCTCGGGCCCCTCGAACCCCGGCGTGAGGCCGAAGCTTGAACGCAGGATGCCGAGCAGCGAGGGCTTCTTCGCGACCGCCTTCATCGTCTCTGTCAGGCTCGCGACGGTTCCGCCCGAAGCGCCGCCCGCCATTCCGCGCACCCTCGCCCGGACACGCGGAGCAGGAGCTCCGAAGCGAGCCTCCGCCTCCTTCTCGGTCATCAACACGCCAAGGTCGAAGGGGATCGAATCGAAGCCGGAGGAAAAGCAGATACGCGCGCCGCTCGCCTTCGCAGCGGCCTCGTGTTCGTCGATCTGCTGCCGCATCCAGACCGGCTCGCCGCAAAGGTCGGCATAGTCGGTCCCGGCGCGCACGCAGGCGGCGACCAGTTCGTCACCGTAAAGTTGGTAGGGGCCCACCGTCGTCAGCACTACGCGGGTTCGATGGCACATCGCGTCGAGCGTGCCCGGATCGTCCGCATCGGCGATCACCAGCGGCGTATCGGCCGGCGCTCCGATGAGGTCGCGCACCTCCTCAAGCTTGGCCTTGCTGCGTCCCGCCATCGCCCAATTCGGAGCATTTCCCTTGCCACCATACTCGCGGACGAAATGCTCGGCCACGAGGCGTCCGGTGTATCCGGTGGCGCCATAGACGACGATGTCGAACTCGCGGGACTTGTCGGCCATGCTCTTTCTCCTCTTTGGAGAGAGGAATGCGCGCGCGTTGCCGTGGAGTCTAGAGCCGCGGCAACGTGACCCCGCGCTGGCCCATGTACTTGCCTGCGCGGTCCTTGTAGCTCGTCTCGCACCGCTCGTTGCCCTGCAGGAACAGGAACTGGCACGCGCCCTCGTTGGCGTAGATCTTCGCCGGGAGCGGCGTGGTGTTCGAGAATTCGAGCGTGACGTGCCCCTCCCAACCCGGCTCAAGCGGAGTGACGTTCACGATGATCCCGCATCGCGCATAGGTGCTCTTGCCGAGGCAGATGACCAGCACGTCCTCGGGCACGCGGAAATATTCGACCGTGCGGGCGAGCGCAAACGAGTTGGGCGGGATCACGCAGACGTCGGTCTTGCGGTCGACGAAGCTGTTGGCGGCGAAATCCTTCGGATCGACAACCGCCGAAGTCGACGTTGGTGAAGATCTTGAACTCGTCGGCCACGCGCGCGTCGTAGCCGTAGGAGGACAGGCCGTAGCTGATGCACCCCTCGCGCCGTTGCGCCTCTACGAAGGGTTCGATCATTCCGCGCGCCGTAGCGGCCTCGCGGATCCACTTGTCGGAGAGAATCGCCATGGAGCGGTGATTCCCCACCGCGTCCGCGGGAGCAAGCGCGCGCGCTCCGTTTTGCCGCTTAAATCTGCTTCGCGCCGAGTTGGGGGTTCAGCTTGGCCAGGTGATTGAGCCATTCGCGCGGGCGACGCAGCATCGACTTGGGATAGTCGACCTTTATGCCCACCACCTGCGCCAGGGCGCCGATGAAGTGGATGCAGTTATTTGATTCCAGGCTGTAGAACTTGCCTGGGTGCTCGCGATAGAAATCGACCTTGCGGCGCACCTTCCAGTACGTCTCGTCGTCCAGCGTAATGGAAAAGTGGCTGTTCGTCTTTGACAGCCACTTTTCCTTCTCGACCAGAATGATCCCTTCGACGGGCCCCGCCAAGACCGCCGGGGACGCGCTTTTCGCAGACCATCCGAAGTTCTCGTGCACGCGCTGCCCGGTTTCATCGAGCGTGCC
Source organism: uncultured Alphaproteobacteria bacterium (assembly GCA_963740025.1). GTDB lineage: Bacteria > Pseudomonadota > Alphaproteobacteria > Sphingomonadales > Sphingomonadaceae > Tsuneonella. Next base: position 122,714 of record CAVUCI010000014.1, read on the forward strand.
GTCGAGCGCGACGAAGGTGTGGGGATAGCGCCCGAAAAAGATCGACCCGTTGAAGCTGTGAAAGGTCATCGTGACCTTGGCCGCAGTCGCGGGCGACCAGGCGAGAGCAACGACGGCAAGGAGGAGGGAAATCAAGCGACGCATTCGCGCCGCCTATCAGGTCAAGCGTCTGGAATCCAACCAAACGATCCCCCGGCGCGTACGAAGGCCGCGCCGGGGGTCGCGCTATCAGAACTTGACCGTGCCGGTGACGAACACCTGCCGCGGGTTGCCATAGAACGCTGTCAGCACACCCTCGCAGCCCAGCGCGGGATAGAGGCCCCCGACGGGGAACGTCTGGCCCGGGCAAGCCGCCAGAGAAAGGGGAGCGCCGGTCACGTGGAGCAGTTCACCGGTCTTCGGGTCGGCCGCCAGGTAGGTGTATCCCGAAGTCTTGTAGAGCTTCTCGAACAGGTTCTTGCCATAAAGTCCCAGGGTCCAGTGCCCGCCCGGCGCGGTATAGACCACACTGCCGTCGACCAGCGCATAGCCATTCTGGTCGAGATAAGGGTTGGCGATTTCGAACTGGTAGGTTTTCGAGCGATACGAGACGGTCGTGCTGAACCCGAGTTCTCCATCGCCCAGCGCCATGTCGTAGTTCGCGGTGCCGCTGGCGGTGAACTTCGGCGTGTTCTGCACGTGGCGATAGTCGGAAACATCGGTTGGACCGAGACCGGCGACCTGCGTGACGTACTTGTCGAACTTCGCGTCGATGTAGCCGAGCGAACCCGATACCGAGAGGCCGCGACCCAAGCGTGCACTGCCTTCGAACTCGAGGCCCTTGAACGTCGCCTTGCCGGCGTTGGTGACGAGGCCGCAGAACGTCGGGACGTTATTGATGACGCACGCTTGGGATCCGGGGATCTGGACGTCCGAATAGTCGGCGTAGAACCCGGCAAGCGCGACGTAGACCTTACCGCCTGCAAACGAACCCTTGTAGCCAACCTCATAGCTGTCGACCTGCTCGGGGGCGAAGCTCAGGTAATCGGCGATCTCGGCGTCGGACCGCTTGCCGTCGTTGTTGAGATCGGGCGCGTTGGCGCCGGCACCGCGCGGGTCAAAGCCCCCGCCCTTGAAGCCCTTCGAGTAGCTCGCATAGAGGTTATGGTCGGGCGTCGGCTTAAAGCTGATCGAAGCACGAGGCGTGAATTTCTTGTAATTCCTGGATCCGTTGAAATCGGTGTCGGTGCCGATCAACAGTCCCGCGGCTCCGAATACGCCCGAGCCACCAAGAATGAAGCTTTGCTTGGTGATGTCGGCATCGCGCTTGTCCCAGGTGTAGCGTCCGCCCGCCGAAATGCTGAGTTGATCGGTCAGGTCCAGCGTGACGTCGCCAAACACCGCCGAAGTGCTCGTGTGGACGAGCGCAGCGGTGTAGCCGGTCAGCTGCGGTAGCAGCGTGGGATACGAGGTATAGAGTCGACTCTCGAACAGCGTGTCGGCCTGCGCATCGAGGTAGTAGAAACCCAACAACGCGTTGAGCGGACCGCGATCGTAAAGCAGCTGGAATTCCTGGCTAAGCTGCTCATTCCTGTAAATCCCGGGTACGTCGAGGTCGACCGAGGGCAGCGCATCGAAGTCGATCGGCGTCGAGCTATCGTCCTTGCGCCAGGCGCTGATCGAACGCCCGGTAAGACCATCGGCGAGGTCGATCGAGACGTTCATCGCGAGGCCGTACGCCTCGACCTTCTGCGCCGGATCGTCGATGCCGCCGCGGGTGTCGAATACATTGTCGAGGACCGGCGCACCCGACTTGTAGCCGGGAATCAGCCGATGGCCGTTGCGCGGGCTCGACTTGTCCTTGGTGTAATCGCCGCTGATGCGGATGAAGACAGGTTCGCCATAGCCGCCCATTTCTAAGCTGGCGCGCGCCGCCCAGATGTCTTTGTTGTAGTTCTCGCGCCCGGTCGTGAGGTTGTCGCCGAAGCCGCCGCGCGACAACCGCGCCACGCTTCCGCCGACGCGCATGATGTCGTTGATCGGGGCCGACGCGCTTATCACGCCCTCGGCCTGGTTATAGGTGCCATAGGTCGCCCGCGCGCGGAATTCCGGGTCGCGGGCCAGTCGCCGGGTAACATACTTGACTGCGCCACCGATGGTGTTGCGCCCATAGAGCGTACCCTGCGGACCGCGCAGCACCTCAATCCGTTCGACGTCGTAGATATCGAGCACCGCAGCCTGGGGACGGTTGAGATAGACGTCGTCGAGGTAGATGCCGACGCCCTGTTCGAACCCGGAAACCGGGTCCTGCTGGCCGATGCCGCGGATGAATGCCGTCAGCGTCGAGTTCGTCGCGCGGCTGTTCTCGAGAGTAACGTTTGGCACGGTCTGCGACACGTCGGTGATGTCGAGCGCGCCGCGCTTGGCAAGCTCCGCGCCACTGATTGCGGTCACCGCGATCGGCACGTCGACCAGCCGCTCCTCCCGCCGGCGTGCGGTGACCACGATCCCTGCGTCTTCTCCAGCGCTTTCGTCGACCGAGGCCGGAACCGCAGCCGCATCCTGGGCGAGAGCCGGCGCCGCGAGTGCGCTCAAGGCGATGGCCGATGCGAGCGCAATGTGGCTGGCGCGTAGATGGGGGCGAATTCATGGCGTCTCTCCTGATGTTTGCGGCCTGACGCCGCATCACGCCGTTGCCGATATTGAAACCTGAACCATCTTTCAACTTTTTTCGTTGCGTACATGTTTCCGGATGAATAAGCGTTGCGCGATGGCCACGCCTCCGCAGTCGCTGCCCAAGTCGGCCAGTCCCGGCAAAGAACCACGCACTGCCCGGGGGCGGGAAACGTTACGCAAGCTGCTTGACGCCGCGGCCAAGGAATTCGGCGAACTCGGCTTTCACGCAGCGTCGATCAGCGGAATCACCCGGCGCGCGGGAACTGCCCTCGGCAGTTTCTACACTTACTTCGACAGCAAGGAGGCGATCTTCTCCGCGCTGGTGAAGGACATGAGCCGCGCGGTCGCCGAGGCGGCCGCGGCGGTCATGGAGGAGGGCGCTTCAGGAGTGGCGCGCGAACGCGATATACTCACCGCGTTCCTGAGTTTCGCGCGAGAGCATAAGGAAATCTACCGCATCATCGACGAAGCGGAATTCATCGACCCTGGCAATTACCGCGCCCACTACGAGAATGCGGCGATGCGCATTGCCGCACGGCTCGACGAGGCGGCGCAGTCCGGTGTCATTACGCCCGGCGACAATGAGGTGCGCGCCTGGGCAATCATGGGGATGAATGTTTTCCTCGGCATCCGTTTTGGCGTGTGGGACGGATCTCGTTCCGTCGATTCCATCGGCGACGCCGCCGAAGACCTGTTGCGCGGCGGATTGACCCGTTCAGGTGAGTCCACGTCGTGACGAACGCCCACGGCGGGGGAATGATCTTTTCTGATCGGCAGTGGACCTCCGCCAATGGGCTGTCGCTCTTTGCCCGGGATTATCCGGGAGCCGGCGGCGAAGCACGCCTACCCGTAATCTGCCTCCACGGGCTCACCAGGAACAGCAGCGACTTCGAAGAAATTGCTCCAACGATCGCGAGTTTCGGGAGGCGCGTGATCGCACCCGACATTCGCGGTCGCGGTCACTCGCAATGGGATAGTCGACCCGAAAACTACGTACCCCAAACGTACGCAAGGGACCTGACCGATCTCCTCGACGCCTTGGGTATCGCCAAGGCGGTGTTCATCGGCACTTCGATGGGCGGTATTATCATGATGACGCTGGCTTTGCGCCAGCGCAACCGCATCGCCGCTGCAGTCCTTAATGACGTCGGTCCGGAGGTTTCGCCGGAAGGCCTTGAGCGCATCCAGTCGTACGTGGGGCGGCCGGTAATGCCGGCCAGCTGGGCGGAGGCGGTAGCTTACGTCCGCCAGGTCAACGAAGTCGCCTTTCCCAATTTCACCGAGCAGGATTGGGAGCGAATGACGGAGCGCGCGTTCTCGCGCGGACCGCAGGGTCCGGTGTTCAAGGTACGATCCCGCGATCGCCGAACCTCTGACTGCGGGAAAGGCAAAGGCTCCCAAGTTCCTTGCGTGGCTTATGTATCGGCGACTCGCGAAAGCCCGGCCTGTCCTGGTGATCCGGGGCGAAACCTCCGACATTCTGAGCGCCGAAACCGCGCAACGCATGGTCGCCGGGCGACCGAACGCCACGCTGGTCGAAGTGCCGGGGGCCGGTCATGCGCCGACCCTTATCGAGCCGACAAGCCGCGAGGCGCTCAAATCGTTTCTGTCGGCGGTCCCCTGATCGCCCGCTAGCTCGCCAGCAGGCTCGCGTTGCCGCCCGCCGCGGTGGTGTCAATGCAGACGACGCGCTCGGTGGCGAACCGCAGCACATAGTGCGGCCCGCCGGCTTTGGGTCCGGTTCCCGACAGGCCCTCGCCGCCGAACGGCTGGCTCTCCACCACCGCGCCGATCTGGTTGCGGTTGACGTACAGATTGCCGACCTTCGCCAGCCGCTCGACCCGGCGCCGGGTTTCCTCGATCCGGCTGTGAAGCCCGAGCGTGAGGCCGAAGCCGACCGAGTTGATGTCGTGGATCACCCGCTCGAGCTCGTGCGCGGGGAAGCGCGCGACGTGCAATACGGGCCCGAAGTTCTCGCGCCGCAGGTCCTTGATCGACGCGATCTCGATGATCGTGGGAGCCACGAAACACCCCTTCCCGGTGCCCTTGGGCAGCTTGCGCCGCCAGACCGGGTGACCTTCCTTGCGCCGCCTTGCGACATGGCGCTCAAGCTGGCTACGCGCGTCCTCGTCGATCACCGGGCCGACATCGGTGTCGAGCTCAGCCGGGTCGCCGATCTCCAGCGCTTCGAACCCGCCCTTGATCATCCGCAACATCTCATCCGCGACCTCGTCCTGCAGGTAGAGCACGCGCAGCGCGCTGCAGCGCTGGCCGGCGCTCTGGAACGCGCTGTTGACGACGTCGCGGGTCACCTGCTCCGGCAATGCCGAACTGTCGACGATCATGGCGTTCTGCCCGCCCGTTTCGGCGACGAAGGTCGCGATCGGCCCCTCGCGCGCGGCTAGGCTGCGGTTGATCGCCTGCGCCGTCTGGGTCGATCCCGTGAAGGCAACCCCGGCAATTCGCGGGTCCGATGTAATGAGCTGGCCCACCTCGCTACCGCCCGGAAGCAGCTGGAACACGTCTTCAGGGATGCCCGCCTCGTGGCACAGCCGGGTCGCGAGTGCGGCGATAAGCGGGGTCTGCTCGGCCGGCTTGGCAACGACCGTGTTGCCCGCGGCGAGGGCGGCGGCGGCGGGGCCGATGAAGATCGCAAGCGGGAAGTTCCAGGGGGAAATCGTCGCGAACACGCCGCGTCCCGCAAGGGTCAGCCGGTTCTCCTCCCCGGTAGGGCCGGGCAGCGGGATCGGTGCCGCAAACAGTCGCCGCGCCTCGACCGCGTAGAAGCGCAGGAAATCGACCGCCTCGCGCACTTCGAGCACGCCGTCGACGAGCGTCTTGCCCGCCTCGCGTCGGCACAGCGAAAGAAATTCGGCCATGTGCGCTTCGAACGCGTCGGCCGCCGCTTCGAGCAACAGCGCGCGCTTTTCACCGCCTAGAGCATCCCAGCCCGGCTGGATCGCGAGCGCGCGGGTGATCGCGACATCGATCTCCTCCGCGGTTGCGTCGCGCCGCGTACCGACCTCGTGAGTCAGATCCTGCGGCGATGTGATCGGTGCGACTTCGCCGGATTCGGGGCCGAGGAAAGTCGGCCCGGCGTCCCAGTGACGGGCTTCCAGCCGCCCGAGTTCCGCCTGCAGCGGCTCGAGCACGAGCGGATCGGCGAGATCGACGCCCGCGCTGTTCGCACGGTTGGGGAAGATATCCGGGGGTAGCGGGATCGACGGGTTACGCTTGGGCTCAAGCGCGCCGAGCTCGACGACCGGGTCACCGGTCAGCTCGGCCACCGGAACCGCGGCATCGGCCATGCGATTGACGAAGCTTGAATTGGCCCCGTTCTCGAGCAGCCGCCGCACGAGATAGGCGAGCAGATCCTTGTGGCTTCCGACCGGGGCATAGATCCGTACGCGAGTCTGCGCATCACCCTCGATTTTGGCGAGTTCGTCGTAGATGTCCTCGCCCATGCCGTGAAGGCGCTGGAACTCGAACGGGCGACCCTTCGCCAGCGCCTTTACCGCGCCAATCGTGTACGCGTTGTGCGTCGCGAAGGCCGGATAGATCGCGTCCGACGCCTCGAACAGTTTGGCGGCGCACGCAAGGTAGCTGACATCGGTCGCAACCTTGCGAGTGAAAACCGGGTAGTCGGCGTATCCACCAACCTGGCTGAGCTTGATCTCGGTATCCCAGTAGGCGCCCTTGACCAGCCGCACGAACAGTCGCCGCCCGTGGCGGCGGGCGAGCTTGGCGACCCAGTCGCACAGGTGCACCGCGCGCTTCTGGTAGGCTTGGATCGCCAGGCCGAAGCCAGTCCAGCCGGTGCCGTCTTCGGTCGCGAAAAGCGCATCGTCGGCGACCAGCTTCTCGATGATGTCCATCGACAGTTCGAGCCGTTCAGCCTCTTCGGCATCGATGGTGAAGTGCATCCCACCATCGCGCGCTTTCATCGCGAGTTCCTTCAGCATCGGCACAAGTTGAGCGGTCGCTGCATCGGCGTGGAGATGGTCGTAGCGCGGGTAGAGCGCCGACAGCTTGACCGAGATTCCGGGTGAACCCTGCCATCCGCCCTTGGTCTCGCGCGCAAGCCGCTCGATCGCGCGTTCGTAACTCGCACGGTAGCGTTCGGCGTCCTCGAACGTCATCGCGGCTTCGCCTAGCATGTCGAAACTGTGAGTGAGCCCGCGCTTGCGCTCTGGAGCGGCGCGCTTAAGCGCTTCGTCGATCGTCCGGCCGAATACGAACTGCCCACCCAGGATGCGCATCGCCTGCAGCGTCGCCTTGCGGATCACCGGTTCGCCGAGGCGATTCATCGCACCGCGCAGCGTGCGTCCCATCCCGCGCTGATGGAGTTCGGGCCGTTCGAGTACTTCACCGGTCAGCATCAGCGAGAAGGTCGCTGCATTGACGAAAGTGCTGCTCGATTCGCCGAGATGCTCGCTCCAGTCGATGTGACCGATCTTGTCCTTGATCAGCGCATCGGCAGTCGCCGCGTCGGGCACCCGCAACAGCGCCTCGGCGAGGCACATCAGCGCAATGCCTTCCTCGGTATCGAGGCCATATGTCTGCAGAAACGCGTCGAGCCCGCTCGCCTTTTGAGCACGGGCGCCTTCGATCAGCTGCCCAGCGATCCGCGCTGCCTCTCCGTGGACCGCCTGCGCCGGCGCGGCCATGCGCATCCGCTCTGCGGAACAGGCATTCTCTTCCATCCGGTAGGAGAGACGAAGGGCATGGCGGTCGATGGGTACTGGGCGCGACATGGCGGCGCCCCTGCACCCTCGCAGGCCCGAATTCAACCGTAGCGAACCGATGGCCCCGTCAGTTGACCTGCCGTTCGCGCCCGCCCCAATACGGAGCGCGCAGTTCGCGGCGGAGAATCTTGCCCGACGGGTTGCGCGGCAGGGCCTCGATGAAGTCGACGCTCTTGGGACACTTGAAGCCGGCGATTTTTTCGCGCGCCCACGCGATCACCCCACTCGCGTCGAGTTCGGTGTCGGGCCGGCGCACGACAACCGCCTTGACCGCCTCGCCCCAGCGCTCGTCTGGCACGCCGATTACTGCCACGTCGGCAATGTCGGGGTGGCCGTAGAGCGCGCTTTCGACTTCGGCCGGATAGACGTTCTCTCCGCCCGAGATGATCATGTCCTTGATCCGGTCCTGGATGAACAGGTAGCCGTCCTCGTCGAGGATGCCGGCATCGCCGGTGCGCATCCAGCCGTCCTCGCTCAGCACGCGAGCCGTCTCATCGGGTTTTTTCCAATACCCGGCCATGTTTGTCGGGCTCCTGACTGCGACCTCGCCGATCGCGCCCGGAGGAAGTGGATTTCCCTCTTCGTCGAGAATCCGCAATTCCACGCCGGGCAGCGCCATGCCGGCCGATCGCATAACCTTCTCGCGTCCCGGCCCGTGGTCCTCGGGCGCGAGATAGACCACGGTCCCATACGTCTCGGTCATCCCGTACATCTGTGCAAAGCCGCAACCAAGCCGTTCGACCCCACGCTTCAGCAGGTCGAGCGGGATCGGGCTCGCACCGTAGGCCATTCCTTCGAGGTTTGAGAAGTCGGCGTCCTTCGCGTCCGGATGATCGAGCAGCATGGCCAGGGCGGCGGGCACCAGGAACGCCTGCTTGGCACCATATCGCTGGATGTCGCGGATGATCAGCGCCGGATCGAATTCGGTGTGGATGATCAACTGTTGGCCGGTATTGGCTGCGTTCGTCACCGACCCCGCGCCGGCGATATGGCCGAACGGCATCGCGTGAATCAGTGTATCGCCGGGCTCCGAGCTGAACCAGCCGGGCAACTCCGCCTCGACGATGGGGCGCAGCACCGTGGCGTTGCGGTGGGTGAGCATCACCCCCTTGGGCATGCCGGTGGTGCCGGAGGTGTAGAGCTGCAGGAATACGTCGCCGCGATCGACCTCGGTCGTGACGGGCGCAGCGGTCTGCCGTGCCACCCACTCGTCGAACCGCTCGTCCATTGCGATCCGCTGCCCCTCAAAGGGCTGGCTTTCGAATAGCGGCTCGACGAACAGCACGCCGGCTTCCGATTCGGTAAGGATCGTGGAGACTTCCGCCGCCGCGAGACGCCAGATCGCCGGAACGAGGATCATCCCGGCGCGCGCGGTGCCCATGAACAGCTGGCACACCCGCGCCGAATTCTTGCCGAGATAGGCTACCCGGTCGCCCTTCTTCAGGCCGAGCGCGGCAAGACCGTTGGCGATCCGGGTGGCATTCTCGTCATAGGTGCGCCAGTCGACCGTCGTCTCGCCATGGCGCAGCGCGATCTCGCCGGGCATCTCGGCCGCCCATTGGGCGATCGCTTCACCCAGCGTGCGCGACTTGTCTTCGTAGTTCATCCGCCTCTCCCGGCTCGCCGTCGTCGCGGCGAATCCCCTGCCGGGTGCAGGTTGCCGAGTGCAACCGGTCTGCGCAAGCGGGTTTAATCGAACCCTTTTTCGAGAAAGCGCATCGCGCATCCGGCGAGGAGCGCCGATCCGCGCGGTAGAACGGTTTCGTCCACCATCATCCGGGTCGAGTGGATCGAGCAGCACGAGCGCCAGTCGTCGCCGTCACCCGCCACGCCGAGGAAAAACATCGCGCCCGGCACTTTCTCCAGCAAATAGGAGAAATCTTCCGCTCCCATGATCGGCGCCGGTAGCGGGGTCCAGTACCCCTCGCCGAAAAGATCGTCGGTGACCGAACTGCCGAGCGCCACAGCCCGCTCGTCGCAGACCGTCACCGGGAAGCCGTGGCGGATCGAGACCTTCGCCTCGACGCCGTAGCCCGCGGCGACGCCGTTGGCGGTCTGCTCGACCAGTTGATGCACTTTCGCGCGATTCTTCGCCGACAATGTGCGCATCGTGCCGCGCAGGTGGACCCGGTCGGGGATTACGTTGTGCGCGGTGCCGGCCTCGATCATCGTGACCGTCACGACCACCGCGTCGGCGGCGTTGAAGCGGCGGGTCACCGCGGCCTGCAGCGCCGATACGACCGCGCAGGCCGCGGGCACCGGATCGAGTGTGTCGTGCGGCATCGAAGCGTGACCGCCGCGCCCTTCGATCGAGATATCGAACTCGTCGGCAGCGGCCATCAGCGCCCCCGCCCGCCCGGCGACGGCACCATGGCGCGCGTTGGGCATGATATGGAGCGCAAAGGCAGCATCCGGCAGGGGATCGATCAATCCATCATCCAGCATGTGTCGGGCGCCGTGAAAGCCTTCTTCGCCGGGCTGGAACATGAACTGTACTTCCCCCGCGATTTCGTCGCGGCGCGCGCAGAGCAACTCGGCGGCCCCCGCGAGCATCGCGGTGTGGGTATCGTGGCCGCAAGCGTGCATCCGCCCGGGGATCGTCGAGGCGAAGTCGAGCCCGGTCTCCTCGGGCATCGGCAACGCGTCCATATCGCCGCGCAGCAGTACGCGACCATGAGGGGCGGCGCCTGGCCTGCCGCCTTTGAGGGTCGCCACCGCGCCTGTCGTCGCGCCGCCCTCGCGCCATTCGAGCGGCAGATGAGCGAGCGCCTCGTGCACCTTCTCAAGCGTCAAAGGGGTTTCGAGGCCCAGTTCGGGCTCGGCGTGAATGGCGCGGCGCAAAGTCACGATCCTGTCGGAGATCGCGCGCGCCGAATCGAGCAGGTCGGGGTGCAGCATGGAGGTGACGATAGCGCGAGATTGGCAGGCCGGGGCAAAAACTTGTGGCCCACGGCCGCGCCCTCCATCTAAGGGCGCGAAAACGATCATGGCCCTATCCAGCATCACCTCTCGAAACCTCCCCGCATTGAGCGTCGGCGTGATCTTCAATCCGCGCAGCCATCGCAATGCGAAATTGCCGGAGGCAGTCGCGGCCTTGCCCGGCCTCCATTTCGCTACACCTTCGCGGCGAGGAGACCTACGCCGGGTACTCGAGGATTTTGCCGAGAAAGGAGTTGGTTGCATTGTCATCAGCGGCGGCGATGGTACGGTTCGCGACGTCCTGACGGCCGGTCTGCCGTTGTTTGGCGAGGACTGGCCTGCACTCGCGGTGAACCCTGCTGGAAAGACAAACGCACTCAACGTTGATCTCGGGGCTCCGAAGGATTGGGACGTCGGCGGGGTGGTCGCAGCGCTGGGCAACGGTCGGCGCGTGGTACGTCGTCCGCTCATCGTGCGCGACCGCGAGAGCGGAGCCCAACTCGTGGGTTTCATATTCGGCGCCGGAATTTTCACCACCGCCATCGCTGCCGGCCAGGACGCACACCGTCTCGGCGCTTTCGACAGCCTCGCGGTCGGTGCGACCACCGCGTGGGGAGTGATCCAGGCGCTACTCGGCTCCGACCGCAACCGCTGGCGACGCGGCGTCGAAATGACGATTCGAACCGGAAGCGAGCAAGCCGAACTGCCTCGCAGCGAGTGGGGAGACCCAGCTCGGCGAACGATGTTGCTGGCGTCGACCCTCAATCGTTTCCCGGCGGGCGCAAGACCGTTCGCCGGGCTGGAGGGTCTCAAGCTGGCCGTGATCGATCACCCTCGTCGCCGTGTCATGGGTGCCATCCCTGCGATCGCCGCGGGCTGGGAGAGCGAATGGTTGACCCGCAGCGGCTTCCACCGCTGCGCGACGGACCGCATCGAGATCGACCTCGGCGACCGCTTCATCCTCGACGGCGAGGCTTTCCCTGCTGGTCGATATGAAATCGTGCAGGGTCCGCAGCTCTCTTTCGTCGTGCCGTGACAGGCGATCTCGAGACCCGCATCGCGAGCTCACTCGACGCGGTCGTGGACCCGGCGGTCGCTTCTATCGCCGCCAAACTCGGCGAGGAAAAGGGCGCGCGTGCGGTCCTGTTCTACGGATCGAACTTCAGAACCCGCTCGCTCGAAGGGGTACTCGACTTCTATGTCCTCCTCCCAGGGACGGAACGAGAGCGAATCTGGCCGCGGGTTTCTTACCGAGAGTTTGACCGCGACGGCACGACACTGCGCGCCAAGATCGCAACGTTGGCGTTGGAGACTTTCGACCGGGCCGCGCACGGACAGTCGCGTGACACGACCATCTGGGCCCGGTTCGTGCAACCATCGGGGCTGGTATGGTCGAGAGACGATGCCGCGCGAGGAGAGATCGTGGAAGCGATCGCAGGTGCCGCGCAGACCGCGGCCCGCCTCGCTGCCGCACTCGGCCCGGAACGGGGCCGCGCGGAAGACTTCTGGCGCGCGCTGTTCCGCGCGACCTACGGTGCCGAGTTCCGCGTCGAGAAAGCGGGCCGCGAAGGCGATATCCTGTCCGTCAACGCCGCACACTTCGATGGGCTCCTACCACTCGCATGGGAGGCCGCGGGGATAGAGTTCGAACGGAACGGCGACCTGCTGGCACCCAGGCTTTCAGGCGTGGAGCGGCGGCGCGTCCTCGCATGGTGGCGCATACGGGCACGTCTCGGCAAGGCACTCAACCTGCTGCGACTGACGAAAGCGAGCGCGACGTTCGATGGCGCGGCGGCCTATGCGGCGTGGAAGATCGAGCGGCATACCGGCGTGCAGGTCGAACTGACCCCGTGGCGCGAGAGACACCCGGTGCTCGCGGCGCCCGGCGTCTTGTACAAGGTGTGGCGTGCCCGGCGGCGCGCCTGACCAATCACATGTAGCGCATCTGGATACGTATCGACTTGACCCCGCTGCCGACGGTGAACGCAGTCTTCTTGTAGCTCGGCTTGCCAAGGTTGAAGATGTTGATCGACGGGTTGTTCGACATGCCGCCGCCGTCGCTCATCAGGTCCGTTTCGCCGTCGCCGTCGAGATCGTGACGCACCGCGATACCATAGGACCCGGCGCCAGGCACCGGCATACAGAACGTCATCGCCCCAGCCTTCGCGGGCGCCTCGACCCGCGCAAGCCAACGCCCCTTGGCGAGCCATTCGGACGAAGTGGCGCGATAGCTCTGCACGCGGATGCGACCCCTGGATTCCTTGACCCCGTCGACCGTGACGAGAACCGCCGCGCCACTGTCGGAGCGGCACTTGCTCATGTCGTTGGCGATCTTCTCGCGGTACTGGGCGTGCACCGGCGCCGCTACGCTCAACGCGAGCGCACCGGAGGCGAGCAGGACGACGGAAAGGTGGAAACGATTCGAATTCATGGGAATGTCCATATGTCGGGGGAGGCGCGCGGCTCAAGCCGCTCATCGCCGAGATGCCCCAAGGTTGGGCTGCTCATCGTCCCCGAGGGCTGAATTTGCCCTGAATTGCGCGAGAATCCTAAAACAATCGATGGATTCCGGCGGTTTCAGCCTGAGGGCGTGTGGAAAAGCCCGCCGCTCTCGCTTGTGCGCGCGCGAAGGCGATGGTTTAGCGCAGTGAAGGCATCTGGAGCCCCGACCGCATGGCCGCCCCGCTGATCAGCCCATCGATCCTGTCCGCCGACTTCGCCCGGCTGGGTGAGGAGGTGCGCGCCATCGATGCCGCCGGATGCGACTGGATCCATGTCGACGTGATGGACGGACACTATGTCCCCAACCTCACCATCGGTCCCGGCGTGGTCAAGGCGCTGCGGCCGCACACAGACAAACCGTTCGACGTTCACCTGATGGTGAGTCCGGTCGACCTGTGGCTGGAGCCGTTCGCAGAGGCGGGTGCCGACATCATCACCGTTCATCCCGAAGCCGGCCCACACGTCCACCGCACCGTCCAGGCCGTGAAGGCGCTGGGCAAGAAGGCCGGGATCAGCCTGAACCCTGCAACCCCCGCGAAGATGCTCGACTACCTGATCGACGAGATCGACCTGGTCCTGATCATGAGCGTCAATCCCGGCTTCGGCGGGCAGAGCTTCATTCCCAGCCAGCTGCGCAAGATCGAGGCGGTGCGCAAGATGATCGACAAGTCGGGCCGGTCGATCCACCTCGAGGTCGACGGCGGAGTCGATCCGGTCACCGCGCGCCAGTGCGTCGACGCCGGTGCCGACGTGCTCGTCGCCGGGTCGGCCACCTTCAAGGGCGGTCCGGATCGCTACGCAGCGAATATCGCGGCGCTGAAGGGTCTTCAGGGGGCTACCGGCTGATGGCCGACGCGCTCGAGACGGTCCGCGAGCGCGATCCTGTCGCGAAAATGCGCGCGGTCCCGCTCGGCGCAGGGGTCGATCCGCTCGCGCTGCATGAGGGTCCGGCCGAGGTGCTCGAACCGGGCCGCGCGCTCGCGATCGCCGACTTCGGTCCGCCATCGGTGGGTGCCGGCGAAGCGCTTATCCGGCTCGCCTACCGCATGGGTGTATCAGGCAGCACGTTGGCGCGGCCTTTTGGCAAGCCAGCAAAGCCGCGCCTCCTGGGCACCGTCGACAGCCCGCTTTCGGGCGAGCGCGCACCCGGCGTGGCGCTGAGGGCAGGCCACTTCTTCGTCCACGGGGTGAAGGCGCCAATCGCGCAAATGGACTTCGCCCCCGCGGCCCCGCTCACTCCGCCCTTCGCGCGCGCGGTCCACGGCTTCACCTGGCTGCGCGACCTCGCCGCCTGCGCCCCGCGCGAACAGTGCGCCGCGACCGCCGAACGCGTGCTCTCCGCCTGGCTAAATGCGAACCCCCGGCCCGGTAAGGGCGCCCCGTGGCATGTGGAGAACGCGGGCCTACGCCTTCTGAATTGGTTGGTCCATGCCCCGCTGATCCTCTCGGGCGACGGCAAACTGCGGGCCCGCGCGCTGGCGGCGATGGAAGCGACCGCGCGCTGGCTCGACCGCAATGTGAGCAAAGCGCCCGACGGACTCGGCGAGGTCACCGCGTGGACCGCCATCGTCGCCGCCGGTCTGCTGCTGCCAGACGGCAAGCCGCGGCGTCTCTACGGGGAGGCGGGGCTGATCAAGGCGCTGGGCGAGGTCGTCGCCGAGGACGGCGGGACGCTCTCGCGCAGCCCGCTCGCACAGATCGAGACGATCACGCTGCTGACCGAGCTCAACGCCTGTTACCGCGCGGTGCGCCGTGATCCGCCATCCGCGATTGAGGCGATGCTGGGCATGCTCGTCCCGCCGCTGCTCGCGTTGACGCATGGTGATGGCGGGCTCGGCTCATGGCAGGGGGCAGGCGCAGTCTCCGCGGAGCGGATTTCCGCTCTCGTAGCGGCAAGCGGGGTGCGGACCCGGCCACTGAAAGAGGCCCGCCAGTGGGGATACCAACGGGCCACCGGCGGGAAGGCAGTGCTGCAGTTTGACGCCGCACCTCCACCCCTTGCGAAGCACGCTCGTTCGGGCTGCGCTTCGACATTGGCTTTCGAGTTCAGTCACGGGCCGCAACGGATCATCGTCAATTGCGGCGGCGCGGCGTTCGCCGGCGGGCAAGTGCCCGTGCGCATCGAGCAGGGCTTGCGCGCCACGGCCGCACATTCAACGCTTGTGCTCGACGATGCCAATTCGACTGCGGTGCTGCTCCACGGCAAGCTCGGCGCTGGCGTATCCGAGGTCGAGATCGACCGGAAGGTCATGCCACTCGATTCCGGCAACGCCACCCGGCTCGAAGCGAGCCACGACGGCTATGCCGGTCGCCATGGCCTTACCCACCGCCGGATACTGATCCTGCGCGACGACGGCACCGAGCTTCGCGGAGAGGACCTGCTGGTGCCCTCCGGCAAGAGCGCCAAGCGGGGCAAGATCGGCTTTGCGCTGCGATTCCACTTAGGCCCGGGGATTGAACTGGGATTGTCGGAAGACAGGCGGGGTGCAGGGCTGGCGCTGCCCGATGGCAGCTATTGGCAATTCCGCCTCGGCCAGAGCGACGGCGGTATGGAGCTGTCGATCGAGGAAAGCCTGTGGGTCGATGGCCAAGGGCGCCCTCAACCGATCCAGCAGATCGTGATACAGGGGATGACCCCGAGGAGTGGCGGCAGCTTCGCCTGGCTCCTCAAGAAAATGGGATGAAAGCCAAAGTGACTGACGTGACCATCAAGGGGGCGCTGCTATCGGTGTCCGACAAGGACGGACTTGCCGCGCTGGCCGCGACACTGGCCGATGCCGGCATCGAGCTGATCTCGACCGGCGGGACCGCCCGGGCGATCCGCGACCTCGGGCTGGAGGTGCGCGACGTGTCCGACGTTACCGGCTTTCCCGAGATGATGGATGGCCGGGTGAAGACGCTTCACCCGATGATTCATGGCGGTCTGCTGGCTGTACGCGACAACCCCGAGCACGCCGCGGCGATGGATGCGCATGACATCGGCGGAATCGACCTTGTGGTGGTCAACCTATA
This sequence comes from uncultured Alphaproteobacteria bacterium, assembly GCA_963740025.1. Lineage (GTDB taxonomy): Bacteria > Pseudomonadota > Alphaproteobacteria > Sphingomonadales > Sphingomonadaceae > Tsuneonella. The sequence continues at coordinate 138,547 of CAVUCI010000014.1, forward strand.
CCCGTTCGAAGCGACGGTCGCTCGCGGCGCCGAACGCGACGAGATCATCGAGAACATCGACATCGGCGGCCCCAGCATGGTGCGATCGGCGGCGAAGAATCACGAGTACGTGACGATCGTGACCGACCCGGCCGACTACGACGACCTGCTTGCCGAGCTCGGCAGACACGATGGCGCGACCTCGCTCGAATTCCGCAAACGCATGGCGGCCAAGGCGTTCGCCGCGACCGCCGCTTACGACAGCATGATCAGCCAGTGGTTCGCCTATGCCGACCAGGGCGAGAAATTCCCGGCCTCGGTATCGATGACCCGCAAACTCGCCGGTCCGCTGCGGTACGGCGAGAACCCGCACCAGGAAGCGGCACTGTACCTGCCGGGCGGTCCGCACACGTCTGGCCTGCCGCAGGCCGAGCAGGTCCAGGGCAAGGAGCTGTCTTACAACAACTACAACGATGCCAACGCCGCACTCGAACTGGTCGCAGAATTTCGCGGGCAGAAGCCGGCGGTAGTGATCGTCAAGCACGCGAACCCGTGCGGTGTCGCGCAGGCCGATACCCTTCTCGAGGCGTGGGAGGGCGCGCTCGCGTGCGACGACACTTCGGCGTTCGGCGGGATCGTGGCGACCAATGTGCCGCTCGACGGGCCGACGGCAGAGGCGATCTGCAAGATCTTCACCGAGGTCGTGGTCGCGCCCGGCGCCGACGATGCCGCCCGCGCCGCCTTCGCGAAGAAAAAGAACTTGCGGCTGCTGCTGGTCGACGATCTGCCCGACGCCCGCCGACCAGGGCAGACGCTCGCCGTTATCGCCGGCGGCATCCTTGTGCAGGACCGCGACAACGGGGCAATTTCGAAGGACGATCTCAAGGTCGTCACCAAGCGCGCGCCGACCGATCAGGAGCTCGCCGACTGCCTGTTCGCCTGGACCGTCGCGCGTCACGTGAAGTCGAACGCGATCGTCTATGCAAAGGACGGCGTGACCGCGGGCATCGGTGCCGGCCAGATGAACCGTCGGGATTCATCACGTATCGCGGCGACGAAATCAGCAGAAGCGGCGGAGAAATTCGGCTGGGACCAGCCGCGTACCGTCGGCAGTGCGGTGGCGTCGGACGCATTCTTCCCGTTTGCAGACGGCCTGCTCGCGGCAGCGGAGGCGGGCGCTACCGCGGTCATCCAGCCGGGCGGCTCGATTCGCGACGAGGAGGTCATCAAGGCGGCCGACGAGGCTGGCCTGGCGATGGTGTTCACCGGGATGCGGCATTTCCGGCACTGACTTCGTTTCGAGCGCGCCTCCGCGCGCTCGTCCTCGGTGCTATTCCTTCCGCTTCGCTTCAGGGCACCTGCGGGCGGGCGTTCGCCCTTGCGGCTGGCTCGCGTCGCCAGCCGTGCTCTAGCGACGCCAGGGTAGTTTGGAGATCGCCCTGAGGATCGCGTGGGCGCAGTTGTGGCCGGGCGCTCCCGTGACGCCGCCACCGGGATGCGTGCCGGAGCCGCAGAGCCAGAGGCCCGGTACCGGAGTGCGGTAGCTGCCCGCGCCCAGTGCCGGACGCGCGGCCCAGAGCTGGTCGAGGCTCATCCGGCCGTGGAAGATGTCTCCGCGCCACAGTCCGAACTTAGCTTCGAGTGCGCGGGGGGTGTGGACCTGTCTGTGCAAAACCTGTGCACGGAAACCGGGCGCGTGGCGCTCGATCGTCGCCAGCACCGCTTCGACCGCATCTTCCTCGCGGTTCGCAGGCAACTCTGGGTCGACGTGCTGGCAGAACAGGCTCGCGACGTGCTGCCCGGCCGGGGCGAGGCTGTCGTCGACCAGCGACGGGATCAGCATCTCGACGATCGGCGCGGTGCTGAAGCCCCGCTCGGTCGCGTCGCGCCATGCGCGATCCATGTAGTCGAGGCTCGGCGCGATCACGATGCCTGCCTTCAGGTGCGCATCGCCCGGCGGTGCATGGCGGAATCGCGGCAAGGCCGAAAGCGCGAGGTTCATCCGCAGCGATCCCGAACCGCCGGCGTACATGCCCATCGCCCGCGCGAAATCGGCGGGCACCGCATCGCGCGGCACCAGCCGGTCGAACAGCGGCTTCGGGCCGAGGTTGGCGATCACCCGTTTCACCCGCACTTCGCCGCCCCCTGCGAGACGCAGGCCGACTGCCGTGCCGTCTTCGACCAGGACCCGTTCGACCGGGGCGTCGGTGACGATCTCGCCACCTGTCTCGCGCACCGCCTCTGCCATCAGGCGGGTGATCGTGCCCATGCCTCCGGGCACGTGGCCCCAGGCGCCCTTCTTGCCGTTCACCTCGCCGAAGACGTGATGGAGCAGGACGTATGCGCTCCCCGGCGCATCGGGGCTGGCGTAGTTGCCGACGCAGGCGTCGAACCCGAATGCGGCCTTGACCGGATCGCTTTCGAACCATGCGTCGAGCACCTCGCGCGCCGACCGGGTGAACAGCGCGAGCACGTCGCGCTTTGCCGCCAGCGGCAGTTTCGCGACCTTGCGCGACTGCATGACGGCATCGAGCAACGCTCGCGGTCCTCCCGCGGCGTCTGGCGGGATCCTGAGTGCGAGATCGCGCAAGACCTCGGCCACGCCCTCGAGCATCGCGTAGTAGCCCGGCAGCGCAGCCGCATCCCCCTTCGAGAACCGCGCGAACTCGGCCTGGGTCGCTTCCAGCCCTCCGCCAAGCACGAGGTAATCGGTGTCGAGCGGGAGGAAGTTCGACACGGGTCGTTCGATCACCCGGTAACCCCGGCGCTCCAGCCCCATGTCGGCGATCACCTTGGACTGCAGCAGGCTTACGGTGTAGCTCGCGGTCGAGTTGCGAAAACCGGGCGCGAACTCCTCTGTCACCGCCGCCCCGCCGACCACGCCGCGTGCTTCGTAGAGACGCACCTTCAGTCCCGCGCGAGCGAGATAGAAGGCGCACACCAGTCCGTTGTGCCCCGCCCCGATGATTACCGCGTCGAGCATGCCCCTCCCAATCCTGAACGTCGCGCAACCCGGCCATTAAGCACGTTGCAACCCGTCCCCGTCTAGACCGGACCCGAAAGCAGACGAAAGAAGACGACGCCATGGGCCTGTTCAAACCCGATCTCTACCGCAACTTCGCCATCGGATTCGCGCTGGGCGCGGCCATCGTGGTATGGCAGATCGCACCGAACATGGCCGACAGCATCGTTCCCCAGGCGCACGCCGCCACCGCCGAGGCACCTGCGACACAGTGAAGCGGAGCGCGTTCCTCCTTGCCGTCGCCAGCCTTGCGCTCGCCGGATGCCAGCAGCCGGCCTTTGCGGGCGAGGCGACCGTCACCGCACCTCAGGCCAAGCGTACCGCCAGCGAAAAGGGGCTCAAGACCGCCGTATTCGCGGGCGGTTGCTTCTGGGGTGTCGAGGCCGTGTTCAGCCATGTGAAGGGCGTAAAGAGCGCGGTCAGCGGCTATGCCGGGGGACGCGGGGCTAATCCCGATTACGACACGGTCTCGACCGGTCGCACGGGCTATGCCGAATCGGTCAAGGTTACCTACGACCCGAGCGTCATCCGCTACGACCAGCTGCTGCGCATCTATTTTTCGGTCATCGCCGATCCCACGCTGAAGAACCGCCAGGGGCCCGATAGCGGTACGCAGTATCGCACCGCGCTGTTTCCGCAGAGTGCGGAGCAATCGAGGGTGGCGAAGGCCTACATCGCGCAGCTCGGCGCGGCGAAGCTGTGGAGCCGCCCGATCGTCACCACGATCGAGAGTGGCGCCTTCCACCCGGCCGAGGGCTATCATCAGGACTTCGCCGAGAAGAACCCCAACCATCCCTACATCCGCCATTGGGACGCGCCCAAGGTCGCTGCGCTGAAGGCGATGTATCCGGGCGTGTGGAAGAGCAGCTTCACCACCGGTTGACCGGATATCCCGCGCACTGGCGCCGGGGCTGCATCGGCACTACATTGCGCGCATGGCGACCCAGCACCATCATCACGAACATTCGGGCCACGACCTCGTCCATGCCGCCGAAACGGCGCTGACCGAGGCCGGCGAGCAGTGGACCGATCTGCGCGCCGACGTGTTCGGCGCGCTTGCAACTCACGCCAGCCCGGCGAGCGCCTATGACATCGCCGACGAGGTTTCGGCCAAGCGCGGCAAGCGCATCGCTCCCAATTCGATCTACCGCATTCTCGACGTGTTCGTGGCGAACAACCTTGCGATGCGGGTCGAATCCTCGAACGCCTATCTCGCCAACAGCCACCCCGGGTGCCTGCACGACTGCATCTTCCTGGTCTGCGACGAATGCGGCGAGGCGACGCATATCGACAACGACGCGGTCAGCAAGACCGTGCGCAGCCTGGCCGAAGCGGCCGACTTCAAGCCGGAGCGCCCGGTGATCGAGATTCGCGGCCTCTGCGCCGATTGCCGCTAGCGCGCCTTCCGCGCTCACCGTCATGATTTCTCACGAAACGCTCATGGTTTCATCGGCAACCGTTCATCGACAGACTTGCCCCTCCGTTGTAGGGACAGGGGCATGACGACCCCGGAAACGCCGCTGCTCGACACCGTCGACACGCCCACCGACCTTCGCAAGCTCAAGCCCGAACAGCTTCGCCAGCTGTCCGACGAGCTGCGCGCGGAGATGATCAGCGCGGTCGGCAGCACCGGCGGCCACCTCGGCTCCGGCCTCGGCGTGGTCGAACTGACGGTGGCGATCCATTACGTGTTCGACACCCCGACCGACAAGCTTGTGTGGGACGTCGGCCATCAGGCCTATCCGCACAAGATCATCACCGGGCGCAGGGACCGCATCCGCACCCTGCGCCAGGGCGGCGGCCTGTCGGGCTTCACCAAGCGCAGCGAGAGCGAATACGATCCGTTCGGCGCGGCGCATTCCTCGACCTCGATCTCGGCAGCGCTGGGCTTTGCGATGGCAAACAAGATGCAGGGCAAGCCGGGCCGGGGCATCGCGGTGATCGGGGACGGCGCGATGAGCGCGGGCATGGCCTACGAGGCGATGAACAACGCCGAACAGGCGGGCAACCGGCTGGTCGTGATCCTCAACGACAACGACATGTCGATCGCCCCGCCGGTGGGCGGCCTGTCGGCCTACCTTGCGCGGATGGTCTCCTCGAGCGAGTATCTCGGGCTGCGCAGCCTTGCCAAGCGCATTTCCAAGAAGCTTTCGCGCCGCGTCTTCAGCGGCCTAGAAAAGGCCGAGGAATACGCCCGCGGCATGGTGACCGGCGGCACGATGTTCGAGGAACTGGGCTTCTACTACGTCGGCCCGATCGACGGACACAACCTCGATCACCTCATCCCCGTGCTCGAGAACGTGCGCGACAGCGAGCAGGGTCCGATTCTGGTCCACGTCGTCACCAAGAAAGGCAAGGGCTACGCCCCGGCCGAGAATTCCGCCGACAAGTACCACGGCGTGCAGAAGTTCGACGTCATCACCGGCGAACAGAAGAAGAGCGCGGGCGGTCCGCCGGCATACCAGAACGTGTTCGGCGACACGCTGGCGAAGCTCGCCGAAACCGACCCGCGCATCTGCGCGATCACCGCCGCCATGCCGAGCGGCACGGGCGTCGATCGCTTCGCCAAGGCGCATCCCGACAAGGCATTCGACGTCGGCATCGCCGAACAGCACGCGGTGACCTTTGCCGCGGGCCTTGCCGCCGAGGGCATGCGACCGTTCTGTGCGATCTATTCGACCTTCCTGCAGCGCGCGTTCGACCAGGTCGTCCACGACGTCGCGATCCAGAACTTGGCCGTACGTTTCGCGATCGATCGTGCGGGGCTGGTCGGCGCCGACGGCTGTACCCACGCCGGATCGTTCGACGTCACCTATCTTTCGACGCTGCCGAACATGGTCGTCATGGCCGCCGCCGACGAGGCCGAGCTGGTCCACATGACCTATACCGCCGCGATGCACGACAGCGGCCCGATCGCGTTCCGCTATCCGCGTGGCGGGGGCACGGGCGTTGCCCTGCCCGATACGCCCCAACTGCTCGAAATCGGCAAGGGCCGCGTGGTGCGCGAAGGCACCAAGGTGGCGATCCTGTCGCTCGGCACGCGCCTCGCCGAAGCCGAGAAAGCCGCCGACGCGCTCGAGGCGAAGGGCCTGTCCACCACGGTTGCCGACCTGCGCTTCGCAAAGCCGCTCGACACCGAGTTGATCGATCGCCTGATGCGCAGTCACGAAGTCGTCGTCACGGTCGAGGAAGCCGCGATCGGCGGTCTTGGCGCGCACGTGCTCACCCACGCGAGCGACGAGGGATTGCTGGATGGCGGACTGAAGATCCGCACCATGCGCCTGCCCGACGTGTTCCAGGATCACGACGATCCCGCGAAACAGTACGACGAGGCCGGACTCAACGCCCCGCACATCGTCGACACCGTATTGAAGGCGCTGCGCCACAACAGCGCGGGCGTGGAGGAAGCGCGAGCCTAGCTTTCGAGCAGGATCGCGATCGCCTCGGCCAGTTCGTCGTCGCTCACCGTCAGGCTCGACGGACCCATCGACAGTTCGGTTTTCACCGCGCTCTCGCCTTCGACCGGCCTCAGCGCGGTGGTCAGCCAGATGCCTGTCCTGCGCGCCGCCTCGTCGCGGGCGGCCAAAAGCGTTTCGGCATCCCCTTCGATGCGCAGGTGGAACATGCTCGTCTGGGGCGGGTCGGGGGTGACCGTCGCGCGGGGGTGCGCGGCAAATAGCGCGGCGACTTGCCTGGCGCGTTCGACGAGGCGCGGCATCCGCTCGAGGCAGTCGGCGAGGTGGAGCCGCGCGGAAACCACGGCAGCCATCGCGGTGTAGAGCGTGCCGCCCTGGCGGCGCTGCCAGATCGCGGCCTCGTCGATGAAGTCCCTGGGGCCGAGCAGCATGGCTCCCGGCAGGGCGCCCACGTCCTTGTAGAACGATACGTAAACCGAATCGAACAGCGCGGCGATCTCGGCAAGGGTGCGGCCATAGGCGGGCGCGGCTTGCCATACGCGGGCGCCGTCGAGGTGCAGGCGAACGCCCCTCTCACGCGCGAGCTCGCTGAGTTCGACCAGCTCGTCCCAACTCGGCAATGGCCCGCCGATCTCGCGCGCGGGCAGTTCGACCAGCAGGCTCGCCAGCCCGCTCTCGTGCGCCGCTCCGCCTGGACCGACCAATGCTGCAAGGTCGGCGGCGGTGGTCGGACGGTCGGCCTCGCCGAGCAGGTGGGCGGTGAGGCCGTGCAACGCGCGGTAGCCGTGCTCTTCGTGCAACTCGAGGTGCGAAGTCGGGTGGAACGCGGTCACCGGCACGCCCGCGCGGTCGCTCCAGACCCGCAATGCGATCGGCTGCGCCATGCAGCCCGAAGGCATGAAGCGCGCGGCGTCCGTACCGAACAACTCGGCGACTTCGCGCTCGAAATCCTCGATCAGCGCCCCGGTGCCGTAGTTGTCGGGCTGAACGTCATGCTCGCGGAGCCACGCGGCGATTGCCTCGAATTCCTCGGCCGGATGGCGCGATCCCGCGCCGAACAGATGGCGGGTAGTAGCCTTGAGGCGGGAGCGTTCGACTTCGAGAGCGGCAGTCTTATCCATGCTCGCCCAGTGCGGGGCCGCGCGCCGTGACGCAAGCCTCGGGTATCAAAGCGTCCAGCGCCACACGCCCGCCGGCACGCCCGCGGCATGGATGTGCGACCAGGTTACGATGAGCCAGAGCGCCAGCGTCACCGCCCACAGCAGCCAACCGGCGCTGAACAGGTACTGCCAGCGCGGCCAGTAGCTCGTCTTCGCCTCCCACTCGGCCCAGGCGTCGCCCATCAGCGCTTCCTTCTTGCGGTCCTGCAGGTGCGCCCCGACGAGCGCAAGCACGCCGACGGCGAGCGCGACGATCGTCGTCCGCCAACTCCATCCAAGCAGAAGATGCGCGAGCGCCCAGAGCGCGAAGCCCCACATCATCGGGTGACGGGTGACGCGAAACACGCCCGTCGGCTCGCGCGTGGCGGCGACCTTGGTGCCGGTCCCGGGCAAGGCCGGGTTCTTCCACAGCGAGCCGAGGAACAGCAGCAGCGCGGGGATCGTCAGCAGGCTGGCCGCGATCCAGCCCGCATCGCCGGTGCCGTAGAGTCCGCCGGCCGGCGCCGCGCGGAAGGCGACAACCATCCAGCCGAGCGTGGCGAAGGCGACGAGAGAATAGAGGAGGAGGAACGGCCCCTCGCCGATCCTTCGCGCGATCGGCGCGCGCAGCGGGTGCGAGAGCGCGAAATGGGTGCCGACGAAGGCAATGCTCGCGGCGAGTAACTGCGACAGGGCCGGATCCATTGTGTTCTCCCCCTCGACCCGCTTAGATCACATCAGTTTCGCGGATCGCAACTCACTTTTCGATGCCCAGCAACCGTACCGTGAACAGCAGCGTCGCGCCGCCGGGGATCGGCCCCTTGCCCTTCATGCCATAAGCCGCAGGAGCAGGCGAGGCGATCTCGATCGTGTCGCCCACCCCCATCTGCGGAATCGTCGCCTGCCATGCCGGAATCAGCCGGCCGAGCGGGAATGTCGCCGGCTCTCCGCCTTCGGAGGTATCGAACACGCTGCCGCCAACGAAGCTGCCGGTGTAGTGAACCGTCACGACGTCATCGACCGTGGGGTGCGGACCACTGCCGTCGCCTGCCACACGCCGCCAGAGCACGCCGCCTTCCGCCGTCCGCCAACCGGGCTGCGCGGCGCGCTCGGCCAGCGCCGCCTGCTGTGCGCTGACCCACGCCATGTCCTGGCTGCGATCGGGCATCGAGCCCTCGCCCCCGTCCTGCGCCAGCGCCGCCGCTCCCGCGATCAGCGCCGCCCCCAGCGCGATCGTCGCGCCGCTTTCTCCGGCAAATTTCCAGATCACCAGTCGTACGCCTTGGGCAGTTGGGTTTCGTCGAGGTCGCGGTAGCGATCGCGCAGGCGCGTCTGGTGGTCGTCCCTGGGCTGTTCGACCCCGTCGATGAACACTCGCTCGGGAGCGGTCGTCACCTCGAGCGGGTCGCCATCCCACACCACGAGATCGCCCGCCGCTCCCGGTGCAAGCACACCGAAGCGGCCGGCGTAGCCCGAGATCTCCGCCGGAATCGAGGTGATCGCGGCGAATGCCTGTCCCCAACTCAAGCCGCTCGCGCGCGGTACTTTGGTCAGCGCAACGAGGTTGCCCGCGTACTGCGTCAGGTTCCTCGGCTGGTCCCCGGTCGAGCCCGCGAGGCCACCGAGTGCCACTTGGACTCCGGCGGCTACCATGCGGCCGACGTTGCTCTGCGTGGCGGCGAGTTGTTCGAACTTCGAAGGCAGATCGTCGACCGGGATCGGCGATCACCGGAACGCCCGCTGCGGCGATCTCTTCTGCCACCAGCCAGCCTTCGCTCACCCCGACGAGCACCAGTCGAAGCTTCGGAAATTCCTTCTTCAGCGCGAGTACCGCACGGATGTCCGACGCGCGCTCGACCGAGACGTAGAGGGGCTGCGTTCCGTTCACCACCGGCACCAGCGCCGCGGCATCGAACCGCGTGAGCAACACGTCCTCGCGCTGAACCGCGTTGTCCGTCAGTCGCGGATCGACCGGAATGTCGTCGCCGGTCTTCAGGTCAGGCGCACGGCGGGCGCCGGTGAGCCGGGCATCGTTGCCGTACTGCCGCGCCTCGCGCAGCGCATTGCGCAACAGAGCGTGCGCGCTGACGCGGCTTCCGCCTGCAATCCGCGCGCCGTTCTCGCCGAGCACGACGAGCTGGAACGCCCGCGGGCGCACAACCATCTGCGGGTCGGCACCAAGATCGACCACCGCGCCCTGCCCGCCGAAGATAGATGACGACGGCGTGCCGAATACGCTCGCTCGGGTGATTCCCGCCATCCGCGCGACCGCGACGTGCTGCGAAGCCGGATTGAGTGCGGGACCGACGTCTAGAGCGGCCCCGAACGGCGAACCGCGCGACGAGCTGTCGTCCGATTCCTCGATCCCCTCAGCATCGTAGAGCCCGAGCGAGGTCATCGCCGCGAACACGCCCGGGGTAACCCACTTGCCCGTCCCGTCGACAGCCTGCATTCCCGCAGGGACGCTGACGCCGGGGCCCGCAGCGACGATCTTACCCCCACGCACCACGACCGTGGCGCCCTCGACCGGATCGCTGCCGTTCCCGGTCGCGACGGTTGCATTGGTGATCGCGAAATCCTGCGCGGCGACGGGTGCCGCCAACGCGACCAAAGCCGCGCCCATAGCGAAACGGGCGATCATTTCACGTCTCCTTCGCCCGGCTGGCCGAGCTCGAAATCGCTCACCGGCCGTCGCTTTGGATCGTCATAGTCGTACATCAACGCGCCATCGATCCAGACCTTCTCGGGACGCGAATAGACCGACAGCGGATTGCCGTTCCAGAGCACCACGTCGGCCATCTTTCCGTCCGCCAGGCTACCGGTCCACTGGTCGATTCCCATCGAATGTGCGGGATTGAGCGTGAACCAGCGCACCACGTCGGCATCGGAAATCGCGATTCCCGCACGCCGACCCGCAGCCTGCGCCTTGGCAGCTTCCTGGTTCAGGCGCTGGATGCCGTTCTCGTCGTCCGAGTGGATGATCACGCAGGCGCCCGCATTGTGAACCAGCGCGGCGTTTTCGGGAATGCCGTCGTAACTTTCCATCTTGAAGCCGAACCAGTCGGCCCAGACAGCGGCGCAGACGTCGTTTTCCTTGAGCAGATCGGCGATCTTGTAGCTTTCGACCGCGTGGTGGAACGCCGCCACGTGATAGCCCATCTCCTTCGCCATATCGAGGACGATGGCCATCTCGTCGGCGCGGTAGCAATGATTCTGCACCAGGATCTCGCCGTCGAGAACGCCCTTGAGCGTTTCCTTCGCAAGGTCGCGCTTCTTGCCGTCATATGCCTTGGCATCGAGCCAGGTCTGGCGGTCGACCGCGATGTTCCCCATCCGGGTCGACGGCATGCGTCCCTTGCTGCCGTAGACCCGCTTCGGGTTCTCGCCGCACGCCATCTTGAGCCCGTAGGGCGCGCCGGGAAACTTCATCCCCTGCACCGTGCGCGAGGGGACGTTCTTGATGATCGCCGAACGCCCGCCCATGAGGTTCGCGGAGCCGGGCAGGATCTGCAGGCTCGTCACCCCGCCATTTGCCAGCGCGCGGCTGAAACCGGGGTCCTGCGGCCAGATCGAATGCTCGGCCCAGACCTCCGGCGTGGTCGGGCTGGTCGCCTCGTTGCCGTCGGACAGCGCCGCGATACCGGGTGAGGGATAGTCGCCGAGGTGCGAGTGGATGTCGATCACGCCGGGCGTCACGTATTTGCCCGCCGCGTCGATCCGCGTGAAACCGGCGGGAATCGCCAGGTCCGCCCCGCCTACGCCGACGACCTTGCCGTCCGCGAACAGCACGGTGCCGTTGTCGATCCGATTGCCGGCCCCGTCGAACACCGTCGCCCCGACTAGCGCGGTCGGCGTGCCCGGATAAGGCTTGTACGTCGACGGGTACGGGTTCTTGTTTATCGCCGGTGCGCTCGCGGTCTTGACCGGCTCATCGCCGGTCGTCGCACAAGCGGAAAGCGCCAGCGCGGCCCCCGCCGCGAGCATCAACATCTTTGATTGCATGGATTCCCCGATTTCTATCCAGCCGGAAAAGCAAGGCGCCGAATTTCCGTCCGGCGCCCCGCCCGCTTTCCGTCGGTCAGTTGCGCGTGGCCGGATGGATACCGGCCGCCTGCGGTTCACCGATTTCGCTTTCGCCCGCGAGATCGTCGGTCACATTGCGATCCTCAAGCGTATCGAGGTGCATCCACTTTTTCACGATCGGGCTGATGAGCAACACGACCACGCCTACACCGACCGCGATCCAGCCGATCTGGTTGTAGATCGACAGCACCAGGTCCTTCGACATCTCGCCGCTCTCGCCGCCGGTCGCTTCACCGATCTTGCCGGCCACGAAGTTGCCGACCGCGCTCATGTAGAACCACGCGCCCATCACGAAACTGGCCAGGTGAAGCGGGGAAAGCCGCGCCATCGCCGAAAGGCCGACCGGGCTGAGGCACAGTTCGCCGGTGGTGTGGAGCAGGTAGATCAGGAATACGAATACCACCGACGTCATCACCGCCGGGTCGCCCGTGCCCGCGCCCCAGACGAAGACCAGGAAACCGAGGCCAAGCTGCACGATGCCGAGGCCGAACTTGGCAGGTGCCGACGGTTCGAGCCCGCGCTTGCCGAGGAACTGCCACAGCGCGGCAAAGATCGGTCCGAGGATCACGATGTAGATCGGGTTGATCGACTGGAACAGGCTGGTCGGCACCCCGCCACGATCGACGAACTTGTCGGTGTAGAGGTTAAGCGATCCGCCCGCCTGCTCGAACAGGCCCCAGAACAGCGGGTTCAAGGCGATCAGGAACAGCATCGCGAACATGCGCTCGCGCGGCTCCTTGGGCATCTTGAACGCCTCGAACAGCACGTAGCCGAGCATCGCGATGCCACTGATGATCAGCAGGGTCTGGATCACGTCCTGGTACTGGATCAGCGCCCAGATAACCGCGACGCCCGCGAGACCGACACCGTAGAGCATCATCTCGCGACCTTTGGCGAGCGGCGCAGGAGCTTCGCCCCGGCCGCGCAGTGCCGGCTTGCCGAGGACGAAGATGATTAGGCCGACGACCATGCCGATACCGGCGAGACCGAAGCCGTATGCCCAGCCGATCGTTTCGCCGAGGTAGCCGACAAGGATCGTGCCGAGCGCCGCGCCGACGTTCACGCCCATGTAGAAGATCGTGTAGGCCGCGTCGCGCCGGGTGTCGGACATCTTGTAAAGCTGGCCGACGATCACCGAGATGTTCGCCTTGAGGAAGCCGGAGCCGACGATGATGAAGGCGAGCGCTGCCCAGAACACGTTGATCGCCGGGTCGGTCTGGCCGCCGTTGCCCTCGACCGCCATCAGCCCATGGCCCGCGGCGAGCAGCAGACCGCCGAACAGCACCGCCTTGCGCTGGCCGAGATAGCGGTCGGCGATTACGCCGCCGAGCACCGGGGTGATATAGACGAGCGCGCCGTACGCGCCGTAGATCAGCGTCGCCTTGCCGTCGTCGAACAGCCAGTGCTTGGTGAGATAGAGCACCAGCAGCGCGCGCATGCCGTAGTAGCTGAACCGCTCCCACATCTCGGCATAGAACAGCACGAACAGGCCGCGCGGATGACCGACGAATTCCTCGCTCTTTCGCGTGGAGATCAGTCCGCCGATCGCCAGCACCGCGAACAGCGCAACCGCCGCGATCGCCGCGATCCAGTCGCCCTCGTTCCACAAGGCCATTTCTTTCATGTGCTTCCCTCTTGTCGTTTCGCCGGCCGTCCCCGGGCCGGAATTGCGCGCACCCTAGCGGCAAGATTCGCCATGTGAAGAGCAAGTTTCACACGAAACTTGACCGGATTTTATCGGAACCGTCTCCTTGACGCGACACGCTGTATTATGGCACTGATGCACCTGAAGGTGCGTGATCCGCGGCGGACTTTCGAACCCGATCGCAACGAGGATGGTCCCGATGATGCAGCAGAGCCAGCCAGTTTACCTGCGGCTGCGCGACTTGATCGCGGCGGCAATCATCGAAGGACGCTACGGCGAAGGCGAGATGCTCCCATCGGTACGCGCGTTCGCCGCCGAGCAGGGCGCCAATCCGCTGACAGTCGCGAAGGCCTACCAGCTGTTCCAGAGCGAGGGTCTGGTCGAGGTCCAGCGCGGGGTGGGTATGTATGTGGCCCCCGGTGCCGCCGAGCGCCTGCGCCGCGCGGAGCGCAAGCGGTTCATCGACGAGGAATGGCCCGAAATCGCGGCTCGCATCGAACGGCTGGGGATAGATCCGGCCGAATTGCTGGAGCGCGCCTGAAGCCCTTGCCACACAACCGAGATTGCGCTCTGCACAGCTCTCTGGCACGCTGTCGGCGTCGCAAGAAAGCTGGTCGCACGGTAATATAGACAAGAAGCGCGATCGGAGGGTGGTAAGGTGATCAGATCGGAACTGCTGCAGGCAATCGCCAAGGAAAATCCCGAGCTCAGGATCGAAGAGGTCGAGCAGGTCGTGGACATCTTCTTCGACGAGATCGGCAAACGGCTCGCCGATGGCGGACGGGTCGAACTGCGCGGCTTCGGCGCGTTTTCCACGCGGGATCGTGGCGCTCGCAAGGGTCGCAACCCGCGGACCGGCGAGGCGGTCGACGTCCCGGCCAAGAAAGTGCCCTACTTCAAGCCCGGCAAGGAAATGCGCCGCACTCTCAACGAAGATTGAGGCGCGCCGACCATCAACGGTAAATTGCCGCCGCCTCCACAGCGCGCTAGGGCGCGCTGGAAAGCGGGTGTGGCGGAACGGTAGACGCCGGGGACTTAAAATCCCCTGACCTTTGGTCGTGTGGGTTCGAGTCCCACCACCCGCACCAGATAGTCCGGCCATGCAGATGTCGATTTCCTGCGCGCCGATTAACCCTCGCGAATAATACCGTAATTACCCCTATCCCCTAGGAAGCGGTGTCGAGACCGTTTTCTGTCAGGAAAAGCTCCGCGGCAGGGGTGCCGTTGCAATCGGGGTGCGCGAATGGAGCAAAAACATATCGAGGTGCCGCAGGAGGCGGCAGGGGACGCAGGCGAGGACCGCGCGGCGCCGCGGTTCACGCTGCTTATCCGTGCAGCCAAGCTGATCGCGCCGACCGGCGAATTCATCGCCGTCATCCGCGACGTATCGGAGAGCGGCATCTCGCTGCGCGGGTTTCATCCGCTGCCGGCGGGCGACGATCTCGTGCTCGAGTTGCAGACTGGAGAGCGCCACCGGATCGCGGCGGTCTGGGACCGGGGCAACGAGGTGGGCTATCGGTTCATCGACCAGGTCGACATCGTGCGCCTGATTGCCGAGGCGGGCCGTTATCCCAAGCGCCAGTTGCGGCTCAACATGGCGTTCCCGGTCGATCTCGCCTTCCTCGGCAGGCGCGTTGCGGCGGAGGTGCTCAACGTATCGCAACAGGGCGCGCGGATCGAAACCGGCGAACGGCTAGCGATAGATCAGCCGCTGCGGATCGTGTCGGACCTCCTGCCCGAAGTCCGCGCCCGCGTGCGCTGGCGCAAGGGCGATGTCCACGGCCTGGTCTTCGATGACACCTTCAGCCTAAGCCAGCTGGCTATTTTCGCCGCTGGGGCGCAAGCCCCGGAACTGATCGAGCGCCCGCGCTTAGCCGCAGCGCTGCGGCGCTGACGCGAAGCCCTGCGCCCCCCCATACCGCGCGAGCCGAATTTACCGACTGGTAACCAATTTCCTTCACTCCCCGATCAATCGAATTGGGGGGCATGCATGACGAATACGCCGAACGAGCTGGCTGTCGACGTCGCCATCATCGGCGCCGGGCCAGCCGGGCTGACCGCGGGATACCTGCTGACGAAGGCGGGCAAGACCGTGGCGATCATCGAGAAGGATGCGACCTACGTCGGCGGGATCAGCCGCACGGTCGAGCACAAGGGCTATCGCTTCGACATCGGCGGACACCGCTTCTTCTCGAAGAGCCAGCAGGTCGTCGACCTGTGGAACGAGATCCTGCCCGACGATTTCATCCAGCGCCCGCGGATGAGCCGCATCTATTACGAGGGCAAGTTCTACAGCTACCCGCTGCGCGCGTTCGAGGCGCTGTGGAACTTGGGCATCTTCCGCTCGACCGCCTGCATGACGAGCTACGTCTGGTCGAAGATCTTCCCGATCAAGGACATCCGCAGCTTCGAGGACTGGACCAGCAACCAGTTCGGCAAGAAACTCTACGGCATCTTCTTCAAGACCTATACCGAGAAGGTCTGGGGCATGCCCTGCAACGAGATGAGCGCCGACTGGGCCGCCCAGCGCATCAAGGGCCTGTCGCTCTGGGGTGCGGTGACCGACGGTCTCAAGCGCAGCCTCGGCCTCAACAAGGCGCCCAACGACGGACAGGCGGTGAAAACCCTGCTCGAGACCTTCCGTTATCCGCGACAGGGCCCCGGCATGATGTGGGACGCCGCGCGCGACAAGATCGAGGCGACCGGCAAAGGCACCGTGATCATGGGCCGCGCGCTCGAACAGCTCGCAGCCGACGGTAACGGCGGCTGGCGCATGACCGCGACCGGCAAGGACGGAAACAGGGTCGTCATCAAGGCCGCCAACGCGATCAGCAGCGCCCCGATGCGCGAACTGGCCGCGCGCATGCATCCGCTGCCCGATACGACCCTCAATGCATCGAACCTCAAGTACCGCGATTTCCTGACCGTGGCGCTGATGGTCGAGGGCGAAGACCTGTTTCCCGACAACTGGATCTACATCCACGACAGCAAGGTGAAGGTCGGTCGCGTGCAGAATTTCCGTAGCTGGTCGCCCGAAATGGTGCCGGACGAGAACATGGCCTGCGTCGGACTCGAATACTTCTGCTTCGAAGGCGACGGTCTCTGGTCGATGGCGGACGAGGATCTCGTGGCGCTGGCGACCCGGGAGATGGACATCCTCGGCCTGCTCGATCCGAAGAAGGTCAAGGGTGGCGCGGTCGTACGCCAGGAAAAGGCCTACCCGGTCTACGACGAAACCTACGCTGCGAACGTTGCGGCGATGCGCTTCGAACTCGAGGAAAAACACCCGACACTGCATCTCGTCGGCCGCAACGGTATGCACCGCTACAACAACCAGGACCACGCGATGATGACCGCGATGCTGACGGTAGAGAATATTCTCGCCGGCGAGCGGCTGTACGACACCTGGTGTGTCAACGAGGACGCCGAATACCACGAAGCGGGCGACGAAGGTCAGTTCGCAGGCGCCGAAAAGGCCCTGCCGCAGCGCGAGATCAGCGACGACCAGGCCGCCGCGCTCGGTTCCGTCCGCTCGGTCCCGACGCGGGTTGCGGACGGCCGCAAGGTCGCCTGACCGCTGGCAGGCACGGACGGGGGCAAGTCTTGGATTCTCCAATCCTTAACCAGATCGATCGACAATGGCTGTCCCTCCGCACGCATGCGCGCGCGCTGGGACACTCGGGAGTGGTCACCATGTTCGCCAGTCTCTTGCGCATCGCCGACCGGCGGCTGGTCCGTTACGGACTGGCCAGCGTGGGTGCGCTGGCTGTCGACATGGGCAGCTTCCTCGCCTTGCTCGCTCTTACGGTTCCGGCAGCAGCTGCCTCAGCGGCGGGGTATGCTCTCGGCATCGCCGCGCACTGGCTGCTGTCGAGCCGCGCCGTGTTTACCGACAGCATCGCAGAACGCGGTCGGCGCCGGACCCGGCAAAAGGCGTTGTTCGTCGGGTCGGCGATGGTCGGGCTGGGCCTGACCACCGGCATCGTCGGCCTCGGCGATGTCGCCGGAATCGATCCGCGCCTCGCCAAGCTGGCAGCAATCGGGGCGAGTTTCGCGGTAACCTGGCTGCTGCGCAATCGGATCGTGTTCCACAATTCCGGAGCGGCGGCGTGACGCTGTTCGTCGAGCGGCGGCGCCCGGCGCTGGCACCCGATCTGCTGATACGGGTCGCCCTGGCTTGGCTGATGATTTCAGCGCTGCTGATCGTCACCAATCTCCAGGCCCTGACGAACTACCGGTTTCCCGACCCGGACGACGTGCTGCGGCTGGTCCAGGTTCGCGCGCTGATCGACGGTCAGGGCTGGTTCGACCTTTCCCAATACCGCGCCGGGGGTACCGTCATGCACTGGTCGCGGCTGGTGGATCTGCCCCTCGCGGCAATCATTCTGGCTCTGCGTGGTCTCATCGGTCAGCCAGCAGCCGAGATGGTCGCGATAATCGTTGTTCCGCTTATCACGCTGTTCGCCTGCCTGCTATTGATCGGGCGGATCGCGTGGCGTCTTCTCGGCGAGGAGATGGCGCTCTTCGCCTGCCTGACCTTTGCGTTCTCGATCCCCGTCCTGGCTCAACTGCGTCCGATGCGGATCGATCATCACGGCTGGCAGATCGCGCTGGTCCTGCTGGCAGTCAACGGCCTGATGGCCCGATCGCCGCGTGTCGGCGGATGGATAATCGGCGGCGCGCTTGCAACCGCGTTGTCGATCTCGCTCGAGCAATTGCCGGTCGCGGCCGTGTTCATGGCGATCCTTGCCTGGCGCTGGATCGTCAACCGGTCCGAACGCATGTGGCTGGTCCATTCGATGCAGGCGCTGGCGGTCGTGTCGATCGTGCTGTTTGTCGCGACGCACCGGCTGTCGGGGGTTGCCGAGGTGTGCGATGCGATCGCCCCCGTTCACCTCGCGGTTTTCGCCTGGGGCGCCGTGGTCCTCACCGCCACCTCCTCACTCGAGCCGCGTCCTCGCACCGTCGTGTTCGGAGGGTACGCAATAGCCGCGGGCGGCGCGCTCGCGATTGTCGCGCAAGTCGCCCCCGCATGCACGAACGGCGCTTTCGTCGCGCTCGATCCGCTCTCGCGAACGATGTGGTACGACAACGTCCTCGAAGGCATGCCGATCTGGCACCAGACGCTGTCGTCGATGTTGCAGGTCCTGATTCCGCCCGTCATCGCGCTTGTTGCGACCGTTCGCCTCGCAGGGCGGTCGTCGTCATGGGCGCGGCGCTGGTGGACAGAATATGCGGTGCTCCTCGCCTCGGTCTTCGTCCTCACCATCTTCGTCGCACGCGCCGGCGCAGTGTCGGGAGCCTTGTCGATGCTGCCACTCAGCTGGCAACTGCGCGAATGGCTGCGCGGAGTCCGTCATCGCCAGCGACCGATGAAGCGGGCAATGGTCTACGGCGGTGTTTTCCTTGCGCTCATGCCCGCCGCTCCCGCATTGCTGCTGGTCAGCGCGGTGCCCGGACGCGCCGGCCAGACCCAGGTGCGCGTCGCACCTGCCGCCGGCGAGTGCGGAATTTCCAGCTATCCGGCCACGCTCGCCGCGCTCCCCCAAGGCATGGCGCTGGTGCCGTTCGACGTCGCCCCCGCAGTGCTGCGCGACACACATCAGTCCGTACTCGCCACCGGCCATCATCGCGCACCGAAGATGGCGACCGTCATCCGCGCCTTCATCGGCGATGAAGACACCGCCCGCGCGATCGTGCTGCGCGAGAACGTCGATTATGTCGCGCTGTGCCCTTCGGTGGGCGAGCCGTACGTCTACTCCAGCAAGGCCCCGCAGGGTCTCGCCGCTCGTCTGCTGGAGGGCAAGGCGCCGGGCTGGCTGTCACCGGTGCCGGCCCGCGATAACGACGGGTGGCAGGTCTGGCGGGTGCGGCGCTGACGGTCCTGGCGCCGTTCCGATGTGCGCGAGACGCTCGTCGGACAGGACAAGTCCCCGGTCGAGCCCGCAATTGCCCTCCCGCCGGGGCACGTCTATGGCGTCCTGACGCGCTTGCGCGTGGTGCCCTATCAGTGTAATACACTTGCGGGCTCGTCAGGGCAGGATCGAATGAATTACGAAACTACCGTCGTACCGGACGACGAAGCCGTGCACACGCTGGACGATTCCGGCGAGGGTGCGACGCGTCGTCGACGGTTGGCGATCTGGGGGGTGGCTGCGGCTTTCGCGCTGATCGTTGCCCTCTATATCTATGCGAAGGGTTCCGACGAGGCGATTCCCGCGGACGACGGCTCGCTCGTGCCCGTGGTGACCGTCATCACACCAGGCCAGACCACGATCGAAGGGACGATCAACGCGAACGGCACTCTGGCCGCCCGGCGCGAGATACCCGTTGGCTCGGTCGGCGAAGGTGGCCGCGTAGTCTCGGTCGCCGCCGACGAAGGCGATTGGGTGCGGCAGGGGCAGGTGCTCGTTTCGATCGACCGTTCGGTCCAGAACCAGCAAATCGAAGGGGCGCGCGCGCAGATCGGTGTCGCGCAGTCCGATCTGAACCTGGCGCAGGCCAATCTCGACCGGGCGCTCAAGCTGGTCGACCGCGGCTTCATTTCGCAGGCAGACGTCGACCGGCTGACCGCGACCCGCGATGCGGCCCGCGCCCGCGTGGGAGTGGCCAAGGCCACGCTCGGCGAACTGCAGGCCCGGACCGCGCGCCTCAACATCTACGCGCCCACCTCGGGCCTGGTACTGACCCGCTCGGTCGAGCCGGGCCAGACCGTGGGCGCCGGCGGCGGATCCCTGTTCACCATCGCCAAGGATGGCGAAATGGAGCTGCGCGCCCTGTTGAGCGAGGAAGACCTCGCAAACCTTTCGGTCGGCACCTCCGCCGTGGTGACCCCGGTATCGAGCGACAAGTCGTTCACCGGCCAGGTCTGGCAGATCAGCCCGACGATCGATCAGCAGTCGCGTCAGGGCGAGGCGCGGATCGCCCTCGCCTACGCGCCCGAACTGCGCCCGGGCGGTTTTGCCAGCGCCGAAATCTCGAGCGGCACGCTGGTGGCTCCCAAGCTACCCGAATCGGCCATCCAGAGCGACGACAAGGGCACGTTCGTCCTGATCGTCGGCAAGGACGACAAGGTCGTCCGCCGCCCGATCAAGACCGGCCTCGTCACGGCCGACGGCATTGCGGTGACTCAAGGACTGTCCGGCAACGAGCGGATCGTGCTGCGCGCCGGCGGCTTCCTCACCGAAGGGGACAAGGTCAAGCCCACGGCTGGCCGCTGAGGCGCAACTCATGAACCTGCGCAACATTTCCGCCTGGTCGATCCGCAACCCGGTGATCCCGATCATCCTGTTCGCAGGATTGCTGATCGCGGGTCTCGTCGCGTTTAATCGGATGACGGTGATCAACTTCCCGGAAGTCGACTTTCCTGCGGTGACCATCAACGTCAGCCAGCCCGGCGCGGCGCCCACCGAGGTCGAAACGCAGATCACCCAGAAGATCGAAGGCGCGGTGCGCTCGATCAACGGGGTCGAGGAAATCTCTTCAACCGCGTCCGAAGGCAATTCGAATACCTTCGTGTTCTTCACCGTCGGCACCGATTCAAACGATGCGGTGGCAGAGGTCAAGAATGCGGTCGACCAGATCCGCAGCGATCTGCCCGACGGCATCCTCGAACCGCAGGTCCGCAAGGTCGAGATCAACGGCGGAAGCCTGCTCGGCTATTTCGCGGTGAGCGCCGACGACATGACGCTTGAGCAGCTCAGCTGGTTCATCGACGATACCGTCAGCCGACAGCTGCTTTCGGTCGAGGGCATGGCCAAGGTCAGCCGCGGCGGCGGGGTCGACCGCCAGATCCGCGTGGTCGTGGACCCGGCGCGAATGCAGGCCCTCGGGGTGACCGCGCGCGACATCAACAACGTGCTGCGCCAAACCAATATCAACGCGGCAGGTGGCCAGACCGAGATCGCCGGCTCCCGCCAGTCGGTCCGCGTGCTCGGCAATGCGAAAGGGGCCTATGATCTCGGTCAGACCCAGATCAACCTCGGCGGCGGACGCACGGTCAAGCTGTCCGACGTAGCCGACGTTTCCGACAGCTATTCCGAGCGGACGAGCTTTTCCAAGCTCAACGGGCGCGAGGTCGTCACCTTCTCGCTCGAGCGAGCGCGCGGCATGTCCGACGTGTCGGTCTACGACGACGCCGTGCGCGTGCTCGACAAGATCCAGGCTGAGAACCCGCGCGTGCGCTTCACCAGCCTCTTCACCCCCGTCGACTACACGAAAGGCCAGTACGAAAGCTCTATGGCGGCGATGATCGAGGGTGCGATTCTCGCCATCGTCGTGGTGTTCTTCTTCCTGCGCGACTGGCGCGCGACGATCATCAGCGCGATCGCAATCCCGCTTTCGGCGATCCCGACGTTCTGGTTCATGGACCTGCTGGGCTTCAACCTGAACACGCTCTCGCTGCTCGCGCTCGGTCTCGTCGCGGGGGTCCTGGTCGACGATGCGATCGTCGAGATCGAGAACATCGTGCGCCACATGCGCATGGGCAAATCCGCCTACCAGGCGAGTATCGACGCGGCCGACGAAATTGGCCTCGCGGTGGTCGCCACGACATTCTCGATTGTCGCGGTGTTCCTGCCCGTAGGCCTGATGCCGGGTATCCCGGGAGAATTCTTCAAACCTTTCGGCCTTACGGTCGTCGTCGCCGTGCTGTGCAGCCTGGCGGTCGCGCGGATGATCACACCCATGATCGCTGCCTATTTCCTGCGCTCGCATGGCGAAGCGTCGCACGGAGAGGGGCCCGCGATGGACTTCTACATGCGCGTGCTCAACTGGACGCTCGACGCGCGCAAGAGCCACGAGATGCGGGCGAAGGTGACCCATGCTCCCGCTCGCTTTGCCTACTATCTGCCAGCTATCGTGCTGGGCGTGGTCCTGATGGCGTATTCCATCATTCAGGCATCAAATACGCCGGTCGATCCGCTGGCCGAGCCTCCATCGGCCTTCGGGCTTACACTGAGCGGGTTCTTCGGTGGGTTCATCCCTGGCTTCCTGGTCGGCTGGCTGGTGACGTTCATCGTCGGCCTGCTTTACGGCCGCGTCCGCGGCTTCGATGCGAACGGCTGGACCCGGCGCACCCGCTTTTCCGGCAAGCGCTTCCTCGCCCGCGCGCGCGACCACAGGTTTTTCGCGTTCTGCCTAGGTTTCGTGGCGTTTATCGCAACGATCGCGATGTTCGTCATGATGCCGGCCCAGTTCCAGCCCGAGGAAAACGACGACACGACCGCGATCTCGCTGCAGATGGTGCCGGGCACCACGCTCGAACAGACCGGCACCGTCGCCGATCGCGCCTCGCGCCTGCTCGAGCGCCAGCCCGAGGTTTTGCGCGTGCTCGAATCGGTACGCGAAGGTTCCGCGATGCTGTACGTCGCGCTGAAGCCGGCCAGCGAACGCGATACGAAGACCGCCGATTTCGAAAAGCGCCTGACGCCCGAACTCCAGAAGATTCCCGATGCGCAGATCAACTTCCAGGGTGGCGACGGCGGCGGTGGCGGAAGCGGCCGCGCGCTGTCGGTGATGCTTTCCGGCAGCGATCCTGCTGTCCTCGAGAGGACCGCGCAGACGCTCGTCGAACAGATGCGCGGCGTCGAAGGCGTGGTCGCCCCGCGCATTGCGGCGGACCTCCAGCGTCCGGAATTGATCATCCGTCCGCGCATGGACCTTGCCGCGTCTCTCGGCGTCACGACTGCGGCGCTCAGCCAGGCGATTCGCATCGCCACGCTCGGCGAGATCGACCAGAATTCAGCCAAGTTCTCGCTTTCGGACCGGCAGATACCGATCCGCGTGATCTTGCCGCGCAGTTCACGCCAGGACTTGTCCACGATCGAGAACCTCCCGGTGCAGACCGCGACCGGAGGCTCCGTACCCCTGAGCCGGGTCGCGGAGATCAGCTTTGGCGCGGGTCCCACGCAGATCCAGCGCTACAACCAATCGCGTCGCGTCGTCGTCGGTGCCGACCTTGGACCCGATGCGGTGTCCGGTCCGGTGATGACCAAGGTGCGTAAGCTGCCCATCATGGAAAACCTGCCGCAAGGCGTCAGCAGCGAGCCGGTCGGCCAGGACAAGCGCCAGGCGGAGGTTATCCAGTCGTTCATCGTCGCGGTGGTCAGCGGGGTGTTCCTCGTATTCGCGGTGCTCGTGCTGCTCTACCGGCGTTTCATTTCGCCGCTCGTGAACATGACCTCGCTGCTGCTCGCGCCGCTCGGGGGGCTCATAGGATTGTGGATATTCGGCATGGTCAGGGATGGCCAGCCGGTCCCGATCTCGATGCCTGTCTACATCGGCATCCTCATGCTGCTCGGCATCGTCGCCAAGAATTCGATCCTGTTGATCGACTTCGCGATCGAGGAAATGGAGCACGGCGTACCCAAGCGCGAGGCGATCCTGGATGCGGGGCACAAGCGCGCGCAGCCGATCGTGATGACGACCGTCGCGATGGTCGCGGGCATGGTTCCGACCGCGCTCTCGCTGTCGGGCGACGGCGCATGGCGCGCGCCGATGGGCATGGTGGTGATCGGCGGCCTGATGCTGTCTACCGTTCTGACGTTGGTGCTGATCCCGGCCGGATTCAGCCTTGCCGACGGATTCGAGAAGCGCGCCGGGCCGTGGCTGCGCGAGCGGTTCCTCACCTTCCGTCCCGGTGACGACAAGGTTGTCGTACCGCGACGCCCCGGAGCTACACCTCCGGAAAGCCTTCCGGCCGAGTGACCGGCGAAACCCCGCGCCCCCTCGCGCGTTGGCAGCGCATGGGGGGCACCCATTTATCGACCGATCGCGCACGCACGATGCGGCGTACCGCCACCGGGCTGCTGGTGGCGATGGCCGGTCTCTACGTCGTCACCGGGCAATACCTCGGCCTCAACCCTGCGTTCGGATACGTACGGGCATTCGCCGAGGCGGCGATGGTCGGCGGGCTGGCCGACTGGTTCGCGGTGACCGCGCTGTTCCGCCGCCCGCTCGGCCTGCCGATTCCGCACACCGCGATCATCCCGGAAAACAAGGACCGCATTGCCGACACGATGGCGGCATTCCTGCAGGACAACTTCCTCACCCCCGCAGTGGTTGCCCGGCGGATGCGCGACATGAACCTTGCCAAGGCGGTTGGCGATTATCTCGCCGCCCCCTCGCAGGGCGAAACCGGTGCTCGGCTGCGGGCCGGCGCAGGCGAGCTGGCCGCCGAATTCCTCGAATCGCTCGACCCCGAGCGGCTCGGAACGCAAGTGCGTGGCGGGCTTAAGGCGCTGGCCGCCAAGGTCGAGGTCGCGCCCCTGCTCGGCCAGATGCTCACCGCCGCGATCGCCGACAAACGCCATCTCCCGCTTATCGATTCGGCGATCCGCTGGGCCGGACTGACGATCGAGGACAACGAAGACCTGATCCGCACGATGATCCACGAAAAGGCCAACGGTCTCGTGCGCTGGACCGGTCTGGACGAGCGGCTGGCGAACTCTGTGCTGGACGGGCTCTACAAACTGCTGGCCGAGGTTCTGGTCGATCCCGAACATCCCTTGCGGGGCAAGCTCAACGAAGGTCTCGAGAAGCTAGCGAACGATCTGCTCCACGATCCCGATACCCGTGCGAAGGTCGAAAAGGCCAAGAACGACCTGCTCGACAATCCGGCGGTCGCGAAGTGGTGGCTGGGGGTGTGGGAACGACTGCGAGAATCGCTGATCCGGACCGCGCGCGAGCCGGGTGGCGGCCTGCCCGGCCTGCTCACAGAGAGCCTGACCGAACTCGGCGCCTCACTGGCGAGCGATCCGCGGCTGCAACTGCAGGTCAATCGCCTCGCCCGGCGCACGGCGGTCGGGGTGGCGCAGCGCTATGGCGGTCAGATCGTCCGTCTCGTCTCCGAAACAGTGCGCCGGTGGGACGCCGGCACGGTGACTGACCGCATCGAGAGCGCGGTCGGTCGCGATCTGCAGTTCATCCGCATGAACGGCACGATCGTCGGCGGCCTGGTAGGGGTGACGATCCACGCGCTGGACGCGGTGTTTTGAGGAAACCCGTCCTGACGACCGACCGGCTCGAACTGTGGCAGCCGGTCGCGGCGGACGAACCTGCCATCTCGGCGATCGCCAACGATCCCCGGACACGACGATTTCTTGGCGGGCACGGTGATCGCGCTGACAGTTTCACGCGCTTCCAGCGTAACGCCGGAAGCTGGTTCCTGTTCGGCTACGGCGTTTTCATGCTCCGTCTGAAAGGTCGGACCGACATTCTCGGCAACTGCGGTGTGTTCCACTCCTACCGCGGGCTGGGCACCGACTTCGACGACAAGCCCGAAGCGGGCTGGATACTTGGCCCCGATCACGGCCGACAGGGATTCGCCCATGAAGCGATGTCGGCAGCCCTCGCCTGGTTCGACGAGGTTCATGGGCCGCGAAAGGTGGTGTGCATGATCCACCCGGACAATGCTCCCTCGATATCGCTTGCACGAAAGCTCGGCTTCGAACCGACCCGCGCAGCGACTTTCGGCGAAGACGAGGCGGTGCAACTCTTTCGGCGGGTTCACACCGCCGGAGCCGGATCAGCCGAATGATACCTTGATCTGGACCGAATCGATCGACACGCCCGCGATTGAGGCAATGTCGCGCCGGTACTGTTCGACGAGCGAACTGAGGCTGGTTGCCTCGTCCGCGTCGTTGCCGAAAGAGGCCCCCATTACGAATTGGCTGGGAGCGACGCCGAGCGCATTCGCAGCCGCCATCATCGCCGCATCGCGCGGGCGTGATTTGCCATGTTCCCAGTTCCACACCGTGACCTTGGACACGCCGACTTTCCCGGCGAACTGCGCCATCGACATTCCACGTCGCTGGCGCAGCCATTTCAATCGCTTGCCGAAGCTGCGCAATGCATCCTTGGCTTCCGCGTCACCCCGGCGATCGCCGTCCACCGGCGTGTGCCGGATCTGGCCTTCCATGTTCATTGGCTGCGAACCCTTATCCAAAGATAAGGTCGGTACAGCCTAACCCCGCGAATGACAAACAAGACTGCCGGAACACGAATTGCGTGGAAAATCTGCCCCTATCCGGCACCAGGATCGCTGGAGGATATTCGCATCCGCCTCGCTTAAAGCTTTTCGGTCAATTCCGGCACTGCCTTGAACAGGTCCGCAACGAGGCCGATGTCCGCGACCTGGAAGATCGGCGCGTCCTCGTCCTTGTTGATGGCGATGATGGTCTTGGAATCCTTCATGCCGGCAAGGTGCTGGATCGCGCCCGAGATGCCGATCGCGATGTAGACTTCCGGCGCCACGATCTTGCCGGTCTGGCCGACCTGGTAGTCATTGGGCACATAGCCCGCATCGACCGCCGCACGGCTGGCGCCCACGCCCGCCCCGAGCTTGTCTGCAAGCGGCATGATGTATTCCTGGAACGTGTCCGCGTCCTTCAGTGCGCGCCCGCCCGAAACGATGACCTTGGCGCTGGTCAGTTCGGGGCGCTCGCTCTTGGCGAGTTCGCTGCCGACGAAGGTGCTCGTGCCGGCATCGCCAGGGCCCGAGACCGCCTCGACCGTACCGCTGCCACCCTCGGCCGCGGCCTTGTCGAACGCGGTGCCCCGGACGGTGATCACGAGCTTGGGATCGCTCGATTCCACGGTGGCGATCGCATTGCCGGCGTAGATCGGCCGGGTGAAGGTCTTGTCGCCCTCGATCCCGACGATCTCGGAAATCTGCATCACGTCGAGAAGCGCGGCCACGCGCGGGGCGATATTCTTGCCGGTGGTGGTCGCCGGCGCAAGGAACGCGTCGTGATCGTCCATGAGGCCGGCGACGAGTGGCGCGACGTTCTCTGGCAACTGGTGTTCGTAGGCCGCGTCATCGGCCACGTGAACCTTGTCCACGCCGGCGATCTTCGCAGCGGCATCGGCCACCGCGCCGCAATCCTTGCCCGCGACGAGCAGATGCACTTCGCCCAGCCTGGAGGCCGCGGTGACGGTCGCGAGCGTCGCGTCCTTCACGCTGGCGTTGTCGTGTTCGACCAGAACGAGAGTCTTCATTGCGTCTATTCCTTTATCCGTTCCGGGGGCGCTCAGGCGATGCCCATCGACTTGAGCTTGGCGACCAGTTCGTCGACGTCGGCGACCTTCACCCCCGCCCGGCGAACCGGCGGCTCGCTGACCTTCACCGTCTTCAGGCGCGGTGCGATGTCGACGCCGTAATCGGCGGGCGACTTGGTATCGAGCGGCTTCGACTTCGCCTTCATGATGTTCGGCAGCGAGGCGTAGCGCGGTTCGTTCAGGCGCAGGTCGGTCGTGACGATCGCCGGCATCGCCAGTTTCACCGTCTCGAGACCGCCGTCGATTTCGCGCTTTACGGTCACGTGATCGCCCTCGACCTCGACGGTGTTGGCGAACGTACCTTGCGGCCGGTCCATCAGGGCTGCAAGCATCTGGCCGGTCTGGTTCGAATCGTCGCTGATCGCCTGCTTGCCGAGCATCACCAGACCCGGTTTTTCCTCGTCGGCGATCGCTTTCAGGATCTTGGCGACGGCCAGCGGCTCGACGTCCACATCGTCGTCGACCTGCACCAGGATTGCGCGGTCGGCGCCCATGGCAAGTCCGGTGCGCAGCGTCTCGGTCGCCTTTGCAGGACCGATGCTCACCACCACGACTTCGTCTGCCGCACCCTTTTCCTTCAGCCGCAGCGCTTCCTCGACCGCGATCTCGTCGAACGGGTTCATGCTCATCTTGACGTTGGCGAGATCGACCCCGGAGCCGTCAGCCTTGACCCGCGGCTTCACGTTGTAGTCGATCACCCGCTTGACGGGGACGAGGATCTTCATGGCGTCCATTCCTTCGTTTCAGCGCTGTTGCTGCGCCATCTAGATAACCTTTACGTAAGCGTCAACCTGATCAGGCCGCCTGTTTGACCTCCGCGACGATCTTGCGCGCGGCATCGCCGAGGTCGTCTGCCGCGACGATCGGCAGCCCCGAATTGGCGAGGATCTCCTTGCCCTTCTCGACATTCGTCCCCTCGAGCCGAACGACCAGCGGGACCGAAAGGTTCACTTCCTTCGCCGCGGCCACGATGCCCTCTGCGATGATGTCGCACTTCATGATACCGCCGAAGATGTTGACGAGGATGCCCTCGACCGCCGGATCCTTGAGGATGATCTTGAACGCCGCGGTGACCTTTTCCTTCGAGGCGCCGCCACCGACGTCGAGGAAGTTGGCCGGGAAGGCGCCGTTGAGCTTGATGATGTCCATCGTCGCCATGGCGAGTCCTGCGCCATTGACCATGCAGCCGATGTTTCCGTCGAGCTTGATGTACGCAAGATCGTACTTCGACGCCTCGACCTCCGCCGGGTCTTCCTCGGTCTCGTCGCGCAGCGCTTCGATTTCGGGATGGCGGTAGAGCGCGTTCGAATCGAAGCTCATCTTGGCGTCGAGCACCAGCAGCTTGCCGTCTTCCGACTGTACCAGCGGGTTGATCTCGAGCATCGAGCAGTCGGTCGCCATGAAGGCATCGTAAAGCTGGCGGGCAAGCTTCTGCGCCTGCTTGTTGAGGTCGCCGGTCAGCTTCAGCGCGAAGGCCACTGCGCGGCCGTGGTGCGGCTGGAAGCCCTGCGCCGGATCGATCGTGAAGGTGGTGATCTTTTCCGGCGTGTCGTGGGCGACCGCCTCGATGTCCATCCCGCCTTCGGTCGAGACGACAAAGGCAACGCGTCCGGTGGCGCGATCGACCAGCAGCGAAAGGTAGTATTCCTTCGCGATGCCGACGCCGTCTGTCACGTAGAGACGATTGACCTGCTTGCCCGCGGCGCCGGTCTGGACCGTCACCAGCGTGTTGCCCAGCATCTCCTTCGCGTTGGCCTCCACTTCGTCGAGCGACTTGGCAAGGCGAACGCCGCCCTTCGAGCCCGCGGGCAACTCGGCGAAGGTGCCCTTGCCGCGCCCGCCCGCATGGATCTGCGCCTTGACGACGTAGAGCGGCCCGGGAAGCTTCCTCGCGGCTTCGACCGCTTCTTCGACGGAGAGTGCGGGATAGCCGGTGGGGACGGGGATGCCGTGCTTGGCGAGGAGTTCCTTGGCCTGGTATTCGTGGATGTTCATCGCAGTGTTCGCAGCCTTCCGAGGGGACGGGGATTTGCGCGCGGCCTAAGCATGTATCGGCGTGCTTGAAAAGGGCGAGCGCCCCCGCCAAGGCGGCAAAGATGGTTTGTGCCGCATGATAGACGCCGCGCGCCTTGAGGGCGTCGTCCGCGAGGCTGGCCGGATCGCGCATGCGATGTGGCCGGGTGCGGGTCATGCGCTCGATTCGTGGGACAAGTCTCCCGGCAATCCGGTCTGCGAAGCCGATCTGGCGGTGGACGCCTTCCTCAAGCGCGAGCTCCGCGCGCTGCTGCCGGCCGCAGGCTGGCTCAGCGAGGAGACGGTCGATGATCCCTCGCGGCTCGACAAGGATCTCATCTGGTTGGTCGATCCAGTCGACGGCACGCGCGACTTCATCCGGGGGCGCACCGGCTGGGCGGTTTCGGTCGCGCTGATCAGCGGCGGGCGACCGCTCGTCGGTTTTCTCTCCGCCCCCGCGCGCGGCGAGTTCTGGCAGGCCATTGCCGGAAAAGGATCGCAGCGAAACGGCGAGCGCCTGGTCGCCTCGCGGCGCAAGGACTTCGCCGGGGCGCGCGTACCGACCGATGCATTGCCCAGGGAAGACCGCGACTTGCTGCCGGTCGAAAAGCCCAATTCGATCGCTCTGCGCGCAGCGATGGTCGCAGCCGACGAAGCGGATCTCCTCGCCACGCTGCGCTGGGGGTGGGAATGGGACATCGGCGCCGCCGCGCTGATCGCACGCGAAGCCGGGGCGGAAACCACCGATGCCTTCGGCCGACCGCTCGCCTACAACAAGCGCGATCCCCGCGCCTTTGGACTGCTGATCAGCGCGCCGGGGATACACGGAGCGGCCGTCGAAAGACTGGCGGATCGCGCGGATCGGATCGCCGGCTAAGCCTTCGCAGCCGACTTGCATTCTCCGTCAGGAGGCAGACAATGACAGGCACGCGAGCTTTCCTACGGGAAAGGCGGGTCGCACAGCCAGGTCGTTCGTTCGCGAACGCCGCTCCGCAGGAGATGTGTGCATGACTTCGCCCCAGTTGCTTTTAGCTTCCGCGATACTGTTCGCTATCGGACAATCCGCAGGCGACCCGCAGGATGGCCCCGACGGGAACCGATCTCCCCCGCCCTCGACCACCGCCGCCCAGCCCGCAGAAACCCCTGAACCTTCCCGATCTTCCGGGGTATCGAATATCCGCAAGGACGAAGAGCAGAAAATTCCCGCGCACCTGCGTGGATGCAGGATTACGAACCGGCGGACCGACGACTGCCCTGCGTGATCCGTCACAGCAAAAGACCGGCCTCCCTTTCGGAAGACCGGCCTTTCGTGTGCGACCACAAAGGTAGCGGATCAGCTCTGGGCGGCGCGGATTTCAGCGTCGGTCAGCGGGACGATCTTGATCTCGACCCGGCGATTCATGGGCTCATTGACGTTGTCACCCGTGGCCACCTTCAGGTTCGATTTCGCCAAAGCCCATCCAGCGGATACGGGCAGAGCTTACGCCGCGGCTGATAAGGTAATTGGCAACGGCCTGCGCGCGCTGTTCCGACAGCCGCTGGTTCGAAGAAGTCGAGCCGACGGTGTCGGTGTAGCCGTACACGTCGACGAGGCTGTTCGGATACTGCGTGAGACTGTTGGCGACCCGGTCGAGCAGGGATTGGAAGCCGGGGCTGATCGAAGAGCTGCCGGTGGCGAAGGTCACGCCGTCAGGCAGGTTGACGAGGATCGCCTGGCCGCCGTCGACTTCGCTCACGTCGACGCCCGAGCCGGCGGTCTGGTCTTTCAGTTCCTTGATCTGCTGGTCCATCTTGTAGCCAACGACGCCGCCGATCGCGCCGCCACCGACCGCACCGACGATCCGCCCGGTCTTGCCGCCGATCAGCCCGCCGAGCAGCGCGCCCGCGGCCGCACCTCCGACTCCACCGATGGCGGTACGGGAAATCTTCTTCTCGCCGGTATTCGGATCGGTGACACAAGCCGACACGGTCAGCAATGACAGTGCGGCGAAGCCTGCGGTGATCTTGCGCGAAATCTGCATGGGTATACCCCTTTTCCTGTTTTCGTTCGGCGCATGCATCGGGAGGACGCACGCTTGAAAGCGGGCGCGCCCAACCCAGCGCCTCGGCCCATGAAACGTCCCATGTCGCGCGCCGTTCCCGCTGGCGCGATTGCACAAATATGCTAGCGCTGGCCCGCGTGACCCCGTTTCCCTGGACCGACCTGCTGATCATCGCCGGGCTGATCGTGCTGAACGGCCTGTTCGCGATGAGCGAACTGGCGATCGTCTCGGCCAAGCCGGCGCGCCTGCGCGGCGCCGCCGATCGCGGCAGCAGCGCTGCTAAGACCGCAATTGCGCTGGCAGCCGATCCGGGCAAGTTCCTCTCGACCGTGCAGATCGGCATCACCTTGGTGGGCATCATCGCGGGCGCTTATTCCGGTGCCAGCCTCGGCGGGCCGGTGGGAGAGCGGCTCGAGCTGCTCGGCGTGCCGGCAACATATGCCGCGGAAGTCGGGTTCGCGGTCGTCATCGGACTGACGACATATGCTACGCTGGTGGTCGGAGAGCTGGTCCCCAAGCAGATCGCCCTCCGCGCAGCGGTTCCGATCGCGCTCATCGCCAGCAGGCCAATGGCGCTGCTCGCGCAGATCGCCGCCCCGCTCGTCTGGCTGCTGGACCGGAGTTCGAGCCTCCTGATCCGGCTGCTCGGGGTCAGGCCGGGCTCGCACGGCGCCGTAACCGCCGAGGAACTGCACATGATCTTCGCGGAGGCGACCCACTCCGGGGTGATCGAGGCGGGTCAGAGCGAGATCCTTGCCGGCGTGGTCAAGCTCGCCGAGCGACCTGTCCGTGCATTGATGACCCCGCGGACCGAACTCGACTGGTTGGACCTCAACGCCCCCGAGGTGGAGCTGCGCGCGAGGATAGATGCGAGCCCCCACTCGCTGCTTCCGGTGGCCGAAGGCTCTCCGGACAAAGTGCTGGGCGTCGTGAAGGTTCGCGAGGTACTCGGCCGACTGCTCGCCGGAAGACCGGTCGACCTTGCCACCATGATGAAGAAGCCCGAGGTGATCCCCGATCAGCTCGACGCGATGGACGCCCTGCGCACGCTGCAGCAAGCCGAGATCGCGATGGCGATGGTGCACGACGAATACGGTCACCTCGAGGGGATCGTCACCCCCGTCGACCTGCTGACCGCGATCGTCGGCAACTTCGCCTCCGACAGCGACCTTGGCGAAGCCCCTGCGATCGTCGAGCGCGAAGATGGGTCGTTGCTCGTGTCGGGAGCGCTGCAGGTCGACGAACTGGCCGATCGGCTCGGCATCGATCTACCCGAAGACCACGAATTCGCGACCGTTGCTGGGTATGTCCTGTGGCACCTCAAGAAGCTGCCCGATGAAGGCGAGAGCTTCACCGACCAAGGCTGGCGAATCGAAGTCGCCGACATGGACGGCCGCAAGATCGACAAACTGATCGCCACCGCACTTTCCTGAGCCGTCGATCACCGAGCGCGCGCAGATTCGGGACGGCGGCGCACGGTCAACCGGGCGGAAGTCTCGCGCCTGGGACTACCGCCTCCGAGAGGCAGGAACGCACCCCGCATCGCCGTTGTTGGTGCGATGTGCTTGCCTCCGTCCTCTCCGCTCGCAGCATGCTGTTTGCCATCTTCATATTCATGGGGGGCAGCGGGTTCGTATCGAGCCTCGTGGGGGTGCGGCTCGAAGCTGGTGGAAGTAACGCACCTACGCTCGGTTTCGTCGCCACCGCCTATTTTGCGGGACTGACAATCGGATCGCTCCGAGTCCTTCCGATCATCCGACGGGTCGGACACATTCGAACGTTCGCCGCCGCCGTCTCCCTGCTCTCGGCAAGCACCCTGTCCTACACGCTGTACGAGAACGCGCTTTTCTGGGCCGGACTGCGATTGCTCGACGGATTGTGCGTGGCCGGCGTTTTCGTCTGTCTCGAAAGCTGGCTCAACACGCGAGCCGATTCCGCGACCCGGGGGACGATCCTGGCGGCCTACATGATCGCGCTTTATGCGGGGCAGGCGGCCGGACAGTTCCTGCTGAACCTGAACGCGGATCCCTCGGTGCCGTTCATCGTCTCTTCCTTGCTGATCTCGCTTTCGGTTCTTCCGATCGCGCTGACCCGGCTAGAGGGTCCGCCGATCCCGGAACAGGCAACGCTATCGTCTCGCGCGCTATTTCACGCATCGCCACTGGGTATCGTGGGTGTCGGCGCGACCGGTTTGCTCCTTGGCGCTTTCTACGCCCTCGGTGCGGTTTATGCCCGTAGATTGGGTTTTTCAGTGTCCGACACCGCCCTTTTCATGAGCGTGGTGATTGCCGGAGGCGTGGCGCTGCAGTGGCCGATCGGCTGGCTTTCGGACCGGATCGACAGGCGTCGTGTGATCGTGGGGACTTTTGCGGGAGCCGGGGCGGTCGGTGCGGCGTTGAGCCTGATTGCCAGCACCGGCCCGGTCGTGATGCTCTTCGGAGCGGCATTCGGCGGGCTCGCCTTCGCGCTTTACCCGCTTTGCGTGGCGCATACCAACGACCACCTGGCCGCCGAGCAGCGCGTAGGCGCGAGCGGAGGGCTGGTGCTGATATATTCGATCGGCGCCGCGGCGGGACCGATGGGCGGCGGGATCCTCATGATGCTGTGGGGACCGGGAGGTCTTTTCGCGTTCACCGCAATCTGCGCGGCCGGCGCATGCGTGTTTGGCGTCTGGCGGCAGATACGACGCGCGCCCATTCCCGAAGATTTGCAATTGCCCTACCAGATACTGCCCCGGACCACCCCTATGGCCGCCGCGCTCGACCCGAACGCACCGGAACCGGAGGAGACAACCCAGGGGTAAGGTGCTTCGCCGGCACTCGGTTGTAGATTGGCTTGATCCTGCGGTCGCAGTCTGAGGCGAGTTGCAACCACCGCTGGCTCAGTGCGTTGCATTTGAGGGCGCCAAACACTTTCAGGGGGAAATATTTTGTCCGATCCGGTCTTCGAGACGACAGCTCCGCCAAGGAACCTGCGCCTGGAGATCAATGCGCCGGTCTTCTACACTTCCGCCGCGCTCATCTTGGCATTCGCGCTTGTCGGCGCACTGTTTCCGGAAGCCGCAGGCCGCGCATTCGAACTCGGTGCAAGCGTTCATTGTCGAGGACTTCGGGTGGTTCTATATCGCCTCCGTCGCCGGATTCCTGATGTTCGTCATCTTCCTCATGGTCAGCCGGCACGGCGACGTAAAACTCGGCCCGGACGAGAGCGAACCGGAATACAGCTACCTGTCGTGGTTCGCGATGCTGTTCAGTGCGGGAATGGGCATCGGCTTGATCTTTTTCGGGGTGGCCGAACCGATCCAGCATTATTCGAACCCGCCCATCGGCGAAGGGGGCACCGTCGAATCGGCAAAGCAGGCGCTGGTGCT
Source organism: uncultured Alphaproteobacteria bacterium (assembly GCA_963740025.1). Classification (GTDB taxonomy): domain Bacteria; phylum Pseudomonadota; class Alphaproteobacteria; order Sphingomonadales; family Sphingomonadaceae; genus Tsuneonella. The sequence continues at coordinate 173,314 of CAVUCI010000014.1, forward strand.
CACCTTCTTCCACTGGGGCCTGCATGCGTGGGCAATCTACATCGTCGTCGGCTTGGCGCTCGCCTATTTCTCTTTTCGCCGGGGTTTGCCGCTGACGATCCGTTCCGCCATCTACCCGCTCATCGGAAATCGCATTTACGGGCCGATCGGACACGCGATCGATATCTTTGCCGTGTTGGGCACCATGTTCGGCGTCGCGACGTCACTCGGTCTCGGCGTGCTGCAGGTAAACGCGGGCTTCAGCTATCTTTTCGGACTGCCGGTTTCGACTACGGTGCAGCTGCTGTTGATCGCGGTCATCACCGGTCTCGCGACGATGTCGGTCGTGCTTGGTCTCGACAAGGGGGTGAAGCGCCTGTCCGAGCTCAACATCGTGCTGGCGGTGCTGCTGCTGGGATTCGTGCTCGTCGCCGGATCGACCGTGTTTCTCCTGCAGGCCTTCGTGCAGAACATCGGCGCCTACCTCGGTGCAGTCGTGCAGCGGACGTTCCGCATGTACGCATACGAGCCGAACCCGTGGCTTGGCGACTGGACGTTGTTCTACTGGGGCTGGTGGATCGCCTGGTCGCCATTCGTAGGAATGTTCATCGCGCGCATTTCACGCGGAAGAACCATTCGCGAGTTTACCACCGGCGTCTTGCTGGTCCCCGTGCTCTTCACGTTTCTCTGGATGACCGTCTTCGGCAACACCGCCATTTCACTCGATATGAGCGGCTTGGCTCCGATTGCGCGGACCGTAAACGACAACCTGCCAGTGGCATTGTTCGCGACGCTCGCACAGTTGCCCCTCTCCACGATTACGTCCTTTCTCGCCACGTTGCTCGTGATCACCTTCTTCGTCACCTCGGCGGACTCCGGGGCACTCGTAATCGACATGATCACCTCGGGCGCGGCAGAAAACCCTCCGGTCTGGCAGCGCATTTTCTGGGCCGTTTGCGCCGGAGGCATCGCTGCCGTCCTGTTGGTGGCGGGCGGGCTGCAGGCGCTCCAGACTGCCGCGATCGCCAGCGCACTTCCCTTCGCAGTGGTGATGATCTTCATCTGCTATGGCCTCTATCGCGCGCTCCAGATGGAGCGAATGGGCACCTTGGTCGATCTGAGCCTTGCGGAAGGCCCCGCGCCACTTCCCGAGCTCGGCTGGCAGCAGCGCCTGACCTCCATCATGCACCACTACGCTCCGGAGGATATCAGTCGCTTCCTCGTCGAGACGGCGCACCCCGCCCTTCTGGCCGTCGCAGAGCAAATGCAGGAGAGTGGCTTCGTGCCGAATGTGGTCGAGAAGCCCGACCATCTGGAACTGACGGTTCCACACGGTGAACGCGGCGCATTTCACTATACGATCCGCAATCGACCTTTTCTGATGCCGAGTTTCGTTTGGGCGGAAACCCGCAAGGCTCATGAAGAGGAACCGCGGCATTACCGGGCGATGGCCCACAGCTCCGAAGGAGACCAATCGCACGACGTGACCGGCTTCACGCGGGATCAGCTGATCAACGACCTGTTGAACCGCTATGCGCGCTTTCACCATGCCCGGCGCATCGCCTGAGGGGGGCAACCTTACGCAGGTCGACGGCGACCATTCCATCTATCCTCATTTCAAGTCGCGCTCGACCACGCTATCTCGATACCGGATGCTGCATTAGGGGATCAGGATGCTCGTCGTGAGAACTGCTCGTGCGCGCGATTCCCATCTGTGGGCAAAACAGTGTTAGCGGAGCTCAGCCTCGCCACCGTGATGGTGACTTTGACGGTGCTCATACACGGTGCCGGGCTTATTCTTCTCGCACGGTTCATGAAGCTTGAGCACCGTGTGGAGACAACCGGGCACACGCATCCTTCCTCGCTGCGCGATCTCGCCTTTGTGCTCCTGGCGATACTCGCCCTGATCGGATTGCACGGGGTCGAGATCTGGTCCTACGCCGGGCTCTACCTGTTGATCGGCGCCATCGGTGAACTGCGCGAGGCGGTCTATTTTTCGACGATAACATACGGTGCGATTGGATACGACGACAACGCAATGGCGCAACAATGGCGGCTGGTATCGGCGATCGAGGGAATCAACGGAATTATCATGATCGGCTGGTCGACCGCCTTCCTGATCCGAATCGTCGGTCTGCTGCGGCGAGTTTGATCGACATGCCCACCCGGGGGGCACGAGCGGCCTGCCGCTTGTCTGTTAAGCCCGAACTATACTTGGCTCAGGAGGCCGAACGACGTTGTCATCCAGTCATCAATTGAGAGATTCCTCTCAGCTCACTGGTAGATCAGCGATAGAATGAGCCGCGAAAAATTGGGTAACTGAGAACCCCGCAGAACTGCGCCGATTGCGGCGCGAGTCTCGCCAGTAAGCGAAACCTCGGTTCACTTCAGGACTGGGTGGTGCGCGACGCAG
>CAVUCI010000015.1:0-104182 GCA_963740025.1 uncultured Alphaproteobacteria bacterium
GGAGCGGGTAGCGGGAATCGAACCCGCGCGTTCAGCATGGGAAGCTGACAGGCTACCATTACATCATACCCGCCTGGGCCTGCCGAAGCGGCCCGGGTGGCGCGCATTAGCGCGGACCGACAGGAACGGTCAATCGGCATCGCGTCGCGCGGCGGATCTTCAGGATTACGTCCCGCGCCGTTCGAAAATGACGCAGCTATAAAGATGGCTATCCCCAACCCCTCATCGAACCGCTATCGACGGATTCGCGACCCGAAGGGAAACCTTCTTACTGGGCGGCTTTCCATCCGTGGCGAGCCGCCCAATTTTTTTCGGTCAGTCGTGGACCCCCGCGTGGGGCCAACCGTTGCCCTCGACGAATCCCTATACGAGAGGAATGACCATGCGCCGCAGTCTCATCCTATTCGCGCTGCCGATCGCGCTCGTCGGGTGCAGCCAGGACCCGGCAGCGCCGGCGGGGGATGCGAACCCCGGTGCCGCGACCGCCGACGGCACGACAGCGATGGCTACCGAGCCTGCTGCCCCCGCCCCGTCGCCAACCGATACCTCGGGCATTCCGGAAGGCGGCATTCCGGTCGCCCTTCAGGGCAACTGGGGCATGGTCCCGGCGGACTGCACCAGCACGCGCGGCGACAACAAGGGACTGCTGCGGATCACCGCAACCTCGCTGCAATTCTACGAATCGCTGGGACGACTGGGGGCGATCAGGGACCGCAGCGACACGTCTATCAAGGCCGATTTCACATTTACCGGTGAAGGCATGACATGGAACCGCGAGGAGACGCTCAGTGTCGACGGAAACACGCTGACCCGCAGCGAAAAAGGCAGCGACGAACCTGGCTCGGCGGGGCCTTTCACCTATTCCAGGTGCGCCCCTGGCACGGGCACGGGTTGAACCCTGCAGCACATCGGCTAACGGCATCTGCATGACAGGCCAGTTCCAGCTTACCGACGACCAGCTCGCCATCCAGGACATGGCGAGGAAATTCACCGCCGACCGGATCACCCCGTTCGCCGCGCAGTGGGACGAGGATCACCATTTCCCCCGCGACGTCGTGCAGGCGGCGGGCGAGCTCGGCTTCGGGTCGATCTACGTCTCGGAAGAATCCGGCGGCATCAACCTGGGCCGGCTCGAGGCTGCGCTGATCATGGAAGCGATGGCCTACGGCTGCCCCGCGACCAGCGCCTACATCTCGATCCACAACATGGCTTCGTGGATGATCGACCGCTTCGGCGGCGACGAGGTGAAGGCAAGGTTCCTGCCCCGGCTCGTCAGCATGGAGCACATCGCCAGTTACGCCCTGACCGAACCGGGCTCGGGCTCGGACGCGGCGGCGCTCAAGACCACGGCCAGGCTCGATGGCGATCACTACGTCATCAACGGCACGAAGCAGTTCATCTCGGGCAGCGGGTTCAACGACATTTACGTCGTGATGGTTCGCACTTCCGATGACAAGAGCAAGGGCATCACCTGCCTCGTCGTCGAAAAGGGCACTCCCGGCCTCAGCCACGGCGCCCCTGAAAACAAGCTTGGCTGGAACGCCAGTCCGACTGCGCAGCTGATATTCGAGGACTGCCGCGTGCCGGTCGCCAACCGCGTCGGCGGCGAGGGCGAAGGGTTCCGCTTCGCTATGGCGGGACTCGACGGCGGGCGGCTGAACATCGGCGCGTGCAGCCTCGGCGGGGCGCAGCGGTGCCTCGACGAGGCGGTCGCCTACACCAAGGATCGCCAGCAGTTCGGCCAGCCCATTGCCGATTTCCAGAACACCCAGTTCATGCTTGCCGACATGGCGACCGAGCTGGAGGCGGCGCGTGCCCTCCTCTACCTCGCCGCTTCGAAGGTCACCGAGAACGCGCCGGACAAGACCCGCTTTTCGGCGATGGCAAAACGGCTAGCGACCGACAGCGGCAGCAAGATCGTCAACGATGCGCTGCAGCTGTTCGGTGGCTACGGCTATCTCAAGGACTATCCGATCGAGCGCTTCTGGCGCGATCTGCGCGTACACTCGATCCTCGAAGGGACCAATCAAGTCATGCGAATGATCGTCGGCAGGGACATGCTGCGGCAATGAGTTCGACCGTTAGTACAGACGAAGTCGTCATCCACCGCCACGGTGCGGTCGGTCACATCTCGCTCAACCGGCCCAGGGCCATTCACGCGCTTACGCTCGACATGTGTCACGCGATGAGCGCGGCGCTGAGCGAATGGGCCGGGGACGACGAAATCGAAGCTGTGATCCTCGACCATGCCGAAGGCCGCGGCTTCTGTGCAGGCGGCGACATCAACCTGCTTCGCAATTCGGCGCTCAACGACGGCGGAGTGTCGGGCCGGAAATTCTTCCACGACGAATACCAGCTCAATCACCAGATGATGACGTACCCGAAGCCGATCGTGGTCTTCATGGACGGGATCACGATGGGTGGCGGTGTCGGCATTGCGCTCCCGTGCAAGTACCGCGTCGCGACCGAGAATACCCGCTTCGCCATGCCCGAAACCGGGATCGGCCTGTTTCCCGATGTCGGCGGCGGCTGGCACCTGTCCCGCCTGCCGGGACGGCTCGGCCAGTTCCTCGCCCTCACCGGCGCGCGGCTCGACGGTGCCGAATGCCTATGGGCCGGGATCGCGACGCACTTTCTGCCGAGCGAGATGCTCGCCGAGGCAAAGGCGCGAATCATCGAGAAACCGGCGCGCATCGGCGGCATCCTCGCCGAGATGCCCGGCACCCCGCCGAGGGCGCGGATCGAGGAGAACGCCGACAAGATCGCCCGGCATTTCCGGTCCGACCGCTACGAAGACATTCTCGCCAGTCTCGAGGCGGATGACAGCACCTGGGCGCAGACCGAGCGCGATACGCTCGGCACCAAGAGCCCGCAGACCTGCAAGGTCGCGCTGCGCCAGCTGGCAGAAAGTTCGAATCTCACCGACTTTGCCGACAACATGGCGATGGAATACCGCATCGCCAGCCGGGTCCTGCTGCGTCCCGATTTCGCGGAAGGGGTCCGCGCGGTGATCGTCGACAAGACCGGCGATCCCAAGTGGGACCCGGCAACGCCGGAGGGCGTGAGCGACGACCTGCTCGACAGCATTTTCGCCCCCCTACCCCCGGAAGAGGAATGGAAGCCGCTTTGACCTACGAAACCATCACTGCCGAACAGCGGGACGCCGTCACCCTCATCACCCTGAACCGGCCGCAGGCGCTGAACGCGCTGAATTCGACAGTGCTGGAAGAGCTGATTTCCGTCTTTTCCGCGTTCGAGGCCGACGAAGGACAACGCTGTGCGGTCCTGACCGGTGCGGGCGACAAGGCCTTCGCCGCCGGTGCCGACATCAAGGAAATGGCCGACAAGCCCGCGGCCGATTTCTACCTCGACGATTTCTTCGCCCGGTGGACCAGCCATCTCGTCAAAGCGACGCGCAAACCCTGGATAGCCGCGGTGAACGGCTTTGCGCTCGGAGGCGGGTGCGAACTTGCGATGATGGCGGACTTCATCATTGCGTCCGAAAAGGCGAAGTTCGGCCAGCCCGAGATCAAGCTCGGGGTCGCACCGGGCATGGGCGGCAGCCAGCGGCTGACCCGCGCGGTCGGCAAGGCCAAGGCGATGGAAATGTGCCTGACCGGCCGAATGATGGACGCCGAGGAAGCCGAGCGCAGCGGCCTCGTCGCGCGCGTCGTTCCGCACGGGGATTTGCTCGACGAGGCGCTGAAGACGGCCGCCACGATCGCAGGAATGCCCCCGATGGCCGCAATCGCGAACAAGGAAATGGTCAACGCCGCTTTCGAGACGACGCTCGACCAGGGCCTGATCGTCGAGCGCCGCATCTTCCAGATCCTAGCCGCGAGCGAGGACAAGGCGGAGGGAATGGCCGCTTTCATCGAGAAACGCGAAGGGAAATGGAAGGGGCGCTGAAGTGCGGCCGTTCTACTTCGCCCTGATGGTGATGTGGGGCGCCCTGGCGTTCTATACCGGCAAAGTCGTCGCCGATTACGGGCTCAACCTGTTTCCCTACTTTTTCGGGGACATGGCCGATTGGACCTGGCCGGGCCAGTTCAATCTCGACTTCACCATGATGCTGGTACTTTCGGCGAGTTGGACGGCTTGGCGCAACCGGTTCTCTCCCGCCGGGATTGCACTGGCGATCGTTGCCTTTTTCGGAGGTGCAGGCTTTCTGCTGCCTTACCTGACCTACCTGGCATGGAAGCATGGCGGGGTCACGCGCGCCGTTCTCGTCGGCACCCGAACAACCGACAATCCGACCTGATCACCTGCTTCGGGAGGAGAACTCAAGCAGGAGGTGCGGTGTCCTGACCGGCTTCGGAACCGATCTCCGCCGCCTCATTGGCCGCCTTTTTCTCGGTGAAATACATCACCAGCAGCGCACCTTCGAACAGCAGGATCAGCGGGCCAGCGAGCATCATCTGGCTGATCACGTCGGGCGGAGTCGCGACTGCGGCGACAATGAACGCGCCGACGATCATGTACCGCCGCGCCCCGACGAGTTGCGCGCGGCTGACGATTCCTGCGGTGTTGAGAAGTAGCAACAGCACCGGCAGCAGGAAGGCGAGGCCGAACGCGAGGATGAATTGCATGACGAGGCTGAGGTAGTCCTCGCTGTTCGGCAGCGCCTCGATCTGCACCCCGCCCTGCGTCCCCTGGAAGCCGAGGAAGAAGTGGAACGCGGTCGGCATGACCACGAAGTAGGCGAGCGCGCCCCCGGCGATGAAAAGGACCGGTGTCGCGAGCAGGAAAGGCAGGAAGGCCTTCTTCTCCTTCGCGTAGAGACCCGGCGCGATGAACGCCCAGATCTGGTTCGCGATGACCGGAAAGGCGATGAAGAAAGCCGCCCAGAGCGCGACCTTCAGCTCGACGAAGAACTGTCCGTAGAGCTTGGTGTAGATGAGCTTCGACTGACCCGCATCGAGCAGAGGCTGGACGAGGAACGCGAGGATGTCCTGCGCGAAATAGAAGCACACGAAAAACGCCAGCATCAGGGCCGCGAAAGCGCGAAGCAGCCGCGCGCGCAGCTCGATCAAGTGGTCGAGCAGCGGGGCCTGCGTTTCGTCGATGTCGGATATGCGGAATGCCATCGGCGAAGCGTTACCTGAGGGGGAGCTGGGGTTCGTCGTCGGCGGACGGCGTATCTTCAGGCTGTTCTTCCGGGAGCGGCGCCCTCGAAGGCGAAGGTTCGGAAGACGCTTCGGCAGCGGCAGCGTCAGACGTGCCCTCGGCCTTCGGCAGCGGCCTCATCTCGTGGTCGGACAGGTCAATCTGCGGCACCTGCGCCATGATCTGGGCGTTCTGCTCGGCCCACTTCTTCTCCATTTCCTCAAGCTCGGCCTCGCGGATCATCGCCTCGATCCCCGAGCGGAAATGGTTGGAAGTGCGGCGGATCTTGCCGATCCACCGACCGGCGGTGCGCATCGCCTTCGGCAGGTCCTTGGGACCGATCACCAGCACCGCGACGAACACGATGACCAGCAGTTCCTGCCAGTCTATTCCGAACATGACTCAGCCTTTCGCGCGCGCAGCTAACCGCCGGTCAGTCGCGGTGTTCCGCGCCGGGATGCGGCTCCTTGGTCGCTTCCGCGGCGGGCTTGGCATCGTGGTGCGGCCCTTCGAGGCTGTGAACGGGCTTTGCAGCGGCGGCCTTGGCCTTCGCCTCTTCCTCGTCGTCGCCCATGCCCTGCTTGAAGCTTTTGATGCCCTTGCCGAATTCCCCCATGATGTCGCCCACGCGGCCCTTGCCGAACAGTACGAGCACGACGAGCAGCACGATCAACCAGTGCCAGATGGAAAACGAACCCATGGTAATCTCCTTGGGCGCTAATCTAGTGGATCGGCCGCCTCAATGCCAGCCTCGGCATCATCCGTCTCGTCCTCGCCCGATGTGAGCGACTCAAATGCGTCGTCGACCGGGTCGAGCAATCCAGCGGCCTTGAGCTCGTCGATCCCGGGCAGATCCTTGCGCGAGGCCAGGCCGAAATGATCAAGGAAGTCGGGCGTGGTGGCGTAGATCACCGGTCGCCCGGGCACCTCGCGCCGTCCGGCGACGCGGACCCAACCCGCCTCCATCAGCACGTCGAGCGTGCCGGAGGAAGTCTGCACCCCGCGAATCGCCTCGATCTCCGCGCGGCTGACCGGCTCGTGATAGGCGACGATCGCAAGTACCTCGGTCGCTGCGCGACTGAGCCGTCGCACCGCTTCGCGCTCGCGGCGCAGCACATGCGCGAGGTCGGGCGCGGTCTGGAAATGCCAGCGATCGCCGCGCTCGACGAGGTGCACGCCGCGCCCATCGTAGTGCGCGGCAAGCATTCTCAGCGCTTCGCGAACATCGCCCGCAGCGGCATCGCCAAGGTGACTGGCCAGCGCGGCGACGGTCATCGGCTCTTCGGCGGCGAACAAGGTCGCTTCAAGTGCGCGTTCGAGTTCGCCCGGCTCGCTCATGCCGGTACCCGGCGCAGCCGCAACGGGCCAAACGCCTCGTCCTGAGCGAGTTCGGCCCTGCCCAACCGCGCGAGTTCGAGCGCGGCGACGAAACTGGAAGCAAGCGCCGACTTGCGCAGCCGCGGTTCGGCGTGCGGCGGCAAAAACTGGCGGATTTCCATCCATTCAACCGTAACGCCGAGCATCGCAGACACGCGGTCGAGCGCGGATTCGAGCGTCATCACAGGCCGCTCGCGGACCATGTGGACCACAGGCGCAGTGCGCGCATTCACCTGTCCGTAGGCCTGCACCAGCGAAAACCAGTCGCACTGCCACAGCGTCTTGCGGTCGGTCCGCAAACCCTCGGGCGCACCGCGTCGGAAGACGTCGCGGCCCAGCCGGTCGCGGCCCATGAGGCGCGCGGCCGCCTCGCGCATCGCCGCCAGCCGCGCGAGGCGCAGTTGCAGACGCAGTGCGAGTTCTTCGGGGCTCGGGTCCTCCTGCTCGTCTTTCGGCAGGAGCAGGGCCGATTTCAAATAGGCGAGCCACGCTGCCATCACCAGGTAATCGGCCGCCAGCTCCAGCTTCAGTGCCTCTGCCTGTTCGATATAGGCGATATACTGGTCGACCAGCGCGAGGATCGAGATTGCCTTTAGATCGACTTTCTGCCGCCGTGCGAGGTCGAGCAGGAGGTCGAGCGGGCCCTCCCAATTGTCGAGTTCGAGGTAGAGCGCCGCGTCCTCGCTCTGAGCGGCACCGGGGCCGGCCCAGTCGCCGTCGTCCGGGCGTTCGCCGAAATCGAGGACCAAGACGTCCTCGCTCACGCGTTCGCTCCGGCAATCGCCAGCAAGGTATCGCGAGTGGCGAGCAGCTCGGTCTTGTCGCCTTCCGGCGCGGTGCCTGTGTCTGCGAGCGCACGCTCAAGCCGGGCGGCAGTTACGCCCGACATCGACGGCAGCCGCTCGGCAATGCCGATCATGTCATCCATCTTCGCCCAGCAATTCAAGGCCATGTCACACCCTGCCCTTAGCGCCACCTCGGCACGCTCGGGCACCGATCCGGTCAGCGCCTCCATGTCGAGATCATCCGTCAGAAGGAGACCGTCGAAGCCGATCTTTCCGCGAATCACCTCGCGGATCACAGTCGGTGACTGGGTCGCCGGATGGTCGGCATCCCACGCGGTGAATACGAGATGCCCCGTCATTCCGATCGGCGCATCGCTTAGCGCGCGGAACGGCGCCAAGTCGGTTTCGAGTTCCTCATCGCTCGCGGTGACGGTCGGAAGTTCCTTGTGCGTGTCGCACATCGAGCGACCGTGGCCGGGCATATGCTTGATGCATCCCGCCACACCTGCGAGGCGCAGCCCCTCGAGCGTGGCCCGGCCCAGCGCCGCCACGCGCAACGGCTCACTGCCGAATGCGCGGTCGCCGACTACGTCGTGCGCGCCGGGCTGGCGCACATCGAGCGGGGGGTGGTAATCGACCGTGATACCCGCCTCGGCGAGCTCGATTCCCATCGCCTGCGCGTTGGCGCGCGCTGCCGCGATCGCGGAACTGGGCGCGATGTCGTAGAGGGCATCGAACGCCGCGCCGGCGGGGAAGGCGGTGAAATGCGGCGGGCGCATCCGGGCAACGCGCCCCCCTTCCTGGTCTATGCTGATGAGCAGGTGGTCGCGCCCGTGAATGGTCCGCAATGAGTCGGTCAGCGCGCGGACCTGCTCCATCGTGTCGATGTTGCGGCCGAACAGGATGTATCCCGCCGGATCGCTCTCGCGAAAAAACGCCCGCTCGTCGTCGGTCAGGGTAAGTCCGGACAGGCCGAATATCGCCGGGGTCATCGGCAAGGATTCGCAGGAAAGAATGCCCACCGCAAGCGGACGGCGCGCGCTATCCCCTCCCGAGCCGCGGTAATGAGCGCCTTACTTGACCTGGCAGGCCACTCCATCGCTCTTGAGCGCGGTGCAGAGCCGGCTCGCCGCAGCCTTGTCCCCCGGCGTCGCCTGGAGGCGAAAAACGGTGCCGATATCGGCTTGACCCTGGACCACGCGATGCGAGACGCCGCTAAGGTGCTCGGTCTGGCCTTGCAGGCTTCGCCAACCTTCTTCGGCGTCGGCCTTCGTCGAATATGCGCCAACCTGGACGACTGTGCCGCTCGCAGCCGCGGGCGCGCTCGTCGCGGCTGTCGTAGGCGTGCCGCTGGCCCGGGGCGCTTCCAAGGGCGCCGGGGGAGCGGTTTCGGCTATCCGTCCCTCGATATCGCGCCCCTCGCCAACTGCGGGGGCAAGATTGCCGGTGCCTTCGAACTGCTTGCCGCCTGGATCGGTCGGCCTGGTCTTGTACGGTCCGTCGGGCGCCTCGATCGTGCTTCCGTCGGCGACCACTTCCGGGCTCGCACCACGGTTCCCGAACCACCAGATTCCGCCGATGAAAGCGGCCAATGCAATCAAGGCAAGCAGGATGAACCCAGTGATGCGTCCGGTATCGACGCCCTCGTCCTCGTAATCTTCGTCACCCGATTCGAGCCATGGAAGGCGTTCGTCGTCGTCTGCCAGCGTTAGCTGATCGCCCGCAGCGTAATCGTCCCGTTCGCCCCCACTCATCGTCACATCTCCTCGACGGCCTCGACTCCCAATAGCGCAAGACCGTTACGGATAACTAACCCGATCTGAGTCGCGAGGAAAAGCCGAGCGCCGGTGAGGCCGGGATCGCCGGGGATAATGAAACGCTTGTCCGAAGCGTCGTTGCCAAGGTTCCAATAGGCGTGGAATGCGGCTGCGAGATCATAGAGGAAAAAGGCGATCCGGTGCGGCTCGCGCGCCGTTGCGGCCGCCTCCACCGCGCGCGGGAATTGCGCGGCAAGCTTGATCAGTGCCAGCTCTTCCTGCCCAAGCCGGTCGATCGCCGCCGCATCCGGGGACAAACCCTCGGTCGCGGCCTTGCGCAAGGTCGAGTGGATCCGGGCGCTGGCATACTGGACGTAGAAGACCGGGTTGTCTTTCGAAGCCTCGACCACCTTGGCGAAGTCGAACTCCATCTGTGCGTCGGGCTTGCGGGTCAGCATAGTGAACCGCACCACATCCTTGCCGACCTCTCGCACGACGTCGGCGAGGGTCACGAAAGTACCGCTCCGCTTCGACATCTTCACCGGCTCGCCACCGCGAAGCAACTGGACCATCTGGACGAGCTTGACGTCGAACGGGATTTCCCGCCCCTCACCCTGCGCGAGAGCGGCGACCGCGGCCTTGATCCGCTTGACCGTCCCGGCGTGATCGGCGCCCCAGATGTCGATCAGTTCGTCGGCGCCCGCGGCCTTCTGCATGTGGTAGGCAAGGTCTGCGCCGAAGTAGGTCCAGCTGCCGTCCGATTTGCGGATCGGCCGGTCCTGGTCGTCGCCGAATCTGGTGGCGCGGAACAGCGGCAATTCGACCGGCTCCCAATCGTCGGGTGTCTTGCCCTTGGGCGCCTCAAGCAGGCCGTCGTAGACGAGGTCGTGCGCGCGCATCCACTCTTCGGCCTGCGCGGGCTTGCCGGCGGCCTGCAGCGCGGCTTCAGAGGCGAATTCGTCATGCTCGATGCCAAGCAGCGCCAGGTCGGCGCGAATCATGTCCATCATCGCCGCGACGGTCTTCGCCTTGAATTCGGGCAGCCACTCGCCCTCGGGCGCGCCGACAAAGCGATCGCCGTACTCGGCGGCCAGAACCTTGCCGACGGGCATCAGGTAGTCGCCGGGGTAGAGCCCTTCGGGAATCGCACCGATATCCTCGCCCAGCGCCTCACGGTAACGCAGATACGCCGACCGGGCGAGCGTATCGACCTGGCTGCCCGCATCGTTGACGTAATATTCCCGCGTGACCGGGTGGCCGACGTATTCGAGGAGGCTCGCCAGCGCATCGCCGACGACAGCCCCGCGGCAATGGCCCATGTGCATCGGTCCGGTCGGATTGGCGCTGACGTACTCGATGTTTACCCGCCGGCCTTCGCCGATTTTCGAGCGGCCGTAGTCCGCGCCGCGTTCCGCCATCGTACGCAGTTCGCCTAGCCACTCCGAATCGGCGATACGGAGGTTGATGAAGCCGGGCCCGGCAATCTCGGCGCTGGTCACCGCCGGGTCGCGCTTCAAGTGCGCGACGATCTTTTCGGCGAGCGCCCGCGGGTTGGTCGCCGCAGTCTTCGCCAACACCATCGCGGCGTTGGTGGCGAGGTCGCCGTGCGACGGATCTCGCGGAGGCTCGACGGTGATGACAGCGTTCGACGAGCCGGGCGGCAATGCACCCTCTGCCTCAAGCGCTTCGAGCACGGCGGCTATTCGCGCCGCGAACGCGGCATGGAGCGTTTGACGTTCGGTCATGGCAGCGCGGTTAGCCCATCGAAACCAAAGCGCAAGTCCGCGGAAATCAGCGCGTGGCGTTGTAAGCCAGTTGCTCCTCGGTCAGTTGGAAGCCGACGAGTACCTCGAACGTCGCCCGCGCGACGGCGGCCTTAACCTCGGGCTCGGTCAGCGGATCGATCGCTGCGTCCTGGTCGCCCGCCTTCCGTTTGCGCGTGATCCGCTCGCGGATGTCGGCGGGAAGCGTGGCTTCGGCGCGGTCGACGTAAGCACCGGCCTGCCCGCTTGCCTTGGCGCGCTCCTGACCGTCGGCGAAGCTCAGTGTAACTTCGCCGACGCGTTTGGTGACCACCGACGTGCCGCCGCGCAGCACGACCGCGTAATAAGGCAGGGTTACGTTGCGGGCACCACGCGTGTCGGTCCGTCGACCGACGACGTCGAACGTCACGTTGGTATAGATTTTTGGCAAACCGTCGTCGCAGGTCGAGCGGACGTTGGTGATGGCGGCGCTCACGTCCATATTCGATGCTGCGGTGTTGCCCGGTACGCGGAAGGTGGTCACGTCGCCGGTATAGTCTGGCACGCCGACCGCCGGACATGCGGTCCGCACCGCGGTGATGCCAACGCCCTGGTCGACGACCAAATCGCCCTTGGTCTTGCAGCCTGCGAGGGCGCACCCCAACATGAAGACGGCGGAAAGGCGAAGGCGGGTGGTCATGGTAGGTTCGGTCCCGATGAAGTCAGTTAGCCGCCGCCCTAGCGGCGCTCGCGGCGAAGCGCTAGGGGGCCGGATATGAACGCGCCCTTTCAGGATAAAGCCGCCCCCGCAGGCAAGCCGCAGCTGACGCTGCTCATCGCTGCGCCACGCGGCTTTTGTGCCGGGGTCGACCGCGCGATCGAGATCGTCGAGCGGGCGATCGAACGCTACGGCGCGCCGGTGTACGTCCGTCACGAAATCGTCCATAACAAGTACGTCGTGGATGCGCTCAAGGCCCAGGGCGCGATCTTCGTGGAGGAGCTCGACGAGGTGCCTGACGGAGCGCCGGTCGTATTTTCGGCGCACGGCGTGCCCAAGAGTGTTCCGGTAGAGGCAAGCCGCCGCGAAATGACCTGGGTCGATGCGACCTGCCCGCTGGTGAGCAAGGTTCACCGGCAGGCCGAACGCCAGATCGAGGCCGGCCGTCATATCGTCTTCGTCGGCCACAAGGGGCATCCCGAAGTAATCGGCACGATGGGCCAGGTCCCTGAAGGCTCGATAACGCTGGTCGAAACGGTCGAAGATGTCGCCGAGCTGGACTTCCATGCCGAGGAACCGCTCGCCTTCCTTACGCAAACGACGTTGTCGGTCGACGACACGCGCGAGATCGTGTCAGCGCTCGAGGCCAAGTTCCCGCATATCGTCGGCCCGAAGGCCAAGGACATCTGCTACGCAACCAGCAATCGGCAAGCTGCGGTCAAGGCGATCTCACCGGGAAGCGATCTGGTTCTGGTGATCGGTGCGCCGAACTCGTCAAACTCGCTGCGCCTCGTCGAAGTTGCCGAGCGGATGGGCACCGAGGCCAAGCTGATCCAGCGGGCCAGCGAGATCGATCCAGCCTGGCTCGATGGGGTGGGCACAATTGGCCTGACAGCAGGCGCTTCGGCGCCTGAAAAGCTTGTTCGCGAAGTCGTGGACCGTCTTGGGCAGTGGCGTGAAATCGAAGAGCACACGCTCGTCTCGGCCGAAGAAAAGATGGTTTTCAAGCTGCCGCGCCAGCTCGTCGACTAGGGCGCACGAGTGGCGGTCTACACTCACCTCGCCGCCGAGGACCTGGCCTCGTTGATTGCCGCCTACGATGTCGGTGAGTTGATCTCCGCCAAGGGCATCGCGGAGGGCGTCTCGAACTCGAACTGGCTGGTCGATACCACCCAGAGTCGATTCATTCTCACGATGTACGAACGGCGAATCGACACAGGCGAATTGCCTTTTTTCCTTGGCCTGCTCGATCACCTGTCCGAACGCGGCTGCCCGGTCCCGCGCACGATCCACGACCGGAACGGGGCCGCTTCGCGCGAGGTCCGTGGCAAGGCGGTCGCGCTGATCGAGTTCCTGCCCGGTGTTTCGATCGACAGTCCTACGGCGGTGCAGACGCACGCGGTCGGCGCCGCGCTGGCGCAGACCCATTTGGCCGCGGCCGACTTCATCGCGTCGCGCGCAAACACATTGGATGTTGGCCAC
This sequence comes from uncultured Alphaproteobacteria bacterium, assembly GCA_963740025.1. GTDB lineage: Bacteria > Pseudomonadota > Alphaproteobacteria > Sphingomonadales > Sphingomonadaceae > Tsuneonella. Next base: position 12,968 of record CAVUCI010000015.1, read on the forward strand.
AGCGCGCGCGCTCTCGCAGCGTGCGGCAAAGAGGCACTGCTAGATATCGATCCCGGGTTGCCGGCGGCAATAGCAATTGCTGAGCGCCTAGCGTCGCGCTGGCCTTCGGAATTGCCGCAAGCGGTCTGCCACACCGACTTGTTTCCCGACAACGTACTGATGCTCGACGACCGGGTGACGGGGATGATCGATTTCTACTTCGCCTGCACCGAGGCAATGGCCTACGACCTTGCCGTTACTCACGCCGCGTGGAGCTTCGACCTTGGCGGAGAGCGGTTCTTTCCGGATGTCGGCAGGGCGTTGGTCGCGGGATACGAATCGGTGCGCCCGCTGTCGCGGGATGAGCGCGATGCGCTTCCCATCCTGGCGCAAGGAGCCTGCCTGCGCTTCGTCGTCAGCCGGGCTGAGGACTGGATCGTCACTCCGCCCGACGCGCTGGTGACACGCAAGAACCCGATGGCTTTCATGCGCCGCTTGCAATTCTACGAGAACGCGGGGCAGAGGCCCTTTGGATCATGAAACGGATAGAGATTTTCACCGATGGGGCCTGCAAGGGGAACCCCGGCCCGGGCGGCTGGGGCGCAATCCTGCGCATGGGCCGACATGAGAAGGAAATGTCCGGCGGAGAGCGCGAAACGACCAACAACCGAATGGAACTCACCGCGGCGATCAAGGCGCTCGAGGCGCTGATCGAGCCATGCGCGATCGAACTTCATTCGGACAGCAAATACGTGCTCGACGGGATAACCAAGTGGGTCCACGGCTGGCAAAAGAACGGTTGGAAAAACTCTAGCAAACAACCGGTCCGTAACGCCGACCTGTGGCACGAGCTGATTGCCGCCGCCAAGCCGCACAAGATCGAGTGGACGTGGGTTCGCGGCCACAACGGCCATCCCGAGAACGAACGCGCGGATGCGCTTGCCTGCGCTGCGGCTGACGCGATCGCGGCTAACGCCTAGAACCGCGCAGGATCGTAGAGCGCCGGGTCGAGCGCCTCGGTCATCGCATCGCGTGACTTGTCGAGGAGGAGCTGCGCTCCGAGCCGGGCCGCGGCTGGCGCAGTCTGGATACCGAAGCCTCCTTGCCCCGCAAACCAGAACAACCCCGGCACGCGCGGATCGAAACCGTAAACTGGTAACCGATCGGGCGCGAAGCTGCGCAGGCCCGCCCACTTGCGCTCGACCCCGAGCACCTGCCAGTCCACCACCCGCTGGAATCGGTCGATCGCCTCTGCCACGGCGAGTTCCTCGGGCGCGGCATCGCAGGGAGGCGAGGGCTCCTCGTCGTGTGGGCTGAGCCACAGCCGCCCGCTCTCGGGCTTGAAATAAAATCGCCCCTCAATGTCGAGAACGAGCGGGAGGTCGATTGGTGGCGGCGGATTGGTGCGCAATTGCGCGACTGTCCGGCGCAATGGCTGGATCCCCAGCGGACGTCCCCCCGCAAGTTGAGCCACCGTATCCGCCCAGGCGCCCGCCGCGTTCGCAACGGTGTCGCAGGTCAGCGTCTCTCCACGCTCGTTGGCGAGCCGCCAGCCCGATCCGCCCCGCTCGGCAGATACCAGGCGCCACCGCGTCCGGAGCTCTACCCCTCCCCGCCTGGCCGCCGAAAGGTAGTGCTGGTGCAGCCCCGCCACGTCGATGTCGGCGCAAGCCGGCTCCCAGACCGCTCCGGTGTATGCGGGACGCACGCCCGGCAGCCGCTCGGCGAGCCGGCTTCGGTCTAATCGTTCGATGCTTACCCCGGTCCCGGCGAAGGTCTCCATAAAGGCATCGAGTGCGCCCTCGTGGGCCGACAGTCCCACGTAAAGCGCGCCGCGCGGTTCGAGAAAGCCACGGTTGCGCAGCCACATGCCGGAGGCCAGGGTAAGCGGCACCACGTCAGGTCCGCCGTAGCATTCCTCCCAGAACGCCGCCGAGCGCCCGGTGGTGTGGTAACCTGGCTGGTCCTCGGCCTCGAGCAGGACGACTGGCCCGGAGCCGTGCGCAGCGAGTTCCGCTGCAAGGCTCGCCCCAGCCATGCCTGCCCCGACGACCGCGATGGCATATCGCTCGTTCATCGCGTTTCGAGAACCTCGTCCAGGAATCGGTCGATCGCCGCCATCGCGCGGTCGCGCACCGGGTCTGCCTCGCGCAAAATTTCGTGGCTCGCATCGCTGCCGAAGCTCACCAGTTCAGCGTTGGGCAGGCGTCTGGCCGCGGCGACGATCGCACGATACGAAACGAGCTTGTCGGCCGATGTAGCGACGATAAGGACCGGAACGGTCACTTTCTCGAGCGCTCCAGGCGCCGCAAGTGCGCGCATCGAGGCATAGGCCCGTTCGAGCCAGCCCCAGCTGCCGGGACCCATCGCGAGTTCGGGTCGCTCGGTACGCCACCACAGCTCGTCGGCGTAGCGGTCAGCATCGTGCGTCAGCAGCGCCCCTCGCGTCTTCGGTGGCTCGCCTGGCTTCTCGCTCCACTTCCACGCCGGCCGGCGTGGATCGCCCACCCGCATCATCGCCCAGGCAACAGTGTGCATGATGACCGGGGGCAGTCTGCCGATCCCCAGCATTGGTGCGACGAGCACCAGCGCGTCAGGCGTGACCGACCCATCGGCGACTGTCCGCAGGGCAAGGTGGCCTCCCATCGAATGTCCGGCGAGGACGAGCGGGCCGGTCCGTTCGGCGCTCCACTCGCGCCAGAAGGCGGCGAGGTCGCCGGTCCACTGCGAGAAATCCGCTATGTGTCCAGTCACCGCATCGTTGCCGAAGCGGCCCGAACCCGCTTGCCCGCGCCAGTCGATCGCGGTGACCTGCCAGCCACGGTCTCTCCAGTCGGCAAAGGTCTCGAGGTATTTCTCGTAAAAATCGCCGCGACCGCCGAGGAACAGGATCGAACCGCGCGCGGCGCTCTCGGGGGCGGTCCAATCGATCCGGCGGATCGATTGGCCATCGGCCGCCGACCAGCGGCTTTCGCACGCACCGTCGGGGATCGCCCGGCGCCGGTCAGGGTTTCCGGCAGCTTCCCGCGCGTCGCTAATGATCCGGCTCCGGCTTTGGTTACTGTTTGGTAAGCACTGATCGCTAGCACCACGGCCAAGGGGACCGTGGGGGTACATTCAATGCTGGTCGATTACCTGCACTACGGGCTGCTCGCGGCCCTTGCAATCGCACTGGTGGTAGCCGCTTTCACCGATTGGCGCCGCCGGCAGATCGACAACAAGCTCAACGCCGCCATCGCGCTAGGCGCCCCGCTTTACTGGTGGGCCAGCGGGCTGGACCTGTGGCCTGGTGTCGCGCTTCAGCTCGGCGTGGGGCTCGCCGCATTTGCGGTCTTTGCCGTCTTGTTCGCGGTCAAGTGGATGGGCGGCGGTGACGTGAAGTTGCTCACCGCGCTTGCGCTATGGATCGAGCCGACCTGGTTCCTCAAACTGCTGATTGCGATGGCGCTGCTCGGCGGCCTGCTGACGCTTGTCATGGGCGCGTGGCACATCGCCCGCCGCCAGCGCGACAAGCTAGCCATTCCCTACGGTGTGGCGATCGCCGCGGCCGGGCTGTGGGTACTCGGCACACATTATTTTCCCGCCGCACAGGCCGCGCTGGCCTGAAGATACCTGATTTTAACCGTTCGCCGCTTAACCACGGAAACCATACCTGCCCGTGGGATCGGGTGGACGACTTGAGGGGGCTTTGAGAGCCATGGACAGGAAGAAGCTGCTGCTACTGGTGGGCGCTCTGGTGATCGCCGTCGTAACCGCCATGATGGCGCGGAGCATGTTCGCGGGAGCTTCGGCTCCGCAAGCCGAGGCCGCCGCCGTGCCGACCGGACCCAAGGTCCTCGTCGCCCAGCGCGTGCTGCCGACCGGCACGATCATTACCGCGGACGCGATCGGCTTCCAGCCGTGGCCCAAGGAACTGGTCAAGGACGCCTATTTCATCGACGGCGAATCGGACGTGTCGAAATTGCTCGGCACGGTCGTTCGCTTCCCGATCACGGCGGGCGAGCCTGTGACCCAAGGTTCGCTGGTGAAGCCCGGCGACCGCGGCTTCCTGGCAGCGGCGCTCGGCCCCGGCATGCGCGCCGTTACGGTGCCCGTGTCGGCCAAGACCGGCGTCGGGGGCTTCGTCTTCCCGGGTGACCGCGTCGACCTCGTCCTGACCCAGACGGTCAAGGCCCAAGGCGCCGACGGTGATCTGAAAGCTTCGGAAACCATCCTGCGTAACCTTCGCGTGCTGGCGACCGACCAGGACACCACGCAGGAAACCGTCGAGGGCAAGACCGTCGTCAAGCAGTTCCGCACCGTCACTCTCGAGGTGACGCCAAAAATCGCCGAGCAGGTTTCGGTGGCGCAGACGATCGGCACCCTGAGCCTTTCGCTCCGCTCGATCGCCGACAGCCAGTCCGAGCTCGAGCGCGCAATCGCCCAGGGCGACGTCAAGATCCCCGAAGGCGCGACACCGCAGGAAGAGGAAAAGATCCTCCGCGCTGCGATCAACCGCCCGACCGAAGGTGCAACCACCTATCAGACCGGCGGTGACGTCTCGCGCTTCCAGCGCCGGACCCTGCCTACCGCACCTGCGGCGACGCAGATGCCCGGTGGACCGGGTGAAGCTCCGCGGGCCTACGCTCCGCAGGTTCCGTCGGGTCCGACCGTCACGGTCACCCGCGGCAAGCAGAGCTCAACGGTACTGATCTCCAGAAATGGAAAGGTGCTCGATAGCGTCGCCGCAGGGGTCGATTCGGCCGGGCGCACGATCGGCGCCGCCACTCCAGCCGCGCTGATGGTGCCCTGATGACCATCGTTGCACGCAACCAGAACCGCATTTCCGGCAAGAAACCGAGTCTTTCGAGGGGCACGACAATGAAACGCCGACTGACTGCAACGCTGCTGCTCGCCGGCCTCGCCGCCGGCCCGCTCGCCGGGCTCCCTGCCCTGCCCGCGGCCGCACAGAGCGCCATTGCGCCGACCCGCGACATCAATTTGTCGATCGGACGCGGCGAACTGATCAACATTCCTGGCAATATGTCCGACGTGTTTATCGCCAACGACAACATCGCCGACGTACAGATCAAGTCGGAGCGCCAGCTCTTCCTGTTCGGCAAGTCCGGCGGCGTGACCACCGTCTACGCCAGCAACAAGGCCGGCGCGGTAATCTGGTCGGCCAATGTCCGCGTCGGATCGAACATCGACAGCGTCGATCAGATGCTGGCGCTGGCGATGCCCGAAGCACACGTCAACGTCGCCACGATGGGAACCAATACCTTCCTGCTGACCGGCACCGTCGCCGCGCCGGAAGATGCTGCCGAAGCCGAGCGCCTTGTGCAGGCCTTCGTCGGCGACGAAGCCAACGTTATCAGCCGGCTTAAGACCGCGACGCCGCTGCAGGTCAATCTGCAGGTCCGCTTCGCGGAGGTTAGCCGCTCGCTGGTCCGCGAGATCGGTTCGAACCTTCAGACGGTCGATACGACCGGCGGTTTCAAGTTCGGCGTAACTACCGGCCGCGGCGCCACTACCACCTACACGCCGGGAAGCCCCGGCGGTCTTGGCGTCGGTTTCACTGCAGCGCCTGACGACGGCAGCCTGGTGAAGGGCCAGGGAACCGGATCGACCATTGCGAGCTTCGGCAAGCTGTTCGGCCTCGACCTCGCCAGCGCACTCGATCTCGCCGAGCGCGTCGGCCTGGTCAGCACGCTGTCACAGCCCAACCTGACCGCGCTTTCGGGCGAAACCGCCGAGTTTCTTGCTGGCGGCGAATTCCCGATCCCGATCAGTCAAGGCCTCGGCTCGACCTCTGTCGAGTACAAGAAGTACGGCGTCAGCCTGTCTTACACGCCCACGGTCTTGGCAAACGGCCGCATCTCGATGCGGGTCCGTCCGGAAGTGTCCGAAATCTCGAGCCAGGGCGCGGTCACCATCAACGGGTTCCAGATTCCGGCGCTAACCACGCGCCGCGCGGAAACAACGATCGAGCTCGGCTCCGGCCAGAGCTTCATGATCGCCGGTCTGATGAGCAACAACTCGCAGAACTCGATCGACAAAACCCCCGGCCTCGGGGACGTCCCGATCCTGGGCGCGATGTTCCGTTCGACCTCGTACCGCAAGGGCGAGACCGAACTGGTGATCGTCGTCACGCCATACCTGGTTCAGCCGGTCAATGAGCGCGACATCAAGCTACCGACCGACGGTTTCAACGCACCGAACGAACTCGCCCGTTCGCTCGGCATGCAGGACAACGCCGGTGTCACCGGCGGCACCCGCCCGGGTCCGACCGCGGTCCAGGGCCAGGTCCCGGCGGCCCCCGGCATCTCGCAGGCGCTGCCCGACGCGGCACCTGCCGGATCGAGCAAGCGCAAGAAGCGTCGCTCGGCCAAGAACGACGCCGTGGCCGCGCCCGGCTTCAGCCTGAACTGAGAAGGTGAGAGTCATGATCAACAAACGCCATACCGCGGGCGCTCTCGCCCTCGCCATCACGCTCTCCACCGCCGCTTGCAGCGGACCGGCCTGGGACAACACGAGCCTCTACAGCGTTCGCCAGCCGGTGGTCGAACGAACGACTTACACGCTCGACGTGGCCAGCGGCTACGACGGCCTGTCGATCCCGGAGCAGCAGCGCCTGGCCGGATGGTTCGATGCAATGAACCTGCGCTACGGCGACCGGGTTTCGATCGAGGATCCCGTCGGGAGCGGTGCGACCAAGGCGGCGATCGCCGCGATCGCCGCGCGTCACGGCATTCTGCTCGCCGACGACGCACCGGTCACGGATGGATATGTCCAACCGGGCACGGCGCGTGTCGTCATCACCCGCTCGACCGCATCGGTGCCGAATTGCCCCAACTGGGACCGCAAGAGCGACGCCAACTACGCGAACGCGACCGCACCCGGTTACGGCTGTGCGATCAACGGAAATCTCGCCGCTATGGTCGCCAATCCCGAAGACCTGATCGCGGGCCAGGCTGGCACCAGCGAGACCGTCGTGATGAGCTCGACCAAGGCGATCGAGACCTATCGCAAGAAAGCCCCAACGGGTGAAGGCGACCTCAAGGCAGCCGACCCCAACTCTGGCGGAGGGAACTAAGACCATGAATGCCCCTTGGAAACCCGGCCCCGGAGGCCGCGATCCGTTTGCCGCGTTCATTTGCGACGAGACCGCGCTCGACATCTTGCGTCCGGTCGTCATCGAGATGGGCTGGCCGCCCGAAAAGTGCGCCAAGGGCGGTCTGCGCAACGCGGTGCAATCGCTCTCGGTTTCGGCAAGCCCGAACATCCTCATGGTCGACCTTTCGGAAAGCGGCGATCCGCTCAACGACATCAACGCGCTTGCCGAAGTCTGCGAGCCGGGCACGGTCGTGGTTGCGATCGGCCAGGTTAACGACGTGCGCCTCTATCGCGACCTGCTCGCGAGCGGGATCCACGACTATCTGCTGAAGCCGCTTTCGGCGAGCCAGCTGCGCGATTCGCTGACCGAGGCGCAGGCGGTGTTCTCCGCCCCTAAGGCGAACGACCCGGATGCGGTCAAACGCCACATCTCGACAGCAATCGTCGGCACCCGCGGTGGCGTGGGCGCGTCCACTCTGGCGACCTCGCTCGCATGGATGTTCTCCGCCGACCACAAGCTGCCCACAGCGCTGCTCGATCTCGATGTGCACTTCGGGACTGGCGCACTCGCGCTCGACCTCGAGCCGGGCCGCGGTCTGACCGATGCGATCGACAACCCGAGCCGCATCGACGGCCTTTTCATAGAACGGGCGATGATCCGCGCGAACGACAACCTCGCGATCCTGTCGGCCGAAGCGCCGATCAATGCGCCACTGATGACCGATGGCAGCGCGTTCGTTCAGTTGGAAGAAGAGTTCCGGCACGCGTTCGAGATGACGGTCATCGACCTGCCGCGGAACATGCTGATCAATTTCCCGCACCTGCTCGCGGACGTCAACGTGGTGGTCCTGACCACCGAGATGACCTTGGCGAGCGCGCGCGACACGATTCGCATCCTGAGCTGGCTCAAGACCAATGCGACGCATGCTCATCCGCTGATCGTCGCCAATAAGGTCCATGCGGGCACGGCAGAGATCAGCAAGGCGGATTTCGAAGCGTCGATCGAACGCAAGATCGACTTCATGATCCCCTTCGATCTCAAGGCAGCGGCCACCGCGGCCAAGTTGGGCCAGACTTTCGCCGACGCAAATCGTGCAGCCAAGTCGAGCACCACGATCCGGCAACTCGCCGATCGCATCATCGGCACCTCCGACGAGGAGACGAGCGACGACGATGGCGCCGGGAAGAAGTCACTCCTGGGCGGTTTCGACTTCAAGTCGCTGCTGGCCAAGAAATCCAAGACACCGGCTTCGGCCGGGGCCTGACGATTGAACCCGGCGGCAGGGAATTGCCCTTGCCGCCGGCCGATCGCTGAACGACATCAACGAGGGGACGGACCAGTCCGATGAGCATTTTCCAGCTTCTGCTGTTCGCCTCCGGGCTGATGGGCATCCTGGTTCTCGGCTATTTCGCGCTGTCGGGTCCTTCGGCAGCCAAAGAAGGCAATCGCCGCCTCCAGGCCGTGCGATATCGCCACTCGGAAAGCACGGATACCAAGGTCGAATCGCAGCTCAAGAAGGCAATCGCAGCGCGCAAGCCCAAGACCTTCAAGGTCGCCGGCTCGGGCTCGCGGCTCGAGGCACTGGCTGTCAGGCTGGACCGGACCGGCAAGAACTGGACGCTGACCAATTACCTTTATGCCTCGCTCGGCATCGGCGTGGTGGTGATGGTGATCATCTTCCTGAAGTCGGGCGCGCCGCTGCTGAGCCTGGGCATCGGTGCGTTCGCCGGGGCCGGTCTTCCCCACTTCGTCGTCAATTTCTTCATCAAGCGACGGACCAACCAGTTCAACTCCAAGTTTCCCGATGCGATCGAGCTTCTGGTGCGGGGCCTGCGTTCAGGTCTGCCGGTCACCGAAACACTCGCCGTCGTGGCAACCGAGATCGAGGGCCCGGTCGGGATCGAGTTCAAGGCAATCGTCGATCGGATCAAGGTCGGCCGGACGATGGAAGAATCGCTTCAGGTCACCGCAGACCGCCTCGGCATCGCCGAATTCAGCTTCTTCTGCATTACCCTGGCGATCCAGCGTGAAACCGGCGGCAACCTTGCAGAGACATTGTCGAATCTCGCCGACGTGCTGCGCAAGCGCGGCCAGATGAAGCTCAAGATCAAGGCGATGAGCTCCGAATCCAAGGCCTCGGCCTATATCGTCGGCTCGCTCCCCTTCATCGTGTTCTTCATGATCTGGTGGATCAATCCGAAATATCTCGCGGGCTTCTTCACAGACGATCGTCTGATCGTCGCCGGACTCGGCGGCGGCGTGTGGATGGGCATCGGCGTCTTCATCATGGCCAAGATGGTCAGCTTCGAAATCTGAGCAGGCAGACATGACCCCTTCAGGACCCACCCTTCTCGGCTTCGACGTCATCATGGTCGGCACGCTGCTCGCAGCAGTGGCCGCGATGGCGATGATGATGGCGATCTACGCCGCGGTCACCGTCAAGGACCCGATGGCGAAACGCGTCAGGGCACTCAACGAACGGCGCGAGGAGCTCAAGGCCGGCATCGTCAAGGCGAATGCCCGCAAGCGCACGAGCCTTGTCCGGCGGACCGATCAGACCGACAAGGTCAAGGAAACGCTCGCGAGCATGAAAGTGCTGCAGCAGAGCCAGATCGAAACCATCCAGCAGAAACTGGCATGGGCCGGTTATCGCAACAAGGAACTGGCGGTCTACGTCATCGGCGCGCGCATGGTTCTTCCGATCGTGTTCGGAATCGTCGTGTTCCTGCTGCTCTATGTCATGAACGTGATGCCCGATTGGGGCAGCATGAAAAAGCTCTTCGGTCTCACCGCGGCAGTCGGCCTGGGCTACAAGGCGCCGGAGATCTATCTCAAGAATAAGGCCGGCAAACGCACCGACGCGGTCCGCAAAGGCTTGCCTGATGCACTCGACCTGCTGGTGATCTGCGCCGAGGCTGGTCTGACGGTCGATGCGGCTTTCAACCGCGTGGCGAAAGAACTCGGCCGGGCCTACCCCGAACTCGGCGACGAATTCGCCCTTACGGCCATCGAACTCTCGTTCCTGACCGAGCGGAAAATGGCATTCGACAATCTCGCGTACCGTGTGAACCTCGACAGCGTGAAGGGCGTCGTCACGACGATGATCCAGACCGAACGCTACGGCACTCCCCTCGCTTCGGCGCTGCGCGTGCTGTCGGCAGAATTCCGCAACGAGCGCATGATGCGTGCCGAAGAAAAGGCGGCGCGACTGCCGGCGATCATGACCGTGCCGCTGATCCTGTTCATCCTGCCGACGCTGTTCATCGTCATTCTCGGCCCTGCGGCCTGTTCGATCAGCGATGCCTTCGCCGCGCAGCCAGGCGCGCGCCCGTAACGGAAGGGGCCGGCGAAGCTCTAAGAGCCGTAGCCGACCCCGCCGTCCAGCCCATCGTAGTCAAGGTCACCCGCGGCATCGCGCAAGCGTGCCAGAAACATTCGGAACGTGCGCTTTTCGTCTGCGGTGAAATCGTCGAAGATGCGGGCTTCCATTTCAAGTGCCAGCGGCATGATGCGCGCATGCATCGCCCGCCCCGCCTCGGTCAGTTCGAGGTGATGCGAGCGTCCGTCGCGTTCGTTGGCAGTCCGCGCGGCGAGACCGCGATCCTCCAGTTCCTTGCAAGCCCGATTGACGGCGACCTTGTCCATGAGCGTCGCTTCCGTGAGGTCGCGCTGGGTAAGCGCGCCGGCGTCACCGAGCACCGCCATTACCCGCCATTCGGGGATCCGCAGCCCGAAGCCCGCTCGATAGGCATCCGCGATCCTGCTTGAGACCGCGTTGGAGGTGACGGACAGCAGATAGGGAAGGAAATCGGCGAGACGGGTGCTTGTGGCGTTTTCGGTCATGCAGACAAGTTTCTATCGAAACCGCCTGCCTGGCAAGCAAGTCGCGCTGCGCGCGCCCCTATCCCCGCTTTCGCAAAGTGCGCCCGGCGATTGCGTCGAGCATCACCATCAGCCGACCGTCGCGCGCACCGGCCGCGGTAGCGATCGCACCGTCGAGTGCCGTGTCGATCGGCGAGGCCGGCCGCTCTTCGGGCAGGGCCTCCGCAAGCGCCTCCATGGCCCTGCGTGCAAGTGCCGCATTCGCTTTCATGACCGCAAAAACCTCCGCCGCCTCGACCGCCTCGCCCGCGCGCCAGCAGTCGTAATCGGTCACCATGCCCAGCAAGGCATACGGCAGCTCCGCTTCCCGAGCGAGGCGAGCCTCGGGCATTGCGGTCATGCCGATCACATCGCCGCCCCATGCCCGGTACATCGCGCTTTCGGCACGCGTCGAGAATTGCGGACCTTCGATCGCGACATAGCATCCGCCGCGATGGACCTTGGCGCCGGCGCTCTCGGCAGCATCGGCGACGAGCCCGGACAACCGCGGGCAGGTCGGATCGGCAAGACTGACGTGCGCGACCATGCCTTCGCCGAAGAAGCTGCGCTCGCGGTCCACCGTCCGGTCGATGAACTGATCGACAGTGACGAACGTGCCGGGCGCGAGCTCTTCACGCAGCGACCCGATTGCCGAGAGCGCCACCAAATCGGTCGCCCCGACGCGTTTCAGCACGTCAATGTTCGCGCGGTAGTTCACCCGCGAGGGAGGCAGCACATGCCCTGCCCCGTGTCGCGCTAGGAAACTGAAGCGGACTCCGCCGATGAGGCCCGTAGTGACCGGGCCCGAGGGTTCGCCGAACGGCGAGCGCACGGGGATCGACTGCACTTCGTCAAGGTCCAGACCCTCGTGCAGGCCGGAACCGCCGATAACGCCGATGTGCCAGCTCATGCGGAGGGCGCGTTCATTCGTATCCCGGCTCATCCCACCACGGATAGAAGTCGGGCATGTCGGCGCTCACGGTGTCGGGATAGACGGGCGAACGCTTCTCAAGGAAGCTGGTCACGCCTTCGCGCGCGTCTGCGCTACGGCTGAGACGGTAGATGGCGCGGCTGTCGATCCGGTGGGCCATCATCGGATGCTCGGTCGCGGACAGGCGCCAGAGCATCGCGCGCGTCATCGCGACCGAGACAGCCGAGGTGTTTTCCGCGATCTCGTGCGCGAGGCCGAGTGCCGCGCCGAGCAGATCCTGCTGCGGATGGATCGAGCGCACGAGACCCTTTTCAAGAGCCTCCTCCGCATCGAAGATTCGCCCGGTCATGCACCATTCGAGCGCAGTCTGCATGCCGACGAGGCGGGGCAGAAACCAGCTCGAGGCAGCCTCGGGCGTGATGCCCCGCCGGGCGAAGACGAAGCCGAACCGCGCGTTGTCCGAACACAGTCGCATGTCCATGGGCAACTGCATGGTCGCGCCGACGCCGACCGCGACGCCATTGCAGGCCGAGATCAAAGGTTTTTTCGCGTTGAAGAGCCGCAGCGTCAGCCGCCCGCCGCCGTCTCGCACTCGCTCATCGGACAGGTCCTCGACCGGATTCGGGTCGGAAAACACATGGCCCCCACCCTCGGGCGTCAGGTCGGCCCCAGCGCAGAAAGCACGGTCCCCGCTGCCGGTGAAGACTACCGCTCGCACGCGGTCGTCCCCGTCCGCCTCGTCGATCGCGTCGATGATCTCGGCCATCATCGTGCGGGTGAAGGCGTTCATCTTCTCGGGACGGTCGAGCGTGACCAGCGCCACGGGGCCTTGCAGGTCATAGCCGATCTGGGTGTACCCGGTCATGTTTGCGTCTCTCCGTTCACCGAGGGCGTGTCACGCCTGTCACACTGTCCTGGACAAGAAAAACGGGCGCCCCTCTTTGCAGCTCGAAATGCAGCAAGGAAGGGCGCCCGGATCGATCATCGGGCCAAGACTAGCGCAGGCCCGGCGATGTAGGAAAGCTCTCAGCGCGGCGCCATGCGGATCGCGCCGTCGAGACGCACGTCTTCCCCGTTGAAGTAGCCGTTCTCGATCATGCACATCGCGAGCATCGCGTATTCCTCGGCATTGCCGAGCCGCTTCGGAAACGGCACGCTGGCGGCGAGCGCTTCTTTTACCTGCGGAGGAGCGGCATTCATCAGAGGGGTATTGAAGATGCCCGGCAGAATCGTGTTCACCCGGATGCCCTCGCTCATCAGGTCGCGCGCGATGGGAAGCGTCATTCCGACCACACCGCCCTTCGACGCGGAATAGGCAGCCTGACCCATCTGGCCGTCCTCGGCCGCGACCGAGGCGGTATTGACGATCGCCCCACGCTCGCCGTCCTCGAGCGGGTCGAGGGTCAGCATCCCGGCCGCCGACTTGGCGATGCAGCGGAACGTGCCGACGAGATTGATCTGGATGATCCAGTTGAACGCTTCCAGCGGGAAGTGCTTGATGCTGCCATCTTCCTTCGAACGGCTGGCCGTCTTGATCGCGTTGCCGGTGCCCGCACAGTTGACGAGTATCCGCTCCTGGCCATGCGCCTCGCGCGCCTTGGCGAAACCCGCGTCGACGCTGGCTTCGTCGGTCACGTTCACCTCGCAGAACACCCCGCCGATCTCTTCGGCGACCTTGGTGCCCTTTTCTTCCTGGAGATCGAAGATCGCGACCTTTGCGCCCTTGGCAGCGAGCGCGCGCGCAGTCGCCTCGCCCAGGCCCGATGCACCGCCGGTGACGATCGCTGCGGTGTTGCTGTCGACTTTCATGCTGTTCTTACTCCCATGTATGTTCGCGCCGCCTGAACGTCTTCCGAGGGCGGGTTCGCACCCCGCATGACGCGACAAGTCCTAGATTGCAACCGGCCAAGACCGGAGCGAGACTGGAAACGTCCGATCAGACTGCTTCGATGATCGTAACGTTGGCGACCCCGCCGCCTTCGCACATCGTCTGCAGACCGTACTTGAGGCCGCGCGCGTGAAGCGCGTTGAGCAGCGTCGCCATCAGCTTTGTGCCACTCGCGCCGAGCGGGTGGCCGAGCGCGATCGCCCCGCCGTTGACGTTGAGCTTGCTGGGATCGCCGCCGACATGCTCGAGCCAGGCCATCGGAACCGGCGCGAATGCCTCGTTCACCTCGTAAAGGTCGATGTCCCCGATCTTGAGGCCCGCCCGTCCGAGCGCCTTGTCGGTCGCGAACAGCGGCTCTTCAAGCATGATTACCGGATCGCCCGCGGTGACCGTCAGGTTGTGGATCCGCGCGCGCGGCGTAAGCCCCAGTTCCTTGAGCGCGGTTTCGGACACGATCAGCGCCGCGCTCGATCCGTCGCAGATCTGACTGGCGCTTGCGGCGGTCAGCTTGCCGCCTTCCTGCAGCAGCTTGACCGATGCGATGCTCTCCAGCGTAGCGTCGAACCGAATGCCTTCGTCGACGGTATGCTCGACCGGGCCTTCGGGGGTCTGGACCGTGATCGGCACGATCTCGCGCTCGAAGGCGCCGGACTTCGTCGCGGCCGCGGCCTTCTGGTGGCTCGAAAGGGCGAAGCGGTCGATCTCTTCCTTGGTCATGCCGTACTTGTCGGCGATCATCTGTGCGCCGGCGAACTGCGAGAACATGACACCGGGAAACTCTTCCTCGAGCCGGGGCGACTTGTAGTGCCCCATACCCTCCTTCATGTGGAAAGTTGCGTTCGTACCCATCGGCACGCGGGTCATGCTCTCGACCCCCGCGGCGATCACCGCATCCTGCGTGCCGCTCATCACCGCCTGTGCGGCGAACTGGATTGCCTGCTGCGATGACCCGCACTGGCGGTCGATCGTCACTGCCGGGCACGACTGCGGTAGCCGCTTGCTCGCCAGTACCGCCATCCGGCCGACCTGCATCGCCTGCTCGCCGGCCTGGGTGACGCAACCCATGATCACGTCGTCGACCTTTGCCGGATCGATCCCCGTGCGCTCGACCAGAGCATCGAGCACCGTGGCGGCAAGATCGACCGGATGGACGCCCGACAGGCGACCTCCGCGGCGCCCTCCCGCAGTACGTACGGCGTCGACGATGTAGGCGGTGGGCATGCGAGTTGCTCCCTCTGGCAAAGACTTTACGTTTACGTAAGTCAGCACCCATGCGCGGTCAACCGAACATGGATCGGGGACCGAATTCTGGCGGCACAGGACCATTCCGGGCCTGCACATGCCACCCACAGGTCCGGGGAAAACGAAATTGTCGAATGATGAAATTATCTTTCAACCAGAAGGGCATTTTCGAGATGTCCTTGCTAAGCGCCGCCGCCGTGTTGTCTCTGGGACACACAACCTTCGTTAATTGGCTACACGCTCGCAAAACCCTTTGCCCACGCGGACGCTAACGCGCAAACGGCACCGATCCACGAATAGGACAGTGCGGCGCGCAGATTGTGCGTACCAATCAGTTTTTTCGCGGGGGGAGGTAACGGGGTCACCCGTTCCCAGTCTCATTAGAGAAGGACTTAACACAGTGAAATTTCAGCAGATCCTGAAGATCAGCGCTGCGTCCGGTGTGATCGGGCTCGCGCTCGCTTCGCAGCCCGCGCTCGCGCAGGACGCCAACACGCCGGCCATCTCGCCCGCTGCTGCGTGTGATCCGGCCAGCAACGATCCGGCTTGTGCCGACGAGGACAGCGGTCAACCGCTTGCGTCGCAGCCGATCGTCGTCACCGGTTCGATCCTTCGCACCACGAAGGAAGATGCCAACCCCGTCACGGTGATCAACGCCGACGAGCTGAGCACGCGCGGCGTGACCACCGTCGAAGAAGCGATCCAGAACCTTTCGGCCAACGGCGCGGGCACCCTGCCCAACTCGTTCACCGCGAATGGCGCGTTCGCCGCCGGTGCATCGGCTGCCTCGCTTCGCGGCCTGACCACTTCGTCTACCCTGGTGCTGTTCGACGGCCTGCGCGCCGCGTATTATCCGCTTGCGGACGACGGCACGCGTAACTTCGTCGACCTCAACACGATCCCCGACGCCATCGTCGATCGCGTCGAAGTCCTGAAGGACGGCGCTTCGTCGTCGTACGGCGCCGACGCGATCGCGGGCGTGGTGAACGTCATCACCAAGCGTCAGATCACCGGTCTGCACCTGTCTGCCGAAGCGGGCGTTTCCGAGCGTGGAGACGCCGGTCAGCGCAACGTGTCGGTGACCTACGGTGTCGGCGACCTCGCGAACGACGGCTTCAACATTTATGTGAATGGCCGCTACTTCAAGAGCGACATCCTGTACAACCGTCAGCTCGACGACCTGTACGCCAGCGGCAACGGCGTGACCGCGCTGGGCCTGGACTCGAACAACTACAACAACATCTACTCGGATGGTTCGTACAACGGCGTCTACAGCCTGACGAACGGGTATTTCTATGCCCGCCCGTACAACACGCCTAGCACGGCTGCCGGCTCGACCGCCGGTGGTTACCAGCTCCTCAATCCGGCGCTGGGCTGCGGCAACGATAAGCAGGTGTTCTTCCCGGCGGGCTCGCAGCCTGCCAGCTTCGACATTCCGTTCACCTGCGAATACGACATCTACAACAGCTATGGCGTGATCCAGCCGGACCAGGAGCGGATCAACGGCTCTATCCGTGGCACCGTTGCCCTGTCGGACGACATCGAAGCATACTTCGAGGGTAACTACGCGCGCAGCGACGTGTCGTACGACTACTACAACGCCTCTGCCATTCGCTCTTCGGCGCCGGCAGCTTCGGGCATCACCTTCAACCCGAGCCCGCTGTTCCTGCCGATCTACATCTGTCCGGGTGCGACCCCGGATGTGAACGGCAATCCGGTTAACAACGGTTGTGACGCCAACAACGGCACTCTGAACCCGAACAACCCGTTCGCGGCTCAGGGCAACTATGCTCGTATCCTTGGGCAGCTGCCCGACATCAACGAGTTCTCGCGCTACAAGACCGAGTCCTTCCGCGGCGCCTTCGGCGTGAGCGGTGGCTTCGGCGACGGCTGGTACTTCGACATCGGCGGTACCGCCATGAAGGTGACGCTCGATCGCACGCTGAAGGGTCGCGTTTACCTCGCGAACTTCCTCCAGACCGTTGCGGACGGTTCGTACAACTTCATCGATCCGTCGCAGAACACGCAGGCGGTCCGCGACTTCGTCGCTCCGACCATCTACAACCGCAGCACCTCGGAAATGTACCAGCTGCAGGGTACCGTCTCGCGTGACCTGTTCGAACTGCCCGGCGGTCCGCTGCAGGTCGGTGTCGGTGCCTCCATCCGTCACGAGCGCGTCAATGCGCCCGGTGCGGACGGCGACAACTCGTCCGATCCGAACCTCGTCGATCCGACCCAGCGTTACACCTCGCGTGTGAACCCGTTCGGTTCGGCTGGTTCGCGCACGGTGTGGTCGGTCTACGGCGAAGCCAAGGCCCCGATCACCGACTGGACGATCCTGACGCTTTCGGGTCGCTATGACAGCTACAACACCGGTCAGAACTACTTCTCGCCGAAGGCTGGTCTCGAAATCTCGCCGATCCCGCAGCTGAAGCTGCGTGGTACGTATTCCAAGGGCTTCCGCATCGGCAGCTTCGCGGAATTCGGTGCGAGCCCGACCACGGGTTACATCAACGGTCAGGGAACCATCCCTACGGCCCTGCAGGCCCAGTACCAGGCTGCGAACGGTGGTACCCTTCCGGGTTACATCACCAACTACTCGCTTGGTCTGACCCAGTCGGGCAACCCGAACCTGGCTCCGGAAAAGGCGCGTAACTTCACCCTCGGCATCGTCGCCGAGCCCGTCCGCGGGTTCAGCTTCTCGGTCGACTACTGGGATATCAAGAAGACCGACCTGATCACCGGTGCGGACTACACTCCGGCCATTGCTGCCTACTACGCGGGTCAGCCGATCCCGGCCGGCTTCACCGTGATCCCCGACGACCCGTCGACGGATCCGAACCTCGCCGGTCTGCTGCCGCGCATCGCCTTCGTCGGCTATTCCTTCACCAACAAGGATAGCGCGCGGGCACGGGGCATCGACGCTGCCGGTTCGGCATCGTTCGACATCACGCCGAACGTCCGGTTCACCAGCTCGGTCGAAGCCACCCGTCTGCTGGAACTCAGCCAGACCGTCGACGGCGTGACGCAGGAATATGCCGGCTCGATCGGACCCTACGTCATCACCTCGGCGGCCGGTTCGCCGAAGTGGCGCGGAAGCTGGCAGAACACGGTCAACTTCGATGACTTCTTCGTCAGCGGCACGATCTACTACAACGGTGGATACTCGACCTCTGCGGAAGACATCACCGGCGAAGGCACGCGCAACGACTGCGACTACAGCCTCTCGGCGACCCTGCCCAGCGGCGATCCGTACCAGTGCCGCGTGAAGAGCTTCACCTACGGCAACCTGTCGGTGGGCTGGAATGTGAACGACAACTTCACGTTCTACGTCAACGTGAACAACGTCACGAACGAGCGTGCTCCGATCGATACGGCGACCTACGGCGGGTATCTCTACAACCCTGCCTGGGCCGGTGCCGGCATCATGGGCCGCTACTTCAAGGCGGGCGTGAAGGCGAAGTTCTAAAGCCTCTCACCCGGCTCTTGAGCCAAAAAGAAGGGCCCCGGGAAACCGGGGCCCTTTTTTTGTTCCTTGGTTCGGGATCGGGGCCTCCGCCCCCGACCGGACCACACAAGGGGGCGCGGATCCTTCGGAGAGAGTTACCCTACCGCCATCGTCAGCGCACCGTCGCCTTCGTCGATCTTCACCGTGCTGCCATCGGGGATCTCCCCGCCGAGTATCTTCTCGGCCAGCGGGTCCTGCAGGTAACGCTGCACCGCTCGCTTGAGGGGGCGTGCGCCATAGATGGGATCGTAGCCAACCCGGCCGAGCCAGCGGCGCGCCGCATCGGTCAGGTCGAGCTCGATCTTGCGATCCTTCAGCAGCTTCTGCACCCGGCCGACCTGGATATCGACGATCGGCGCCATGTGTTCCTGGCCCAACCGGTGGAACAGGATGATCTCGTCGAGCCGGTTGAGGAACTCCGGCCGGAAATGCGCACGCACGACGTCCATCACCTGCGGCTCCACGCTCTCGACGTCCTGCCCTTCCTCGATCTGCGACAGGTACTGGCTGCCGAGGTTCGAGGTGAGGATGATCAGCGTGTTCGAGAAATCGACCACCCTGCCCTGCCCGTCGGTCAAGCGCCCATCGTCGAGCACCTGGAGCAGCACGTTGAACACGTCGGCATGCGCTTTCTCGACTTCGTCGAACAACACGACCTGGTAGGGTCGCCGACGAACCGCTTCGGTTAGAACACCGCCCTCTTCGTAACCGACATAGCCCGGAGGCGCGCCGATCAGCCGGGCGACCGCGTGCTTTTCCATGAATTCGGACATGTCGATGCGAACCATCGCGCTGTCGTCGTCGAACAGGAACCCGGCCAGCGCCTTGGTCAGCTCGGTCTTGCCGACGCCGGTGGGGCCGAGGAACAGGAACGAGCCCAGCGGCCGGTTCGGGTCCTGCAGGCCCGCGCGGGCCCGGCGTACCGCCTTGGAGACAGCCTGTACCGCCTGTTCCTGCCCGATGACCCGCTTGCCGATCACCTGCTCCATCTGGAGCAGCTTCTCGCGCTCGCCTTCCATCATCTTGTCGACGGGAACACCCGTCCAGCGGCTGACGACGCCCGCTATGTCGTCTTCGGTCACTTCCTCGCGAAGCAGCGCGTTTTCGCCAGCGCCTTCAGCCTCGGAGAGCTGCTTCTCTAGCTCGGGTATGCGACCGTAGGACAGCTCGCCCGCCTTCGCGAGGTTGCCTTCGCGCTGCGCCTGCTCGAGCTCGATCCGGGCCTGGTCGAGCTGCTCCTTGATCCTGCCCTCGGCCGCGATCTTGTCGCGCTCGTTCTGCCAGCGGGTGGTGAGTTCGCTCGACTGCTGCTCGAGGTTGGCGAGTTCGTCGCGCAGCGCTGCGAGCCGGTCCTTCGAGGCCTGGTCGCTCTCCTTGCCGAGCGCCTGCTCCTCGATCTTGAGCTGGATGATCCGCCGGTCGAGATTCTCGATCTCCTCGGGCTTGCTCTCCACTTCCATGCGGATGCGCGAAGCCGCCTCGTCCATCAGGTCGATCGCCTTGTCGGGCAGGAAACGATCGGAGATGTAGCGGTTCGACAGCGTCGCCGCAGCGACAATCGCGCCGTCGGTGATGCGAACGCCGTGGTGCAACTCATAGCGGTCCTTGAGACCGCGCAGGATGCTGATCGTATCCTCGACGGTCGGCTCCCCGACGAACACGGGCTGGAAGCGCCGCTGGAGCGCCGCGTCTTTCTCGACGTACTTCTGGTACTCGTCGAGCGTGGTCGCGCCGATGCAATGCAGTTCACCGCGCGCGAGTGCGGGCTTGAGCAGATTGCCGGCGTCCATCGCGCCCTCTGACTTGCCCGCGCCGATCAGAGTGTGCATCTCGTCGATGAACAGGATGATGTCGCCCTCGGCGTTCTTCACCTCGTCGAGCACGGCCTTGAGCCGCTCCTCGAACTCGCCGCGGTACTTCGCGCCCGCGATCAGGCTGCCCATGTCGAGCGCCATGAGCTTGCGGTCCTTGAGGCTGTCGGGCACGTCGCCGTTGGCAATGCGCAGCGCGAGGCCTTCGGCGATCGCGGTCTTGCCGACGCCGGGCTCGCCGATGAGGACGGGGTTGTTCTTGGTCCGCCGGGCAAGGATCTGCACCGTGCGCCGAATTTCTTCATCGCGACCGATGACCGGGTCGAGCTTCCCCGACTTCGCCACCTCGGTCAGGTTGCGCGCGTATTTGGAAAGCGCGTCGTAACTTTCCTCGGCGCTGGCAGAATGCGCCTGCCGCCCGCCGCGCAGCTCGGTGATCGCCTCTTCGAGACCCTGCGCGGTGAGACCGGCCGCCTTGAGCGCCTGGCCCGCAGAGGTCGTGGTCGCGAGCACCAGCGCCAGCAGCATCCGCTCGACGGTCACGTAGCTGTCGCCGCTCTTGGTCGCGAGCTGTTCGGCCTGGTCGAGGAGGCGCACGGAGTTGTTGTCGAGTCCCGGCGTCTGCTGCGCTCCGCCGCCGCTGACCTGCGCGATCTTGCCGAGCGCCTCGTCGATGCCCTGCACCGCAATCGCAGGGTTTCCGCCGGCGCGCGTGATTAGCCCCGCCGCCATGCCTTCGCTGTCTTCTAGCAGCGCCTTGGCGATATGTTCGGGAGTGATCCGCTGGTGGTTCATGCGGATGGCGACTGTCTGCGCGCTCTGGATGAAACCCTTGGCGCGGTCGGTGAACTTTTCGAGATTCATGCGAGTGATACCCTCATCCTGACACCGCGTATGTAGTGTTGCTTTAATGCAACACAAGGCCTGCCGAAACGAATGTTAGGCGAACCTGCAATCTCATGTCATGCTGCCTTATCGCGAACGCAAGGGGGAACAGCGGATCGTGGAAATACCGGCAGAAGGCGCGCCCGAGGCGCCCGCTTTCGACCATCCGCTGACTCCGCGGGAAAGGCGCAAGGCGATCTTCGCGGCGACGCTGGGCAACGGCCTGGAATTCTATGATTTCATAACCTTCGCCTTCTTCGCGATCCAGATCGGGCACACGTTCTTCCCATCGGAGAGCGCATTCCTCAGCCTGATGGGATCGCTCGCGACCTTCTTCGTCGGTTTCCTCACGCGGCCGCTCGGGGCCTATTACCTTGGCGGTTATGCCGACCGAGTCGGACGCAAGCCGGCGATGATGATCTCGATGACGCTGATGGGCGTCGGGATCATCCTGCTGGTCGTCACCCCGGGATATGCGACGATCGGTATCGCGGCGCCGATCATCGCGGTGATTGCGCGGATGATCCAGGGGTTCGCACTCGGCGGAGAGGTCGGCTCGGCGACGATCTACATGATGGAAGGGGCCGACCCCAACCGGCGCGCATTTTCGATGGCTTGGCAAGGCGCGAGCCAGAACATCGCCGCCAGTGTCGGCTCGCTAGTCGGCCTCTTGCTCACCTACTGGCTGACCGATGCCGAGCTGTCCGAGTACGGCTGGCGCATCGCGCTGGCCATCGGAGTGACCATCGTGCCGGTGGCCCTATGGGTCCGCCGGTCCCTGCCGGAGACGATCGATCACGTCGACACGGCTGTGGTCGCCAACGATGGCTTCCGATCATACCTGCGGCCGATCGTGTGCGGCCTGCTGATCATCGGCAGCGGCACCATCGCGACCTACATCTTCCAGTACATGGCGACTTACGGCCAGAACACGCTCAACCTGTCTGCGCGGCTGTCGCTCGGTGGAGAGTTCGCCAACAACGCGATCAGCATTTTCGCGATTCTCATCGGCGCTGCGGTCAGCGATCGCAGGGGCCGCAAACACGTGATGCTGTTCCCGCAGTTCCTGTTCTGCATTCTGATCGTGCCCTGTTTCCTGTGGCTCACTACCGAGCGCGACGCGGTGAGCTTCATCGGCGCGAACCTGATCCTGTCGTATGTTTCCGGCTACATGTACGGCGCGGTCTATGCCGCGATCAGCGAGAGCATTCCAAAGGAAGTACGCGCGCGCGTATTCGCGCTGGTCTACGCGCTGCCGGTGACGTTCCTTGGTGGATCGACCCAGCTCGTCATCACCTGGATCCTCGAAGTCACCGGCAATCCGATGTCGATCGCGTGGTATCTCACCGGCGTCTCGGTCATCGGTCTGGCCGCGATGTTCGCGCTCAAGGAAAGCGCGCCCGTAAAGGTCGGGATTGCGCCCGCGGCGTTGGCTGCCGGTTCAAGGCCTTCCCACCCTTTCACAGACCAATAGTTGCATCCCGCAACCGGTTCGCTATGCGATCCAGCTTAAGGGAGATCAGGGTCGATGCGTAAATGGACGGTTCGCCTGCTGGCGGCATTCTTGGTGCTCGCCGGCGTGGTACTTGTCGGGTTGATGACGTGGGAGCCGTTCGCGGCGGAAGCGTCCCCGCCGCCGCCGGCACATGCCTATCGCGCCGAGATCGTGCGCGACGAATGGGGCGTGCCGCACATTTACGGCAAGACCGACGCCGACGTCGCCTACGGTGTCGCCCAAGCCCATGCCGAGGACGATTTCGCGACCTTGCAGGATGTCGTGGCGATGACGCGCGGGCGCTATGGCGCGATAGCGGGTGAGGATGGCGCACAGTTCGATTACGTTCTGGCGCTGCTAGACGCGCGCGGAACCGCTCACCGTCGATATGGCACGTTGAAGCCGCGCACTCGGGCGGTGATGGACGCCTATGCAACCGGGCTCAACGACTATGCCGCGGCACATCCGGGCGAGCTGAAACTGGGCAATCTGTTCCCCGTGAACGGGGAGGATATTGCGACGGGGTTCGCGCTGCGCCAGCCGTTCTTCTTCGGCCTCAACGGCACGATTGGCCCGCTCGTGAAGGGCGAAAGCCTGCTGCCCGATCCCGGGGCGAAGCTGTCCGGGCCGCTCTACGACAAGGCCGCCGCCGAAAACGCCGGTTCGAACGCCTTCGCGATCGCCCCCGGTCGCGCCGACGACGGCGTCACTCGGCTCGTGTCGAACAGTCACCAGCCGTGGACCGGCGGCGTCGCGTGGTACGAACTCGTGGTCGAGAGCGGCGAAGGCTGGCACTTCGCGGGGGCCACGTTCCCAGGGAGCCCGTTCCCATTCCTCGGTCATAACGAGGACCTCGGCTGGACCAATACGGTCAACGAGCCCGACATGGTCGACGTATACAAGCTGGTGCTCGACAAGGCGAAGACGCACTACCGGCTCGACGGCAAGTGGCTGCCGCTCGAGGAGACCGACGTGCGGCTTCCGGTGCGCTTCGGCCCGCTTGTGGTGCCGGTCAGCCGCCCGGTCTATCGCAGCGTCCACGGACCGGTGATCATGAACGACAAGGGCGCGTTCGCCTTTCGTTACGGCGGGATGGGTAGCCTCGCGACGCTCGACGCGTACTACGACATCAACAAGGCGAAGACCTATGCCGAATGGCAGGATATCCTCGCCCGGCAGGCTATCCCGTCGACCAACTTCATCTACGCCGACAAGACCGGAACGATCGCCTATTGGTACAACGCCGCGATCCCGCAACGGCAGAAGGGCCCCGACTGGCGCGGGATCCTGCCAGGCGATCGCAGTGACCTGATCTGGCACGGCCTCGTCCCCTACGACAGCCTGCCGCATTACGTGAATCCGGGGTCGGGCTTCGTGTTCAATTCGAACAACAAGCCGACCGTCGCCGCGGGCAAATCGGACGACCTGAACGACTCCGATTTCGCGCCGGAGATGGGCGTAGAACTGCGCATGACCAATCGCGCCTACCGCGCCGAGAAGCTGCTCGACGAGCCCGGCCCGATCACTCGCGCCCGGCTGGAACGGGTCAAGTACGACACCGGTTGGGAGCGCGCTGGTTACGTCAAACGGGTCCTCGACGGGATCGACGCACTCGACACGCGCGGCGATCCGCTGCTCACGCAGGCGAAGGCCATCATGAGCGGGTGGGACATGACGAGCGACGGCGCGGGGCGCGCGGATTCGCTGGCCCTGCTGGTGATGCGCCCCGCGATGGGGGATGATTACTCCGGCAAGCCGCCTACCCCGGCGCGCAAGCTGCTGGCCGACGCCGCGCATTACCTGATGAACAACTTTGGCCGGCTCGACCCGCCGCTGCAGGACATCCTTCGCCTGCGGCGCGGTCCCGGGCGCTACGCGGTCGACCTCCCGCTCGACGGAGGCAGCGACACGCTGCGCGCATCTACGCTGTGGGATCTCGATCCCGACGGCAAGCTGCGCGTCAAGCATGGCGACAGCTTCGTGATGTTCGTCGAATGGGCGCCAGGCAAACCGGTGAAAAGCCAGTCCATCCAGCCGTTCGGCGCTGCGACGACCCGGCCCGGCAGCGTCCATTACACCGACCAGGCGCCGCTATTCGTGCAGCACAAGCTCAAGCCGGTGCATTTCACCCGCGCCGATACGCTCAGGAATGCAACTGGTCGAAAAGTGGTGACGCATCGCGCGGACGCCGACTAACATACCCTCGATAAATCGAACGAAAGCCGGGACTTCCTCATGAACATTCGTATTGGCGCCGCCAGCCTGCTGGCGCTGTCGCTTACCGCTTGCGCCGCTCAACCGGTCGAAACCGCGAGCGTACCTGCTCCCGCAGTCGCCGCCCTGGCCGACGCGCAGCCGGCGCCGGTGAGCGAGCTGGTCAAGGCGGTCGACATCCCGTTCGAAGAATTCACGCTCGACAACGGGCTGCGGGTGCTCATCCATACCGACCGCAAGGCGCCGATCGTCGGGGTCACCACCTACTACCGCGTCGGCTCGAAACACGAACCGCGAGGTCGAACGGGCTTTGCGCACCTGTTCGAACACCTGATGTTCGGCGGCAGCGAGAACGTGCCGAACTTCGACATCCCGCTCGAAGGCGCGGGTTCGACGCCCACCAACGGCTCGACGTGGTACGACCGCACGAACTATGTCGAGACGGTTCCCAAGGGCGCGACCGAACTTGCGCTGTTCATGGAGAGCGACCGCATGGGCCACCTGCTCGGCGCGGTCACTCAGGACAAACTCGATAAGCAACGGGGCGTCGTCCAGAACGAAAAGCGGCAGGGCGACAACCAGCCATACGGTCTCGTCGAGTACAAGATCGGCGACGCGCTGTTTCCGGTCGGTCACCCCTATCGCCATTCGACGATAGGCTCGATGGCCGACCTGGACGCCGCGAGCCTGACCGACGTGCGTAAATGGTTCACCGATAACTACGCACCCAACAACGTCGTCCTCGCGCTGACAGGCGACATCGACGTCGCGACGGCCAAACCGCTTGTCGAGAAATGGTTCGGCGACATCCCGCGCGGGCCCGAGGTGCCGACCGTCTCCGCGCCGCCGGTGACACTGGCAGCCCCGGTGCGCGAGGTGATGACGGACCAGGTGCCGGTGACTCGCATCATCAAGGTCTGGAGCGGCCCGAACATCAACGATCCCGAAGCCATCGCCCTGGACATGGGCATGTCGGTGCTCGGCGGCCTCGGCAGTTCGCGGCTCGACAATGCGCTGGTCAAGGGCGACGAGATCGCGGTCAGCGTCTCGGCCTACGAACAGCAGCACGAAAATCTGTCGTTCCTGCAGGTTCAGATGGACGTGAAGCCGGGTGTCGATCCCGCGCTGGCCGAGAAGCGCCTGGACGAGGAAATAGCGAAACTGGTCAGCGGAGGTCTGAACGCCGACGAGCTGCAGCGCGCGGTCACCTCGAGCGTATCCAATCGAATCGGCGCGCTCGAACTCGTCGGCGGTTTCTCCGGCAAGGGCGCGACGCTGGCCGAAGGCCTGCTCTATTCGGGCGACCCGGCCGAGTACAAGAAGGACCTTCAGGAATTCGCGGCGCTGACCCCCGGGGCGGTCAAGGATGCGCTCGGCCGCTGGCTCTCGCGCCCGGCCTACACCCTCGTCGTGACACCCGGCGAGCGGACCGAAGACGGCGCGCAGATGGGCGGCTGGGGCGATGAAGGCAGCGTGCCCCCGCCTGCCCCCGACGCCAAGAAGCCCGCCCCGCCGATTGCTGAAAAGCCGCCGCGCGAGGCGCCACCCATCTCTCCAGTGGGCGAGTTGACCTTCCCGACGGTGGAGACGGCGAAGCTTTCGAACGGCATTCCGGTTCGCCTCGCCCGGCGCACCGCCATTCCCAAGGTCAGCGTGGCAATCACGTTTGACGCCGGTACGGCGGCGGACGGCCCGAAGCGCGCCGGCACCCAGGCCATGATGATGAGCCTGCTCGACGAGGGCACCGACACCCTCGACGCCATCGAAATCGCAGAGACGGAAGAACGGCTCGGCGCGCAGATTGGGGCCGGTGCTTCAGCCGATACCAGTAGCGTCTCGATGACTGCGCTCACCGCCAATCTGCTCCCCTCGCTGGCGCTGATGGCAGATATCGTGCGCCACCCTGCCTTTGCTGCGAGCGAGGTCGCCCGCGTGAAGGCGCAGCGCCTCGCCGCGATCGCGCAAGCTCAGGCCAGCCCGAGCTCGATCGCCACCCGCGCGCTCAATCCGCTGATTTTCGGGCCGGAGCATCCTTACGGTGGAGTAGGCGGGGCGGGCCTCGCCTCGGCGATCGAACCACTTACGAGCGCGGACCTCGAGTCGGTCCACGACACCTGGGTGCGCCCGGACAGCGCGGCGATCACCGTCGTCGGCGACGTGACGATGGGTCAGTTGCTTCCCGCCCTCGAAGCGGTGTTCGGCGACTGGCGCGCTCCGGCCACCCCGGCGCCGAGCAAGGACCTCACCGCCGCCACCCCGACCCCGAAGCAGCGCATCGTCGTGATCGACCGTCCGAATTCGCCGCAGTCGGTACTGCTGCTCGGACGCAAATTGCCGGTTACCGGGCGCACGGCGAACCTCGAATCGCTCGACCTCGCGAACGAAGTCATCGGCGACGGCTTTCTCTCGCGCCTCAACATGGATTTGCGAGAGGACAAGGGCTGGACGTACGGCGTGCGCAGCGGGCTCACCGCGGAAGTCGGTCCGCGCACCTTCTACGTCATGACGCCGGTCCAGTCGGATCGCACGGGCGACTCGATCAAGTTGATCCTCGACAAGGTGAATGCCTTCGCGAAAGGCGACGCCAAGGTCGACGAGACCGAGTTCCAGCGCGTCACCGAAGGTAACATCCGCGGATTGCCCAACCGCTTCGAAACCAACGGACAAGTCCTCGGCGCGCTACTGTCGAACCAGACGCGTGGCCGGCCCGACGATTACCAGCGCACGCTGCCACAGGTGTTCGGCAACGTCGACAAGGCGGCGATCGACGCCGCCGCGGCACGCTTTATGGACCCGTCGGACATGGTAATAATCGTGGTCGGCGACCGGTCAAAGATCGACGGCCAGATCAAGGCCCTCGGTCTCCCGGTCGAGTACCGCGAAGCGAGCGAGTTCTGATGGCGGTGGCCGGTGCGGGAATTGACATGGGTGTAAGCAAGGCCGATTGAAGGGCCACACCCGCCAGGCCGCAGGGCCAAGTACGAGGAGAAACTGATATGGGCGTTGCCGGAAGTTACGATTGCGTCACCAAGACCCCGATGGGCGATCAGAAGAGCGTGTTCACCGTCGAGGATTGCGGCGACGGCACGTTCACCGGCAAGAACGCCGGCGCGATGGGCAGCATGGACGTCGAGAACGGCAAGATCGACGGCAATCAGCTGACCTGGACGATGAACATGACCGTCCCGATGCCGATGAAGCTCGAAGGCCAGGCCACCGTCGAGGGCGATACCCTGACTGGTTCGGTCAATGCCGGCGCGTTCGGCGCGATGCCGATGACGGGCACCCGCCAGAGCTGATCCTCGGGAACCCGCTGGAGATCACCATGGGGCGTCGGAGCGATCCGGCGCCCTTATTGATTCTAGCGGGCCGCGCCCTGCCCGCACTTGGCAAACGAGGGATGCTTGGGCAGACAGGCCGCGGCGCCGTTCGATGCGTTTGGGTCTCAGCAGGGGTAGCTTCGATAATGACAGGACGTTTTGTTTCGCTGGCGGCAGCGCTTTGCGCGCTCGCGGGAACTCCGCTCGCGGCGCAGGATTCCGCTGCTGCCGAGCCGGATTACGAAGCAGACGGCCAGCGTATCATGGACGGGCTCCACGCTACTGGCATGACCGCCGCGGTGCTTAAGGATGGCAAGGTCGTCTACGAGGGGCAGTTCGGCTCGCTCGAATACGGCTCGGGCAGGCCCGTCACCGAAGACACGCTGTTCCCGATCGCGTCGATCTCCAAGGCGTTTACCACCACCGCGCTGGCGATGCTGGTCGACGAAGGCAAGCTCGACTGGGACGATCCCGTTCGCAAGTATATCCCCGAATTCCAGATGTCGGACCCGTGGGTCAGCGAACACTTTACCGTGCGTGACGCGCTGACGCACCGATCGGGCCTGCCGCTTGGCGCCGGCGACCTGACGATCTGGCCTGATGGCAATTCGACTCCCGACGACGTCATTGCAAGCCTCAAGTACCTGCGTCCGTCGACCGGATTCCGCGACGGCTATGCCTACGACAACCTGATGTACATCGTCGCGGGAGAGATCGTCCGCCGGGTCTCGGGGCAGAGCTGGACCGATTTCATCACGCAGCTCATCTTTCGCCCGCTCGACATGGGCTGCGCGGCGGACGAGTCACTTCTGCCCCCCGATCGCCCCCACGTGACCGGGCACGAGCGCGCTGCGGCGGACAGCCACGGCACGCCGATCGACCCGCGGATGACTTTTTCCGCGACGTGGGACGCGGCCGGCGGCATATGGTGCAGCGCGCCCGACATGCTGAAATGGGGCCAATTCTGGCTCGACGGCGGCAAGACGCCCGATGGCACCCGCCTGCTGTCCGAAAAACAGGCCAAGGCGCTGTGGACCGGGGTGACGCCGGTGTCCTCGACCATCGACCCGGCGACCGGCAAGGGCAGTATCGTGCTCTACGGCCTGGGCTGGTTCCTGACCCAGTACGAGGGCACCACTATGGCCTATCACTCGGGCGGTGCACCGGGAGTGACGAGCAACTTCATCATCCTCCCGGAGAAGAAAGCGGTGATCTTCGCCTCCTCGAACGACTACATGAGCACCGCGAGTGCCTGGACGCGGCAGGTTGCCGATGCACTCGCCGACGGTAAGCAGGACGCCGATACTGTCGGCAAGGCGATCGAGGCCAGCACGAAGGCCAATGCCGAAGCAGTCGCGGCCGTGGACAAGGCGGTCGCGCCGCCCAAGGACGCAAAGAAGCCGAGCCTGCCGCTCGACGCCTACACCGGAACCTACCGCGATCCGTGGTACGGCACCGTCACCATCACACGCCGCGGCAAAGGCCTGTTTATCGACATGGGGCGCTCGGAACTGCTCGACGGTCCGCTGACCCATTTCGATGGCGACGTGTTCGCCGCGATCTGGCCTGATCGCACGATGAAGGCCGATGCCTTCGTCACCTTCACGGTCGAAAACGGAAAAGCGACCGGCATGAAGATGAAGGCGATCAGCGACATCACCGACTTTTCGTACGACTTCCACGACCTCGACCTCAAGCGCGTCGAATAAGGAGCAGAGATTATCCGCTGGGGTGATAAAAATCCCAGATTTTCTGCGCCACGCCTTCGCTGATGCCGGGCGTCCGCTTGAGGTCGTCGAGGGCGGCTGCACGGACCTTTCCAGCGGTACCGAAGTGCAGCAGCAGAGCGCGCTTGCGGCTCGGTCCGATGCCGGGAATCTCGTCTAGCGGTGAGGCCGTGATCGCACGGCTGCGCTTGGCGCGGTGCGCGCCGATGGCATAGCGGTGGACTTCGTCGCGCAAGGTCTGGAGGTAGAACAGCAAGGGGCTGTTCACTGGCAGCGTCTTCTCGCGTCCGTCGGGGAAGTGGAACACCTCGCGCCCCTCGCGACCGTGGTGGGGACCCTTGGCGATGGCGATCAAGGGCACATCCTCGATCCCCATCTCCTCGAGCGTGTCGCGCACCGCGCTCATCTGGCCCTTGCCGCCGTCGATCAGGACAAGGTCGGGCCAGGTGGTTTCGTGGCTGTTCTTCCGCGCACCCTCCCCCGATCCGTCGGGGTCTTCGGCCAGGTTGCGGAACCGGCGCTGCATCACCTCGCGCATCATCCCGAAGTCGTCGTTCGTCTGCGCGGTCCGGATGTTGAACTTGCGATACTGACCTTTCACGAACCCCTCAGGGCTAGCGACGACCATCGCGCCGAGCGCCTTGTCGCCCTGGATGTGACTGTTGTCGTAGACCTCGATGCGAGCAGGCGGCTCGGGTAATTCGAGGAACTCGGCAAGCTCGCGCATTACCTTGGCCTTGGTGCCGGTCTCCGCCAGTCGCCGCTCGAGCGCCTCCACCGCGTTGCGCTGGGCCTGGGCCATCAGCTTGCGCCGGGTGCCCCGCTGCGGGATCGAAATGTCCACCCCGTGCCCCGCCTTCTCGCAGAGTGCCTCGCCGATCAACTCCTGCTCGGGGAGCACGCGGTCGACCAGGATCGTGCGCGGTGGGGGCACTTCCTCGTAGAACTGGAGGAGCACGTCGGCGAGTACCTCGTCCTCGTCCACCTCGGCGGTGTGGCTCGGCCAGAAAGTGCGATGGCCCCAGTTCTGCCCACCGCGGATGAAGAATGCCTGCACCCCGATCTGCCCGCCCTTGGCGGCGAGTGCGAAGACGTCCGCATCGCCCACTCCTTGCGCATTGATCGCCTGGCTGCCCTGGATCGCAGTCGCCGCCCGCAGACGGTCGCGCAGCATGGCGGCCCGTTCGAAGTCGAGTTCTTCGGCCGCGCGGGCCATCTGAACCTCGATCTTCTTCTGCACCGCGCCCGACTTGCCGCTGAGGAACTCCTTCGTTTCGGCTACGAGCTCCGCATAACCTTCTTCGTCGATCCGGCCGACGCACGGAGCCGAACACCGCTTGATCTGGTAGAGCAGGCACGGTCGGTCGCGGCGGGCGAAGAAGCTATCGGTGCAACTGCGCAGCAGGAACAGCTTCTGCAACGCATTGATCGTTACGTTTACCGCACCGGCACTCGCGAACGGTCCGTAATAGTTTCCTTTCGCTCGGCGCGCGCCGCGGTGCTTCTGTATGCGCGGGAAGTCATGATCGGCACGCAACAGGATAAACGGAAAGCTTTTGTCGTCGCGCAACAGCACGTTGTACGGCGGGCGGAAACGCTTGATCAGCTGCGCCTCGAGCAGCAGCGCCTCCGCCTCGGAGTTCGTGACCACGATCTCCATCCGCCGGGTCTGACTGACCATGCGCTTCAATCGGTTCGAGAGCGCCTTGACCTGCGTGTAGTTCGCCACCCGCGCCTTCAGGCTGCGCGCCTTTCCGACGTAGAGCACGTCGCCGCGCGCATCGAGCATCCGGTAAACGCCTGGGCGCGGCTTCAGCGTGCGGACGGTCTCGCGGATCGCGGTGACGCCAGCCTCGATATCGGGCTGCGCGCCGGCGCCCTTCACCGTGTAGGTCGCGCGCTCCTCGTTGAAGCGTTCGGCGCCCTTGGGATTCGGCGGGGTTCCGGCTTCGGTGCGCGACGACATCCCGCCCGAGATAGGGCTTCGCGCGCCGCGGTCAAACCTTACGAATAGGCCTCGGTGAGCGGACGCGCCTCGCGCACCATCGGGGTGAGCGCGGCGAGGAACTGCCGCGTCGCCGCGTCCCAGCCGAAATCCCGCGCGCGGGCTGCGCAATCGGCGCGGTAGAGGTCGAGAGCGCCGCGGACCGCCGCGTCGAGTTCGTTCGAAAGCACTCCGCTGTCCTGCGTCACGATCGCCTGCGGTCCGTCTTCCGGATACGCCGCAACGGGAGTACCGCAGGCGAGGGCCTCGACCATGACAAGGCCGAAGGTGTCGGTACGGCTGGGGAACACGAACACGTCGGCGCTGCGGTAGGCGGCGGCGAGCTCCGCCCCGCGCATCACGCCGAGGAATACGGCGTCAGGGAATCGCGCGGCGAGCGAGACACGCGAAGGACCGTCGCCGACGACGACCTTGGTCCCCGGCACGTTGAGCGAGAGGAACTTCTCGATGCTCTTCTCGACCGCGATCCGGCCCACGTAGAGCGAGATCGGACCAGGCAGTCCGCCAAACGCCGGATGAAAGTCGCCCTGGGGCGAGAACTGAGCCAGGTCCACCCCGCGGCTCCACGGCAGCGTCGGACCGATCCCGTGGCGGGCGAGCTCGTCGCGAAGCCCTTGGGTCGCCGCGAGGGTCGCGGTGGCGGGCGCGTGGAACCAGCGGATGAAGCGCCAGAACGGCGCCTCGGGCAGGTGCGTCCGGCGCGACAGGTACTGCGGAAAATGCGTGTGGTAGGCGGTCGTGAAGGGAAAACCGTGCCGCATTGCCCAGCCACGCGCGGCAATGCCCAGCGGACCCTCGGTGGCGATATGGAGCGCGTCGGGCGCAAAGGCTGCGATTTGCGCTCCGACCCTCGCGCGGGAGGCCAGCGCAAGCCGGATCTCGGGATAGGTCGGACACGGCATCGAGCGGTAGTCGGCCGGCGATACGATGCCGACCGAGTGACCAAGGCGCTCGAGCTCGATCTTCGTGTTCTCGAGCGTACGGACGACGCCGTTTACCTGTGGCGCCCACGCGTCGGAGACGATGGCAATGCGCATCACGCGGCCTCCCGCGCGATCACGGTCGGGACGTCGCGCGCGGCGACTTCCTCAGCCCATTTGAGGATTTCCATCGCGCCGCTTTCGTGTTCGACCAGCGCGGTGCAGCTTTCGACCCAGTCGCCGTCGTTGTAATATGCGATCCCGTCGAACTCGCGCATTTCGGCGGTGTGGATGTGACCGCAGACCACGCCGTCGACCCGGCGCCTTCCGGCAGCGTGCGCGACCGTCTCCTCGAACCGTGAGATGAACGCGACCGCGTCCTTGACCTTGTGCTTGGCGTGCGCGGAGAGCGACCAGTACGGCAGGTCGAACCGGCGTCGTACGGCGTTGATCGCAACATTCAACCGTAGCAGCAGATTGTAGGCGGCATCGCCGGCGAAAGCGAGCCAGCGCTGGCCCATCACCACCGCGTCGAACTCGTCTCCGTGCAGCACCATCAGCCGTCGGCCGTCGGCAGTTTCGTGGGTCGCGCTGCGGCGGATTTCGACCCCACCGAAGTTGGATCCCGTGAACTGGCGGAACATCTCGTCGTGATTGCCGGGGACATAGACGACGCGGGTACCGGCCTTGGCCTTCTTCATCACCCGGCGCACGATCGCGTTGTGCCGTTCGGGCCAGTAGAACCGCTTCTTCATCCGCCAACCATCGATGATGTCGCCGACGAGATAGAGCGTGTCGCTGTCGCAGTGGTCGAGGAAGTCGAGCAGCAGCGCGCAATTGCAACCCCTGGTCCCGAGGTGAACATCGGAAATCCAGATCGCCCGGTAATGCCGCCGTAGCGCGCCTGACGGACCGATCGAGCGGTCGGCCTTCGAAAGTTGCTTGAACGGTTCCGGTGCCCCGATTTCGGCGAGCATGTGCGTTCTCCTGATTGGCTGTGTCCCACCTGAATCATTCGTGTGACTGGTTCGCGGCTGGATTACGGTTCCGAGTCGCCCGCAAGGGCGCTAGGCGCGCCGGAATGACCTACGATGCGATCATCCTGGGCGGCGGTGCGGCGGGCCTGATGTGCGCCGCGCGCGCCGGGCAGCGCGGGCGGCGGGTGCTGCTGCTTGAGCGCACCGAGCAGGTGGGGAAGAAAATCCTCATCTCGGGCGGTGGGCGGTGCAATTTCACCAATATCGGTGCGGGTTCTGCCAATTACCTCAGCGCCAATCCGCATTTCGCGAAGAGCGCGCTGGCGCGGTACACTCCGCGCGATTTTCTCGAACTGATCGAAGGCTACCGCATCGCCTGGCACGAAAAGACGCTCGGCCAGCTTTTCTGCGACGGATCGGCGCGGCAGATCGTCGACATGCTGCTGGCCGAGTGCGCGAAAGGCGATGTCGAAATACGCACCGGGGTCGGGATCGGCGAAGTCGGACACGATGGTGGCGTCTTCGGCATTGACGATGACAGCGCCCCCTCCCTCGTCATCGCAACCGGCGGACCGAGTATTCCCAAGATGGGAGCGACCGGTTTCGCTTATGATCTCGCTCGCCGCTTCGGACTCAAGGTGGTCGAGCCTCGCCCAGCGCTGGTCCCGCTTACGCTCGGCGGCGAGGACGTGCTGTTCCGCGATTTGTCGGGGGTTTCCTCCGAAGTCGTCGCCAGCGCCGGCGGAGCCGCCTTTCGCGAGGCGGCGCTGTTCACCCATCGCGGCCTGTCGGGACCGGCGATCCTGCAAGCATCGAGTTATTGGCGGCCGGGCGAGCCCATAACGGTCGACTATCTTCCCGATCGCGAGCCCGGATGGCTAATCGAAGCCAAGCGTTGCAACCCGCGCGCGACCTTGCGCGCTTTGCTGCGCGGCACCCTTCCCGAACGGCTGGCCGACACGCTTGCCGAGCGTTGCGGGCTCGATCGCGAACTCGGCAATCAGCCCGACGCCGCGTTACGCGAAGCCGAGGCACGACTTGCCGCATGGTCGTTTCATCCGAACGGCACGGAAGGCTTCGCCAAGGCCGAAGTCACCGTCGGCGGCATTTCGACGACCGAACTTTCATCGAAGACGATGGAGGCGAAGGCTGTCGCGGGACTTTACGCGATAGGTGAGGCCGTCGACGTAACCGGTTGGCTTGGCGGCTATAATTTCCAGTGGGCCTGGGCCAGCGGCGTCGCCGCGGGAGATGCGCTCTAACGCCTGCATTGCCAAGCGTCCGCGTTGTGTTACGTTTCTCCCTGATATCCGCCTTCAGACGCGGATTGCAGGAGAGGAACGGCCTTTGCGTCAGCTCCAGGGGATGGATGCCAGCTTCGTCGCGCTCGAGACGAAGAATTCGCCGATGCATATCGGCTCGATCCTGATCTACAACCCTGCGACCGCGCCCGGCGGTTTCGTACGTTTCAAGGACATCCTCGCATTCTTCGAGAGCCGGATGCAACTTTCCAGGACGATGCGCCAGCGCATGGTGCGGGTGCCGTTCGATCTCGACTATCCCTATTGGATCGAGGATCCGGACTTCGACCTGGAATACCACGTTCGGCACGTCGCCCTGCCGGAGCCGGGGGACTGGCGGCAGCTATGCATCCAGGCCGCGCGAATTTTCGCGCGCCCGCTGGACCTCACTCGGCCACCGTGGGAGTTTACGGTGATCGGCGGGCTCGACGGGATCGAAGGGCTGCCCAAGGGTTGCTATGCGATGGTGACGAAAGTTCACCACGCCGCGATCGACGGGATGAGCGGCATCGACCTGATGGAAGCGATGCACACCCTGCGCGCCGATGAGGGGCCGCCAGCGGAACCCGACACTTGGAAGCCCGAAAAAGTCCCCAACCCGGCTGAATTGCTCGGCAAGAGCTATTTCAACGCAGTGACCAACCCGCTCAAACAGCTTGAAGTCGCCGCCAAGGCGGCTCCCGGTCTGGCGAAGGCATTGAAAGGCATCGTCGCCAAGGAATTCAACGTCTCGGGCGAGATGGTCGCGCCGAAGACACGGTTCAACAAGGTCATTTCGCCGCACCGCGTAGTCGAGGGGCGCAGCCTGCCGCTCGCCGATATCAAGGCGATCCGCGCGCTCGTCGAGGGCAGCAAGGTCAACGACGTGTTCCTGGCCATCGTCGGAGGAGCGCTACGCAAGTATCTGATCGCGAAGGATGACCTGCCGGCAAAGACACTGACCGCGATGGCCCCGATCTCGGTGCGATCGAAGACCGAGAAGGGCGACATGGGCAACCAGGTTGCCGCGATGGTCGCCCCGCTCGGCACGCATATCGAGGACCCGGGAGAACGCCTGCGCTTCGTCCACCAGCGCACCGTGAACTCGAAGGCGATGACCGAGGCCATCGGCGCGCGCAACATGACCGAGGCGAGCAAGGTCTCGCCGGCGCTCTGGATGAGCCTTGGTGCGCAGCTCTACACCCGCCTCGGTCTCGCCAACCGCGGTATGACGCCGATGTTCTCTACGGTGGTGACCAACGTGCCCGGCCCTCCGGTGCCGATCTATTCGACCGGCGCGCGGCTCGAGAGCATGTTCGGACTGCTTTGCCTTACCGACGGCATGGGCCTTGGTCATACCGTCCAAAGCTATTGCGACGAGGCAACGGTCACTTTCACCGCCTGCCGCGAACTGATGCCAGATCCCGATTTCTACGCCCAGTGCATCGAGGACAGCTTTGTCGAACTGCGCGATGCGGCGAAAGCCGCGGGAGCTGCGACCGATAAGGCGGAGCCCGCCAAGAAAGCGCCACGCACGGCGACGCCGCGCAAGACCCGGCCATCCACTGCGAAGACGCGCTCGGGCACCAAAGCGGCGGCGAAACGTTCGCCCGCCAAGCCATCCGGAAAATCCCCGAAGAAGTCGGTCCCCAAAACGAAGAGGTCGCCCAATTGACTGCCATCCACGCCGCCAAGTCGGAAAGCGCCCGTCCGCCCAGCCGCCTGTTGGCGTTGACCGAGCCGAGCCGCGCACTCGGCGAACTCGCGGCATTCGTAGCGCTGCGCCCGCTGCTCTCATTTCTGCCGCGAGGCGACGGACAAGGCGTACTCGTTTTGCCCGGCTTCCTCGCCAGCGACAGTTCGACGGGGCCGATGCGGCGGCTGTTGTCGCAGCTCGGCTACGACGCCGTCGGCTGGAAG
The DNA here is from genome assembly GCA_963740025.1 of uncultured Alphaproteobacteria bacterium. Classification (GTDB taxonomy): domain Bacteria; phylum Pseudomonadota; class Alphaproteobacteria; order Sphingomonadales; family Sphingomonadaceae; genus Tsuneonella. Next base: position 50,027 of record CAVUCI010000015.1, read on the forward strand.
CTTGGTCGCAACGTGCGGGTCGACAACGTGCGGGTGCAGGAGATGATGGCTTGCCTCGACGCGCTCTACGAGCGCACCGGGGGCAAAGTAAGCATCGTCGGCTGGAGCCTGGGCGGGGTTTTCGCGCGGGAACTCGCCAAGCAGGCTCCGGAAAAGGTGCGCCAGGTGATCACGCTCGGCAGCCCGATCGGCGACGATCGACAGCACACGAACGCCCGGCGCCTGTTCGAGATGCTCAACGGTCACGAGCCCGAGCCGATGAAGCATGGCAACTTCCGCAAATTGGCCGAGGCGCCGCCGGTGCCGACGACCTCGATCCTCACCAAGGCCGATGGTGTCGTCCACTGGCGCGGATCGGTCCAGCACCCCGGCAGCAACCCGCAAACCGAGAACATCGAGGTTTTCGCCAGTCACGTGGGTCTCGGGGTGAACCCCGCGGTCATGTTCGCGATCGCCGATCGCCTGGCCCAGCCCGAAGGCGAATGGGAACCGTTCAGGCCCCGCGGCTGCGCTGCAGTGGCATTCCCGAAGACCTCGCTGCACTAAGCCGTCAGACGGGTTTCAATCGTCTTCCGGGGACTCCCGCCCGGGCACGGGCGTTGGCGTGTGCAGCGCTTCTTCCACGTAGAGCCGCTTCACCAGCACGTAAAAGACGATCAGGAGCGGTGCTGCGAAAAACAGGCCCGGCGGCCCGAAGAGCATTCCGCCCGCAATCACGCCGAAAACGGTAACGGCCGGGGGAATCGATACGACCTTCTTGTGCACGTACGGCGTGATCAGACTTCCTTCGAGTTGCTGCACGGCCACAACTACCGCAAGCGCCCAGAGCGCCGTTTGTGGGCTGTCGCTCAAAGCCAGGATCAGGATCGGCACGGCCCCCAGAAACGGTCCGAGCCATGGAATTATCTCGAAGAACCCCATGATGATCCCGAGCGCGAATGGCGCGGGCACGCCCACCAGCCACAATCCGAGACCGGTCAGGCTGCCGACCACCGCCATCGAGATCGCCTGGCCGACCATCCACAGCTTGATCGCCTCGCCGGTTTCACCGAGCACCTCTTCCGCGAGCGGCCTGCGGCTCTTTGGAAAAAGGAGGGCAAGCCCGCGCCGATAAAGCTTCGGGTCGGCAGCGATGAACAGCGAGCCGAATATCAGAAGCAGAAGATCGGTAACCAGCGTCGTGACCGAGCCGACCAGCTGCGGCAGCGAGGGCAGCATGTCGCTGTCTCCCGGCGCGAAACCCCGGAGAGATGAAGCGATGATCCCTCCTCCCGGAATACCTCCTAGCCAGTTTCGTATCCGCTCCCACGCAGAGGGCAGCATCTCGCCGAGCGCGTTGAACTGACCTCCCACCTCGCTCCCGAACAGCCACCCGAAGGCGCCGAGGACGACGGCGATGACGACAAGCGCCGCGATGAATGAAAGCTTTTCACCGAACGGACTGTGGCGCTTTATGGTCTCGGCCAGGGCATGGATGGGAACGCCGATCACGACCGCTCCGAACACCAGCACCAGCAAGCCGATCAGCTTCAGCGCGGCGAACACGAGCAGGCCGATCGCTACGGTCGTAAGCAGCGACTTCACGACAAGGCGGTAGGCGGCGTGCGAATCCACTATCCGGCCAATGGCCGAGATTGCAGGGTGGTTCCGCGGCGACAACTCGCGATCAGAACAGTTTGCGCAGTTCGATCTCGAAGTAGCGCCCGACCGGATCGACGAGGCCCGGCTGATAGCGCAGAGGGACGGTGCCCGTGTCGTCGGTGACGCGCTGGTGCGCATCGAACAGGTTGTTAACCCGCAACCCCAGACGAGTATCCTTCCAGAACCCGGGGCCGTCCTTGCCGATCAGCCAGTCCTGCTGCTCCAGGTTCATGAACAGCCGCAGGTTGAATGTGGCAAGCGGGCCGAACCGCAAATCGCTCGATCCCGGCAAGCCGCTGCCGCGCACGGTCGTGCCGCTGGCGTAAGTGGCCGACACGCGGGCGCCGATGCCGCCCTTGTAGAGTCCCCCCTCGAGCTCGAAGGTGTGACGGGAAATTCCGCCGTCGCTGAGGCCATCGCCGTTCAGCAGGTCGAGCGACGGGCCGGCCGGCGCGACGAGTACCGAGTTGCCGAGCTGAATCGTGTGGTAGAGCGCAAGATTCCAGCGGCCCTGGCCGGTCCCTCCCCGACCGCCGAAGCCACCGCCGCCGGCCGAACGTCCTCCGCGACCGGTACCTCCGCCACCTGAACGATCGCCGCGCTCGCTCGATTGGCCATCGCCGCCCGCACCTGCCGGAGGCCTCGGCATCGCGCAAATCCGTGACCGCACCTCGGCCAGCCGGGCCTTGTCGATCGCGCCGTCCGGACCCCTTAGCCGTTCGACCAGCTGGGGCGGCAGGCTCGAGATGTCGGGTTCGACACCGTCTTCTCCGCAATGAAGGTCGCTACGCAGTGCGGCAAAGCGCTCCGGAGTGAGCCGCGCCGGACCGCCGCCCTCCCGGGGGGTGCCGTCGGCAGCGCAGAAGCGAGCCTTGAGCGCAGCGACCTTGGCAGGGTCGACTTGTCCGTCCTCGCCTTTGAGCCGCTCGAGCATCCGCTCGGGAATCCCACTGAGGTCGGGCATTTGGCCGTCCGGCGTCGCGCAGAACTTAGTGCGAATCTCCGCGAAGCGCGCCGGGTCGAACTGGCCACCGCCCGCGCGCGCCGTGGGGCCGCCGCTCGCAGCCGCTTGCGAGGGACTGTCGTTCGTCCGGGCCGGAGCGGCAGAGCCACCAAAGCGACGATCAGAGCCGCCGCCAGGTTCGTCCTCCGGCTGCGCCTTTCCGACGCGGCCGAACAGGTTGAAACCATAGCGAATGCGCGACGACTTGCGCTCACTGAAAGTAACCGGCCGGCGATCGAGCGCCAGCAAGGTGCCATCAGCGGCACGTGTCACCCTGCCGGGAAAGGCCGCCTCGATCGCGGGAGTCAGCAGCGGAAAGCTCTCGGTGGTGTCGGTCGAGCGGTTTCGATAGTATTCGACGAGAATGTTCGCCCGGTCGAACAGGTCGAGGTCGTAGTTCGCCGACAACTTGATGTCGCGCTGGGTCTCGGCCTTCAGGTTCGGGTTGCCGCCCGTCGTCACCGTGGCGAGCACAGTCTCGCCGGTAGTGAAATCGTAAACCGGGACGTTGACATCGACGAACGTCGGACTGCCAAGCTGGCCGAGGCTGGGCGCGGCCTTGCGGCCGATCACACTCGCCTGGAGTGACAGATTCTCCACCGGTCTCCAGTTCAGCCCGGCATTCCAGTTGGTCAGCGTGCCGAAGTCGGACAGGTGATCGACACCGCCCCCAAAGTTGATCGACAGGTCGCCGATCCCCGCCAGCACGTCGTCGCGGAGGCTGGCGATCGGCAGGCTGAGGCTCGCCCCACCATTGAGGTCGCCCCGGGTCAACCGGGTCTGGCCGAGCGACGTTGTGCGAGTGTCGGTACTCTCGATACGCGACCAGTCGTACCCGGCGTCGAGGGTCAGGTTCGCGCTGCCGGCCGGCAGGGTGAACGGTGATCCCGCAAGCGTGACCTTTGGATCGGCCGACCAGGTGCGGCTAAGCGCACGATCGGTCCCCCCGCCGCCGCGGCGGTCGATCCGGCTGTCCGAATCCGTGCGGTTGGCATCAACCGTGGCCGAAAGTCGCCAGTCGCCGAGCAGCGTATTGTAGGCGGTGCCGAGCGCATAAGTATCGGTCGCGGTGTGCCGGTCGATCGGGTCGAGCGTGATCGGGTCTATGCCCGACAGGCTGTCGCGCACCACGCGGCTGACCTGACCGTTAAGGGTCAGTTGCCCACCCCGCCCCATCTCTCCGAAGCCCTGGGTGAGAGTGGCGTTTGCCTCGATGCTTTCCTCGCGCGAGACGAGCGTACGGTAGTCGGCCGGATCGAGCCCCGCGGCGGCCACTGCGGGATCGGTCGGCACCGACTGCACGATACCGCGCTCGCCCTCGGTCAGCGCGCCTTTACGGCTATAGTCGATGCTGGCGTTCACGCGCCGCGGGCCCGTGATGTTGAGGATCGAAGCTTCAAGTTCCTGCGCGCTGTAGCCGCCGCGCACAGGCATACCAAATTCGCCCTCTACCTCGCGGCTCGCGAAACTCGGCTTCAGTATGAAGTTGATGACCCGCTGATCCGGCGGGTAGCCGAACTGCACCGCCACTTCCTCTGGCAGGACTTCAACCTTGCGTATCGCCTCCGGCGGATAGCGGCGCATCTCGCGGAAGTTGGAAATCCGCTGGCCGTTGACGAGGAACACGGTACGACCGCCTCGCCCGCGTCCGGACCCCACCTGCGGGGACAGCTGGGCGACAAGGTCGGCGAGCGAGGTGGCGCCGTAGGCGGCGATGTCCTTTTCATCGAGTTCGAGTACCGGCGGACTGTCGGTAACGACCTGCCCGGGAAGCCGTTCGGCGATGACGACGATCTCGTCTCCCGGACCCAGTCCCGGTTCGGAGGGGGCCGTCGGTTCGGCCTGCGCGGTCGGGACCGCCTCCTGAGCGGAGGCGGAGCCGGCAAACGCCAGCGCGATCAACGATACGGATGCAAGAGAACGCAAGATACTGTACTTCCTAGAATTTCGACCATCCCGCCCCCTCGCTCCGAGGCATGGCGCAAATCTGATACGACGAACAACCCTTCGCGAGGTAACTTTTTGTCGCGCAAACCTTTCCCCCAGATGACGCGGGCGCTTTCCTTTTCCCGCACCGGCGTCTAAGGGCGGCCTCCAATTCGACCAACCTACGCAAAGGAACCGACGAGCTACATGGCCAAGGAAGAACTCCTCGAAATGCGCGGGCGGGTGGTGGAGCTGCTCCCGAACGCGATGTTCCGGGTAGAGCTCGAGAATGGCCACGAGATCCTCGGCCACACCGCCGGCAAGATGCGCAAAAACCGTATTCGCGTGCTCACGGGCGACGAAGTGCTCGTCGAACTCACACCCTACGACCTGACCAAGGGGCGCATTACCTACCGCTTCATGCCGGGGCGCGGCGGCCCGGGGCCGCAATAACCCGGGCGGGCTGAAGTGCCCGAGCTCGTTCTCGCATCGGCTAGCCCCAGACGGCGCGAACTGCTCGCCCGGCTCGGGATCGAACCCGTACGCGTGGTTCCCGCCGATATCGACGAGACTCCCCGAAAGGCCGAAGTCCCACGAGACTACGCGGCGCGCATGGCGCGCGAGAAGGCGGAAGCGGCGGCCGACGAAAGCGCTCACGTGCTGGCCGGCGACACGGTTGTCGCCGCCGGGCGCCGCATCCTTCCCAAGGCGGAGGACGAGGCGACCGCACGCCGGTGCCTCGAACTGCTGTCCGGCCGTCGTCACCGCGTTCTCTCGGCGATCGCCCTGCGCGCGCCCGATGGCACGCTGCGCGAGCGGCTGAGCGAAACGCAGGTGCGGTTCAAGCGGCTTTCGAGCGAAGAGATCGCCGCCTACCTCGCAGGCGGGGAATGGCACGGCAAGGCGGGCGGCTATGCCATCCAAGGCAGCGCCGAAGGGCTCGTAGCGTGGATCGGCGGCAGCCATTCCGGCGTCGTCGGCCTGCCGCTGTTCGAGACCCGCGCGCTGCTCAAGTCAGCCGGATTCGCCATTGCCTGACTGGTTCGTGGAGCGCGGCATCGGTGAGGACCGCGCGCTTCTCATCCACAACCAACGCGTTCTCGCCGCAGAGGTTCGTTGGCCCGGCGAACTGCGCGCCGGTGTGACAGTCCCGGCAGTCCTCATTCAGCGCAATTCCGGTTCGCCGCGCGGTCTCGCGACGACCGACGCGGGCCAGGAGATTCTCGTCGAGCGGCTGCCGCGCGCGGCGAGCGAGGGGGCGCCAATCTACGTCGAAGTCACCCGCGCTGCTATCGCAGAACGCGGCCGTCTGAAGCGCGCTCAAGGCCATTGGGCCGAGGGTCCGGGCGATAGCGTCCCGGACGTTTTCGAAAACGGCAAACCGGTCCGGCGCTTCGCACAAAGCCTCTGGGAAGACGTTTGGGCGGAAGCGTGGGAAGGCGAAGTCGCCTTCGCCGGTGGTACGCTGTTGTTCGCGCCCACGCCCGGAATGACGGTGATCGACATCGATGGCGACCTGCCACCGCGCGACCTCGCACTGGCCGCGGTGCCGGCAATCGGCCTGGCGCTGCGAAGATTCGCGCTCGGCGGCTCGATCGGAATCGATTTTCCCACTCTGACAACCAAGGCCGACCGGAAGGCGATCGATGCCGCGCTGACCGAAGCGCTCGAGGGTTGGCCGCACGAGCGGACTGCCATGAACGGTTTCGGCTTCGTCCAACTCGTCGCGCGCAGCACTGGCCCGTCGCTGCTTCATCGCCTGACCCGTCACCGCGCCCCGGCAGCCGCCAGACTGCTGCTGCGGCGGGCCGAGGCGCTCGATGGAGCGGGCGCAATCGAACTCACGGCGCATCCGGACGTCCTCGCCGCCCTGCACCCAGACTGGCTTGCCGAGCTGTCGCGCCGATCGGGCCGCGAGGTGCGGTTCGCGTCCGACCATTCGCTTGCACTCGAGGCGGGACATGCCCAGATCGTTCCCCGATGACCTCTGCCAACCGCCCGTGCCCCATCTGCAAGAAGCCCCGCAGCGCGGAGCACGCCCCGTTCTGTTCCGCCCGCTGCAAGGATCGCGACCTACAGCGGTGGTTCTCGGACGGCTACTCGGTGCCGGGCGATCCGGTTGACCCCGAAAGCATCGTCCGGTCGGTAGAGGCTGGCGAAGAGTCCGATTGACCCCTTGCCATCTGCGCGAAGCGCCGCCATAGCGCCGCCTCGCCAACCGCCGGCGCCCACGCAGGGCCCCGCGCGCAGTGCCTGCCTCGGTAGCTCAGTTGGTAGAGCATGCGACTGAAAATCGCAGTGTCGGTGGTTCGAATCCGCCCCGAGGCACCACTTCCTCTTCTAAATGCCGCGCATGAACGAAAAGGGCCCCGCCGAAGCGGAGCCCTTCGGGCGCGGTCATAGGGGGGAAGTTCCTGCGCGCCCTTGTTCGGGAAGCGCTGTCAGTTCATTTCGTCGGCGCGTTCGTTGATCGCATCAGCTTTCTGGTCGCCGATATCGTCGATCGCTTCGGCCTTCGCATTGAGCGCGTCTTCGCGCGCATTGGTGTTAGCATCGTCGGCCGCTTCCTCAAGCGACTGCGCCTTGTTCTCATAGGCCTGGTCGACCGCGTCGGCGCGCTCTTCGAGCTGGTCGCCGCGCTGCTCGACAGCGTCGTCTCCTCCGCATGCACTGAGCGCAACGAGCGAGGAAGCGGCAAGAATATGTATGAATTTCATAGGGTAGGCCCTCTCTGATCTACTGATCTGCCAGTTCGGCACCGGCGGCAACCCGTGGCAGGTGCGGGCAAACGCGAACCGCCGCCGGCGTTCGAAGCTCCGCGTCTAAAGGCGAGCTTTGTTCACCAACCAGCAAGGTTGGAGTGGGTTCCTGCCTCTTCGAGAGTTCGCTGGAAGAAGCGAGCCGGACCCCTGCCGGCCTCGTGGGCCGGAACATCCTGCCGTCTGCTTGCCTGCTTTGACCGCGAGCCTTGTCAGGCTATTGCTGCGCAATGGAGCACACCAGTCCGGCCATCGAGGCGTTCGACATTGCCGCCATGCTCGTCGTAGCCGCGGCGGTGCTCGGCTATCTCAACCACCACTACCTGCGCCTGCCCCATGTCATCGGCCTCACGATAATGGGCGCCGTTGCAAGCCTTGGCCTGATGCTGGTGAACGCGCTGCTGCCCGGCATAACCCTTGACGACTGGGTGTCGCGCCTGCTCGAGCGGATGAACTTTACCGAAACCCTGCTTGAGGGGATGCTCAGCTTCCTGCTGTTCGCGGGAGCTTTGCATGTCGATCTCGAGCGCCTGAAGCGCGACTGGTTCCCCGTCCTGCTGCTCTCGACGGTTGGCGTGGTGTTATCGACCGCGATCGTCGGCGCGCTGACCTGGGGGATCGGCTACTTGCTGGCACTCCCCATCGCGCCGATCTGGTACTTCGTATTCGGGGCCCTCATCAGCCCGACCGACCCTGTCTCGGTGCTCGGCGTCCTCAAGGAAGAGAACGTGCCGCAGTCGCTCCAGTCGGCGGTCGCGGGGGAAAGCCTGTTCAACGACGGCGTAGGCATCGTGGTCTTCACGATCCTGCTCGGCGCGGCGGTGACCGGCGCGGACTTCAGCCTTGCCGAGGGCGCGCGGCTGTTCGCGATAGAGGCAGGCGGTGGCGTTGTCCTCGGCCTCGTCATCGGCTGGCTCGGCTTCAAGGCGCTCGCCAGCATGGACGAATACTCGCTCGAGGTTCTGATCACCCTCGCGGTCGTGATGGGGGGCTATGCCCTCGCCTCCAGCGTGCACATTTCCGGCCCGCTGGCGATGGCGGTCGCCGGGCTCATCATCGGAAACCAGGGCTTCGCCCACGCGATGAGCGACGAGACCCGCGATTACGTCCACAAGTTCTGGGAACTGGTCGACGATATCCTCAATTCGATCCTGTTCCTGCTCATCGGGCTGGAGATGATCGCACTCGCACCGGGTCGCGGCCATCTGGTCATAGGTCTGCTGGCGATACCCATTGCGCTGGTCGCGAGGGCCGTTTCGGTCGGCGCGATGGTCAACGTCGTTCCCGGCGCTCAGCTCGACGCTCCCGGAGCGATCCGCGTGCTGTGGTGGGGCGGCCTGCGCGGCGGCATTTCCATCGCCCTGGTACTCGCCCTGCCGACGGGGCCTGCGCGGGCGCTGCTGCTCGCGGCGACCTTTGCCGTCGTCCTGTTCAGCGTACTCGTCCAGCGCGCCACGCTCGGCAAGGTGATCGAGCGAATGCAGGCGCAGCACCTTCCTTCGCTCGAGCCCGAGACGAAGCCCGAAAAGCTCGGCCTGGAGAGCGACTTCTAGGACGGCGATCGGGGGCGCAATTGCGTTTGCGCCCGCGCCCGCCTATGGCGCGCGGACACACGCCCCGGCCGCGCGAGTCTCCGCCGACCCGCTCTGCCGGGGCGCCTCGTTTGCATTGAAGGACCACCGCCCATGTCCCGCCGTCGCCAGGTATACGAAGGCAAGGCCAAGATCCTCTACGAAGGCCCCGAGCCGGGCACGCTGATCCAGTACTTCAAGGACGATGCGACCGCCTTCAACGCCCAGAAGAAGGGCACGATCAACGGCAAGGGCGTGATCAACAACCGCATCAGCGAGTATGTCTTCACCCGCCTCGCCCACATCGGAATCCCGACGCATTTCATCCGCCGCCTCAACATGCGCGAGCAACTGGTGCGCCAGGTCGAGATCATCCCGATCGAGGTGATCGTGCGCAACGTCGCAGCCGGGTCGTTGACCAAGCGCCTCGGGATCGAGGAAGGCGAGCCGCTACCGCACACCCTGATCGAATATTGCTACAAGGACGATGCGCTCGGCGACCCGTTCGTGAGCGAGGAAGAAATCGCCTGCTTCAATTGGGCGAGCCACGAAGAGATGCAGGACATTTCCTCGATGGCGATCCGCATCAACGACTTCATGTGCGGCATGTTCGCCGCGATCGGCATCCGGCTTGTCGACTTCAAGCTCGAGTTCGGGCGCATCTGGGACAACGATTTCAGCCGCACGATTCTTGCGGACGAAATCAGTCCCGACGGCTGCCGCCTGTGGGACATGGCGACCGGCGAAAAGCTCGACAAGGATCGCTTTCGCCGCGATCTCGGGGGCGAGGAACAGGCCTACCAGGAGGTCGCGCGGCGACTGGGCCTGCTGCAGGACGACGGACAGCAACCCGGCGAAGTGCTGGACATGAGCGCGCACCGGGGCCGGCTTCGCTCCTCGCCCAAGCCCAAGAAGTAAGCGCTCGCCCGGCCCTCAGCGTCGATTCCCCTTGCCGCTCGTTCGCTTGTGGGCGAGAAGGGTTTGATTGCAGGGGGTTGCATGAAAAAGATCGTAAAGGCGGGGCTACTGGCCGGAGTAGCATGGCTGGGCGCGTCGACTGCGCTGGCGGGCGATGCGAAGGACACGCGCGATGTCGCCTTTGGCCCACCACCCGAATGGGGTGTGCCGTCCGATCCTCTTCCCGTACCGGCCGACGCCAGCGGTCTCGGATTCGTTCGCGCGCAGGACACCATCGTACATCTCGATACGGATGGACAGCAAACGTACGTCCACCAGCGTTTTCGCCTTCTGCACGCGCAGGCACTGCAACTCGGCAACGTCGCGATCGTATGGAATCCGGCAGCCGGGGCACCAATCGTGCACGAACTCAAGATCCATCGCGACGGGCAGGACATCGACGTGCTGCAGAAAGCCAAGTTCGAAGTCCTGCGGCGCGAGGACCATCTCGAGGAGGCTATGCTCAGCGGCCTGCTCACGGCCGTCCTTCGGGTCCCGGACTTGCGGGTGGGCGACGATCTCGAATTCGCTTACACCGTCCCTTCGCAGGACCCGGTTCTCAAGGGCGAAAGCGCATCTGTCCTGATGTTGGCTGGCGAGACCTTGCCGGGCCGCTATCACCTGGGTTTGAAGTGGGAGCCCAAGGCCGCCCCGCGCATCGCGGTGACCGACGATTTTCCCGGAACGGTAACGCGAAGCGCTAACGCCATCGAAGTGCGCGCCGACAATCCGCCGAGGCAGGTCATGCCAAAGGATGCGCCGCCGCGCTTCGCGTGGCAGCGGGTGATCGAATACTCGGATTTTCCATCGTGGGGCGCAGTGTCGAGCCGATTTGCTCCGCTGTTCAAAGAAGGGGCCCGGCTGCAGCCCGATTCGCCCCTCAAGGAAGAGGCAGCGCGGATCGCCGCAGCCCATTCGGATCCGCTGGACCGTGCGCAAGCTGCACTCCAGTTGGTGCAGCAGCAGGTCCGCTACGTCTATGTGGGGCTGGACGGAGGAAACCTTCGCCCGGCCAGAGCCGACGAAACCTGGCAGCGTCGCTACGGCGACTGCAAGGGCAAGACTGCGCTACTACTGGCGCTCCTCGAGGAACTCGGGATCGAGGCCGAGCCGGTGCTCGCGTCGAATGCGCAAGCTGACGACGGGCTCGATCAGCGTCTGCCCAACCCGGGACTGTTCGATCACGTGCTGGTGCGCGCCACGATCGGCGGTCGAAAGCTGTGGCTCGACGGCACGCTGCCGGCAGTCGCGACCGCATCGGCGGCACCGGATTTCCCTTATCGCTGGGTCCTGCCGCTGACGACCGAAGGACACGATCTGGAGCGGTTGGCGTGGAAACCCGCCGACAAGCCGCTCGACCTCAACCTGTTCGAAATCGACGCTCGCGCGGGGTTCGACAAACCGGCTCGGATCGTCAACACGACGATCAAGCGAGGACCGGCCGCGCTGCTTGAGTACATGCAGTTCTCCGCCCTCACCCAAGACCAGATTCTCGATGCATTTCGCGGTAACCTGACCGGCAGCTCGACCTGGGACACGGTCGAAAGCGTGTCGTATCGCTTCGACAAGGATGCACGGGCGGGGGTTCTCGAGGTGGTCGGGACCGGTCCGGTCGACTGGGACGAAGATGGTGGCGGAGCGCGCTCGCTCGCGTTGCCCGGCGGGGGTTTCAGTCCCCCCGGTCGTCATCAGCGGGCTCCGGACCAGGACCAGTCGGCACCGTTCTACGATGCACCGACCTATAATTGTAACGCGACCACCGTGCGACTGCCGGAGGCGACCAAGCCCAGCGAGTGGTCGTTCAACGGCTCATTCGACACACTGATCTATGGACACCTGTACTACCGGGCATTCGAGCGACGCGACGATACGATCCGGATGATCCGTGGCTCGCGCACGCAGGAGACGGAAATCGACCGTGCGACCGCCGATCGCGACAACGGGCGTTTGTCCCGCTTCGACAACTCGATGGCGTGGATCTACTTCAAGCCTGGCTCGAACAACCGCATGGACTCCCCACAGCTACCCGTGCGGGCGACTTTCGATGGCGACTGGCTTGATTCCGCGAGCGCATGCTTGCCGAAAGATATGCGTAGCTGAGGCGTCACACGACGTAGTGCAGCGTCATACCGGTCGATTCGACGGCAAAGGCGCACCCAGCGCCGATATTCGGAATATGGTCTCCGTCGACCTGCACCGGACTGACGCAGTGATCGAATACGACGCGCCGCGCGCTACGAAATGTCGCGAGGTCGAGCCGGTCGAGCGGTAGTCCCGCAAACGCCCCCGCGGTAAACGCCAGCACGCCCACGCGCGACGGGCGCTTGAGCACGATGAGCTCTACCGAATCGGCTGCCAGCGCCGCGTTGGGGGAGAGGCGAAATGGCCCGGCGAACAGCGCCCCGTGACTGACGATCACCGCGCTTGCCGAACAGGCGAACGGGGTTCCGTCCGTTAGCTCACCCGACACATGCATCTCCTGGCTCGGCCAGCGGCGCATCACGCGCAGCATCGCGATGACGTAGGCCCAGCGGCCGATGCGTTTCTTGAGCGCCGGCGAAACATGCGCCACCGCGTGGCTGTCGGGGCCGATCGACAGGCACGAAACGACCGGCAGTTCCCCCAGCCGGTAAAGTGGTGCCGCCACCCATCCCGCACTTCCGCGTCGCCATCCCGCCGTGACCTGTGCGGCGATGCGATCGGGTTCGGGCGGATAGCCGATCTCGCGGGCGACGAGGTTGATCGTGCCCGAGGGGGCAATGCATAGCGGGATGGTTCCGGCAAGCTCGCCGAGCGCCTGGACCGCATCGCGCAGCGTTCCGTCGCCGCCGTGGATGCAGGCGAGGTCGGGCAGGTCCTCGCCCGGTTTCCATCCACGCGCCGACGCCACTCGCCGCACGGTCCAGCCAAGGTTTTCGAAGGCGCGCGCAAGCGCATCGAGTCGCGCCTGACGGAAGCTGCCCGCCAGGGGATTGTAGACGAGGTCGAGCTTCATCGCCTGACGTGTTGCCCCGTTCAGCCGGGCTGGGCAAGCGAGGCGACGAGTTCCCGACGCCCTGTCAGCCACCCCCCCCGGCATCGCACCGCTTGCCCTCGGGCGCGCGTGGCGGCATAGGCGCCGGCGACTGCTCTCCGCCACATACCGAGAGGCCCGCATCATGAAAGTCCGCGTTTACGTCAGCCTCAAGCCGGGCGTGCTCGACCCGCAGGGGCGCGCCGTCCACCACGCTCTCGAAGGGCTCGGCTTCTCGGGCGTGGAGGACGTTCGCGTGGGCCGCTTTATCGAGCTCGATGTGGCCGACGACACCAGCGACGAAGCACTCGACGAGATGTGCCGCAAGCTGCTCGCGAACATGGTGATCGAGAACTACCGGATCGAAAAGCCGGAGCCGGCGAAGGCGACCGTCTGATGGCCTTCCGCGGCGCAGTCATCACCTTTCCCGGATCGAACTGCGACCGGGACATGGCGATGGCACTGGAAAAGGTCTCGGGCGAACCGGCGCTGAGGGTGTGGCACGGCGATGCCGAACTCCCGGCCGACCTTGATTTCATCGCCATCCCGGGCGGGTTTTCCTATGGCGACTACTTGCGCTGCGGGGCAATCGCCAGCCGCAGCCCGGTGATGCGCGCGGTGATCGCCGCGGCCGGACGGGGCGTACCCGTGCTCGGCGTATGCAACGGCTTTCAGGTTCTGACGGAGAGCGAGCTGCTGCCTGGCGCGCTGATGCGGAACTCTCAGCTTACCTTCACCTGCCGCCCCGTGCCCTTGCGGGTAGAGAACGGCCAATCGCTTTTCACGTCAGGCTACGAGACGGGGTCGCTTGTCATCTTTCCGGTGGCGCATCACGACGGCAACTACTTCGCCGACGAAAACACCCTCGACAGGCTGGAAGGCGAAGGGCGTATAGCATTTCGCTATGCCGAGGCGGTCAACGGGTCGCAGCGCGGGATCGCGGGCGTGCTCAACGCGGCGGGCAACGTGCTGGGCATGATGCCGCACCCCGAACGCGCGATCGAGCCTGAGCTCGGCGGATCGGACGGCCGGATCCTGTTCGAAAGCGCGGTCGGCGCACTCGTCGGCGCCTGAGCGCGAATTACCCGTTCAAGCCGCCGGGCGGGAGCTGAATCGTTCGACCATGTCCGTCTGGCGGCGTCGGAACATCTGCAAGGCATCGTCGGCGGTCATGGGCCGGCCGAAGTAGTAGCCCTGGATCTTGGTGCACCCAAGTCGGCGTACAAGTTCGGCCTCCTCGGCGCTTTCGACGCCTTCGGCAGTCGTCGTCATTTCCAGGCTGTCGGCCATGGCGACGACGGCGCGGATGATCGCCAGGCTTTCCTTGCTTTCCTGCGCCGCGCCCTGGACGAAACTGCGATCGACCTTGATCGTCGAGAACCGCAGCTTGCGCAGATATCCTAGCGACGAGTAGCCGGTGCCGAAATCGTCCAGCGCGACGGTGCAGCCGAGCGCCATGCACTGTTCGAGCGACGAGCGGGCAACGCTGGCATCGCGCAGGAAGATCGATTCGGTGACCTCAAGTTCGAGCCGGCGTGCCTCCAGCCCGCTAGCCGTTAGCGCGCTGACAACGGTCGAGGCGAAATCGGGTTCGAACAACTGCTCGGGACTGACGTTGACGGCCACGCGGACGTGCTCGGGCCAGCGGGTCGCTTCGCGGCATGCCTGCTCAAGAACCCAGGTCCCGATCGGCACGATCAGGCGAGTATCTTCGGCGATAGGCACAAACTTGCCGGGGCTAACCAACCCGTGTTGCGCGCTGTTCCAGCGGACAAGAGCCTCGAAGCTGACGATTTCTTCGCTAGTGGCGCTCACCACGGGTTGGTAGTTGAGCTGGAGTTCGCGGTTCTCAAGCGCGCGACGCAGCGCGAACTCGAGCTGCCGGCGTTCTTCGGCGTTCGCGTGAAGCGCGGGTTCGTAGCTGCGGTGCTCGCCGCCGCCGTCGTCCTTCGCCCGGTAGAGCGCAAGATCGGCGTTGCGCATCAATTCCTCGACCGTCTGGCCATCGCGCGGACCGATCGCGGAACCGACGCTGGCGCCGACGTAAAGCGTGTGGCGATCGACCTCGTACGGTTGTGACAGCCGGGCAATCACGCTCTTGGCGACACGCTCGATGCAATTGCGATCGCTTGCGTCGCGGATGACGATGGCGAACTCGTCGCCCCCGAGCCTTCCGCACAGCTCGTTTTCGCCGAGCACCGCCTTGAGCCGCGCCGATACCTCGGCGAGCAGCTTGTCGCCCACCTGGTGCCCGAGGGAATCGTTGACCGCCTTGAACCGGTCCAGGTCGATCATCAGGAATGCGCAGCGCGTACGCCACTGCTCCGCATAGCGCAGCGCATCGCCAAGCGCCTCGGTCAGCATGAGCCGGTTGGGCAGCCCGGTGAGCGTGTCGTAACGCGCAAGGTAAGCGATTTTCTCGCTCGACTCGCGCTGTTCCGTCACGTCCGAGCCTACCCCGCGGATCCCTAGGTAGGCCCCGTTGTCGTCGAGCATCGGCGTGCCCGAAAGCTCCCACCAGCGATGTTCGCGACCGATCGCTACCTTGACCAACAGGTTGGAAAAGCTCTCGCGCCGCTTGAGACGCTCCGCCAGGTCGTGCAGGCTGGAGGGGAACTGACCGGTTTCCCACGCCTCGCCGCTGACGAGTTCGAGGAATGGACGGCCTTCGACCTCCTCGACCCCCTTGCCCAGCGCGAAAGCGAATCGCGGGCTGGCCGAACGTACCAGCCGGTTGGTGTCGATCTGCCACAGCCAGTCGGCCTGGTTTTCCTCGAATTCGCGCAGCAATAGCGAGACGACCTCGCTCTTCTCGGCGTTGCCGGCTTCCGCCATGCACGCCGTGAGATGGATGCGGGCCACCTGCGAGACTCCGATCGTGACGACCGTCATCAGCGCTACCGTCGTCAACGCCATGTCGAATTGGCCGAAAAACACGAATGCGGCGATGCACGACAGGCCCGTGATACCGCCAAACATGATCGTGACCAGCGGGGCGACACCAAGGGCGAGCGTCGATCCCAGGACGAGGACCGCGATGATCAGTGCGACGGCGGTGCGGCTCGCGTCGTCACCGTAGAAGGCAAACGCAAGTGCCGGGATGGCCCAGGCCAGGGCGACCGTCGCGGTCGAAGCACCCTTGCGATTGATTTCCTCGCGGGTAATTCGTGCGCGCTCGCCGAAGGTAAGCTGGCGATCGGTTCGGGCGGTGAAGACGAGCGCCGCCGCCAACGCAGCGACGAACGCGACCATCAAGGCGACTGGCACCTTGCCGGCATAGGTCCAGAGGGCGATCAAGGCGCATTGCGCATGAACCGCCACCCTCAGCCCCAATGTCCGGTTTATCTGCGAAAACTGCAGAGCGCGCAGGCGATTCCAGTCGCCACCTTGCGGGTCGCGGAGACCCAGCAACGCGAGTAGCGGCACTTCTTCCGGAAGCTCAAATTGGGATTCGGTGCGGTCTATCACCCGGCCCAGTTAACCGGCAAAGGTTATGCGGCGGTAAATCCCTTAATCCAAAAGAGAATTATCGGTTTTCCCGCAACCCGAAATTAACCATCGATTGACCGAATCCATTACTCGACGGTGACGGATTTGGCGAGATTTCGCGGCTGGTCGACGTCGGTGCCCTTGGCGCAAGCGACGTGGTAGGCCAGCAGCTGCACCGGCACGGCGTAGACCAGCGGCGCGATCAGCGGATGCACCCGCGGCATCTGGATCGTCGCGAGGCACCCCTCGCCCGCCTCGGCAAGACCTTCTGCGTCGGAAATAAGCACGATCTTGCCGCCACGCGCGCGCACCTCCTGCATGTTCGAGACTGTTTTTTCGAACAGCGGGCCCGATGGAGCAAGGACGATCACCGGCACTGCTTCGTCGATCAACGCGATGGGGCCGTGCTTCATTTCGCCGCTCGCATAGCCTTCGGCGTGGATGTAGCTGATTTCCTTGAGCTTCAGCGCGCCTTCGAGCGCGAGAGGATAATCCGGCCCGCGCCCCAGGTAGAGCACGTCGCGCGCGGGTGCGATGAGGTGCGCCATCGCGGCGATGTCGTCGTCGTGATCGAGCGCCGCGTTGAGGCACGCCGGCGCCTCGAGCAGGTGGCGGACGATCTCCTGTTCCTCCTCGCGGTCGATACGTCCCTTCTTCACGGCGAGGTGCGCGGCGAGTGCGGCGAGCACCGCGAGTTGGCAGGTGAATGCCTTGGTGCTGGCGACGCCGATCTCGGGACCTGCATGGGTCGGCAGCAGGAGGTCTGCCTCACGCGCCATCGAACTCGTCGGCACATTGACGACGACGGCGATGGTCTGCCCGTTCTCCTTGCAATGGCGCAGGGCGGCCAGGGTGTCGGCCGTCTCGCCGCTCTGGCTGATGAACAGCGCAAGGCCGCCTTCTTCGAGCGGCGGCTCGCGATAGCGGAACTCGCTCGCAACATCGATGTCCACCGGCACGCGTGCAAACGTCTCGAACCAGTATTTCGCGACCATCCCGGCGTAGTACGAGGTGCCGCACGCGACGAGCGTGATGCGCTTGATCGCCGACAAGTCGAAATCGATCTGCGGCAGCGCGACGCGATTGTCCGACTGGTGGATGTAGCTTTGCAGGGTCTGGGCGACCACCGTGGGCTGCTCGAAGATCTCCTTCTGCATGTAGTGCCGGTAGTTGCCCTTCTCGACCGCCGCGGCTGATGCGCCGGAGGTTGTGATCGGCCGCTCGGCCGGCGTGTTCTCGGCGTCGTAAACCTGCGCGTCGTCGCGCGTGATGACGACCCAGTCGCCCTCTTCGAGATAGGATATCTTTTGAGTCAGCGGCGCGAGCGCGAGAGCGTCGGAGCCGAGGTACATCTCTCCCTCGCCGTAGCCCACGACCAGCGGCGATCCGAGCCGCGCGCCGATCAGCATGTCGGGATGGTCGCGGAATGCGATTGCCAGCGCGAATGCGCCGCGCAGACGAGGAAGGACGGCCTGGATCGCCTCTTCGGGGGAGGCGCCCTTCTCGACCTCTTCGGAGATCAGGTGCGCGACCACTTCGCTGTCGGTATCGCTTTCGAGCGTGCGGCCCCTGGCGAGGAGCTCGTCGCGCAGTGCCTTGAAGTTCTCGATGATGCCGTTGTGGACCAGCGCGATGCGGTCGGTTGCATGCGGGTGCGCATTGTTCGCGGTCGGCGCGCCGTGCGTTGCCCAGCGGGTGTGGGCAATTCCGACTATGCCGGGCGCAGGATGCTCGGACAGTTCACGCACCAGATTGGCGAGCTTGCCCTGCGCTCGCCGGCGGATCATCTCACCATCCCAGAGTGTGCAGACGCCCGCGCTGTCGTAACCGCGGTACTCCATCCGCCGGAGCCCGTCGACGAGCCGGTCCGCGACTGGGTCCTTGCCGACGATGCCGATAATTCCGCACATGATTCAGAAGCTTTCGTTAAATGACATAGGGAATGCGGATGCCCGGCATGTTTGCCGGGAAATCCTCGGTGTTGCGAGTAATGAGGATCGATCCGTTAACCTGCGCTGTGGCGAGGATGAGCGCATCGAGCAACTTCATCCGGGTCCGGAAGCGGATATCTGCCGCAGCAGACGCGATCCTCTGGTCGATCTCCACCACCTCGAAATGGGATAGCAGTTCGATCACTGCGGACCGGTCTTCCAGCTTTTCGCCCGCGACGATCTCGGTCCACACGATCCGGCTGATGCTGTGCCGGGGATAGCGCGCAATCTCGGCGCGTGCTTGCGGGCGCCGGCGCAACCAGTCGATAATGATATCGGTGTCGAAAAACGGAGATGACACGCGTCAGAGGTCTTCGCAGGGCGTGCGATCTTCGCGGATCGCACGCTGGCAACCGACGCTGTCGGGAATGTCCTCACGGTCGGCCCACAGGCCGTAGCCACGATCGATCCAGCTGCGGTCATCGCCGCGCTGGTCGAGGTAGAGCTTGACCGCAGCCCGGATCGTAGCGGCGCGCGAGGTGTTGGCGCTGGCCGCAAGCGCATCGAGCTTCTCGAGGTCTTCGTCGGGGAGGTCGGCCAGGATGCGAGGCATGATATCGCGATATCATATCATGATATCATTGCAACCGAATTATGGAGAGGGTTGCGTCTTTGCGGTGCGTCCCGCGCGCCACAGGTAAAGGCCCGCTCCGACGATCACCGCAGCCCCGCCGACGGTCGCGGCGTCTGGCCGGTCGCCGAACCAGAGCCAGCCCAGGGTGGTGGCGACGACGAGCTGCACATATGTCATCGGCGCGATGCTCGCCGCGCCCGCGCGGGTGGTGCCAAGATAGATCAGCCAGTGCGCGCTGCTCGCGCTCAGCGCCACGAAAGCGCACTTGGCGACCACCTCGAGCGTGGGTACCGTCACCTCCAGGGCGACAAAGCCCGAATTGTGCCCCACGAACGCTGCAAGGACGAGGATCGGCGCGGCGACCAGGCCCAGCCACGCCTGCATCGCCAGCGGGCTCGCCCGCCCGGCGGCGGCACGATTGGCCATGAACAGCGCGCTCATGGCACACGCCACCAGCAGCGGCAGAAAGGCTGCGATGCCGATTTCCGCGACATTAGGCCTGAGCACGAGCAGCACCCCGCCGAAGGCCGCGATCGAGGCGATCCACGTCGCGCGCCGTCCAGGCTCCTTCAGCACCAGCGGTGCCAGTAAGCCGGTGATCATGGGACTCACGAAAATGATCGTCGTTGCCTCGGCCAGCGACATCAGGAACAGCGAACCGAAGAACGCGACCGTCGAAATCGCCACCGCCGCACCGCGCACCAGCTGGATGCCCGGCTGGACGATCCGGAACCCCGCCGCACCCTCTCGCGCGAAAAGGATGGCGGACAGGCCCGCCGCGCCCAGAACGTAGCGGAGGGCCGCGATCGCGGTGGGCGGCCACTCGCCCGCCATGGACTTCACCACCGCGTCACCGACAGACAGCAAGGCGAAGCCGCACAGCGCGTTGAGCAGGCCTGCGCGCTCGTCGTGATGGTTGGCTTCGGTCATGGCGGCGGGCCTCTATGGGAGTTTGCTCGGCAGCGCCAGCACGCAGCCGCATTTGGCCTGGCAGCCATGCTCCTCGAGATCGACTTTAGGAAAAAAACAACCTTTCCATTTTATTCACCCTGTCTCGGAAGGCACTGTTCGCCTCGCTCGCGGCAGGGCCGTGCGTGACCGCAAAGCCGACGGCCTGGGGGATTATTCGATGAGCGCATTCGGACGAAAGAACGGACCCGGGGGTATGAACGCCGGAGCCCGTCCCTCGTTCGGTGTGGCCCGCCCGATGAAGGGTGGAGCCGGCGCCGCGCCGCCCCCGCCCGCTGGAGGCGAGCAATTTCCGCCACTGCCCGCCGACGATGCATTCCCGACCGATGGCGGCCCCGCCGGCAAGAACGCCGATGCCATGACCCGCCTCGCCGACCGCGCAAATGCGGTCCACGAACAGCAGCAGGTCGGCGGGTTCGAAGCGAGCGTTCACAAGATCAAGGAGCAGGTCCTCCCTCGCCTGCTCGAGCGCGTCGACCCCGAAGCCGCAGCGACGCTGACCAAGGACGAGCTGTCGGAGGAATTCCGCCCGATCATCCTCGAGGTGCTCGCCGAACTGAAAGTCACCCTCAACCGCCGCGAACAGTTCGCGCTGGAAAAGGTGCTGATCGACGAACTGCTCGGCTTCGGTCCGCTGGAAGAGCTGCTCAACGACCCCGACGTCAGCGACATCATGGTCAACGGCCCAGACCAGACCTACATCGAAAAGAAGGGCAAGCTCGTCATCGCGCCGATCCGGTTCCGCGACGAGCAACACCTGTTCCAGATCGCCCAGCGCATCGTGAACCAGGTCGGCCGCCGCGTCGACCAGACCACGCCTCTCGCCGACGCCCGTCTCAAGGACGGCAGCCGCGTTAACGTGATCGTCCCGCCGCTGTCCTTGCGCGGCACCGCGATCTCGATTCGTAAATTCTCCGAGAAGCCGATCACCATCGACATGCTGCGCGACTTCGGCAGCATGAGCGACAAGATGGCGACCGCGCTGAAGATCGCCGGCGCCTGCCGGATGAACATCGTCATCTCGGGCGGTACCGGTTCTGGTAAGACGACCATGCTCAACGCCCTGTCGAAGATGATCGACCCGGGCGAACGCGTGCTCACGATCGAGGACGCGGCCGAACTTCGCCTGCAACAGCCGCACTGGCTACCGCTCGAAACCCGCCCGCCGAACCTAGAAGGGCAAGGTGCGATCACCATCGGCGACCTCGTGAAGAACGCCCTGCGTATGCGACCCGATCGCATCATCCTGGGCGAAATCCGCGGCGCGGAGTGCTTCGACCTCCTCGCCGCGATGAACACCGGTCACGACGGTTCGATGTGTACGCTCCACGCCAACAGCCCGCGCGAGTGCCTGGGCCGCATGGAAAACATGATCCTGATGGGCGACATCAAGATCCCGAAGGAAGCCATTTCACGCCAGATCGCGGAATCCGTCGACCTCATCGTGCAGGTCAAGCGCCTCCGCGACGGTTCGCGCCGCACGACCAACGTGACCGAGGTGATCGGCATGGAAGGCGACGTGATCGTCACCCAGGAACTCTTCAAGTTCGAGTATCTGGACGAGAGCGAAGACGGCAAGATCCTCGGCGAATTCCGTTCGAGCGGCCTGCGACCCTACACGCTGGAAAAGGCACGCCAGTTCGGCTTCGACCAAGCGTATCTGGAGGCATGCCTCTAGGGTCAGGCACCCCTGAGCCAGGGCGGGACGCCCAGCGCGAGCAATCCGCCGCCGATCACGGCGCACACCAGGAACAGGCCGGTCCACGGCACCCATCCCACGCGATTGATCGCGGCGCTTTTCATTCGCCTGCGCTCCATCAACAGGCAGACGACCGCCAGAATGGCGAAGCCTGCTCCCCATAGCGACATCAGTTCCGCATCGCTCGCGAATTGCAGGCCATCGATCAGCTTCATCGCGCGCAATATGGGATGGATTGCACGTGCCGCCAGTCGCCCTATGGCATTTGGATGAGCCCCGCCCCCGCCGACCAACGCCCCCTGATGGCGCTGCTCATCCGGCTCGGCGCGGCGTTCGTGCTGTCGGTGATGCTGGTCTTCGTCAAACTGGTCACCGAAAGCGGCGTCACCCTGACCGAGACGCTGTTCTGGCGCCAGTTGCCGACCGTTCCGGTTCTGCTCGCCTGGTTCGCCGCGCGCGGGCAACTGTCCATGCTGAAGAGCGAACGGATCGGCGCGCACGCCCGGCGCGCAATGCTGGGGATCACCGGCATGTTCCTCAATTTCGGCGCGGTGACCCTCCTCCCCCTCGCCGAAGCGACGACGCTGAATTTTACGACGGCGATCTGGGCGGTGATCCTGTCGGCGCTGATTCTGCGCGAGCGGGTCGGTCTGTGGCGCTGGTCGGCGGTCCTTCTGGGTTTTGCCGGAGTTCTCGTAATCGCGCAGCCGGGGCAGAGCCATATCCCGCCGTTCGGTGCCGCGGTCGCGCTGGGCGCGGCGTTCACGATCGCGCTGATCTCAATCCAGATCCGCGACCTTTCGCGCACCGAGCATCCGCTCACGATCGTGTTCTGGTTCGCCGCCTTCACCGCGCCGCTGCTCGGGTTCGCGATGCCCTTCCTGATGACGCAGCACACGGCATACCAGTGGGGCCTGCTGCTCGGTCTTGGTGCATTCGGATTGCTCGGGCAGTTCCTGCTCACCGCGGCGCTGCGTTATGGCGCGGTCGCGAGCGTGATCGTGATGGATTACTCCTCGCTCGTCTGGGCGACACTGTTCGGCTGGTGGGCGTTCGACCGGCTGCCGCCGACCTCGACGTGGGCCGGGGCGCCGCTGATCGTGGGCGCGGGCCTGATCATCGCCTGGCGCGAGCACCGCCTGGCGGTAACCCGCGCACGGGCGATAGTGGGCGAATAGCGGATCGTGCTAAGGAACCTGGCGAGTGCGCGTACGTTAGCAAGTCGACCACTCGCATATCGAGAATAAGGAACGTTCCGATGACCAGAAAGATCATCATTGCCCTGGGTGCCGCGGCGCTGACTCTCACCGCGAGCGCATGCAACACCGTCAAGGGCGTTGGCCGCGACATTCAATCGGTCGGCCAGGCCGGGGAAGAAGCAATCAACTGACAGCGGCAAGAAGCCGCGGACCCTTTTGGGTCGCACGAAAAACGTCCGTCGGTCAGCCGGCGGGCGTTTTGCCTTTGCGCTGCCAGCCGCTTGCCCGCGCCCGGCGCTCACGAATGGCGAGCCAGACGAACAGACCCAGCGGCCCGGCGACGAACGTCAGCAGCAGGAACGGGGCCTGCACCAGCCGCGAAAATCCTTTCGCGTCGGCATCCCGGGCGATCCAGAGGCCGGTGAACAGGTCGAACGCGAGATAGTGCGTCCAGCCGATCGCCACTCCGGCATCGGAAGCGAAGATTGCCCGAATGCCTTCCATGGTGGTGAAGTCCGCACCACCGCCGCCGCTCGTCGAAAGCACCCAGACAAGGGCCGCAGAGTAGGCAAGGCAAAGCAGGCCGACGCCCCCATAAAGGACGAACGCCAAGGGTATCGGCTTGCGCGGCAGCAGGATCAGCGCCGCCCAAGCGGCCAGCGCGACCAGGTTGGTCACACCGAACATCGCCTGCCACACAGGCCTAGCTGCCGCCCTGCTCGCTGAGCGTCGGTTGCCCCGCGGGCACGTCCGGCTCGCTCCAGGCCAGAACCGGTTTCCGCGCGGCGAGTGTCTCGTCGAGACGGCGACGCGGCGCATGCACCGGCGCGTTCTTGAGACTCATGTCGCCTTCCTTCGCGCGAGCCGCGAGGCTGCGCAGCGCAACGACGAGCTGATCGAGCCCGGCCTTGCTCTCGGTTTCGGTCGGTTCGACGAGCATCGCGCCGTGAACCACGAGCGGGAAATACATCGTCATCGGATGAAACCCCTCGTCGATCATGCCCTTTGCGAGATCGAGCGTCGTCAGTCCTTCTGCAAAGCCTTTGTCGCTGAAAAGTGCTTCGTGCATGCACGGCCCGCTGGATGCGAATGGCGCGTCGAGCACGTCCTCAAGGCTGCGCAGCAGGTAGTTCGCGTTGAGCACCGCATCGCCGGAAACCTGCCGCAACCCGTCGGCCCCGTGGCTGAGGATATAGGCCAGCGCGCGGGTGAACATGCCCATCTGGCCGTGAAATGCACTCATGCGGCCGAACGAGTTGGGATGCTCCTCGTCCGCGTTCTCCTCCTCGATCAGGTAAATTGTTCCGTCGGCCCTCCGCGTTACGAACGGTAGCGGCGCAAAGGGTGCCAGCGCTTCGGACAGCACCACCGGTCCCGAGCCGGGACCGCCGCCGCCGTGCGGGGTCGAAAACGTCTTGTGGAGGTTGATGTGCATCGCATCGACGCCGAGGTCGCCGGGCCGTACCCGGCCGACGATGGCGTTGAAGTTCGCGCCGTCGCAATAGACGTATCCGCCCGCCGCGTGGACCGCGTCGGAAATCGCCTTCATGTCCCGCTCGAACAGTCCGCAGGTGTTCGGGTTGGTGATCATCACCGCCGCTACGTCCGGCCCGAGCCGGGCCTTTAGCGCCTCGAGATCGACACGGCCTTCGGGCGTCGCCGGAATGTCCTCGACCGCATACCCGGCGAACGCGGCCGTGGCCGGGTTCGTGCCGTGCGCGCTTTCGGGCACGAGGACGACTTTGCGCGCGTCGCCTTTCGCCTCGAGTGCGGCGCGGATGCAGAGGATCCCGCACAGCTCGCCGTGAGCGCCCGCCTTGGGCGTCATCGCCACGCTGTGCATGCCGGTCAGTTCGATCAGCCAGTGTGCGAGCTCGTCGATCACCTCGAGCGCGCCGCGCACCGTGTCGACCGGCTGAAGCGGATGCACGTCGGCAAAGCCGGGCATCCGCGCGACCTTTTCGTTGAGGCGCGGGTTGTGCTTCATCGTGCACGAGCCGAGCGGGAAGAGCCCGAGGTCGATCGCGTAGTTCTGACGGCTGAGCCGCGTGTAGTGGCGCACCGTTTCCGGCTCGGACAGGCCCGGCAGGCCGAACTCATCCGTTCGCGCCAGACCGCCGAGGCGGTTCGCACCGGTCCCGGGATCGGGCAGGTCGACTCCGGTCGTCCCGCTGTTCCCGATCTCGAAGATCAGCGGCTCCTCAAGCATCAGCGCGCGGTTGCCGGTCGCGGTCTGCGGGGCGGTCGGGATCTCGGGAGTCATTTCGGGCTTCCAGCCGCTCTTGTTGGGGGCGTTCATGCCAGCACCTCCTTCAGCGCGGCGCAGAGGGTTTCGATGTCTTCCTCGGTCGAGGTTTCCGTCACCGCGACGACGAGCCCTTCGGCCAGGTCGTCGTTCCCCGGGTAGAGCCGCCCGAGCGAGACCCCGGCGAGCACCTTTCGCTCCGCCAACTCGCGCACCACGGCGCGCGCATCGGTGGGAAGAACGACGGTGAACTCGTTGAAGAAGCTGTCGTTGAGAACCGTTACGCCCGGGACTTGCGCGAGACTGTCCGCGGCGATGCAGGCGAGCCGGTGGTTCTCGGCCGCCAGCGCGCGCAGGCCCTTTTCGCCCAGCAGGGTGAGGTGGATTGTGAAGGCCAGCGCGCAAAGCCCTGAATTGGTGCAGATGTTGCTCGTCGCCTTCTCGCGGCGGATGTGCTGCTCGCGGGTCGAAAGCGTCAGGACGAACCCGCGCTTGCCTTCTGCATCCACGGTTTCTCCGCAGAGCCGCCCCGGCATCTGGCGCACGTGCTTCGGATCGCGAACGGCGAACAGGCCGAGGTAGGGCCCGCCGAACTGCAGGCCCACGCCGATCGACTGCCCCTCGCCCACGACGATATCCGCCCCCATTTCGCCAGGCGACTTTATCGCGCCGAGCGCGACAGACTCGGTGTTGACCGCGATCAGCAGCGCGCCCTTCGCATGTGCAGCCTCGGCGATCGGAGCCATGTCGTAGACCCGCCCGAGGATATCGGGATACTGGACCACGACGCAGCTCGTCGTTTCGTCGATCCGGCCGATCAGCCCCTCGATGTCGGGCGCGCCCTGCATCGTCGGCAGGGCACCGGCGATCTCGTCCTCGGTGAACTTGGCCATCGTCTTGACCGTTTCGGCGTAGTGCGGGTGGAGCGCGCCCGACAGGACGACGCGCTTCTTCTTCGTTACCCGCGCCGCCATCGCGACTGCTTCCCAGCACGCGGTCGAGCCATCGTACATCGAGGCATTGGCCACCGCGCAGCCGTAGAGCCGGGCCACCTGGCTCTGAAACTCGAAGAGCATTTGCAGCGTGCCCTGCGCGATTTCGGGCTGGTAGGGCGTGTAGGCGGTCAGGAACTCGCCGCGCTGGATTATGTGATCGACAGTCGCCGGCACGTGGTGGCGATAGGCCCCTGCCCCGCAGAAGAACGCCGCATCGGCCGCCGCAAGGTTCTTCTTCGACAGCCGCCGCATGTGCTTTTCGACCGCCATTTCGCTGGCGTGAGGCGGCAGCCCCTCGATCGGTTCCGTCAGGTAGTGCGCGGCCGATACGTCGGTGAACAGTGCATCGATGTCGGGCGCGCCGATGACGTCGAGCATCTCGCCGCGGTCGGCGTCGGTCAGGGGAAGGTAGCGCATATCGAACCTTTGGTGCGGCCGGAGAGGCCTTGGATTACAGGCTGTCGCAGAAGGCCTTGTATTTCGCTTCGTCCATCAGCCCGTCGAGCTCGTTGGGCTGGGTGATCGTCAGCTTGAAGAACCAGCCGTCGGCTTCGGGTGCGGAGTTGACGAGCGCGGGATCGCCATCGAGCGCCGGGTTGCCTTCCATGACGACGCCGGTGACCGGGGAATAGACGTCGCTCGCAGCCTTGACGCTCTCGACCACGGCGGCCTCATTGCCCTTGGCGAGGCTGGTGCCCTCTGCCGGCACCTCGACGAAGACGATGTCGCCGAGCTGGCTCTGGGCATAATCGGTGATGCCGACGGTGGCAGTCTGGCCGTCGACCTCGATCCATTCGTGATCTTCGGTGAAGTAACGCGTCATTTCGCAGCTCCCTTGCGGTAGTAACGGTGCGGTACGAACGGCATCGCCACGACCCTTGCGGGCAGGCGCTTGCCGCGCACCTCGAGTTCCAGTTCGGTGCCTTCCCCGGCGTGGGCGGCATCGACGTAAGCCATCGCTATCGGGTGGCCGAGCGTGGGCGAGAAACCGCCGCTGGTGACGGTGCCGATCTCGTTGTCGCCCGAAAAAACCTTCGCCCCCTCGCGAGCGGCGGCCCGCCCTTCGAGCGCGAGGCCAACGCGCTTCGTCGGCGCGCCATTGGCCAGCAGCCCGAGTATGCGCTCGGCGCCCGGAAATCCGCCTTCGGCGCGCCGCCTCTTGCTGATCGCGAAGGAAAGGTCGGCGCTGACCGGATCGATCTCGGGCGAGAGGTCGTGCCCGTAAAGCGGCAGCCCCGCCTCCAGCCGCAGGCTGTCGCGCGCGCCCAAACCGATCGGCTTGACCTCGAGCTCGGCGCAGAGCCGTCCGGCAAGCTGCTCGGCCTGGTCTGCGGCTACCGATATCTCGAACCCGTCTTCGCCGGTATAGCCCGAGCGCGAGATCATCAGGTCGAGCTCGCCGAACTGCCAGGCCTTGGCTTCCATGAAGCCGAAATCCTCGGTCAGTCCGCGCATCGTCCGCTCGAGCGCGCCGGCCGCCTCGGGCCCCTGGAGCGCGAGCAGCGCGCGCTCGTCGAGGTGGGTCAGCGTGATCTCGTCGGGCAGGTGTTCACGCAAGTGGGCGATATCGTCCCACTTGGTCGCGCCGTTGACGACGAGGAAGTATTTCGTCGGGCCCCAGTGCCCTTCGGTCCCGGCCTCTTCGTCACCCTCGACCCACTCGGTCGCGTTGGTGACCATGAGGTCATCGAGAATCCCGCCGTTCTCGTCGAGGAGCAGCGAATAGCGGACCTTGCCCGGCTTCAGCGCCGAGATATCGCCCGGCAGTAGCGCCTCGAGCGCCTCTGCCACCCCTTCGCCTTCCACGATGAGCTGGCCCATGTGAGAAACGTCGAACAGGCCGGCATGGCTGCGCGTCCATTCGTGCTCGGCAAGGATGCCCTCGTACTGGATCGGCATCTCGTAACCCGCGAAAGGCACCATTCGCGCACCGCGCGCACGATGCCAGCCGTCCATCGGCAGCTTTACGAGTTCGGTCGCTTCTTCGCTTTCGCTCACGCACATTTCCCCGACAGCGCGGCCGATGCCCGGCGAGGGCCCCTGACAACCGCTACCCCCTCTGTCGGGAAACCTGAGAGTTTGGCCCGGACTGCGCTTCCAGGCTTACACCGTCGGTGGCCGCCCCGAACCGGACCGGCGCTTTCCAGAGTATCGCACGGCCCGCCACGGTCCTTTGGCCTGAGAGTTTCCGGGGCGGTTGCTCCTTCGGCGGCCCTTCCGAAGAAGGACGCTCTCCCATGGCGGGCGTCGGAGTTGCCTCCGGCGACGCCTTACGCCCTGCGCGAGCGCAAGGATTCGGTCAATCACCGATCGACGATTTCACTGCCAATTGAGCCATATCAGGTACGCGGCAGAGCCGGCGATCCAGATTCCGCCCAGAGTCTTCAACCGCCGCGCGCCAAGCCAGTGGGCGATCGGTCGCGCGAGGAAGCCGCCGAGCGCTGCGCCGGGGCCCGCCAGCAACACGACCTCCCATTGCATCGTCCCGTGCTGGAGGTGCCACATGCTGCCCGCGATTACGCTAACCGACGAGATCGCGCAGGCCGTTCCGGCCGACAACAGCACCGGGTAATGGCGGATGAACAGCCACAATGCAACGAGCTCGCCGATTCCGACCGAGAGCACGGCGGTAATCGCGCCCCCTGGTATCGCGAGCAAGAGCAGCACGACAATGTCGAGCCGTTCCAATCGGCCGCGCTCGGACACATTGCGATTGAGCGTCCAGGTCGCCGCGATCAGTGCTAGGCCGAGAACGAGGGAAAACGCCTTGTAGGTCAGCAGGACGTCGCGCGAGGATAGTTCAGCGACTCTTTGCGTGGCCAGCAACGCGGGCACCGCCAGCACGATCATGGCGAGCGTAATCAGCGCGAAATCGCGTGGTCGGACGATGGCCTGTAGCCGGTCGGGCGGCGATGGCTGATGCAGCAGCCGGTCTATCCAGCGCAGTGCGCCGATGGTCATCCCGAAACTCTGAATTCCCATCGACACGGCGGTCACCTGGAGCGGGTCGAGCGCCATAACGCGGTATTCGCGAAAGGCGTTGAACACCGGCACGAAGACCACCCCTCCCCCTGTGCCGGAGGTATTGGCAATGATCGCGCCGACGATCCCCACGCCCGGCAGATAGGCGAGCTTTCGCAGCAGCGCGGCATCATGCGCGGCGGCAAACCAGATCGCCAGCCACAGGATGACCAGTGTGCCGGCGCCGGCCAGAACGATCCTGCCCGGTGAGGGCACGGTCAGTCGAGGTTGGGGCGCAGCCACCGCTCGACCGTAGCGATGTCGACGCCGCGGCGCGCGGCATAATCCTCGACCTGGTCGCGGCCGATGCGGGCGACGCCGAAGTATTCGCTCTCGGGATGTCCGAAGTAAAACCCGCTCACCGCCGCGGTCGGATACATCGCGTAGCTTTCGGTCAGGACGATTCCGGTGTGCGTCTCGGCATCGAGCAGGTCGAACAGCACCGGCTTCAGGCTATGGTCGGGGCACGCCGGATAGCCGGGCGCGGGACGGATGCCGCGATATTGTTCCTTGATCAATGCCTCGTTGGTCAGCTGCTCGTTCGGGGCATAGCCCCACAGGTCGGTGCGGACATGCTTGTGCAGCCGTTCGGCAAACGCCTCTGCGAGCCTGTCGGCGAGCGCCTTGAGAAGGATGTCGGAGTAGTCGTCCTTCGCGTCGCGAAAAGCCTGCGAATACGGTTCGATGCCGTGAATTCCGACCGCGAAGCCGCCGATCCAGTCGCCCGCAGGATCGATGAAGTCGGCAAGACACATGTTGGCCCGGTCGCGGCTCTTCTTGATCTGCTGCCGCAGGAAGGGGAGGAGGACGTGTCGTTCCTCGTCGGCGAGATGGACCGTCACGTCGTCGCCGTCTCGCGCGCAGGGCCACAGGCCCGCGACGCCCTTGGCGGTCAGCCATTTTTCCGAAACGATCCGGTCGAGCATCGCATCGGCATCGGCCTTCAAGCTGCGCGCGGTCTCGCCGACGACCTCATCGTCGAGGATCGAGGGGTAGGTGCCGTGCAATTCCCACGCACGAAAGAACGGCGTCCAATCGATGTACTGCCGCAAGTCCGCGAGGTCCCAGTCGGGGAACGCGGTCACGCCCGGCTGACGCGGTACGCCCGGCTTGTCGGCATATTTCGGATCGTAGTAGTTTGCGCGCGCCTCCTCGATCGTAAGCAGCACGCTCTGCGACTTGCCCTCGCGCGCCTCGCGAACCTTAACGTATTCGGCAGCGGTATCCTCGACGAAGGCATCGCGTTGGGTATCGGACAAAAGGCGACTTGCAACTCCGACCGCACGGCTGGCGTCGAGCACATGGACCACGGGACCGTCGTAAACTGGATCGATCTTGAGCGCGGTATGCACCTTGCTGGTCGTTGCGCCACCGATGAGGAGGGGCATTGTCATCCCGGCGCGCGTCATTTCTTCGGCAACCGTGACCATCTCGTCGAGCGAGGGGGTGATCAGACCCGACAGCCCGATCATATCGGCCTTGTTGTCGTTCGCGGTCTCGAGGATCTTCGACCACGGTACCATCACGCCAAGGTCGATCACCTCGTAACCGTTGCACTGGAGCACGACGCCGACGATATTCTTGCCGATGTCGTGAACGTCGCCCTTGACGGTCGCCATCACGATCCGCCCCTTCGACTGGTCGGCAAGGCCCGAAGCTTCCTTCTCCGCCTCGATGAAGGGGATGAGGTGAGCGACCGCCTTCTTCATCACGCGGGCGGACTTCACGACTTGCGGCAGGAACATCTTTCCGCTGCCGAACAGGTCGCCGACGACGTTCATGCCGTCCATCAGCGGGCCTTCGATGACCTCGATGGGGCGATCCTTCTTCTGCCGCGCCTCCTCGGTGTCCTCGACCACGTATGCGTCGATGCCCTTCACCAGCGCATGCTCGAGCCGCCGCTCGACCGGCCAGCCGCGCCATTCCTCGGCCGCCTTTTCTTCGGCCGCGGACTTGCCCTTGTAGCTTTCCGCGAGCGCGATCAGGCGCTCGGTCGCGTCCGACCGGCGCATCAGGATCACGTCCTCGCACGCATCGCGCAAGGTCGGGTCGATCTGGTCGTAGATGTCGAGCTGGCCCGCGTTCACGATGGCCATGTCCAGCCCGGCCGGGATCGCATGGTAGAGGAACACCGAGTGCATCGCGCGCCGTACGGTCTCGTTGCCGCGGAAGCTGAAGCTGAGATTCGACAGGCCGCCCGAGAAGTGCGCATGGGGGCACAATCGACTTAGCTCGGACACCGCCTCGATGAAATCGAGCGCGTAGCGGTCGTGCTCCTCGATACCCGTCGCGACCGCGAACACGTTGGGATCGAAGACGATGTCCTCGGGCGGAAAGCCAATACCGGTGAGAAGGTCGTAGGCGCGCTTGCAGATCGCGACCTTGCGCTCTTTCGTATCGGCCTGGCCCTGTTCGTCGAAGGCCATGACGACCGCGGCCGCGCCATAGTCCATGCATTTGCGCGCGTGCTCGAGGAAGGCGGCCTCGCCCTCCTTCATGCTGATCGAATTGACGATCGGCTTGCCGGAAACGCACTTCAGGCCCGCCTCGATCACCTCCCACTTCGAACTGTCGATCATCACCGGCACCCGCGCGATGTCGGGTTCGGCGGCGATCAGCTTGAGGAACGTGGTCATGGCTTCGACGGCGTCGAGCAGGCCCTCGTCCATGTTGACGTCGATCACCTGCGCGCCGTTCTCGACCTGCTGGCGCGCGACCTCGACCGCGCGGGCGTAATCGCCCGCCATGATCAGCTTCTTGAACGCGGCCGATCCGGTAACGTTGGTCCGCTCGCCAATGTTGACGAAGCGCGAAGATGCAGCGGTATTCAATTGAAATTCCCAGGCAATCAGGCGGCGAGCGTGAAGGGTTCGAGACCCGCGAGGCGCGTCGCGACCGGCGGATTGGGTAGTCTGCGCGGCGCCATGCCCTTCACGGCCTCGGCCATGGCCTCGATGTGCGCGGGCGTCGACCCGCAGCATCCGCCAAGAACGTTGACCTGCCCCGCCTCCGCCCATTCCTGGACGAACCCCGCGGTCTGGTCGGGCCGCTCGTCATAGGCGCCCAGTTCGTTGGGCAGGCCGGCGTTGGGATAGACCATGATCGGGCAATCGGCGATCTCGGCCAGCGTCTTGACGTGCGGGCGCAGCTGCGTCGCGCCGAACGAACAGTTCAGCCCGATCGTCAGCGGCCTGGCATGGCGAACGGCGTGCCAGAACGCCTCGACCGTGTGGCCCGACAGGTTGCGGCCAGAAAGGTCGGTGAGCGTCATCGACAGCATCAGCGGCACCTCGCGGCCGAGAGCCTTTTCCACCTGCTTCGCCGCCATGATGCCGGCCTTCGCGTTCAGGGTGTCGAAAACGGTCTCGATAAGGATGAAATCAGCGCCTCCTTCTATGAGGGAATTCATCTGTTCGCGGTACACGTCGACAAGGGTGTCCCAGTCGATCTCGCGATAGCCCGGGTCCTCGACGTCGGGCGAAAGCGACAGGGTTTTGTTGGTCGGCCCGATCGCGCCTGCGACGAAGCGCGGGCGGCCATCCTTTGCCTCGAACTCATCGGCGACCCGGCGGGCGAGCTTGGCGCTCTCGACGTTGATATCGCGCACGAGATGCTCGGCGCCGTAATCCGCCTGGCTGATCCTGTTCGCCGAGAAGGTGTTTGTCTCCGCGATGTCGGCACCCGCTTCGAAATAGGCACGGTGGATCGCCTCGGGCACCTCAGGCTTCGTCAGCGCGAGGATGTCGTTGTTGCCCTTCTGGTCGTGTTTCAGGCCAAGCGTGCCGGCATAGTCGGCTTCGGCGAGTTTCCAGTTCTGGATTTCGGTTCCGAAAGCTCCGTCTGTGATGAGGATGCGCTTAGCGCACTCGGCGAGAAACTGCTCGCGCTTGGTCATGCTGTCTCTCCGGCGGGCCTGCGTCCGAGCAGGTGGCAGATCGCGTAGCTCAGTTCGGCCCTGTTGAGGGTGTAGAAATGGAATTTGCGCACGTCGCCCGCGTAAAGGCGGCGGCACAGCTCGGCGGCGACGGTGGCCGATACGAGCTGGCGCGCGGCCGGCCGGTCGTCGAGCCCCTCGAACAGCGTCTCCATCCAATGCGGAATCGCGGTGCCGCACAGGCCGCTCATCCGCTGGACGCTGGCGAAGCTCATCACCGGCATGATGCCGGGCACGATCTCGGCGTCGATGCCAGCCGCGGCGGCCTTGTCGCGGAAGCGGAAAAAGCACTCCGGCTCGAAGAAGAACTGAGTGATCGCGCGCGTCGCTCCAGCGTCGATCTTGCGCTTGAGGTTGTCGAGATCTGCGGCTTCGTCGGCACTGTCGGGGTGCTTTTCGGGATAGGCTCCGACCGAAATCTCGAACGGCGCAATCTTCCTCAAACCCGCGACGAGGGCCGCTGCGTTCTCGTAACCCTGCGGGTGCGGGGCATAGGCTGCGCCCGGCTCCGCGACATCACCGCGCAGCGCGACGATGTGGCGCACGCCGATGTCCCAGTAATCGCGCGCGATCGCGTCTATCTCGTCGCGTGTCGCATCTACGCAGGTGAGATGCGCCGCGGCCGGAATCCGCGTCTCCCGAATGATCCGCTCGACCGCGGCGTGGGTCCGCTCGCGCGTGGAGCCGCCGGCGCCGTATGTGACCGAGACAAAGTCGGGGCGCAGGGGCGCGAGTGTCTGCACGCTCTGCCACAGGGTCTCGGCCATTTTCTCGGTCTTCGGCGGGAAGAATTCGAAGCTGACGCCGATGTCGCCCGGAAGCGAAGCATAGAGCGGCTCTGCATGTGCGATCTCGGTGTTCATCGGCTGGCCGCCTTGCGCGCGCGACGCGGATCGATCCGCGCGACCTGGTCGGCGATCCGCCGCCCGATCCACACCATGACCGCAACCTCGCCGCCATCGACCATCGCTGTCTCCTCGACGGTGAAACCATGCCGCCCGAGCATCGTGACGACCTGCGCGTTGTCGAACCCGAGCCGGGCATGCGCATGGTTGCGGCGAAGTTCCTCGCGGTCGTGCGCGGCGAGATCGGCGATCGCGATCCGCCCGCCGGCCCGGCAAACCCGCGCCGCCTCTGCCAGCGCATATTCCGGCTGCTGCGCGTAGTGAAGGACCTGGTGGAATACGACGGTGTCGAACGCGTCTGCCTCGAACGGAAGCGCGGCGAAATCGCCTTGCACCAGTTCAACGCGTCCCGTTGGCAGATGCTGCAGGCGCGCGCGGGCGAGGCGCAGCATCTCGGGGCTCTTGTCGACACCGGTCACCATGTCCGCGTCGGGTTCGAGAAGTTCGGCGATGCGTCCGGTGCCGGTTCCGATGTCGAGCACCCGGCCCAACTCCTCGCCGCCGAGAGCGGCTACGAGCGCCGCCTCGACCGCCTCCGCCGGGGCCAGCAGCGCGCGCAGCCGGTCCCATTCCCCGGCATGCCGCGCGAAGAATTCGGCCGCGTTTGCCTCGCGCGCATTGCGGATCGCAGCGAGGTGGCGGCGATCTTCCTCGCACGTACGCGCGAACTGCTCGTCCTCGGCCTCGGCCGCGGCGAGCAGTCCGGCCACCGCCCCGGAAATCGCCTCCCCCGCTGCGTGCGACTGGCGCAGGAACACCCAGCTTCCTTCGCGTCGACGCTCGGCGAGACCGGCATCGGCAAGGATGGCCACGTGGCGCGAAACGCGCGGCTGGCTCTGCCCGAGGACGTGCGCCAGTTCGCCGACGGCAAGCTCCATCGCACCGATAAGCCGCATGATCCGCAGCCGTGTGGGGTCGCCAAGCGCGCGCATGACCGTTTCAATCGCCATGCGCCATATAAAGGTATCTTTATATGTGAAAGTCAAGCGGCGAAAGTCGTCGATTGCGCGAATTCGCCGCGCCCTCCCCGATCAGCCGTCGGCCTGGAAAGGCCCTTCCTGCGTGCAATGCCGATAGCCGCGATAGCCGAGTTCGTCCTTTGCACCCGGCAGAGCTACGATCATTTCCGCTTCGGGAAGCCCCGCATCGCCCTCGCCTGGCACTTCGCGCAAGACAACCTTCAACCCGGCGTCGGAGTATTCATCCGCCCCGCTTCCCGGAAGTGTGATCAATTTGCCGTTGAGCTTGATCGTCGCGCGGATGCCCTTTTCGTAGGCGAGCGAAGGCTTGCCGACCTCGGTCAGGACGATCCGGCATGAACCGGCCTCCTGCCCGAGCGCAGCGAGATCGGCATCCGTCATCGTTTCGATCGCGACCGCCTCGGTCGCGATGCCGTTCAGGGCCTCGGCTGCTCCAGCTCGCGGAGCGGCCGTTGGCGCTGGCTCGACCTGCGCTTCGCGGTCCGCTCCGGCGGAGGTGTTCTGGTTGCAAGCGGCAAGTGCCAGCGAGAAGGCTGCGAGGGCAAGGTACTTCATTCGGTGTCTCCGTCGCGCTCGTACTGGACGGCGCTCGTACTGGACGGCTGCGGAGTCGGCGGAGCGGAGATCCGGGGCATATGCTCGCTCGTCCGAACGCCGTGCTTGTCGATGTCGTTGATAAGATACTTCATTTCGGCAATCTCGCGCCGCTGGGCAACGATGATGCCCTTGGCCAGTTCGCGAACGCGAGGGTCTCGGATATGCGCCCTTTCGCTGGTCATGATCGCGATCGAATGGTGAGGGATCATGGCCCGCATGTACTCGGTGTCGTCGACCGTCGACTGGCTGCGCACGAGCCACAGCGCCAGCGCAAAGACGACTGCCGCGACGCCGAGAATGATGACGTTCTTGGTCGAGCTCTTGTACATGCCCCACATGAAAAGGAGCATCACGACCATCATTGCCGCGCCCATCACGAATGCCATCCAGAAGCGCGTCTCGCTCCAGAACACGTGATCGATCGAGTATGTATTCACGTACATGAGGATGAACATCACCACCGTGGAGGTGCCGATCATCGCCATGAACTTGACGTAGGAACCACCCTTCATGTGGCCCCCATGCATGTTGTCGTGCCGGCCTTCCGCCATCGCGCAATCTCCCATTGTCGGGAGATTAACGCTGGGCTCTCGCATGGTTTCCGGCAAGGCGGCCACCGGCCGCTAGCGGCGCTGGCGCTCCATCAGCTCGACCAACTCGGTGAATTTTGCGCGCTGCTCGGCCTCGTCACCCGAGGCGATCGCGTCGGCCACGCAGGTCGCGGCGTGGTCCTTGAGCACCTCGCTCTCGACCTTCGCAAGCGCTGACTTCACCGCCTGGATCTGCGTCAGGACGTCGATGCAGTACCGACCATCCTCGATCATCTGACCGATGCCGCGAACCTGTCCCGCGATGCGGTTGAGGCGGTTCACCTTCGCTTTCACTCCATTGTCGCAGGCCAAACCGTCACCTCCCTTGAAATACCCTGGGGGGATATATTACCCTGGGGGGTATATATTGGGAGAGCCAGGAGAACGCAAGAGATGACCGATTCGTTGACCGTTTCACGCCGCGGCCTCATCGCCAGCACCGCCGCGCTCGCAGCGTCGGCAGCACTGCCGATGCCAGCCTGGGCGAGAGGCTCTGCATCGACTGGCGCGCGCAAGGGCTTCGGTGTTCTTTCGGGCGACGATATCCGCCTTGTCATCGGCAATTCGCATTTCTCCGACGGCAGGCGCGCCGGACACGCGATCACGGTGAATGGCAGTCTGCCCGGCCCGATGATCCGCCTGCGCGAAGGGCAGAAAACTCGTATTCATGTGACCAACACGCTCGATGAAGACACCTCGATTCACTGGCACGGAATGCTCGTGCCGTTTCAGTACGACGGAGTCCCCGGCGTCAGTTTCCCCGGCATCCGGCCGGGCGAGACCTTCACCTACGAATTGCCGATCCGCCAGAGCGGCACGTATTGGTGGCACAGCCACTCCGGCCTCCAGGAACAGATCGGGCTGTACGGCCCGCTGATCATCGACCCGGCCCACGCTCACGACGCGCGCTACGATCGCGAATACGTACTTCTGCTGAGCGAGTTCACTCCGATGCATCCGCACGAGATCATGCGGAAGCTCAAGGTCGGCGAGGGTTACTTCAACTACACCAAGCAAACCGCGACCGAGGGAGACATGCCGGTCGCCGAGCGTCTGGCGTGGGGCAAGATGCGGATGGATCCGCGCGACATCTCGGACGTGACGGGTTCGACCTATTCCTACCTCGTAAACGGACACTCTCCCGTCGACGACCTGGAATTGACCTTTCACCCCGGCGAGCGGATCCGCCTGCGCCTGATCAACGGCAGCGCGATGACGTTCTTCAACTTCCGCATCCCCGGCGTGCCCCTTACAGTGATCCAGGCCGACGGGCAGGACGTGGCCGATGTCACGGTGGACGAGTTGCAGATCGGCACGGCCGAGACATACGACATCGTGATAGAACCCGGCGCGGGCGCGCATACCATAGTGGCCGAGGTTATGGACCGGTCGGGAATGGGCGTCGCCACCTTGACCTCGATCCCGGGAAGGCGTGCGCTCGTCCCCCCGCTGCGTGAGCCGGTTACGCTGACGATGGCCGACATGGGCATGGGTAGCATGGACGGAGCGCACGGCGGCGCGATGGAGCATGATGCGTCCCCCTCGATGCCCGGAATGGATCATGGCCAGCCGAGCGCAATGGCGATGGACCATTCGATGCGCGACTTGTCGAAGCTGCCCGATGGCGCGCAGGGTGCCGGCGTCGACATGGTCGCGCCCATGCCGGTCGACCGGATGAGCTATCCCGGCCTGGGCCTGGACACGGTCGATCACCGGGTGCTGCGGTACACCGACCTCAAGGCGGTGCGCCCCAATCCTGTGCGCACACCCGATCGCAGCCTCGAGATCCACCTCACCGGCAACATGGAGCGGTACATGTGGTCGTTCGACGGCAAGAAGCTGACCGCCGTCACCGACGACCCGATCCGCTTCGGATATGACGAGCGGGTTCGCGTCACACTCGTCAACGACACGATGATGGCGCACCCGATCCACTTGCACGGGCATTTCTTCGAGCTCGTCAATGGATCCCACCCGGCGCACCAGCCGAAGAAACACACGCTGATCGTGCAGCCTGGCAGCAAGGCAACGTTCGATCTCACCGCGAACGAACCTGGCGACTGGGCCTTTCACTGCCACCTGCTCTATCACATGCATGCCGGGATGATGCAGGTCGTCACCGTGCGTCCTTTCCCCGAAGGAAACGCCTGATGCGCGCGCTGATGGTTGCTACCGCCGCGTTCATCGCGGTGCCCGCCGCCGCGCAGGATCACTCCACCCATGCCGGTCACGCGATGCCCGCGGAGGCAGATCCGCAGGCCTCGACCACAGACCCGGCGGAGGACGGGCCGATCGACCACTCGCAGATGGACCATGGCTCTATGGACCATTCGCGGATGGGCCACGGCGCTACGAACCCCGAAGTTCTCGCATCCGGGCCCCCGCCGCGCGCCTTCGAGGGAGCGGTCCACGCCGCGGACGTGACCTATGGCCCACAGGCGATGGCCCCCGCGCGCAACCGGATGTACCGGGAAAACGGCGGCTGGACCGGCGGCACGCTCATTCTCGACCGGCTCGAGGCGAAAGTCGGCGAAGGAGAGAACCTCTACCTTTGGGACGCGCAAGGCTGGTACGGCGGCGACATCGACAAGCTCTGGCTCAAGAGCGAGGGCGAAGGCGCGTTCGGTGGTGAGGTTGAGTCCGCCGAGGTCCAGGCGCTGTGGAGTCACGCGATCGGTCCGTGGTTCGACCTGCAAACGGGCGTACGCTACGACATCGAACCTGAGGGTCGCACTCATGCGGTTCTCGGGGTGCAGGGCCTCGCGCCCTACATTTTCGAAGTCGACGCGGCCGCGTTCCTCTCCGACCGCGGCGACCTGACCGCGCGGATCGAGGCTGAATACGACCAGCGCATCACCCAGCGCCTGATCCTGCAACCGCGTGCCGAAGTGTCGCTCGCGGCGCAGGACATCGATTCGATCGGCATCGGCGCAGGCGTTAGCTCGGTCGAAGCGGGTCTGCGGCTCCGCTACGAGATCATCCGCGAATTCGCACCGTATGTCGGCGTCGGCTACGAGACGAAGCTGGGCCGAACCGCCGACTACGCACGCGCCGTCGGCGAGAACCCCGACCGCGTTTCCTTCCTTATCGGTATAAGGGCATGGTTCTGATGGCACACGATCATTCGCACTGCAGCCACGCCGCGCAACACGGCGGCGCCACCGCAACCGATCCCGTTTGCGGGATGGACGTGACGATCGAGGGCGCGAAGCACACCGCCATTCATGACGGCGAATCGCACTATTTCTGCTCGGCCGGCTGCCGGGAGAAGTTCGCGAAGGATCCGGAGCACTACTTGTCCGGCGCTCACCGCGTGGCAGACGAGGATGTGCCGGATGGGACGATCTACACTTGTCCCATGCACCCCGAGGTGCGCCAGATCGGACCGGGCAGTTGCCCGATCTGCGGCATGGCGCTCGAGCCCGAGACTTTCTCCGCCGAGGATACCGGCCCCGACCCCGAGTTGGTCGATTTCACCCGCCGGTTCTGGATAGGCACGGCGCTGACCGTGCCGCTTCTACTTCTCGCGATGGCGCCGATGATCGGGCTCGGCTGGATCCGCGACGGGATCGGCCAGGGCCGTGCACCTTGGCTCGAGCTCATTCTTGGAACCCCGGTCGTGCTGTGGTGCGGCTGGCCGTTCCTGGTGCGCGGCTGGCGCTCGTTCCGCAGCTGGAACCTCAACATGTTCTCGCTGATCTCGATGGGCGTCGCCGCATCGTGGGTGTTCAGCGTCGTCGCTGTGCTCGCGCCGGGAATTTTCCCTTC
Source organism: uncultured Alphaproteobacteria bacterium (assembly GCA_963740025.1). GTDB lineage: Bacteria > Pseudomonadota > Alphaproteobacteria > Sphingomonadales > Sphingomonadaceae > Tsuneonella. The sequence continues at coordinate 89,853 of CAVUCI010000015.1, forward strand.
CGGTTTTCGCGACATGCACGGCAACGTTCCGATCTATTTCGAGGCGGCAGCGGTAATCGTCGTCCTCGTTCTTCTCGGACAGGTCATGGAGCTCCGCGCCCGCGAAGGCACCGGCAAGGCGATCCGCGCCTTGCTCGACCTGGCGGCCAAGACCGCGCGAATCGTCCGCGAAGACGGAAGCGAAGAGGAAATCCCGCTGGACGAGGTGGCGGTCGGCGACCGGCTGCGCGTTCGCCCCGGAGAGAAGGTTCCGGTCGACGGTGACGTCATCGAGGGTCATTCCTCGGTCGACGAGAGCATGATCACCGGTGAACCCGTCCCGGTCGAGAAAACCTCCGGCGACGCCGTCACCGGCGCGACGGTAAACGGCAATGGCAGCCTGATCATCGCGGCACGGCGGGTCGGCTCGGACACCGTGCTCAGCCAGATCGTCGAAATGGTCGGAAAGGCCCAGCGTTCGCGTGCGCCAATTCAGAAATACGCTGACAAGGTCGCCGGCTTCTTCGTGCCTGCAGTGATCGGCATCGCTGTGCTCGCATTCATCGGCTGGGCGTTGTTCGGTCCTGCACCTGCGCTGTCCTACGCCCTGATCGCGGCGGTATCCGTGCTTATCATCGCCTGCCCCTGCGCGCTTGGGCTCGCCACGCCGATGTCGGTAATGACTGCCACAGGGCGCGGTGCGCAAGCGGGCGTGCTGATCCGCGATGCCGAAGCGCTCGAACGGTTCGAGAAGATCGATACCCTGATCGTCGACAAGACCGGCACGTTGACCGAAGGCCGTCCGAAATTGGTCGCGGTCGAGGCCGAGCCGGGATTCGACGAGGACGAGGTACTGCGCCTCGCGGCGAGCCTGGAACGCGGATCGGAGCACCCTCTCGCGGAAGCCATCGTCGACGGCGCGCAGGAAAGGGGACTTGAACTCGCCAAGGCCGACGGGTTCGAGGCCGTGACGGGCAAAGGCGTGTCGGGCCAGGTCGAAAATCGGAAAATCGCGCTTGGAAACGCGCGTCTCGTCGTGGACATGGGCGGCGATGCCGGCGCATTGGAGGAAAAGTCCAACGCCCGCCGCGACGAAGGCGAAACAGTCATGTTCGTCCTGGTAGACGACAAGCTCGCCGGACTCGTCAGCGTGGCCGACCCGGTCAAGGAAACCACGCCCGCCGCGCTGAAAGAGCTTCACGCGCTGGGCTTCAGGATCATCATGGCAACCGGCGACAACGAGCGTACCGCAAAGGCGGTGGCGGCAAAGCTGGGCATCGACGAAATCCGCGCGGACGTGCTGCCGCAGGACAAGGCGCGGATCATCGAAGAACTGCAGCGGCAAGGCGCGCGCGTCGCCATGGCGGGTGACGGGGTCAACGATGCCCCCGCCCTCGCCCAGGCCGACGTCGGTATCGCGATGGGTAGCGGTGCCGATGTCGCAATCGAGAGCGCGGGGCTGACCCTGGTCAAGGGCAACCTCGACGGGATCGTGCGTGCGCGGCGGCTGTCCCAGGCGGCGATGCGCAACATTCGCCAGAACCTGTTCTTCGCGCTCGGCTACAACACCATCGGCATCCCGATCGCCGCTGGCGTGCTGTATCCTGTCTTCGGCATCCTCATCAGCCCGATGTTCGCCGCCCTTGCGATGAGCGTATCATCGATTTCGGTCGTAACCAACGCACTACGCTTGCGCACCGTGGACATCTGAGAGGCGGAAAAAAGCCTTCGGCAAAAGCTTGCGCGTCAGCCCTGCATCGCCTCCAGTTCGATGCCCTTGGTCTCGTGAATGAAGGCCTTCACCAGGAAGAAGCTGATGAGCGCACACACCGCGTAGAAGGTGTAACTCGCGGCGAGACCGATACCCGATGCCATTGCGGGGAATGTCTGCGCCACGAGGTAATTGGCGAACCACTGGAAGAACCCCGCCACCGCCAAGGCGCTGCCCCGGATCTGGTTGGGGAACATCTCTCCCAGCATGACCCACATCACGGGACCCCAGCTGACGTTGAAGAAGATAACGTAGAGATTGGCCGCGATCACCGCCACGGTGCCCATCTCGGTCGAGAGCTGGAGATTTCCCGCTGCATCTAGGGTGCCCTGGCTGAACGCAAAGACCATCACGAACAGGGTCGCGGTCATTCCGGCCGAACCGATCAGCAACAATGGCTTGCGGCCGATCCTGTCGATCACTGCAATGGTCACGAGGCAGGCGGCGATCGAAACCGCGCCCGACACGATATTGATCAGCAGGCTGTCGCTCTCGGTAAACCCTGCGAGCTGCCAAAGCGTAGCGCCGTAGTAGAAGATCACGTTGATGCCGACGAGCTGCTGGAACACCGCCAGCATGATCCCGACCCACACGATCGGCCGAATGCCGAGGAAGCCATTCACACCGGTGGGCGCGAGCACGTCGCGCAAACGTGGACGATGATCGGACGTGAAACTGTCACGGATCTCGAGCAGCTTGGCTTCGGCGACGATCGATCCGAACAGGCTCGTCAATACGCCGCCGGCTTCGTCATGACGACCTTTTGCCACGAGGTAACGCGGGCTTTCGGGAATGAAGAAAAGCGCGACGAGGAAAACTGCGGCAGGGATCGCCTGCATCAGGTACATCCACCGCCACGCAGCGATGCCGAACCAGAACTCGCTCGTCGATTCTCCGGCCGATGCAGCCAGGAAATAATTGACCAGGAATGCCGCGGTTAGCCCGGTGATGATCATGATCTGCTGGATCGTCGTCATTCGCCCGCGAATATTCGCGGGTGCTACTTCGGAGATATAAGCCGGCGACAGCACACTCGCGGCGCCCACCGCCATCCCGCCCATGATCCGCGCGAACACGAAGATCGTGTGATCGGCGGTCAGCCCCTGGATCAAGGCACCAACCAGAAACAGGACCGCCGCGATCCGCATCACGTTCCGCCGTCCCATCGCATCGGCCAGCGTCCCGGCAAAAAACGCTCCGATGAAGCAGCCGATCAGCAGCGAACCGACCGTGAAGCCGAGCCCACTCTCATCGAGCGCGAAGGCGGTGGTGAGGCCCTGCTGGGTCCCGTTGACCGCTCCGCTGTCGTAACCGAACAGCAGTCCGCCGATCGTCGCGACTGCTACGATGGCCGAAATCAGCGCCATGTTGGCGCGCCCCTCATTCGTCGCGTTCATGATTGCCTGTCCCCCTTAACGACCGCGTGCGCCGACTTCGCAAGCTCCACCAGGAACCGATTACGCGCTCAAAGTGCAGCGGTATAGATGTTCGATGAGCCCCGGTGGGACGCTATTCGGCGAGCGAACCCCAGATTTCCACATTGTCACGGCGCTCGACACGGATCGGCAGGCGCGCCTCGATGAGCGGTCCCAGTTCGTGTTCGGTGAATAGATCACGGGCTTGGGAGCTGTCGCCCGCCGCGTCTTGCAGCCGCTGCCACAGGAAGAAAAAATATGGCTGCACCCCGCCCCTGTAAGAGACGCCGCGAAAACTCGTTTCGGCAAATCCTATCACTCGCTGATGGGGCTTTTCGGTGACCGGCTTCCCTGGAATCGCCGCACCGCTTTCGACGTGCGTACAGAGCACCGCCAGCCGGTCTTCCAGCCCCGGTACGATCTCCCGCGCAATTTGGCGTAAAACGGGAGATAGGGTGTCGGGCACCGCGTCCGCTTCGAGATAACCCCACTCAGCGCCAGGAAACTCGACCATGTCGAGATTGCTCGCGTGCATGCGTTCGCACCAGCGGAACACGCGTGGAGCCTCTCGCTGCATGATCGCAAGCGGCACCGGATCGCGGCCCAGATGCGCGAACATCGGCCCAAACAGCGAATAGTCGCCCACCGACGGCTGGTAACCCAGCAAGTACGGCACTTGGGTGAAATGGGCATCCAGCGATGCGAGTAGTTCGTGGTAGCTTTCCTCGATCGCGGGTATCGTCGCCGGATCGATACCGAGCACCGGCAGGTAGGACTGCATCCGCCCCATCGTCGCCTCGGCACGGGCGGGATCGACGCCCACCGAGAAGGCATCGCGCAGGAATGCCTCCTGCTCGGCAAGATAGCTCCAGCGGTAGTGCATCGCGTGGCGGGTCAGCCCGAGCACGGCGTAGAGCTCGAACAGGTGAGCGACGGACCGTTGGCGTGGTCCGGCCGGATAAGCCGTAAGGGGCACTCCGTCGCGTTCGAACCGATCGATGATGTCGACGGTGTCCTGCACGACCTCACCATCCGGAAATTCGATCACCGGGATGATTCCGCGTCCGATCTGCGGCATGACGACCTGCGCGAAACGCTCGCCTCCGGGGGGCACCTCGCGGTACGAGATGCCCTGCTTGCGCAGATATGCCCTCGCCTTGCCGGTGTAGAGCGAATGCGGGAGACCGTAGAGCGTGACCGTCATAGTCAGCGGATTAGCCCAGATCGAGGCGCTGCGATAACCCCCTTGCAAGCGAAAAGGCCGGCGCGAATTCTGCTCTTCGCGCCGGCCCCTCCTTGCGCACGCGGGGATCTACCTCGCGCGCAAGTCCGTATGTTGCCACTCTAGAAGCGGGTGCGAACTCCCGCGTAAAAGTAGCGACCGAATGCGTCGTAGATTGCGCTACCGGCCCCGGTTGCAGTCGAGCCAAGTGGCGGATGGGTATCGAGCACGTTGTCGACGCCGACGTAAAGCTTGAAGCCCTTTGCGATGCCTGCTTCGTCGAGGTCGAAGTCGAGGCGCAGCCCGTGGTAGAACACGGCCTGGTACTTCTGCACGTCGGCGTAATCGAGATTGAGCAACTTGGAACTGTCCGTGTCGGCTCCCGAATCCGGGCCATAGGTGACGACGTTGAAGTCCTCGTACGCGTTCACGTACATCGGCCCGATGTAGTGCATCTTGTACCCGAGAGTGATCGGGCCCTTGCCGATGTTGAAGTCGAAGCGGAACTCGTCCTTCGGATCACCCAGCTCTTCCAGAATTACGTTCTCGATCCCGGGATACGTTGGATCCTGGAAGTTGCTGCTGCGCAGGGCGTGCACGTAGATCAGGTTCGCACCGATCCGCATGTCGTCTCCAAACCGCGTGTCGTAGGACACCTGCGTGTCGATACCTTCGCAAATCCGGCGAGCGTAATTCAGGGGAGCGACGATCAGGGTGTTGCCAAGGATCGCGCCGGAAAGCTCGCCGAACGGACCGGTGCCCGTACCCTGGTATCGAGTGAACTGCTTGCAGAAGATGTTGTCCAGTGTCGCCTGATCGTAGCAGGAGTTGAGGATCTGCTGCGCCGTCGCAGAGGTGATAACCCCGTTGACCTCGATGTTGTAGTAATCGACCGTCAGCGACAGGCCGGGGGCGAAGCTTGGCCGGAACACGCCGCCGATGGTCAGCGAGTTTGAAGTTTCCGCCGCCAGGTTCGGGTTGCTCCCGCTGACGATCGGCAGGGAGTATGTCCGGCTGTTCAGGTTGACGAGATTGGCCGCGCCGACATCGGTTGTACAGTTTGCCAGGCGATTGCTGTTGTTGTTGCGCTGGACGATGTCGCACGGGTCGGTGATGGTGCTGAAATTCGGCACCAGCGGGAACGCGGTTTCCGACACGTTCGGCGCACGAACCGACTTACCGTAATTGGCGCGGAACAGCAGGTCGCGCACTGGTGCCCAGGTGACGCCGCCATTCCAGGCCCAGACGGTACCGACGCTGCCCTGGTACTTCGATACGCGCGCGGCTCCGGACAGGGTGAGTTCCTGGAAGAACGGCATATCGGCAAGGAGCGGCACCTGAAGTTCGCCGAACGCTTCCTTCACCACGAACGGATCGGGCGCGAAGGTCGGGATCACCACGTTGTTGGTCAGGCCGGACTGCAGATAGTCGTCCTGCACGTACGACGCCTTTTCCCGGCGATATTCTCCGCCCAGCGCAAAGCGAACGGGGCCTCCGGGCAGATTGAACACCTGGCTCGAATCGCCCGACACGAACCCGAGGATGTCGAGCTGGTCGAGGCTTGCATGGTTGGTACCCGCGAACGAGAAATAGTCGATCGCCGCCGAGTTGTCCTTGCCCCCGAACGGGTTGTACGGCTTGCATGCCGCGATGTCGGCGGCAAGGCGATCGGTCAGCGTCTTGGTCTGGTCGGCCGACAACGTACGGTTTAGAATTACCGCCGCGCTCGCATCGTACTGCGAACGGCACTGGATCTGGCCGGTAACCGGATTCCGGCCAGCGTCCATCGACAGGACGAAGCGCTGCTTGTCGATGTACCCGTCGGTCGTGATCGTTTCCTTGAACTTGCCGTAATTGGCCGAGAGTTCGAAGGTCCAGTCGTCGTTGAAGGTACCGCGCAAACCGCCTACGAACCGGTAGGTATCGCGGGTGAAGTTCTCGTCGCGGATACCCACGTCGAGCAGGCTTCGGGCAAGGACGAAGCGGTAGGATCCGTTGGCAATGTTCGTCCGGTCGGTCGCGGTCAGATTACCGGCGGCAGGACACGTCACCGAAAGATCGCTGCGGCAACCGGAATCCGAAATGAGAGTCGCCAGCTGCGTGCGCTGCGCGGTCGTCAGGAAAGGATTGTCGAGACGCGGACGCTCGCGGAAGTCGAACTGGGTCTGGGTACCCTGGATGAAGGAGGGACCGGCATTGTTGCCCACCGTGTTGATGTGGCTGAACTTGCCCTCGAAGAAGGCTTCGATCCCGCTCGTCAGTTCGTAATGCGCCAGCAGGTTGGCATTGTAGCGGTCCTGCTCCGGATAGACCGAGAGAAGCTGGCCTTCCCTGCCGGTCTGGCCATTGCCACCGATCACCGAACTGTTGATCCCGGTTCCGATGCGGCTTCCGGTCTGGGGCAGCAGATTGCCCTGTGCATCGAAGATGTAGGTGCAGCTGAACGAGACCCCGCCGGTAGTCGAGGGACCGCCGTTCGTGGCAACGATCGCTTGTCCGCAGGTCGGGTTGCCGGTTCGCTGGTCGATCGGAATCAACCCGAAGCGATTGATGGTGCTGCTGCGAACGTCGGTAAAGAATGCTCGGTCAGGAATGCCGTCGCTGTTTCCCGGCAAGCCCGAAGGATCCACATCGACCGTCAGCAGGCCGTCCTGGCTGCGCATCCACGGAATGTCCGAAGCGAACACGCGGTCCTGGTGTGAATATTCGCCGTGCAGAGTGATGTTTCCAAGGCCGCCGGCGAAATTCTTGCCGGCCATCGCGGACACGTAATACGACGCGCCAAAGCCCTTTCCGGAAATTCCGTCCTGCGCGCGCAGCTGAATGCCTTCATAGCCCTTGCGAAGGATGAAATTGACCACGCCCGCGATCGCGTCCGAGCCGTATAGCGCGGAGTTTGCACCCGTGACGATGTCGACGCGCTCGATCAGGTCGTTCGGGATGGAGTTTACGTCCGGCGAAACGGCATTGTTCAGGATGTCGGCCGGCACGTGGCGACGACCGTTGACGAGCACGAGGGTGCGCGCGGTACCCAGACCGCGGAGATCGAGCAGGCTAAGGCCGGCGATACCAATGCCGAGGCCGGGATTCTGCTGCGCAAACGTGCTACGGAGCTGCGGCAGGTTGTTGAGCGAATCCCCAACGTTGACATTGCCCTGTTCGAAAAACTGCTCGCCGCCGATCGACGTAATCGGGACCACCGAGCTCAAGTTAGGCGACGCGATCCGCGATCCGGTCACGACGATCGCGCGATCGCTGGCGGTATCGGCGTCGCCCGCGGCAGCCGGCGTGATGTTGGTATCGTCGGCGTCGCAGATGCCGTCGTTATCGATATCAGCGCACGAGGAAGAGTCCTGAGCCAGCGCAGGCACGGACCCGATGCCGCCGGTCATCAGCGCGCAGGTGAACGCAAGCGCAGTGGTGCGCAGAAGCGCCCTCTTGTCGATTATCATGATGCGAAGTCCCCAACAGAAATACGATCCCTGGCGCCAGGTGAGATTACTCACCAAGTGCCAATCGGCATCGCCTAAAGGGACGACAGCCGCGATCTTACTGTCGAAAGTAAGCAACCGGCGGTTTCTGATTTCCCGTGACTTCCCGGTCACTCTATTTCGATAAGGCCGGCAGACGACCCAATTGGTAATTGGGCCTCGACAGCCCCATTGCGACGACGATCAGATTATCTCAGGCAACTGACCGGGTAGTCGTCCTGCTCCACAGTAAATGCGATCCGTTCCCGCAGTCGGCGATAGCCGCGCTTCGAAGGATCAGGCCACTTTCCGCAATCGAGGCGCTGGATGGATGGCTCGCCGACCAGCCGCATGATCTCAGGGCGTCAATGTAGCAATTTGTAACCGATTGCGTGGCCCGCCTCTAACGCCTTGCAAGCCGAGCTTCCTTCCGTAAAGGATCACTACGGCTTGAGGGCAATATATGCTTAGTTTTCTGCGTCGGCACCGCGCCGCGTTAATCGTTCCCTTGGCCTGTGCGCTCGCTTCCTGCTCCGGCGGAAACAGTGAAAGTTCCCAGGAACGGGCGACGACTGTGGGCTTCACAGTCGTGCAGCCAAGGGACGTCGCAATTCCTACCACGCTTGCCGGTCGTGTCGTAGCACAGGAAACAAGCGAGGTGCGCCCGCAAGTCTCGGGTCTCGTTCGCCAAATCCTATTCCAACCCGGCGGATTCGTGCGGGCGGGTCAGCCGCTGTTCCAGATCGACCCGGAGCTTTATCGCGCAGCCGTGGCCGAAGCGCAGGCCAACGTGGCGAGCGCCGAGGCGAATGCTCAGGCAGCGGCCGCCAAGGCCGCGCGTTACAAACCTCTGGCCGAAATGGAGGCGGTTTCCCGGCAGGATTACGACGATGCTGCGGCCGCCGCGCATGCGGCTCGCGCCGCGGTCGCGCAACAGCGCGCCAGCCTCGACACTGCAAGGATCAATCTGCGTTTCACGACGGTGCCGGCGCCAATCACCGGGCGGATCGGACGCCCTCTCGTGACTGAAGGGGCGCTGGTCGCCAACAATCAGGCCGAGCCGCTCGCGGTGATTCAGAAAACCGACAGCGTGTATGTGGATGTTCAACAGTCTGCTGCCGACCTCACCGCTCTACGGAAAAAGCTCGCCAGCGATGGCGCGGCTGTGGGGAGCACGACCGTCAGGCTGAAGCTCGACGACGGGACCATCTATGGGGCAACGGGGACGATGCAGTTCTCCGAAGTGACCGTGAGCCAGGATACGGGTACCGTGACCCTCCGTGCACGGTTCCCGAACCCGCAAGGCATACTGCTTCCCGGGATGTTCGCGACGGCGGTGATCGACCAGGCTGTGGAACGCGGTGCCTATCTCGTCCCGCAGGCGGCGCTGCAGCGCGATTTCAATGGCAAGGCTTACGTCTTCCTCGTTGGCGAGGGCGGAAAAGCGGTGCGTCGCGCGGTAGAGGCTCAGCACACGCTTGGACCCAACTGGGTCGTGACTTCCGGCCTGCAGCCGGGAGCCAAGATCATAGTGCAAGGACTTAACCAGCTAAAATCGGGCGCAAAGATCAAGGCCGTCCCGGCGACCACGCCGCAGAGCTTGGGGGCACCGCCCACCGAAAAGAATGGCGACGCGCAAGGACGGCGCGGGGCCTGATCCGATGTCGCGGATATTCATCGACCGACCTATCTTCGCTTGGGTTCTTGCCATCATCGTCATGCTTGGCGGGATCGGCGCCTTGTTCACGCTGCCGATCGAGCAATATCCCGACATCGCGCCGACCAACGTCAACATCCGCGCCAGTTATCCCGGCGCATCTGCCGAAACCGTAGAAAACAGCGTCACCCAGATTATCGAGCAACAGCTCAGCGGGCTGGACGGGCTGCTCTACTTCAGTTCTCAGTCCTCGTCGCAAGGATCTGCGTCCATCACCGCCACCTTCGCAAAGGGTACCGACCCCGACATCGCGCAAGTGCAGGTGCAGAACAAGGTGCAGGCCGCTCTTTCACGTCTCCCACAGCAGGTACAAACGCAAGGCGTGCGGGTCACCAAGTCCAATCCTGACCAGTTGTTGACCGTAGTGGTTTGGGACACGACCGATACCAGGACCAGCGATGACGTGTCGGACTACCTCATCACAGCGATCCAAGACCCGTTGTCGCGCGTTGACGGGGTAGGCGATATCAACGTTTACGGCTCGCCGCACGCCATGCGGATATGGCTCGATCCCCGGCGCCTTGCGGCCGTAGGATTGATGCCGAGCGACGTGATCTCGGCAATTCAGGCCCAGAATACCGAGGTGGCAGCAGGCGAAGTCGGCGGACTACCGGCACCCGAAGAGCAGATGCTCAATGCGACGGTCACGGCGATGTCGAAGTTACAGAGGCCCGACCAATTCAAGTCCATCGTTCTCAAGACCGCGGCGGACGGATCCACGGTCCGGTTGCAGGATGTCGCGCGGGTAGAACTCGGGGCCCAAAGCTATGACACCGTACGCAAGGTAAACGGTCACCCCGGCGCAGGAATCTCGATCTCGTTGTCGCCAGGCGCTGACGCACTGGCAACCGCGGAAAGCGTGAAGGCGCAAGTTGCCCAGCTTCAGCGAACCATGCCCGAAGGCCTGACGGTTGGTTATGCCAATGATTCGACCGCCTTCATCAAGCTATCGGTCGAGGAAGTTCAGAAATCACTGCTCGAGGCGGTCGTGCTCGTCATGATCGTGATGTTCGTTTTTCTCCAGAGTTGGCGGGCGACACTGGTCCCGGCCATCGCGGTGCCGGTCGTGCTGCTCGGAACGTTTGCAGTGATTGCGATCGCCGGGTTCACGATCAACACACTCACGTTGTTCGGACTGGTTCTGTCGATCGGTCTTCTGGTCGATGACGCGATCGTCGTCGTCGAAAACGTCGAGCGATTGATGGAAGAGAACCCGGGCATGACCCCGCGCGAAGCGACCATCAAGTCGATGAAGGAGATCCAGGTCGCGCTCGTCGCGATCGCGCTGGTTCTTTCGGCGGTATTCCTGCCGATGGCGTTCTTCGGCGGATCGACCGGTGTCATCTACAAGCAGTTTTCGCTCACGATCGTGTCGGCAATGGTGCTCTCTGTGCTGGTGGCCTTGATCCTCAGCCCCGCCCTTACCGCGAATCTGCTTCGTCGAAAGGATGATGAGCGCGAGCATCCGGGCTGGCTGGCGCGCCACTTTCCACGCGCGAACCAGCACTTCGAACATGCGACGGACCGCTTTAACGCCGGTTTCGAGCGGCTGTCGACTGGCTATCGCGGCCGGGTGCGCCGGATCGTCGAACGCAAATGGATATTCCTCGGGGTCTATGCCGCGCTCGTCGCTGTGCTCGCCGCAATGTTTATGCGTTTGCCTACGGGATTTCTGCCACTCGAAGATCAGGGCGGGGTTTATCTGCAATACCAACTGCCCCCTGGCGCGACCATCGCCCGCAGTCAGGAGGTGGCAGATTCGATTCAGAAGTACCTTATGGAAAAGGAGGGCAAGAACATCGCAGTCTTGTTCGTCCTTGCGGGAGGAGGACGCGGCGCGGGCGGGCAGAACCAGGGCCTGGCCTTCATGAAACTGGTTCCGTGGGACGAGCGGCCGGGCAAAGAAAATACGGCGCAGGCGATTGCCGACCGCGCCACCGCAGCGTTCCGTGGACTGCGCGACGCGCGGGTCTTCGTGAACGTGCCCGGCGCGGTGCGGGGGCTGTCGTCGTCGAACGGCTTCTCGATGGAATTGCGCAACACCGGAAGCCTGAACGTGGAGACTTTCCAGAAATACCGCGACGCCTTGCTGGACGCTGCCACGAACGATCCGCGGCTGAGCGGTGTTCGGCTGAGCGACCTGCCCGATCTCGCGACGCTCAAGGTCGACATCGATGCCCAGCGGCTCGCCGCTTACGGATTGACGCAGGAGGCTGTGAATTCGACTATTTCGACCGCCTGGGGCGGACGCTACGTCAACGATTTCATCGATAAGGGGCGGGTGAAGCAAGTCTATGTCCAGGGCGACGCCGAATATCGCTCGAAACCTAGCGATCTCGGGTACTGGTACGTGCGCGGCAGCAATGGTCAGATGACCCCGTTCACCGCATTCGCGCAGCTTGATTGGTCGAGTGCGCCACCCAGCACATCCAGATTCAATGGCGTCCCTTCCGCCTCCTTTTCCGGTCAGGCTGGCCCTGGTGTTAGTTCGGGCGAGGCCATGAACATCATTGCGGAGCTGGCGGCCAAGTATCCTGGGACTAGCGTCGCCTGGTCAGGCTCTTCGTACGAAGAGCGCAACGCGTCGAGCCAGGCGCCGCTGCTTTACGCGCTCTCTCTCCTTGTCGTGTTTCTCTGTCTCGCGGCGCTTTACGAAAGCTGGTCAATCCCGGTGGCGGTGCTGCTTGTCGTGCCGCTCGGTTTGCTCGGAGCGTTACTCGCTACCACTTTGCGGGGGCTCGAGAACGACGTGTACCTCCAGATCGGTCTTCTCACCACAATGGGCCTAGCAGCGAAGAATGCGATCCTGATGATCGAGTTTGCCGAACAGGCGGAAAAGAAGGGCGCGCGCGTTATCGATGCGGCACTCGAGGCGGCCCGGATTCGCCTGCGACCGATCCTCATGACCAGCTTCGCGTTCATCTTCGGCGTCTTGCCACTGGCAATCTCTACCGGCGCGGGCGCGAACAGCCGCATCGCCATCGGTACCTCGGTCATCGGCGGGATGCTCGCGGCGACGCTGCTGGCCGTGTTCTACATACCGCTGTTTTTCGTGATGGTGCGCCGTGGAGTGCGTGACGGCCTGGCCGCGGTGAAAGAACGTCTCCGCCCTGAAGACGAGCTCCCCGACGATGCGGCACCGGAAGGGGCCTCCGCGTGATTGCGCGCGGATCCGTCGCCGGATTGCTAGCGTTGACGCTCGGCGGGTGTTCGCTCGCGCCGCCGTTCGAACTTCCGCCGCCGCCCGTGCCCGCTTCATGGGGTACAGGTGATGCTTACCTGGCGCAAAGCGAAGCTGCGCTTCCGTTCGTGTCCTACACGAAGGTATTTTCCGACCCCCGTCTCCAAATGCTTATCGAAAAAGCAATCGTCGATAACCGGGATTTGCGCGTGGCGACAGCCAATCTGGCTGCTGCGAGGGCGCAGATTCGCGAGACAAGGACGGCCCAATTTCCATCGATCGGAATCGACGGGTCATTCGATGCAACGCGCGGAAATACGGGCACGATTGTCAATTCGACCTCGGGTGGACGCACGCGGACCATCTTTTCGGTACAAGGCGGCGTCTCAAGTTACGAAATCGATCTTTTGGGCAAATATGCCGATGCCACTGAAGCCGACCGAAACCGGGCTTTAGCGACAGAGGCATTCGCACGCACGGTGCGCCTGGCCCTTGTCGCCGACATCGCTGGTGCGTGGGCCACTTACGCCGCGGACAACGATCTGCTTGTCATTGCGCAGCAGACCGCAGCGAACGCGCGCGACGGCGTTCGGCTTACCGAGTCGCGGCTGAAGGGCGGAGTCGCCCCGAGGACCGACCTGACACAGGCGCAGCAGGTGCTCGCGGCGGCCGAGATCTCCATCGCCGAACAGACGGCTGCGATCGCTCGGGACCGCAATTTATTGCGGCTGCTCGTCGGAGCCGAGTTCGATCCCGCCTTGCTGCCCTCAACTCTCGCTGAGATCGCACCGGGCTATGCCGCCCTGCCAGCCGATTTGGACTCTTCGATCTTGTTGCGCCGGCCCGACGTGATCGAAGCCGAATTCCGCCTGCGAGCGGCAGGCGCGGAGATAGGCGTAGCGCGGGCCTCCTTGTTTCCGTCACTCTCTCTAACTGGTCTGCTGGGACTGGCGAGCTCCGCCCTCGGCGATCTCCTCACCGGCGGAGCGTTCCAGTTCGCCGCAGGCGCCGATGCCAGATATTCTATCTTCGATGCTGGAGCGGGGCGTGCGCGGGTCGCCGTTTCGCAAGCGCAACGCGACGCCGCTCTCGCGACCTATGAGGCGACCCTTCAAACCGCGTTCCGTGAAGTCGCGGACGCACTTGCCGATCAGGGAACACTCGCTGCTCGCCAGCGTGCCGCACAGAACAATGTCGACGCAGCCACGACGACCGCCCGCCTGACAGAGGCCCGATACCGTAACGGCATCGACAGCTTCCTCGACTACCTCATCGCCCAACGCAGCTTGTTTTCCGCTCGCCAGCAATTGGTGACAATCGAGCTGGCAACTGTGCAGAACAGAACGACCATCTATCGCGTTTTGGGTGGCGATGCGACCAGCGAAGGGTTTCGGCGTCCAAAGTGAAGAACTTGATGTCCTTGGACATCCTTTTCGGAGAACTTGCGGCACCTAGGACGGCTGAGGGCGGCCTGCTACCGATTGGGACGCGCAAAACCCCTCTGTTAGGCCGCGTGGCGCAGAGACACTGTTTACAGAGACTGGTCTGGGTGGCTGGCGGAGAGGGTGGGATTCG
>CAVUCI010000016.1:0-77075 GCA_963740025.1 uncultured Alphaproteobacteria bacterium
CAGCCTTACCTCGAAATCGGCTCTTTCGATCTTGGCAAGCACGGCTCGCGCGGCAATGGTGGCGGTTTGCAACCGATGGGGACGGACTTGAACGATATCGCGCCGGACACCGCACTGGACGACGGAACATTGCTCGGCCGCTTTGGAGGGCAGAAGCCGCCCGCAGCCGTGTGGTTCACCGAAGCGCTCGAGCGTGCGCCGGAGCGATCGCACTTCGACGTCGATGGCGCGGCGATCGAGTTGCTGACATGGGGTGAAGTAGGCAAGCCGGGCTTACTATTCCTCCACGGCAACGCCGCGCACGCCGACTGGTGGAGCTTCGTCGCGCCGCATTTCGCCGACGACTATCGCTGCGCGGCGATTTCGTGGTCGGGCATGGGCGGGTCCGAGTGGCGCGAGCGATACGCGATACCGACTTTCGCAAAGGAAGCGATCAAGGCGATGGAGGTCGCAGAACTGGCGGCATCGGGCGAGCGACCCGTCATCGTCGCGCATTCGTTTGGTGGTTTTCCGACCCTTTACCTGGGTGCGCAACACCCCGACGCGATATCGGGCGCGATCCTCGTCGATTCGGCACCGCCTCGTGACGACGGCGGACCGCCGCCGCGGCTGGCACAAGGGCGCGAGGCGCATAACCGCTACCCCACGCTCGCCGCCGCGCTGCGCCGGTTCCGGCTGATGCCCGAACAGGACGCCGCGCACCCCGAGATCGTCGACTTCATGGCGCGCGGCGGTCTGCACGAAGTGCCCGAGAGCGACGCCGCGCGAGGTGGCTGGACGTGGCGGTTCGACCCGCAGTTCTGGCAGCATTTCCACCGCGGCAATCTCGAAGCGCGTCCGACGGTGCCGATGGGCGTGATCTACGGCGCGGAATCGCTGCTGTTTCCCGACGGTCGACTCGACACGCTCCTCGATCTGCTGTCCGATTGCCGTTTCGTGACCGAGATCGAGGGCGCGGGTCATCACATCATGGTCGACAAGCCGCTGGAGATGATCGCGGCGATCCGCGAAGGGCTGACCAAGCTTTCCTAGAGTGCGCGACGGCCGAGTTCGATCGCGCCGACGATGCCGGCGTCGTCGCCCAGGGTGGGCGTGACGATGCGGTCGGACAGGTCGCCTTCCCAACCCGCGATGTAACCGCCGAGCGCGGCGCGGGTCGCTTCGCGCAAAGCCTCGACCAGGCCGGCGCCCTTCATCACCCCGCCGCCGAAAATCATCCGCTCGGGTCGGTGCAGCAGCACGAGATTTGCAGCGAGCTGAGCGAGATAGCTCGACACCATGTCGATCTCGGCGGCGCTTGCCCGGACGAGGTCATGCCCCCACCGATCGATGATGGCAGGTCCGCTGGCGAGCCCTTCGAGGCAGTCGCCGTGGTAAGGGCAGATCCCGGGCCATTCGTCTCCCGCTGCGCGTTTCACCGGTATGTGGCCGGCCTCGTAATGCGATTCACCCGCTTGCGCGACGCCCTGCGACAGCACGCCGGTGCCGATCCCGGTGCCGACGGTCGTATAGGCAAGCGTGGCCGCACCGCGTCCCGCGCCTGCGAGGAATTCGCCGATCGCAGCTGCGTTCACGTCGGTATCGAGCGCGATGGGCACACCGAAGCGGCCGAATGCCTCGATCCAGCTTGCACCGCTCCAGCCGGGTTTCGGCGTCGTGGTGAAGCGGCCCCAGCCGGGCGATGCGCGGTCGAGATCCAGCGGGCCGAAGCTGCCGATGCCGAACGCGCCGAGGGGGCCGTGACGCTTCGCCGCTTCGCCGAACCACGCCGTCGCCTCGGCAAACGTGTCCGCCGGTCTGCCGGTATGGATCCGCTCGCGTTCGAGGATCGCGCCGTTCCCGTCGGCGAGGGCGAGCACGAACTTCGTCCCGCCCGCCTCGACCGCGCCGATCGTCTGCATATTACCTCGGCGGCATCCGGATGCCGCCATCGAGGCGGAACTGGTGCGCGTTGAGGTAGCCGTTGCGCGCGATTTCGAGCACGAGCGATGCGAATTCCTCGGGCTCGCCGAGCCTTTTGGGGAAGGGCACGCTGGCGTTGAGCTGGTCCCACATCGCCGGGTTGCGGTCCTTCATCCCGAGCATCAGCGGTGTCGCGAAGATGCCAGGCATGATCGAATTCACCCGGATGCCGAGGTCCATGAGGTCGCGTGCCATCGGCAGGACGAGGCCGTTCACCCCGGCCTTGCAGCTGCCGTAGATCACTTGCCCGATCTGACCGTCCTGTGCCGCTACGCTGGCGGTGAGGATGATCGCGCCGCGCTCGCCATCGTCGTTCAGCGGTTCGGCATTCGCCATGCCGAGTGCGGAGAGCGACGCGACCCGGTAGCTCGAGACGAGAATGCCCTCGGCGCCGAACGCGTAATCTTCGGTCGACAGCCGCTTGTAGCCGCCGCTCGCCTTGTCCCAGCCGATCGTCTTGCCGCGGCGGCTGGTCATCGCGCAGTGGACCGTCACGCGTTCCTGCCCGTGCGCGGCGCGCGCCTTTTCGAAGCCGGCGACGACCGAATCCTCGTCGGTGATGTCGACGTGGCAGAACAGGCCGCCGATGGCCTGCGCATGAGCCTCACCCGCCTCGTCGTTGACGTCGAATATCGCGACCTTGAAGCCAGCATCGGCGAGCGCCTGCGCGCTTGCCTTTCCAAGGCCCGAAGCCCCTCCCGTGACGACGGCCGCGAGACCGGATTGAAGCTCCATCGTTAATGCCTTTCCCAAGAATTGGGCTTTCATGATAGCCCCGGCGCGCTATCGCAGGGAAAGGGTCGTGACGCCAACGGGGAACCGAAACTGATGAGCTTGCCGATGCACCGCCGCCGCTTCCTGGGCGCAACCGCGAGCGCGTTTGCAGCGCTTGCGGCCAGCGGCTGTTCGATGCGCTGGCCGTCTTCGCGCGTCGTCACCACGAGCCGGGGCGAAGAAATCGGGTATGGCGGACTGGTGCCCGACCCGGCCGGGTTCATCGATCTGCCCGAGGGGTTCTCGTACCGCACGATCTCCAAGCTCGGCGATACGATGAGCGACGGCTTCACCGTGCCCGATGCGGCCGACGGGATGGGCTGTTTCGACCTGTCCGACGGCAGGATCGCGCTCGTTCGCAACCACGAACTGATGCCGGGCATGGTCGGGGGCGGCGTGATGGGGCCGGCTTACGATACCGTCGCGCGCAGCCTCGTGCCCCTGCCGGGCGGGACGACCACGATCGTGCTCGATCCGGACACGCTGGCGGTCGAACGGCAGTATCGCTCGCTTGCCGGTACGATCCGCAACTGCGCCGGTGGGACCACGCCGTGGGGCAGCTGGCTGAGCTGCGAGGAATCGGTGCTCAAGGCCGACGGCAGGATCAACAAGGACCATGGCTGGGTATTCGAAGTGCCCGCGGCCGCGCCCGGTCTCGTCGATCCGGTGCCGTTGAAGGCGATGGGGCGCTTCAATCACGAAGCCGCCTGCGTCGATCCGCGCACGGGGATCGTGTACATGACCGAGGATCGGCCCGACGGGCTGCTCTATCGATTCGTGCCCAAGAGCCGGGGACATCTGGCGAAGGGTGGACAGTTGCAGGCGCTCGCGCTCGACGACGGACTGCGCGACAGCCGGAACTGGGGCGGAGTCTCCTTCCCGATCTACAGCGAACACCCGGTGCGCTGGATCGACCTCGACGACGTGGGAGCGCCCGCCGACGACTTGCGCCAGCGCGGCGCGGCTGCGGGCGCCTGCCTGTTCGCGCGGGGCGAGGGCATCCACATGGGCGACGGCGAGCTTTATTTCTGCTGCACGAACGGCGGAATCGAAAAGCTCGGGCAGATTTTCCGGCTCGAACTCGGCCGGGAAGAAAAGCTGGACCTGTTCTTCGAATCGACCAGTCCCGACCAGTTCAACTACGGCGACAACCTGACGGTCGCGCCATGGGGGGACCTGATCGTGTGCGAGGACCAGTACACCGATCCGGTCGACAACTACCTGCGCGGAATCGCCCCCTCGGGCACGCCCTATCCGCTTGCGCGGCTGCACGCGCAGACCGAGTGGGCGGGGGCGTGCTTCGCTCCCGACGGAAAGACGCTGTTCGTCAACGTGTACAGCCCGGCGAGAACGATCGCGATTACCGGCCCCTGGATCTGATCGGCAGGCCGGGCGAAAGTGGCCGAGGCGTTCCTCCTCGCGCTGGCGACGGTTTTTGCAGTCTCGCTGGGCGGGCGCGACCAGCTGCTCGTTGCCCGACTGGCGGAGCGGCTGGGAAATGGCACCGTGCTGCTCGCGGTAGGAGGACTGGCCGCGACTGCGTCGGCGTTTCTGATGGCGGTGGCCGGCCTTGCGCTGGCGCTGGTCCTGCCCGGTCCCGCGGCCGACATGCTGGTGGCGCTCGGATTCCTGATCGCGGCAGTCGAACTCGCCTGGCCGCGCAAGGCAAAGCTTCCCGACGAGCCGACCAGTTCCCTGTTTGCAATCTTCGTGGTCCTGCTCGCGCGGCAGGTGGGTGACGCGGCGCGTTTCTGCGTATTCGCTTTTACCGCGGGCGGGTCGGCATGGCTGGCGGGAGCAGGGGGAGCGATCGGCGGGACAGCCGCGCTCGCGCTTGGCATCGCCATGGCCGGCGATCTGGCGAACTGGCCGCTGCGAGCGCTGCGCCTCGCACTTGCCGCGCTGCTGTTCGTCGGGGGCATTGCGATCGCACTCGTGGTCAGGGGCGTCATCGATTGATACGATAAGCGCGACCGGAATATCCGGTGAAACCGATCAATAGATATGTCGTTCTGTCTTCGTAATCCCAATAACGAAGGAGGCCGCATGGCCAAGGCAGGCGACAATTCCAAGAAGGCGCTGATCGACGGGCTCAACAAGACGCTCGCCGACCACTTCGCGCTCTACATGAAGACCAAGAGCTTTCACTGGCACCTCAAGGGCTCGCGTTTCCGCGACCTGCACCTGCTGTTCGACGAGCAGGCGGCGGCGGTGCTCGCGGTGACCGATCCGATGGCCGAGCGCGTTCGCAAACTCGACGAGGATACGCTCACCTCGATCGGCGCGATCGCCAAGGCGGCGACGATCGCCGACGAGGACAAGACCGACCTCGACGCCGACACGATGGTGAAAGCTCTCCACGACGACAACGCCACCATCGTCGAAGACCTCAAGAAACTGAAGGGCGCGGCCGAAGAAGCCGGCGACAATGCGACCAGCGCGCTCGTCGACGAATGGCAGGACGATGCCGAACGACGCGTGTGGTTCCTGCGCCAGATCCTGCGCTGATCCTCCGAAAGCATTCCCCACGGCCCGCCGCGCGCTTTGCCGCGGCGGGCTTTGTGCTATCGGACCGGAATGGACAACCTGACGATCATAGAGAGCGCGGACGATGCCGCGATTGCGGAGTGGATCGAGCGCGAACTGGGCGAGGCGCTTGCTGCGACACCCGGGCCGGTGGCTATCACCGTGCCGGGCGGCTCCACGCCGTTTCCTATACTCGAGCGGCTGGCGAAATCGCCGCTCGACTGGCGCCGCGTCACCGTGTGGCCGGGCGACGACCGCGTCGTGCCGGAGGATCACCCCGCTTCGAATACTGGACGGATCCGGGCGCTAATGGAACCGGCGGGTGCCGAAGTGGTCACCCTGACCGTGATGGAGGAGGTCCCGTTCTTCGCGCTCGCGTGGCTGGGCATGGGCGAGGACGGCCACGTTGCCTCGCTGTTTCCCAACACCGATCCGCGCGTCGACGATCCGGAGCGCATCCGGCGATTGACCCCGGACCCGCTCCCCCCGAGGCGCCCTTCGACCGCGTCAGCCTGACGCTGCCCGCGCTGCTCGAAAGCGAGCGGCTGATGTTCGTCATCCGCGGTGATGCCAAGCGACAGGTGTTCGACGCGGCCGCACGGGCCGAAAGCGACCTTCCCGTTTCCCGCCTGCTAGGCGCGGCGCACCAACCGGTCACATGCTTCGCGTGATCGAGCGCATCCTGCCACGCTCGCTCCATCGGACAGCGCTGCGCTGGGCCCATGCGATCCGGCACCGCTGGCGGCATTTTGCGAAATTGCCATTGGCCGGAGTTTCGGTGTTCGTGACCGACATGGAGGGCCGTCTGCTTCTCGTGCGTCACAGCTACGGCCCCGGCGGCTGGGCGCTACCCGGCGGCGGTATGGGGCGGGGCGAGGAACCGCTCGATGCTGCTGCACGCGAAGTGCGTGAGGAGGTGGGCTGTCTGCTCGAAAGCACACGCGTGCTCGAGAAGATCTAGGAAACCATCTCAGGTTCGCCGCACACCGCATGGTTGGTCGCGGGAATCACGCGCGACCATCCCCGGCCCGACAAACGCGAAGTTATCGAAGCGCGCTTCTTTCCGCTTCATTCGTTGCCTGAACCGCAGTCGGAATTCACCCGCAAGCGGATCGCCGCCTGGCGCAGCAGCTTGCGCTAGAGCAGGCTCAACTGCGCGGTATCTCGGGGCTGCTCGGCCTGGCCGGTACGCTCGAGGTTCGACAGCGTCAGCCCCATCAACCGAATCGGCAGGGGCAGGGGCAGCGCCTCGTCCAGCAACGCACGGGCGGTGGCGGCGAAAGTCGCCTTGTCCGTTACCGACGCGCCGAGCGACTTTGCCCGGGTGGTGATCTGGAAATCGGTATATTTCATCTTGAGCGTGACGGTGCGGCCCTTCGCCCCCGTTCGCTCGATCGATTCCCAGACGATGTCGATGATGTTTTCCAGCGTGTCGCGCAGGGCAGGGCCGCTCGAGATATCCTCGCTGAAGGTCCTTTCCCCGCCGACCGACTTACGGATGCGATTGGCACGCACCGGCCTGAGGTCGATCCCCCGCGCGGCGCGGAACAGATAATCGGCCATGCTGCCGAAGTGCGCGCGCAGCCAGGCGAGGTCTTTCGCTGCAAGATCCGCCCCGGTCTCGATCCCCAGCCGCGCCATTTTCTCCGCACCCTTCGGGCCGACGCCGTGGAAGCGCCGCACCGGAAGCGACTGGACGAACGCGGCGCCCTCGCCCGGGCGGATCACGCACATTCCGTCGGGCTTGTTCTGATCGCTCGCAAGCTTGGCGAGGAACTTGTTGTAGCTGACTCCGGCGCTGGCGGTGAGATCGGTCTCGGCACGGATGCGGCGGCGGATTTCCTGTGCGATGCGCGTCGCACTGCCGATGCCCCTGAGGTCGTCCGTCACGT
The DNA here is from genome assembly GCA_963740025.1 of uncultured Alphaproteobacteria bacterium. Lineage (GTDB taxonomy): Bacteria > Pseudomonadota > Alphaproteobacteria > Sphingomonadales > Sphingomonadaceae > Tsuneonella. Next base: position 7,155 of record CAVUCI010000016.1, read on the forward strand.
CGAGATAGGCCTCGTCGAGACTCAGCGGCTCCACGTGCGGGGTATAGTCGCGGAAGATCGCGCGGATCTGGCCCGAGACTTCCTTGTAAACCTCGAACCGATGGCGAACGAAGATGAGGTCGGGACACAGTCGCTTCGCAGTGACCGACGGCATCGCGCTGCGGACACCGAACTTGCGCGCCTCGTAACTAGCCGCCGCGACGACCCCGCGCCCGCCCGAGCCGCCGACCGCGACCGGCTTGCCGCGCAGTTCCGGATGATCGCGCTGCTCGCAGCTGGCGAAGAAGGCATCCATGTCGACGTGGATGATCTTGCGCAGTCCCTGCGGCGCTTCGTCGCCATCTTCCTCGCCGCAGGAGTCCATGCGAACGAAAGTAGTCCCGCACGTGCGGCATGGAAACCACGCCGACGTGCTAATCAGCCGATACCCCCTTTCCTACACGCCCTGACTGGCCCAAGTGGCGCCCGATGATCGGGGCAATACACGCAAGCGACGGCACGGGCCGGTCGATCGGTCGCCTCGAGTTCATCGCGCTGATGGCTGCTGTCATGAGCCTGGGCGCCCTGGCGATCGACGGAATGCTGCCCGCTCTCGACGAGATCGCGGCGACTTTCGGGATCGACGATCCCAACCGCCGGCAACTCGTGGTCGGCGTCTATCTGCTGGCGGCCGGGTTCGGTTCGCTGATCCCGGGCGTGCTCGCCGACCGCTTCGGTCGCCGCGCGATCCTGTTCATGAGTTTCGGCTTCTACGTCGTGGTTTCGCTGCTGTGCGCCGTCGCGCCGACGTTCGATACGCTGCTGGTCCTGCGCGTGATTCAGGGGATCGGGGTCGCGGGGCTCGGCGTGGTGCCGTCCGCGGTCATTCGCGACCGCTTCGAAGGCGACGCAATGGCACGGTTGATGAGCACGATCTTCATCGTATTCATGGTCGTGCCGGTGCTTGCGCCCACATTCGGCCAAATGATCCTTCACGTAGCCGACTGGCCGTTCGTGTTCGTCGGCATGGCGGTTCTTGCCGGCGTGGTCGGCGTGTGGACCTGGGCGCGCCTGCCGGAGACGTTGCATCCTGAAGACCGTCAGCAACTCGATTTTCGCAGCGTCGCCCATAACCTGCCGCTTACGTTCCGGACGCGCGAGGCAATCGGCTATGTGCTCGGCGCGGGTCTGACGTTCGGCGCGATGTTCGGTTACATCAACAGCGCCCAGCAGCTTATTGGCGAGCATTTCGGCGCGGGCGACGACTTCCCGTTCATCTTCGGGGCGACAGCCTCTACGTTGGCCGTGTCGAGCTTCGCGAACAGTCGCATCGTCGAACGCTTCGGTGCGCGCCGGGTAAGCCACACCGCGCTGCTGACGTTCATCGTCATCGCCGCGGCTCAGGTCTGGGCCTCGCTCTACCACGGCAAGAGCCTGGAGCTTTTCGTGCCGCTGATGGCGGGCAACTTGTGCCTGCTCGGATTCATGGGCGCGAACTTCGGCTCGATTGCGATGCAGCCCTTCTCGCACACCGCGGGCGCGGCCAGCAGTGCTCAGGCGTTTATCCGGATGACGCTCGGGGCGCTGATGGGTATCGCCATCGGTCAGCTTTACGATGGCACGGCGCGTCCGCTTGCGTTTGCGTTGCTGGGGTGCAGCCTGCTGTCGCTCATGCTGGTGCTTTTCAGCGAGCGCGGAGTGCTGTTCCGTCGGCCTCGTACCGCGCGGGCGGACCTCGCCCGGCACGAAATCCACTAGGCGGCCTGCGGTTCAGGCTGCGCCGAGTCTCCGCCAGGCGAGTCCGGCGAATTCGCAAAGCAGCGGCCGGGTGTCGCGCGGGTCGATGATATCCTCGACGTTGAAGCGCTCGGCGCTGCGGAACGGGGACGTGACCTTGGCGAGGCGCTCGCGGATCGCCTCGAGTTCTGCCGCAGGATTCTCCGCCGCTTCGATTTCGGATTTGTAGGCGACCTCGAGCCCGCCCGCGATGGGAAGCGAGCCCCAGTCGCCCGATGGCCAGCAGTAGCGGTACTGGTATGTGTCGGCATTCGACATCGCGCTGCCGGCAATGCCGTAGGCCCGGCGCATGACCACGCTCGCCAGCGGCACGGTCGCCTTGTAGATCGCGTTCATCGCCTGCACGCCGTAGCGGATCGTGCCAGCCACTTCCGCCTCGCGCCCGATCATGAAGCCCGGGTTGTCGACCAGGTGGACGATCGGCAGGCGGAACAGGTCGGCGAGTTTGACCCAGCGTTCGACCTTCTCCGAAGTCTTCGCATCCCACGATCCGCCGAGGAAGCTCGGGTCGCTTGCGAGCACCATGACCGGCCACCCGTCGAGCCGGGCGAGGGCGGTGATCGCGGCGCGGCCCCACATCCGGCCGATCTCGAACGCGGTGCCCTTGTCGAACACGAGATCGAGCGCGCGGCGCATCGAATAGACTTCCTTGTCACCTCGCGGGACGAGGGAGAGGAGAGCTTCCTCGCGGCGGTCAACGGGATCGCTGGTCTCGCCGCGGCGGGCCGGCTGGCCGGCGTATTCGGGCATGAACGAGAGGAAGTGGCGCGCGCGGGCAAAGGCCTCGGCTTCGCTGGCGACCTCGTCGTCGACCACGCCGTTGCGGGTGTGGATGCCGCTCCCGCCGAGCGCTTCCTTGGCCGCCTCGTGGTCCAGCGAGGCGCCGTCCTTCCACGCCTCGCCAAGGGCATCGACCACCGCGGGGCCGGCGGCGAAGATCTGCGACAGGCCGCGCACCATCACCGAATAATGGCTCGCCGCGATCCGCGCCGCGCCGAGGCCCGCGGTCGGGCCGAGCGACAATGCCACTACCGGCACGGTGTCGAGGTTCTTCACCACCTCGCCCCACATGTGAACCGCGGGGATGTAGGTCGCGCCGATCATCTCGAGCGTCTTGACCGATCCGCCGCCGCCGGTGCCGTCGATCATGCGGACGATCGGCAGGCGCAGTTCGTGCGCCATCTTCTCGGCCTGCTCCATCTTGCGGCCGATCCCCGCATCCGCCGCGCCGCCGCGGATTGTGAAATCGTCCGCCGTGGCGACGACCGGGCGGCCATTGATCGTGGCCCTGCCGAATAGGAACGGGGCGGGAAGGACGCCGGTGAGCTCGCCGTTCTCGTCGTAGGAACCCTTGCCCGCGATCTTGCCGATTTCGCGGAAACTGCCGGGATCGACCAGCGCCGCGAGCCGCGCACGCGCGTCCATTTTTCCGCGGCCGTGCTGGCGCGCGACCTTGTCGGGCCCGCCCATCTCCTCTGCCAGCGCCTCGCGGCGGCGCAGTTCCTCGAGTTCCCTTTCCCAGCTCATTCCGCGGCAGAAGCCTCCACCCGGGCGAGGAGCGCCTCGACCTGCACCTGGCTTCCCTCGCTGACCGACAGTTCGGCCACGATCCCGTCGAACGGCGCGGTGAGCGCGTGCTCCATCTTCATCGCCTCGAGCACCAGCAGCCGCTGGCCCGGCGGTGACGTTGTCGCCCTCGGCCACATCGACCGCGATGACCTTGCCCGGCATGGGCGCGAGGATGTCGCCGTCGTGGGCGGAATGGGTGACCGGTGCCGCGTTCGCGTGCGAAGCTGAACCGTGTGCGCTTGTCCATGATCGAAGATCACGATGGTGCCGTCAGGCCAGCTCCGCATCGGGCCCGTGCGTCGTCGGCAGAAAATCGACTCCGGAAAATTCCTGCTGGCCGTCGATATTCACGTCCCAGCTTTCGCCACCAAATGTCGGAAGGAGCGTTGCCATCGCGAGTTTGACCGTCGATGCTCATGTCCAGCCGCGCGGGTTTGCGACCGCGTTGAGCCGGAAGCCGAACAGCCCGCCGAGGCGATATGGCATTGTCGCCGGTGAAACGAGCAGCCTCGAATATCTTCGGCGCTCCAGCTGACTGCGCGAGCGGAAACGGCGTGTCCCGGTTCACTCGTGGTGAGCGCCTCACCCTTGCCTCGATCAGGCCAGTATCGAGATCGCCATTGCGAAATTCGGCCATGTCCAGGCAGTTCGACAGGAACGCCTGATTGGTCCGCAATGGCCAGACTTCGACATCGCTCAGCCATGCAATGCAAATCGTCGATTGCTTCGTCGCGCGATGGATCGCATGGGCTACGAGCTTGGCGATCATCGGATCGTAGAAGGGGCTGATCGTCTCGCCGTCTTCGACACCCGGTTTCGATGCGGACGCGATCGTCGAGAGTGAGATTTCGAGCCGACCAATGCTCGGCAAAAATCCTTTCGCCGGGTCCTCGGCATACAGCCGCGCTTCCATAGCCCAGCCTTCGATGCTCAACTCTTCCTGCTTCAGCGGGATTGGCTCCCCGCTCGCAACCCTTAACTGCCACTCCACCAGATCGACCCCGGTGATCTCCTCGGTCACCGGATGCTCGACCTGCAGGCGGGTGTTCATTTCCATGAAGAAGATGCGGTCGGCGCGCAGGCCTTCGCTGGCGTCGGCGATGAACTCAATCGTGCCCGCGCCCTCGTAATCGACCGCCTTCGCCGCGCGGACGGCGGCGGCGCAGATCGATTCGCGCGTCGCCTCGTCCATGCCGGGGGCGGGGGCTTCCTCGATCACCTTCTGGTGGCGGCGCTGGAGCGAGCAGTCGCGTTCGAACAGGTGGACGACGTTGCCGTGGGCGTCGCCGAAGACCTGCACCTCGATATGGCGGGGCGAGGTGATCCACTTTTCCAGCAGCACTTCGTCATTACCGAAGCTGGCCTTGGCCTCGCGCCGGCACGATTGCAGCGCGGCCTCGAAGTCCTCGCGCGCATCGACCTTGCGCATCCCCTTGCCGCCACCGCCCGCGACGGCCTTGATCAGCACCGGGTAGTTGATCTTGTCCGCCTCGGCCTTGAGTGTGGCGACCGACTGGTCCTCGCCCTCGTAGCCCGGCGTCACCGGCACCCCGGCGGCGCGCATCAGCTTCTTGGCGGCGTCCTTGAGGCCCATCGCCTCGATGCTGGCGGGCTTTGGCCCGACCCAAATCAGCCCGGCATCGATCACACTCTGCGCAAAACCGGCGTTCTCCGAGAGGAAGCCGTAGCCCGGGTGGATCGCATCAACCCCGGTCTCCTTCGCCGCGGCGATGATCTTCTCGCCCACCAGATAGCTTTCCGCCGCGGGCGAGGGGCCGATGTGCACCGCTTCGTCCGCACTGCGCACGTGCAAGGCCTTCGCATCGGCGTCGGAATAAACCGCGACCGTGGCGATGCCCATTTCGCGCGCGGTGCGCATGATCCGGCAGGCGATCTCGCCGCGGTTGGCGATCAGGAGTTTGGAGATCATGGCAGCGGGTTAGTGCGCGGGGCGCGCCGCCGCAAGCCGCTCACTCGTCGTCGAGCGGCTCCATCGGCGGGGGCGGGATCGGCTGGCTCATGCGCACGTCGATGAGGATCGTCGAGCGGTCCCAGCGCGGCGGCTCGCCCGGATCTTCGGGCCGGTTGCGCAAGGCTTCCCAGAACGCGGCGCTGACGTGGCGCAGCTTTTCCGCCCGGCCGATCACGACGCGGTTGTCCCACGCATGCTTGCCGAGCTCGCGCACGCGCCGCCCGATCGCGCCATAGATGCGCGCGGCCGACAGGACCGCCCAGCGGCTGCGGAAGGGCAGTCGCGCCGCGCCGAGCCGGGCCCAGGCCTCGTGCCGCTCCATCCGATCTATAAGCCGCGCGACGATGTCGGCCAGCTCCTGCCGGTGGTGCGGGTGCATGACCATGCCCGGTTCGATGTCTTCCTCGACCATCCACTCGACCGGCAGGTAGCGACGGTCCGCGCGGTCGTCTTCGGCGACGTCGCGGGCGATGTTGGCGAGCTGGAAGGCGAGGCCGAGGTCGCACGCACGGTCGAGCATCCACGGGTCGTCCTTGGACACGCCCATCACGACCGCCATCATCACGCCGACCGCACCCGCGACGTGGTAGCAATAGCGGGCGAGGTCCGCCTCGCTACGCGGCCGCCAGTCGGTCGCGTCGAGCTCGAACCCCATGATGACATCCTCGGCCATCTCGTTGGTGAGGCCGCACTCGCGCGCGACGAGGCCGAAGGCGTCGAATGCCGGATCGGCGGTAGGCAGGCCCTGCAATGCGCGATCGGTCAGCAGGCGTATGGCAGTGATCCGCTTTCCCGCGCCCGACTGGTCGCCCAGTTCGCCGCCGTGATCCTGAGCGTCGGCAAGATCGTCGCAGCGGCGGCACCAGGCATAGAGCAGCCAGACGCGTTCACGGGTCGTGCGGTCGAACAGGCGACTGGCGAGCGAAAAGCTCTTCGATCCGCGCGCGATCGATTCCTCGGCCTCGTCGACGAGGTCCCAGCGCTCGCGCCCGCCGCCGGCCTGTGACGGGGTGGTGCGCAGAATGCGGCTGGGCGCCAGCATCCGGGGGACGATGCGACGCGGTCTCCTCAAAGGTCGCTCGCTTTCATCGCAAAAATCGGCGTGTGCGGACGGTAGGCGGCCATTTTGCCAATCAGGCCATCGAGCGTCTCGTCCGCGATGATGATGCCCTGGTGCGCGGGCCGCACGAAGCCGACTTCGGCCATGTGGCGGTTGAACGCGACCAGGTGATCGTAGAAGCCGAACGCGTTGAGCAATCCCACCGGCTTGGTGTGATAGCCGAGCTGCGCCCAGCTGACCGCTTCCCACAGTTCATCCATGGTGCCCACTCCGCCCGGAATGGTGACGAATCCGTCGGAAAGATCGGTAAAGCGCTGTTTACGCTCATGCATTCCGCCGACGGTGTAGAGTTCGGTGCAGTCGTGGTTGGCGACTTCGGAACCCGCCAGTGCGTCGGGAATCACTCCGATAACCTCGCCCCCGGCCTCCAGCGCGCCCATCGCGACCGCGCCCATCAGCCCAACCGACCGCCGCCATAGACGACCCCGATCCCGCGCTCTGCCAGCCCGCGTCCGACGTCGCGCGCCAGATCGATATAGCGCGTATCGGCCGGGGAGGCCGAACCACAGTAGACGGCGAACTGCAGCGCTTCACTTGCTCAGATCCTCCAGCATGAGTCCCGCGGTCGCCTTGGCGCTGCCGACGACGCCGGGAATGCCCGCGCCCGGATGCGTGCCGGCGCCCACGAGGTAGAAATTGTCGATCACGTCGTCGCGGTTGTGGCCGCGGAAGTATGCGCTTTGGGTCAGGATCGGCTCCAGCGAGAACGCGCTGCCCATATGCGCGTTGAGGTCGAGCGAGAAATCGCGCGGGGCGTAGTGGAACTTGGTCACGATCCGCTCATGGATGTCGGGGATCAGCCGCCGCCCGACCTCGTCGAGGATGCGCTTTTCGAGCATCGGGCCGACCGTCTCCCAGTCGACCGCCAACTTGCCCATGTGAGCGACCGGGACCAGCGCGTAGAACGTGCTCTTGCCCGGCGGCGCCATGCTGGGGTCGGTCACCGTCGGGTGATGGAGATAGATGGAGAAATCCTGCGGCAGCACGCCGTGGTCGTAGATGTCGTCGAGCAGACCCTTGTAGCGCGGCCCGAACAGGATCGTGTGGTGCGGGATGCCCGGCCAGGTGCCCTCGAGCCCGAAATGCACCACGAACAGCGACGGGCTGTAGCGCTTGCGCGCGAGCGATCTGCGCCCGGTCGGCTCCGCGCTTGGTCTTGCCGAGCAGGTCGCGATAGGAATGCATGATGTCGGCATTGCTGGCGACCGCATGAAAGCGTTCGCGCCAGCCGCTCGCGGTTTCGACCTCGGTGGCGACGGTGCCGATGGTGTGCACGCGCGTGACCGGGTCGCCGAGCCGGATCGTGCCGCCCAGCCGCTCGAAATGACGGACCATCGCCGCGACCAGCCGGTTGGTGCCGCCGCGCGCCCACCACACGCCGCCGTCCTTCTCCAGCTTGTGGATCAGCGCGTAGATCGCGCTCGTGGTCATCGGATTGCCGCCGACGAGCAAGGGTATGGAACGACAGCGCTTCGCGCAGCTTCTCGCTCTTCACGTAGCTCGAGACGACCGAATAGACGCTGCGCCAGGCCTGGTACTTGGCGAGCGCGGGGGCGGCCTTGATCATGCTCGCGAAGTCGAGGAACGGGACGTTGCCAAGCTTGACGTAGCCTTCCTCGAACACCCCGCGGAATAGCGCAGGAAATCCTCGTATCCCGCCAGATCGCCCGGCGCGACGCGCTCGATCTCGGCACGCAGCGATGCCTCGTCGTTCGAATAGTCGAAGTTCGTCCCGTCGGGCCAGTTGAGCCGGTAGAACGGCATGACCGGCATCAGTTCGACGTCCTCTGCCATATCGTGGCCGGACAGCTTCCAGAGTTCCTTCAGGCAATCGGGATCGGTGATGACGGTCGGGCCGGCATCGAACGTAAACCCGTCGCGCTCCCAGAAATAGGCGCGGCCGCCGGGCTTGTCGCGCGCCTCGACCACGGTGGTCTTCACGCCCGCCGACTGCAGCCGGATGGCTAATGCCAGCCCGCCGAAGCCGGAGCCGATCACGCAGGCGGTTTTCGAATCGATAGTCATGCGGCCTCGCGGTCGAGAGGGGCGCCATGCCCGGCAAGCGCGGCAATCGCGCGGGGTATCGGCATGGGGGGCTTGCCGCAGAGAACGCGGAGCCGGTCGAGCGGGGTCGACCGAACGGCATAGAAGCGTTCGACCAGGTCTTCGGGCACGCGATAGAAATGCTCGAAGATACGGTAGCGTTCAGCCGGGTCGGCATCGAACAGCATCCGGCCCAAGCGCGCGGTAGAACCGCGTGTTTTGCCAGTGCCGGCGCGCGCGATCCTCAACCATTCCCGCAAGCTGCGGTCCGGGCAGGTCGGCAGACTTGCGCGATGGCAAGGGCGGTCGAGACGGCGAACGGCAGGGTGTAACTCGTTAGCGGGTGCCAGAACCCGCCGCGCGCGCCCACGCACGCCACGCCCTGGATCCGCTGGCTGGCCTGGAACGCGGAGAAGTTTCCTCCCGTGACAACCGGCAGGACGCCGGTTTCTTCTCCGACGATCCGTCCTTCAAACCCGTGGCCCGCGCAGTACCGATCGAGCCGGCCCTGAGAGCACGTCACGATCAAGGCGCGGATTCGTCGGCGTAATAGGTGTCCTCGACGAACACTTCGTTCGCGCCAAGCGGCAGGACATAGACGAAGCGATAGGCCCCGTGCTGCTTCACCCGTGCGTCCATGATCGTCGGTCGCGCGATGCCGTGCGGGGTTTTCGTTTCAACGACCCGCCCCATGAAGACCTGCCAGCCGCCGCGCAGGTGCGGCACCGCGCCCAGCCCGCGGGCATCGATGACGCAGCGCGCCTCCAGCCGGGTTCCGTCGGAAAGGTCGATCCCTCGTTCATCGAGCTCCGCGATATCGCGCCCGGTCAGCACCGCTACTTCCGGAAGCAAGCGGCGCAGGGCGGCGTCGAAATCGTGCGAGGCGAGCGAGTTGTAACCTGTCGAAAGCGTTCGCTCGTAAGTGGGAAAGCGTACGTCGTATTCGTTCCACACGGTCGTCCGGAACGGCTCGACCAGCATGGCACACTCGGGCGACAGGTCCGGCGAGAACCAGCTCCAGCGGTGATTTCCGCCGAGCGTCGGGCCACCCTCGACCAGCGCGAGGCGTAACTCGGGCCTCGCCCGGTGTAGTGCGAGCGCCACCAGTCCACCCGCGAGCCCGCCGCCGGCAATCGCCACATCGATCATGCGCCCGTTCATCGAGCCAAGGCCCTAAGGCGCATCGGCGCCGGGGGCAATTGCCCTTGGGGACACCTCGATAGCAATTCCCCTTTGCACCATTCGCTTCCGCGAGAACCGCGGCGTCCGGGGAACGGGGACTCCGCCGTGGGAGTTATCGCTATCGAATAGGGGAAATCATCAATGAAATATGCCTTGTCCGCAGCCGCCGCCGCAGCCGCGATTCTGCTTTCCTCGCCGGCTCTCGCGCAGGAGGAACGGGTTTCGGCCGGCCCCACCGACGACGTCGACATGGGCAACACGGTGTACGACGACAACTGGCTGTCGGTCGGACTGGGAGTCGGCTATGCACCCAGCTACGATGGGTCGGACGACTACGTGTTCTTTCCCGCACCGCTGATCCAGGGCAGGATAAAGGGCATCGGCATCCAGCCTCGCCCGGCTGGCATCGCGCTCGATGTAATCCCCAAGCCCGATGAGGGGGTGAGCTTCACCCTCGGTCCCGTCGCAAAGTTGCGCTCCAACCGCAGCCGGCAGATCAAGGACCCCGTCGTCGCGGCCGCGGGTAAACTCAAGAGGGCGATCGAGGTCGGCGGTCAGGCGGGCCTCAGCGTGCCAAAGGTCCTCAATCCCTATGATTCCCTGTCGTTGGGGGTCGATGCTTTGTGGGATGTGAATGGGGCGCACGGCGGGATGACGTTGACGCCCAGCGTAACCTATTTCACCCCGCTGAGCAGAGGCATGGCCGCTTCTTTGTCGCTCTCGGCCGAGCACGGCGATGGCGACTTCATGCGCTATTACTACTCGGTCACTCCCGCCCAGAGCGCCGCGAGCGGATTGCCGCAGTTCACTGCCGACAGCGGCTGGACCAAGGCAGGGGCGACCTTGTTGCTGGGCATCGACTTCGACGGCGATCTCACCAACGGTGGCCTCGCGGCGGTACTCATCGGCGGGCATTCGGAGATGCTCGGCGATGCCAAGGACAGTCCGTATACCTCGATCAGGGGCAGCGCGGGCCAGTGGTTCGGGGCGGTGGGGATCGGCTACACGTTCTGAGACTGGCGAAAACGCATCCTGGCGTCAGGAAAATACCCTAGGGAGAAATCCCGACACCCTGATTGGGGCGACTGAAACGGGTGGCGCGTAAAGCCGCGCCATGGACTGCATCCTGGGATCCCGCCCGTGAGCAACGCCACCGTCCCGATCGACCCATCGGTCGCGGCCGGCTGGCTGGCGGCGATCGACCGTTCGCATTTCGTGCTCGAGCTCGATCCCGACGGATCGATCGTGCGCGCCAATGTCCGCTTGTGTGCGGCGCTGGGCTACAGCGAAAGCGAATTGGTCGGTCGCCGTCATCGCGAGCTGATGGTGCCTGGCACGCGCGCGAATGCATCGGCAGGCGAACCGCACCGGACGATCGTATATCGGGCGCGGAATGCCCGGGAAGTCATCGTGCGCGCCAGCGTGACCCGGATTCCGGGTGAACGCGAGCGGTCTGCACGGTTTCTGATCATCGGTTTCGACGTCAGCGATCAGCGTGACCTGCGCGCAGCACTCGACTTTCGACGAGCCGCCGACCGTCGCCCTGCCCGTGCGGCTGGGGAGAGGCGCGATCCGCTCGAGTACGTGTTCGATGAAACGCTGGCGGCGGGCAGCCTTGGCGCCGCGGCGATCGCGGATCGGATCGACGAATGCATCGACCTGATGCGGCCAATGGCGGAAGCCAAGGGCGTGGCACTCCGCTGCACATTCGATCCCGACCTCCCGGCTATGATCGAATGCGACCCGCTGCGGCTGCGCCAGGTCCTGCTCCACCTGATCGGAAATGCGGTTCACTTCACCGACGCGGGCTGGATTTCGGTCTGCGCCGAACCTGCCTGGGATGACCCGCGCACACTGGCGATCTCGGTCACCGATACTGGCGCAGGTATGGAGACGGCCGAGATGGTGAGTGCGCTCGGAAGCAGCGACGGCGAGGAACTCGCCGGGTCGAGCGTCGGACTGGCGGTGAGTGCGGAAACCGCGCGTCAGATGGGCGGCGTGCTCACACTGTCGAGCGAGCGCGGCCGGGGCACCCGAGCCGAGCTTCGGCTGCCTCTGCGTCCGTTCGGCGCCGGCCTCGATCCGTTTATGGCCGGATTCGGCTACCTCGGCTGACGGCGCATCGGCACGCGCCTCACGTGATACTTGCTCGCTGACAGCATACCGCTATTGGCAAAGGCGGGAGAGCCGAACGATGTCCGATACCGCCACCATGCCCGCAATCGACCGCGATGCCCTGCGCCGCAAGTATGCCGAGGAACGCGACAAGCGCCTGCGCGCCGACGGTTCGGCACAATACCGCCGGCTCGAAAGCGAGTTCGCCGACCTGGCCGTCGATCCGTACACCCCGCTGACCCCGCGCGATCCGGTGACCGATCACGTCACCTTCGCGTTCGTAGGTGGCGGCTTTGCCGGACTCGTCGTCGGCGCGCGGCTGAAGGATGCCGGAATCGACGACTATCGCATCATCGAGAAGGGCGGCGATTTCGGCGGTACTTGGTACTGGAACCGCTATCCCGGCGCTCAATGCGATACCGCCAGCATGATCTACATGCCGCTGCTCGAGGAAACCGGGCACATGCCGAGCGAGAAATACGCGCACGCGCCTGAAATCCGCGCGCATTGCGAGCGGATCGGGCGGCAGTACGGGCTTTATGACAAGGCGCTGTTCCACACGCAGGTGACCGCGGTGACCTGGGACGAGGCGCAGTCGGTCTGGATTATCGAGACCGACCGGGGTGACAGATTCACCGCGAAGTACGTCGGGCTCGGCACCGGGCCGCTCCACGTCGCCAAGCTGCCGGGCCTTCCAGGAATAGAGACCTTCAAGGGCAAGGCTTTTCACACCAGCCGCTGGGACTACGCATACACCGGCGGCAGCCCGGAAGGCGCGCCGATGGACAAGCTGGCCGACAAGCGCGTGGCGATTATCGGCACCGGCGCCACGTCGGTCCAGGCGGTGCCTCACCTTGCGCGGGCGGCGAAGGAACTGCTCGTGTTCCAGCGCACCCCTTCATCGGTCGACGAGCGTAACAACGCGCCGATCGATCCCGATTGGTTTGCCGACATCGCCAAGCCCGGCTGGCAGAAGGCCTGGCTGGAGAATTTCTGCGGCAACCTCGCGGGCGGGTTCGCGGCGGAGGACTGGGTGCAGGACGGCTGGACCGATCTCGGCAAGCGCATCCGCAAGGAAATCCTCGCGCTGCCGATGGACCAGCGCACGCCGGAAAACGTGCTCGCCGCCTTTGAAGACGCCGACCATGCCAAGATGGAGGAAATCCGCCAGCGCGCCGAGCGCGTGGTGAAGGATCCCGAGGCGGGGCAGAAGCTGAAGGCGTGGTATCGCCAATTGTGCAAGCGTCCGTGCTTTCATGACCAATACCTGCAGGCGTTCAACGAGCCTGGCGTTCGGCTGGTCGATACCGATGGAAAGGGGGTCGAGCGGATCAGCGAGAACGGGGTCGTTGCGAACGGCATCGAATACCCGGTCGACTGCATCGTCTATGCCTCGGGCTTCGAAGTCGGCAGCGAATACACCTCGCGCGCCGGGTTCGAGGTGACGGGGGAGGGCGGGGTCACCTTCTCGGAGTACTGGGCGGACGGGATGCGTACGCTCCACGGCGTCCAAATTCGGCACTTCCCGAACCTGTTCATGGTCCAGCCGACGCAGGCGGCGAACCTGATCGCGAACGTACCGCACAACATCGTCGACCACGCCGACACGATTGCCGCGGTCGTCCGGGCTGCGGAAGATCGCGGTGCGACGAAAGTCGAGCCGACCGAGGAAGCCGAGCAAGCCTGGGTCGACCTGATCGCCAGCGGCGCGGGCCGGGCGATCGGCGGTACCGAATGCACTCCCGGATACTACAACAACGAAGGGCAGGGCTACGCCGACCAAAGCCGCTTCACCGCCGGCCATCCGGCTGGTGCGATGGCCTACTTCATGCACATCGACGCCTGGCGGAAGTCCGGCGCATTCGAGGGGTTGGCCTTCGGCTGAGACCTGAGGCGCGGCGATCAGCTACCCCGCAGGAACATGTTGATCGTCAGCCGGCCTTTCTGCGGATCATCTGACAACGCCGCGGGGTCGGGTATGACGCCGGAGTGGAGCAACCGACCGCGGTAGAGGATCAGCCGGTCGGGCCTGGCCTCGACCTCGCCGATCAGTTCGTACCGGTCGTCGGTGCCGTGGTGATAGCGGGCCTCGGGCAACCCGTATTCCGCTTCGTCGCGCGCCCGGGCGGCGTTGTAGATCGGTTCGCGAGCGTCGGTGATCGTCTCGAACCCGGTGCGGCGATGGCGGTAGAACGCTGTCCCTCCCGTCTCCGGCCCAAGCAGATAATGCATTACCGCCACCAGTTCGTCGGATGAATGGTCATAGTGCGGGATGCGCTGGAGGGGGGCCAGATCGGCCTCTGCGAGAGTGACGAGCGAGAACGTGGAGACCTCGCAGCGAACGCCCCGAGTGAAGCCGAACACGCGTTGCATGATCGCGTACATGAGGTCGCGGCGGCGGTCGAGGTAAGTTGGCTCGGCCCAACCGCGGACGCCGGGGTACGACGCTCCGCCGGGGCGATAGTCGGCCTTGCGCCCAGCCTCCAGCAAATCGTCGGCGATGCCGCTGAAGTCGTCGATCTGTACGACCGGCTCGCGCTCCCGTCCGAAGCGATGGATCCTAACGGGTGCCTGCGCCAGCGATGCCATGCGGTGACGTTGGGCAATGTGATGCGCGGGGTCAATCCGCACGAGATTCTCGCTCGGCCCGCATTGGCAAGGCGGATGAAAACGGCCGGACACTGCGAGTGCCCGGCCGTGATCGTGGTTTCGGATGCGCTCAGCGCTTGGGTTTCGACGGCGACGAAGCGCCTTCGCGAACCTTCTGTATCGCGGGCAGTAACAGGGCAGTGCCAGACGGATCCGCGTGAGGGGCAATGTCGTCGGCCGTGGGCACGGTCGTCCCGCCTTCCTGGCGAAAGCCGCCGCCAGTGCGATCTTCCGTGCCCGGCTCCTTGGGCGCAAGAACCTCGTCGGCGGTGGCGACGCGAGTGCCGTTCTTGCGTCCGAACCGCGCCTTCGGGCGGCTGCTTTCGGGTGCCTGCACGCTTTGCACGGCCGGCAGCAACAGGGCGGTCCCGTCGGGATCGGTCTGCGCATTGACGTCGTCGGCGGTCGGAACGGTGGTGTGCCCTTCCTGCTCGAACCGGCGCGGAGCCGGCTGGGCTTCGCCCACGCCGTCGCCGTTGAAATCGCCGGCGCTCGTCCGGACGCCCGCAGACCGTGTCCGGCGGCGTTCGACATTGGCTGACACCTGCACTCCCGTCGCCTGCTCCAGCGAGCGACCGAGTTCGCGTTTTGCGACTTCCTTCAGGAAGCCGAGCGGCCCCGCGTGGGCCGGCGCGGGCATTGCAACGGCAAGAACCGCTGCGGCGGAAATCGAACCTGCGGCGATCGTGATCCGCAAGGGCCCCTTGGGCATGGAACGTGTGGTCATTGGAACTCTCCTCAATTTCGCGACGAATCACACACTAGCGCAGATTAGAGTGATAGTCTAGAGTAACAATCTAGATACGCATTCTAGAGTGACAGGTCGGGCTCATCCTGACAGAAGGCAGGCGCATGCAGACGAGAAGCGAAGAGACGAGGGACCGCGTCCTCGAAGCAACGCGCGCCCTCCTGATGGAGCGTGCGATCAGCGAAGTGACGATGAAGGACGTGCAGGAAGGTTCGGGCGTCTCGAACGGATCGATCTTTCACCACTTCGGGTCGAAGGACGGGATTATCGAGGCGATCTTCGTGGCCGAGCGCACCGCGTATCTCGAGTACGTGGCGGAAGCGATCCTCGGCTATGAAGGCGATCCCTGCGAAGCGTTTGGCGAAGGCGCGGCTGCCGCCATCCGGTTTCACGCCCGCGATCCGCAGCGCTACTTCCGGCTGATCGCGGCGTTTTCCAACTCCGAATGGCTCTTTCGTAATGAAGCCGTGTGGGCCGAACTGATCGCCAAGGTGGAGGCCCCGGTCGCGGCGTGGGCGGTGCCGCATTTCGCATCGGGCGCATTGCCGATGCTGCCGCCGGCGTTCTTCCAGTCCGCCATGCTCGGCCCGTCCGAACAGCTTACCCAGTTCTGGGTCAGGCGCGGGATGCCAGGGAAGCTGGAGGATTACGCCCCGAAGGTTGCCCGCTTCGTCGCCGAGGGCTTTCGCGCGCTGCGGACCCCGCCGGATAACGGCTAGCCGTCGACGTCCGGGTGTCCGTGCCGGACGGGCTCAGGCGGTTGCCGCGGTCTTTTCGCGCGTGTGAACGGGAACGTCGCGAACAGAGTAGCGGAATTCGGGCGCATCGAGATCGATGGCCGGGATTTCCTCGCGTTCGCGCCAGTAATCCTGGTTGTGCCTCCACTCCGGCTTGTCGCCGCGGCGTGGCAGGTCCTCCAGGCCGCGCATCAGGTAGCCGGGATTGAAGTTGTCGCGCTCGATCCAGGGCAGGAGCCTCATACCTTCGTCCTCGGGCCGCAACGCGACCTCGACCCGAGTGGCGTGCAGCGCGTCCATGTGCGTCAGGAGCCGGCAGACGAAATCGCCGAGCATGTCGACGCGCAATGTCCAACTCGCGCGGAAATAGCCCATGACCCAGGCCATGTTCGGCACGCCCGTGAACATCATCCCGCGATAGGTAACGGTTTGGTGCCAGTCGACCGGCGCACCGTCGACGAAGAAGGGGATGTCACCCATGACCGAAAGGCGGAACCCTGTTGCGGCGACGATGAGGTCGGCCTCGATTTCCTCGCCCGAAGAGGTTCGCACACCGCTTTCGGTGAAGCGATCGATCGTGTCGGTGACGACGGTGAGCTTGCCCGAGACGGCCGCCTTGAACACGTCGCCTTCTGGGCAAAAGGCCAGACGTTGCTGCCAGACCCGGTAATTGGGGGTAAAATGCGGCGCGAACTCGAAATCGGGCTTGCCGCTGAACGCCCGGATCAATTCCTTGAGCTCCTCGAAGACGGCATCCGGCTCTTCCTGGCAGCGCCGGGTGAGCTTGTCCTGGTCGTGCATGATCTGTTGCCGCACGACGCGGTGAACGGTGGGCTCGTCGATGCCGATTTCACGCAACCGGTCGGCAAGTTCGTTCCTGTTCTCGCTGCAGAAGAAGTAGGTTGGGGATCGCTGCAGCATCGTGACGTGCGCGGCCTTCTCGGCGAACGCAGGGACGACCGTCGCCGCCGTCGCGCCCGAGCCGATCACCAGGATGCGCTTGCCCGCGTAGTCGTAGTCCGGGTCCCAGTTCTGCGCGTGGACGAAGTCGCCCATGAAATCCGACAGCCCGCATTCGTACCATTCGGGCGGGATGTACGGCGTCTGGTGGTCGTAGTAGCCCTGGCACATCCACAGGAAGCGGCAGGTGAAGGTGAGGGCCGCGCCGTCGGCCAGCCGTTCGGCTTCGACCGTCCACAGGTCGGTATCTCGCGAAAAGGCGCAGCCGGTGATCCGGTGGCCGTAGCGGATGTGATCGCCGATCCCGTTCTCCTCGATCACCTCGCCCATGTACTTGAGGATTTCCGCGCCGCTGGCGATCGGGGGTCCGATCCACGGCTTGAACCGATAGCCGAACGTGTAGAGATCGCTGTCCGAGCGCACGCCCGGGTACTTGTGAGTGTCCCAGGTGCCCCCGAACGTGTCCTTCATCTCGAGGATGAGATAGCTCTTGTCCGGGCACTGGTCTTGCAGGTGATAAGCCGAACCGATCCCCGAGATCCCGGCACCGACGATCAGGACGTCCACGTGAGTGGATCTCTCGGTTGCTGCAATCGCGTTCATCGCATTCATGACGGCTCTCCTTGGCTCGTCGATAGGGCGAATGACGAGCGCGTTTCATTGACGGAAATCAAGCCCGCGCGAACTGGACCCCGCGCGCCAATGCGCCTAGACCCTCGCCATCCCCGGGGAGCCGCTTGGCTGAGAGGGGCGCGTAGCACCGCCCGACCCGTTGAACCTGAACCCGTTAGCACGGGCGGAGGGAGGGCCGGTTTCGCGCTCCCATTCCGCCCCGGAAGGATACTGAGCGCATGGCCGACATCAACTCCACATTCGACATCGGCGTAACCACCGGGCCCATTCGTGGCAGCCGCAAGATCCACGTCGGCCCACTGAAGGTCGCCATGCGCGAAATCGACCTCGAACCCTCGAGCGGCGAGCCGCCGGTTCGGGTGTACGACACCTCCGGCCCTTACACGGACCCGACCGCGCAGATCGACATCCGCGCCGGTCTGCCCAAGCTGCGCCGCGATTGGCAGTTCGCCCGCGGCGACGTCGAGGAGTATTCCGCGCGCGAGGTGAAGCCCGAGGACAACGGCCAGCTCGGTCCCGACCGCTCGGGCGGCGTCCCGGCGTTCCCCAACGTCGCGAAGACCGTTCTGCGCGCCAAGGCGGGCGCGAACCTCAGCCAGATGCACTACGCCCGCCGCGGCATCATCACGCCCGAGATGGAATACGTCGCGGAGCGCGAGAATCTGGGCCGTGAGAAGCTGCGCCAGATGCCGGAAGGCAACTCGTGGGGCGCTAGTATCCCCGAATACGTCACTCCCGAATTCGTCCGCGAGGAAGTGGCGCGGGGGCGGGCGATCATCCCGTCGAACGTCAACCACCCCGAAGCCGAGCCGATGGCGATCGGGCGCAACTTCCTCGTCAAGATCAACGCCAATATCGGCAACTCCGCCGTGGCGTCGGATGTCGCGAGCGAGGTCGACAAGATGGTCTGGTCGATCCGCTGGGGAGCGGACACGGTCATGGACCTCTCCACCGGCCGCAACATCCACGACACCCGCGAATGGATCATCCGCAACAGCCCCGTCCCCATCGGCACCGTGCCGATCTACCAGGCGCTGGAGAAAGTCGGCGGCATTGCCGAGGACCTGACGTGGGAGATCTTCCGCGACACGCTGATCGAGCAGGCCGAACAGGGCGTTGACTATTTCACCATCCACGCCGGCGTGCGCCTGCCTTATGTCCCGATGACCGCCAAACGCGTCACCGGCATCGTCTCCAGAGGCGGCTCGATCATGGCGAAATGGTGCCTCGCGCATCACAAGGAGAGCTTCCTCTACGAGCGCTTCGACGAGATCACCGAGATCATGAAGGCCTACGACATCGCCTATTCGCTGGGCGACGGGTTGCGCCCCGGCTCGATCGCCGACGCCAACGACGAGGCGCAGTTCGCCGAGCTCTACACCTTGGGCGAGCTGACCAAGCGCGCCTGGGAGCAGGACGTTCAGGTGATGATCGAGGGCCCCGGCCACGTGCCGATGCACAAGATCAAGGAGAACATGGAAAAGCAGCTGGAAAGCTGCGGCGAGGCGCCGTTCTACACCCTCGGCCCGCTCGTGACCGACATCGCGCCGGGGTACGATCACATCACCAGCGGCATCGGCGCGGCGATGATCGGGTGGTTCGGCACCGCGATGCTCTGCTACGTCACGCCCAAGGAACACCTCGGCCTGCCCGACCGCGACGACGTGAAGGTGGGCGTGGTCACCTACAAGCTCGCCGCCCACGCAGCCGACCTCGCCAAGGGCCACCCGGCCGCCAAGGTCCGCGACGACGCGCTAAGTCGCGCCCGCTTCGAGTTCCGCTGGCGCGACCAGTTCAACCTCAGCCTCGACCCCGACACCGCCGAGCAGTACCACGACCAGACGCTACCGGCGGAAGGCGCAAAGACCGCCCACTTCTGCTCGATGTGCGGTCCCAAGTTCTGCTCGATGAAGATCACGCAGGAGGTTCGGGACTTTGCGGCGAAGCAGAATTCGGAGAGCTATCTGGCTGCGACGGCGCCGGTGGAGGGAGCGGAAGAGGGGATGGACGAGATGAGCCGCGTCTACAACGAAACCGGCCGAGAGCTGTATATCGGTCAAGGTGACCGCGAGCATGATTGATCCTGGGCGGAATTCGGTGGGCCGAGGGGCGGGCTACACGCCGGAGGGGCGGTGACGATGAACGACCAGGACGAATACGACCTCCCCGGCGACGCGCGAGAGCGCCGCTACCTGCCCCGGATCGGCCTGGCGCTCACCGTGGTTTATCTTGCGGGGCTCGTCCTCTACCTGTTCTTGCAGGGTCAGAACCCGGCCGATTTACGGCTCAATGAACTCGGCGATTTTCTCGGGGGTGTGTCGAGTCCCCTCGCGTTTCTGTGGCTGGTGCTCGGCTTCTTTCAGCAAAGCCGGGAAATCCGACTGAGCGGCAAGGCGCTAAACCTCCAAGCCCGTGAAATGCGCCGCAGCGTAGACGAACATCGCCGGATCGCGGACAGCGGAGCGGGCGGCGAGGAATAGGATCGGGCTCCTACATCCGGATAGCCGTGCCGCCGATGCGAACGATCGCGACGAGCAATTTCTTCTTCGTCGAAGATCGACCAGCAAGTCCAAGCTATGTGGCGGCGACGGAGCCCGGGGCGGAAGCGGATGAGATGAGCCGCTGTCCAATGTGATCGGGTGCGAGCTCAACATTGGCCAGGGCGACCGCGAGAAAGGTTGAAGCACGACGCTTGCCCGCCGACCCACTTGCGCGCAGTCTTCGCCGATGGACAGTGGGAGACGGCAAAATGCGTAAAGTGACCAAACTTGGCGGAGGAGTGGCCTTTGCACTAGCGGTCGCGAC
This sequence comes from uncultured Alphaproteobacteria bacterium, assembly GCA_963740025.1. Lineage (GTDB taxonomy): Bacteria > Pseudomonadota > Alphaproteobacteria > Sphingomonadales > Sphingomonadaceae > Tsuneonella. The sequence goes on from CAVUCI010000016.1 coordinate 27,464, forward strand.
GGGCGCAAGCGCGCAGGGAGCGCAGCCCAAGGAAACGCTGATGCCCGAAGACAAGGAGGCGCGCACGTTTCAGGAGGCAGTCGGCTATTCCGACGCGGTCATTCACGGCGACACGATCCATCTTTCGGGCGTGGTTGCCGTGCCGAGGGACGGGGACGAATTGATGGAGCCGGCGTTCATCCGCGCATTCGATCGGTTGGGTCGCACGCTCGAACGGTTGGGAGCTACATGGGACGATGTGCTGGTGTTCGATACGTTCCACCAAGTCCCGATGGGGCCGCAGCTCGACGCGCTCGTGCCGGTGAAGAATCGCTACATCAAGGCGCCCTTTCCCGCATGGACTGCAGTGGGGGTGACCGAGCTGTACGAGCCGAGTGCGCTCGTCGAGATCAGGCTGATCGTTCGCAAGCCGGAGTAGGAACAGTCAACCGGATCCCGGTCTGGCCGCTCCGGAAAAATCGGGACGAACGCCAACGAGTCTCAGCAAAGTCTGTCGTATATCGGGATCGTGGATCTAGTCTCGGGCACACCGATCAGCCTGACAATTATAATTGGAATAATCCAGAAGGAGACCAGCATCTCGAAAAGCCAGTGCTGGTGAGGAGATGAAAAAAGATCCGCCGTTCGGACCAACATGGCTGCTGTCTGGAATCCGGCGACCCAAAGTGGCCACCACTGGGTTGATCGTAACGCTATGATCCACACGCAGATCATAAAAAGAATGTCGATCGCCACAGTAACTTGCTGCGCGCCGGCTCTTGAAAACAGGAAGTAGGCGGCAAAGCTGCTCAAGGTTGCAGCAGCGATCAAACCGACGAATGCCTGGTTCCGATCGCTGCTACGCACACCCATCAGAACAAGGGTTCCGACGAGAAAACAAAGGTAGATTGCACCGATCACCGGTCAGACGTCTCACGCTCGTTCATCCGCGCCGACGGCTCGGGGAATTCAGGTGGACAGCCGAGACCGACTTCAGCCAGATTAGACCGGCCCTGCACCTTGAGAAGATCACGCGTCGCTCCGGCAATATGTTCGCGCCCTTCAACCAGCGCGGCGAGGCCGGCGGCCATCTTGGCAAGCGCCGGTTGACCGGCGGTCACGGGCAGGTTTGCAGACTGGCTTACCTCGATAATGCTCGAGCATAGGCGCGAATAGCTCATGACAGCCTGATCGATTGCTGCGACCGAGGCCTGCGTATCCGATGCGATCACCTGGCCGGCGGATTTGTCGATTTGGTGCATGGTTGTTGGCTCCTTGATCCCGCGGAATGTGCGGCCGGACGACAACAATCGAATTCTCACTTCGAGAGAATGTGAACTACGCCCGCAATGGTGAGAATTGCGGCCGAGACTGCGACCACCGCGAAGAGAGCGATCTGCAGAATGTGGTAGATTCGTTGAGTGGGCGTAAGCGTGTTCGGTCGCCCGCCGAGCGGTGGCAATTTCCACCAGGTGAATTCCTCTGAACGCTGCGCTTCCGTTATCGGAACCGCGGATTGTTCGGGGTTCGCGCGCGCCGCTTCCGCGGTCCGAATCATACGCGCCGCATGCTGACGGTTCCTTGCTCCCAATCGGTCGATCGCGGCGCGGATATGGTTGTCGACGGTCGACGGGGAAACGCCCAGCTCTCGGCCGATCTCCTTCGATGTCAGGCCCTTTGCGACGAGCGTGAGGGTCTGAACCTGCCGCTCGCTCAGATTGTCGTGTGGAGCGGATTTCGAGGGACCCGCTTCATCCATTTCGGATGCGCTTTGGCCTGCTGCCCCTTACTAGGCAATACTGCCTAGTGATCCTACCTAGTGCAATGTCGCCAGTGGCGGGCACGAATCGATCGGCCCAACGAAGCGCTGCGACCGGCGGTTTGGCCCCAGTTCCGGAATGCTTGGAGAGGCGGGAGCGTCTCTTTTTGCAGCCATCCACTTCTCGAAGATCCGCTATGACCCACGATCGCAGCCTCTCGCAGCTGCACTGAAAAAGAGAGGGAAGCTCGCGCGGCCGACCGGGAATTCGCCGGTCGGCCGTCACGCCCAAACCCTCGCCTGCCTCGACGAACGACGCGGGCCGAGTGGTGGCGGAAGGAGGTTGTCACATTCCTGCCCGATATCGCTGGCGTCCCAGACCCACGCTCCCCATCTCGGACACACAGGACAACAACCCGAGAGGAAACCCTGCCATGCAGATCCAGTTCAATTCCGACAGCAGCGTCATGGGCACCGAAAACGTCGCGACACGGGTCGAGGCGAGTGTGCGGGGGAAGCTGGCGCGGTTCGAGGACCGCTTGACGCGGGTCGAGGTCCACGTGCGCGACGAGAACGGACCCAAGCACGGTGCGGACGATAAGGCATGCACCATCGAGGCGCGCCCACGCGGCGGCCGGGCGATCGGCGTCACCGAACACGCCGACACCGTCGACAATGCTGCGCGGCTGGCTGCGGGGAAGCTTGCGCAGCGGCTCGACCGGCACTTCGGCAAGTCCGAACGCCACGGCCACGACCAAAGGCCCGAAAAGTTGCTCTAGGCGGTTCGCATATCTCCGGGGAACTTGCGCCCCGGTCATCCGCTAAGCCAGCAAGCGACGGAGAGCGAACAATGGCAGACAAGACGGTGGTGGCGGTGCTGGTGGGCAGCCTGCGCAAGGGATCGCTTAACCGCAAAGCGGCGCTCGCCTTGCAGGAGCTTTCCCCCGACACGCTCGACATGCGCTTTGTCGAGATCGGCGACCTACCGCTCTACGACGAGGATGCGGAAACCTCCGGCCCGCCGGCGGAATGGACACGTTTTCGCGAAGAGATGGGCAAGGCTCAGGCAGTGCTGTTCGTCACGCCGGAATACAACCGTTCGGTCCCCGGCGCGCTCAAGAATGCGATCGACGTCGGCTCGCGGCCCTATGGCCAGAGCATCTGGAGCGGCAAGCCGGCGGCAATCATGACCGTCTCGCCGGGTGCGATCGGCGGGTTCGGCGCGAACCACCACCTGCGCCAGTCGCTGGTATTCCTCGATATGCCCGCGATGCAGCAGCCCGAGGCCTACATCGGCGGGGCGGGCGACATGTTCGGCGAGGATGGCGAACTGAAGAACGAAGGGACGCGCAAATTCTTCGGCAAGTTCATCGCCGCTTTCGCTGATTGGATCGACCGCGTAGGTTGACCGGCCTCGATTGCCGATCGCACGGAGACTGTCATGTCCTACTACTTCTCGACCGTTCTCGAAGGTGATTTCGCAGAGGTCCTGGACCGCGTGCGCGAGGCGCTGAAGGGCGAAGGCTTCGGCGTGATCAGCGAGATCGACATGCAGAAGACACTGAAGGAAAAGATCGGCGCGGATTTGCGTCCGTACACGATCCTCGGTGCCTGCAATCCGACCCTCGCGCACGAGGCGCTGCAGATCGAGGACAAGGTCGGCACGATGCTGCCGTGCAATGTAGTGGTGCAGCAGCTGGGGGAGGGCGTGGAAGTTGCCGCGATCGACCCGGTCGCATCGATGCAGGCGATCCCAAGCGAAGAGCTGAAGGACAAGGCCGGGCAAGTCGCTGACAAGCTCCGTCGCGCAGTCCACTCATTGCGGTAGAAGGGTAACGACCGGCACCGATCGCGCGCTGGCCAGGAGGGAGCGAGCGAATGGACTACGTTCTCTTCTTCGCCCTCGTGCTGGGCATAAATCTGATGCCGGCGTTCGGCCCGCCGACTTGGTCGATCATCGCCCTCTACACCCTGAGTTCGGATTTGGAGACCGGACTTCTGGTGTTCGTCGGCGCGGTTGCGGCGGCAATGGGTCGGTTACTTCTTGGCCACGCGACGCGAAACTTCGGCGCGCGGTGGCTGTCCGAAAAGGCGCAGGCCAATCTCGCGGCTGCCCGCAAAGCGCTCGAGCGCCGCAAGCGCAATACGCTGCTGGGGCTCGGTCTGTTTGCGCTCTCGCCAGTGCCTTCGGCACAGCTTTTCGAGGCCGCCGGCCTGACTCGTGTGCGATTGCTGCCGTTCACCGCAGCGTTTTTTGCGGGCCGGCTCGTGTCCTATTCGATCTACGCCTTTACCGCGCAGCAGGTCCGCGCGACCACTATTGGCGAGACTTTTCGCCAGGAATTGACGAGCCCGCTGGGGGTCGCGCTTCAACTCGTGATGATCGGCCTGCTCGTGGCGCTTGCGAGGATCGATTGGGCAAGCCGCTTCGGCCATGACAGGTCCGATCGCGAGGAGCGTGCGCCTGACTAGCGTTTGATCCAGGTCTTGGCAGTGTCGATTTCCGCGAGGGAAAAGGTCTTGACCGTGGCGGGGAGCAGAGGGGCGGAGAAACGGGTGGCTTTCACGATCCATCCGATGTCACTCACCAGCGCGACCCGACTGAACGCGTTCCAGTGCCGGAAGCCGAGCTTCGCATCCTCCCACGCGGCGCCTCCGGAGTAGGTGGCGAAGTCATCGCCCAGGACGATCAGGCACTTGAGTTCGTCGTGCTCTTTCAGTCTGCTTTCGATCAGGGGAATGAGTGTGTCGCGGTAATCTTCCGCGGTGATCACGCCGACCGCCCGCAGGGCAATCACATCGCGCGGCAGGCCTTCGATTTCCACGAATCGGCCGGGATCGTCTTCGCTCGCGCGCGCCCAGGCCCTGGCGTCCTCGAACTTCGACGCGGGAAAGCGGCGGATTTTCGCATGTACAAAGTGATCGGCGACTTCCGGCGCGAGTGTCAGAAGGGGCGAATCGCCAACGATTGCGACCTTCTGGATCACTTTTCCGTGGCTCTTCACGAAATGGAAGTGCCGCGACAACGCACCAAGGCTATCCCAGTGGGGCAGGCGATCGACCCGGATGACAAGGTTGGGCACCTCGTCGGACTCGTTGATTCGCGTGTCGATCGCCTTGGCGAGGGCTGCAAAGTCAGCCTCGGACAGCGCGCCTTCCGGGCGCAGCACGACGATGCCGGGGTGAGTCATGTCGATATCGATCACAGGCGGTCTCCTCGCTCGGGATGTGCTTATGATAAACAGAGAAGCGGGATCGGTCCTTGAGCCAGATCAATTGCGGGACGCGCGCTTTTCAAGTCGCCGGCGAGACACGGCCTCCTTGGCCGCGGGCGAGAGCCACCAGCACGCGATCGAGGGCCTGGAGGAAGCGAGAGCGGTCGGCCTTCGCAAACGGAGGCGGTCCGCCGCCGGGCACGTCGATCCCTGCGCGCAGGTCCGCCATGATCGCGCGTGTGGCGATCGCACCACCGATGCTTGCGGAATCGAATGGTTTTCCGTTGTGTGACAGGACCTTCGCGCCGGCTTTCAGGCAACGTTCGGCGAGCAGAATGTCGCCGGTAACTACCACGCTGTGGGGATGCGCATGGTCTGCGATCCAGTCGTCGGCGGCGTCGAACGCATCGGACACGACGACGCGATGGACCCGCTCGCTTACTGGCACGCGGAATGCGGCATTGCTAACGATCCGCACGTCCGCTCCGTGGCGCGCGGCCACCCGATAGATTTCCTCCTTCACCGGACACGCGTCGGCATCGACCAGGATCATGAGGGTTTCGGACATAGGCTGAAGCCTAGCACGACCGGATGTAATGCGCAGGGGCCGTACCTATGGGTCCTCACTCGGGGCGTTTACGTTTTTTTGGCCCTCGACGTTCTCTTCGCCAAGCTGGCCGTATCCGTGATAGGCCGCGCCTGTCTGGCCCCCGTGGAAGTCGCCGTCGGCATGCTCGGGTTCCTGGGGGCCTCCGCCACCCGCGCCGCGCTTGTCGCGCGGCACCAGGCCGTCGTTCTCACCGGTGGCATCGCGCGACCCCTCGCGCTGATCTTTCGTCGGCATTGCCGGGGTGGGTACCTTGTCGGCCATGATCGAATTCCTCGTTTCGTCGTGTGTCACTCGTAAGAAAAGCGAAGCGGGGACGAGGCCGTTCCCGCGCACCGATCAACTCGATGGGTTATACGACCGCGCGACCTTGCGCTGGCGGCTTCGGAACGGCAGGGGGCGCGGGTCATTTTCTTTCGAACAGGAGATTTTCGCGCAATGCTCGAACACGTACCCGCCTTCCTCGGCCGATTGCTGCACAACGTCCGTGCAGGACACGGCAAGCTCGCGGTGGCGAAGCTGGGCAGCGAAACGGCAATGGGCGCGAACGGGTTCGCGCTGTCGAGTGCGGCCCTCATGGATGGCGGCGTGCTGGACCCGATGTTCACGGCCGACGAGGAGGACGCCTGCTGTCCGCCGCTCGCCTGGACCGCGCCGCCTGCGGGCACGAAGGCGCTCGCGCTGATCGTCGAAGATCCCGATGCGCCGACGCCGGAACCTTTCGTCCACCTGCTCGGCTGGGGTCTCGAGCCCGTCGCGGGCGAATTGTACGAAGGCGACGATCCCCCGATGCTCGGCCTCAATTCATACCAGCAGGCTGGCTGGCTACCGCCCGATCCGCCGAGCGGCCATGGCAGCCATGACTATGTCTTCCAGCTCTTCGCCCTCGATGCGCCGCTCGAACTCGGGCCCGGCAAGGGTCGGGGTGCGTTGGTCGAAGCGATGGAAGGCCATGTGATCGGCGCAGCTGTGCTGACGGGAACGTACGCGCGCGCAGGATAGCCGGGAACCATCGGGAATCGCCGGGGATTCGAGTCCCGTATAAGGAGATTTCACGATGGCGAAAAACACAGGCGAAGGCCACCGGATCGGCTCGGTCGATGATCGTACCCAGGTGTTGAACCCGGTCACCGGAAAGTGGATCAAGCGCGACCGCTCTCATGGCGAGAAGGCCGGCGAGTTCATCGACGTGAAGAGCGACGGGGAACCGTTCAAGGGTGTCGCGCAGGAGCCTGACGGGAGGCGCTCGCACGACTGATCCGTCCTGGCGGAGCGGCCTTGCTTCCTTGAATTGCCGAGTTTAGCCTGCCCTCTCCGGGTCGCCCATTCAGGGGGGACGAGAAATGGCCGGAATAATCTCACGTAGGACGTTCGTGGCGCGCGCGGTCGGCAGTGTCGCGGCAGGTGGAACGGCTCTCGCGCAGACGGTTACTGCGACATCGGATATCGGACCCTTTTTCCCCGCGTCCTACAGGGGCGAAACGGACGCGGACATGACGCGCATCGCGGGCGGTAGTGACCGGGCGAAGGGCCAGATCATAGAGGTGATGGGGCGCGTGCTGGACAGTCGCGGCAAGCCGATACCAGGTGCACGGCTCGACATCTGGCAAGCGAACGCGGCTGGGCGGTACGCTCATCCGCAAGACCCGGCAGTGATGCCGCTCGACCCGAATTTTCAGGGCTTCGCCTCGATATACACCGGGGCTGATGGAAGCTGGAAGCTGCTGACGGTCAAGCCGGGCAGCTACGCCAGCCCGATCGGACAACGCCCGCCTCACATTCACATGGATGTGACCGGCCGCGATGCGCGGGGCATTTTCCAGATGTATTTCCCCGAAGAGGCCGAAGCGAACGCGAAGGACATTCTCTATCGGTCGCTGGGAGATGCCGCGCCGACCTCGATCGCGTCGGCGGTCGGTGACCATCGTTACGGCTGGGACATCGTGATGATCGAAGGGTAGCGGTTCAGCGCCGCTGCTCGTGTCGACCCCGATCAGCGCTCCGAGGCAAGCGCAACCGCGACATCGATCACCCGCGGCTGTCCATTTGAAGTCGCTGCCGGTTCGTCGAGCCGAAGCGGCTCCACCGGCGCGGGAATGGGTGGCGCGTTAATCGCCGGCGCAGGCGCGACGTCATCCGACCAGTTCGAACCGGCAGTTTCGTCGGTAGTTTCGTCGGTAAATGCGGTTTCGGGCAGCGTGTCGTACTGCGCCGTGTTCCATCCGAACCGTCGCTGGGAATAGAGCCCGCGGGTCGAGAGCTCTGCGGCTTCGATGCGTCCCTGGGGGGTGATCATGGCGTAGTGATCGGGCGGGGCGACCTGGGGGAGGCCGCTGTCGGCGGAATCGAATGCAATGTGCCGCTCCGGCAGCATGTCCATACCGATCGCGGCGTTCTGGATGGGCGTCGTGTTCGTGGTCGCGCCGCCGACAGCTCCGGCGACCGACGCAAGTGCACAGGCGCCCAGAAACAAGGGCGTAGCCTTCATGGCGTCACTCCGAAAATCTTGAACCGTTTGATCCCTGGAACGCACGAGTCCACTTTGCCGTTCCGGACCCATTCAACGGCCGTTATCCTGACGCACGGAGGTCTCATGCGCAGTATTGTCCTGTTCGCCGCCATGCCGCTCGCAGTCGCTCTGTCCGGCTGCAAGGCCTCGGAACCGGCCGGAGACGCCGAATACCAGGCTCCCTTCGCCACGATCGGCGAGGACGAGACGGTCAGGTTCACGGGGACCGAACCCTTCTGGGGCGGCCAGGTCGTCGGTACCGCGCTGACTTACTCGACTCCAGAGAACGTCGACGGGACGGACATTCCGGTGACCCGCTTCGCCGGGCGGGGCGGTGTTTCGTGGACCGGCGTGTATGAGGGCGCGCGCTTCGTGCTCGCGGCCACTCCCGGCAAGTGTTCTGACGGAATGAGCGATCGGACCTACCCCTACGTCGTCACGCTCGAGGTGACGGGAGAACAGCGATCGGGCTGCGCGTGGACCGATACCCAACCGTTCGCCATGCCGTCGGAAACGCCGCCAGGCGATTAGCCGGAGAAGGGTCTCTTGGCAGGGAGATCGGCGGGGGAACTCACCCCGCCGGCTGCTGTTCCTTTGGAAGGAGGCAATACGTCCCGCCAGGAGAGTTCCATGACCGATCTTTTGCAGCAAGTGACCGGCGATTCGATCGGGCTCATCGGTACGCGCGAGATGGTCGTGCGCACACTGATCCGCGGGTCTTGGAATGAAGAACCAGACGGCCTGGTGGTATGCCGGTCTAAGCGTGCTGGCCGCCACGATCTACCTGTCGACCAGCCTGAATCTGTTCCTGCCGCGCAAGGAAGACAGGGTGGTGCCCGAACATATTGCGGTCGCCAACGGGACCATCCTGCTGACGATGCTTTTAGCGGTGATCGGCCTGTTCGTGATGGTCGCCCTTCTCACGCTCCTGATCGTAATCGGGATATTTCCCGAAGGGCTCATCTCGACCTGGCCGACGCTGCAGGATCCCGTGGTGACATGGGTCGACAAGCTCCGCCTCGCCGTCTTCGATACCACGGTGGGCGTAACGACTGGTGCCCTCGCCGGAGGACTGGAACGGCGGCAAATCCTGCGCGAACTCGCCCTCTTTCCGACGACGGTCTGAGGACACAGGACCGATCAACCGCCCACGACCCAGCGCCCCGTCACTCGGAGAGCTGCATCCATTCGGGCCTGACGTCGCGCTCGATCGACTCAATCCGCAGGTGATCGATCGCGAAGCCTTCACCGGGCCACTCGGCCTTGCGGCGTTTCTCGTCTGAGGAGGCGAGCGGAACGACAACAAGCCGGCGATTGATTTTCTGCCGCCAGTTCATGCGAGCCGTATTCTCCTGCCCGACGTAGCAGCCCTTCGAAAAGCTGACGCCGTTGAGCTCTGCGGCATTGGTCTCAAGCCAGAGTATGTCGCCCAGTTCGGCGCGGCCTTCGGGAACGCCGAGACGGAGGCGATGCGCACGCCACGCATCGTCGGCGGGCCTGTCGTCATCCGAGACGGGGGCGAGCCAGCGCTCGCCAAGTGCCGCCAATCGGGGATCGGACGCGCCGCCGTCGCCGGTGTGCGGCGCCCAGTGAACGGCCACCGAATCGTCGCGCTCGATCGCGAGCTTGCGGCGCAGCCGGTAGAGCGACAGGCGCTTGACCAGGTCGTCGGCGTATTCGGCTTCGCAATCGAGCAGGATCTCGCCCGGCGCCCCGAGCCACACGATGAGGTCGAAAAGCGCCTTGCCCTGCGCGGTCAGAAGTCCGGCATAGACGGGCAGGGGGCCGGTCACGTCGTTGGTCAGCAGGCCTTGCAGAAACGCGGCGGCGTCTTCGTCGTCAGCTTGGGGCGAGACGCGCACCACGGTGCGATCGAACAGGCGGGTAGCGGGCATGACTGGCAGATAGGAGGCCTCGCCACTAAGGGAAGGGCGATGACCGATTCCCTCACCATCCGCCGCCCCGACGACTGGCACGTGCACTTGCGCGACGACGCGATGCTGGCGGGTGTGGCGCAATACACCGCCCGCCAGTTCGCCCGCGCGATCGTGATGCCGAACCTCTCGCCACCGGTGACGACCACCGCGGCCGCTCGCGCTTATCGTGAACGAATCCTGGTGGCAGTGCCCGAAGGCCTGTCGTTCGAGCCGCTGATGACCGCCTACCTCACCGACGGCACCGATCCGGCCGATCTCGCGCGCGGCAAGGCGGATGGCGTGCTGACAGCGGCGAAGCTGTATCCCGCCAACGCGACGACCAACTCGGCGCACGGGGTGACAGACATCGCACATCTCTCCCCGGTGTTCGCGGCGATGGAAAAGGCAGGTCTCGTGCTTTGCGTCCATGGCGAGGTGACGACGGACGACATCGACGTGTTCGACCGCGAGGCGGTCTTCATCGATCGCCACCTCTCGCGGATCGTGCGAGACTTTCCGGGCCTGAAGGTGGTGCTGGAACACATCACCACCAGCGAGGGGATCGCCTTCGTAGAGGCGGCGGGGCCGAATGTTGCGGGCACGATCACCCCGCAGCATCTCCACATCAACCGCAATGCGATGCTCGTCGGGGGCATTCGACCCCACGCTTACTGCCTGCCGGTCGCCAAGCGCGAAGAGCATCGTCTCGCGCTTCGCAAAGCTGCGACGTCGGGCTCGGCCAAGTTCTTCCTTGGCACCGACAGCGCGCCGCATGCGAAGGAGGACAAGGAAAGTGCTTGCGGCTGCGCGGGAATCTTCAACGCGCCTTTTGCGCTCGAAAGCTATGTTCAGGTGTTCGACGAAGAAGGCGCGCTCAACCGTTTCGAGCAGTTTGCTTCGCTCGCCGGGCCTGCGTTCTACGATTTGCCGGTGAACGAGGAGCGGGTGACGCTCGAACGCGGCGAGACGGCCGTACCCGATGCGGTCGACGGGAGCGGCACGCTGGTCGTGCCTTTCCATGCCGGCCAAACGCTCAGCTGGCGGCTGGTCGCCTAGCCACCAGGTCCCAGACGAACACCGCGATCGCGATCCAGATCGCAATGAAGGCGGCGAGTTCGGCCGGATGAAGTGGTTTGCCGAACACCGTGAGCCCGAGGACGAAAACGATCGTCGGCGCGAGGAACTGGACGAAGCCGAGCGTCGAGTAGCTCATCCGCCGCGCCGCTACCGCGAACAGCCACAACGGAATCGCGGTAACCACGCCGCCGAGCATGATTGCGAGGCTGAGGCCGAGTTCGTGACCGAACGACGATCCGGCGGGCGACACTGCGTACCAGCCCGCCAGCGCTGATGCGGGCACCAGCAGGATTGCCGACTCGATCGTCAGACCGGGCAGGGCGCCGACCGGTACCTGCTTTCGCACAAGGCCGTAGGTGCCAAAGCTGAGCGCGAGCGTCAGGCTGATCCACAGCGTCGTGAGCGCGCCGCCCAGCAACATCGCGATCCCGACGCCCGCGATAGTCACCGCAATCCAGCCGCGCCGCGACAGACACTCACCGAGTAGTATGGTGCCGAGCAATACGTTGACCAGCGGATTGATGTAATATCCCAGGCTCGCGGCGAAGACCTCGCCGGTCTGGATCGCCCAGATGTACACGAGCCAGTTTACCGCGATCAGCACCGACGAAAGCGCCAGCCAGGCGAGCGTGCGCAGGTTGTGCAACGCGGCGACGATCTCGGGCCACTGGCGGCGTAGCGTCACGATTACGAGGCACAAAGGCAACGTCCAGACGATTCGCCAGGCGACGAATTCGAACGGCGGCACGCTCTTCACGAGAATGAGGTAGAGCGGCAGGAATCCCCAGATCAGGTAGGCGCCGAGTGCGGCTGGCAGGCCGCTGGGCTGCTTGGGATCGCTGTCGTTCATCTTCGCGCGCCCTTAGGCCCGCTTCTTCGGGCCGACAAGCGCTGAAGATCTTCCCAAATCCGCCGATTTCCTATGCGATCAAAAAAAAATTCGAAGCTGACGGCGCCGTTGCTGTCCGTTCATCTAGCACCCCCTATTTATGAACGCGATCGATGGGGTTCTCACTCGGCCTCTGAGTCAAAAAGGACAAAGGAAGGAAAAACCGATGCAGATGAACCAGTTCAAGACCGCTGCGATGGCGCTCGCCGTTCCCGGCCTTTTGGTCGCCGCGCCGGTCGCCGCCGCGCCCGCCACGCACAGCGCCGCCTATGACAACAGCGCGGTGTGGGGCGACCAGGCGGTCAACCACTCGCGCCACGGCAAGCGCCACGGCCATGACCGCCACGAGCGTTATCGCTCGGGCGCTCGCTACTACGGCAGCGGCTACGGCTATCGGCAGACCTATTATGGTGAGCCCGTCTACGCGAACACCCGCGTGTGGCGCGGGCAGGACAATCGCTATTATTGCCGCAAGTCCAATGGCACGACCGGTCTGCTGATCGGTGCCGCTGGCGGCGCCCTCCTGGGCCGCGAGATCGCGGGCCGTTATGGCGACCGTACGCTCGGCGCGATACTCGGGGCCGCGGGCGGTGCGCTGCTCGGCCGCGAAATCGCCGGCGGCGGAACCCGCTGCCGCTGATCTGACAACCAGCTTCGCGACCGTGCCCACCCGCGGTCGCAAGCGCGCACCCAATCGGGGACGCGGAAGGCGTCCTTCGCTTCGGCGGAGGGCGCCTTCTTCTTTTGGCAACAGCGTTGGAGTAGAGCGCGCTGGTGCATCGTCTCGCTTTCTTCGTCGTACTGCTGAGCGTCACTGCCGGATGCGGAGAAACGCAGCGGCAAGAGCCGCTGCCGGACCGCGACCCGCAGGTCGCGCAGGCGCTCGACTCTCCCCTGATGACCGATCCCGACCTGTCGAGTCTCAACGAGGCTGCGGCCGCGCTGACAGTCGAGAGCGATGCTTCGCTGCCCGTCCTGCCTGCCTCACCGGAGGCTGCAGCCGCCGCTCGCAGCGAGGCGGCACTGATCGTCGGCGGGGCCGATAAACTCGTTCCCATCGGCGAACCGGAAGGGACCGACCCGCCCTTGGCGCGTGATGCAAAGCCAGAGGACCAGCTCGCCGCGCTCATGGATGACCACGGCTGCACCGACGAACCATCGCGTTCCGCGATCTGGGCGGCGCGGATGCCTGCCGTCATGCCGATCTATCCGCGCGGCGCTACCGTCAAGGCCGCGGGAAGCGACGAGAGGGGCTGTAGGGTGCGCCTCGTTGCTTTCACCACACCGGTTTCGGCGGCCGATATATTGGCTTTCTACGCTAACCGAGGGCGTGCCGCTGGTGCGACGCCGAAGTACGTGCGCTCGGGCGAGGACCTGCAGTTGCGCGGGGACAACCGCTCGATATCCTACGATGTGCGGGTGAGGACCGAAGGCGATCACACGCTCGTGCGATTGGCTACGGTCGAGCGCTAATCCTCCCGCGGACGGGTCCTGCGTTCCTGACGAAAGCCGGTCCCGATGGTCGCGCGGGGCTGGTCCATCTCGGTGCTCGCCACGGGATATGCGCAGTAGTCGGCGGCATAGAATGCCGACGGGCGATGGTTGCCCGAAAGTCCGATACCGCCGAACGGCGCCTTGCTGCTCGCCCCGCTGGTCGGTCGGTTCCAGTTGACGATACCCGCACGGATGTTCGCCCAGAAGCGGTTGTAGTCCTGTGGCGAGCCGCCGATGAGCGAAGCTGACAGGCCGAACCGCGTATCGTTCGCTTCGGCGATCGCCTGGTCGAAATCGGAGACCCGGATCACCTGCAGCAGCGGGCCGAACAGTTCGACATCCGGCCGGTCCTCGATCGCAGTCACATCGATGATCGCCGGGCTGACGAAGGGCAGGTTCTCGTCGGGCCTCAGCATGTGCTTGATCGCCTTGCCACCCTTCGACATCAAATAGAGGAAGCTTTCAGCCAGCTGGTCGGCAGCCTGGTTGTCGATCACCGGGCCCATGAACGGGGCCGGGTCGGCGAACGGTTCGCCGAAGATGATCCTGTCGGCGAGCGATTTCACCTCGCGCACCAGCGGATCGTACATGCTGTCCGTCACGATCAGGCGCCGGGCCGCGGTGCAGCGTTGGCCGGCGGTGGTAAACGCGCTCTGGATTACGAGAACTGCGGCATCGGAAATCTTTGGGGTGTCGAGCACCACGATCGGATTGTTGCCGCCCATCTCGAGCGCGACGATCTTGCCGGGGTTACCGGCGAGCTTCTTGTTGATCGCGATCCCCGCCCGCGCACTGCCGGTGAACAGGACGCCGTCGATGCCCGGGTGCGCGATGAGCGCCTGTCCCTCCGCAGGCCCACCCTGAACGCACTGTAAGACAGCCGAGGAAATTCCTGCACGGTGGAAGCACCGGGTCAGAAACTCGCCCACCGCGGGTGTCTTCTCGCTCGGTTTGAAGACGACAGCATTGCCCGCGATCAGTGCCGGGACGATGTGACCGTTCGGCAGATGCGCCGGAAAGTTGTACGGCCCCAGCACGGCCATGACGCCATGCGGCTTGTGGCGCACTGCCGCGGTGCCCTGGAGCCCGTTGTCGAATTTCTTCTGGCCCGTGCGTTCGGCATAGGCGCTGACCGAAATATCGACTTTCGCGATGACCGATTCGACTTCGGTCCGCGCCTCCCACAGCGGTTTGCCGGTTTCGCGCGCGATCAGTTCGGCGAACGCATCATGTTCCTTGCGAACTTCGTTGGCAAAGCGGCGGACGAGCTCGACGCGGTTCGACAGCGGCTTGGCCGCCCATTCGGCCCACGCCCCACGCGCGCGGTCGACTGCCGCGTCGACATCGCCCGCTTCGCCGCGCCACAGCTCTTGTCCGGTGGCGGGCTCGATGGAAACGATATCGGTCGTCGGGGCTGACAAGGATGGTTACTCCGGAAACTCTAATATGTGGCATGAAAGCGGGCCGTGCTTACCCAAGGATCGCGGGCATGGTGAAGAACTTTCCTGCGAAAGGCTAATGATCCGCTGGTGGCGGTGGCGGTCCCAGCGCTTCGCCAAGCCGGCGGATTGCCGCGATCTCGTCCATCAGAGGCGACCAGTCGTCGTTTGCGTCGATGGCAGACCAAAGCGCCTCGACCCGGTCGATGACCAGCGAGGGCGGATCGGCTTCCTCCCAGATCGGATGCCGTTTTCCCACCGCTTCATATCCCTCGAATGCTTCGGCCAGCGCACCTGCGGCCGCGCGTCCGAAGCGGTGGCGATGGAAGAAACGGTCGGGCACCTCGCCGCTGTCGCGCATGTCGGCCTCGCAGGCGGCGACCAGTGCGGCGTCGCGCTCCTCGCCCTGGGAAGCGAGGCCTAGCCGCCAGAGCCAGCGCCGGCGCACCTGCGCCATGTAGAGCGGACCGAACCGTTCGAGCGCCTCGAGCAGCGGAGGTGCCTCGCTGACAGAGCGAAGTGCGATCGCGAGCTGGCCGCAGTTCCAATACAGCGCCTCAGGCTGGCGGCCGAAGGCATAGAGCCCGGCGTGGTCGAAATAGGCCGCGGTGAAACCCGCATCCCATTCGGGCAGGAAGCGCCACGGTCCGTAATCGAAGCTTTCGCCCGTCACGTTCATGTTATCGGTGTTGAGCACGCCGTGGACAAACCCCGCGACCATCCAGCTCGCGGCAAGATCGGCGAGCCGCTCCACGACCTGATGCGTCAGGATCACCGCGGGTTCGTCGCGACCGGGTGCATCCTCGGGCGGGAGGGGGCCGGGAAACTGCGCCAGGCAATAGTCGATCAGCTCCTGGAGGTGCCCGGTTTCGCCAAGCTTCGAGAGCCGCTGGAAGCTGCCAATGCGGATGTGCCCGTGGCTGAGGCGCACGAGGACGGCCGAGCGGGTCGGCGAGGGCTCGTCCCCGCGCCACAGTTCCTCTCCGGTCTCGACGATCGAGAACGTCCGGCTCGTGTCGACGCCCAGCGCCTCGAGCATTTCGGTCGCGAGCAGTTCGCGCACTGCGCCCTTCAGCGTCAGCCGGCCGTCGGCGGTGCGGCTCCACGGCGTAGTGCCCGAACCCTTGG
The DNA here is from genome assembly GCA_963740025.1 of uncultured Alphaproteobacteria bacterium. GTDB lineage: Bacteria > Pseudomonadota > Alphaproteobacteria > Sphingomonadales > Sphingomonadaceae > Tsuneonella. The sequence continues at coordinate 43,476 of CAVUCI010000016.1, forward strand.
TGCCAAGCTCGAGCAGGCGTCCGTCGCTCCCGCGCATCTGCGCGAAGGTGAACCCGCGCCCGTCGCCGATCTCGGGATTGTACACACGGAACTGGTGTCCGTGGTATCGTAGCGCGAGGGGGCCGGGCAGGGTATCGGGCAATGGCTCGAACCGGGCGAAATGCGCAATCCATTCCTTATTCGACAGATCCGCAAGACCGACTTCGGCAGCCGCGCGATCGTTGCGCCAGCGCACGATCGTTTTCGGGAAGTCGGCTGGCTCGACCGGATCGGAGAGCCAGTCGGCGAGGTCGAGGAGGGTGCGCTCGGGCCGGTATGCGGCAGGTTGCTCTCCGGCGTTCATGCCGCGATAGTGGGGGCATGGACGCAGCGGTTCAACCCGCAGCAGGAACAGGAAAGGCCGCACGGGCGCAATGATCAGGGACCGAGCGGCAGCATGAGCGCGGGGCAGTCCGCGTCGGCGCGTATTCTTCATCTCCACTCGACTTTCGCCAGCGGAGGCAAGGAACGCCGCGCCGTGCGGCTGATGAACGCGTTCGGCCCGAAGGCGCATCATGCGATCGTAAGCGGCGTTCCCGGGGAGACCTCTGCCACCAGCGAGATTTCTCGTGCGCTCAAGGTTTCGTGGCCGCAGGATTTCCCTGCGCTGCAAGGCCGGCCGACGCCCGGACGGCTCAAGAAGCTGGCCGAGGCGATGCGCGGTTACGACCTCGTGCTGACCTACAACTGGGGTGCGATGGACGCCGTGATGGCCAACACGCTGTTCGGAGAAGCGTTCGGCCTCCCTCCGCTGATTCATCATGAGGACGGGTTCAACGAGGATGAACTGGAGCGCCTGAAGCCGACGCGCAACTGGTACCGGAGGATCGCGCTGGGCCGGGCGAGGGGCCTCGTGGTGCCTTCCGAGACGCTCGAGGAAATCGCGTTGGCGACCTGGTCCCAGCCGATCGGCCGCGTGAAGCGCATCGCCAACGGAATCGATACCGATGCGTTCGCAAAGCCGCCCAAGACAGATGCGTTGCCGGGTCTGATCAAGCGGCCGGGTGAGTTCTGGATCGGTACGCTGGCGGGCCTGCGAAAGGTGAAGAACCTTACCGCGCTAGTTCGCGCGATCGCTCCGTTCCAGGACTTCTGCCAACTTGTCATCGTCGGCGAAGGGCCAGAGCGCGAGGCGATCCGCGCCGAAGCAGCAAGGCTTGGCATCGAGCACCGCGTCCATCTGCCCGGTTTCGTCGAGAAGCCGGAACGGTACGTCGGGCTGTTCGATCTCTTCGCCCTGTCCTCGCACTCCGAACAGTTCCCGATCTCGCTGGTCGAGGCAATGGCGGCGGGGCGGCCGGTGGCGGCCTACGACGTCGGCGACGTGAAAGAGATGGTGGCGGAGGAGAACCGCCCCCTCATCGTGCAGCGGGGCGACGAGGATGCGCTGTCGCAGGCCATCGGGTCCATGCTCTACGACACCGAAGCTCGGGCCACACTGCGCAAGGCGAACAAGGCGAAGGCCCGCCGCGAGTTCGACGAAAAGGTGATGATCGATGCCTATCGCCGGCTCTATGCGAGTGCGCTGGGTCGCAAGACGCTTCCATAGTGATCGCGAAGCGGTCGCTTGTGCTTCACGGCGCATTCACCCGGCCGATGACATCGAAGGGGACACATCCGGGATTCGACATTGAATTGAACCGCCCATCGGCTAAAGACCGCGCGCACCCGATCCTTCCCTCAGCACGAGACGACCGACCCCTGTGGCCCTTCGACCCGACAGCGACCTGACTCCCGAAGAAAAACGAGCCCGCGCCCAGGCCGCACAGGAAGATGTGCTGCTGCGCGAGGTGGACGACGCCGTGCGTCAGGACCAGTACGCCGAAGCTGCGCAGAAATACGGCAAGACGATCGTTGCGGTGATCGTCCTCGTGCTCGCGGCATTCGGTGGGTACCTCTACTGGGAAAGCCGGCAGAACGCAGCGCGCGAGGCCAATAGCGAACAATTCGTGAGTGCGCTCGACGAAGTGCAGCGTGGCAATCTCGCCAGCGGGGACAAGGCGCTCGGCCCTGTGATCGCCGCCGGCAGCGACGGTGCCCAGGCTGCGGCGCGAATGCTCAAGGCGGGCATCGCGATGGAGCAGAAGAAGCCCGCCGAAGCGGCGGCAATCTACGACCAGGTCTCGGCCGATGAACAGGCGCCCGAGGTCATGAGGAATCTCGCGACGATCCGCGCGGTATCCGCGCGCTACGACACCATGAAGCCGGCCGACGTGATCGCCAGGCTAAAGCCGCTGGCGGCCCCGGGCAGCGCGTGGTTCGGCCCCGCCGGCGAGCTCGTCGCAATGGCTTATCTCGACCAGGGCAAGCAGGCCGAAGCAGGCGCGCTGTTTGCCGCGATCGCCCGCGACAAGGATACCCCCGAAACGCTCAAGGCGCGCTCGCGCCAGATGGCCGGCCTGCTGGGCGTCGACGCGATCGACGATGTCGACACCGTGCTCGGCGAGTCCGCGGCGCCCGCTGCCCAATGATCAAGTTCAGGACCGATACCCGATGACGACTGCTCACGCTTTTCGCAATCTTGCCCGTTCTGGCCTTACCGTTGGCCTCGCGCTCGGCCTGTCGGCATGCGCCGGTGGCCTGTTCGGCGGAAGCAAGGACAAGAACGTCACTCCGACGGTTGGCAATCGGGTGCCTGTCCTGTCGCGGATCGAGACGGCCAAGGTCGACCCCGCGCTCGCAGGGGTCTCCGTGGTTCTGCCGCCGGCCCAGACCAACACCGAATGGCCGCAGGCAGGCGGAAACGCGGGCAAAAGCTATGGGCACCTCGCTCTGCCCGACACGCTGAGCCAGGCGTGGACGGTTTCGGTCGCGGGTTCGAGCAATCGTCGGCGTCTTGCCGCTGCGCCTGTCATCGGCGAGGGCAAAATGTTCGTGGCCGATACGCAGGGCGTTATAACCGCCTTCGACGCGCAGACCGGCGCGAAACTCTGGACCCAGACCGCGGAGGTCGGCGGTGAGTTGCGGCCGGCCAACTTCGGCGGCGGCGTCAGCTACGACGGGGGCAAGGTCTTCGCGACCAACGGCGTCGGCGAAGTCCTTGCGCTCGATGCCCAGACCGGTTCCGAATTGTGGAAGGTCAAGCCCGCCGGACCCCTGCGTGGCGCGCCGACGGTCGCATTCGGTTCGGTCTACGTCATGACGCAGGACAACCAGTTGTTCGCGCTGTCTGCAGCGGACGGCAAACTCCTCTGGAACGAGTCGGGATCGACCACCCAGACGGGCCTTTTCGGCGTGGGGTCTCCGGCTGCCGCGCAGGGCACCGTTATCGCCGGTTATGCGAGCGGTGAGCTGACGGCCTACCGCTACGAAAACGGCCGGACGCTTTGGGCCGACGCCTTGGCGCGCACCTCCATCTCGACCGAGGTTGGCGCGCTGTCGGACATCGATGCCGATCCGATCATCGACCAGGGCCGCGTCTATGCGCTCGGCCAGGGCGGCCGCATGGCGGCATACGAGCTCGTCACCGGCCAGCGCATCTGGGAACTCAACCTTGCCGGGATCTCGACCCCCGCGGTCGCAGGCGAATGGATCTTCACGCTGACCGATGACGCCCGCCTGCTGGCGATCGCTCGCGGCAGCGGCCGCGTCCGTTGGGTAACCGACCTCGGCCGGTGGAAGAATGCCGAGAAGAAGAAGAACCCGGTGTTCTGGACCGGCCCGGTTCTCGCCGGCAACACCTTGTGGGTCGCCAACACCGAAGGCCAGATCTACCGCGTGAGCGTGGAAGAAGGTTCGGCGAACCTGTTCCAGACGGTCAAGAACCCGATCATGCAACCGCCGGTGGTTGCGAACGGCACGCTCTACATCCTGGACGAAAGCGGCACGATCCACGCCTACCGGTAAGGTCCGCCCGGCGACGCTTACCAGCTGCTTAACCCTTTACGGCTAACGCGGGACGCGTGACGAACGCGCGCGCCCAGAACACGCCGGCCGCTCTGCCTGAGAGCGACGTTTCGCCTTGGGTGGGGCTCGCTGGTCTTGCCGGGCTGTTTGCCTGGATCATGGTCTGCCGCCACTGGCCGCTGATCGCGGATAGCTTTGGCATACCGGGACCGCGGGCGCGGCTGGACGGACCGAACGCCGCCGTCGCGGCGATGCTGTTCTCGACCGCGCCGATGGTGGCAGTTTCTCTGCTGGTCGATCGGGTGCACCTGCGCGCATCGACTGGGATCGACTGGTCGCAACGCAGGCCGCTGCGGGAGACGCTGCGCCCTTCACTGGTGAAAATCGCCGGACTGTGGACGACATGGATCGCCCTTGCCTGCATCTATGCGCTGGGACGCTGGTATTGGGATGGCCAGTACCTGTTCGCCATGAAAGTGCTTGGGGCGGCAGCGCTGCCGCTGTTCGTGCTCTCGGTCCCTTACGTGCTCTGGCTCGACCGATTTCTCGACAATCCGCGCGATCACGCATGGCATTTCGGCGCTATGCTGCTGGGGCGCGAGGCGCACGATTTCGAGGCGGTGAAGAAGCACTGGCGCGCCTGGATCATCAAGGGATTCTTCGGCGCCTTCATGATCTCAATCCTGCCGCCAGGATTCGCCGCCGTGGTGAATGCCGATTTCTCGGCGATTGCCGGCAATCCGGGAGCGATCGGCATGGCGCTGATCGGACTGCTGTTCTGTATCGACGTGCAGATTGGAACGGTCGGCTACCTCATGACGTTTCGCCCGCTCGACTCCCATATCCGCAGCGGCAATCCCTACATCGCCGGCTGGCTGTCCGCTTTGGTGTGCTACCCGCCGTTCGTGTTCGTGGTGATGGGTTCGAGCTTGCTTGGCTACGAGTTCGGCACACCGGGTCAGGGTGACGCGAACTGGACCGTCTGGCTGTCAGGGCATCCCGTGTTGATGTGGGGCTGGGCGACGGTACTGGTCCTGCTCACGGGAATTTACGCCTGGGCGACGGTCGCTTTCGGGCTGCGCTTTTCCAACCTCACCTATCGCGGAGTGCTGACCAACGGGCCTTACCGCTTCACCCGGCACCCCGCGTACCTTAGCAAGAACCTGTTCTGGTGGCTGTCGACCCTTCCGTTCCTCGTCACCAACGCCTCGCTGACCGATCAGGTGCGCAACGTCGTGGCGCTGTGTCTTGTCAACGCGATCTACTACTGGCGCGCGCGGACCGAGGAAGAGCACTTGTGGCACGAGGACCCGAAGTACCGTGCCTATCACGCGTGGATGAGTGAGCATGGGCTCGTGACCGCGCCGCTCACTCGGCTGAAGCGGCGACTCGGGGTCCGAGTGCGTGGGTTCGATCCCGTGGCGCAACCCGCGGAATAAAATGCTAGATCGGCGTACCTTCGTCGGTCTCGTAAACCCGCAGGTTGCGCTCGCTAGCCCCTGCTCCGGCAATCGCTTTACGCCATTCTGCCATGTGCGGCGAAGCGCCGTGCGCCTTCAGCGCCTCGTGATCGCGCCACGCTTCGGCAACGTGCATCAGGCCTGGGTCCAGAACGTCTCGGGCGAAGGCATAGCTGATGCAGCCGTCCTCCTTGCGCGTTTCGGTGATCATCGATTCCATCGCATCGTGCGCCGCTTCGAATGCTTCGACCGGCACACGCACCGTTCCCATGATCAGGATCATCGCTTGGTTTCCTCAGAAGCTGTACTTGTAGACGCGGGTGATATCCTCGTTCCACTCGCTATGGTATTTGTCGAGGAGCAGCTGGGCGGGGACTTTGCCGCTTGCCACGATCTCGTCGAGCGTTTCGAGAAAACCGGTTTCGTTGTCGCCGCTCGAGTTGAGTTCGCCGCGGGCGGCAAGCCCGGCGCGGGCGATCTTCAGCACTTCGGGAGCGAGGTCGCGCAAGGTCCGCCCGCCGGGAACCGGCGCATCGAGCGCGAGCTTAGGTACGCTCGAACGCAGCGCCTCGCGTTCATCCATCGACCAATCCTTCACGAGGTCCCATGCGGCGTCGAGCGCCGTCTGGTCGTAGAGCAACCCGACCCACAAGGCGGGAAGAGCGCAGATCCGGCTCCACGGCCCGCCGTCGGCGCCGCGCATCTCGAGGAAGGACTTGAGCCGCACCTCGGGGAAAGCGGTCGACAGGTGATCCCACCAGTCGCTCATGGTCGGCTTCTCGCCAGGCAGGACCGACAGCTCACCCTTGAGAAAATCGCGGAAGCTGAGGCCTGCGGCATCGATGTACTTCCCGTCGCGGAAGACGAAATACATCGGCACATCGAGCATGTAGTCGGCGTAGCGTTCGTAGCCGAAACCGTCCTCGAACACGAACGGGATCATGCCGGTGCGCTGCGGATCGGTGTCCGACCATATATGGCTGCGATAACTGAGGTAGCCGTTCGGCTTGCCTTCGGTGAACGGCGAGTTGGCGAACAGCGCGGTCGCGAGCGGCTGGAGAGCGAGCGAAACCCGGAATTTCTGCACCATGTCCGCCTCGCTCGAATAGTCGAGGTTGGTCTGGATGGTGCAGGTGCGCAGCATCATGTCGAGGCCGAGCGTGCCAACGCGCGGCATGTGCCGCATCATGATCGCGTAGCGGCCCTTGGGCATGATCGGCAGCTCTTCGCGGGTCTTGTCCGGCCACATGCCGAGACCCAGGAAGCCGACCCCGCACTTCTCGCCGATCGCCTTGACCTGGGTCAGGTGCCGCCCGGTTTCGGCGCAGGTCTGATGCAGGTTCGCCACCGGTGCGCCGGAAAGTTCGAGCTGGCCCGCCGGTTCGAGGCTGACGGTGCCGTCCGGCCCGCTCATGGCGATGACCTTGCCGTCCTCCTCGACCGGACTCCACCCGAACTGCGTGAGCGACATCAGGAGGTCGCGGATGCCGCAAGGCTCGTCGTAGGCCGGCGCGTGGTAGTCGGGCAGCTTGTAGACGAGCTTCTCGTGCTCGGTGCCGATGCGCCATTGCCCGCGCGGCTTCTCGCCGGCAGCCATGGGGGCCACGAGCTGGTCGCGGCTTTCGATGATGGGATCGTCTGCCTCGGAGGCCTGCCGCGTGCTCATGCAGGTTGCACTAGAAAACGCATAACCTCGGCGCCAGCGATTTAATCTTGTTCCCTGATCCAATCACCCATCGTTCCCATCCACAGCGCGGTCGCGGCCATCGCGGCGGTCTCGCCGCGCAGGATGCGCGGGCCCAGCGAGATGGCGACTGCCTGAGGGTGCGCGCGAATCGCGCTGCGTTCGTCGTCGTCGAACCCACCTTCAGGGCCGATCAGCAGCGCGGCGGGACCCGAATGTGCGGCGAATGCCCTGGCGGCAGGTGCGCCGCCCGTTTCGTCCGCGAAGAAAAGCGCGCGATCTTGGGGCCACTCGCGCAACAGTGCGGCCAGCGGCGCGGGCTCGGCGATCTCCGGCAGGGCGGTGCGGGCGCACTGCTCCGCCGCCTCGACGACGACCGTTCTTGCGCGGTCCGCGTTCAGCTTGTCGGCCACACAGCGGCGCGTGACGAGCGGTCGGATCTGGGCCACCCCGAGTTCGGTCGCCTTCTCCAGCACGAAGTCGAAGCGATCCTTCTTGAGCAGCGCTGGGCAGAGCCAGAAGTCGGGCACCGCCTCGCGCTCACGTAAGCGCTCAACAGGCTCGAGCACGACCTCCCGCTTGGCGGCCGATACGACTCGTGCAGCCCACTCTCCGGTCTCGTCATCGCACAGGATCACCGCGTCGCCCGGGGAAACGCGCATGACGCGCGAGAGGTAGTGAGCCTGGTTACCCTCGACCGTAACCGGCGCGTCTTGCGAGAGCGGCGGCGGCACAAACAAGCGCGGGGCGGAGCGCGGAGGCCAAGCGGGGGTAGCAGGCATGGGCGCTGTCCTACATGCGCGCCATGTGCCAAGGAAGAGACATGGCGTCCGACTACCTCACTTCCATCTTGCCGTTTCCCGCGTGCTCGAACGGGCCTGGAATTTCGTCTCTGGACAGTGTGACAGGCGTGACACGCCCTCGGTGGGATCTTGCCCGATGACTGCTGAAACGGTCGTCCCCGACAGCGAGCACCGGGGGCTCGTCGCGCGCTTGCCGCAGCTTCCGCGCGACCTTGCGATGCTTGCACGCCTGGACCGGCCGATCGGCTGGTGGCTGCTGTTCTGGCCGTGCGCGTGGGGCGTTTGGTTGGCGGGAGCGGGCTGGCAGTTTGCTCTGCTCGGCTGGCTGCTTCTAGGCAGCATCGCGATGCGCGGGGCAGGGTGCGTCTACAACGACATCGTCGATGCCGACCTCGACCGGCAGGTCGCGCGAACCGCCTCGCGCCCGGTCGCCAGCGGGCGGATTTCGGGCAAGCTGGCGTGGGGGTGGCTCCTGACGCTGTGCCTGATCGGGCTGGTCGTGCTGCTTCAATTGCGCTGGCAGGCGCAGCTCGTCGCGCTGGCCAGCCTCGCGCTGGTCGCCGCCTATCCTTTCATGAAACGCATAACCTGGTGGCCGCAGGCGTGGCTTGGTCTCGTTTTTACCTGGGGGGCGCTCGTCGGCTGGACGCAGATCCGGCTCGATCACCTGGGCGTAATGGCGGCGCTCTACGCCGGGGCGTTCTTCTGGTGCATGGGCTACGACACGATCTACGCACTGCAGGACCGCGAAGACGACGCACTCGTCGGCATCCGCTCGAGCGCGCTTCGGCTGGGTCGGCACGTCAAGAGTGGCGTGGCACTGTTCTACGCGGCCGCCGTAGCCCTGTGGTTGCTCGCGTTCTGGCTGTTGCGCGGCGACCCGATCGCGCTGCTCGCGCTCGCCCCGGCGGCGCTGCATCTCGGCTGGCAGGTGGCGACGCTCGATCCGTCCGACCCGGCCAATCCCCTCGAGCGTTTCCGATCGAACCGCTTCACCGGGCTGCTGGTAGCGGCGGCGTGCTTCGTCGCGGGGAACGCCTGATGTGCAACCTCTACCGCATGACGAAGAACGCGGACGAGGTCGCCAAGTGGTTCGAGGCTATCAACGAGGCGGCGGGCGCCAACTTCGGCGAGGAGATGTATCCCGGCTACCCCGGGCTCGTCGTCGCCGAGGGCAGGGTGCGGCAGATGAACTGGGGTTTCCCCGTCGTGCTCAAGGGAAAGAAGGGTCAGCCGCTGAAGCCCAAGCCGGTGACGAACGCGCGCGACGACAAGCTGACCACGGCTTTCTGGCGCGACAGTTTCGCCAAGCGGCGATGCCTGATCCCGGTGACCCAATGGGCCGAGGCGGAGGGGAAGACGGGGCAGATGACGCGCACCTGGTATTCGCTCGCCGGGCACGACCTGTTCGCGGTCGCCGGGCTGTGGCGGCCAACGGCCGAGTGGGGCAATTCGTACACGATGGTGATGGCCGACGCCTGTTCGCAGATGGTCGACGTGCACGACCGGATGCCGGTGATCCTTACCCGGGAGCAGTGGCCCGGTTGGCTCCACGGCAACGAGGACGAAGCTCTGACGCTGGCACGCACTTGCGATCTCGAACTCGCGGTAGAGCGGACCGACGCGCTGTGGGTGACCGGCGAGCGCCCGGCGCAGAAGCCGCTGCTCTAGAGGACGATTGATGAGCCAGCCGCGTCACCTCACCACGGGGCAGGAATATTTGCTGGCGTTGGCCGCCGCGGTGGTCACCGCGAACGCCTATTACATTCACCCGATCATCGGTGAGGTTGCAGCGCACTTTGGCGTCAGTACCGCGCGGATCGGGCTGGTGCCGGCGCTGAACCAGCTTGCGGTGGCGATCGGCATCCTGCTGTTACTGCCGCTCGGTGACCGCTATTCGAACCGGACGCTGACCATCGTGTTCACGATAGGCCAGTGCGTAGGCCTCATCGGAATGACGCTGGCGCACAGCTTCGTGCTGTTCACCGCCGGCTCGACGTTGCTCGGCTTCTTTACGATCGCGCCCTATCTGTTGCCGGCCTACGCCTCAAAGCGGGTCGCTCCAGAGCGGCTAGGGCACGTAACCGCGACTCTGACTGCGGGCGTCATTTTTGGCATCCTCATCGCGCGGGTTGGGGCGGGCGTGGTGGCGCACTATTTCGGCTGGCGATCGGTCTACTGGCTGGCAAGCGGGGCCATGATTGCGATCACCTTCGCCTTGCCGCGGATCATGTCGAATGGCGCCGCCGATCGTGAGACGAGCCCGCTCGCCTACGGGCGGCTGCTGCTCTCACTCGCAACCCTCGCTCGGAAGCACCGCGAAATCCTGCTTTCCGGCGCAATCCAGGGGATCGGCTTCGGCCAGTTCATCGCCTTGTGGCTTGGGCTGGCCCTCCATTTAACCGGGCCCAAAATGGGATACGGCACCGACGTCGTCGGCTACCTTGCAGGGTTCGCCGCGGTCAGCGTATTCACGACACCGCGGTGGGGCCGTCTCGCGGATCGGATCGGCCCTCGCCGGGCGCGGGTGGCGTTCTCGCTCGTCCAGACGGTGGGGTGTGCGCTGTTGTTGCCGTTTGGCGACAACCTGTGGCTGCTGATGATTCCGCTAGTGCTTGGCAACATCGTCGGACCGGCAATCGATGTCACGAGCCGCATGACGTTTCTGTCGCTCGAACCCGCTGTGCGCACGCGCCTGACGACCATATACATCGTGATGATGTTTGTCGGCGGCAGTGTGGGCAGCTTGGCCGGGACTGCGGTGTTCGACGCCTTCGGATGGACGGGAACCGCGCTTTACGTGTTCGGCTCCTGCCTCACGCTCACCGCCCTGAGTGTGCTCAGCTACCGGCTCTACGATCGGGAGCGTGTCCCGAACGCGGCTCAGGCATAGCTGACAATCTCCCATTCGATGCCGTCCCAGTCGAAGAAATAGAATCGCCGCCCGGGTTCGTAGTCGCCATGATTGATCGCTTCGAGGCCGGCATCGGCGATTACCCGCTCCGCTGCGTCGAGATCATCCACTTCCAGTGCGACGTGCTGGAGTGGGTAGCCCTTCTCGAAGGGGCCGGAGATCTCGGGATGGTGGTAAAGCGCAACATAGGCGTGGTCGTCGCCGCAATGGACCGTGCGCCCACCGTTTAACGACGGCCCCTCCCAGCGTCGGCGCCATCCCGCCAGCTTGCCGAGCAGGTCGGCCATGCGGTCGGGGTCGGAAACTGAGATATTCACGTGTTCGAGGGTGCCCTTGGGCATCGAAAGCCTCCTGTATCGGCGCGGATCGAATCGCCCGCTTGGCATTGATGCAACCTCAAGCTAACTTGAGGTCAAGGAGTTTCACATGGCATTGCGATCGACGGACCTGCTGTCGATCGGCGAACTCGCCCGCCGCACCGGGCTTAGCGTGTCGGCAATTCGTTATTACGAAGCGCGCGGGCTGGTCGAACCGATCCGCACTGATGGCAATCAGCGGCGCTTCCTGCGTGGCGACATTCGGCGGTTGAGCTTCGTGCTCATCGCGCAGAACCTCGGCCTCTCGCTCTCGGAGATCGAAGGCGAGCTTGCGCGATTGCCGCAAGGGCGCAACCCGACTGCCGCCGACTGGAAACGGATTAGTGGCCGGGTACGAAGCGCGATCGACGCGAAGATCGCCACGCTGAAGAAGACCCGTGAAGACCTCGACGGCTGCATCGGTTGCGGATGCCTGAGCCTGAAGAATTGCAAGCTGTACAACCACGAGGATCGCTGGGGCGAGAGCGGGGCAGGGCCCCGCGTGCTTAGATAGCTAGTGCTCGGGACCCAGCTCGGGATCGAGGTCGCGCGGCCGGGCGAAGTGGACGAGGGTGGCGCAGGGCTCGCCAAGCTTCGACCAATCGTCGAGTTCTAGTTCGAGGAGAGCGAAGGAGCCTGTCGGGAATTTCACCGCGGCCTCGTCGAACAGTTCGTTCTCGTTGCTCGGTGCGATCAGCTTGAGCAGGACGTCCTGCATCCCCGGGTTGTGGCCCGCGACAAGCACCGCATCGGCATCGCCGCATCCCTGGAGGACTTCCATCAGCGTTTCCACGTCGGCGAGATAAATTCGCTGGTCCCAGCGAACTTCGGCACCCGGCAGCGCTTCGGCGAGGGTGGCCTTAACCCGCTCTGCCGGACTGGCCACGACGAGATCGAAATCCACGTCCTGTGCCGCAATGTGTTCGCCGATCAAACGGGCACCGCGGCGTCCCCGTTCGTTCAGCCCGCGATCGAAATCGCGCTGCCCGATATCGTCCCAGTCGGACTTGGCGTGTCGCAACAGGCCGAGACGCTTCACTTGGCTTCGATCATCCTTCTTGCGACGCAGCGGCATCGATGCGTTCATCTTTGGCGCCGCATCGTCCTTCGGCAAGGCGTTGTAAAGCCTCGTCGAGCGTCACGCGGCGGACGGGAGTGCCTTCCGGGAAGGCGGTAAGCAGGCGGCTGGGGAATGCGGGTGAAAGCATCACGAAATGCCCGCGATCGTCCTTGCTGCGGATCAGTCGGCCAAACGCCTGTGCCAGTCGCGCGCGGATGATGCGATCGTCGTAGGCCGAGCCGCCCCCTGCGGCGCGCCGCGCTCGGTGAAGAATCGTCGGACGCGGCCAGGGAACCTGCTCCATGACCACGCAACGCAAGCTGCGACCGGGCACGTCGACTCCGTCCCGCAAGGCGTCGGTGCCGAGTAGGCTCGCCGCCGGATCGTCGCGAAAGATATCGACCAGCGTTCCGGTGTCGATCGGGTCGACGTGCTGCGAGTAAAGCGGCAGTCCAGATCGCGCGAGGCGGTCGGCAATCCGCCCGTGCACCGCCCGCAGGCGCCGGATCGCGGTGAACAAGCCAAGCACGCCGCCGCCGCACGCTTCGATTATCCGGCCGTACGCTCCTGCAAGCGCGGGGATGTCGCCACGCTGGATGTCGGTGACGATCAGCACCTCGGCATTGCCCGCATAGTCGAACGGACTTTCCGCTTCGCCGAGCCTGGGCAGGACCTCGATATGGCTTGCACCACTTCGTGCGACCGCGGCATCCCAGTCGGGCCCGTCCTTCAGCGTCGCGCTCGTCAGCATGACCCCGTGCGCGGGTTCGAGCACGACATGCGCGAACGGTTTCATCGGATCGAGCCAATGGCGGTGGAGTCCGACGTCGAATTCGCGTGTGTCGCTTCGCTCAACCGCAAGCCAATCGACGAATTCGGGATCGCCGGGACCGCCCAGCCGGTCGAGCAGCGCCTCCCACGCCGCGAGCAGGTCGCAGCGCCAGCTCAGCGAGTGCCGCGCCCCCTCGATCCGCGCGCGGCCTTGCGCGTCGAGCCAGTCCGGCGGGTCGGCGAGGATCGCCTCAAGCCGCCCGCCAAGCCGCAGCAAGGGCGAGCGAATTGCCGCGAGCGCGCCCGCGGCCTGTGCCGCCAGTTCGACGACAGGTCCGTCGAGACCTGCCGCTTCGGTCTCGATACCGTATCCTGCTTCCTGCCCGCCGCTTTCGTCGCGCGCATAGGTCGTCGCCCGCACTGCCCCGAGCAGCGCTTCAATCGCACCGTGGGGTTGACCCTCGATCAACCGCTGGAGCCATCCGTCGGCAGGTAGCGCCTGGGCGGCCGCTAGCGCCGCCTCTATCGCTTTGCCACCCGCCTCGTCGTAGCTCGCGACGTCGGCCAATCGGGCCGCGAGTCCGCGCCGGCGTCCGCGCGATTGCTTTTCGGGACCGACGATCCAGCGCCTGAGCTCGATCGCTTCCGCCCCGGTCAGGGCGGCCGCGAACGTGCTGTCGGCTGCTTCGAACACGTGGTGCCCCTCGTCGAACACGATGCGCGTCGGACGCTGGGCATGGTCCCGCCCGCGTGCTGCATTGACCATCACGAGCGCGTGGTTGGCGATTACGAGGTCGGCCTGCGCGGACGCGCGCGCGGCGTGCTCGATGAAGCATTTGCGGTAGTGCGGGCATCCGGCATAAACGCACTCGCCGCGCTGGTCGGTCAGCGCGGCGATCCCCCGTTTTCGAAAGAGCGTGCCGAGCCACCCCGGCAGGTCGCCGCCGATCATATCTCCGTCTTGCGAAAACGCGGCCCAGCGCGCGACCAGCTGCGCGAGGATCGCCGCGCGCCCGCCGAAACCGCCTTGCAACGCGTCTTCCAGATTAAGCAGGCACAGGTAATTCTCGCGTCCCTTGCGCACCACGACGGGCCGGGACCCGTCCGCGCGCGCCGCGGGCCAGGCGCGACCGCTTTCGCCGCGCAGCTGCCGTTGCAGGTTCTTGGTGAACGTCGAGACCCAGACGGTTCCGCCCGACTTCTCTGCCCATAGCGAAGCCGGAGCAAGGTAGCCGAGAGTCTTGCCGATTCCGGTGCCGGCCTGTGCCAGCAGGACGTGGGGCAATCCTCGCTTGGTGCGGGGGGCGAACACGCTCCCTGCCTCGCGCGCGTATCGTCGCTGTCCCTCGCGACGCTCAGCCGCTTCACCGGTTAGGCGGGCGAGGCGGGCCTCGATTTCTTCCTCCTCGATCAGCACGTGCGCGGGTTGGGGCCGTTCGGGCGCTTCCTCCCATTCGGGCAGGCGCGCGAATAGCCAGCGCTCGGCGCGCTCCGGCTTGCGAACGTGTGGCAGCAGCACTTGCGCCCAGGGCCAGCGCAGCCGGACAAGCGATTGAAGCGTCGACCACGCGCCTTCGCGCTCGGCCCAGCCGTCTTGCTCGCATGTCGCGATCATCGTGCCCGCGGCAAGCTGGAGAAACGCGGGAACTTCATCGTCGCCGGCTGGCTCATCAAGGCTCAGCGCATGTGCAAAACCCTTGGGCGTGGGCACTGCGAAACGGGCGGGGTGAACGAATGCGAACAATTCGAGAAGGTCGAGACCCGAGAGATCGGGATAACCGAGCCGGGTCGCAACCAACGGCGCATTGAGCAGCAGCAGCGGCGTGTCGGCTGCGGAGGTGACCGCCTCGCCCTTGCTGCACCCGCGCGTGCCGCCGGCATCGCGAAGCCAAGTGCCCGCATGGCTGGCGTGCAGTGCGGGAAGGGCGAGCGGCGCGATCACAGGCGCGTCGTGAAAGAAGCGGAACGAAAAGTAAACAAGGTGCGCGTTGAGGACCGTCGGCCTTCGTCGATTGACTCCATTGCGAGCGAGGCGCAACCTGCCCTCCATCGCAGAAAATTCGGGTCGCTGACCGGGGGTCGGCCGGGTCGCGGAATCGCCGCGGCTCCGGGCCGAGGCTCGTAATTGGGTCGCCTTTTGGGGAGAAACCCGATGACCAGAACGACGAGAGCGACAATCGCGGCGATTACGATGTGCATGGCCGGAGCAGGTCAAGCGGCAAGCTACACTTACAGCACGGCGGATAATGCGGGCGGTACGGCCGTCGGAATGCAGGCACCGACGGGCCAGATGGTCGGAGCGACAGCTACGACCGGGACATCGACGATCAAGTGGGACAACGGCAAGACCACGACCGAAACCTATACCTGCATCGGCATGACCCAGCCGCAGAACGATTCGATCTTCCACACTCACACCATGTGCGACGCGACCAGTCCGAACGGTAACTATACTGCATTGTTCGGCTGTCAGACGGGCGAGAACGGAGCGCAGGGCTGCGTAGGTGGACTTTACGGCAAGACTGGATCCCTTGCCGGCAAACGCGGCCAGATCACCTGGGCCGGGAAAGACGGTAAGGGCACCGGCACGGGGCAGTGGAACGACTGAAGCCCTGCGAAAGCGATTGCCGCGCGCGCCCCAACAGCGGGGGCGCGCGCATCGCCGGCGGGTTTGACGAAGCGAACGGATTGCGTTTGCCAGGCTGGGAAGCGCATTGACCGTCGGCACGCCCTGCGCCAGCGTCCGCGAATGACCACCGACGATCGCGATGCCCTCATCGCCGCGCTGCCAAAGGCCGAGTTGCATCTCCATATCGAAGGCTCGCTCGAGCCGGAGATGCTGTTCGCGCTGGCCGAGCGTAATAGGGTGGAGATTCCCTTCGCCTCGGTCGAAGAGGTGCGCGAAGCCTATGCCTTCTCCAATCTGCAGGATTTCCTGGACATCTACTATCAGGGAATGTCCGTTCTGAGGACCGAACAGGACTTCTACGATCTTACCTGGGCCTATCTGGAGCGGGCACGCGCAGACAATGTGCGACATGTCGAGATATTCTTCGATCCTCAGGGCCATACCGAGCGCGGTGTAGCGTTCGCCACGGTGATCGAGGGCATCACCCGGGCCTTGCGCGAAGGTGAGGCGCAATTCGGAATCACGCATCGCCTGATCATGTGTTTCCTGCGTCACTTGAGCGAGGAGGAGGCTTTGGCGACGCTGGAGGAGGCGGGTCCCTGGCTCAGCCGGATCGACGGGGTCGGCCTCGACAGTTCTGAAGTCGGCCATCCTCCTTCGAAGTTCGCGCGCGTCTTTGCCCGGGCGCGCGAACTCGGTCTGCACGCCGTCGCGCACGCGGGCGAAGAGGGGCCGCCCGAATATGTGCGAGAGGCGCTCGATCTGCTGAAGGTCGACCGGATCGACCACGGCAACCGTGCGCTCGAGGATGCTGCGTTGACCCGGCGAATCGCGGACGAGGGCCTCGCCCTGACCGTCTGCCCGTTCTCGAATCTCAGCCTCTGCGTCATTTCCGACATCGCCGAAAGCCCGGTGCGGCAGATGCTGGATGCCGGGCTCAAGGCAACGATCAATTCGGACGACCCGGCTTACTTCGGAGGGTACGTCGGCGATAACTACCGTGCGGTGGCGGTCGCGCTCGATCTGACGCGCGAACAGCTGATCGAGCTTGCGGCGAACAGCTTCACCGGCTCATTCCTGTCGCCAGAGGCTCAGGCTCCGCATCTCGCCGCGATCGAGGCCCTGCGATGAGCGACGATATTGCAAAGATCTGGCTGACCGCAGACGACCTTCTTGCCGATTCCTTCCGCCTGGCACGCCAGGTTCTCGAGTCGGATTTTCGGCCGACGCACCTCGTCGGGATTTGGCGGGGCGGAGCACCGGTGGGGATAGCTGTGCAGGAATTGCTCGAGTTCCACGGCATCGCCTGCGATCACATCGCAATCCGCACTTCGAGCTACGACGGGATCGACCGCCAGCAATCGCAAGTCCGCGTGTTCGCGCTCGGCTACCTCGTCGATACGCTTGAGCCAAACGACCGGTTGCTGCTGGTCGACGACGTATTCGACACGGGGCGCTCGATCGAAGCCTTCTTGCGCGAGCTCAAGGCGCGTTGCCGCCACAACATGCCGACCGACGTGCGGATCGGCACCGTCTATTGGAAACCGGCCCGTAACAAGACCGAATTGAAGCCCGATTTCTATGTCCATAGCTGCGACGACTGGCTGGTCTTCCCGCACGAACTCATCGGCCTCGACGAGCGCGAGATCCGCGAGCATAAACCGCAGGCGGACATCGTGCTTGGCAAGGGCGGGCTTGCCTAACGCGAGCACTTACGTAACAGCCGCGCGGATTATGACCGACCAAGCTCTCATGGAAGCAGCCCGTACGTCCAAGGCCTGGCCCTTCGAGGAGGCGCGCAAGCTTCTTAAGCGCTATCCCGACGGCCGACGCCCGGACGGCAAGCCGGTGGTCTTCGAAACGGGTTACGGACCGAGCGGTCTGCCGCATATCGGAACCTTTCAGGAAGTTCTGCGCACGACGTTCGTGCGCCGCGCGTTCGAAGCTTTGACGGGCGGCGCACCCACGCGGCTGGTCGCATTCAGCGACGACATGGACGGGCTGCGCAAGGTGCCGGACAACGTGCCCAATCCGCAGTTGCTCGCCGATAACCTCGGCAAGCCGCTCAGCCGGATTCCCGACCCGTTCGACGCCGGATTCAAGAGTTTCGCCGGCCACAACAACGCGATGCTGCGCCGTTTCCTCGACCGGTTCGGGTTCGATTACGAGTTTGTCTCGTCGAGCGAGATGTATAACTCGGGTCGGTTCGATGACGGGCTGCGCGGGGTTCTGCGCAACTACCAGGCGATCCTCGACATCATGCTCCCGACCCTGCGGGCGGAGCGGGCCGCGACCTATTCGCCGGTCCTTCCGGTGAGTCCTGCGAGCGGCCGCGTGTTGCAAGTCCCGGTCGAAGTGATCGATCCCGAAACGGGCATTATCCGTTTTACCGACGAGGATGGCACCGTGATCGAGCAGACTGCGCTCGGCGGAATGGCGAAGCTGCAGTGGAAGGTCGACTGGGCTATGCGCTGGGTCGAGCTGGGCGTCGATTACGAGATGTACGGCAAGGACCTGACCGACAGCGGGGTGCAGTCCGGCAAGATCGCGCAGGTGCTGGGCGGGCGGAAGCCTGACGGTCTGGTCTACGAACTGTTTCTCGACGCGAACGGAGAGAAGATTTCCAAGTCCAAGGGCAACGGACTGACGATCGAGGAATGGCTCACCTACGGCAGCGAGGAGAGCCTGGGATTCTACATCTTCCCCAATCCAAAGAGCGCGAAAAGCCTACATGCCGGAGTGATCCCCCGCGCGGTCGACGATTACTGGCAGTTCCGCGCCGCGCTTGCCGACCAGCCGCTGGAAAAGCGGCTTGGCAACCCGGTTTGGCACCTGCTCGGGGTCACCGATCCGGAGCGCAACGGCGCGGGAGACACATTACCGGTGACCTATTCGCTCCTTCTCAACCTCGTGGGCGTGCTGGGCCCATATGCGACGCGCGAGCAGGTCTGGTCCTATCTCGGTAACTACGTCGATGATGCCGATCCGGCCGCGCACCCAGCGCTCGACCGGCTGGTCGGGACTGCGCTCGCTTACAATCGCGACTTCATTGCGCCGGGCCTGAACCGGGCTAAGCCTACGGCTAACGAGGCGGCCGCGCTTCGCGCGCTCGATGAACAATTGGCAAGCATGGAACCGGATACGCTGGCGGAAGATTTGCAGACGATGGTTTACGAAATCGGCAAGCGCGAAGAGTTCGCATTCGCATCGCTGCGCGACTGGTTCCAGGCGCTCTACCGAACGTTGCTGGGAAGCGAACAGGGTCCGCGCATGGGTAGCTTCATCGCGCTCTACGGTATCGCGAACACGCGCAGTCTTATCGCGGAAGCGCTTGCGCGATGAAGCCGACCACCGCCGATCCGGAGAGGCTGGCCCGGGATCTCCTCGGACGTGAACTTTGCGAACTGGATGAAGAAGAGCAGGCAGTCATCCAGCGCGTCGCTGCCGGCACTTATCTGGGAATCGACGCATCCGAGGCGGCGCAGTTATCGGCGACCTTCGGTGACCGGATGGCCGATCGCGTGGCGGCGATCGGAGGCAGCTGGGCGTTCATCATCGTCTTTGTCATCGTCATGGCAGCGTGGATGGCGGTGAACGTGGCACACACCTGGGGCATCGAATTCGATCCCTACCCGTTCATCCTTCTAAATCTGACGCTGTCCACTTTGGCTGCCCTGCAGGCCCCGATCATACTGATGAGCCAGAACCGCCAGGCCAAGAAGGATCGGATCGCCGCGAAGCACGATTACGAGGTCAACCTGCGCGCGCATTTCGAGATCGTGCGCTTGTCGCGCAAGCTCGACCGGATGATGCACTTGGCAATCAAGGGCGCGAAGCAGGCCGAAGAAACCATCGAAGGCGTCATGGGCGAGGCCATATCCGACAAATAGGCCGAGCTACTTCCAGCGGCGCGTACGATACCACTTCGTAAGAACGTACTTCACCCCTTCCACTACCGGCGTGCCCGCGTGCAAGGTGTTCTCATTCGGAGAACCGTCGGGCAGGGCGTTATTCCACACCAGCAGCACGCCGGGCTTGGGTTCGATCTTGGCGCCGACCTCGACGAAATGCGTCTCGCCTCCCTTGTCGACCTTGTTGAGGAACGCCATCGCCGTCCACGCGCGCTGACCGCCGCGCTTGCGCTCCCCCTTCCAGTAATCCTGGTCGGTGTAGAACCAGTCGTTGTGCGGCTTGAACTGCTGGCCGGGGAAATACCGCTGGGCCTGGATTGCCTCGCCACACATTGCGTTGATGCCCAGCAGGTCGTCAATCCGCCGACTGACTGAAATGACCAGCGGCTCATGCGGGTCCAGATCGCCAGAATAGGATGTGCGAAAGCCCGTCGCGTAGTCCTGGTCGTAGAGCGAGCTCGGGCGGGCGACGGTGTCGGTCATGAGGATCAGCCGCTGGCATTCCGATGGGCTCAGGAACCCTCCGACAGCGAATATCTCCGCCTTGTCGGTGGGTACCTTGTACACCTGTGGATTGCCTTCGAGCCGCTTGCGCACGGTTTCGCCCACGCGCCGCAGCGCATCCTTGTCGGGAATCATTTCGGTCGTCGCCATGGCGCGGTCCTAGCAATAGGCTTGCGGCGCGCAAAGCCGCCGCTAATGAAGGCGCTACGGGCGCACGGGAGATACTCGATATGCAGCAAGCGGAACACGGCCCACGGTATTCGGGGGTGGCCATGCTGCTCCATTGGACAATCGCGGTCGCTGTTATCGTGAATTGGCGGCTTGCGGAATCCGCACATGAAGGACCGCGCGAAGCGGGAGCGAGCCTGATGGCGACGCACAAGGCGCTCGGCATGACGATCCTCGCGCTCACGCTAGTGCGCATAGTCTGGCGGTTGGCGCACCGCCCGCCGCCGCTCGCCGCGCATCTCAAGGCTTGGGAAAAAGGGCTCGCACACCTTACCCATGCGACGTTCTACGTGCTGTTGATCGCATTGCCTCTCGGCGGGTGGCTGGCGAATTCGATGAACGGCAAGCCGATCGATTTCTTCGGCCTGTTCGCGATTCCAATCTTGCCGTCGGGTCTGAACAAGGACCTCGCCCACACCATCTTCGAGGTACACGCGACGGCGGGTTCGATCATGATTTATCTGATCGGCCTGCACATCCTCGGCGCTCTAAAGCACACGTTCTGGGACAAGGACGGCAATTTGTGGCGAATGCTGCCTTTCGGGACGCCGAAAGCCTAGACGGAATCACAAAGAACCCCCGCCGGCGCAAACGCAGGCGGGGACTCAGTTTTCCAGTTCAATCCTGTCGGTCAGGCCACTCAATCCCGCCCGGAGACCGGAACCGGAAACCTTACCAGAAGAAGTCGTAGATCACGTCGACGACCTCGCCGCTGTAAATATCGACCAGCAGCGCATCATCGTAGTAGCGGACCCAGCGATACGGACCATAGGCCGGCGGCAAGCGGTACTGCCACGGATCGTTGATCCAGTAACGGCTGCCGAAGAACACGCTATCAAGGTAAAACCCGATGCTCAGGCGGCTGTAGCGATAGTTGCGGTAGGGCGCGTAGTAGGCACCAAGCCGGTAAATGCTGCGGTTGGCATTGCGATAGTTGTACCAGTTGTACCGGTTGTCTCGGCGCCAATCGTTCGACCACCGGCGATAGTCGCCGCCGTTATAGCGGCGATGGCCGTCCCGGCCACCGTCCCACCGACGACCGTCGCTACTGTGCTCGGTCCGCTGACCTTCGCGGTAGCCGCTCCGATACGCATTACGGGTATCGGTGCGATCCTGCCGATTGTCAGCCGTCCGACCTTCGCGGTAGCCCTCGCGATACGTCCGGTTGCGCGTCGTATCGGCGTAAGTGCGATTGCGTTCCGCCGGGCGTCCCCAGTTCTGCGTGCTCTGCCGGCTCTCGGCCTGCCCCCGGAGTCGCTCCTGCGCTTCCGCCTGGGCTTGCCGAGCCTGCGCTGCGCGGGCCTGGCCCCAGGCGTTGTTATCGCCGCGGTTCCAGTCGCGCCCGCTGCGTTGTTCGGCGCGCTCGGCACGCTGCGGTGCCGACCAGGTGCGCTCGGCACGCTGCTGGCGCTGCGGAGCGGCCTGCTGGCGTTGCGCGCGCTGAGCACCCCACTGTTGCTGTCGGCCATTTCCCCTATCGGAGCTATCGACACGTTCGGCGCGGTTCCGATGTTCAGGGCGTTCCTCGGCCGAAGCCGGGGCAGACAGGGCAGCTAGCGAGACGGCGGCGACCAGCGCCGATGCCCCGCAGGTGCGCAGGAAGGTCTTCATGTTCATTGGGCGTCCTTTCGTCCAAGAACCGCCCCACCACCTGCGGTTACCTGTTAACGATTCGCTAGCTAGTTCATATTGGCTGTCCGAATTCTGAACAACACCCAGTCCCGACTGTTCATGTCCTGCGGCGACCCACGGGGGTGGACGCGCGGCCCGGTCGGCCATATGCGCTGCCTCGCAATGCGCCTTCCCGCAAGCTGGACACGAGTACGCGAATCACTGCCCGACGACTTCGTCACGGCGGCCGACTGGCAACGTCGTGCCGCGACGTTGCTCGGCGCTGTGCTGATCGGCCTGACCGCGCTCGGTTTCGCCTGGGCCGGCGACCGCGCGCAGCACCTGTTCTTTGTCATGCAAGCCGACTTGCCATGGACCAACGTGCTCGTCACTCCAGCGATGTTCGTAGCCATCGCGGTAATTACCTTGAAGTTCGCACCGGAGACGAGAGGGTCCGGCATCCCTCAGGTCATCGCGGCCGCGCGGCGTCCGGACGAGGCATCGAGCGGGGCGCTCGTTTCGCTCAAGGCCGCAATCGCCAAGGTGGGGCTGACAATTGCCGGCTTGTTCGGCGGCGCCGCAGTCGGCCGCGAGGGGCCCACCGTCCAGCTCGCGGCGGCACTGATGGTGCAGGTTCACAAATGGCTGCGTGTGCCGCTGAGCGCAGGCGTGCTGATCGCTGGGGGCGCGGCGGGGGTGGCGGCGGCTTTCAATACCCCGCTCGCGGGAATCGCCTTCGCGATCGAGGAACTCGCAGTCGCCTACGAACAAAGGGTTGCGGTGCTGGTGATGGGCGCGGTGATGATCGCCGGTCTCACCGCGCAGGGCATCGCCGGCGAATACGTATATTTCGGCCAGATGAGTGGGGTGGTGCATATCCCGACCGTGTTGATCGCCGCGCCGCTCGCCGGGGTCGCCGGGGGAATGCTCGGCGGACTTTTCTCGCGTACGCTGCTCGCGCTGCGCGGGCCACGGGGACGATGGTCGAGACTTCTCGGCGGGCGGCCGGTGGTCACGGCGCTCGTATGCGGGTTGGTGGTCGGCGCGATCGGGTGGGCGACCGGCGGCGCGACGGCGGGGACCGGATACGGTCCGACCGAAATGCTGCTCGGGGGCGGTGACAGCGCCTACTGGTTCGGCCCGGCCAAGTTCGCCAGCGCACTCGCCACAAGCGTGAGCGGCATTCCAGGCGGCATCTTCGCCCCCTCGCTGGCGGTAGGAGCCGGGTTCGGTGACCTCTTGACCCCGCTGTTCGACGCCAACGAGGCCGGCCTGATCGTGCTGATGGGAATGGCCGGGTACTTTACCGGCGTGGTCCGCGCGCCGCTCACAGCGGTAATCATCCTCAGTGAAGCGACTGGGACCAGCCACGCGATCCTGCCGTTGTTCGCTACCGCGCTGATCGGGGACTGGGCCGGATCGATGGTATGCCGCGACCGACTCTATCATCGGCTGGCGGAAGGCTTCGTCCCGCAGCCGACCCCTGAAAACGAGGGTCCCGCGCACGAGCGATAGCCGATCGCGCGCCGAGGGTATGTCACGCCTGTCACACAGTCCTCGAAACACGAATTCCCGAGGCACTGGCCCTTTCGGAAACGCACGCGGGTCGGGGATGCTGGCGGAGGCCATGGCCGCAGCGCTAGCGCAGCCATGGCCCTGTAGGAAAGCGGTCTGGACGATCTAGGCGACCGGGCAAGCCGCGCCGATCTTGCGCACCGCCTCATGCGCCGCTTGCAGGGCGGCGACCCGCGCCTCATCGCCCAGTGCAAGGCCCTCGGCGATGACGAACTTGGGCTCGGTAACGCCGATGAAGGCGAGAGCGTCGGTCAGGTACCGCTCGGCATGTTCTATCGAACGCTGCGCGGACCCTTCGCCATAGTAACCGCCCCGCGCAAGCGCGACGATCACCGTCTTGTCCCCCGCGAGACCCTCGGCGGCGCCGGTTTCGGTATAGCGGAAAGTCTCGCCCGCGATCAGCACACGGTCGAGCCACGACTTCAACTGCGTCGGGATCGTGAAGTTGTACATGGGTGCTCCAATCACGACGATATCGGCCGACTTGAACTCCTCAAGCACGCGCTTGGACGCATCGGTACCGAAACCGGGCAGCGTGAGGTGATCGAGGGGCTGCGCGACCAGATCGCGATAGATCACCTTTGCGGAAGGGTCGGCATCGGTCAGTTCGCGAACGATGGCGTCGGACAGCGCGCGGCTCGCCGAGTTATCGCCCGTGATGCTGGAATCGATATGGAGAATGTTCATGCGGTAGAAGCTCCGAGAGAGTGGTCACTAATATTGACCTGAACCACATAAGTGACCACAAAGGTCCCGCAAGAACGCAAATTTCGATGACCAGGTCACATGGGTGTGACCCTTGGTAGAACAGGCGAAATCCGATGACTGACAATCCTCATCCCCACGCCGATCCCGATTGCCGCGCCGTGAGCGAATTGCTCAGCCGCGTGGGTGACAAGTGGACCGTGCTTATTGTGAAGGCTCTTGAGGCGAGGCCGCGCCGCTTCAACGAGCTGAAGCGGGAGGTGGGCGGAATCAGCCAGCAGATGCTCACCCGCACTCTGCGCATGCTTGAGCGTGACGGGATGGTGGCGCGGACGGTCTATCCGACGGTGCCGCCTTCGGTCGAATACGCGCTGACGGGATTGGGTGAGTCTCTCGCAGTACCCGTAATGGCGCTGGCTGACTGGACCTTCGCGCATCTTCCGCAGATTCACGCCAACCGGACGCAATTCGACCGGTCGCTGGGCAGGGCGGCTTAGATCAACCGGCCCAAGGGACTATACCGCGTCGCCCGGGGTGATGCTCGAAACCACGTGCCGCAAGGTCATGTAGGTGACCACGACCGTTGTCGAGAGCAGCGAGACCATCAGCACGCAGGCGCCGAACAGCATGTTGTAAAGGATCGTGTACCAGCCCGAAGGCAGGGCATCGAATTGCTCGATCGGAAACACGAATGCGAGCAGCGCGATCAGGCTGGTTATGAGCGTTGTCGTCGCGAGTCTCGCGATCAGCATGACTCGGCGATAAGTCTCGTCGTCGAACTGCTGGTCGGCGCGGCGGATCATGCCGATCAGAGTCAGCATGAGCGCCAGTGTCGTGGTTGACGCTGTTGCTACCGCAGAACCGAGGTAGAGCCCCGCGCGCGAAAGCGCCTGCAACAGCGCTGTTGCCTCGGCCGCACCATAAACATGACCGATTGCCGCGCGCGCCACGTAGCCGATCGCAAGGATGCCGAGGAAGGTGAACCAGGGCCAGATCTTCCACTTCATGCCGCCACGCTAGAAGGGGAGCTGCAGCATCGACAAGAGGAATGACAAGCCGTTGCCTCAAAGATTCTCGGGAACCTCAATGACCTTTCGGGTGTCCTCCCCCTGCAAGGCCCCGCCGGTACCGATCGCCGGGGAAACAAGGGAAGCCAGTCATGAAGAAAGTTCTCATCGCTCTCGCGCTGTCGAGCGGCCTCGTCCTGTCGGCATGCAACACCGTCAAGGGCCTGGGCCAGGACGTCGAATCGGTCGGGGATTGCGCCGACGGCGTGGAAGGCAACTGCTGAGAAATATTTGAAAGCCCAGCCGGTGCGGTCGATCGCTACGGCTGGGATTTCAGCAACCGCCGGCTTCGGTGACCATGTCGGCGAGCTCGCCCTTGACCAAGGGTTCGGCTTCGTCCCTTGGCAGGTGAACAAGGTCGGCAAGGGCGTGGTTCTCCAGCAGCCGTTCCGCGAGCCGGTAGCCCACGTAATAACCAAAGCGAGGCGGAAATTTCTCGGTTCCGCCGTTGCCGTAGAACAGTGCCGAGTAATCGCCACTGTCGATCGAGTCGACCATCCCGGACACCAGGCATAGCGCCCCCTTCCAGTCCGCATCGACTGGTGGGGCAATCGGCTTGGGAACGTCCAGCATCAGCCCGTGCATGTCGATTCCGGGATTCATCTGCGCTGCGGCGGCAGTCGCCAACCCCTCGGACCAGAGCGAGCACCATATGGCATCGCACTCGTCGAAAGCGGTGCCCTGCTCCACATGGATGAACTCGTGGTCGAAGAATGCTCCGATGTTCTCGGGTGAGTGATATTTCGCGATCCCGTCTGCGCCGAACACCAGGACTTCCTGCCCGCCGATCTCGCGGGTTCCTCCGTCCATTTCCCCGAGCGAGTGAAGCAGGTAGGTGGGCAGGCTGGCGGTCGAGCCGGGGAAGAACTGCCGGAAGTGGCTTGTGGCACTGGCCAGCGCACCGGGAAACGCCTGCTGGGCAGCCAGGTATTTCTCGCGGATGGTGGGGAATTCTTCGATAGCGTGTCGAATGTTATGATCTATTTGCTCCTGCGTGCGGTTATTCCGCACGGAGTAGAAGCCCGGGTAGAGTGGAGCGACGTCGCGCTTGAACGCGGCAACGCGCGCATCGATCTCCTGCCCCTCGGTGGCGTCATAGAAAGCCACGAAAGCACCGGACAAGTCGGTATAGCCGGTGCCCTCGGGCGGGCCTTCGGCGCTCGCGGCGGTCGCTCCGAGCAATGCTGCAATTGCGAGAAAGACCGCGCGCATCACCGCGTCAGCTTCTTGTATGCGAGCCGCGTGGGACGGTCCGCCGCGTCGCCCAGGCGCCGCCGCTTATCCTCCTCGTAGGCTTCGAAGTTGCCTTCGAACCATTCGACGTGGCTGTCACCCTCGAATGCGAGGATGTGGGTAGCGAGACGGTCGAGAAAGAAGCGGTCGTGGCTGATTACCACGGCGCAACCCGCGAAGTTCTCGATCGCGTCTTCCAGTGCGGCCAGCGTTTCCACGTCGAGGTCGTTGGTCGGCTCGTCGAGCAGAAGAACGTTGCCGCCTTCCTTGAGCATCTTGGCCATGTGTACACGGTTGCGCTCGCCGCCCGACAGCTTGCCGACGTTCTTCTGCTGGTCGGCTCCCTTGAAGTTGAACGCTCCGACATAAGCACGCGTGCTCATGTCCTGACCGTTGACCTTCATGTAGTCGAGCCCGTCCGAGATTTCCTCCCATACGTTATGCTTCGGGTTCAGGTGGTCGCGGCTCTGGTCGACGTAGCCAAGGTGTACCGTGCTGCCGATCTCGACCGTTCCGCTGTCTGGCTCTTCCTTGCCGGTGATGATCTTGAACAGCGTGGACTTGCCGGCACCGTTCGGTCCGATCACGCCGACAATGCCGCCCGGGGGCAACATGAACGACAGGTTCTCGAACAGGAGCTTGTCACCATAGGCTTTCGAGATGTTCTTCGCCTCGATCACCTTGCCGCCGAGGCGCTCGGGCACCTGGATGACGATCTGCGCCTTGCCGACCTGACGGCTGTCCTGCGCGTTCTGCAGTTCCTCGAACTTGCGCACGCGGGCCTTCGACTTGGTCTGCCGCGCGGCCGGGGTTTGCCGGATCCACTCGAGTTCGCGCTGGAGCGCCTTTTGCTTGCCGCTCTCCTCGCGGCTTTCCTGCTGCAGGCGCTTGGCCTTCTTTTCGAGGTAGGTCGAATAATTGCCCTCGTAGGGGTAATAGGATCCGCGATCGAGCTCGAGAATCCATTCGACGACGTTGTCGAGGAAGTAGCGGTCGTGGGTGATCATCAGCACCGCGCCGGCATATTCCTTGAGGTGGTTCTCGAGCCACTGGACACTTTCGGCATCGAGGTGGTTGGTCGGCTCGTCGAGCAGCAGGATCGATGGCTTCTGGATCAGCAGACGCGTAAGCGCCACGCGGCGCTTCTCACCACCCGAAAGCTTGTCGACCGACCAGTCGCCCGGCGGGCAGCGCAGAGCCTCCATCGCGATCTCGAGCTGGTTGTCGAGCGTCCAGCCATCCACCGCGTCGATCTTCGTCTGCAGTTCGGCCATTTCATCGCCCAGCTTCTCGTAATCGGCGTCGGGTTCGGCCATTTGTGCGGCGACCGCATTGTACCGCTCGACGAGATCGGCGGTCTCGCGCGCGCCGTCCTTCACGTTCTCGAGCACGGTCTTGCTTTCGTCGAGCTCGGGCTCCTGCTCGAGATAGCCGACGGTAATGTTCTCGCCTGGCCAGGCTTCGCCGCTGAAGTCCTTGTCGATACCCGCCATGATCTTGATCAACGTCGACTTGCCCGCGCCGTTGGGGCCGACGATGCCGATCTTCGCGCCCTGATAGAATTGCAGGTTGATGTTGCTGAGCACCGGCTTTTGCGCGCCGGGGAAGGTCTTCGTCATGTCCTTCATGACGTATGCGTACTGGGCGGCCATCGGGGGTCCTTCGGGAAATCGTAAGTGTCAGGAGTTGGCGGCCAGATAGGCGTTCGCCCCGCTCCGGGCAAGCGGGGGCTGGGACACGGGAACATCCACCCTCTGGCGACCGTAAGTCTGATATGATCAGCAAGACATTGACATCGTTGGTAGCGCTGACACTCGCTACATCCGCCGCTTCCGCGCTTGCACAAGACCGACAGCAGGCGGCCGCCTCATCCACCGAATCCCCTCAGGTCACGTCGCATGGCCTTGAACTGACACTGCCCGACGGGGTGACCCCGGACATGCTCGGGAAACGCAGCCTCGAGACGATGGCCGTACAGGTCATGCTCGATCGCAGCCGTCACTCTCCGGGCGTGATCGACGGCTACATGGGCGGTAACACGCGGCGCGCGATCCGCTATTACCGCCAGGCGCACGAATTGCCGGCGGGCGACGGTATCGACAAGGAACTGCTGAAGTCGCTCGTCGGTACCGAGACCGGCGACATCTTCCGCACGTACGCGATCACCGAAGACGACGTGTCCCAGAAATTCGATCGAAACGCGGAGTCCTTCACCGCTTTGGCCAAGCAGGACCGGGTCGGCTACGAAACGCCTCGGGAGAAGCTCGCCGAGAAGTTCCATATGGACCGCGACTTTCTGGCTGCGCTCAACCCCGGCGCCGACTTCGGTAAGGCCGGAACGAAGCTGGTGATCGTGTCCCATGGCGACGAAAAGCTGGCCGCTGATGTGGCCCGGATCGAGATTCGCAAATCAGACAACACGGTTGCCCTCTTAGGCGGAGACGGAAAGCTAGTCGCCAGCTACCCGTCGACGATCGGCAGCGATGATTTTCCCAGCCCAAGCGGGGAAATGAAAGTGAAGGCAGTCGCACCCGAAGCGGCGTATTACTTCTCTCCCGAGGGCCGCGAATGGGGACCCGACAAGCGACTCAAGATTCCGCCAGGTCCGAATAATCCGGTCGGTGGAATCTGGATCGACCTGACTAAGGAAGGGTACGGCATTCACGGCTCGCCCGACCCGCAGATGGTCGGCAAACGCACGAGTCACGGGTGTGTCCGATTGACAAACTGGGACGCGCACGAGGTCGCTGGCGCGGTCGAGGCAGGAGTGCCGGTGGTGTTCCGGTGACGCCGTTTCGGCAGCAGGATGACACCTGCAGGCCGGTCAGGCAGCTCGCCGCGGTCCTGTAATTCGCCAGATACCGCCGTGACGTAACGGCGAGTGCTCGGCGTGCGCAAGGTGCACTTTGCCCTGATAAAGGTCCGCGCTGAGCCAGCGCATCCGCGCATGGCTTCGTTCGAGAGCCAGCCACGGCGTTTCCGCATCGATTTCGATGGAATGGGCCGTCAGGGTATGGTCGGCGGCAATCTTCACGGTAAATCTGGTCATCGTTTTCCCACCTGCGGGGCGTACGCACCGCCGCCCGGCTCGGGACCAAAATTGCCAAAAGTTGAAAATCTGCGAGGGCGCGCAGCGCAGCCTTTTCAACCGGCTGCAAGAGGGCTACGAGCCGCGGCGATGCCCAGAAAAACCGTCGCGGTCGCCGCACTTTCGCTCCTCGTTTCCACCGCCGCGCAGGCCACGCCCCAGCAGGGTGAAGGCGTCGCGTGGGACATTACCGAGGGCCTGACCACCGAGGTCGGCCCACGCCTCGACGGCTCGCCGCGCGAAGACGCCGCACGCCAATGGGCGAAGAAGAAGCTGAATGAGCTGGGCTTCCAGAACGTGCGTACCGAGCCGTTCACAATCCGCGGGTTCGTACGCGGAGACGACCACGCCTCGCTGGTGGCGCCGGTCCCGCAGCCGCTCGCCATTACCGCGCTGGGCATGAGCGCGCCGACCCCCGCAAACGGGATTACTGCGCCGCTGGTCTATTTCGGCTCGCTCGACGCGCTCAAGGCCGCGCCGGCGGGCTCGCTGAAAGGCAAGATCGCTTTCATCGACCATGCGATGCGCGCGAACCAGGACGGCTCGGGCTATGGCCCTTACGGCAGCGTGCGGCGGCAGGGACCGGCCATCGCCTCGAAGCTTGGAGCGGTCGGCACGGTGATCCGCTCGGCCGGGACCGACAGCCATCGCAACCCGCATACCGGCGGGACAAGCTTCGGTGACGCGACGCCGATACCGGCGGGCGCGGTTTCCAATCCCGACGCCGACTTGATCGCCCGTACCGCAGCGCGCGGCTGGCCGATGACGATCGCGCTGACCCTTACCAGCCATCCGCAGGACAACATGCCGTCGGGCAACGTCATCGCCGATCTGCCGGGCAGCGATCCGTCGCTGCCGATGATCCTTGTCGGATGCCACCTCGACAGCTGGGACCTTGGTACGGGCGCGATCGACGATGCTTCGGGTTGCGGCATCGTGACTGCAGCCGCGCTCGCCGCGCACAAAGCCGGGACGAAGCGCACGATTCGCGTGCTGTGGGCGGGCAGCGAGGAGCTTGGTGGCTACGGCGGTGCAGCTTATGCAAAGGCACACGCGGGCGAGCCGCACGCGCTGGCGATGGAAAGCGATTTCGGCGCCGACCGGGTGTGGGCCGTCCGCACCAACTTCGGCGAGGGCAACCCGGCACTTGCGAGCCGCATTGCGGCGGCACTCAACCCTATCGGGATCGTAGCCAAGGGCGGTAGCGATGTGGAGGGAGGCACGGACGTGGGTGCGATCATCAGAGCGCAGGACCTCGCCGTAATCGACCTGGCCCAAGACGGCACCCGCTATTTCGATCTCCATCACACGCCCGACGACACTCTCGACAAGGTCGATCCGGCGCAGCTGGCACAGAACGTCGACGCTTGGACCAAGGTGCTCGAAATCGTCGCCAACGAGGCGGGGTCGCTCAAGACTGCGAATTGACGTCGCGCCGGGAGCGCCGCAATGGTCGCTCCCGATGACGATACCAGCCGCTCGCGCCGACCATCCCGAAATCCGCGACGCGGTCCGCGCGCTCGTACGTGAATTCGGCGACGCGTATTTTCGTGCCGCAGACGAAGCGCGCGCTTATCCCGAGGAATTCGTCGAGGCCCTGACCAGCGCCGGATGGATGGCGGCTCTCATCCCGGAAGAATTCGGCGGCGCCGGCCTGGGGCTCACCGAAGCGTCGATCATCATGGAAGAGATCAACCGGGCGGGCGGCAATTCGGGCGCATGCCACGGCCAGATGTACAACATGAACACGTTGCTGCGGCATGGCAGCGAGGAGCAGAAGCGGCGCTTCTTGCCCGAGATCGCGAGCGGCTCACTACGGCTGCAGTCGATGGCGGTGACCGAGCCGACGACCGGGACCAACACCGCCGAGCTCAAGACCCGGGCCGTGCGCAAGGGCGATAGTTACGTCGTCGATGGGCAAAAGGTCTGGATCAGCCGTATCCAGCATTCGGACCTGATGATCCTGCTCGCCCGCACCACCCAGCTGGCCGAGGTCAAGAAGAAAGCCGACGGCTTGTCGATTTTCCTCGTCGACCTGCATCAGGCGATCGGCCACGGCATGGAAGTCCGTCCGATCCGCAACATGGTCAATCACGAGACCAACGAGGTGTTCTTCGACGGGCTCGAACTGCCCGCCGCCAGCCTGATCGGAGAGGAAGGGAAGGGCTTTCGCTACATCCTCGACGGGCTCAACGCCGAACGCGCGCTGATTGCCGCCGAATGTATCGGCGACGGCTACTGGTTCGTCGAGAAGGCTGCCGAATATGGAAAGGAACGCGTCGTTTTCGACCGTCCGATCGGGAAGAACCAGGGAATCCAGTTTCCCATCGCACAGGCTTACATGGAAGTGCGCGCGGCCGACCTCATGCGCTATGAGGCGTGTCGCCTGTTCGATGCGCACCAGCCGTGCGGGGCCGAAGCCAACATGGCAAAACACCTTGCCGCGGAAAGCTCATGGAAGGCGGCCAATGCCTGCATGCAGACCTTCGGTGGTTTCGGCTTCGCCGCCGAGTATGACGTCGAGCGCAAGTTCCGCGAAACGCGGCTCTATCAGGTCGCGCCGATCAGCTCGAACCTTATCCTGAGCTACGTTGGCGAACACGTTCTGGGAATGCCGCGCTCGTTCTGACGAGGCCAAGACGCTCGGGCGGCGACAATCCTAGTGACCGACCGAAGGCGCAGCCTCCACGTCGGTGCGCAGCGCCGCCCGCCCTGCGGCGAAGGCGATCAGCGCGAGCACCAGATAACATGAAGCCGGCACTATGAACGCGGTGGCGTAAGTCGTCGCGTCGGCGACCGCGCCGGTCAGCACCGGCAGCAGCGCGCCGCCGATGATCGCGGTGCACAGGAAGCCCGAAGTGGCTTCGGTCGAGGCGGAAGAGCGCTCGAGCGTCAGCGTGAAGATGACCGGGAACATGATCGAGTTGAATAGCCCGATCGAGAGCGCGGCATAGCCGCCCGCCACACCGCCGACGACGAGGACGAACAGGCACAGCACGGCGTTGAATATCGCAAATGTGCCCAGGAGACGCGAAGCGGGGATGCGGGTGAGCAAGGCGGAACCGGCGAACCGGCCGATCATTGCACCCAGCCAGTAGAGGCTCACGAAATAGCCGGCACGCTGCAGTGGGATACCCCAGCTCTGATCCGAGTGCAGGTAGAGCGCCATTTGCGTGCCGATCGAAACCTCGGCCCCGACGTAAAGGAAGATTGCAAGCCCGCCGATGAGCGCCCAGCGCGAACTGGCGACTTCCTTCAAGGTCGCGCCGAAACCGTGGGCCTCGGCGGTGTGCGGCGCCGCGCGGACGATCCTCTGCCGCGATAGCCAGATGAACGCGGCAAGCACCGCGAGGAGTCCGGCGATGAGCAGGAAACTGGTGTCGATCGATGCGAGCGCGGCAGCGCGGTCCTCGGCGCCGATCTGCGCGCCTGGGGCGACCTCCACCCGCTCGAGCAGCAGCTTTGCGCCGAGTAGAGGGCCGAGGACGGTACCGAGCGAATTGAACGCCTGGCTGAAGGTCAGGCGGAAATGGCTGCGCTCCGGCCGGCCGAGTGCGGCGGCAAGCGGGTTGGCCGCGACCTGCAGGATCGTGATCCCGCTCGCGAGGACGAACAGGCCTAGCAGCACGCCCTCGTATGTCGCCAGGTTGCTTGCCCCAAGGATGATGAAGCACGCGCCGATCATCAGGCCGATGGCCAGCACGATCGAGGGCACCGCGCGAAGCCGCGAAACGAGGATCGCAGCAGGGATAGAGACAACGCCATAAGCGATGAAGAAGGCGAAGGCGGTCAGCTGCGCTTCGACGTTGGAAAGCGAGAAGATGCCTTTCACCGCGGCGACCAGCGGATCGATCATCGACGTGATGAAACCCCAGGCAAAGAACAACGTGGTTACGCTGGCGAATGCGCCGACCGTCGAGGGCGGAGCGCCGCGTTCCGCAGATGCCTGGGATGCCATTGTCGTCATACTCCCCGAATTGCCGATGCTGGTGCCCGGCTGAACATCCGCCACGAGATGCCAGCCGCGCAAGTCGTTGTCACTCGCAGATTCGCGTGCATACGATTTCGCGGGATCGGGTGGGGAAACCGGTTGGTCGGGGAGACAGGATTCGAACC